>JAEWVR010000029.1 GCA_023459055.1 Fibrobacterota bacterium
TTTTGATATAATTGCATTAGTACTTCCTTTATATGAAGTTGGATTTATCCATGCTTCAATGATAAAATTATCTAAATTATCAAAAAACTCTATATCATGAACATTCGTATAATTTGAACCATCAAAGAACAATGCTTTGCCTCTGGGGCTATCAATATACTCTTCTTTTCCTGTAATCGTGCTGCTAATATTATTATCACTTTCATCACTTAAACTTCCATTAAACAACCAATGCCCCAATGTTATAGTAGTATCATTCCACTTTGCATATAAATCAATGTTTCCTGTTGAACCTGCAGGAATAGAGGTCACATTGTTAACAAAAAGAGCATCTGAATACCACCCGTCAAATGTATACCCCGTCTTTGACGCAGCAGCAAGAGCTATAGTCGGTGTTTCAACAGTATAGTTTGCTGGATTGGCACCGTTTGTTCCTTCATTTAAATAGTAGGTTATAGTGTACCCAATTGTATTCCATTTTGCATATAACGTATCACCCTCAGTTGACATTGTGTAACTTGCCTCATTCGCAAATACTACACTCCCATCGGAACTGGTCGCCCAACCTGCAAAACTATATCCCGTTTTAATAAATCCATTTGCTGTCAGGGGTGCAGAGATTCCATAAGAGATTGTCTGTAGAGCCATGCTCCCCGTTGCTGATGAATCATTCTTATTAAAGATAACGTTATAGGGGGTCGGTGTCCACTTCGCAAACAACGTAACATTTCCCATCACCTTATCAGTTGCAAATGTCCATGGGTTCGTGCAGGCAGACTCTTTGAACCATCCCCCAAATGTATACCCGGTTCTTGCCGGTGCCGATGGTGTTTTCGCTGTGTCGTTATAATTTACATTTTGGGAGTCAACTGCACTTCCGCTCTGGCTGTTAAATGTCACTTTGTATTGGTTAGTTGTCCACTGTGCATACAAAACAATATTGACAGTATCTGCAATTACCGTATCGCCGGCATGATAGCCACTTCCGGTTCCATCAGCGGTACTGTTCCATCCGGTGAACGTATAACCGCTCTTTGTCAATGTACCTGCAGTTCCAAGTATCAGCGTGTCCCCAATAGAGAATTGTTTTATCTGCGGCTCTGTACCACCAGTAGCACTATTACTACGGTAAGATATTGTGTACACATTTTTAGCAAACACCGCAAGTACCACAGCACTTCCCTTGACTACGCGCATGGTGGTCAGACTTGCACTCGAATCCGCAAACAACACCTCTCCGGAAACTGCCCGCCATACGTCAAAGTGATATCCCGTTGACGGAGCCGCAGTAATTTCCACCAACTCGCCATAGGCCACAGAATCGGGCATCGTGACCACCCCGTTGCCACTGATTGACTTTTGCACTGAATACTCATTCAGAGCAAACTGCGCGGTGATAACAGTACCCGGTGAAGTAATTTTTACCGTTGTTGATGCAGACAGGGAATCAGCAAATTGCGCGCTGCCTGAGAGACATATCCACTTAACAAACCGATAACCATTAGCAGTATCGGCTGATGCGACTATCGCAACGGGGGTTCCGTATGATGCTGTAAATGCTGATGCAGTATCAGTTGCAACAGTAAAAGATCCATAACTGCTGCTCTTATCCAGTTGTACCGGGAAGGTAATCAATGTAAACAGTGGTCTGATAACTGATGCAGAATCGAGTAAAATGGTGGTGACCGGAGCAGCACTGTCGGCAATGATCGCACTACCGCTGACAATTTCCCATTTGTAAAAAACGTATCCGGTATCGGGAATGGCTGAAATAGTATCAGATACACCATACGTAATGCTTCCAGCTCCAGTACCATGACCATTGGTACTATTGACAATTTCAAGCTGGTACGTATCCGGAACAAATATTGCCTTTATGGTAACATTGCCATCTCCAGGCACAATGCTGGTTTGTATAGCAAGTGAATCGCTAATTATAGCAGAACCGGAAATGACACTCCAATTTACAAAACGATAGTGTGGCGGATGTAACGCGGTAATCGGCTGTGGTTCACCATACAATGCTGTAATTGTCTTAACAACACCACTATCACCAATAATCTGAACAGTATAGCTGTTCTTCTCCCATACTGCATAAAGTATCACGTTTGTTGTATCAACAATAACTGTATCATCAAGTGCATATCCCACGCCGCTTCCATCAGGTGCTGTATTCCAGCCAATTAAAGTATGCCCTTTTTTGTCAAGCGTATCACTTATCGCAACAAGTGGTATCTGTGCGCCCGGAAACAATCTCAGCACCTTATCGGTACTGCCACTACTCAACCCGACAACAGTCAGCGGTAGTACTTTAACCCCAAATTCATACCTGACCGGCTCTCCATCAATAGTGCATGTGTAAGTGCCAGCCTGAGCGGGTGTAATAGAATCAAGTATTAAAATGCCTGATACAGTTGTATCGAAAGCAATTGAATCCAGATACCAGATGCATTGTTTACCAACAGGTACTTCAGCTTTAAACTGTGCAATACTTAAAGTACAAGGCATTGCTTCATTAACAGTGAGTTGCCGGCTGACCATCCCACTATCATTAACCAGAATTGTGGCAGTTTCTTCAGATTCTACACGGAAACCGGTTTTAACCGTATCGACCGATACCCCGTTTTGTAATGTTACAATACGTAACGACTGGTTTCCTTCCGGTAATTTATCAATCGTAAAACTGCCATCCGGATTGACTTTTACATGACGGTCACTGCCGACAACCAGTACATAGACCTCCATTGTACTGTCGATCCAGTCAATCTTCCCGACGATTGTTGCCGGAGGTTTGAGAGTAGCTGGCGGAGGATTATATGAAGGTGTTCCAGCTTCAGTAGTTTGAACTGAATCTATTTTGACTATAAGGCTGGTATCAACCGTTTGAGCGATAATGGTGAAATATCCGGGTTCATCAGCTTGAAATTTATATATTCCGCTGTCATTGGTAATTGTTCGAATGATCCGGGAATTCCCTGCAACTCCTTTCTTAAAGAGTTTCGAATCGGTATCTGCTGTATAGTCTGAAGGATACATTACAACTTGTGCCCCGCTGGCAGGTGTTCCTGTCCGATCGACAACAAGCCCGGTGGTTTCGTTTATTGTTGGCGTTCCTGCAGTCTGGAGCACATCAGACGAACATGCCAGATACACTAACAGCAGTAGTGCTACGGGCAGAGTAAAAAAAAACCGCATAAAACCCGCATTTTTGATACTCTTTGTGAGGGATAAATTTTGAGAACGCATTACCATCTCCCGGGAGGAATATACCATTCTATAGAACATTAACTTACTATTTACTACTTATTTATTGAATCAATTCAAGACCTTATTACAGTCGCCAATTCTATAAAATAGATTTGCCGGTATCACGGTCCAACGTAAAATAAAACTTCTGTTATCCAGAGATAACAGGTTACCAGGAATAAGACGATGTACGATACAAGATCCTTTTCACTCCGATATTTTCTTTGCAAGAGGCATAAAGATTGATTGAATGAGATACACCCTTTCCGGGCCTTCATCGTTTTGAATCAGTCTTTTTATATGATCGAGGTGTTCCAGATTTTCTTTTCTGATAATTTCCGCTGTTTTTTCTGAAATGCCGACAGTCATAGATCTGACCTGATTACCATCTAAATGTAGTGGCAGTGTATCTTTAGCCGCCAGCATTAAACCAATGTGGGAGTTATCCCTGTCTTCCTGAGAAATGTCAGCGCCATTTATTAAATTCGGCGCTGTATTGAGCGTGTAGGTTCCATCACTGGTTCGATGTATAATTTGAAGTCGTTCGAGCAGCGCCACCGATTCCTCAGCCTCCTCGGGAGTAATGTGGGGAAACAACCATTTACTAAGCTGTTTATACTCCCCCTTAAAGGTGATCATTCCAATAATTGAACGAATAACGCCATGATACCATTTTGAAAAAAACACCTTTTTATCACTTTTTAACTGGTCTGAGACAACAAACTTTCGAAATTCCTCCAATTTTTCCCGTATACGAAGCTTCTCTGTCTCATTATTTTCCTGTTTATAGGCAACCATGAAATTGAAATATTCTTTCTCATTTCTTGTAAGTGGAATAACCCTCAGAAGTTTAATGCTATTGGTTGTAGACAATCTGGTTCTTGGATTATTAAAAATCGAGTGAACAAAACCCCTGTTTTTAAAGCCTGCGCGTTCTGCAATCCATTGAAACGTAAAATGGGGACGCAGTGCCCGTTGCTCTGTATAATACGCTTTAAGGTACTCTTTATAATCGAGGTAATCCAGAATATTGACCATTTAACTCACCATTTGTAATAGTTGTTGTTTACATTATATATACATAATAGCAAATCAAATATACTTTTCTTACGGGATAAATCTAACCATTATCTGTACAATATAAGGTATAGAAATTGAACTTGACTGTAAGGCATGACTTGTAGTCGCAAAAACTGCGTCAGGAAAGTTTTTTTTTGAAAAAACGGATCGCTCTACGTGAAATTTGACAAATGCACACATTTGGAGACACCACACCCTGTACTTTACAACCCGGAATTAACAATGTTTCACATTATCCCACGTTGACTATTACACCAATCCCATAAACTACCTACATCAAGATTGTCCCACACTACAAGGGTTGTCTTCAAATGGTTCGATGTCCGGTGCGCACGATTTTTACTGCGAAATCAATTATCTACTGCATGAAACGCCTCAAAGTCAGGAAGCGCATTACAAATACGATTTGGTTTTACTGAGGAATTCAGGTTCTTTTTTTGCATCACTTCCCATAGATCGGGAGATCCACTATAGCACTAACCGGCACGATGTATAAAATCGTTTTTTTCTCAGTATCGATCACTTCCATGACCGGTCCGGTAATAGAAAAATTTTTGATTTTAGCGTATTTTTCAAGTGATCCGTATATTTTGTAAATGCCTGTCGTAAATGAGAAAAAGGAGCGAAGTGGATATTTTCCGACAATACAGTAGGATTTTCCAAACATATCAGATTTAAAGGGTGGTTCCACCGGAATGAGCGAATCGGTAATGACACCGGAAATGCTCCTCAGACTATCCGCGCTTTTATTGACAGGATTATCATAAAAAATGGTGAATCCACCTTTTACAAACGACACTTTTTTTACATCACTCAGGTATTGATGAACGTATTTTATCCTCGCACCGACAGCTGAATAAGTACCGGTATACTCCTTGTACACCAGATAATATGGCCCTTTCTGATCTTCGAAAAACTTTACCCTGTCAAAAACTCCAGCCTGATAAAAAAGCAGCCCGGAAGCAATAACAACAAACGCTGCAATAGATGCAAGTGCGATTTTTAGCATGTAGTCAACCGCCTTTTTGTTAATTTACGCTGCTGCGAGCGCAGGATCATCAAATTTTACCGATACGATTGTGGAAATACCTTTTTCCTGCTGTGTCACTCCGTAAAGTAGGTCCGCTGCTTCCATGGTGCGTTTATTATGAGTAATAACAATAAACTGAGTCTTTTCTGCAAATTTCTTGAGAACCTTAACAAAACGTCCAACATTCGCTTCATCAAGCGGTGCATCAAGCTCATCAAGAATGCAATACGCTGATGGTCTTACGAGGTAAAGTGCAAACAGCAGCGATATTGCAGTAAGTGCACGCTCTCCTCCAGAAAGAAGCTGTACACCGCGCATTTTCTTTCCTGCCGGACGCACATTGATATGAATGGGCGCTTCGAGCGGATCAACATTTTCTTCAAGCGCCAAATGTGCCTCACCACCTTCAAACAGTGTTGTGAACAGTTCAACAAAATTTTTCTGTACCTGCTCAAACGTTTCAAGAAACTGGACTCTTGCTTCTTTATCAAGTTTTTTAATTGCCCGTTCAAGTTCATCAACGGCAGTCTGAAGATCATCACGCTGTTTTGTCAATTCCTGAAGACGCGCATTTTCAGTTTCGTAGTCCTCAAGCGCAGCCATATTAACCTGACCCACGTGCTTGATGCGTTCCTTTAACATCTGAATATTTTGTATGATCTCACTGTCTTCTTCTTCAATATGAGGAATCGGTTCCGGCGGAGAATCGAGATCAAGTTCGTATGCTTCCCAGATTCTCTCACGTATACGACGCTGTTCCTGTTCATCACGGGTATACTTAATTTCAAGATCATGAACCTGATTTGATATTGTGTCAAGTTCAGACTGACCTGTACGCGCATCTTTTCTAACGTCTTCAATTTCAAGTAATTTTCCGTTATACTCTTCTCTCTCCCTGTCGCGAACAACCTCAAGACCGGTTCGTACATCCCGCTGTTTTTCAAGTTCGTCTTTGAGTGTAAGCATCTGATTCTCGAGGTCAGCAATATCAGAAAACGCACGCTGCTTATCTTCAATTTTCCCCTGTTTACGGTCTCCTGCGGATTTAATATCACGCGTCAAACGTTCAATATCCTGTTTATCCTGGATAATACGGTTTTTAAGTCCATGTACTTCAAGTTCAATATTTTTAAGATGCTCAACAAGTGTTCTGCGCTGCTCGTCCATTGAGCGCACAGAAGCTCTTGCTTCGTCAACCTGCGACTCAAGAAGATCCTTGCGGCTCTGACAGGTCGCAACTTCTGCTTCGTGAGTTCCGATCTGCTCTTCAAGCTGGCCAATTTTTACGGTAATATTGTCAAGTTCAGGATTAAGCACCGAGATTCTGTTCATGATAGTATGCGTTTCATTCTCATAATGCTTGATATTGGTCTGCTGTTCCTGTTGCTGACGCTGACCTTTATTCAATTTTTCATCAACCTCAATAAGTGCAACCTTTGCCTCATCGCGGTTAATAATGCATATATCCTTGTCACTAAGAATTTTTGTATGCTCTTTTTCCCATTTTTCAATGTCAAGAGTCAATTTTTCAATCTGCTGCTTGCGTTGCAAAATACCGGCTTTCTCTTTTTTGGCATTTCCGGCAAAAACCGTTCCATCCTGACGACAAATAACGCCATCACGACCTGCAAACAGACAGGTTGGATCCTTAAACGACTGCCCAATAGCACTATCAGCATTATCAGTAATGATAATATGATTCAAAAAATGATCTGCAAGTGCATCACAACCAGATGCTACCTTGACAAGAGAACGTACACGAACACCTTCCGCAGCCGCAGGTGGCACCTGTTTTTTCAGAGATGCCACACGTTCAAGCGAAATCATGCATGCTTCGCCAATACGCTCTGCGCTCAGCTGTTCAACCGCATTTCGTAAATCAACCTCAGTATTGAAAACCACAGTCTGTACCGATGTTCCAAGAATCTTCTCTACAAGCCCTACCACCTGTTCATCAGAAACGGAGATAAGATCTGCAACAATTCCCTTGACACCTGGCACTTTACGGGTAAGTAGTTCCTTAACACCGGCATCATAGCCTTCATAAGCAGCATCAAGGCCACTTAAAAACTTGAGCTGTGATTTACTTGTTGAAATCTGCGCTTCGAGAAGCTTTTCTTTTTCGACAAGTTCCTGATAACGTTTATCCTCTTTTTCGATTCTTCCCAGAAGAACTTCTCTTGACTGAAGCAGATTTCTGTTTTCGTTATCAACAGTATGAAGCTGCTGGCGACATACGATAATCGCCTCCTGATACTCCTCAAGACGCATTTCAAGATTCTGGACTTCGCGCTGATCTCGCTCTCTGCGCTCAAGTGCATTGTTAAGATTACTTTTAAGAGTACTGAGAACATTTCGTGTTTCACCAAGCTGATTGATCAACTCGATCTGATCACGCCCGAGTTGATCTGCTTTATCTCTCTGAAGCTGCATCCTGCTGTCAAACTGCGCAAGCTCATCGGTAGCACCATTAACACGTTCCGTGCTCTTCTGAAGTTGTGTTTCGCGGTCAATAATACTTTTCTCGATCTGTGTTCGTAAACGACTGTTTTCCTCAATCTGCATCTCGATTGATTGCACATCCTGATCAAACCGACTGACATTCTGCTTCTGGTTGTTCAAACGCTCTGTTGCAACACTGATATCACGGTCGAGACGAATAATTCGTTCGTTTGATTCACTTACATTCCGTGAAGCAATCTCAAGTTCTTTCTCTTTCTCAAGAGCACTAAGCTGCATACGTTCAATGCGAGATTCAGCTGTTGCGATTGACGCCTTAAGTGTCTCGCGGCGTGTTTCCATCTCTGTCAGCATCGACTTGCGTTCTTTCATCGCCACACTAAGCATCTGGTAGCGGCGGTTTTCATAGCCGACTTCCTGCGCCTTGAGATCGTCGAAATACGTTTTGTAGCGTTTTGCTTTTTCAACATGACGAGCCAGCATCCTTACCTGACGATCCGCTTCCTGAACTTTGTCATTAATACGCAGCAAGTCCTGACGAGTTTTCTCAAGCTGACGCTGACTTTCTTTTCTACGCTGTTTGTATTTTCCAATTCCAGCAGCTTCCTCAAAAAGAATCCGGCGCTCTTCGGCCTTATCACTTAGAATGGCATTGATCATTGAGTTTTCGATTGTCGTATAAGCACTGCTTCCTATACCGGTATCAAGAAATAGATGGTGAATATCACGCAGTCGACATGGAACTTTATTAATCCTGTATTCACTTTCACCACTGCGATAGATTCTGCGTGTAATCGCAACTTCACTATACTCAACAGGCAAAATGCCCTTATTATTTTCTATTGTAAGCGTTACTTCAGCCATATTAAGGGCTTGACGGTTTTGGGTACCACTAAAAATCACATCAGCCATATTGGAACTTCTCAACATTGATGCCTTCTGTTCACCAAACACCCAGCGGATTGCATCAACAACATTACTCTTACCGCACCCGTTTGGACCGATAACCGCAGTCATCCCCTCACCAAAGCGCAGCTCTGTTTTGTCTGCGAACGATTTAAACCCAAAAATGGAGAGTTTACGAAGAATCATTGTAATTCCTTTTATTTTAGCAGTTTGCGACACCCTGATGTCCACAAGACACTATATATCGCCGTAATTACCCTCTCAAGATACTATATATTGGGTTTCGAGTCAAGATCCCGGGCAATCTTTTTTGTAACATTTTTAATTTTTCCAAAGAATCGAGACCAGTGATACGCAAGAGAAGTGTTGTTAAATTATATAATGGGATGATTCAGGTAAAGGGTTAAAATACCCATCCATATATATTAATGGGTATTTTACCCGGATGGCCCTCGTGGCTATCCGTTCTTTTGTGTACATATAAATGAATATGGCAGAAACCCCGGGCCTGATACCGTCAACCAATATCAGGTTTCACATTTCAACAATTACATTCCATCGAACAGGAGCACATTTGCGCAATATCGGAGAGGAACTGTCAGTCGGTAACGTTATTTCGATTTCACTACACGACCATATAATCTACCGGTCTCTGAAGTGATTTGGTACCAGTAAATCCCTGGTTCTACAGAAAATTTATTTATCAAAGTACCACTCGAAATGCTGCCATCACTGGTGATCTTATATGAATCGAGATCACATATCTGACGACCGGCTGCGTTGATAACGCGCATTGAAAGCACTTTCCCGGGAACATTAAACTGCATTATTGAATTCATAGGATATTCGATTTTCATACCGGCAGATATTTCCTTATTATACTTTTTATTATTCTTAACCACATTGTCAACTGTCACTCTATAGGTTTTCCACATAGTATCTGCAAAATCAGATCCTGCAGATCCGTACCCGCTGCGCATATCACAATAAGGTTTCATTTCGTCAATTCGGGTAGTCATGGTCTCACTCATCCAGCGGTCACAATAATCAAAATATGCATCATGATTCCACAAATCCTTTCCATGCATCAGTAAAACACTCAATGCAATACCGGGCCAGTTGATACTGTTGATTACCCGGTACGTTTCATGTTTGCATCCTCCACCAGACGGAGGAATCTGTTCCCATTCTGATGGATGCAGGTGTTCATGTTCCGGGTCGCCATCATCCTGACGCCACATAACCGCTTTCCCTTTATGTATACCTGCAGGTACAACATACCCGGTCCAGCACCGCTCTTTTGCTATAATCTTACTGGAAAGAGAACTTGTACCCTGATCACCATAATAGGTCATCCAGTCCTCCCGAAACGGAGTCTTACTGGTAGTATTCAGAAATATTGCACTCATAACCTTTTCATCAAGCATAATTCCTGCAAAAAGGATGGGCCATTTGGCAGTACCGCTCCCCCCGTGGCCATTGATTACCATTGCATGCATATCAATTCCGTGTTGAATGTATTTGATCACCAGACTATCCCTCTTGTCAACATCAATCAAACAGACTAAGGATACATCTTTATAGAAATTAAAAATTTTCTCATGATAATCAAGCATATTTTCCATCGGATGCAAACTTCTGCTTACCCAATCAGTAATATGAGAAACCCATGGGCGTTGCAATCCCCTGATCAGATAGGAAATATCCGGCAGTGGTTGAACGGGTAATAGTTTTGGCAACTGATCCCATCTGATACCTGAAACCGGATAGATAGTTTTTTGCGTTCCACAAAATCCCGGTCGAAAACCGGGTCTATCGGGAACCTTCGCCACACAGGTAAGTACTGCAGCCGTTTTGAGCATCGGACGTGTTGTCTCATAAGGAATACAGACTCCTGCAAGTGACCTGGTCCCCTTTGTTCCGTTAGCGAGCGAACAATTACAATCCTCCTCCGTAAGACTTATTGACGAAACAAGAGAACTGTTTACCGGCAATGCCACGGGAAAATGTACAGAAAGGGATTCAGCATATGATGGAATTCTGGTATCATATGCCTGCAAACCGGTAATCGGGTTACACATTGAACCATTGCGTCCACCAGATGGCAGCGGTATCACAGATGTGACAGTGACTGGCCCTACAACATACCAGTCTCCGGTGATAAATCGTCCACATTCGTAGTTCCTGTCAAAGGTCCATGTAATACCATAGTGCGAAATAGAATTCAGCATTTCTGCTTGCATCATACACCAAACACCCAAAATCAGTACTGATAATCCAATAGTTTTCAATGTGTGCTCCATTTAGTTTGATACCTGATTCCAATAAGCAGCCTGCCCACACGACCTGATTACCCAAAAGGTGTAAAGCACTAATACGCTTATTGCAGATCTACTCCGGTACACATCAGGCTCTACCAGGTTACTCTATTATTGTAGAATCAGGTACTGGTACATTTCATTAAAAACTATAAGATGCCAATCCGGCAGGAGCATACGATGTCTGTGAGATTGACAATCACCACAAAAGCCAATTTATACAGAAATTGCCCTACCACAAAAGTCGCCGGAACTATATAATTACACTGATATTCTATACGTTTAATCGTTGCAGGATAACACATGCGTTTTTTCCAGATACAACTACTTCTTTTAACGCTCAGTATCACGCTGTCGGCAATCGAACCCGACTGGTTTACCGACGTACGCGGGAGTAACTCCGGGCATACCACATGTCAGTTTCTGACACTTCCCCACTCTGCAGTAAGCCTTGCGACAGGTTTGGCAGCATCGGGAGGTAACAGGGATGCTACCGATATTCCCATTTTTACCGCCAATACAGCTCTTGCCGACAGATACCGTTTTTCACTGACACACCTTGAGTGGTTCATGGGTTTACGAAAAGAGTATATTGGTGCATATTTTCCGGTTCTTGATGTCGGCACATTTGGATGTTACTCGCAACTATTTACTCCCGGTGCGATTCACTATGCACGGACTATTGATGAAACACCATCAAACCCTAAAATATACGAGCTGTCAATTGGTGTATCCTTTGCCCGTCAGATCATTCTTAATCGGCTTAGTGCCGGAGCCGGTATTGCGTTTCTCGAAAGTCATCTTGACAAAAGCATCGCCCGTACAACTATCGGAAATATTGACATTTTATACACGCCGTTTAGTGAACTTTCTGCGCATCTCTATGGAGCAAATATTGGAAAATCGATAACTTATGACCAAGCCCGCGAGAGTCTCCCGACTGAGGCCGGTTTATCGGTACAGTATTATCCGCTATCAAAATCGTTTATTGACAGAACGCATCTCAATCTCAAAGTGTCCATTGGTACCCGTAAAATAGCCGATAATCCCGTTACAAGTGGTCTGAGTGCTGATTTCAGTGTAATGGAAACATTCTCATTACGTACAGGATATGAATTCACGTATGGTAATGATTTTTCAGCAGAGGGCCTTGGTGCCGGAGCATCATTACAATTAGGTAAATACGCGCTTGATGGTTCATGGCGATATGAGTCCAGGGATCTTGGTTTTGTCTGGGCTGCAACGCTTCGCATGCAGCTTGAGGAGATTAGGCCCAGGACCGCTGAACAATATTATGCAATCGCTGTTAAGCATTACAAAAAAAAACGTCCTGTTCTCTGCGAATACTTTGCTAAAAAAGCACTCACAAAAGATCCGAATCTCTGGAAAGCACATGCCCTGCTCAGTAAACTCCGCTCGGATATGCTACGTCAGAATAACCTTGAAGTCGGCATTGTTTATGCCGGAAATATGCGCGGCAATTTTGCTGTTCCAATTGAACAATCAATGCCCGGAGGTCTTGCCCGCATGACAACAGCCATAAAGAGCCTTCAGTCGCAGTTCTTTACATCAGTGACAATCAGTACCGGCAATGTCTGTTCTTCAATCAGTGATACAGACAGAATTGCAATCAGCGGTATCTATTTCAACCGTATCAGTCCGGATATTCTTGCTGCCGGGAAAAATGAAATTCTATCACATCCAGACAGGCTTCTGTACCACATGAAATTAACAACCGATAAAAAATTCATTCTTAATAATGCAAATTCTCCAAACGCTTCTGTAATTACAAAGCAGATTGTTGAAAAAAACAACTACCGTTTTTTTATTACATCAGTTATCAACGAATCGCTGGTTACTGATTCTACAGCACAAAAAAAACTCAAACCACTTCTTGCGTCAGAATTGTTAAATAGTGATGCCCTGCGGTGTGATGTAAAGATTGTCATCGTTGATGATAGCTGGGCAAATATCAAAAAAAATGCTGCGATTTACAAAGGATTTGATATTCTTATCTGTTCAAGCCTTGATCAGCCATTTCAGACATCAATGAAACTTGACTCTCTTATTGTGTTAAGTGCCGGATCTGACTGCATGTATGCCGGTAATCTAATTCTGCGTTTTGATGACAACCGGAAACTGCTTGGAACAGAAAACAGGCTCTATCCGCTTTCCGATGATATCAAACAGGATTCTGTTGTCGCAGAGGCAATGAGAAAAGTCACTATACCACAAAGTAATTCTGATTCAACTTCACTAAAGTTTCTACTTAAAAACAATTCACCTGACGGAGTATTTCCGTTTATGTCAAATCGTAACGCTACTGAGCAGTTATTTCTTAAAATTGTTGTACAGAAAGCGGAATTCCCGATATCATCAATAGATCAGACTGTATACAATCCGGTGCTGTCATTTTCAACATCAAGTATTGCATACATTGTAAAAACCGATACCCTGAATCGCTTCGTTATCAGCGCTATGGGCAGCGGTACGATACTGGTAAGCCCGGACAGCCTGAATGTCAGACACATTGCTGTATCACCTGATGGTAAATGGTTATATGCGTCTGCTAATATTGACAAAAACAACTATACCGATATACTCCGATGCCGCTTTGATGGTGGTCCGTACTATAGTGTGATTCAATCTGATAGTATCAATGAACAGGATATCGCCATTGCACCAAATGAAAACCTGATGGTGTACAGTGCTGGGAAAAACGGATTCTATCAGCTCTATTTTGCTGATATGACAGGGCAGAAACCGATGCGTATTACTAATGTTAACGCAGATCATTTTGCTCCACAGTTCAGCCCTGACGGCAGGCGGATTGCGTATCTGTCAGATCGCTCTAATTTCGGCGGGAAACTTGACTTGTGGGTATTTGACAGGGACAAGGCTGCACATGCGCAAATTACCAGTCACTCAAATGTCAAAGAGTTCTGTTGGTTTGACGATTCAAAAACGCTCTGTTTTTCTTCTGGAGTCAATGTTTTCAGCCTCTATAAGGTTGATATCAATAGTTCCCGTTATTCACAGCTTATTTCACGCGATTCTATAGTAACCTTTAACGAACGTTCACCGATATGTGTTAAAGACTCAACAACAGAAACAATTATTTATACAAGGGAATACCAGGATGGTACACGGAAAATTTATCAGGTTAAAACAGACGGGACTGATGAAAAAAGAATTGTTAACAGTAAAGGAAATGACTGGCTGCCATCCTATCGTAAATAAACAAGAGTCGCACCATCACCGCCATCTTTACCAGCCGCAGGCCGGTAGTCACGCACATTAAGACATAGCTCATTATCAAGCATGCTTTTCACCATATCCTTGAGTACCGGCCCCCCGGAAAGTACTGAGTGATACCCTACCCCATGAATTATCAGCAGTTCTTTTACACCGCTCTCGACACAGCGGTTTATTATGAACCGTAACCGTTGTGATGCCTCAACGGATCGCATTCCGTGAAGATCTAACGTTTCTCTCGGCTGGCCGCGGCTATTGACAGAACGGGTTGATGGTTTCTTCCTTGCAGGAGATGCACCCAAGTCCTTGTTTCGGGTACCATATTTTCTAACAAATGCAAGTATTTCATCGGTGTGATCATTATCATCAATGTTCTCAGACAGCGAATCATGTTTGTTTTTTTTCATCGCTGAAACCCTGAAACGTAATTTCTCAACGTAAATCTCAACAGATCACTCCGGCGTCAACAAACAGTCTGTCATCAATCCAGACCGAAGCTCCTTTTACGCATGCGTCAAGATGTACCGGCAGATCATCACCACCCCCGATTGCAACATGCACCGCACCCCTGACTTTTTTATCCTCAAGAAGGGTACTCCCGTACTCTGCGAGTTCATTTGTTCCAATACCAAATTCAATAAGTTCGCGGGCCCCGCTGCGGTTCTTTACAAATAGTTTCTCAAGTTCAAGCTGGCAACCGTGTCCTTCGATCCTGGTAATCACCCCTTGACGAAATGTTATTACAAGCGGTTTATCAATTGTGCCATCAACAAGTGCAAATGACTGATTGACAATAACCGTTCCGTTCGCGGTCCCGGCCCTGGGGCGCAGACACACTTCACCACCCGGTAAATTACCGAACGTTCCATTAGACATTAAACGGCCATCATCAGCTCTCGCGGGATTCCCATCACACTCAAATGTCAACTCAGCAGAATCACCGCTTAATAAACGAACCATATCTGGTGTTCCAGCCCGTCCTGCAACTTTCCTTGTGTAAATTCCAAGTTTTCCCCAGTCAATAGCCATTGCTCTGCAAAACGATGTATCGGTTACCCCCGGGAGTGTTGCAATCCTGAGCGGTTTCTCCATTACAAGCTTTTCGATAAGCGCAGGTGAAAAAGCTTTTTGCGTTGCAATTGCAATACAGTCAAATTTGTCAAGTAACGGAACAATGATCTCTGGAAGTGCACACCCGTCGTATTTTCGGGACTGTACCATCACAAGCATCGTTTCCTTGCATTTTCCATCAGCCGAATCGTACAATGCACGCCCGACATGCATGCAAAAGGTATCGCAAAGCACAAGAAACTGTTCATTGCGGCGTATATTAAGACAATCATTTACAGCAATTTCTGCACAAGCCTGCACCGAGTTCATCTTCAACCAATCATTTTTAATCATATAAAGCTTAAAATGTAATGTATAACCAAATATAACATTTTGCACCATAATCATCCAGTATCACCGTATCAGTATAAAAATCAATGCGTGAGTATAAAAAGCCATGGAGCATTTTCCAATGAATACCTTGGCTGAAAAGCCGGACAAACAAAAAATGACCGATTTCAATTGTCATTGTTTATTTATCACATCCGGAATGTTACAATAAAGCTGTTCATTTATGCATGTCAGGCTATTAGCAGAATACCTGATATGCGTCTGCTTAATCCATTTTACTATCAAATCCTTGTTTCAGGATTTAAACTTTTTGCATGGGGGTTTTTATGAAAAAAGAACTGCGATCATTAGCAATGATTCTGCCGTTATCGTTATTCATGTTTACATCGTGTGATGTTTTATCTCCACTTGATGCTAACAATTCATCAACGACTGACCTTTCAGAAACGGATATTGCTTCAGGACTCAAGGAAGCTCTGGTGCTTGGCGCTAAAACCGCAGCGTTTACATTAAGCGATACAAGCGGTGTTGAAAATTCGTTCAATGAGCTTACCGGATATCTCGCCAATGAGCTTTTAAGGATTAATCTTCCACCCGATGCCGAGAATGCAATCAGGATGTTGGAAAATCTTAACAAAAGTGAAATTGGTAAAACGTTCCTTGATGCTTCGGGTATTGATATATCACAATATCGTGATTTGATAATCCATGGACTAAACCGGGGTGCTGAAATAGCAGCCTCTCTTTCTGTTGATGTCTTTGAAAAAGCAATACGTGAAATGGACATCGTATCTGCAGAGGATATTCTGTTTGGTCAGGATTCAACTGCTGCAACAAGCTATTTACAAAGTACAACAAGCAATATCTTGGCAAATGGATTTACACCTATTGTTGACAGTGTATTCAGTGCGGTTATGGTAACTGCTTTCGGCAAACAGGTCACGGTTAATGATCTCTGGAATGAATTTTCTGAAAATTACAATATAGTTGCCACTGCATATCAAGCACTTACAACAGATGCAGCATCAACAGATTTTAATAAATCATTTAACGCCAAAGCTACTCTAGAATTACTATCAGAAGCCGGTATAACCTCTATTGACCCACTCAGCACCGACGTTGTAAGCTTCGCAACCAGTGAGGCACTCAAGGGATTGTTTTATATGGTTGGTAAACAGGAAGTTAAGATCCGTCGTGATCCGGTTGCAGCATTAACAACTACAGTTAGATTTGCTACCAACGACACTGTCTACAATCTGATAACGACAATATTTACAAAAACAACCGAGTGATAACTGCTATACTGTCTTACTTAAACAGAGACCTTTAAGTAAAAGGTCTCTGTATCTGTATAAAAATCAGTGGATACTTTCCTGTAAAAACATTTCCGTCCATAATCGTTTAATACTGAAGAGGCCTGTACGTAACTGCCATATTTTACTTATCCCTGTTACAATAGTATAATTAGTCAGACCATTTATGTATATTATGCTGGTAGCTGTATAAGAACTTTATACGTCTGTCTGTTCAACTGAATAGCGATTCTTGAATTCAGTATGCGTACATTTTCAAATGGAGGGTATCATGGAAAAAAGTAAGTTATCTTTAGCGATGATATTGCTGCTATCGATACTGGTGTTTACATCATGTGATTATGTATCTCAGCTTGATGATCTTAATCCATTAACGACAGATCTTGCAGAATCAGAAATTATTTCCGGACTTAAGGAAGCATTGGCACTTGGATCCAAAACTGCAGCAATTACGCTAAGTGATACAACCGGTACTACAAATAAATTCAATGAGGTTACCGGATACTTCGCTAATGAGCTGATCAAGATCAATCTTCCCCCCGATGCTGAAAAAGCAATCGAAACAGTTAATCTTCTCAACTCTAATACTGCTGGAAAGGCACTACTTGCTGCAGCCGGTATTGATTTGTCACAATATCGTGAATCAATGATCCGGGGACTAAACCGTGGAGCCGAAAAAGCAGCAGATCTGTCTGTTGATGTTTTTAAAGAAGCAATTTTCCAAATGACTTTTACATCAGCTCGTGATATCCTGCTTGGTAAGGATTCAACCGCTGCAACAAAGTATTTAGATTCAACAACAAGTGATGTTTTGACAAGCGGATTTACTCCTATTGTTGACAGTGCATTTAGTGCAGTCAAGGTAACTGCTTTTGGATCTGAATTCACCGTTAAAGGTTTATGGAGTGATTTTTCTGTAAACTATAATAAAGTCGCCTACGCCTATCAGACACTTAAAACAACTGCAGCATCCACAAACCCATTGACAGCACCAGCTGCTGCGGCGGCAGCATTAGCACTTAGCACAATCGCCACAACCGGTGT
Organism: Fibrobacterota bacterium; assembly: GCA_023459055.1. Lineage (GTDB taxonomy): Bacteria > Fibrobacterota > Chitinivibrionia > Chitinivibrionales > Chitinispirillaceae > JAAZBG01. Next base: position 18,054 of record JAEWVR010000029.1, read on the forward strand.
AAACTCTGTTGATCCACTTAACACCGACATTGTAAATTTCGCAACAGGTAAAGCACTTGACGGCTTGTTTTATATGGTTGGCAAACAGGAAGTCAAAATCCGCCGTGATCCTGTAGCTGCATTGGCATCTGTGGGTAATTTAGTAACTCAGACTGTTAGCGATCTGATCAAGAAAGTATTTAAGAAAAAAACTGCCTGACAACTAATGAACTGTTACATTTATACGGAAACCCCGAATTAACGAGGTTTCTGTTACTGAGGACTCTGACACTTATATGATTCAAAAAAACAGTTTGGTTCTATACAAATCCGCACCTGCGATAGTGATAAGTACCGGTGCCAAGATTGAAATCGAATTACTGGACAAAAAAAGAGTATCTGTACGTGATAAGGACATTACGCTGCTTCATGAGGGGCCGCTGGCAAAGCTCTCTGATATTGAAGATACACCCATTGGTGAAATTGATGAAGCATGTTCAATGATGAGCGGTGAAACCACAACACTTGCAGAACTGTCTGATCTGATCTATGGTTCGTTTACACCCGCAAGTGCCTGGGCAATCTGTAAATTGCTTTTTGACAATCTGCTTATTACCGGTACACCGGACAAAATCACCGTCCGTACACCTGATGAAATCCAGAAACTGCAGGCGGAAAAAAACCAGAAAAATGCCGAAAAGGATGCCTGGAATGCATTTATTGACCGTGTACGAAAAAATACAATTATTCCTGATGACCTTCCGCGGTTTGCGCAGCTTGAAGATGTTGCGTTTGGTAAATCAAGTACCTGCCGCATTCTAAAGGAACTATCACTTCAGGACTCGGCAGTAACCGCACATGCGCTCCTGTTAAAACTTAAGGTATGGGATTATACTGTTAATCCTTATATCAAACGTTCAGGATTAACAACGGACTGCACCTATCCGCCAATAGATGCAATTCCTGATGAACCCCGTGTTGACCTGACCGGTCTTGCTGCATACGCAATTGACGACGAGGGAAACAGGGATCCGGATGATGCAATCAGTATTGATGGCAACCGGTTATGGGTACATGTCGCAGATCCGTCATCGGTGATTACCCCGGATAACCCGGCAGATCTTTATGCACGCGAACTTGCAACGACGTTATATTTACCGGAAAAACATGTCACCATGCTCCCGCCGCAGACAACAGATCTGTTCGGTCTTGGATTACAGACAATATCACCGGCACTCTCCTTTGGCATTGATCTCAACGATGATGGCTCTATCGGGACCTTTGAAATTGTATTATCAACGATTAAAGTAACCCGTTTGACATATGCGGAAGCTCAGGCCAGAATCAATGATGAGCCATTCTGTTCGATATACCGGATGACCCGTAAATATCGCGAATACCGTAAGGCCGCTAATGCAGTGTTCATCTCCTTTCCAGAAGTAAAAATCAGGGTAATTGACAATAGTGTAACAATAACACCGTTACCCGAAATGGACTCAAAGGAGCTTGTAACCGATTGTATGGTAATGGCCGGCGAAACTGCCGCGCGATTTGCATCGGCAAATGCAATTCCATTCCCGTATACATCACAGCCACCTCCGGAAACGATTGAACATCCAACCGATTATGCATCAATGTTCAGTTACCGCAAACAACTGCAGCCCGGCACTGTTAAATGTACACCTGATATGCATGCAGGTTTGGGTGTTAAACTATACAGCAGAGCAACCAGTCCATTACGCCGGTATCTTGATCTTGTCGTACACCAGCAGCTTCGTGCCTTTATTAGTGGTAAACCAGTTCTTGACGAGCAGGCAATTCTTAATCGCATTGGTGCATCGGCATCAATCACCGGCACCGCAGCAATTCTTGAACGTCAATCGAATCTTCACTGGACGCTTGTGTATCTGCTTCAACATCCCGACTGGCAGGGTGATGCCGTTGTGATAGAAAAACGTGAACGATTCTCGATTATTTTAATTCTTGAACTCGCACTTGAGGCGAGGATACATGAAAAAAACGTTACACTTAATCAGCAGTTGCGTGTAAAAGTAAATGGGATCGACTTAGCGGAACAGATGGTCTTTTTAAGCATTGTTTAGCCAACATTAACACACCCCCTAAATCCCCCTTGGGAATACCTGACGAGGTGGGATTTAGGGGGCGTGTGCCTTGCAGGGTATAATACATATTGTCACAACACCGAGGCAAATCGGCATTGTAACTCAATCTCAACCTTAGCCTTAACCTTTTCGTCTTACTCTTCATCCTCTTCTTCAAGAGATTCAATCTCTTCAACGAGGTCATCGAGACTCTTGTAGTCTTTCAGTTTTACCGATTTGCCGATTTCTCCCAACTGATCTGCAATCTCAAGGATCAGATCGAGGGGATCAATTTCATATCCAGTCAACTCAGTATCAAGATCAACACCGATTACAAGACCATCATTAGCCATTCCTACGCACCAGTGTTCAAGAAAATCACCCAGTTCGACCTGTACCGTCTTATAACCTTTCCATTCATCCTTTGCACATGCATCTGCAAGCTTTTTCTCCGACCAGAAACACATAAGTTCTATCGGTTCACCATCATCATCCTCGAACTCTGATGAACTTGACATGGCAAAGCCATCATCATTTTCAAGTCCCCAGACAATTCCGGTTTCACTTACTTTTTTAATAAAGTTTTCAAGTTTTTGTTCCAGTTCGTTTGTTTCATCCATAACACGCATCCTTCATTGTATTTATGTACATTAATTATAAACAACTTTTCCCGATGCACCAGGTGCACCACTATAAAAAATCGATAGTATCATTTGTTAAATTCAGCATTAATTAGCTGATGGCCTAAAATAGTATTCGGAATAAACGTTGGAAATAATTTGTTTAAAAGTTCAGCTAAATAAATATAACCATACGTTAAAAATTCCTTTGCCAAAAATTTGATACTGTAATTTATATATTTCTTATTGTTTCCAGTCAAAGTATTTCTGAAATTTTGTTATTTAACCAACCTGAGAATTCTGTTTCGAATAATTCAAGTGTATGGTAACCGGGACTATAAGGATGGTAAGTCCCGGTTTTTACCAGGCAGGTTATCTCTGATACGCTTTTTGCATCAATGCGCAATCAGCAAGAACAATTGCTGTCATACTTTCAACTATCGGAACTGCCCGTGGAACAACACAGGGATCGTGACGGCCCTTGGCCTCAAGGACCGTTTGCCTGCCGTTGAAATCGACTGTCTTCTGGGATTTTCCTATTGTAGCAGGCGGTTTGAATGCAATACGAAATGTTATAGTTTCGCCATTTGTAATGCCACCCTGAACACCTCCACTATTATTTGTCAAAGTCTGTAATCGCCCGTTATTCCATATAAATGGATCATTATGTTCTGAGCCACGAAGTGCTGTACCAGCAAAGCCTGAACCGATTTCAAAACCTTTTGTTGCGGGAAGCGAAAGCATTGCCTGTGCAAGACGTGCCTCCATTTTGCCAAACACTGGATCCCCCCACCCCGCCGGAACTCCACGGATAACACAGGTCACAATTCCACCTACAGAATCCAAATCATCCCGAACCTCACGTACAAGATCGATCATTTTTGATGCAACAGTACTGTCCGGACACCGAATTATAGTTTCGTCAACTATCTGACGATTGATAGTCTGATAATCAACCCCTGATGCATCAATACCGCCGACACTGCTGACAAACGCAACAATCTCAACACCATATGTCTCTTTAAGAAACTTTTCTGCAATAGCTCCGGCTGCAACACGTCCGATTGTTTCCCGTGCACTTGATCGTCCGCCACCACTTGATGCCTTGATGCCATACTTTGCCATATAGGTAAAATCTGCATGTGATGGCCTTGGGATTTCGATCATTTCACTGTAATCACCAGGACGCTGATCTTTATTCATTACCATCAGACAGATCGGTGTTCCAAGTGTTTTCCCGTTTTCAACACCAGACATAATTGTCACAGAGTCAAGTTCCTGACGCGGCGTTGACAAATCACTCTGTCCGGGTCTTCTTCTATCAAGCTGAGCCTGAATATCCTTTTCACATAACGCAATCTGTGATGGACACCCGTCGACAATTGCGCCAACAGCTTTACAATGAGACTCACCAAATGTACTTACCCTGAAAAGGGTGCCTGTTGTACTACTCATATATTTTCCAATACCTCCGTTACAATTTCATCGATACTTTTCTTATTTGTATCTATTATCAGATCAGCCATAAGGCGGTAGACCTCATGGCGTTCATTCCAGATCTTATTGAGGTTTTCAATCGTTGGGTTATCTGCAAGAAATGCCGGATATCCCTTTGACTTCATCCTATCAATTAATACCTCCGGCTCAGCGTAAAGATACACAACAAAACCGAACTGTTTTAGAATAGGACGATTTACAGCGGTCATAGGTGCACCACCGCCGGTTGACAATACTGTAGACTCAAGCGTCAGAAGGCTTCCCAGTACTTTTGTCTCAAGGTCTAAAAAAAACTCACTCCCATACAAATTGTAGATCTGACGGCATGAGAGCGGTTCCTTTTTATCATACAGGAAGCGTTCTTCAATCACGGTATCAAGATCTATAAATGTGAATCCATGTGCTGCAACAGCTTTTCCGACAGTTGATTTGCCACATGATGCGAATCCAATAAAAACAGCATTTCTATGTCTCTGTGCCATTAACTCTTTCTACCCACTCTATGCAATTACCCATTCTGGAACTAATTTCCTGAATCACGATTGACCTACAAAATGATTCACAGCTGGTCGCTCGATCAAGAAGAAATGTGTTTTTCGTTATGGTTGAAACAGGCAGATTAGAAGATTTAGCTCTTAAACACTATTGCACAAAAGTATCTGTCTATTTGAATTCCTTTGCCGGATTATATATTTAGAAGCAGTTACATGTACCATTTTCAATAATGAGGAGCAGTATGAAAACGTATATACCGTTTTTTATGTTTTTTTTATTGATATCAACATCTTACGGAGCAAAAGCGCAAAACCCCATTGTTATCAAACCTCTTATGACACAATTCGATTCGATTCCGGCATTCAACGAAGGAATCAAACTCTACACCCAGTCATTCACCGATACGACACCATCAAAAGAAAACGGAATACTTGGAACCACCCGGACTGGAATAAAAAAGACAGCACCAATTGTGATAAAGCCATCGCTTGTTGAGTCTTTTCGTGCCTCTTTTCAATCGCTGCTTGAATCCAGAGGAAATTATAGTGCGGATATCAGCGTGGCAACATATGCGATTGACATTAAAATTATCGAGTGTACAATCATTGAAAAAAGTGCCGGACTTAGTCAGACAATGACCGCGACGATGAAGGTTGAGGTTAAAATTGCACCACCACTTGACATTTCAAAATCGCGAACGTTCACTGTTGAAGGACAAAATGCTACAACATCAATGGATACATCAAAATTCGCAGAACGAATCATGCGGGATACATTCGTCAATATATGTACTGAAATTATAAAAACAATTAATAAATCCTGATCATCAAGAAACAGGCATCAGGAATATTGTACTGTAATCACCTATTACTTAGTTTATTGTTTTTTGTAATATTGCTGATATTGATCGATTAAACACTGCGGGAAAAGATGTTCAAAATTGACTCAAGAAAGCGATTCGGATTCTTCTTCCCGTCGATTTTTATTGTTACGCAAATTACTGGAATTCTGCTGAGTCTTGTTGTCTGTTATATACTGAACGATTTTACCTGGCAATTCATACATGCTGCGCTGATTAATTCTTTAATTCTTGGAGCTGCTCTTGTTGGAAATTGCACCCTGACGCAATCGCTTCTATCAAAAACGCGTATCATTTTTATACTGATTATAACATTTTCAGTGATCACCGGTGTTGCATGTATAAATCTTGCTCTGCTGTTTGTTCTGGAACCTGCGCTTTTTGTCTACTATAACCGGGGTGCACTATCCTTTCTTGTGCTTAATTATCTCTTTATTACAGCATTACAAACTATCTGTACCGGTTCAATTATTTACAAAGAAGTGATGATAGAAAAGGAAAAGTCAATCAGCAGTGAACGGCTTTTGAAAAATCAGATGGAAATGAAACTGCTTTCCGAACGTATCAATCCACACTTCCTTTTTAATACGTTAAATATGATCTTAACCCTGCTCAAAGATCCCGTTAAGGCGGAACATGCCCTGCTTAATCTCTCTGATCTTCTTCGGGACAATCTTGATAATTCTGAAAAACCGCTGATTACAATTCTTGAAGAAGTTGACAATGTACGTAAATATCTTGAAATTCAAAAACTGCGATTCAATGACAAACTGGACTTTACAATAATTTGCGAAACAGATTTCATGCTTCCTCCGTTGCTACTGCAGCCTCTTGTTGAAAACTGTATCAAACATAATATTAAGTCAACGCAATCGCTCTCCGTTAACATAGAGATAGTTAGCAGAAACAATAAACATATTATTACAATATTCGATTCACAAAAGGCACTTGATGACACAATGCTAAATCGTGGTCATGGATTAACAATTACCAAAAAACGAGTTGAAAAAAGCGGTGGAACATTTTCTTTTGTCAACGGAGGGGTAGAAATATCATTCAGCGCATGATTAAAACAATTATAGCCGATGATGAAACCCATGCCCGCCAGCGGTTACATGAACTTCTTGACAGATTCGGTATCTTCGAAATTGTCACAGAGGCATCAGATGGTAATGAGGCACTACAGCAGATAATCACACACAGGGTTGATGTTGCATTTCTTGATATCAATATGCCAGGTATTCCTGTTTTTCAAACAGTATCATCATTGCAGCACCCGCCGCTGATTGTTTTTCAAACCGCTTATTCTGAGCATGCTGCGGAAGCATTTGAAATTGATGCCCTTGATTATCTGCTTAAACCGGTGCGGTACGAGCGGCTTGAAAAGACAGTTGAGAAGATAAAATCAAGACTATTTACCAGTGAATCGCCTGTCAGGCAACAGGATCATATTGTAAAGACATCGGATCATATTACAATAACCATACAGGGAAAAACAAGGGTGATTCAATCATCTGAAATCATCAGGATTTCTCTGGATGAACACTTCTGCTATGTCTACACAAATAGTGAAAAACTGATATCAGATAAATATCTCAATTATTATGAGGAGCGTCTGGACTCATCAGTATTCTTCAGAACCAGTAGAAACGACATTATTAATCTCAATTATGTTGCGTTTATTAACAAAGAGTTACAAAACGTCTTCACTATCAGAATGAAAAATGGTATGACTATAGAATTATCAAGAAGAAGAGCACAGAAGTTACGAAAGCTTATTGATTTTTAACCATTCAGGAGCGGATATCGACCATTCAGCTATCATTTTTAACCACCCGGTCGCATATCGATACAGGCTATGTTCTTTTTAGTGTATCTTATAGATGTGATTGTACAATACACGCAAAGGACATGTAGGATTTTAAACTGGAGTATAGTATGAAAACGATGTATTACCTATGTATCATGTTATTTCTGTGCAGTTCATCACTGAGCAGTTCAGTTGTCATTAAAAATTATGCAGAAGAAAAAGTAGCATCAATTAAAACCGATAATACGGTATACAATGATGACTACATATTTCTTGGAAATGAGCTTAATTTTTCCGGGAAATCGGAAGATCTCATTTTTCTTGGGAAACGACTTACCTTTGATGGTGCTACAAAGCTTGGTTTAACCGCAGTCGGTGAACACTTGATCATCAACGGAAGTACCGGCAATGGTATTATGACTGCTGCAGTAAACACCATCGTGAATGGTCCGGTAAGGGGAAATAACTATTTTGCTGGAAAGTCAATTAATATCAGTGAAAAAAGTACTATTGACGGATACGTTTTCATGGCAGGTGCAACACTTACCATTGATGGTATTGTTAACGGAAATGTATATGCCGCTGCAGGTCAGGTACTACTTAATGGTACTGTTAACGGTGATGTAAAAGTGTATGGCGGCCGGATTACATTCGGTGATAACGCACATGTTAATGGGAATCTTATTTACGGATCCAAAGAGAAAATTGACGAAAGTGCTAAATCAAAAATCACCGGTACCATTACACATGATAAAAAGCTGTCCTGTGAAATGAACGACTCGGCTTTTGATAAGACAATGAGATCTATCGGTGCTTTTTTCAAAGTTGTACTCTTTATCGCTATAGCACTACTCGGCTTAATTATATTGCTGCTTCCATCTTTTAGGTATCTTGATAATAAACAGACATCACAGCAGTTCTGGAATACATTTGTCTGGGGAATCATTCCACTGTTAATGTATCCCGCAATTATAATTCTCTGCTTTGTAATGATATTTTCAATACCGCTCGGTGTGATACTCATTCTTGGACTAATTCCACTCCTGTTCTTTACCTATATAATCGGGGCAACACTAATCGGTAAACAGCTTATCAGTCTTTTTAAATGGAATATTGTGAAACGTCATTATCATTTCCTAATTGGTGGGGCAGCACTTTGCATTGTATCAATTATTCCGGTATTAAATTTTCTCTGTTTTCTTTTTGTCACAGCATGCGGTTTAGGAGTTTTTGTTAAATTTATTTTTGACAAAAAGACATCGTTTTAATTGTAACTAAATAATCAACAGATCAGTTGTTCACCAAGTATGGTGAATTAATATAATACTGCCTATTTTGCAGTATTGTCATCCACCACATTCTGAAAGGTTACCATTATGGCAACAATACATAATAATGCCCGCTTAAAGTTCATCTTTATCGGAACATGCTCACATACAATGTTTTACCTTCTGAATCATGAAACCGGTTTACGTGTCTGTGATGAAGAACGGGCATCAGAGGTAATTAAAAAAGCCGGTGGAAACAATAAAGAAGCGGTTTTAGCAGCGGGATTTGCAGGGGGAATCGGATTAAGCGGAAATGCCTGCGGAGCTCTTGGTGCAGCTATCTGGTATAAAACCCTGCACTGGTGCAGAAACAATCCCAAAAAAACACCACCATTTTTTAAAAATCCGGAAATCAAATCAATACTTGAACAGCATGAATTATTGACTAACAAGGAATATAATTGCAAAACTATTTCCGGTCAAACATTTAAAACTCCAGATGAACATTCTCACTATATTGTCAATGGAGGATGTCAGAAACGTATCAGTATACTGGCGGAATTATGCAAGAAAGTCAATTAAGAGTTTTACCCTAAGTGCCCACAGGTTATAAATATTCTATATACTTGTAACCTGTGTAAATGCGATATACTACCGCAGATCTCTGCAATATTCTGCTTCCATATTCTGGATTCCGGTTTCTGAATTCTGGCTTCTCGCTTCCATCTCCCGGCTCCCAGCCATCCCCCCAACACTCCCGTTGTTTACCCGTTGGATTCGCTGCGCAAGCAGTCTGCAGAGAAATAGTGCATAGTGTGGTTTTTCACGGATTGCTTCAACAAAATTTTTCTTTGATATCTCGATAAGCTTGCCATCAGTCCCGGCGATAATTGTTGCACTGCGTTCATTATTCAGGAGAAATGACATCTCTCCCATAAAAATGTCATCAGGTGTCAGACTTGAAACAACAATACCCTGTACTACCACGTTGTAAACACCTTTAACAATATAGTACAAGTAATCACCTGGTTCACCTTCATTGAAAATCACATCACCGCGTTTAATTTCCTTTACGGGAATATATTCAAATAATCCAGGCATTAAACCTGCTCTCTCCGTTTCAAAATGCACTTCAAAAGTGACTTCATTACCCTTTTCGTTATAGTGAAGATTATTTACAAGTGATTTTGTAATCAGTATTCCCCTGCCATGAAGCTCCAGAACAAACTCGTCCTTGGTTACATCCTTGACATGTCGCCAATCAAATCCTTTTCCCTGATCACCGATGGTAAAAATGGCCCTCTCAGGAGTTATTGTATACTCGAATGATACTTTTTTCCTGTTTATGGCTTCATCACGGTTTTTTAATGCTATCAGTTCGGCAATATCATACGATTTTTCAAGCCATTCCGATTTTTCATCATAGGTGATTCCGCAATTACCATGTTCAATTGCATTGGTAAGCATCTCTGTAAGTGCAAGCCTGACATTAAATTTCTGTTCCATTTTTATTCTGTTTGAGTTGTACAGAAAATTACAGATAAGGTTTACATAACACTTTACATCATAGATATCATTGTCAAGCTGAAATGAACCACTTATATTACTTAGAAAATCACTACTCAATTCACGTTGAAACAGAATTCTTCTGTTGTTAAAGATTATCGATACCACTTTAGCGACATAACTTTGATAATCTGCTGTATCAAGTGCAATAATCAGATTTGCGCCCTTAATTAATTCAACACGCTCAATTTCATTGTTAGTATTGCATATGGCGATGATCCCCCCATGAAGCAACCAGGCATCACTCATAATATTTGTAAGTAATTCAAATGCATTGATACCCTTATCGCTGAAATTGACAATTATTAATTCCGGCATCTCAATGCCAAGATAATCAAGTGTTGATGAGCTGTCAGAAAGCTGATGCAACACTATCTGATGCAACCCGTTTTTTGAAAGGTATTCCACTGTTCGCTCTACAAGAGCATTGTCGCTTGTAACAATCGGCAATTTATACATTTAAGGATGTGGCTCCGTAATCAGGTATCAATACTCACACCATTACTCTGTTTAATAATTACCAATTATAACATTGGGCATTAATCAAGTGCTCAAAAAAAAGCAGAGACTCTATTAAAAAGCCCCTGCTTTACATCACAAACCGGAATTACAGTATGTTTTATGATGAGAACACAAACGGATAGACTATTTCGGTAACATCACCAACTTTGTCGATCTTTTCAAACCGCCAGCGGCTAATCATGCCCTTGATTTTTGCCTCAAGTACATTATCCAGCACTGTTGATTCAACGATATCACACACAAGTACATTCCCGAACTCATCAATGGCAAACCTGCAAACAACCTTACCTCTCAATTCCGGTTTATCTCTAAGCCTTTGATTATATGCATATCGAAGTGATTGAATATTCTGCATAACCACTTTTAATATTTCTGACTTGTTTCGTCCGCCGTAGAGACCAATTCCTGTTGTAGGGGGCAATTGTCGAACTCTTTCTGAAACTGATGTCGGCTTTAACGTTAGTGCCGAAGCATCCGCTGATGGTCCGATATCAGTTCCCGGAGAATACGGGCCAAATCCACTATTTACACCATCACCATATCCGATTGCCGATGGCCCCATTCTTGCCACACCCCCTCCGCTTCCTCTGCGTAAACCATTAACACCTGATATTACTGCATCGATACCATCAGCAAATCCCCCGGGAGCAGTGATATCGCCGGATATATTTCTACCATTTGTCACCCCTGCCTGTATCCCGAAAATTCCCATTTTGGCAACTCTAGCACGTGGATCTCCGCCACCGGATGAACGCACGGAACTGCCATTTCTATTGGCAGAAACTCTATTATGCAAAGTGCGTTTCTCTACATTGACGACCTGTGGCGGAGGGGGTATTACCGGTGGCCTGTCTACTCCATCCCTATTAAATATACCACTATTTGGCTTTGTCACTGGTTCATCTACTATTCCAACAGATCGTATCTCTGCGACATCCATTTTTGTCAATCCCAATCCGACAAATATCGCACAACAAATAGCAAATGTTTCAGAAGTTATAAGACGCTCACCGTTATCAAGTGAAAAGATGTCGCCGCGCTCATGTAATCTCGCGACAAACTCCTCTGTTGTCAAGATACGACCTTCAACTTCATTCTCATCATCATCCATGGCAATATAACCGGATGCACCAGCAGAAAGTACAACTTCCTGTATCATATACAGCTCCTTTTTCTTAAATTTATAAGGCACATCCCGGGTTTTGTGTTGTGTTTTAAATGCGTCGCTATGAATAAAAACGCCAAGTTGATAGAAAAGTTACAAAATTTGTTTTTCGTGATGATTTTTGTTAGTCATTTATAGGGATTTTATTATTTTTTGTACGCGTCTGAATGTGTTCTGGATCGCTACATAATTAATTACAATTCAGGAAAAGTGATTAAAATGTCAAAAAAAACAAAAACAGTCAATATATTATTCAATCTGCTTATAGTTACAGCAGTTGTCTCATCGTTTGTAAAAACGCCGGATCACCAAACAAATGTATCACTTGCTTATCTTGATCCTGGTACCGGTTCGATGATCATTTCAGCAATAGTTGGTATTTTTGCAACAATTGCCCTTGGAGTTAAAACTTTCTGGTATAGAATTGTCAGGATCTTTAATCCGTCAAAGAAAATGACGGAACCCAAAAAAACATCCGGAGCCAAAAAGTAGCATCTATACCACACTGTCAAGCAGGAACACATGAGTCAGAAAAAAGGATTTTCGCTTAAGGTATTTATTAAGTCATTCAGGAATTACCGTGCCTATTACAAACTGCATCCGGATTTCAGAAATATTGTTATCTATTCTGAAAGCGGTCAGGATTGGCACCACTTCAGTGATATTATCGGTAAACTACTTGACATGGGCAACAAAGTCACTTATGTTACATCGGATTTACAGGATCAGGGTTTATCATTTGCACACCCTGAATTCAGATCGATATTCATTGGTGATGGATTCTGGCTTATTACCTTTTTTCAGTTTTTGAAAGCTGATTGTCTTGTATTGACAATGATTGATCTTAATATTTTTCAGTTAAAGCGGTCCATTAATCCTGTGCATTATATTTATCTGTTCCATGCAATGGGAAGTACGCACATGGTTGATTTTGAAAGCTCATACGATCATTACGATACGATTCTTTGCAGCGGCCAGCATCAAATTGACGAAATACGGAAAAGAGAATCACTAAAAAATCTTCCAGCTAAAAATCTTGTTCCTCACGGGTATGCACGTATCGAAAATCTCATGAAACAGGCGTCAGTACGCAGCCATAAATCCGTAAAACCATATACTGTTCTCATCGCTCCAACCTGGGGTCCGAATTCAATTATGAATATTTGCGGTAAAAAACTTGTCACAATTCTGCTTGATGCCGGATTTAAGGTGATACTCAGACCTCATTATCAAACTGCAAAGTTAACACCCGAAGTGATACAGGATATTCTTGATACCTGTTCAGGAAACTCTCTTTTCTCTCATGTGTCAAAAATGGGTGATACTGATTCACTCTTTGATTCCGACATTCTAATCTGCGATTGGTCATCAATGTCAATCGAATATGCCCTTGGACTCGAGAAACCGGTTTTATACATTGATGTTCCTAAAAGAGTAAGAAATAACAACTATACAGAACTCGGCCTTGAACCCATGGAAATAAGTATACGGAATCAGGTAGGCGCAGTGCTTTCTCCTGATAATCTTTCGGGTGCGCCTTCGCTAATTAATTCGCTCTGTGAAAATCCGGAAAAATTCAAAGCGGGTATCCGTCAATTCAGGGAAAAAGTAGTGTTCAACCTTGGTAACAGTGTTGCTGTTGGCGCTGCTGCTATTGCAGAAATTGCGGATAAAGTAAAAGTTAAGGAAGCTATGTAACTGAATTTTTTTTAGTTCTCTTACTACCACCATTTTCTCAATCGATATAAATCATTATGAAATCAAACAATCCATTTTTTTCTATAAAAGAACGCCTTTCTCTGCTTAAATGGAGTGCAGAATTTTTTACTATTGCCGCGATCGTTTTTGTTATTGCAGGATTACGTTACTTTTTTGTCTACCACATCCCCACCGAACCACTTGGATTAGCCTATACAATTGCAGCTTTTTCAAGTCACTTTTTATCAATCGGTCTTTTACTATTTATTGGAATTGCACTTCCGCTGGTACTTCTTTTACCATTTCGTAAGATTATTATAAGCATGTCAGTCATCGTTGCTGCGTTTGTCATTTCATTAATTCTGCTTGATTCGCAAATCTATACGGCACACCGTTTTCACTTTACAATTCTGACAATTAAAATACTTGGCTGGAAAACGTGGGGATTCGGGATTATTTATTTTCTGATTTTTACAGTATTATTCTCATTAATTGCCCGGAATTCGTGGAAACGTGCTATTGTTGACAATAAGAGCATGAGGTCCATTGTCGTGGCACCACTCACAATTCTCCTTCTCGGATTCACCCATGTGACACATATGTGGGCTGATGCCACAGGGTATATGCCGGTCACACGGTTTACAACTACTCTTCCCCTGTTTTATCCATCAACAAGTAAACGTTTCATGATAAAACATGGTTTTAACGATATTGCAAACCGCAGATCGCTTCCAAAGAACTTTTCACCTGAATCGTCCGGGTTTTATTATCCTCAGAAACCATTGCAATTTGACTCTCTTATTGCAAACAAAAACATTATTATCATCTGTTTAGATGCCTTGCGTGCAGATGTTGTAACTGATTCTCTGATGCCTGGAATTATGAATCATGCAAAAGAAAATGGCACAATATTTACTAACCATTGGAGTGGTGGAAATTCAACCAAGATGGGTCTGTTTTCCCTTTTTTACGGTATTCCACCAACATATCAGCTGTATGTTGAGAGTAACAAGGTCTCCCCTGTTCTTGTAAATACGATGCTTGATAAAAATTACGCGATGGGAATTTTTACAAGCTATAAACTCTATGCACCTGCATGTCTTGACATTACTGCATTTGTAAAAATACCAAATTTGCGTCTCGAAACAAAAGTTGACGGACCTCAGGACGTATACCGTAAAGACAGTGCACTCACCACCGAATGGAAACAATGGCTTGACACAATACCATCAAACAAAAACTTCTTCGGATTTCTCTTCTACGATGTTCTCAGCGTTGAAGGGTATCCGCCTCATTATAAATCGAGAGTCAGGATTAACGGTTTGATGAATGATATGCAGAAGAAATTTGAGCATTACAAGGCAGGTGTTCAATACCTTGACTCATTGACCACCGTGGTAATTGATGATTTACAGAAACGTAATCTTTTACGAAATACTATCGTAGTAATTACATCAGATCACGGTGAAGAATACAATGAGAATGGACTGAATTTTACCGGTCACGGCAGTGCATTCAGTAAAATTCAGATGAAAACACCCATGATCGTTTTCAATCCGGAGAATGGTTCATCAACGGTTACCAGGCGAACAAGTCATTATGATGTGGTTCCTACATTTATGCGAAGTGGACTTGGTTGTACCAGCCCAGCTAAAGATTACTCATCAGGTAATGATCTTTTCGGTAGTGAAACCTGGCAATGGCTGATTGGTGGCAGTTATTATAACTTCGCCATTATTGAACCGGACAAAATCACCGTTCAATTCCCCGGTGGATACTATGAAACACGCGATACCAACTATCAACTGATAAATAGTTCGACGTTATCGCCCTACCTCTCTGACGCACTTGCTGAAATGGGGAGATTTTACAGGCGATGAAACGGTTTACTGTACCACTATTTCTTTTATTACTTTCAGGGATCATCTCAATCTCCGGTGCAGATTCTATATCTGTAAAGGTTAATGCATTTTCCTATATTTTTTCATCATCCGGAGATTTGCATTCAATTACCTATGAGGAACCAGGGTTATCAAAACCTGTAGGCATCCGCAATCCTGATTCAGATGTTATTTCATTCACACCGGAACATCACCATACTCTTTTATCTGAAATTACACCCACGCATCAGATTTCAAAAAATGATAGTCAATCCATTATTTCATTTTTCTATACAAATGAGTCTGATACATTTGTTAAAAAGTTCTGTATATCAAAAATATCAAATATTTTTTCCATTCGCGTTTATTCTACAGCAAGAGCAGACAGTACAGCATCAGCCAGATTCGTTCTGAAAGTGACATTGAACAAAATTCAAAATGAACACTACCGGTTCATTTCAATAGACAACAAGAAAAAGAAAGTATACTCTTTAAATCAGAAAGCCTCACAATCAATCAACAATACAAACTGGTCGGGTATCAGAAGCCGCTTCACAGCAGTACTGCTCCGTTCAGAATCAGACAGTATTTTTTTGGATAATTATAACGATTGCATGGTGCAATTCTCCGGTAAGATTTCAGGTAATGATACTCTAACCTATTTGGTGTATGCCGGTCCTGTAAAGTATACATTACTCAGGAATATTGGCAATAATGCCGAACGGCTTATGTTTCCTTTATGGTTCTGGATGCGATGGTTGTCACTTGGCATACTATACCTGTTTGATTTTCTGACATCACTCTGCAATAACCTTCTCATTGCAATCATTCTTCTTTCTATTTGTGTAAAGATTATCCTGTCCCCGTTATTTCATATTGCTGATAAGTGGCAGAAAAAAGTTAATTACCAGAACGGTATTATTCAGCCCCGTATTGCTGAGATTAAAAAACAATTTAAAGGTGAAGAACAGACTCACCGGATTCTTGCATTACATAAAGAGCTTGGAATCAGTCCGCTTTATTCTTTAAAAAGTCTCTTTAGTGCAGCAATTCAGATTCCCATCTTCTTTGCAGCTTATCACGCGTTAAGTGAACACTATGCACTCTTTCAGACATCAGCGGGATTTATCACAGACTTATCAAAAGCTGATAGTTTATTACCACTCCCCTTTACACTTCCAGTAATAGGTAATAGAATTAATATTCTGCCATTCGTGATGACTTCCATTACACTGGCGTCATCATGGCTGCATACCGATACATCGATGTCTTTAGCGATGTTAAAAAAACAGCGGATAAACCTTTACGGTATGGCGTTTCTGTTTTTTATTCTCCTGTATACATCTCCGGCAGGCATGGTTATTTACTGGACAATGAATAACCTCCTTGCCTTTTTATCTACTGTATTTTCATCATTTTTCCATTATAGACAACACCAATCCATAAAAGGAACTATACCATGAAAGCAATAATTCTTGCAGCAGGCTATGGAAACAGAATGCGTCCATTGACTGATAAATGTCATAAAACAATGCTTAAGGTTGCCGGTAAAACCATAATAGGAAGAATAATTGATGGGCTTCTTGAAAATAAAGTACGTGACATTGTAGTTGTTACCGGCTACCGGGCTGACGAACTGACAGCATATCTCAAAAGTACCTATACCGATCTAACCTTTACCTTTATACATAATGAGAAATACAAGGAAACAAACAACATTTACTCAATGGCCCTGGCGTTTGAGCAGATCACGATTGACAGTGACATTATCCTTATTGAATCAGATCTTCTTTACAGACCTGAAGTAATTACCCGTCTGATTCAATCAGAATTCAGTAATGTTGCTCTTGTAGATAAATACAGAACCGGTATGGATGGCACCGTGGTTACTGTCGAGAATCAGATTATTACCAATGTTATCCCCCCCCATTTACAATCTGAAACTTTTGATTTTTCAGATAAATATAAAACGCTCAATATCTATAAATTCTCACGAGCTTTCTGTGAGACATCATTTCGTAAACTGCTTGTCTACTATGCAAATGTTATTGATAACAACTGTTATTACGAACTGATTCTCGGTATTTTAATTTACATGCAGAAAGAAACGATTCATGCAGAGATAGTGGAGGGTGAAAACTGGTCTGAAGTTGATGACCCAAATGATCTTCAGGTAGCAGAATTTGATTTTAATGAGCACAGAAAAGAGATTCTGGAGCATGCATTTGGTGGTTTCTGGAACTACTCAATGACCGATTTCTGTTTTATCAGAAACATGCATTTCCCGAATGCATCAATTATTTCCGAACTTAAAAACACACTTCCATCACTGATTCACAACTATGGATCGCGTCAGGTAATTCTTGATAAAAAGATGGCATGGTTTTTACTGTGTGATGAAACACGTGTAACTGCGCTCAATGGAGCATCACAGATCTACCCGCTATTGCGTAACAGATACTCAACAAGTAAAGCACTTATCCCTGCTCCAACATTTGGAGAGTATACTCATATATTCTCATCTTATGAAACCTATACTGATTTTGGTGCCTATGATCTTACTGATTTTTCACATAAAGCGCACACGGCTGATTGTATTGTTGTAGTAAATCCAAATAATCCTACCGGTACCGAATTTCCATCAGACTGGCTCCTTACCTTTGCAATTAATAATCCGTCAAAGACAATTATTGTTGATGAATCATTCATTGAATTTTCTGACAACCATTCACTCATTGGGGCTCTCGAAAAACAACCGCTTGACAATGTAATTATCATTAAAAGCCTGAGTAAATCCCTAGGTGTTCCGGGAATAAGGCTTGGTTACGTCTATACATGCAATAGCGCTTTAAATCAGTATATTAAAGCAAATACTCCTATCTGGAATATGAATTCCATTGCAGAACATTTCCTTGAGATAATTCTGAAACACCGTAATGTACTAAAACAATCATTTATTGATACGATACGGGACCGTACAGAATTTATAACAATGCTAAAAAACATGCCTGTTTCAGAACAGGTATTTTCAAGCGGAGCCAATTTTGTTCTTGTAAAGCTTCGTTATGATAAACGCTGTGCTCAGGCTATTACCGAACGGGTACTTTCTGAACATGCAACCTATATCAAGGATGTAAGTTCAAAATTCCCCGATTCAAACGGGTATCTCCGTTTCGCAGTACGGTTACATGATGAAAACAAGCGCTTGTGTGATATCTTGAGGGTTGTAAATTGGCAGTAAGGAGATTCACGCATGCTGATTACATTTGCAATTAGTAAAAGTTGAAACTCTTTTACTAATTGCAAGTGTGTTAGCAAAGAAATCGCGTACCTTTGTGTCAAATTAACATTATGACAACCCCAAAAAGGTATTACCAATAAAATCACCCAGCAATTACTTTTTCAACCGCCTCATTGATACTCGCAGTAATTGATTCGTTTTTTAAAACATCACTACCCGGCCCAACACCGATGGCCCTAACAGGAATAATAGTTTCGAATCCCAACCGGGAGAGTAAACCGCTGTATCTGGGTATTATGTCACTAAACATGGATTTATCCGGGCTTCCCTGCGAAACAACAAAAATTAGTTTTTTTCCTTCTGCCAGTCGGGATGGTTTTGGATTTGTTCTGAAATCGTTCTTATAAAACGAATAAAATCGGTCAACCAGCCCTTTAAGCTGTGAGGTCATCTCCCCTACAAAAACCGGTGTTGCAAGAATAATTGTATCGGATGCTTTTATATCCTCAAGAACCGGATCCAGATCATCTTTCAGAATACATTTTTCTGAAGTGGTTTTACATCCCATGCAACTCTGACACCCGCGATAGGTAAGTGTATTGAGTTCGAAGGTCGTTGTGACCGCACCTTTTTTTTCTAGTTTATCCGCAACGTTTTTTGCAATTGTAGCGCTGTTGCCCTTTAGCCGGGGGCTACCGATAATCAGTGATATTTTCATTTTACCATCCTGTTAATTGATTTCATAGTAAGAAATATACTGTCATGTAGACAACAAAGCTATGACATTGACAAAGATCTCCCCGCCAGAAATCCACTCGCGAAAGCCCACTGAAGATTATACCCGCCACAAAGACCATCGACGTCAATAATCTCTCCGCAAAAATAGAGACCTTTTACCTTGGTACTTTCCATTGTTTTGCAATTTATCTCGTCACACTGCACACCGCCGGTGGTAATCATCGCAAAATCAGGTTTTTCTATCCCGGTAACCGTAAGCGGAATTCCATTATCGAGTAAATCGAGGAATTTTAATTTTTGCCCTTTTGTAACATCAGCACACCGTATCTCCTGATCAACTGAACACATAATAAAGAGCTGCTTTACAAGCCGTGATGGCAGCAGTTCGCAAAGAATACTTCTTAAACGTTTACTACCCTCTCTTTGCTGCGATCTGATAAAAACGTTGTCAATTTCCTCCCGGCGCATTTTTACCAATGACCTTATTCGTATGGATACTACAGGTTGTTCATCAAGCAGCCGCGAGACATATCTCGATATATCAAGTACTGCGGGTCCGCTTATTCCATGATGCGTAAACAGCACTGCGCCCGATTGAGGATACAACCGCTGCCCCTGATCGATATAAATTGATACATCATTAATTGATAATCCACTGCATTCAGCAGTCCATGGCTGACTTGTGATCAGCCCACAAAGTCCCGGTAGTGGTTTTTTAACAGAATGCGATAACGACTGTGCAAGCGTAAACCCGAAACCATCTGAACCCAGTAGCGGGTATGTTTTCCCACCACAGGAAAGTACTACTTTTATACTTCTGATAACCGTACCAGTCTGACAGCTTATGATAAAACAGGTTCCATCATGCACTACTGATTGTGCAAAGCACCCGGTGTACAATGTTACGCCGGAGTTTTTAACTTTGTCAAGCAGTACATTAAGCACATCAATGGATTTATCGGATTCAGGGTAAACCTGTTGAGTACCATCAATTCTACAGTGTAAACCATTCTGTTCAAAAAACCTTATCAATGATTGTGGTGGCAATGCTTTCAAAGCAGGCTTTACAAAAGTATCATTACCAAAATAGCTGTTCAGAAGTTTTGGTATCGGGACATCTCTTGTGATATTACATCTTCCGCCGCCCGTTGCAAGCAGTTTCCGCCCGGGATTATCCATCCTTTCCAGAAGTACCACATTCATACCGGCATCTGCAGCAGTTATCGCAGCCATTAATCCTGATGGTCCGGCGCCGCAAATTACCACATCTACAGTCTTTTCGTCAATCATACTATATGCATATTTCCTGTTTAGAGAATTGAGTACACAGTATCGGGAACATAGACTCCCGGTCTGTAGAAACCGATTTCATGGCCGTTCTTATTTTCACCATGAAAATCAGATCCCCCTGATTTCATCAGCTTAAGTGAATCTGCCATTTTAGAAAGCATCTCAATCTGGGTATCAGTATTATGAGGTGTATATACCTCAAGGGCATCAAGCCCGTATTCTGCAAGTTTTTGAACAAAACTAAAAAGAGTATGCTCATCCATACGTAAGAGCCCCGGATGCGCAAGAACGACTCTCGCACCGGTTCGTTTAAGGAGTGCAACCATTTCAAAGGGATCCATTTTTAATCTGTCAACAAATGCAGGTGCTCCTTTTACAAGAAATTTACTGAATGCATCATCAATTGAACCAACTGTACCTTTGTCGATCAGAACCCGTGCGATATGCATACGCCCTGCAATTTCCCCTTTTGAATGAGCACTGACATCATCACCGGAAATTGGAATACCAAGCTCATTTAATTTCCTGATAATACCATCATTTCGGATAATACGGCTATCACGATATTTCTCCAGAGCATCATTAAGTTCCTCATCCTTCAAAGGGATATTGATACCTAAAATATGACACTCTCCACCATCACTGAAAGCGGACAGTTCTACGCCTGCGATAGCTCTGACTTTTTTACCCTGTGCATAGTCGAGAAACGTCTCAACACCGCTAATTGTATCATGATCACAAAGTGCAATCGTATCAACGTTATTATAAATTGCACTATCAATGAGTTCTTCCGGTGTAAAGGTACCATCCGACTCTGACGAATGTACATGTAAATCTATAGGCATAGTAGTTTATTCTTCGGGTTGATAAAAACTGTCAACAACAATTCCGATTCTTTAGTATTATTAAATATGATCCCCTGGAAAACCATAATTTAATCTGACAGCCATATAACATATTGAATTAACACAGATTTATAATTTAATACAGTACAATTCGACAGAAAATAACCTGCTGTATTCAATCTGAATACACTTTTTAAAAAAGATAATTGCAATCATGGTCAAAAGCATAGTATTATTTAAACAGATACCTGCAGACAGTTATGAGTAGCAATTGTGCAACGGGAGATAGTGGGTGACAGCACTATCTCCCTCTTTATTTTTTGACAAAATTCGCAAGCATCCTTCCAGCTGCTGAATCTGTATCCAGATTTTTATAAATTACAATTTTATCCGCATAATTATTTGTAAATCGGACATTCTTTTTCTTCGAATCAGAAATGTCAAAAAATGAAAAGTATTTTGGATCTGCAATTGTCTGCTGACTGCTGTAAGCATACATTGTAATATCCTGAGATTCATTTTTGCGTATTCTTATAATATAAACCGGCGAAAGCAAACTGTTTAAATATACAGCATTGTTCATTGTCTGCATATTATTGCTGCGTGAAAACTCCATTAGAATCTGCTGCTTGATTTTATGCAAAAAATTAACTGACCACGCGACACCATCAAAGGAATAGATAATTGTATCGGAACTATGCTGGACTATTATATCGTATGAAGGATAGGAGTACGCAAGGAAAAACATGCTGAGCCCATCACTATTTTTTTCAATTGTCAATGTAACCGGAGCCCGTAATCCAGGTGCGTTTTTTAATTCTCCAGTGAGAGAATTAACTACATTCGTAAACAAAGGCATACACTGCGAATCAATACCCTTTAGAGTCAGGGCAAATGAATCGTTTGTTCGTTCTGATAAAAGCGGATGTGATTTAAAGAAATTATCTTCACGGGCTTTATCATTTTTTAATCGTTGCAGCAATATAGCCGCGCTGTCAATTTTACTTTCGCTTTTTCTGAATTTCCTTGATGTATATGTGGAAATATAGGTTTCAATAAGTTTTATATCCCTGGATTCCATTGCAAGTTTATAAGCATTATGCATCGAATCAACAGCGGTCATTTTAACCGGTTTTCCTTTAACAAGTTTCTTATGTGCATCAGGAATATTCTGCATTACTACTGTAGTAATAGTGGTATCACCAAGCATCTCTTTTGCTTTTCTGCACCACTCCTTGTCAACTTTATAGTAATCACAATCATCTGCAAAACTTCTGAGTTGCAGTGTGTCTTTGGAATCAACGGCCTTTTTAAAATTAAACTTGCATTTCAGTGAGAAGTTGTTTTTTTCCTGATCATATATTTTATCAAAACATTCCCGAATATCCGCAATGTGCTGAAGTGGCTTACTAAATGCGCGTAACACAACAGATCGCTTGCGTCCACTTGCTTCAGCAATTACATTTATCGCATCTTCAGCTCTTTTTAACGTATCCAGTACATCCTGACGTTTATGCTGAACAAGTTCGTCAGGAATTGACGTTATAGGAAACAGTAGAGTACTAACCTGATCAAGGGGACTTTGAAGACTCCAGAGTAATTTGCAGTCAGAAACAATTGTTTCAAGCGAATCACGTGTTATCCTTTTTGACACCTTTCTTTTGTCAGTATACAAGATATAGTCATCCCACATTTTAACAACTTCAGTAAAAAACATATCAGCACCGGGATAGTTTTCATTTGCATAATAATGCCATGCTGAATCAAGTATGTTATTGACTTTAGTGATAACACTATCACCATGAAGACGTTCCTGTCTGATCCGCTTTAGAAAAAAAACTGACGAGCTGTGAATACCCTGCACCGACACATTCGATAACACTGATAAATGCGGAGATACTGCACCAAAAAGAGATTGTGAACACAAACTCATGTACAGTGACATAAACAGGAATAACAGTTTAAAATTCATGGTGAGCCTTTCATCGGTACAAACTGCATCCCGATAACAAACACTTATATCGACCTGTCCTTATTCAAAGGGCAGGTCAATAATTCAGATATTTCAATCAGAAAAAATCGATATTGACATTACCGTAGTATTGTCATTGTACATTATCAGTACGATTTAGCCCAGATTACACGACGCTCTGATGGTTCACCGGTAATGATACATTTCCCGTTTTCCGGTTTTGAATCAAGCGGTATGCATCTGATTGTGACATTAAGATCATTCTTAACAATTTTCTCTACTTCTGATGACCCATTCCAATGACTTAATGCGAATCCTCCATGAACTTCGGGTTTATCCTTGTTTTGTGGTGTAAAATACGCATAAAATTCATCTTTATTATCGATAATTATCATGTTGTCATCACGGAACTTTCTTGCTTTTTCAAGCAGTGACCGCTGAATATCATCAAGTACAGCTGTAATAGTCGCAACAAATTCAGCTCTTGACTGACCATAACGTTCTTTACGGCTTTTATCACGACGACCAACAAATACTGAATCATTTGCAATATCACGGGGACCGATTTCAAGATAGATTGGAATACCTTTTTTAATCCATGACCAGACTTTATCGCCGCCACGTCCTTCGCGAGTGTCTACTTCGACAACAAGTTTTCTCTCACAATAGAAAACCTTACGTAATTCAGCAGCGACATTATTACAATATTCAATAACGTCCGCACCACCATTATCATGAATAATCGGCAGTATTACAATATGAGATGGAGCAAGACGAGGTGGCACAATAATACCATCATCATCACCGTGAGTCATGATAAGCCCGCCGATAAGACGCGTTGAAACACCCCAGGATGTCGTCCAGGCATATTCCTCTTTTCCGTTTGTGTCAAGAAACTTGATATCGGACGCTCTTGAAAAATTCTGACCAAGAAAATGTGACGTTCCAGCCTGAAGCGCTTTATGATCCTGCATCATTGCCTCGATACAATAGGTTGAAACTGCACCGGGAAAGCGCTCTCCGGCAGTTTTTTCACCCATAATCACTGGCATTGCCATATATTCTTCCGCAAATTTTGCATAAACATGAAGCATTTTCATCGTTTCGTCAACAGCTTCTTCGCTTGACGCATGTGCAGTGTGCCCCTCCTGCCAGAGAAACTCGGCAGTACGAAGAAACAAACGTGTACGCATTTCCCATCTGACAACATTCGCCCATTGATTTATAAGGAGCGGAAGATCACGATAGGACTGTACCCACTTTGCAAACATAGCACCGATAATAGTCTCTGATGTCGGACGGACAATGAGCGGCTCCTCAAGTTCTCCTGCCGGTATAAGTTTACCATCCGGACCGGCTTCGAGCCTGTGATGTGTTACAACTGCACACTCTTTTGCAAATCCCTCAACATGCTCCGCTTCCTTCTCAAGAAAACTTTTCGGAATAAACAGGGGAAAATATGCATTTTTATGACCGGTCTCTTTAAACATTTCATCAAGTACACGCTGGATATTCTCCCAGAGCATGTACCCCCATGGTTTGATAACCATACAACCACGTACCGGTGAATTTTCTGCAAGATCAGCAGCTTTGATAACCTGCTGATACCACTCCGGATAATCCTCAAGTCTTGTCGGGGTGATTGCTGTTTTTACAGCACTTTTATTTTGAGCTGCCATTTGTTTTCACTACCTTTCATTATCTCGACTATGCCCGATAACCTTATCTCGACTACTCTCGGTAACCTTATTATAACTACATTTTATAACATTACTACAATTGCACTCGATAAAGTTATTTCAACCACGCAAAATCAATACAACTTCAATCGTATCAACTACTGGATTAATGATGGAACAGGCGTAGTTTACTAAACGCCATTACCATCCCATATTCATTACAAGAATCAATAACGAGATCATCACGTACCGAACCACCAGGTTGAACAATAAATTTAACACCGCTCTGCTGTGCTCGGTCAATATTGTCACGGAACGGAAAAAATGCATCAGATCCAAGTGCTACATTCTTCATTTGATTCAGCCATTCCCTTTTCTCATCAGCAGAAAGTCTATCGGGAGCTGTTACAAAATTTTCCTGCCATGAAAAGAGTTCGGCCGGGCTCAAATAATCTTCAAGAAACTGATCGATCGCGTTATCGCGGTCCGGACGTCCTATTTTGTCTCTAAACTTGAGATTTAACACAGCCTGATGCTGACGTAAAAACCATTTATCAGCTTTTGCTGCAGCAAGCCGCGTACAATGAACACGGGACTGCTGTCCGGCTCCAACACCAATCACCTGCCCATCATGAACGAAGCATACAGAGTTTGACTGTGTGTATTTCAGTGTAATCTGCGCAATTATCAGATCGCGGATAGCATTATCAGTAAGATTTTTATTATCAGTAACGATATTCTGAAGTGTCTCTTTACCAATGACTATATTGTTACGCTTCTGTTCAAATGTAATACCAAATACTTCTCTGGTTTCCATTTCGGGAGCTGTGAAGTCCGGATTAATTTCAACTACACCATAACCGCCTTTTTTCTTCTCTTTTAGTATGTCAAGAGCTCCCGGTTCAAACCCCGGTGCAATAACACCATCAGAAACTTCACGTTTAAGAAGCTTTGCAGTTGCAATATCACACGGCTCACTGAGTGCTGCCCAATCACCAAAGCTTGACATACGATCCGCACCACGGGCACGTGCGTATGCTGTTGCAAGTGGTGTAAGTTCGCAATCATTGACAAAATATACATCCTTGAGTACATTTGACAATGGTACTCCTACTGCCGCACCTGCCGGACTTACGTGTTTAAATGACGCCGCTGCGGGAAGTGATGTAGCCATTTTCAACTCATGCACAAGCTGCCAGGAGTTTAATGCATCAAGAAGATTAATATACCCCGGACTTCCATTGAGCACTTTTAAAGGAAGGTCTCCTGCATTGGTATAAATTCGTGCAGGTGCCTGTTGAGGATTGCAGCCGTAGCGCAGTTTAATTTCATTACTCACAATTACTCCTGTACCAGAAGCTTTTACATCATGAACCACCCGACAATCTGCCGATCTGATTTAGACAATCTTATCAAATGCAAACTATCAGGAGTACATTTCTGTAAGAGCTTACTATTATGAAAATTTTTTCAATGTTTCAAAATCAAGCGTTGCAAAATAATCTTTTTCTGTTTCAGCCCTGCGTATCTCAACGACATCACCGGACTCACGTAACAGATATTCTGCTGAACGTAATTTTCCATTATAATTAAATCCCATCGCGTGTCCATGCGCACCGGCATCGTGAATCACTACAATGTCACCAATAGTAACCTTTGGCAGATTTCTGTTAATCGCAAATTTGTCATTGTTTTCGCATAGCGACCCGACCACATCACACACCTGATCATGCGGTTCATTCTCTTTATCAATTACTGTAATGTGATGATACGCGCCATAAAGAGCCGGTCTCATAAGATTTGCCATGCATGCATCAAGTCCAACATAATTCTTATAGGTTTTCTTCTCGTGAATAACCTTACTTACAAGAAAACCGTAAGGACCAGTGACCATACGACCACATTCAAGATATATTTTTAAGGGATGCAGTGATGCAGGCACGATGATTTTTTCGTATGCAGCCTTTACATTTTGCGCGATAAATTCAATATCAACCGGCTGCTGCTCAGGTCTGTAGGGAATACCGAATCCACCGCCAAGGTTGACAAATTCCAGTGAAATTCCGAATTTATTTTTTATTTCAACTGCAAGTTCAAACAGCATTATTGCCGTGTCAACAAAATACTGTGAGTGAAGCTCATTGGAGGCTATCATTGTGTGAAGTCCGAAACGCTTTACACCCTTACTCTTAAGAATACGGTATCCCTCAAGGAGCTGCTCTTTTGTGAAACCGTACTTTGCTTCTTCAGGATTTCCGATAATTGCATTGCCCGCACGTAGTGGTCCCGGATTGTAACGCATACAGATCAGCTCAGGGAGTCCTGCTGTTTTTTCAAGAAAATCGATATGGGTGATATCATCAAGGTTAATCACGGCCCCCAGCTCTTTTGCCTTTTCGAACTCATTTGCGGGGGTGTTATTTGATGTAAACATGATATTCTCACCAACAATACCACACTGTTCAGCAAGCATTAACTCCGGCAAAGAACTGCAGTCCGCTCCTACCCCCTTTGCTTTCAACAGTTTCATCAGGAATGGATTCGGTGCGGCTTTCACTGCGAAATATTCTTTAAAACCTTCATTCCAGGAAAACGCCCTGATTAAACGATCTATGTTGTTTTTAATTCCTTGTTCATCATAGAGATGAAACGGTGTCGGGTATTTTGAGACAATTTTTTTCAACTGCTCATTTGAAAATGGAAGACTTTTTGATAACATTCTTTCAATAGCTCCTTAATGGCAAACTTACTCAAAGAGTAGAAAAATATGTTTTTCACGTTACCATGTCACGAAATAATATGGAATTGCTTAATTTGAACCACGGAGTGTTCAAAGGGAGATGATCATGTGGAGTGATAGTATCAGAAATCCAACAATCATTTTCAGATCCATTTAACGCAAACGTTCATATATCTTGCTATATATATTATTTTCTACCATTATCATAATGCTAAAAGGATCTGAATGGAAGACGAAATACAATTATACCGTGCATTGTCAAAACTTGGTTACGCATCACGAACACAGGCTCTTTCACTTATTAAAAACGGTGAGATCAGGATACATAATAAGCCCTGTACAGATCCGGAGATGCCGGTATCATTGACACATACAAAAATATTTCATCATGATCACCTGATACAGAAAGAAGATCTTCTGGTTCTGTTGCTTTATAAACCCCGGGGTATTATTACCAGCCGCAAAGATGAGCAAAATCGCCCGACTGTTTATACACTTCTACCGGATGAGTTTCAGAAATTGCATTGTGTCGGCCGTCTTGATTTTGCAACAAGCGGACTATTACTTCTCACCAATAACACCCGGCTTTCATCATGGTTAACAGATCCTGAGAACGGGATCAAACGGGTGTATCTTGTAACCGTACGGGGGCTTGTAACAGATGAAAAGGTTTCCAGAATGATCAATGGCATTTCTGACGAAAATGACATACTTAAAAGTGATGACGTTGTTATCCGGAAATCAAGCCACCGCGAAACACACCTTATTATTACACTTACAGAGGGCAAAAACAGGGAAATCCGCAGAATGTGCAAAAGTACCGGTCATGAGGTCACGAGACTTAAACGCGTCTCCTATGGCCCATTAACACTTGGGAATCTTGCGCCCGGTGGATTCCGATCTATTAGTATTGAAGAGTTAGCAAAGGTATTTCCTGATGCATATTCTGTTATTAAGCCTTAAAATGTGATCTATATGATTTTGATAATTCGGAGCAGACCAACCGTTTCGTTATTTCCCTGTTTGACCAGAAAAGTCTAATTTTTGAACTTTTTACCAGGTATCCGGAATAGATTATAACGCTTTGATCTTTTCCTGAATTATTTTACGTTTAGAAATACACTGGCATTTTTAAGTTATTGACATATATCAGATAAGGTCGTATTATTGATAAATAATCACAATTTGATAGCACCTTACAGTTCTCTGACATTTAGCATAATTTAAACACACACACCAGGTTTAATCGTTAAGGTTATGAACAGTTTCTTTATTCCATCAGATATCAGCGTATCGATACTGCTATTTTTTGTCCTGATAGTAGCATTTTCACTTTTTTTTCTTAACCTGCAAAGAAAATCTCCAATCAGAGACAGCAGGTCGTTTTTTTTAAAAAATATTCTACCGGTAATTCTTTCCCTTGTGACCATTGTATTTGCAAGCGGATTGTATCTCACGCAAATTCTGGGCAGGAATGCAGAAAAACAATTACTGTATGATAATGAGCTTTCAATGTACATCCTCAAAGCTGCATTCGAGAGCAATCTGGAGAAAATTGACGCTGCTACCACATCGTTAGCCTCGTCAGCATCAATTCTGTATCTCTTTCAAAGTAAAGACCCGTCACTGCTCAATCAGGCAAATCTCAGACTTGATTTATATAAGACATCGTTTGATGCTGCAGTTGCATATATTCTTGACACATTAGGAATCGCCATTGCTTCATCAAACAGAAATACCAGTCAGAGTTTTGTTGGAATGAACTACGCATTTCGTCCATATTTTCAAACAGCAATCAGGGGCAATATGGGATCATATTTTGCGCAGGGAATTACATCTGGAAGTAAAGGGTATTACAGCAGTGCTCCAATTAAAGATACTACCGGAAAGATCATCGGTGTTGCTGTAATCAAGGACGAACTGAACCGACTTGATGCGATTTTCAATTTTACCAGATCGACCTTCCTTGTTGACAAATACGGTATTATTTTTCTGTCAAAAAATAAAAACGATCAGTTTAAATCAATTATGTCCCTTACTGACAGTATTAAAAAGGAACTACTTGAAAGCAGGCAGTTTGGAGCAGAACCTGTAAAACAATTGACAAAACTCAAGGATTTAACGGATGAGTATCCGATTGACAGTAAACATGCATACATAATCAAGATCCCGTTAAAAATTCCTGATTGGTATCTGACATCAATTTCTCCCAAATCGCCGGTAATGCGGAATAAATTACTTGGCATAGCAAGTACCTTTGCAGTTATTATGATCATTCTTATTCTGGCAAGCCTTATTGTACTTTACAGATTAAATGAATGGGCTGACAATATTTACCTGTCTGAAAAAAGATTCCAGACGCTTTTTGAACATGCCCCTGATGCAATTGTGATATGTGATACAACAACAGGTAAAATTGTCGCATCAAACTATAAGGCTCGTCAATGGATGGAGGAGTGTACTAATAAAACACCTGCGAATCTAAGTGACTTTGTAAAACAGCTTGAGACAGATTCTTCCAGCATACAGAAAGATGATTCAAACAATGATGATGCTATATACATTCTGCAGACAGAAACAGAACTGCATCATTTGTCAGTTTCAAAAAAACAGATAAATTTTCAGAATATGTTATGTGACTTGATATTCCTCCGTGATATTTCAAATCTGATCAGGATTCGCAATGAGCTTGCAGCAAGTGAACAAAAGTATCGTGAGCTTACCGAATTTCTTCCGGAAGCTGTATTTGAAACAAACGAAAACGGGACCATTTTATTTACTAACAAACGTGGTTTCGAAATGTTTGGTTATTCTGAAAATACTCCTCTCAATGAATTTTCAATATTTAATCTTGTAGCACCCGAGGATCGTGAAAAAGCACATAATGCCTTAGCGCGTTTATCATCCACTGCCAGCATCACAGAATATAGCGGACTTCATTCATCCGGAAGAAAGTTTCCAATTCAAATTCATAGTTCACCAATGATGCGTAACGGGAAATTCAGTGGTTTATGTGGTATTGCAATAGATCTTACAGAAAAAATCAAACTTGAAGATGAGCTTTACAAAAAAGACAAACTCGAAGCTCTCGGAATACTTGCAGGTGGAATAGCACATGATTTCAATAACCTTCTTACCGCAATTTGGGCAGGAGTTTCATTGATACACTTAAAAAACAACAATGCAAATGATACAGCCACATTTAACGATGTCGAAAGTGCACTTAAACGTGGAAAAGAATTGACCAGTCAACTACTCACCTATTCAAGAGGAGGTGAGCCTGTCAAGGAAGCACAAATACTGGTCAATATAGTCAGGGATGCAGCATCATTTGCACTTGCCGGCTCACACTGTAAGTACAAAATTACAGATCAGGACAGTAGTGCTGCAGAAATTGACAAATCACAAATCAGTCAGGTTATTCAAAATGTCATTCTCAATGCAAAAGAATCAATGCTTGACGGTGGTATCATCGACATTCTTTTAAGAAACACCGATATCAGCAATTCAGCGACACTTGACAATGGAAAATATGTTGAGATAATTGTATCAGATACCGGATGTGGAATTGACAAGGATACGCTTTCACATATTTTTGACCCGTTTTTTTCCACAAAACCATCACGGTCCGGCCTTGGACTTGCAACGTCATTTTCAATATTAAAACGCCATCGCGGGCATATTTTTGCAGAATCTGATAAAGACAAGGGCACACATATTCATATTCTCCTGCCGGCGCTTGAACAGAAACAGGAAAAACAGGTGATTACAGGCAATAAGGCATCTGTTAAAAATACAATCCTGATCATGGACGATGAAATTGTTATTCGAAGCGTTGCAGAGAAACTACTGACTCATATGGGATACAAGGTTACAGCAGTAGAAAATGGAGGACAGGTAATCAATGAGTATACCAAAGCATTAGAAAGTGGTAACAAGTATGATCTGGTGATTCTTGATCTTACAATCCCCGCTGGAATGGGAGGAAAAGATACGGTGAAAAAATTACTTGAAATTGATCCTGATGCTGTAGCAATAGTTTCAAGTGGCTATTCCAATGATCCGATCATGGCTAAATTCAGTGAATACGGGTTTAAGGGTGTTATCACAAAACCATATAGTATCAACGAGTTTCACAATGCGATTCAAAGTGTTTTAAACGGGTGATAAACGGGACGTAACGTTGACATATTGCAAAAAAAATGTAAACATTATCACGGAATCGTATTTATACCCCTTTTGGCGCACAATTCGTCCCGTCGGTCTTTTATTAAACATTACCTATACATATCCGGATCGATATGCCTGCACCAGCAATTTTTCTGATGCTATTTACGATTAATATTGTCAAAAAGTATATTAACATTTATATGAATATCACATCACCATTGCGAATTGTTATGTTGTATTTTTCATATAAACCGATTATGCAGCATTATTTAAATAAATCAATGCAAGTGTTTACTATTACTACAGTATGAGCAGGAATTGATGACAATTATTGATCAGTTTATAAATAAAATGCACAATGAACATATTGCTGATGAAGCAATCAATGTTTTTACGCATTATTACTCCAGACTTGTTGCAGGCGAAACTGGTTTACTGCCAGAGAATCAGATCAAACCGGTTGCAAGGGATTCGATTGATTCTTTTGACAAAATTCATAGTACGATGTCTCAATCACATGTAAGATCATTGCTCTCAAAAACGGTCTGTATTAAGCTCAACGGTGGTCTAGGGACAACAATGGGGCTAAAGGGCCCAAAATCACTGATCCCTGTTAAAAACGATCTTACATTTCTTGATATTACCTGCAGACAGATACGTGCATTTAATAACTCCCATGACCTGAAAATTCCACTGCTGCTCATGAACAGCTTCAGAACAGAATCAGAATCTCATAAAGTAATCGCAAAATACCCGGAACTGAGAACATCAATTCCGGAGTCGTTTCTTCAACACAAATTTCCTAAAGTCAGAGCATCAGATTTTACTCCGGTGACGTACCCTCAGGATGCTGAGATGGAATGGAATCCACCAGGACATGGCGATATTTATATAGCGCTTGAGACATCGGGCATTCTGGACAAATTGCTTCAATCACATTATCGCTATGCTTTCATTTCAAACATAGATAATTTAGGTGCAACACTTGATACAGGAATACTTTCCTATATTGAAAATCATTCACTCCCATTTCTTATGGAAGTAACCGACAGAACAGAAATGGACCGAAAAGGAGGGCACCTTGCGCGTCATAAGAATGGTCATTTGGTATTGCGTGAAGCAGCACAATGTCCTGATGAATCGTTAAATGAGTTCAGAAATATTGACAAGTATTGTTTTTTTAATACGAACAATCTCTGGATTGACTTAAGAGCACTCAAAGATGCTCTTGATAAATCGGGAGGTTTTCTTGATCTTCCAATGATTCGCAATAGAAAAAAAGCAAATCCACTGGACAAGCAGTCCGATGATGTATTTCAGGTGGAAAGTGCGATGGGAGCTGCAATTGCATTGTTTCCAAACGCAGCTGCACTCAGGGTTCCCCGAACACGATTCGCGCCAGTAAAGAACTGTGATGATTTGCTTCTTCTCTGGTCCGATGCTTTTATCATCGATATCAATTCCAATATCATTTCCAATCCGGATAGAAAGCATTCAGCTATTAATGTTGATCTTGATCCTGAATACTATTCATTTATTAACGATCTCAGATCAAGATTCCCATTCGGTGCTCCATCAATGGTTGGTTGCAATACACTTACTGTCAGGGGTGACTTTACATTCGGAGAATCAGTTTCCCTGTTAAACAATGTAACACTAAGAAATATCAGTGGAAAGCCGGTAAAAATTGCAGATAATTCTATGATAACCGGATGCCATGAATATTCTTAAAAAGGTTTAACCACATGCCTTTACAATTAAGACAGTTCTTATCGGATGCATATGAAAGCAGACATCTATCAATCTTTCCGCACAAGAGCAAGAAAGAGTACCCCATTCAAATTGATGATCAGGATGACAATGACAAACTGCATGAGTTTTGTAATGTTTTTTGTACTATTTTAAAAAAGGATACATTTCGCATTGAATTGCTTGGAAATTTTCCTATCACGGCAGAAATGGCAGATCTTGCAGAAATATACAATGGCAAACATGACTCAGTGCATGGCAGACTCGTTGTAACACTGCATCTGGACCAAATCGACGTTCTTACCGATCTTGCTGACAAAATAAGAAAAACATCTTTCACCGGTATCCAGAAAAACCCCTCATGGTTAACGGTTTCATCAAGAACTATAAGTTCTCTGTATCGTTTTGTAAGAATTATCAAAGAATTTACACATATGAAAAATTCGCCGGATAAAGGTATAACAACCGGATAGATATACTATTTTTTCGAAAATAATCAGTATTAACAGCAGTATTATTCCCTGTGAACCAGTTTCAAATTAAAAAAAGAATCAGCATTGAGAGCAAATGGTGAATATGGAAAAATTATCCCCGGTAATACCGTGATTCCGGGGATTGACTCTAACGTTTGCTTAATGGCACAAATTCTGTTTTACCAGGGCCGATATATATCTGACGCGGACGGAAAATCTTTGCATCCTCAGACTCATTGGTTTCCTTCCATTGAGCAATCCAACCCGGTAATCTCCCGATTGCAAACATTACCGTAAGCATATTGGTAGGAATACCAAGTGCCCTGTAGATAATACCAGTATAAAAGTCGATGTTCGGATATAACTTTCTGTCAACGAAGTATGAATCGTTAAGCGCAACATCTTCAAGTTCAAGCGCAATGTCAAGCAAATCATCCTTAAGATTGACTTTTTTCAAAAGTATGTCGCACATACTTTTTGCAATTCGTGCACGAGGATCATACGTTTTATATACGGAATGCCCGAATCCGAATAAACGGTATGCTTTATCTTTACCTTTTGCTTTCTCAACATACTTTTTAAGATCACGGCCATCATTACGAATCGATTCAAGCATTTCAATAACAGCCTGATTTGCACCGCCATGCAATGAACCCCACAGAGCATTGATACCGGCAGAAATTGACGCATATAAATTTCCACGTGCGCTTGCGACAAGACGCACTGCAGTTGTCGAGCAGTTCTGTTCATGATCCGCATGAAGTATAAGCAATTTGTTAAGTACTTCCACAAAATACGGATCGATTTCATACTTTCTCACCGGAGATGAAAACATCATGTTAAGGAAATTTGCACAAT
Source organism: Fibrobacterota bacterium (assembly GCA_023459055.1). Taxonomy (GTDB): domain Bacteria; phylum Fibrobacterota; class Chitinivibrionia; order Chitinivibrionales; family Chitinispirillaceae; genus JAAZBG01. The sequence continues at coordinate 53,270 of JAEWVR010000029.1, forward strand.
AAGACAGATCATACCTGGGATATACAATTGGTAATCCACGGGATTTCTTATATGAGTAAGCAGCGATTGTTCTTACTTTTGATATCAAACGAGCTGCAGTAATATCAAAATTCGGATCACCGTCCATTATATGAGGATAAAATGTAAACAATGATGTTACCATGGAAGACAGAATTGACATCGGGTGTGCACCTGGAGGGAACCCGGTAAAGAAGTGGTTCATGTCCTCATGAATCATGGAATGTTCATTTAAGTACTCACTAAATTCTGTAGACTCTTTAGCATCTGGAAGTTTTCCATGAACAAGGAGATATGCGACTTCAACAAATTTACATCCTTCAGCTAGATCCGCAATGTCATAGCCCCGATATCTGAGAATTCCTTTGTCACCATCAACAAATGTAATCTTACTTTGACAAACAGCTGTATTTGCAAGTCCCTGATCATAACTGAAATAGCCGGTAAGTTTTTTCAAATTTGTAGCATCAAAAGCACTACTACCCTGTGTACCCTGTAAAACAGGGAGTTCAACCTTTGCTTTTTCAGCTGTCTCAAGATAAATCTTTCCATTCTCTGCCATTACAGCCCTCCCGATTTTATTTATTATTCCTGTAGAAATTCACTACAATAATCAGGTACAATTACCTGTTGGCAGACAGTTTTTTGAGCATAGAAAAGGCCGGTAGAATGCAGATAATCTTCTGAACTCTATCGGCCCTGCCAGTCTGCTTTCATTTGAAAATAGTGAAATATTTTTTTAGAATCAACAATTTTTATATTATTTTTTTGCTATCATCAGAAAGGGTGGCAATGAAAACTGTCATATTACTTTTTATTTCAAATATTTTCATGACATTTGCCTGGTATGGACATCTGAAATTTAAACATTCACCAATATGGATAGTCATTATAGTGAGTTGGTTAATAGCATTTGCAGAATACTGTTTTCAGGTACCGGCAAACAGAATCGGCCATGGACAATTTAATGCAGTTCAGTTAAAAACGATCCAGGAAGTGATTACACTGTTTGTTTTTTCTGTATTTTCAATAGTTTATCTTGGTGAACAATTCCGCTGGAATTATATTGTCGGCTTCATGTTTATTATTGCTGCTGTGTTTTTTATTTTTAAGGTTTAGTATGTAATCTACCATTTAGTTAATATCCTTGTTACCTTAAAATATTTAAGATATTATGCAATAATAAATTAGCACAAATCGTAGTTACTATTGATTTTAAGTACGATTTTACTACAACCGGTCTTGCAGAGGCAGGAATGCAGTTCTGCATACTTCCTGCCTGGTACATGGATTCTTAATCAGTGCCGGGTTTAGTAGTATGGGTTCCTTTACAATAATTTGTCTATATATTTAAAGAGATATGATGGTAACGTATCTCTATTTGGGGGTAACTGATGGAACGTAAAATGATTGTACCGGATGAGTCTTCTGTGGAGCTCTACCTTAAAGATATAAGTAAAAATAAGTCGCTATCTGCTGAAGAAGAATCAAAGCTCGCTGTAAAAATCCGTTCTGGAGATAAGAAAGCACTTGAAAAATTGATTAATGCGAATCTTCGCTTTGTTGTTAGTGTTGCAAGAAACTATCAGAATCAGGGACTTCCGTTAGGTGAGCTTATCAGTGAGGGAAACCTTGGCTTAATTCAGGCTGCGAAACGTTTTGATGAAAAACGGAATTTCAAATTTATCTCTTATGCGGTCTGGTGGATTCGTCAGTCAATCCTTCGTGCACTTGCTGACAGATCAAGAATAACACGTGTTCCGCTAAATAGAGTGGGTATTATCCATAAAGTTGGAAAAACTCAATCAAAACTTGAGCAGCGTTTCAGTCGTATGCCGAGTGCATCAGAAATTGCCGAAGAAATTGGTATTTCAGAGGATGAAATTATAACAATTCAAAGAATTGGTAATCGATCAATGTCACTTGATACACCGCTGCAGTCAGATGACAGTACTGGTTTGATTGATCTCCTTCATGATGAGAATCAGGAGATGCCGGATACCAATCTTATTGAAATGTCAATGGCAAACAGCATTGGTAAAGTGCTTGACACCCTTAATGAACGGGAACGTCAGGTATTAAAACTTTATTTTGGTATGGGTGAGGATGCACCATATACTCTTGATGAGATAGGGAAACAGCTTCACCTTACGCGTGAGCGGGTTCGTCAAATAAAAGAAAAAGCTATTCATCGTCTGAAACATTCATATAGAAACCGGTCATTAAAAGTACTTGCAGACAAGTAAAACAACCGTGATCAGACACAACTCTTTATAATGTATTGATTTATATTTATGTTATGAATTTACACAATATTAATTATTGTATACAGTTTCTTGATAAAGGAACCGCAGCGCAAATAACTGAATAAATGCGGTTCTTTTCATTTATACTCAACAAACCCCCACCCTGGTGTTGTACATATACAACAAATCATCTAATCTCACATGGTAAAATTTAAATAAAGTTAAATATTGGCCTAAAACCAATATGAAGATATTATTTTAATCACTGTTATCCCTTTACTTCAGTGGTGTGTGTTTGCTCGCAGGTATTTTAATATGATACTGGAGATTGTTGATGAGTATAGCAAGTATTTCTAAACTAAAAAAAATCAAAAACCGCAGGTGCCTCGTCGTGTCCTGCGGTGGTTCACAAGGCGGAATTCAGTGCCTTTATTTTACTTCAAATGGTCAAACATGGGAGATACTTGCCCATTCCAAAATTTCCTATACTCAGAGGATCATCGCCATTCAGGAGATTTTAAACTCTGGTTCGTTTTCTGATCTTAATCCATCTGATTTAGCATATCTTGATTTTAAAGTTTCGCAGTTGATACTCGAGTGTATTAAAACAACGTTGGCACAAACATCACGCTCTGTCAATACTCCGCACCTTGTTATTTTTAACAAAATGACATTGTGGAAGTGTCTTACCGAAGAGAATTGTCAACAGATTTACTGGGATGTCAGCGCAGGCGATCCTCAACTTATTGCGAGTTCACTCAATACGCCTGTTTTTTCTGATTTCGCAAGGAACAATCTTATTGCGGGAGGCACCGGTGCAATTCCGGTAAATCCTGGAAACCGGATTATTTTATCAAAATGCCCCGGAATAACGATGCTTTTAAATATCGGTATATTTTCTCATTTGACAATTATTGATACATCAAGATCCACGGTTCTTGTTGATTCCATTACCGGTCCCGGAACCTGTCTTATTGACAGCGTTGCAAAATCCATTCTTGAAGTGGAATCGTTTGACAGAGATGGAAATCTTGCATCAATGGGAAAAGTCGACGGAGAACTGCTCAATACGCTCGTTTCTGCACCATGGTTTACAAAAAACGGTTTAAAATCAGCCGTATCCGGTCAGTTTGATTACATTCTTGATATACCAGAAGTTTCAAAACTTCCACCATACGACAGGATTGCAACACTCACCGCACTCACTGCACGATCAATTTATAATTATTACAGAACCGAGTACAAGGATAGCAATGCCCCGGAGCGGATTTTAATTTCCGGTGGTGGAGCCAACAACTTGACAATTCAAGAATATCTTAAAACCTATTTTCAGGCGATCCCGATCTCAAGTATTGAAACGCTGACAATTCCCGTTGATATGCGCATACCATTTGCACTGGGTCTGACAGTAAATGCGTCCATTTCCGGAGTAACAGTTCCATTTGATAATGGAACTGCTCCTAAAGTCACGTCAATCGGACGCTGGTATATTCCGTAATCTATTGCATCTTCTTTTCCATCTCGTTAATCAGCTCCCTGACACGCTTCATGGCATCTCCATATTCCCCAAGATCTCCGGAAGAAAGAGCTTTCTGGCCCTTCTCGTATTCATTCTGTGCCCGGGAAATGAGTTCCTTTACAGAAACTATATTTATACCTTCTGCCTGAGTGACTGCGGTTTCAGAAACGGTACCTGATAGCTGGGATTCAGATTTAGTACCACTTGTTCCAAAACTGCCAAAAATTCTGGATAACGATAGTTCCAGATTTTCCTCCATTGCAATCGAGTTTCCAAATGAAACAATAACCCTTTTTAATTCCGGCAATCCACCCCCCTGCGCTTCAATATAAAGTGGTTGAATAAAAAGCAATGACTGTGCAACTGGTATTACAAGCAAACTTCCCCTTAATACCCGTGACCCGCCCTGATTCCACAAAGTCAATTGACGGGCAATTTCAGGATCCTGATTTATTCGCGAATCAATCTGACGAGGACCGTATACAAGCTTCTGTTTTGGAAAATTAAACACAAGCAGCTTCCCATAATCATCACCATCACAGCGTGCGGCCAGCCAGGCTATCATGTTGTCTTTTTTTGCAGGTGTAAACGGAACCATCAGAATAAACTCCTCTTTATCCCCTACTCCTGAAAGTTTCATGATTGTGTAATATGGTGCCATTGGTGATTCAATACCGTTTTGAGTTCCAGGTACTTTCCACAAATCTTCCTTATTGTAAAACACCTGTGGATCGGTCATATGAAATATCGAATAAACTTTTGCCTGCAGGGCGAACATGGTTTGCGGATAACGCAAATGAGATCTGATATCTTGTGGCATCTTATCAATTGATTGAATCATGCCAGGAAACATTGAAGCATACATTTTGACAATAGGATCATTATCGTCTGAAAGATAAAATTTTATATCTCCGTTATAAGCATCAACACATACTTTTACTGAGTTTCTGATATAGTTTAATCCTCCCGTATTATAAGAATACGGATAAGCATTTGTAATTGTGTATCCGTCGACAATCCAGACCAGACGTCCACTGTCGGAAATAACCATATACGGATCCTGATCATATTTAAAAAACGGTGCAGCATACCGTACACGTTGAAGGATCTGGCGATGCATAAGAACACGGCTGTATGACTTGATATCATTTGACAAAAGCAGTTTCAACTCTTTAAAATGGGCTACGAAGAGCAAGCGTTTGAAAATATTACCGATTTTTATTCCACCGGTTCCCTCATATTCACTATAAACATTCTGCTCCCCTGATGGATAATCAAACTCCTTGGCGGTAGTATTTACAACAACATAACCGGCATCAGATTCTCCAAAGTAAATTTCCGGCCGTTTAACAGAAATAGAACCTGTCGCAACCGGCGGAATATTCTTTATAAAAAACTCCGGCAGCCCCTCTTTTGTCACCTGATTAACCGGACCAAGACATAATCCATAACCGTGTGTATACGACAACCGTTCATTAATCCATATCCGGCTCGGAAGACTTGATGGTACAAGTTCACGCGGAGAGAGCATTACCTGACGCAATTCACCATCAATCATGTAACGGTCATTATCAACATCAAGAAATTCGTAATAGGTCCGGATTTCCTGTAACTGGCTGAACGTTGTCTGAAGCGGTTTGTGATCCCAGAGCCGTATATTTTTTAGAGTTGCCGAATTCTCTCCAAGCGCGGCTTTTGAAAGATCTTCTGTTGGTGAGAATTCCACTTCCTGGATTTTATCTATGTTATAGGCTGCCTGTGTCCCTGCTATGCTTAAATTGATAAAAGGAGTTTCCCGTGACAACTCATTCGGTGCGACTACGAGTTTGTGAAGTACCTGATTACCAACTGAACCAACCAGAGTTCCAAGCAGAAGGAGTAATGCAGCACCTCCAGCAAGGAGAAGAGACCGCATAAAAACACTTGACAAAACAACAACAGCTGCAATCAATGATGCAAATTTCAGGAATTTGAGTACCGGTATTTCAAAATTGACATCAGCATACCCGGCACCATTTAATATTGTACTGCTTTTAGTAACCATTGATGATAACGAGAAATCAAAATGGAAATAGAAAAGGGCAATGATTATTGATCCCAGAATCAAAAGATGAGCTCGCGGCTTTATCGGAATATTAAGGGGTAGTGATGCGACATAAATACCACCTCTTGCGATATAAATAATCACTGATGATATAAGAGAGACTACCAGAATACCGGTAATCCCATACATTGCTGATCTTATAAAAGGAAGAGAAAAAACATAGTAACCGATATCACGTTTAAAAAGCGGATCGGCTATATTAAATGCAGTTGCATTGGCAAATTGAAGGTATAGCTCCCATTGTCCTGAAGCCCAGATACCGGCAAAAAATGCAATGACTGCAGACATTGTGAAAAACACTTTAAGACTGAATTTTGAAAGCTGACTGAATACCGCATAACCAACCATCGATGATGGAATGAACACTTTACCTGACGAAAATTTATCAGCCACAAACAGATTCAACCATAACACAATGAGGGTAAAGAGAAAACCAGCCAGCCCGCATATTACTTTTGTAAAGAATATTTTTGTAAATACATTCGTTAAAGCGATTTCACCAAACCAGAAATAATCTATTATGAAGGTAACTGTTTTATTAAAAAATGGAAGTACAATGAACAAAAACAGCACAACGATCAACAGTGGATTCTTTTTAAGCATACGCAATAACACCTTTATCTTTCATTTAAGTCAGTCTGAAAAAGCAATTCATCACACTGCTAAAATAATTCATGTACCGAAATTTTAATATGTGAAAACTCAGATTCATGCGGTAAAAAAATAGCAGCCCTGGCAGAGCGAATTCTTTGATTATCTATTTTTGCGGTGTTGCAACTTCAACCTTTACAATAACGCGTTTTTTTCTTCTGCGATCGCCGACTTGTCCACGCCGTAGAAGCTCAAGTGCTGTAATACAACCACTTAACCATACAAATCCACCGGCAAGTCCACAGATTACATCACTGAGGTAGTTTTCACCAAGATAGATTCTGCTAAATGCAACAAATAAAATGATAATTGCAGAAAGAAACGATACACCCGTTCCAAACACCCACTTTTTAGACCAGATAATGAGAAAATATGAGAGCATTCCCAGAATTATCAGAGAACCCATCACATGACCGCTCGGAAAACTGAACCCCAACCAGGTAATAATAGCATTCTGATCCACAACAGGTGACGGACGTGCGTAAATAAGTTTCAATACAAATACAATGACCTGCCCACCAGCAACTACTGCAGCCATCGTAATCGCATTAACCCACTTCCGTTTAATAATAAAAAGAATTACTGTAGATATCGCTGCAACAAAAATTCCATAAGAACCAATTATCGTGAATATTTGAAAAATTGTTGTCGAAACCGGAGTTGCCCAGGATTGCATCGTAGTAAATACAATATGATCCCATTCAGCAATTTTTCTATCAGTAAACGCACTGACAGAAACTTTTACAAAAACAAAAATTCCAATACATGCCAGTACAAGTCCGGCAGTAATATGAAGAATCGTATATTGTGCAGCAGTCCAGTGACGCAGCAGCCAGTGAATCTGCCATGAGAAACGTTTAATAAAATAGTAATATCCGATCTTCTCCAGAATACTATTAAAGCGGCTTCTCAGTAAATCTTTATGCTTTATTGACCACCGCCACATAAGTACACTGGCAATAATACAGATAAGAGGGATTGTGAGTGCCCAGCCGATCGTTTTGGCGACTCTTTCAAGTAACGGTAGATTCTGACCAAACAGGTAACCAAGCACGCCGAAAATAATCGCCCAAACCATTCCACCAAGAGCATTAAACAAAGTGAACACAGTATATTTCATGTGCCAGACACCTGCAAAAAGTGCAGCATATGTACGCAGCAGTGAAAAAAAACGACCAAAAAAAACTGTCATAGGTCCATGTTTAACAAACAATTTTTCAAGCTTGAACATTCTATCTTCTGTCAAATGAAACCATCGGCCGTGTTTTTCAAGAAACGGACGTCCAAGTTTACGGCCAACCCAATACCCTATTCCATCACCTATAATAGCACCTGATGCCGCTGCAATAATAACGCCATATATATTGAGATGTCCTGTCCCTGCAGCAGCCGCAGCAATAACAAGTGCAGTCTCACCCGGCATGGGGACACCCATGCTCTCAAGCATAATGGCAAGAAAAACGATAATATACCCGTACTGTTCAATCATTTCGATAAGGAATTCAGCTATTTCCATGAGTGCGTATCCGCCTATCATTTGTTAAGCATGTATTATCCCGATTCTCATTATAACCTGTCCCATATAAATATTCGAGAGATTTTTGGCGTGTTTTTTATTTTTATTTTAATTAAAAAAACATTCCGTTTTTCAACTATCATCCGGTGCAGTTTTTCTACTGCAACGACTTTCTAATATTGGTGAAACAGGTACACATACAACTTGAAAAGCATGCGATACAATTTTGCAACAGAATGTAATTTAACGAGTTAAATAAGCGGAATACTACTTATGCCATACTTGAAAATTAATCAACTTTTTCGAAGTCTACCTGAACTGACCGGATTTCATTCCCGAAAAACATCATTGCCTGTTTGTCAAATCCATCAGGCGTTTCAGATGTAAAAAACCGGACATCGTGATTCTTTGACAATTTGCAATCGATTTCAGGATGTCTTCGCAAATAATCAAGCAGGCTTTGCGCAACAATAGTTCCCTGATTAATGATAGTCACGTTTTCTGGTAGTAATGAAGCAATTTTATCATAAATAAAAGGATAATGCGTGCACCCGAGAATGACTGTATCAATCCGTGGATCTGCATTGAGAAGATTTTGAACATTTTTACGAATAAAAAACCCGGCACCATCGGAGCGGTGTTCATTGTTTTCTATTAACGGAACCCACATAGGACACGCTTCCTGTGTAATAGTACATTCCGGAAAAAACTTTTTTATTTCAATAATATACGTATTAGATTTAACCGTTCCCGGTGTAGCAAAAATACCGATGTGTTTACTATTTGAGAAATTACCGGCTATTTCAGTAACCGGGCGGATAACACCAAGAACACGTTTACCTGGTGCTATTATTGATAAGTCATTCTGCTGAATTGTCCTGAGCGCTTTAGCGGAAGCAGTGTTACAGGCAAGTACAACCAGTTCACACCCCTGATCAAACAACCACGTTACCGATTCCAGCGTGTATCTGTAAACAGTCTCAAAAGACCGTGTGCCATAAGGTGATCTTGCATTATCACCTGCGTAAATAAAATCATATTCAGGCAATGATGCAACAATCTCCCTGAGTACCGTCAAACCACCATAGCCAGAATCAAAAATTCCAATTGGATGTTTCATAATTTTATAAAACTGCTATCTATACATTTGCCATGCGCATAATGCCACGTCTGGATGGTTTTTGCAAAAAGTCAACCAGCAATTTAATATCCTCATTAGCCGGAAACTTTTCACAAAGGGACTTTATTGCATCAGCCAGCTGCAATCCATCACGAAACAAAATCTTGTAGGCACGCTTGATATCGGCTCTCCGTTCTTCTGAGAAGCCATGACGTTCAAGTCCCACTTTGTTAATACCTATAATGCGTGTCTCAGCTTCGCCACCAACCATGGAAAAGGGCACAACATCCATGAAAGGACGTGTTACAGCTCCTACTATTGCATAATCACCAATGCGCGTAAATTGATGAATCGGAACAATACCACCAATTGTAACATGGTTTCCGACTTCTACATGACCAGCCATCGCAAGACCATTTGATATAGTGACATTGTTACCAAGAAGACAATCATGTGCGACATGACAATACGCCATAATCCAGCAGTCATCACCGATTCTGGTTTCTCCTCTATCAACAGTACCCCTGTTTACAGTAACAAACTCCCTTAGTACAGTACGTTTCCCGATAAAAGTATATGTTTTTTCGTTATCAAATTTTTTGTCCTGAGGTTCAAGGCCAATTGCGGCACCTTTGAATATACGGGATTCATCACCAATTCTGCATCCCTCGCCAAGCATTACATGGGGACCAATGACACATCTGTCCCCGACAACTACATCTTTTTCAATAACGGCATATGGTCCTACAACAGTATCTTCACCAATGTGTGTACCCGGTTCAAGTATTGCCGTAGGATGAATATTCGTTGACATCTGCTATTTCTCTCTTGTTAAACACCTAGCATCGCAAGCATATCGGCTTCACAAACAAGCTTATCGCCCACATATGCCTTACCTTCAAACTTTCCGGTACCACGTCTGAACATTGTCATTACCACCTCAAGACGAAGCGTATCACCGGGGCGAACAATTCCGCGGAATCTCGCACTATCAATGCCAAGGAATAAGACCTTTCGCTCCTCTTCACTTTTTCCGAATAATCCCATTATGGTGGCAGCCTGTGCAAGCGCCTCAATCTGAAGCACCCCGGGCATAACAGGATTTCCAGGAAAGTGCCCCTCAAAAAAGTTATCATTAAATGATACATTCTTCTGAGCTACGATTCTTTTTCCAGGAACTATTTCAAGTACTTTGTCAACAAATAAAAATGGATGCCTATGCGGAATCGTTTTAAGAATTTCCTCATAGCCAAGCTGGATAATAGTACCTTCTTTTTTCTTGAGACTCTTATTGATCAAATCACGAATCTGCTTTCCAACAGCAATATTTGCAGCATGCCCCGTACGGGCACCGATGATATGTGCATTCAGCGGCTTTCCTAAAAGGTATAGATCACCAACAAGATCCAGTGCTTTATGACGACACGGTTCATTATAAAAACGTAATTCCGTATTATTCAGGAAACCATTTTTTCCACCCTCGACAGGTCCCTGCCAGTTAAACAGACGGCGGATGTAGTCAACATGTTCATTAGTCAATTCAACATCCTGAACAACAAGTGCACTGTCAAGCGATCCACCCTTAATGAGTCCCTGTTCACGAAGCTTTTCAATTTCGGAGAGGAAACAGAATGTACGTGACGGAGCAAAGTCCTTGATATAATCATCCAGTGAGAACATGGTTGTGTACTGCGCGCCAAGTGCAGGATAGTTATAATCTACTTCCAGTGTCAATCTGAAGTAGTCAAGAGGAAAAACTCCCAGTGCGACATCACCCTTGACATACATGATAGGCTGCTCTATTGTCAGATACTCTCTTTCGGCACTCTGCTCTACAATTCCTGCACTCTGAATCAATTCGACATACGGCATGGCACTACCATCCATCAATGGAATTTCCTGAGCTTCAACCTCAACAAGGCAGTTATCAATTTTAAGCCCCGCAAAAGCAGACATGATATGTTCTACAGTGTAAACACGCGCATCATCTTTACCAATGCAGGTTCCTCTCGACAAATCCACTACGTTATCAATATCGGCTTTGATTTCCGGTTTGTTTGGCAGGTCAGTCCTGACAAAACGAATACCAGAATTTTCTGGTGCAGGATTAATCGTAACCGTGGTAAGAACACCTGTGTGGAGTCCAACACCTTTAAGTGAAGCTTTTTTACCAATCGTATGCTGAAAGGCCATGAGTGCGAGAATTCCTTTCTTACTTATGAAAGTAGACAGTAGTCCGTAGTCTGTAGACAGTAGAAAAGAGGGACATCAAGTGTATAGTCCTAATTGTCAATATTCAACTGTTTCTTAATTTTCTTAATATCTTTTAACAATGCCGGCAGTTCCATCTGTGATGCCTCAATGCGACGCATGGTCATAAGATCGCGTGCGGGATATCCTGTAATTTTAGATTTTGGTGGAGTACCTTTCGAGATACCGGCTTTTGCACCAACAAAGGTATCATCACCGATTTCTATATGCCCCACAAAACCGGCCTGACCACCGATAATTACACGTTTTCCAATTTTGGTTGAGCCACTGATTCCAGTCTGTGCCGCGATAGCCGTGTTTTCATCAATAGTGACATTATGGGCAACATGTATAAGGTTGTCAAGTTTTACCCCATTACCGATAACCGTCGGCTCGAAGTTTCCCCTGTCAATGGTTGTCCCGGCACCAATTTCAGTATCGTCACCGATAACTACATTTCCAAATGCTGGAATGCGGATCCAGGAGCCATCTTTTTCACGTGCATTACCGAAACCATCACTACCGATTACTGCAGAGGACTGTATCACATTACGATTTCCGATAACAGTTCCCCACCGAATTATCGCACCGCTGTCAATTCTGCAGTCAGAACCGATTTTTGAATCCCGTTCAATTACACAGCGGGCCCCAATCCGACATCCTTTGCCAATAGTTACCGATGCCCCTATAATCGTTCCAGGACCAATAGAAACAGACGAATCAATTTCTGCTGATTTGTCAACTATCGCATCTTTCGAAATACCATCATTGAATAATGGTGACCTGTCTTCGAAAAAATTGGCTACCTTTGCATATGCTACGTATGGATCGGCAACCTCAAGACAGATTTTTCCATTAATGCGCTCTCCGGTCTTGACAATCACCGCAACACAAACGCTTCGCATTACCTGTTCGAGATATTCTTTACTTGAAAGAAATGTTACGTCGGTGTTTGATGCATGGTTCGGTGATTTTATTCCCGAAACAACAAGTTCAGCTGAACCATCAGGAACAGCTGAACCGATAATTGTTGCAATATCAGCAAGTGTGATCACTATTTTTCCTTACTTAAGAGATCGAGTACCCTTTTGCTTAAATCGTAAGCCGGTTTTGCAAATACAATACCACCCGCACGTGCATCATAAATAAAATCGTAGTTCTCTTCTTTTGCGATTTTATCAATAATTTTGTTGATCTTTTCAATAATCGGTTTTGTGAGCTCCTCATTCTTTGAAAGAGCCTCACCTTTCTGGCCAAATTTTTCCTGAAGGAATTTCTGATACTGGGCCATCTTCACTTCAAGAGAATCTTCAAGAGCCTTTTTTCTTTCAGCACTGAGAAGCAGACTCTGTTTATCAATCTGTTCTTTCATGTCTTTAATTTCTTTTTGCTTTTTGGATGCATCCTGCTCCCATTTAGCAACTTCTTTATTGAATTTTTCCTGTGCCTGCTTGGTTCCCTCATATTCCTGAAAAATAGCCTCCGAATTGATAAAGCCGATTTTTAACTCAGCCCATGTGAACGATACCGTTGCACAGATAGCAAGCATACCCGTTGCAATAATTTTACGCATTGAAAATCCTCCTGTATAAAAAATCTTGTATTACATTTACACCAATATTAAAAAATTTCGTTTATTCTGGCCTTCAATAGAAAGCCCATTAAAAACCACGATTCATTATAAAATGGAAATTAAATTCTGTTTTATTTTTTGCAAATGAATTCTTCTTATCTGGATAGTCAAGCCCCCAGCCGAAATCAAACCCGAGCATACCGATCATTGGTAAACTAAGCCGTACTCCTGCACCAACACCTTTATACACATTTGTCAGGCTGATATCAGAAAGCCTATCCACTGTATTACCATAATCCAGAAATCCAAGCAGATACAACTGCTGATCAAGAACAGGATACCTGAGTTCAAGAGTGGTTGCATACATATTCAAACCACTTGCCTGATTATCTGAATATCCACCAAACGGATCATTATCAGGATACCCTCTAAGATCTGCATCAACATAAACACCACCGACACTAAATAGATCCGATGCCGAAATGTAAACATCATCCTTAAAGAGTTTTTGAATCAGACCGAATTTTGAACGTGAACTGAGAACAAATTTATAGGGAAGGCTGAAATAATGATCATAGGAAACCACTCCCTTGAAATAGTTGAAATCTCCGCCAAACCCGCAAAATTCCGGATCTATCGAGAAACGGGAACCATATGTTGGAAACAGTGCAAGGTTGAGATCGCGACGTTCAATACCAAGACCGATTTTGCTTGTCCAGCCATCCTCAATTACCTCTAAGCCATCATAAGTAGCATCCTTCCGGTCAGATACTTCATTGCTTATTGTATATGATAAGCGCAACCTGAAATGGTCATCCGGCCACTTAAGTCGTGTGCGTATGGCATTTAATGTCACACCATAAATTTTACTATCTTCCAGATCAGCTTCTGTGTTCGTATAGAAGATACTTCCACCAAGTGATAATGGTTTGTCAAATGCCCAGGGCTCAGTAAAACTCAGCACTGCATTCTGACGATTTGCACCATACTCCAAACTAACTTTAAGCTCCTCACCGGTACCTCTGAAATTTGGTATTGCGGTGGAAAAGGTACCAACAAAGCCGCTGTTCCCGGCAAGTGCCGCACCAATCTGAAGCTGTCCGATATTATCCTTTTCTGTAACATCAAAGATGAGGTCGATTGTACCATCCTCGACAGGAATCAGATCCGGCTTGATATCGGAGAAAAAATTAAGTCCCATAAGTTCCTGACGACTTCGTATCATAAGGGATTGCCTGTATTTCTTCCCCGGCATACAGCTTAATTCGCGACGTACCACTTTTTCAAGTGTCTTTGAATTTCCTTTTATATCAATTTTGCGTACCACTGCCGCACGCCCCTCAACAATCGAAAAGGTAACATCAATGGTATCACCCCTGAAACTCTTCTGATCATCAACCTGTACCCAGAGATACCCCTCATCACGATAAGCATTCTCCACCATATACTTCGTAAGATCATACTTTGACTTTTGAAATGGTCTACCATCTTTAAGCGCAATCTGTCCTTTTAAAATATCAGTTTCAATTATTTTATTTCCTGAAAAGAAGAAGTTACCGGTGATATATTTACGGCCTTCATTAACCTTTACATAAATATTCAGATCTCTTTTATTTTCCCCATACCAGACACTGTCGCTAACAACGGATGCATCAAGGAAGCCCTTCTCGTTATAGAACATCATCAATGTGTCAAGATGCGCTTTGTAAAGTTCCTGTTTGAAATCACCTGAGCGATACCACTTATGACTTTTCGTCTTGAATTTTCTTGTCAGTTTTCTTGTTTCAATATGCGTATTACCATCAAACGTAATATTGGTAATTCTAACCTGAGCATTTTCTTTGATTGTAAACTTGACAATTACATTACCGGGAACTTTTGTTGAAATCTGCTCGGTGGCAATTTCCGCAAGGTTATACCCTTTTTCTGCATAAAAATCGCGGAGAATCTTTTCATTTTTAAATAAAACCGCATCAGTAAGTATCTGCCCGCGCTTCAACGTAATTTTCTCTTCAAGCTCTTTCGCTTTAAGCTTCTTATTACCATGGAACTCATAGTTTTCACAGATAGAGTTTTCGATCAGTGACAATTTCAGGGATGCACTGGAATCGGTCTCGTTAATGATAAAAAAGTCTATTCCCTTAAAAAGCCCTAAGGAATAGAGTTTGCGGATTGATTCCTGAATATCTGAAGTGGTAAACTGACGTTTTTCACGAATATCAAGTGCGTTGCGGACAACACCCGGAGAGTTGATACTTAGTCCTTCGATTACCAGTGTATCGAGCACCTTTGCCTGAACTGAGAAGATTAAACATGTAAGAAGTAACCAGAGCGCACGGAGGCGAAATTTCATAGAAGCTCCTGAATAGTCCTTTTAAGAACCAATAAATTAATGCGTTACATTGTTGTAAAAATATCGGTTGAGTGAACAATCACCCACAATGAAGGATTCTCATATTGCAGCAACTAAGAAATGCAGTGATGTAATCCAACAATTAAACCTGTTCTAAAGGTTAAGACCGACTGTAAATGTACTACTCCACATTTAAATAAGTGTTTAAAATAATTTTCACCATCATTATTCACAATAAGATATAGTAGAAAGTGACTGGTGCCACAAAACAAACAGTAACGATACCATCTAACTACCGTATCTCGTAATACCAATGTTTTCGCTCGGGAACGTGTTTTATTTCTGGGGGAAACAAAAAAAGCCCCGAACAACTACGTCCGGAGCTTTATTATCATAATTAAAATCTCAGTACTTATATTTCTTCAATAGAAACAAGCGGCTGATCCTTCTCGACTGTTGTACCATCAGGAACAAGGAACTTTACGATTTTGCATCTTGTCGGAGTTGCAATCTCATTGAAGAGCTTCATTGCTTCAACGATACACACTTTCCCGCCAGCATCAATTACATCACCTTCTTTACAGAACTTTGTTTTTCCAGGTCCTGCTGATGTGTAGAATTTTCCACCGATCGGTGCGTTGATTGTCTTTCCATGCTTTACTTCTGCAACAGGTGCTGCCGGAGCTGCAGCTGGTACTGCTGCCTTTGCTGGAGCTGTCACTGCTGCTGTTTGTGTCGAAGGAGTTGAAACATGCACTGTACGTGGTGATGCTGCTACACTTGTGATACCTGATGGACGCACAGCGATGGTAAAATCACCCTTCCTGAAGATCAGTTCATCAAGTGTAAGCCCCTCGATCTTGCCAAGAAGCTCATCAGCTACACTCTGGAAATTACCGGGAACTGCAACAGGTGTCTGTGCTGGAGTTGCATCCTGATCAACTGCTGGAGCAGCCGGTACCGGAGCTGGTGCAACATCCTTCTTTTCCTGCTTCTTGAGTTCAAGATCGGCTGGTGTTTCCGGACGCTGCTCAACCGGAGTCGCACGGTACTTAAAATACTCAAGCGCAGGTTCAGGAAGCATTACATATGAAACGATGTCCTCTTCGTGTTCAATGAACTTAGGATCAACACCATCAGTTGCTTTTGGAAGCATTGGTGCAATCTTATCAGCCGGACGATAATCGATCGGTTTCTCATCACCAAGGATCTTCCTGATAAAATCAGGTTTGATAGGAGCCGGTGAACGACCGTACATTCCGCGACAATAATCTTTAACTTCGTTTGGAACCATCTTATAACGTTCGCCCGCAATAATATTCATCACAGCCTGTGTCCCAACGATCTGGCTTGTCGGTGTGACAAGCGGGGGAAATCCGAGATCTTCGCGAACGCGTGATACTTCATCAAGCACAAGAGGCAGTTTGTCAAGAGCCTTCTGCTGATCAAGCTGTGATCTGAAGTTGGAAATCATCCCGCCGGGGATCTGATGTACAAGAATTCCGGGATCGATATATGGCTGATATGAATTATTCTGACGACGTTTCGGTGCGAGCTCATCAAAGTACTTTGCAATTTTCCCGAGAGCGTCAAGATCAAGCCCTGTATCAAATTTTGATTCTGCAAAAATCGCGACCATTGTTTCCACCGGTGGCTGTGATGATGTACCAGCCATTGACGAAATCGCACAATCAAGCGCGCCTGCTCCTGCATAGGCCGCTGCTGTATACGTAGTCATTGCCATGCCGCTTGACGCATGTGAGTGAAGCTGGATCGGTACACCGACTTCCTTTACAAGTGCGCTAACAAGTTTCTCTGCATGAACCGGAGAAAGAATACCGGCCATATCCTTGATTACGATTGAGTCAACACCAAGGGCAACCTGATCTTTAGCATGACTAACAAAATTCTCGATTGTATGTGCCGGTGAAATGGTATAGCAAAGTGTACCCTGGGCATGTCCGCCATGTTTTTTTACGGCCTTGATCGCAGCTTCAAGGTTACGTGTATCGTTAAGCGCATCAAATACTCTGAAAATGTCAATACCATTCTGACATGCAAGCGCTACAAATCTGTCAACAACATCATCGGCATAGTTTTTATATCCGACAAGATTCTGTCCACGAAGCAGCATCTGAAGCGGTGTATTCTTTGCTTTTGACTTGATCATCCTGAGACGTTCCCATGGATTTTCGCGAAGGAAACGCAGACAGACATCGAACGTTGCTCCACCCCAGCATTCGAGTGTATAATATCCTGCATTGTCAATTACATCAATAATACGCATCATATCTTCAGTACGCATACGGGTAGCCCAGAGCGACTGATGCGCATCACGTAAGGTAGTATCGGTAATCCTCAGCGGGATCTTCTCTTCAGTTTTTGTTTTTGTTGTCATTGAGAATTTCCTTATGGTTATTTTGTAAATTTACCCATCGCTGCGAATTTGTCAAAACGCTTTGATAGAAGTTTTGAGGTTGACTGGCCGCTATGTTTCTTGATATGTTTAAGAACAACGGTCCTGATCTCTTCAGCGGTCTTCTGAGGATCTGTATGAGCACCACCAACCGGCTCCTGAATGATTTCATCAATTACACCAAGTTCCAGAAGTGATTTTGCAGTGATCTTGAGCGCTTCTGCAGCCTGAGGCGAAAATGATGCATCACGCCAGAGAATACCAGCGCAACCCTCAGGAGAGATTACAGAATATACCGCATACGAAAGCATGCAGACTGAATCACCAACTGCAATGCCAAGTGCACCGCCGCTACCGCCTTCACCGGTAACAACCGTAATGATCGGTACTTTAATTTTTGCCATTTCGGTAAGATTACGTGCGATCGCCTCATGCTGGCCTCGTTCCTCTGCGTCAAGACCCGGGAATGCACCCTGTGTATCACAGAAGGTAACAATCGGTATATTATATTTCTCCGCAAGCCTCATCAGACGAAGCGCCTTACGGTATCCTTCCGGTTTAGCCTGACCGAAATTACGTTTGATATTCTCTTCAAGATTTTTGCCCTTGCTGTGGCCGATAAGCATTACTTTCTCTTTGCCAAGTGTTGCGAATCCACCAACCATGGCATGATCATCACCAAAATGTCTGTCACCATGAAGTTCAATAAAGTCAGTAAAGATATACTTGATATAATCGAACAACACCGGACGCTTTGCGTGACGGGCCACCTGAACTGTCTGCCAGGGTGTCAGGTTGTCATAAATCTCCTTCTTGCGTTCGAAAAGTTTTGCTTCCAGATCCGCAAGCTGAGTATTAAAATCTGTTTTGTTTTCACCATTTATATTTTTAAGTTTTTCGATCGCCTTTTCCATTTCAGCAACCGGTTTTTCAAAGTCGAATTCACTCATGTCACATCCCTATCTGTTATAGTATGAAAGGATCCCCGCGAGGGTGTTTTTCAAATCCCTGCGATGGACAACCATATCCAGAAATCCATGCTCCAGCACAAACTCTGATGTCTGGAATGAATCCGGCAGTTTCTGTTTAATTGTATTTTCAATTACTCGACGACCTGCAAAACCGACAAGAGCGCCCGGTTCAGCAATATTTATATCCCCAACCATTGCGTATGATGCACTCACACCACCGGTTGTCGGATCTGTTAGTACAGAGATAAACGGAAGTTGCTTTTCGTCAAGACGAGCGATTCCGGCACATGTCTTAGCCATCTGCATAAGCGACAGAATACCCTCATGCATGCGGGCACCACCTGATGCAGAAAAAATTATATACGGAAGCTTGTGATCGTAAGCATAGTTGGCAGCCTGAAGAATTTTCTCTCCGGTGCCGCTTCCAAGACTTCCACCAAGAAATCTGAAATCCATAACCGCAATAACGACATCTTTTTCGTTAATCTTTCCAAGGCCGGTAACCACTGATTCATTAAGCCCGGTTTTTTTGGTTACGCGTTCTACCGATTCTGTATAAGATCCTTTTCCATCAACAAAATTAAGGGGATCTGACGGACGAATAGTCTCATTGAGTTCCTTGAAAGAACCACTGTCAAGTGTGATTCCGATACGCTCGTAAGCTGTCAGCTTTCCATGCCAGTTGCACTTCGGGCAGACGTTGTTATTGTTTGTAAAATCCTGTTTGAAAACGTGAGCGCTGCAGGACTGACACTTGGTCCAGATCTCTTCGGACAGCTTTTTCTGTGCTTCACGTTCAGCTTTGGTTTTAATAAACCAGGGCATTGTACCTCCAGTAGGGATTTCTATAGATAGTAAAAGAGACGCAATTTTTTTTGTTTTGCGTCTCTTTACATTTACTGATTTACTTATTCAAACGGGCAACAAGTGCTGCCAACTCATCATTGAGTTCTTTTGGCAGTCTATTACCAAACTTTGCATAATGTTCTTTAATTGTTTCAATTTCTGTAAACCACTCGTCTTTATTGACACGAAGAAGTTCTTTCATGTCTTCCGCAGATACCTTGAGACCTGCTGTATCGATAGCATCTTCTGTTGGAAGGTAACCGATAGCAGATTCCTGTGCTTTTCCTTCGCCACTTGCACGTTCGAAAACCCACTTCAGAACACGGCTGTTTTCTCCGTATCCGGGCCACAACCACTTTCCCTCTTTTGTCTTACGGAACCAGTTGACAAAGAAGATCTTTGGAAGCTTGTCAGCAGTTGACTTTTTGCCAATCTTGAGCCAGTGTGCGAAGTAGTCACCCATGTGGTAACCACAGAATGGAAGCATTGCGAACGGATCACGACGAACTGTTCCAGCCTTAAGGTCAAGAGCAGCAGCAGTAACTTCAGAACCAACGATTGAACCCATGAACACTCCATGATTCCAGCTCATTGCCTGATGCACAAGAGGAACTGTGCTTGGACGGCGACCACCAAAGAGAATCGCACTGATTGGAACACCAGCAGGATTTTCCCACTCTGGTGCAATAGCTGGACACTGATTTGCAGGTGCTGTAAAACGTGCATTTGCATGTGCTGCAGGTTTATCTGTCTTGCCCTCTTCCCATTCATTTCCGTTCCAGTCAATTACTTTACCCGGAGCTTTGTATCCGATACCTTCCCACCATACGTCTTTGTCTGCAGTGAGTGCAACGTTTGTGAAAATGGTATTCTTTTCGATTGAATGCATTGCATTCGGGTTTGAATCCATTGATGTACCAGGAGCAACACCGAAGAAACCTGCTTCAGGGTTGATAGCATAGAGACGACCATCTGCACCGAATTTCATCCATGCAATATCATCACCGATTGTTTCTACTTTCCAGCCTGGGATTGTAGGAATAAGCATTGCGAGGTTTGTCTTACCACATGCGCTTGGGAATGCAGCTGCAACATACTTTTTCTCGCCTTTTGGATTGGTGATTCCAAGAATGAGCATATGTTCTGCAAGCCAGCCTTCATCACGGGCGATAACTGATGCAATACGGAGTGCAAGACACTTCTTACCAAGGAGTGCGTTCCCACCGTAACCTGAACCGTATGACCAAATTGTACGTTCTTCAGGAAAGTGAGAGATATACTTTTTCTCGATTGGCGCACATGGCCATTTACCATTGTCTTTTTCACCAGCTGCGAGAGGTTTTCCAACAGAGTGAAGACATGGAACGAATTCGCCATTTGCACCGAGAACATCAAGAACCTTCTGACCAACGCGTGTCATAACGTGCATATTGATAACAACGTATGCTGAGTCTGTAAGTTCAACACCGATTTTTGCAATGTTTGAACCGATCGGACCCATACTGAAAGGAATAACGTACATCGTACGACCTTTCATGCAACCTTTATAAAGGGCTTTCATCTCTTCTTTAAGTTTTGATGGGTCCATCCAGTTGTTTGTAGGACCAGCATCTTCCTGAGACTTTGATGCAATATAGGTACGGTTTTCAACACGTGCAACATCTGATGCATCAGATCTGAAAAGGATACATCCAGGGCGAGTCTTTTCGTTAAGCTTTGTTGCGAGACCTGAATCGATAAGCTCTTTAACATACATATCGTATTCTGCCTTAGACCCATCACACCAGTATATTGAATCGGGCTGACAGAGATCAGCCATTTCCTTAACCCATTGCTGCAATTTTGCATGTGTAGTTGTTGAACCCATTTGAAAAACCTTTCATTAAGTATGTTAGATAATTTGTTGCAAAAAAAAAAGACCAGAGAATTGTTAATATTGCCTTAACAGTTCCTTGGCCTCACTTCCCTTTTCCGCATTAACGGCAAAAGGACCTGATACCTTCTTTTACAATGTTTGCCCGTGTGCTTGTAAGGCGCAATACCCCCCATACACACCTGCGCTCTTTAAGATAACAAAGCGCCCCGCAAAAATGCAAGTTTTTTTTGCTAAATTTTTGATTTATTGTGAAATAAAGGACAAAAACTCAATATAATGTATACAGATTGTTGTTTTTTAATGGATAGTTTTGTTTATAACACAATATTGTTAAGGGGTGATGGGAATTATTTAAGGGTAATATTTTATTGTTGTTGATAGTTCTGCAGTACAGATTAATACTAAGTGTATACATTAAGCTAAACTCCCCAGGATTAAAACATGGTCTTAGCAAGGAAACCTGTATAGCAGGCTAAACTGATTCTATGGCATCGGGAAAGTGTTGATGCCCCGCATATGAGAGAATTCAACGGTAATCCTTAAGAGCTTTCGGCTGCTATTAACAATCCAGACCGGATAGTGATTTTAGCATCAGGTGAACTTTACATTATGATGAAACGCAAGTACGTCCAATTGCCAATGGATTGTTAATATTTGATTTCCACATAGAATTAACCAAATACTTTCTTAAAACCGGGAATTTTTCTTACCACCAAGCCCAGCGCAAATGAGAGCGATACTGCAATAGGAGCTGCAAGTAGAAATTTAAGCAGAATCGGGATTCCAGGAACAGCAAGTATCAGTGTGGCTGGAATCAAAGAGATCGGGTGAAAAACATACGTTGCATAAGAACTTGACGAAAGCGTATTGAACAGACGATATTCTTTATTTACATGATCTCTGAAAAAAGTAAGCATGAATAGAATTATAGAAATTCCAAACACTTGCTCCCACACAGAAAATAAAAGCGAATACCAGGTGAACCCCCCAAAGTAAATGTCATGGTTGTCAGTAAGAAGCAATCCGGCAGGAATCATCGTAGCCAGAACAAATGCAAGCATTTTCCACAATCGCATACCTCTTCGTAAAAACCACCCTCCTCTGTATGCAAATAATCCGGCGATAAAATAGCCGACATATTGTGTGAGAAACGGAAAGTGAAGATCGAGTGGCCTCAGTACTTCACTCATTGGAATCCATATCCTTATAACAAAATTGGCGACAGCAATTACAAGTGCAAAAATCAGGATACTCAGATCACCGGGAATCGCAATCTTTACAATAGTTATTTTACAGATCCGGATAACTGCATAGAGCAGATCCAGTATTAAAAGCAATGCAATAAACCACATTGGCCCAAGCCCAAGAACATCATAATTAATAATAAACTGTTTGAAATAACCAAGTTGCATATACGTAAAACCACCCCTGACAATATGATGCAGTACTGGCTGGATAACAATTACATAGATAAGCAGTGGAATGCCCAACCTGTAAAGTCTATCTTTAATAAACAGGAAAAAACCTTTTTTATCATATGATGCCGGTGTAAAATACGCAGAGATCAGAAACAGAAATCCCATGAAAAAGCTCTGATTAAATGCAAGAAAACCGCTGAATACAAGTGATGTAACTCCGGGGGCATGTCCTTGAGTAAAGTACCATGTTCCCTGCGCTGCATAACTTATCGCGAGATGATGTAAAATGACAAATGTAATCAGAACAATTCTGATATAGTCAAGATAGTATAATCGTTTCATTTTTTACTAAGATTTATTATACCGGAAGCTATAGAAATAGCACCAAACGCACTGACAATGGCACCACCAAGATATCGTGGAATAAAATACTCAATAAACAGGATCATCAAAACCCCGGCAACACACAACATTGCACCCACAATCAGTTCCAGAACAGCCTTGCGCGTCGATACCATTATAATTCCTTTAGGAAAATCCGGGACACAACCTTGCATCCCTGACCATGAATTTAGTATCCGGCATCGGGAAGACCTACTATTTTCCTGCGTTTTACTTAATATGATAAAGAGAACGACACATGGCCGGTTGTCAGGTTGGACATTGCGAATATATGTCGAAAGAACGTCTGCAGGGCGTCCTAACAATTGGAATAGTATGAGAATCTGCAGAATCTCATTTTCTGAAAAATATCGAAAAATCCACACCCAGACGATAATCATGCGTTTCTTTAAACACTGCTGTAAACGGGATTCTAACCTGTAAGTTCGCATGTTTACCAATACTTGTTGTAAATCCGGCATGAACCGTTGCTGTACCGCTCAGGGCATCATTGAAATCACTGAATTGATGAAACGCGTATTCCATTCCCCCACCCGCACCGAGAAACAGATCCGATACACCATTATTTTTTACATAATCAAGACCAGCCTGTATCTGCCCTGATTTACAAAATAAAAGTGCCTGAGCATCAAGAAATAACGAAACATTGCTTAGTAGCGAATAACCTGATGTTATCTGCAGAAACACATCCCTATCCCAGTTATCAGTATCAAAGTCCGGATATAAAACAAATCCCGATCCGCCACCTATTGACAAATCACGAAAACCGCGGGGCATCGTTTTTGTGTAATTCACCGATGAATCTGTGCGCCCTTTTATCCGGCTTTCGGTTAATGTATTCGCAACAAACATGTTCTGTTTTACATTTGTGATTATTTTACGTTTAAGCGTCAGCGCAAGTGTACTGACATCACTCCCGCGTGCATTGACAATTGTATATTTGCCATGATTCAGAGAAATGAAAATATCCCTGGACTTTTCCTTGTAAAAGTCGGCATAGACTTCAAGAAAGTCCTCGCTCAACACCAGAAACTTACCCTCACAATCGTTACCGAGAAATATCCCAGATTCACTTTTGTTAAGATTGGTAAGAACAATATCACCCTGCCCTGCAATATTAAAACGGTATACCGGATGCTGAATCTCCCCTGTTGCAAGTGCACTTGTCTCTATTGTCTTACGATACGCATACTGATATGCTTCATTCAGGGTGATCTGATTATCTGCAGAAATATCGGCACTACCATTGAGTCCATTGATCCAGTGAAAGGTAAATACCGACCCTTTAAGCGTTGATGACTCCTGGGCACGTTCGGTTGCTGATGCTGAAGCAATAATCGCCTGTCCCTTTACAAGTGCAGCATTGTTCTGAAGATAAAACGGCTCAGCGCGGGTTCCCCCCTTAAACGCAGTAACCACCCCGCTCTGACATGCATCAAAAACAGCAATTCTAAATGCTGCGGGAAACACCGATATCATTTTCTGAATTTTTTCAAGTGAAAAACGTGTTTTCCCTAAAAGTAAACTATTCATATCAGCATGGCCGCTGTAATAAAACATGAACAGTGCTTTTTCCTGCTCCTGTTTATTCCGTATCAGTAAACCGGTTTTTTCAATACTGTTTAGAATATCAAGACTATCGGGATCAGTCAGCAGAATAACATTTTCTTTTGGAAAATCTCCAATACTTTTAAGTACGTCAGCAACCCTTTTGGCGTCACGCACTGCATACTGTAACGTACCGACAGACGAACCGCCATCATTCTGACCCACAATTATTGCATAACGCGAATGTTGAGTCTGAGAAAATACAGACACACAACAAAATGCAAGAAATAGAATCACCCTGCAATTCATATCAGATTCAGTCCTTCAGAAGAAGTAATGTACTGACACTTGATTTTACGTTCGGCATCCTGCCACCAAGGCTCCTGCCAAGTGATGAAAGCTGTGAATTTTTACTGAACGCATCTGCTACCCACGCCTTTGCCTGATCAACAGTTACCGGAATTTCAGACAAAACAAGCACCACCAGCTCATCACCCTGTATATCATTAAAAAGGATACTGCCCGGAAATGCTTCCTGAGTACCACCGGTTACGTTGACAGAACAATACTGTGATGAACCATCCGGATGATAAAATGAAACAGTTCCGTTTTTATCAACACTCAGCAGACTTGCATTACGGTACCCGCCTGATGTAAAAAATACCTGAACCTTGTCACCGCTTTGAAGCCTGTACGCGGATGTCCCCTGAATAGTATTTCCACCACGCTGATAAGCAAACGAGAGTGCATGCGCACCCTTAAACTGTGTTGTGTCCTTATTTAATGAGAACATCATCGGTGTAATAATTACAAATAAAAGAAATGATGCATAGACAGGAAACAGGACCGGTTTGTTAAGCATATCCAGTATCTTTTTTAATCCTGTAAGAACGTTGTTCTGTGTATTAACCGAAGCTCTCCGCTTGAGAAGCTCCTCGTATGGATACACCCGTAAAAAAATCTCACGTTCCCTGGCAATAGACTTATGATACTCACTACAGATAGAGCATTCAGCCAGATGTGCTGTCAGTTCACGTGACTTGTTTTCTCCAAGCTCACCTGCAGCATAACGCTCAATAATCAGTTTGTCTGGTGATGTATGAATCATAGGATGTCCTCCAGTCTCAATCCTGATGCAGCCGATTTCCTCTTAAATGTTGTTAAATGCCGACGAATTGTCGATTCACCCATGCCGGTCAGTTCGGCGATCTCATCCTGTTTGTACCCGTCGAAATAGGTGTAGATCACCACCTGTCTCACTTTTTCATCCCAGGGTGCAAGAAAATGCTTTAAAACTTCTTTAACGATCATCCACTTCTCCTGCGGCAAACCTTTACTCTCTGATGTATGGTACTCTTCATTGAATTCAACTCCCTGTTTTTTACGTAGTTGTGATAAACAATAATTAGTACTTGTACTTAAAAGCCACGAATAGATTGACTCCTTTTTCTGTATCGTATCCATTGAAGCCATCAGTTTGATAAACACCTCCTGAGTCGCATCCCAGGCCTCATCATCCGACTTCAGGAATCTCATACAGCGGGAGTGCACCATTGATGCATACCGGTTATAAAGATCTCTGATTTCCTTATCAGTAGCACTCATATTTTTACTTTTCTGTGATATAGACGTTGAACAAATTAAAAACCGCTCATAGTAAATTTACTTAAAGCCGTTTTGTTTGGAAAGCAGGAGCATGATTCATGACGACACCGACGTATGACTATTACCATCATAATCAGGATCATGAGAATAAATCTACCTTGAAATATCAATTTGAAGGATATCAGTTCTTTAAAAAAGATTGTTATCTGATAATTTATTTATTGATCAATTGTAACTTTTTTTGCATCACTACCCTTTGAGCATTATTATATACGGTATAACTTTGTTTTTATTCTCACTAAAATCAGGGAGATACCATGAGAAAAAAATGGATGATAATGGTTACGGTTATTGCGGTAACAGCATGTGGTGCATTTTGTGATAAAACAACTGAAGGAATTACAAAAAAAGTTCCAGTCGCAAGTGCATCAAGTCAGATTACTGCTAAAAAGAAAGCTATCTATGATACTTTAAGTGTTTCAATTGTACGCATGCTTGGCGTTAATAAGAAGTCTGTCACCCTGAAAGCATTGTTCGCAGATGACCTGGGAGCGGCATCAGCTGATATGGCGGACCTTGCAGCCGACTGGGAAGCACGTTTCAGTATTACTATTCCAGAAGCTGACATAGAGTCTCTGACAACGGTACAGAGTGCGGTTGATTACATTTATGAGGCAACGAAGCCTTCAAATTGATACTGCAGGATTACTTCATTATTGACAGCTGTCATGATTGCCTCATGCTGATCAAGACAGCTGTATTTCAGTCGTTGCAATTACCAATCTTGAATTGTAAAATCAATGTGTATTTTAAAATGAGGTTTGCTTGAATTCCGGAGGTTCCATGAACGAATCTGAAGTAATGATTCATTTGCAGCGTATCAATAGTTTTCATTTACAAAATCAGCTTCAGATACAGAGTGCTCTTCTCAGAAATCAATTACTGGCTTCTTCCCGATATGCAGACCCTCGTTGTCTTAATCGATTCGAGTATGAAATATTTTCTCAATGTGGAGAAGACGGGATTATTAATGAAATTTTCAATCGTATCGGTTTGACAAATAGGTATTTTGTCGAATTCGGTGCCGGAAATGGTATACAGAATAATTCTGCTGCACTGATTCTTCGTAACTGGTATGGATTATGGATTGATGCAGATCCGAAAAATGCGGAAATAATCCAGAATAAATACAAACAAATTATTAACCGACGTCAACTAACATTCCTGCAGGCGTTTATCACGACTGAAAATATTGAAGATCTTTTTAAACAGGCAGATGTACCGCAGGAACCAGATCTGCTTTCTGTTGATATTGACGGAAACGACTACTGGATCTGGAAGAATATCGTCTCGTTTAATCCACGAGTCGTGATCTGCGAATATAATGCGCGATACGGGCCCGATCTTAAATGGGTAATGCGCTATAATCCTGCACATCAGTGGAACGGTTCAAGTTATTACGGCGCAAGCCTGAAATCACTTGAACTTCTTGCTTCACAAAAGGGGTACAGGCTGGTCGCCTGTAATCTTGCAGGTATCAATGCATTCTTCATCCGTGGTGATCTGTTTACAGAGCAGTTCACATCATTGAGCACAGCGGAAGACCACTTCGAACCACAACGGTCATTTCTTATGCAGGAACCTGTTCAAAGACCGGATTTTGGACCATTTGAAAGCTGTTGATAGTACAAAGTGTTTACACCTCTAACATCAGATGCAAATAAAAATGAAAAAGCCCTGACCATTTTCCAACGATCAGAGCTTTAGTAGTGTTATGAAATAGATAACTACATTTTAGTTATCAGTCATCAGCTTTTTCTTTTTTTGATTCTTCGGTTTTTGTCTCAGTTTTTGTCTCAGCCTTTACCTCTTCAACCTTGCTGAAAACCACCTTATTACTTTCAAATGTAATATTTATCGTATCACCATCGTGGAATTTGTCAAGCAAAAATTCTTCTGCAAGAGGATCTTCGATGTACCGCTGAACAGCACGACGGAGCGGACGGGCACCGAGCATTGGATCAAATCCCTGATCAACGACATAATCCTTAACCTCTTTGGTGATAAGCAGCTTGATATTTCTGTCAACAAGACGGCTCTGAAGATCATTAAGCTGAATATCTACAATCTGTGAAATCTCCTTCTTTGTCAACGGGAAGAACACAATTGTTTCATCAATACGGTTGATAAATTCCGGATTGAATATTCTTTTCAGTTCATCCATTACTTTTGACTTCATAGCTTCATAATCAGTATCGAACGTAGGCTTACCAAAACCGACTGTTCCCGTTTTCTTCACATCGCGGGTACCTGCATTTGATGTCATAATAATAATGGTATTACGGAAATTCACGTGACGTCCATATGAATCTGTCAATAAACCATCATCAAGTATCTGCAGGAGAATATTGAAAACATCCGGATGTGCTTTCTCTATCTCATCAAGGAGAATAACCGAATAGGGCTTTTTCCTGATCTTCTCGGTGAGCTGCCCGCCTTCTTCATAACCGACATATCCCGGAGGCGCACCAACAAGACGCGATACCGCAAACTTTTCCATATATTCGGACATATCTATTCTGACAAGCGCATCTTCACTGTCAAAAAGCGACTGTGCCAGGGTCTTTGCAAGTTCTGTTTTTCCAACACCGGTAGGTCCAAGAAAAATGAAAGATGCAATCGGCCGTTTCGTATTGTGCAAACCAGCCCGTGATCTGCGGATACTGCGCGCAATTGCCTCAAGCGCCGGATCCTGACCGATAACACGTTTACGTAATTCCTCTTCAAGATTAAGAATTTTCTTCGATTCCTCTTCAGCAAGCCTTGACAAGGGAATACCGGTCATAGTTGCAACAACTTCTGCAATCGTTGCTTCGTCAACAAGCAAACGTTCCTCAGCTTTCGATTTACGCCAAAGCGCCTTTTTCTCAAGCAGCAGACCTTTCAGTTTTTCCTGTTTGTCACGAAGTTTTGCGGCTCGTTCAAATTCCTGCTGCTCAACAGCTTTTTCCTTCTCCCGGACAACATCACCGATCTCCTTTTCCATATCACGGATTTCAGTAGGTATTTCCATACTCGACAAACGTTTGCGGGCTCCCGCTTCGTCAATAACATCAATCGCTTTATCCGGTAAAAATCTGTCTGAAACGTAACGATCTGACAACTTCACCGCATTTTCAATTGCTTTATCGGAATAAGTGACCTTATGGTGATCTTCATACTTGACACGAAGACCGGAGAGAATCTGGATTGTCTCAGCTGCACTTGGCGGATCGACCATGATTGTCTGAAAACGACGTGCAAGTGCACCATCTTTTTCAATATACTTTCTATACTCATCAAGAGTTGTCGCACCAATACATTGTATTTCACCGCGTGAAAGTGCAGGTTTAAAAATATTGGATGCATCAAGACTGCCCTCAGAACCACCGGCTCCCACAATTGTGTGAAGTTCATCAATGAAAATGATGATATTATCATTCTTCTGAAGCTCTACCATAAGCGCTTTCAGACGTTCCTCGAACTGACCGCGGTATTTTGTACCTGCAACCATTGACGCCATATCAAGATTGATAACACGTTTGTTTTCAAGTACCTGGGGAATACTCTTTTCGTAAACTTTTTGCGCAAGTCCTTCAACAATTGCCGTTTTTCCAATACCCGGTTCACCAATAAGTACCGGATTATTTTTCTTACGACGGCTTAATATCTGAACAACACGTTCAATCTCTTTTTCGCGGCCGATAACCGGATCAAGCTTACCCTCACGCGCCATTTGTGTAAGATCGCGTCCAAAATGGTCAAGAAAAGGTGTCTTGCTCTTCTCTTTAGCGGCAGCACCAGCAACAGTTTCACCACCTCTGAGCACACGGCTGATCTCTTCCTTGACACGATCATACTCAAGACCTGATGCAGCCAGTGCATTAGCCGCTGCAGATTCAGTATCTTTCATAAGCGCAAGCAGCAGGTGCTCGGTTCCAATATATTTATGAGACATCGAACGAGCCTCATTGGCTGCAATTTCAAGCACTTTCTTTGCCCGTGGTGTAAACGGAAGCATCTGCCCGATGGTCATCATACCACCCGTTGATGTAATCGTCTTTTCGATACTGGTTGTCAGTTCGTCAAGATCAACACCCATACTTCTCATTACCGCAACCGCAACTCCATCACCTTCCTTGATCAGGCCAAGTAACAGATGTTCAGTTCCGACATAATCATTACCCAGACGCACTGATTCCTCACGTGCGATCTGCATAACCTTTTTTACCCTATCAGTAAACATCCCATTCATCATTAATCCATTTCCTCTGGTGAATATACACTACCCTGACACAGCCACAGTACGCTAAACTGCAAAGCTATGCCATATAAGCATATATATCCATCCTATGAATGTAAAGTACTTCTTTTCCTTTTTCGCTTTGTAAGCTGTTCCCGAACCAGATTTGCTCTCGATATCATAATTTCTGTTTCATCCATCTTCGCACCAAAAAATACCTGAAGATGTGCAGGAAGTGCAAACAGAGTGATACGGTTAAGCTCTTCAATCGTGATAGCATCAAATAAACCACACTCAATACCGACTCTAAGCGCTGATGTCAGATTCATGCACTCAGCTACACTGAGCGTTCTGGCATGCAAAAGAATTCCATAAGCTCTGTAAATTTTATCCGTCAATTCGAGCCGTGCTTCTTTAAGAATTTTTTCCCGCGCAGCAAGCTCATGATTTGCAATATCTTTGATAATTTTTTGTGTATTTTTTATGAATTCATTTTCGTGAGCACCCATCGTTGCCTGATTGGACAACTGAAACAGATTCCCAAGAACCTCAGAGTGTTCTCCAAAAAAACCCCGGGTCGAGATTCCCATCTGACTTGCACCCTGCAATACTGCATCAACAGCTTTAGTTAATACAAGCCCCGGAAGATGCATTAAAAAAGATATACGTAAACCGGTTCCGCTGTTTGTTGGACAGCAGGTTAAAAAGCCCCGTCTTGTATCAAAAGCAAATTTAAGACGCTGACCGAGAAGATCATCAATTGAACTGATAACATCCCACACCTCACCGGGTTGGAAACCGCTATCCATGCATTGCATACGGATATGATCCTCTTCATTAATCATAATATTGATTCTGCGTGATGAATCGTAGGCAACGCCACGCTCGCCATCAATATTGAGCATATCCGGACTGACCACCCGCTCCTCAACAAGAAACTGTTGTTCAAGCCGCTTGATATTTGCGAAATTTACAACATCAAAACATCTGAATTTGTTCTCTTTTTTCAGCACCCCAGACACTTCATCAAACACTTTTTTGCGTTCATTTGGTGACGCTGATGACGGAAATCGATGTGCAGCGATATTTCGCGCAAGCCTTGCTCTGGTCGATATTATTACCGACGTTCCCTCACCCTGATTATCAAACCAGGCAGGAAGTTTACTCATTTTTTCACCGGAAACGATCTGAGCTTCAGAATTCATTATACCCCTGCTGTCTGCTTCAGACTATGTATTGCATCACGTAACATTGCCGCCTGTTCGAACTCCTCATTCTTGATTGCAGTAGCAAGTTCGTGACGAAGCCGTTTAATCTGCCCTGCAACTTCAGTTACCGCAGTGGCTCCGTTATATTTCTTTCCTTTATGGACTGATGAACCATGAACCTGAACCAGTAAATCATCAATCTCTGTTTCAAAAGCTGTATAACATTGTGCACATCCAAGCCACCCCTTCTGCTTGAATTCAGAATATTTTAAACCGCACTTTGTGCAAATTTTATCAGGAACTTGTGGTGCCTGCTCTGATAACTGTTCGAAAACTGACTCACCGACTGATATATTTATTCCTTTTTTTCTGGCACATTCTTCACATAAATGAAACGTATGCGTCTCATCATTGGTGATCTGGGTCAGATGCACACTTGCTGGATTAATTCCACAGTCATCACATTTATTCATTTCACAACCTCAGTTGATGTCATCCAGATATGTTTTTCATAAAAATATAATATGAGCGCCAGGAATACTAAGTAGTCGTTGCAAATTCTGCCGGTTTTTTATTAATTGTTGAAAGCCTGATCACCATATTTGATCGGGGTGCATAACTATATCCACAGCAGTTGTAGTAGTCAGGTCAATCTTTGGGGTTGTTCTTCTCGTAGGACATCCATTAAATGTGTTTTTCTACTTGCTACTTGCTACTTAAGACTGCCCACCCTACTCACTCACAGTCTGATTCTTATAACTTCCAGCCTGCATCATCCCATCTTCCAGATACAATACCCGGTTGAGCCCGCTTGTCAATTGAGCGTTATGCGTTGCAATGACAAAGGTCTGGTTTAAGGTTGTGTTTGCTTTCTTGAAATAATCAAGAAGGTTCTCACCATTCTTTTTGTCAAGATTCCCCGTAGGTTCATCAGCAAGGACAAGTGACGGATCGTTGAATAGTGCCCGTGCAAGCGCAATCCTCTGACGTTCCCCACCGCTAAGCTCTGACGGGAAATGGCCCATACGATTTGATAATCCAAAAATGTCAAGTAACTCCTTGCCGCGTTTATTGCAGGCATCCCTGTCTTTGCCAGCAATAAGCCCGGGTATTAAAACATTTTCAAGCGCGGTAAAATCCGGTAACAGATGATGAAACTGAAAAACAAATCCGATGTGCTGATTTCTGAACGCTGCAAGTTTCTTTGCAGACATCGACCGCAAATCATTACCAAGTACCGAAACGCTGCCGGCATTAAAACTGTCAAGACCACCCAGGATCTGCAGCAGCGTTGTTTTACCAGCGCCGCTAATTCCGACAAGCGCGATCATGTCACCACGATAGACATCAAAGGAAACATCCTTGAGAACATCGAATTTCCCGTTGTCATCCGTAAATGTTTTTTTCAGATGCTCTACACAAACTATTTGTTCAGGCATGTAGTATTTCCTGTTTCATTAAAAATCTATAGAGTAGCGCCATCAGCCATTAACCAACAGCCAGCCATCATTCATACCGGATTGATTCTGCCGGTAGCAGTACCGATGCACGCCATGCAGGATAAATTGTCGCAACCCAGCAGATTACATTTGCCGCAATATAAACTGAAATAACATCAAGAGGCCTCAGGATCACTGGTAACGTATTAATAAAATACAGATCACCGGGTATAGGAATCAGATGATATTTATACTGTATGAAACAAAGCAGTACACCAAGCGCAACTCCTATTGTCGACCCGATAAATCCAATGACAATTCCGTTGAACATGAACACTCTCATGACAGCTCCGGAACGGGCTCCCATGCTCATAAGTATTCCAATCTCACGACGTTTCTCAAGAATCATCATTATAAGTGATGAAATAATATTAAACGCAGCTACTACCATGATTAACGAAATAACAATAAAAATGATCAGTTTTTCAAGCTTCATCCACTGAAACAGCGATTTATTCTGCGCTTGCCAGTCCATTGAGCGGTATGGATATCCACCAAGATACTCGCGTAGATCAATTACAATCTTATCTGCTTTGAACATATCATCAGTGCGGATATGAATACCCTCAACACCATTATAATTTAGTAATGTCTGTGCGGACTTTATTGAAATGTAAACAAGATTAAGATCATACTCATACATGCCGGTTTCAAAGACGCCGGAAACAGTGAAGCGCCCCATTTTGGCCACCGGATCATCCTGACCATCAACGGCAACAAGACTCATAAGCACAATCTCTGATCCCTCACGAATACCCATTTTATTTGCAAGCCCTGTACCAATAAGAATGCCTGGAAATTTGCGTTCGCGAAGTGATACCACACTATCAAGTTCGAATTTGCCGAATTTAATCGACTTAGCCAGATCAGATACAGTCTTATCGAGAGAATCATCAATACCGTTTATGACCACACCCTCCTGAATTCTGTCATGCTCAACACCACCTTTCCCAGTAATAAACGGTGATGCACCGGTAACATGTGGATGTTTGAGAATTTCAGTACGGAGTGAATCATAGTTCTCAACAGGAACTCCATGATATTTCAGAATGCTCGCATGTGCAAATGTACCGACAATCCGGTCACGAACCTCTTTTTCAAATCCATTTGCAATTGATAATGCAACAATTAGTACAAAACTACCGACACAAACACCGATTGCAGAGATGTAGGTTATCAGGGAGATAAAGCCGATTTTACGTTTACCTCTAAGATACCTTAGCGCTACAAACCATTCCATTGATGCCACGGGAAAATTTCCTGTCTGTGAAGAAGAAGTGCCTCACCCCCCAACCCCCTCTCCACACGTGTAGAGGGGGAGCAGGAATTCTTACTCCCACCTCTACGCTTGCGGAGAGGGGGGTTGGGGGGGGTGAGGCCGCATTATTATTCCGGACGCATTAGCGGGAACAGTACGACATCACGCAGCGTTGATGCATTCGTGAGCAGTGCTATGATTCTGTCAATACCCATTCCCCATCCGCTGATCGGTGGCATTCCGAATTCCATACACTGCAGAAAATCGTAGTCAACATCCATGGTTTCCTTGTCACCATGTGCACGCGCCTCAGCCTGCTGCTTGAAACGCTCGGTCTGATCAACCGGATCAACAAGTTCAGAATAGGCGTTTACAACCTCCCAGCCGTTGACAACAAGCTGGAAACGATCGACTGTTAACGGATTGGAATCATTTTTTCGTGCGAGTGGCGATAGATCCAACGGATGCCCGGTGATAAACGTCGGCTTAATAAGCTGCGGACGTGATACTTTCTTGTAAAGAAGATCGATCAGTGTTCCACGACCTGCTTTTGCAATCTCGACATCAGTCTCGAACCGTATACCCTGTCTGTCAATCTCTTTCATGAGTGCTTCACGGGTATCAAACTTGTCAATATCAACACCGCAGTCTTTCATGATCAGTTCTCTGAACGTATACCGTGGCCACTCCCCGCTGAAATCAATCTCGGTACCTTCATAGGTGACCTTTAAACCGCCATTAACCGTCTGAAGCAGATGTTTGAACAGCGCTTCAGTAAAATTCATATTATCAACATAGTTCCAGTATGCACAATAATATTCAAGCAGGGTAAAATCAGGCAGGTGTGATGCATCCATACCCTCGTTTCTAAATGAACGGGCAAATTCGTAAACACGGTCAAATCCACCGGCGATCGCACGTTTCAAATAGGTTTCCGGTGCGATTCGCAGATAAATATCGATATCAAGTGCATTGTGATGTGTCAAAAATGGACGTGCAAGCGCACCGGTTGCTTTATTGGTCAACACCGGTGTGTCAATTTCTGTAAATCCATTATCGTCAAGATAATTTCTTATCGTACGAATAATCTGTGTGCGCTTGATAAAACGAATCCGGGATTCCTCTGATGAAATAAGATCAAGATAGCGTTTTCTCAAACGGATCTCAGGATCGGAAATGCCATGCCACTTTTCCGGGAGCGGACGCAGTGTTTTAGTAAGGAATGTAAAGTTATCAATATCAATTGTTTTCTCACCTGTCTTGGTGGTAATCACTTCCCCCTCAATACCGATAAAATCACCAAGGTCAATAAGACGCTTGAAGTCATCAAACTTTTTATCCCCGATTTTATTCTTCTGAACAGCAAACTGCACTTTCCCATCAACGTCATAAAGATGACCAAATGCCAGTTTCCCGAAATACCTTAGAGAAATGATACGTCCTGCAACTTTTACCCCTTTTACACCATCAGCTAAAACAGCGGCTTCTGCCAAACGGTAATTTCTGTCAAAACGCTCTGCATACGGATGATATCCGGCCTCCCGAAGCTGTGAAACCTTCTCAAGCCTTATCTTCATCTGCTCATTCATCTGTTCAACCAGATTCAAATCATCTTGTGCTTCCACCAACCAAAACTCCATCAAAATATGTATAAATTAGTAATAATCAATTAATTTCAAAAAAGTCATGCTGTTAATAACGTCACAGCACAGATCAGAAATATTCTTAACCTGTAGAAAATACTTAATACTTGGTGATAGGTTACTAAGAATCTTATAAAAAGACTAAAAAAGTTGGGCGTGATAAGTGATTCGGGGGCTTGAGAAAGAGATTACGTCCGAAAGAATGTGGTATGATTGAAGTTACAGAAATGTGTTTTTGAACAACATTGATAAATACAAAGATTATTTGATACATTATCAGATAAGACTTCAGGGATTGAGCACCTGAAAGTAATGTTATGATATCCGTTACCGGTCAAGCCTGGCCGCAGCACCCTGACCAATCTTCTCAATCACCTTAAAACCAATAACCGCACACGATGTCGCCACGTTCATGGAGTTTTTGAATCCGTAAAGCGGGATCTCTATCAGATTGTCACATATATAAAGTACGTCTTTATGTACCCCGAGCGCCTCGTTGCCGAAAACAAGCCCGAGCGGTGACGGATAGGCTGTTTCAGTGTATATCTTTGATGTCGTCGTCGTTTCTGCTGCCCATACCGGAACATTTTGATTTTGTAAATATTTGACAGCATCTACCGTTTTCTCAAAATGCATCCAGGGAACATAATCAATTGTGCCCAGTGATGTCTTCGCGAGTTTGATATGTGGCGGGTGTGCAGTGTAACCACATAGAAAAAGACCACTCACCCGCAGTGTATCACACAATCGAAAAATGGAACCGACATTAAACGCACTTCGCAAATTATCAAGTATGATATACAACGGATTTTTCGGCAGCGCCTTATAGGTATCGATACTAATTGCAGCATCAAACTTACGTACCTCCATCATTGTGGTTTCAATATCACCGATTTTCAGTTTACCTCTGCCACCCATTTTTTCCTCATCTCTGCCCAAATCAGTAAAAGCGCACCAGCAAGGAACAGTACCGAAACTGATGACATCCCGATTCTTGACGCAAGTGTAGATTCAACCCCGGCCTTATGTGTAACGTACGCAACAATGCCGACAACTGCTGGTCCGATTATTACAGCAAATCTGCTCATGACATTATAAAATCCAAAATATTCCGCACTTTCCGATGCGGGAATCATTTTTGCATAATACGATCTGCTCAATGCCTGAATTCCACCCTGCGCAAGTCCGCTTAATGCTGCAAGTATAATAAAATGTAGTTCGGTCTTAAGAATAATTGATCCGATACCAGATACCGCTATGTAAATTCCCAGACCGACAAGTATCATGACAAACGCACCAGCTTTACGTGAGAAATATCCGAAAAGCAGTGATGACGGAAACGCGACAAACTGAACACATAATAACGCGATCATCAGCGATTTCGTCGTTATTCCAATTGCCATACCGAAATCAACCGACATTAGCACAAAGGTATTAAGCCCATCAATGTATAACCAATAGGAAATTAAAAAAAGAAGCAGTGTTGGGTTGTCAAGTATTTTTAGCGTTGTTTTCCTGAGATTCTGAAGACTTCCAAGTAGTATCGGGAAAAAACCTGTGGTTTCAGAATAAAACTTTTCTTTAACAAAAAAAATTATTGGCTGAGAGAAAACAAGCCACCATAGTGCCGCAGTCAGAAATGATACCCTTACTGCTTCAGCAGCACTCTTAAGTCCAAACGCTGATGGATAACTTACCATTATGACATTAAACAGAAATAAAATGCCGCAGCCGAGATACCCCATTCCGTAACCCCGTGCGCTTACCATATCCATGGATTCTTTTTCGCAAATATCAACAAGCAGTGAATCATAAAACAGATTCCCGCTGTTATACGCAACGCTTGCGATTGCAAAAATGAGCAGTGCCGCGATCCATTGGCCCTGACCAATGAAAAACAGCATTCCCGATGATGTAGCTCCAACAATCATAAAAAAAACAAGAAATTTCTTTTTTGCCCGCCCTGCATCAGCAACAGCACCCATCAGTGGTGACAAAACAGCGACAATTAAGCCTGCGACAGCATTCCCAAACCCAAGCCTTGCAGTACTGATCGTCGGCTCAACACCCACAGACCAGAATGTCTTGAAAAAAACAGGAAAGAAACCTGCCATAACGGTAAGTGCAAATGCGGAATTTGCCCAATCGTAAAGGCACCATGAAAAGATCTGTTTTTTATCGTTTGCCATCAGGTCTTCTTTTCTTTCTTCTCAGCAGCAGGAAATAACACATTATTCAGAATCAACCGGTAGCCGGGAGAATTCCGGTGAAGTTCAAGCATCGTAGGCTTGTCCCCCACCGCATGACTGACGTCCTCAGGATCATGACCGCCAAGATAGGCAAATTCACCTTTACCCAAAAGTCCATGGATATAATTTACCATTGTCGTTCCAGGAACCTCTCCAAGGATTATGACACGTTTCTTGATCACTTTTCTATTAAATGATGTCAATAATCCATGAAATCCTTTTATCGTACTCCGGTGATTCTGCACGAGCATTGATGGCACCGGGTCAAGCTTTGCGCTGAAATCAAACAGCGTAAAATCCTTTGCATCAATACGCAGTGGTGTATTTACCATATTTACATCGATATTGTCAAAATAAGACTCAAGTGGATTTGTCTGAATGGTAAAATTTTCAAATGCCATACAATTATCAAAGTTCAGTTTCAGTTTGTAATCAGGGTCAACACCGTCACCGTCATATACCTTATCAACAATATCCGTTCCAAGTGCTGCAAGCGCAATCTCAAGCGTATTGGTTGCACTGCACATTGCAAAGAGAAATCCACCGTTTTCAACATAGTTCCGGATCGCAAGCGCGACTGCCTTTTTGCAATCACTCACCTTGGAAAATCCAAGCTCCTTTGATGCCTTCTCCATATCAAGTTTATTCTGCTGATACCAGGTTGCGCGGGAAAATCCATTGTAAAATTTACTATATTGCCCGGTAAAGTCCTCGTGATGCAAATGGAGCCAATCGTACTGTGTCAACTTACCGGTAATTACTTCTTTATCATAAATCTTATCATAAGGAATTTCTGCATAGCTGAGTGCAAGCGTAACTGCGTCATCCCAGGGAAGTTTATTTAGTGGCGTATACACGGCAATCTTCGGCGGTTTCTCAAGCGTCACTTTTTCCATATTATTTTCATCAATGGTAACAAGTATTTGCGCCCAACTGTCTGTATTGACATATTGTGATGACACACCGGCACTGCGGATAATAAGCTCAAGATTCTTTGGGATTTCACATGCAAACGAACCGCCCCTGTAATTGAGCAACCAGTATACTTTCTGATGTGCAAGAAGCAGTTTGTAAACAGCACCGTATGCTTTAAGATGATCGGTCTGGGTGTCATCCATCGGAATCAGCAGCATCGCCTTTACAGGTAATGCTGCTATAAAATAAAATACAACGACAAGACGCAGTATACGATTAATCCTGCTGCATCTTATCGTGTACATCAGTTAAACTTTACCGTTTTCAAATGAAGTTCTTTAAGCTGATGCTCTGTCACTTCGGCAGGTGCTTTCATCATCAGGTCCTGTGCCTTCTGGTTCATCGGAAATGCAACCACCTCGCGGATATTTGGTTCATCAGCAAGGATCATTACCATTCTATCAACTCCAGGTGCAATACCACCGTGTGGTGGCGCACCATACCGAAAGGCATTGATCATACCGGCAAACTGTTCATCAACAACACGCTTGTCGTAACCAGCGATTTCAAACGCCTTGTACATAACTTCCGGCTGATGATTGCGGATTGCACCGCTTGACAACTCAATACCGTTACAAACGATATCATACTGATACGCAAGAATATCAAGCGGATCTTTATTGACAAGTGCATCCATGCCACCCTGAGGCATCGAAAACGGATTATGTGAAAAGTCAACGCGCTTATGTTCCTCGTTCCATTCATACATCGGAAAATCGGTAATCCAGCAGAAACGGTAGATATCTTTTTCAACAAGATTGAGATCGGTACCAAGTTTTGTGCGGATCTCACCGGCAATTTTATTCGCCCGTTTGACATCATTACAAACAAAAAATGCGACATCACCGTTATCCATCTTAAGCTCAGACTTAAGCTGTGCCATCTTTGTATCATCAAGGAATTTTGCAATCGGCCCCTTGACTGCATTATCATTCCATACAAGATATGCAAGTCCCTGTGAACCGACTGACTGTGCAAACTCTACCATTCTATCAAAGAAAGCTCTTGGTTGTGATGCACATCCTTTGACAGGAATCGCACGCACGACACCACCCTGAGCTACAGTCTGGCTGAATACCTTAAAACCGCTTTCAAGGAAAATTGGAGATACATCCTGAATTTCAAGAGGATTTCTCAGATCGGGTTTATCGCACCCGTATTTGAGCATCGATTCACGATATGGAATCCGACGGAATGGCGGTTTATCAAATTTCTTTGTTGCGAATTTATCAAACGTACTTTCAAGCACTTCTTCAACAACCTTGAAAATGTCCTCCTGAGTGACAAAGCTCATCTCCATGTCAAGCTGATAAAATTCACCGGGAGAACGGTCTGCTCTCGCATCCTCATCACGGAAACAGGGAGCGATCTGGAAATAGCGGTCAAATCCTGCAACCATCAGAAGCTGCTTGAACTGCTGAGGTGCCTGAGGCAGTGCATAGAATTTACCTGGATGTAAACGTGACGGAACAAGAAAGTCACGGGCACCTTCAGGAGAGGAACTTGTCAATATAGGAGTCTGAAACTCGTTGAATCCTTTTTCAGTCATTACGCGGCGCAGATGTGCTATCACCTGAGAGCGCAGAAGAATATTCTGGTGCAGCTTCGGTTTTCTCAGATCAAGATACCGGTAAGTCAAGCGCATCTCTTCCGGTGCAGCATCTTCGGGGAAAATTGAAAACGGTGTAATCTCACTCTTGCCAAGCACTTCATACGATGTTGCAACAAGTTCAATTTCTCCAGTTGGAAGACGATCGTTGATCGTTTCTGCAGATCTCGCAGCAATAACACCATCAAAGCGGACAACCGTTTCCTTATGAAGATGCTCAACGGCCTTCTGGAAATCCTTATCCTGATGAATCACAACCTGTGTCAATCCGTAATGATCACGCAGATCAATAAAAAGAACACCGCCATGATCACGACGATTGTTGATCCACCCGCTGATTCGAACAGTTTCACCAACATTTGCCTTGCGAAGCTCATTACAGGTATGTGTTCTGTAACTATGCATTGCCTGATTTTCCTTCAATTCTGCCACACTCGATTCCTTGTTTCTGATATGAATACATATAATTTTTTCTTACCGACACTACAGCGAAAGCAGCTGTAACATGATGATACTCAGCTTATTGTAACCAACATACCCTGAGGTAGTTGCCCAAAACATTTCGTATATATAGATCATAGAAAATATATTCGGATACTGCGAAATCCTACAGGGATATTATGGATGGAATATGTGGTTGAGCGAACAGCAAACATTTCTGGTTGCTCTGTTAACGCAGAATGAAAGAGCATGTTACCCATCGACAGAAACATGCGCAACAGTAGTCCCGCTTGCTTCATGCCACTTCTTTTGATTGAATCATTTTTCACGGGGTGGTATAATCTTAAGAAGTGTAAAATAGGAAAATTATGATAAATGAACATGAAATAAAAGCGAAAATTCAGTCAGAATTGGATCGCATCCGGTCTCAGACACAACGTATTGCCGAAAAGCAGCTTACTTTGGATGAGATTTTTAAACTTCACCTAAGCCAGCTCCTTTTTGAAAATACCTCCGATGGGCTCCTGATAACTGATAGATCATTCACAATTCTGAAGATCAATGCAAGTTTCACAACGATAACAGGATACAATCAGGAGGATGTTGTCGGAAAAAACGCATCCATTCTTAAGAGTGGTAAACATGAAGATGTATTTTACCAGGAACTCAGCGAGTCTTTGATAAAAACGGGTAAGTGGAGCGGTGAAGTCTGGAACCGGCGCAAAAATGGTGAGATGTATCTTCAATATCTTTCGATCTTCCCGATCACTACAGAAGATTCGCAAATTGCCGGTTATGCAGGTTTTTATAATAGTGCAATTGTACTTAATGATGACTACACACAACTTCATAACAATGCATACCATGATACACTGACCGGACTTCCAACCAGAGTTCTGCTTAATGAACGCCTCGAGCACCAGCTCAACCATTCAAAGCGAAAGAATCAGGTGATGGCACTGCTGTTACTTGATCTTAACCGTTTCAAAATGATTAACGATACGCTTGGTTACGCAGCTGGAGATCTGCTGCTGCAGATAGTGACAACACGGTTAAAGTCCTGTGTAAGGGAGGTTGATGCAATTTTCAGACTTGGTGATGATGAGTTTGCGATTATTCTCGAGGATATTGCACAGCAGCAGGATGCCGCAAGAGTTGCGAAACGTGTTTTGTCAATATGTTCACTACCCTTTCAATTGACTGGACAGGAAATATATATAACAATAAGCATCGGTATTTCCCTGTTTCCATCAGATGGTGAAGATGTCGAGACCATACTAAAGAATGCTGAAGCTGCAATGCAGCGGGCAAAAGAACTGGGTATCAATAACTATCAGCATTACAAACCGGCTATGAATGTAAAAGCTTTTGAGCAGTTGACACTGGAACACAATTTACGTAAAGCACTACGGGAAAATGAATTTATTGTCTATTATCAGCCAC
This sequence comes from Fibrobacterota bacterium, assembly GCA_023459055.1. GTDB lineage: Bacteria > Fibrobacterota > Chitinivibrionia > Chitinivibrionales > Chitinispirillaceae > JAAZBG01. The sequence goes on from JAEWVR010000029.1 coordinate 96,309, forward strand.
TCATTGACCTGGTAACAGGACAGGTAACAGGATCTGAAGCGCTTGTAAGATGGAAACATCCGGAACTCGGGATGATTCAACCAGGACGTTTTATACCTCTTGCAGAAGAAACCGGCCTTATATTGCCGCTTGGTGAACATGTTTTACGTAATGCCTGTGAGCAGACAAGAACCTGGCAGCAAAAGTATTGTAAATCTCTTTCTGTTTCTGTAAACCTATCAGCCAGACAATTCCTGCAGCAGGATCTTACTTTTCTGATAAGTAAGGCACTTGAGGACTCATTACTGCAACCAGCTCTTCTTGAACTCGAAATCACCGAAAGCCTTGGTATGAAAAATCCGGAATTGACACTTAAAACATTGAATGAACTAAAGGCAATGGGAATCCGCATTTCGATTGACGATTTCGGAACCGGTTATTCATCATTAAGTTATCTCAAGAAATTTCCTATTGACACAATTAAAATTGACCGTTCTTTTGTCTCGGATATTCATCACGATTCCAATGATGCTGCAATTGTACTTGCAATCATTGCACTTGCTCACAGCCTTGGCCTAAAGGTTATTGCGGAAGGTGTCGAGATGAAAGAACAGGCAGATTATCTTAAGCATCACGGCTGTGAAAAAGTACAGGGATTCCTTTACAGTCAACCACTACCTGCATCTGAATTTGAAAAAAAGTTTCTTGACATCTGACTGTTGGTGCGTATTATAATTGTATGTGCGTATTGCAATACGCACCAGTAGTATCATATCCCGCTACAGAAAATTCTACTGGCGTTATTGAATGTTTGTTCTGCGATTTCAATCTCTGTCACCATTCGCAATTCTGCGATTTTCTTGATCGTGTCAACTAAATAGGATGGTTCATTGGGGAAATTTCTTTGTAATGGCGGCATATCGGGCGTATCCGATTCAACAAGCAGTTTCTCAGGAGGAACCTCAAGAAGTGACTTTTTACCTTTGCGATTATTATCATTTGTAATCGCCCCGGAAAATGAGATTGACAGATTATGTTTTATCATAACATGCATCATCTCTGCCGAACCTGACCATGAGTGAACAACACCTCCACACTCAGGTACACCTGTAACAGAAATTATGTTACTTAAATCAAGCCAGGCATTTCTGCAATGTAGTGATACCGGTCGATTGTGCGAGACTGCATACTCCATCTGCTTTCTAAAAATGTCAAGTTGTCGTTGATAGTCACCGTCTTTAACCAATTTATCCAGACCAATCTCCCCTACTGCGGCATCAGGATAAAGAACAAAGAATTTATTTAACGTCTCAAACCAATGCTCACTGAGAGAATGAACATAAAACGGATGTATTCCAAATGCCGGGATAATACAATCCGGATATTTTTCACAAAGTTCTGCAACAATCCCCCAATCCTCTTCATTACTGCCACAACAGAGAATTCTTGAGACGCCACACATTTCAGCCCGCTGCAACAGTTCAGTATATTTACTATAAATCCTGTTATCCTGTAAATGGGCATGTGAATCAAATATGTTCATAGCAGGAATTTAACTTTAAGAAAGAAGAAAGTCCAGAAAGAAAGAAACAAAAAAACATTGAATCCTTCAGATGCAAGGTCTATTTTCTACTCTGTGTTTCGTTTATAATTTTATCGAAAGAAAAATCAGCATTCCTATTATTGCGGGATTCATATAATTTACTTTGAAATCAATATGTTATTAAAAATTGCCGTACTGCTCCAATCACTCAGGACAAAAACAGGTGGTCGTATAGAATTTTAATACCGGGATTATAGTAACCGTTGCAATGCTATATAATTCTCAGTAATTTCTTGTGCAGTCCGGCGCCTTATCACAGATTAATTCTCTGTTTCAGAAAGTTTTAATTTAAAAGATGGCAGCATCATTGTTACAGATACTATCAAGTTTCAGATTTGCAGATTTTCTTGACATTACAATAGTATCTGTTTGTATCTATTTTCTATTGATGTGGATCAGACGACGTGCATCAAGGTCTGTTGTTATTGGTGTAATAGCAGTTGTTACATTGTATGCGCTTGCACGTATTCTCAATATGTATATGACAAGTCAGGTATTTCAAACCGGATTGACTGCAGCACTCGTTGGTCTTGTTATTATATTTCAGGATGATATCCGCATGGCAATTGAGCAATTGTCGTCTATTGGTACATTCAAGTCGAAACACCACCTTGTCGCATCAAATAAAACAGTAGAATGCCTTGTTGATACACTCTGCAATCTTGCACGGGACAGTATCGGTGCACTTGTTGTGATCAAAGGCCGTGAATCCATTGACCGTCATTTAAGTGGTGGAATCTCTGTTAATGGACGAATCAGTGTACCACTCTTATATAGCATTTTTCATCCGGAAACACCAAGCCATGATGGTGCGGTTATTATTGAAGGTGAACGAATTGACAAATTTGGAGTACGGCTTCCTCTCTCTCACAATGTCGCGGCAATCAAGGATGTCGGAACGCGCCACACTGCAGCACTAGGTCTTGCAGAACGATCGGATGCACTTGTCATCGTAGTCTCCGAAGAACGCGGGACTGTAAGCATTGCAGAAAATGGTGTAATGGAAAAAGTTGACAGAGAATCCTTACGTATAAGAATTGACTCATTTTATAATAGAATCTTCCCTACACCATCAGGTAAAAGGAAACGCACCTATTTTACTACCAACCCGGGTTTCAAGATTTTTTCTCTTATTGCCGCAGTTGCACTATGGTTTACTTTTGTATACCGGGTTGATGTAATCAGCAGATCATATTCCATTCCTATTGTATTTAAAAATATTCCAGATAATTTTATTATTGATGAAACCAAGCCATCAGAAATCAAGGTAACCTTAAACGGACCGGAACGTAGTTTCACCTTTGATGAACGCAGCCTTAATGCATCCTTCGATATTTCTTCAATGAGTGAAGGCATTCATACATTAACCGTGACAAAACAGAATATAACAGTACCGGATGGTATCTTTGTCAATCAAATACTTACCAAGTCATTTATGTTAAAAGCTACCGGCGTTGAAGAACGTGAGATTACGATTCGACTGCGAACCATTGGCAAGGCTCATAAAAACATTGACATTAACGAAATAAAGATTCATCCGGCCATGGTAAAAGTTCAGATCCACGGTGATAAACGTCATACTCTTACTGAACTTTACACTGAAGCAATCTCACTTGATTCAATTGTATCACAGGGAACTGTGAAAGCACGAGTAGTATTACCTCAAGGTGTGCAATTGATTAGCAATGCTGATGAATTTGTCAGGATTCATTTTAATGTTGGCCGGACAAAACCTTAATAATAATGGAAAACAAACGGGAAAAACGTGAGTATAATCACTACGACAATAAAGGGATGGTTCGGACACCGGGTGCAGCAACTGGCTGCAGCTTTTACATTTTACGCATTGTTATCACTGGGTCCACTCCTTGTTATTGCGCTTACAATTGCTTCGCATGTACTTGACTCAGTCACTGCCCGCTCTCAATCGATTCATCACCTCGCATACCTTGTCGGCCCGGAAGGGGCATCAATAATAATCAAAATTATTGATGGTGCGGCCAATGCACAGCATAAAATCATGACAACAAGTATTGGTGCAATACTATTATACCTCGCAGGATCAGCTGTTTTTAACTCTTTACATGAAGCTATGAACTGCATCTGGGAAGTTCCATCAGATAAACGTAACACAGTTCTGACTTTTTTACGCAAGCAGATTATTACCGTGTTACTTGTAATTCTGATAGTGTCACTATTCCTGATGTCACTTATATCAAGCCTTATTCTTGCATCTGTCGGTACAATAATAAGTTCAGTTGTCACAATACCTTTTTTTATCATGAATCTCATTGATTTTGTCCTGTCAGTGGTTGTTTTTACAGGATTGTTTATGTTTATTTTTAAGATTGTTCCTGATGTCAAAATTACATGGCGTGATGTTCGCATGGGGGCACTATTTACATCACTACTATTCAATATCAGCAAATTTTTTATAAGCCGGATTCTGGGGCATAGCGAGATCATGCTTGCATATGGCTCTCTTGCGTCATTTATCCTGATTGTTGTATGGGTTTACATATCGGCACAAATAGTATTTCTTGGTGCAGAGTTCACCCGTGCACACATTCTTTACAACCAAGGGAAAAAACGAAAAATTAAAAAAAGAGAAAGAGATGTAATTGTCAGGCTTTAGCGTTCAGTACAAAAAGCAGATTATCACTATATTCCTGAAATCAGAATAGTTTTGACGGAAAAAAATAGGTACCAGGATCGATTCGATTACTTTTGTAACGCATTTCGTAATGAACATGAGGACCACTTGTCAAGCCTGAAATACCAATATATCCAAGCAGTTCACCTTTTTTAACAGATTGTCCATTACGTACTTTTAACTCACCAACATGTGCGAATACCGTTTTGTAGCCACTCCCGTGATCAATCACTGCACGTAATCCCCAGACAGGATGCTTCTCTGTCCGTTCAACGACACCATTCGCCGGAACAATAATTGCAATACCCTTTTCAGCAACAAAATCAATACCGTAATGAAATTTGTTTTTTCCGGTAAAGGGGTCCAGTGCATTTCCAAACTGACGACTCACCGATGCCCCTGTGGGCACTGGATGTATAACAGGTACATGATCAAAAAAGTTTCCGTCTTTTTTAACAAATTGTACAAATTTTTTGATATAATTTTCCTGAGAAGTAATATATGCAAGCAGTTCCCTGGTCGTCATTACATTAAATGCGACACGTTTCCTGGGAATTATTGTAGTATCAGATCCAATAATGCCAAATTGTAATACTGTTTTTTGCTTCTCTTCAAGTTTGAGAAGTTTCTCCTTGAGATTATTGAGCAAAACAATCGTAGTCTTGATATTTTTAAGCAACGCATTATTTTGCTCAGACAGATTTTTTTTCTGCTGAATTTCCTGTTTATTAAGAGAAAATTTCTGATACGGAATAAAAAAACCGGCAAGTCCGGTTATAATAAACAGGACCAATAAGACCAGTACAAATATATTAACATTAAAAGCTTTTACCGGAATCCCTTTAGGAGAAACCACAAGCAGCGTCTTTTTCTTTTTCATACAACCTTATCAGCACTATTGGTACTTGTAATAATTGATTCCGGAATCCTCATAGCTTAATGTCTGTTACGATGGCAGCAGTTAGCATACTGCTGCCAACGTAACACTATACCTTAGATACTGGTGATTTCATCATCCTGATCACTGTCAGAATAGTCATATTTATTACTCTTTTTATGTGCCTCAGTGATATCTTTAATTTTTTTCTCTACGTCAATAAGTTCTTCGCGGAGTTTCTTAACATTTTCAATCGCCTTCTGAATTGTTAAATCAGCCGCAATGGTCGAGCCATCTTTTCCGCTGTCAATCAAATCAAAGGTTCTTTCACCAAGATCCATAAAGGTACGTTCGATTTTACGTTTTGCAGAAAGTTCCTCTATCTTTAACTTACCAACCTTTGTATATTCCTCAATTTTCTCGACTGACATTGCAGCACCATCACGAAGACCTTTTTTAACTTTATCCCACATGGTATCCATCTGAACCTCCATTTTAAAAGTGATATCACACTATAACCTGTTAATTGCAATGAAGTAACTATTATAATATGAATTAAGTGATCTGCCTATAGCTATTTTTTTATCATTAAAAGTATCTGTTATGCTCTAAAATGGTGTTTTTTTTATCAGGATTTCAATACCTGTCATTTTTTCCGGTTTTCCATACACACCATTGCATATAGAGGCTTTTTATCGCCTTGACTTTGCAATTAACTCTCTGGCGTGTTTTAAAGAAATTTCCGTATTACCTCCAAGCATACGCGCAATTTCGTCTACCTTCGCATCTTCTTCAAGGACTGATACTTTTGTAACAGTTCGATCATCAACTGTTTTCTTATGCACTTTATAATGATGATCTGCAAGTGATGCAATCTGATGAAGATGTGTGATACAGAGCAATTGATGTGTTTTACTTAATGCATACATTGCTTTACCTACCTCACTTGCAAGCACGCCGCCAATTCCTGTATCGATTTCATCAAAAATCAGAACCGGTACCTGATCATGCTCTGCAAGTACACTCTTTATTGCAAGCATGATACGTGAAATTTCACCACCGGATGCCGTTTTCGCAAGCGGTAAAAATGGTTCACCTTTATTAGTTTGAACAAGAAAAGTAATTTTCTCAAGTCCATCCATCGCTGGTTCACTAAGCTGATCATACTTTGTCTGCAATTCACCGCTGCTGAAACCAAGTGTTTTAAGCACAGAGCTTATCCTGGCATCGAACTCCGCTGCATGGCGTTTCCTCATTCTGGAAAGAGCATCCCCGGCTTCCCTGCACTTAAATAATAACTGAGTTGTCTTTTTTTCAAATTCTGCAATATCAGCATCACTATTTTCGAGTGACTTTAAATCATTTTCAAGCTGATGCAGCTTCCCGATAAGACCATCGAGAGATACATTATACTTTTTCTTTAATCGCTGGATCTTTGCCAGACGGGAATTTAAAAACTCTATCCTCTGTGGATCTGCCGTTCCGCCAGATTTATCAAGATACGATCCACAGAACATTTCAAGCTCTGCCAGTGTTGACATCGCGCTTTCAACATCTACAAGCCAGGGTGATACCGTTGTGTCGTACTTGACAAGTGTTTCAAGTTTTCTGCGAATTGCAGCGATTTTACGTTCAACTGATTCAGTACCATTTCCAAGCAGGGTGATTATCTCTGATGCACATCCGGTACGTTCAGCCGAAGTTGACAAAAGAGCTAATTCCTTTTCAAGCTCATCTTCTTCCCCATGCTTTAGTTCAATACTCTTAATCTCTTTATATTGAAATTCGAGAATTTCCTTACGTTCAGCAAGCTGTAATGCCTTCTTTTTGAAACTATCAAGGTCATTCATCGCCTGATGATATTGACAATATGCTTCATTATATTTTTCCCGGTACGCTGAAACTCCCGGCAATGAATCGATGATTCTGACATGCTCATCTTCATTAAGAAGTGATTGATGTTCATGTTGCCCATGGAAGTCGATAAGGTAGTTTCCAATTAATTTCAGAGAACTTAACGGAACAGGAACCTGATTGACAAGTATGCGGTTTCGATCTCCCCGTGATACTTTTCTCCGGATAATCAGTTCATGATCATCAAGAGGCACTGATAACGTGCCAAGGAGCTCTTTCAACCCGTCCTTAACATTGACAAGATCAAAAACACCGCTTACTTCAGCTTCATCGTACCCGTTTCGTATCATATCCGTTGATGCCCGTTCACCAAGAAGCAACCCGATTGCACCAATTAAAATCGACTTTCCTGCACCAGTTTCACCTGTAAATATACTGAAACCGCAATTGAATTCAAGCGTCAGTTCTTCGATAAGTGCAAGATTTTTAATGTGTATTTCACGAAGCATAGTCCTGTAATCCTTCAAATAACCGGTATGTATACCTGATTTACATAATTCAATGTATTACTTCTTATGAATCGCGCTGTTTATAGCCTCTTCCCCACTCAAGCTTTTGACGTAACAGATCGAAATAAGATTTCTGCCCGAGTTGCACCATATTTGTTTTAATATTGCAATACGAAATCAGGATTTCATCACCACATTGTAAAGAAAATGACTGTAACCCGTCGGCACTTAAAAGCAAATCCGGATTTCTCTCATTGACAATAAGCCTGATGTTTCTGTCGGATGACAAAATCAGAGGACGTTCAGTCAGGGAGTGTGGACAAATCGGCGTCAGCAGAAATGCTTTGACACCCGGCTCAACAATCGGACCACCCGCAGACAATGAGTAAGCCGTCGAGCCATTCGGGGTTGCAACAATTATACCATCAGCAAAAAAATCTGTCACATAGTCATCGCCATACCAGGTTGATATAGAGGTAATCTTTGGTTTGTTAATCCTGTTGACATAAATATCATTTAGCGCATGAAGCGTACAAATTTTTACACCATTACGGATAACACACGTTTCAAGCGCTGGAAGTGTAATAATGGTATATTCGCGTTTTTTTACTTTGTCCATACTTTCTTCGAGGGATTCGGGACATAAATCTGTAAGAAATCCAACACTTCCAAGATTAATGCCAATAATCGGTTTTTCACTGAATTTGCACATATGCGCAACTGACAAAAAGGTACCATCACCACCAATCGAAATCAGTGCATCAGAGTGAGAAATCAGTTCACATTCATCAGCAGCAACAAGATCCTTCCGGTTTACTTTATTGTGAAGAGCCGGATGGAATGTCATTTGCAAATGATTTTTTTGAGCCCAGACGATCAACCTGTTGACAATATCCTCAATTCGTGGTGAGTCTTTATAAGCTATAACACCGTATGAATGTAATGTTTTCATTTGTCTGTTCTGAATTCGCAAATGCCTGCAAGCATTTCATTAAATGCAGGCCAGCGCTGTAAAAGTGATGTATCTTCAATACTGGTATCACCCATGCACTTCAATCCTGCGACAGCAAGACTACCACTTAACCATGGGGCCAGATTTTCTGTTATATCGAATCCATCAAAACTTTTCCCACCCTCTACAACAATACCATCGGGCATTTCTCCGTGACGTGCTCCAAGCGTGCGTATGCAATGTTCAATAAGGTCAATACCATCGGGTTCATCATTTCGTAAATCCTCAAGATCACGAAACACCGATTGACCTTCAGCAAAACACGCAAGCACCACCATTGATGGAAGATATGGAATATAAGCCTGTGAAGGTCTGCATTCTACTTTTCTTCCGTATAGATCACATTTCTGGATACTGAACATGCCAGTAGAACCAAACGATGTACGTGATGACTCCTGTGCAGAAACTTTGCACCCCATCTTCTTGAGCAGCGTTATGACCGGTGATCCCCATGTTTCAAGCGGCAGATTGTTGATAACAAACGAGCTTTTTGAATGAAGACATTTTGCTGTTATAAGAATCGCACCCAGTACTTCATCTCCTGGCAGTGTTATGTCAAGAATATCCTCTTTCGCATTTTGCAGATTTTCAAAATTCAGAATAAGCTGAAACTGCTGTCCGGATGATACCTGTGATTTTTTCTTACCCTGCATCATCTTAATTCTTCGCGCAAGAGGATCTGTTTCCTTGACAATAGTACTTCTGATCGCAAATTCAAATCCAAAAAGCGATGCAACATTCCTCACCGGATGTGCATAATGAAAATCGACCAGATATGATGCACTCTTTTTTTGTCCAAGCAACAAACCTGCAAGCGGTGCAACATCGTCATCATATATTGCAATTGCGGTATTTAGAACATCAGGAACATCAGTTATTGACAATCCAGGATTTCCACTGTAATCTTCAGACTGAACTGTGAAACCGAATTTTTTTGCCTTTTTAATGATCGCATCAACACGTTTCTGACCTGCGTTTTTTAACGCAACAACCTTGCCGATTGACATCAAAGTAAATACAATGAAATCTTTATATGGCAGGATATCGAACGGGAGGACAATAAATGCAGCACATTCTCCTGTTTTTTTACCGACAGTAACTACGGTGCCATCAAGTATTTCAACATCAGCATGAGTTTTTAGAATATCGATCCAGAGTTCAAGAAGTGGTGTCAATCTGTCAATTTTTATTCTTACAGGACGGTGTGATGCAATTGCAATAATTGACGCAAGAAGAAACAGATCAGGACTATCCGGAAGATCAATTTTCCCCTGAACAGAACGAGCCGGTTTAATTGACAACATACATCAATTCCTTTCCCGGGCAGAAAAGCCGTGTTCTGCAAGAAGTTTTATTGCTCTACGTGAAATCTCCGGTGATTCGAATGCAAGACGTATCGTACCACCTTCACCTTCCCGTACTTTTACGACCTCAATATCCTTAATATTAATATTATTATTTGTTAAAATAGTTGCAACAGACGCAATGAATCCCGGTTGATCCTTTGCATGAATGAGTACCTCACTCATCTGACTGATAAAACCTTTACCAGAACTTGAAATTCTTGAACGGGTTTCTCTCGATTTATCAAATGCAGTATTCAGTGAATTACAGGCAAGCAGTTCTTTTATCGAGCCGAGTATTTCAATATATTTATCGAGCTGCATTGTAATTTCTGTCTTATTGGTTACCAGAATATCATGCCACATCGGGTATGATGCTGATGCGATTCTGGTCATATCACGAAATCCCCCGGCTGCAAGTGTCAGCGTTCCGGCAGTCTGTTCTTCTGTCTCGCGAGCAAGCAGCACCAGTGCAACTGCAAGAAGATGCGGTACATGACTTACGGTTGCTGCAATATGATCATGTATTGACGGATTAAGAAATATCGTCCTGCACCCGAGATACTGTTTGAGCATAACACTCATTGATTTTTCGACATCCGTTTCCACACCGTTTTTATTACTCAAAACATATATAGCATTTTGAAACAGAAATGGATCTGCCGCTGATGGACCGCTTTTCTCAGAACCAGCCATGGGATGTCCACCGACAAAACGCACATGTGATGGAAGACATGCTGCCGCATTAATAATATCAAGTTTTGTCGAACCGACATCAGTAATAATTAATCCATCCGGAAGTTCCATTGATGCCATTTTTTTTATTGTGTCAATTATTGTATTAATCGGAGAACATAGAAACAATATGTCGACTGATCCAATCATTTTTGGTAATTCATCGTACCCATACCCTTCATCAATACACCCGATTTCAAGTGCTTTTTCAAGACTGGATTGTGATGAAAAACCAATAATTTTTCCTTTGAAGCCAGACTCTTTAAATGCAAGACCAATAGACCCGCCAAGTAGTCCGACACTGTAAATCGCTATTGTATTATTTTTCATTTCCATAATCAAACATTCAATCTGTTAAGAAGATAGGCAATTTCACCTTTTTTGGTGAGTGGGATTATCCAGTCTCTATAGTAATTTGCAACCTGTTCAGGATCAATTACTTTTCGAACGAGCTTATTGACACATACCTGTACAGATGCTGTTTTTTCGCGAATCCTGATAATAATTTTATCTTCAACATCTTTTCTTGTCAGCATATCAAGAAGTGCTTCTGCATCTTTCTCCTTTATCAACCGTCTATATTCTTCAGGAGCATCCATGAATTTACTTTCTGCTACATATAACGAACCATAATGTATTCTTCGTGCAATAGCCTGAATTGCATAGATATCATGTTCAACACTTGAACCATATTGGCCATCATCCTCTTTTGAGCATATCCTGGGAATGAGGTCAAGATAGCTTGACATAATTTCATTAACCTGGCTGATAACATTACAGTTGATAATTTTCAATCCGGTATCGGGAAGAGAAACAATACGCTGAGGAACAGGCAGATCTTTTGTAAATGGACGTTCTTCAGGTACACAGAAACGTCCAAACCGTGCATCCATCTGCTCCTGTTGTGTCAGTCGGATAGTAAACAGGGAGAGATGATTCTCACCTTTAAAACCACTATGCCCTTTCTTATAAACAATCTCATTGGCACAGAACTGAGCTCTGTCAATCAACCGGGTAATAATCGTTTCCTCAAGCCCCTCAAGACGGGCTGCAATAAATGCCAGATCCAGTTTTTCAGTAATCATCCGTCCCCCTTTAACGTATAATCCGGCCGATCCGCTTAAAATTAATTCCTCCACCCTCAGCCATTTTCCTTGACCAGATTATGAAAAATACATTTCCGATTATCGTTTTGCGCATTACAGGCCCGGTATAACGGGAATCAAGCCCGTCACTCCAGTTGTCTGTGAGCAAAAATACATAATCTTCCTTTACAACATATTTACTTACAGGAACGCTGTCAATAGTTACAGTAAAACGTATATCTGCAGCATAGTCCTCTGCAGTTACATTTATATATTGGGCAAGACGGTCCCAGAAAAACCAGTCAAAATCATACTTTGATGGTAATGTGTCAAGAGTACCTTTGTAAAGAGAAAATTCTTTAATGAAATAATCATTTGATAATGTATCGTCGATATAAAGATCATGATCGACTGTTATTCTGGATTTCGGATTTTCCTGACGGATAACTGCAACCGCTGAAAAGAAATCACGAAGTGTCAGCGAATCAAGGTATAAAATATCTCCTCTGGATGGAATCCGGTAATCACTGTAGAAATCGCGCGAAGAAAAATTTGCGGGCAACACTGCAGATGCTTTTTCACGGCCTCTGAGCGCAACAACACCATTTTTTGAATTATAAACAATACCACTGTCAATTGCGATAGTATCTCCGGCAATAGCCGCGACACGCATACAAAACCGCTCTTTACGGTTAACCGCATTATAGTAGATGACCGGTTTTCCAATGGATGGAGCGAACACATCACGTACGTAAGGCAAACTGGTGAATTTATTGACAAGTGTCTGGTCACCATTCAACAGTGTCGGAGCCATCTGATTGCCCCTGATTGCAATACTATCAACGATGCATGATTTTATCAGCAGCGCAACCAGCACAATGAGCACAAGCTGCCGTATCATTTTATAGAGGATTATGCGCGAATCATGCGCAAACTTGTCAGTCTCCTCCATCAAGACACTACTCCCTGCTCAATACTGCAAGAAATGCTTCCTGAGGCACTTCAACGTTGCCAATCTGTTTCATCCGCTTCTTACCCTCTTTTTGTTTTTCAAGCAGTTTGCGTTTACGGGTAATATCACCGCCATAACATTTTGATGTAACATCCTTGCGGTACGCCTTAACCGTAGTACGAGCAATTATCTTTGAACCGATAGCAGCCTGTATGGCAACTTCAAACTGCTGACGGGGTATCAGTTCCTTAAGTTTTGACGTAATGTCAAGACCAAACTGATACGCCTTGTCACGATGAACAATTGTTGAAAATGCATCAACCGGATCACCATTGATCAGAATATCCATTTTAACAAGTGTTTCCCGCTGATACCCCTGGAACTCATAGTCCATGGATGCATACCCTTTTGAGCAGCTTTTCAATCTGTCAAAGAAATCGATAATCATCTCCTGCAACGGGATTGTATAATGCAGGCAAACCCGGGTCGGTTCAAGATATTCCATACTGACAAGCCGGGCTCTTTTTTCTTCGCACAACTTCATTATTACACCGGTAAAATCAGTTGGTGTAATAATTTGCAATTTGGCAAGCGGCTCATTGATACCCTCAATTTCCTGCATTGATGGCATCTGGGCAGGACTTTCAATAAAAACCTCATCGCCATTTTTAAGTAATATTCTATACTTTACGTTTGGAACAGTAGTGATAATATCAACATTAAACTCTCTATCTAAACGTTCCTGAACGATTTCCATATGAAGAAGACCTAGAAAACCCGCACGAAAACCAAATCCAAGTGCTGCTGAAGTCTCAGGTTCCCAGGTAATTGAAGAATCATTAAGTTTCAGTTTTTCGAGCGCGCTTCGCAAATTCTCATAATCAGCTTTATCAACAGGATACAATCCGCTGAATACCATCGGCTTGATCTCACGATAGCCCTCTACAGGCTCAGTAGCACCATTGAGACGTGTTGTTATCGAATCACCTGTTTTGATATCCGAAACTGTACGAATATTTGCAATTACGTATCCGACTTCACCATTAATAAGATTTTTTGACGGCACACGTCCCATCCTGAAATATCCGATTTCATCAACTTCATATTCCCGCCCTGTTGAGAAAAACTTAACCTGATCACCCCGCTTGAGCTGTCCTTCGAAAACACGCACATAGGCAACAGCACCTCTGAATGAATCGAACTTGGAATCAAAAACAAGTGCTTTTAATGGTTTGTCAATACAATTTTTTGGCGCTGGAATCTGCTCAATCACACGCTCAAGAATTGGTGCAACACCCTCACCGGTTTTTGCACTGCATCCCAGAATCGTTAACGGATCAATGCCAAGTAGTTCCGATACCTGACGCCGGACTTCTTCGGGATGTGCTGATGGAAGATCTATTTTGTTTAGTACCGGTATGATTGCAAGATCATTCTCAAGAGCAAGATAAATATTTGTTAAAGTCTGAGCTTCAATACCCTGACTTGCATCAACAACAAGAATCGCCCCCTCACACGCTGCAAGAGAACGTGATACCTCGTATGAGAAATCAACATGCCCCGGAGTATCAATAAGATTGAACTGATATTCCTGACCACTATTCGATTTATACATCATCCGAATCGGATGCGACTTGATCGTAATACCGCGTTCCCGCTCAAGATCCATATCGTCCAGAACCTGCTCCTGCATTCTCTCTTTACTGACAGTTCCGGTAATCTCGAGAAAACGATCTGCAAGTGTTGATTTTCCATGATCAATATGGGCAATAATACAAAAGTTTCTGATAAATTCTGTTGTCACAACTATTTCCTGCTGATTAAAATGCTGTTACACGGCTGTTTGTAGCCGGTTTGAAACCTAAAACCTGTAAAATATAGTTTTTGCCGGTTTCATATAATGTATGGAATATAAAAGGACGCAAGTCTGGATCGGTTATGCAACAGTACTATACTACTAACCGATTGTTAAATATGACAGGTAGTTTTCAATTCCCACTTACAATCCTGCGTCATCACGGTTACTCAAAAACAATAATTTCGGTTTTTGCCTTTTTAAACATGTTATTTCCCACATTATCAAGTTTTATCACAATAACATTTTTCTTGCCGTTACCATTGATATCACCAGCAGCAATATCAATGATAAAACCGCTGTAAACACCTGATTTCCAGATAGATTCTACAAAGCCTTCATTCCTGTCGAACGAAAGAACTTCGAAATGCGCCTGCTTATAAAGGCTTGTTGATGCCATTATACTGCGGAAAGAGTCATGGTTTTTCACACAAACAAGTTCATCAACGCCATCATTATTTACATCGGATGAGACATTTCTAATCGGAAGCGTTGACATCGCCGGATTTGACAGAGTATGTGCTGGCAATTTTATAGCAAACGGACTTCCACCGAACTTTTCCGCAGACTCAGCAATTTTACTGCCATTTTGTTTGTCAATTAATTCAATCAGACCATCAGGTGCAGACATAACATATACGGATGAACTGTCGGAGTGATCACCAGAACTTGCAAAGGAATGCACCGCTCTGTCAGAAATTTCAATCTTATTCTTTTCCACAAGTTCACCACCGTTAAGTCCCAACACAAAAATGTCTCCTTTTTGGACTCCATTTGATGAATACTTCTGACCTAATAACGTACTGCGGCCATCAGTTTCATTAATAACTCTGAATTGATACCCGCAACGTTTTTTCACTACTGAAAATTGACCTTTATTGTACTCAAGAACCATTGACTGATATATTTCGAATGTTGCATTAACCGCAGAGATATAGAACTCATAAGCACCATTTTCATTAATATCAGCAACATCAATACTTACAAGTGACACTCCTGATGGAGTCTTGAATTCAGATACTGTCTGTAACGTTTTATTAACAAACCGTGCAACTTCAACAGACCGCCGGGTAATCAGGATGATTTCATTTTTCTTATCATTATCGATATCCTTCACCGCTGCACCAACGATTGTATTTTTCCTTTGAATTTTAGCGATAGTCTTTAATTGAAATACTGTCTGTGCTTCAGCAGTCCGTGTCTGTGTTTCAATGGTTAGCGTTTCTGCAGGCTGGGCTTGTGTTTCAACGGCCTGCGTTTCAACAGCCTGCAAATTGTCCGGTGCTATCGGTATTTTCGGTGCAATTGGTATATTTGGCATAATTGAAGTACTTTCCAGAGAATCAACATTTTGTGCATTTAGAACAGAACCGGTAGTATCCACGACGTCCTGCCCATTGACAGATACGACAACTAAAAAAAGAAACCATGCTTTAAATTTCATTGATAATCCCTTAAAACGAAACATTATTACCTCATCGTTAGACTGTGTATAGAATCGAGATTCTGTTAGAATATACATGATTTCATTTTTTTTGGTAAGGATGCCAACGAAAAGTACCAATTTCAGATGTTGACATCACAAATTATGCAGTAGAATATCTTTCTTAATTTCAACAACTTACGTATTAATTGACAGTTCTCGTCAGATTAATTAGACTTGGAAAAAAAACAGGAGTTTTCAATTGAAAACTCCTGTAGATACTTCTTTGGACATTGCACGATTCATCGGGGGGAATCATGTATATCCGAAAGAAGGTTTCGGGGGAATTATTTTGTCGTGTTGTCTGATCGCCTGCTAAGCAGCTTGTCATCGGGTCTTTGATTCATATAACATAATCTGATCCAGTCAGGCGTTTGGGCTTTACTTAAAATTCTAACTTCATCTATAGATCCTTTGAAATAACAATGACCCTCAATAAGTGGTAGTAGTACCGGTGTAGCAAAACGACCAATGTAAAGATCATTTGTGGTATTTCGTGAAACAGCATTTTTCCAGATATCTACACTACTGTCAACCAATACACCGTTACAATAGAGTTTCTGCTCTGTACCCTGACGAACACCTGTGATTAATGACCAGGTTTTATCTGATGCAGCAGCGTTCAATGCCTGCCATTTGTTTGTTTCACTGAATTCAACATACTCCCAGAGCGGTATTGTTGATGTTACATTCGTTGAGATATAGGTAGATCTGAGAAAATACTGTTCAAACCCTTTTGAAACAATGCAATGCGATGCATTATCAGAAGTGTCAAGACGGACCCAGGCACTTACTGTATAGGTACCACCCTCATCAAAGGATAAACGGCTCTGTGCTGTTGACGGCATAGTAATATAATCGTTTCCATCAAAATATCTGCACAATCCAATCACACCTTCGTCAATTTTTACCGATGCGGAATCCGGCGACAATCCGTTGTACCCGTTATCAGTCGCATCGGCCAGCTTACTGTTTAATGAATCACCCAGATGCCATACACCCTGAAAACCATTTACTGTATCAAATACCGGTATAGACTGTTGGGATTTTACAGACGGATTTCCCCAGTACATGGTAATTGACTGTGTCTGATTATTTCCATAAACGGTATCTATAGTAATCCATATTTCTGCAACTTTCCTCACAGCATCCCAGCGTTCAATGGCATGAGGCAGCATCATATTGCGGGCATTTGAAAACACAATATCACTACCATCCGGTTGAGCATCGGAAAAATCAAACGTGTTCCCGTTCAATCTGATAAGAACAGGAAAGTCATAAACATTACTAGTAACATCAGCACCACTTGCCGTTGTGTTAAGAAGAAAATCAGTACTGTATTTCCACAGTGGAAATGAAACTGTATAGGTCCCACCGGCATCAATAACAACCGGATCCCGGGCAATATTTGCACTTCCGTTTTTAAACACCACAATTACTTCCTCATACTCCCCGCAAGGAATATCACTCAGGTATACAGTGCTTTCGCTTCCTGTAATGGAATACACATCAGTACCCGGTATGTAAACATATCCGTTCGCAACAGCATTCTCAGAAGAAAAGGTAGCTGATAATGTACCTGATTTTTTCAATGTTCCTTCAGGTGCTTTTTGTATGGTATCCTGATTGATATCGATATTCCTCACCAGACAGCTTGTCAGGTTCTTTACGTTACGGGCAATCACCGAATACCGTCCGGTATCCACACCTCTGAAACTGTAGACCCCGTTGGAGTCGGTCGTATCACATTGATACCCTGAATTGTCATAAACAGGGTTGTAGTCAATGGGAAGCAGTTTGACAACACTATATGATGCAGGAGTATTGTCACTGTTTCGAATACAACCAGTCAAACCATTTGTGGTCTCTGTAGTTGCTCCGGCAAGATTAGTCGTGCATTCAATTGACATTAAAGATACTATCGCTATGATAACGATAGTAATTTTCAATACCCGATGCGTCATTATGTCTTTCCTTTCACATCAGTCAAAGGGAAGAACTGAATGTTAAGCTGATAGGTACGATCCGGATTGGTGTTTTCATTTACAAACGAAATTGTTGAGCGTCTGAATTCCGTAATACGATCACGAATTTCCTCAAAATCAGCTTCTGTTATATTCATTGTTACGGTGGAAATATCACGAAGCGAACGATCGTGCCTGTCAATTGATTCGACCGACAATCTGATCGTCTGTTCCTGAAAAGCTGTAATTGCAGCGCTCCGCCATTCATCACCGGTTGTAACCGCTTTTTCTGTAAGGCAATACCGCCCGTCATTATCCATTTTTATCAGCTCAAGCTGCTCCAGAAGCTTCACTGATGCAGCAGCTTCCTTTGCACTGATCGCAGGTGATAGCTGTTTGCCAAGTAACGCATAATCACCCTTAAAATCAAAATACTCCAGTATCGATCGCACTACCGGATGATACCAGGTACGAAAATATTCATATTGTTTTTCAACAAGAGTGCTGCTTTTTACATATCGCAATGCAAGCAACTTTTCAAACATGAGTTTGCTTTCACTTTGTGATCGGGCTTTTGCAAAGTGAACAAGCGTTTTAAAATACTCCCGTTCGTTGGCATCTAGCCCGCAAAATTGGCAGACACGATCAGTAGCAGAATCCGAAAGGTGGCGAGACTTAAGCATCACTTTCAGCAGATAGCTTGCATCAACTCCAATCTTATTTCCAAAATATCTGTAAGAAAAAAAAGATTGCCGACCTTTTCGTTCCTCATAGAAGTCTTTTAAGTACGTCCGGTAATCAAGATATTCAAAAATAGATTTCAAAATAAACTCCACACATCGATGAATATGCCTGCTTCCGATAATATACTACCACATTTAAGAATAAACGCGGATAAAAAAGTAAAAACTATGGACAGAATTGTCCACAAAATTGGCTCTATTTTTAAATTAAAACAAATATTTACAAAATTTTCCCTTTTTGCTTAAAATGAACATCTACATTAAAGAACTTCTGAAATCTGAATGTGTGCCATGCACAGGACTAGTCATACGCTCAGTAGTACTTACTATTAAGTATAACATTATATCAATATATTAATTTTTAAAATAATCAATCAAACCCTGTATGCACATTTTATAACTAAATGTTTCAAATACAATAATACAGAAAATTGTATTGATAATTCACTTTTTCCAGTACTGGAGTCAGCATGAGCACAACCGGACAAATACCTCAACACCAGCATTATCGTCTTACACTTAAAAATATAAAGTGCATGCTGTTACTCACCAGCATATTTTTTAATACGCATATATTTGCTGCCGCCTCCAGTTTAACTGATGCCGGAGTTCTGGTCGGTGCAACGGCAGAAGCCGGATCTGCCGATAAGGAGGGTTTATTTGACTGGAAAGATGCAGATAAAGTGAAAAGTGTTATTAAACAGGAATTCGGCCTGGTTCAGACAACTGCATATCCTGCATGGGGAGTATGGACCGGGACTGCACAAAATCCCAAAACATACGATCTGACATCAACAAATAAGGTTATAAACTGGGCTGATGCAGAGGGGAAAAAAATTGCGATTCATCTTCTTGCCGGATCTGGCACTTATTTCCCGGCGTGGTTTAATACCGGAACATGGACAAATGCACAAATTGAAGATTTATTAACTAACTGGATATCATCAATAATGACATCCAACAATAATGCGGCAAAGGTCGATTACTGGAATGTTGTCAATGAAGCATTTACCTGGGATGGACAATACTGGGCAGATCCGACAGAATGCCGGTGGCAGCAGTTAGGCTGGGAAGAAGACAAATCCGGATTAAGCGGAGCAGCGAAAGTATACGATAAACATCCGGTTTATATTCGTAAAGCATTTGAAATTGCACGCAAATATTCAACTGCTAAACTTGAGTTACGTGATTATTATATCGAATTTTGGGATGATTCAAAAAAGGCACAGGCGTTTTACCAGCTTGTTAAGCACCTGAAAAACTCCGGGGTACCGATTGATGCTATTGGTTTTCAAGGACATTTCCGTCTTGATAAGAGCTATGATTGGGCAAAACTTACAAAAGCTGTTCAGGAATATAAAAAGCTTGGCCTTGAAGTTTACATAACAGAAATCGATTACGGTGATACCGACCAGATTGCACCGGCTAAACAATCCAACTGGTCAACACAAATGGAAGCCGCACAAAAAACGGGTTATTACAACTTTGTCAAAGCCGCAGTCGCCGGTGGTGTTGACTGGCTCTGCCTGTGGGGAGTTGCTGATAACACAAATGCTTATTGGCGAATGGGACAGGATGCACTTCTATTCACAGCACAATATCAACCCAAAGCTGTTTATAACGATTTCAGAAAAGCAATTGTTGACGTAAAAGGGACCGTTGGTTCTATAAAAACATCCAAATCACAGGGAAAAAAAACACATATGTCTACAAAAATGCAAAACAATAAACTGTATGTGCAAGGTCTGGCAAATGGAACTGGAACTGCAACGTTTTATAATCTTGATGGTACACAAACCGGTTCATCAAACATTATAAATGGAATTGCAGATATCAACAGTCGTGCGAACCAGATTTCGATTATCAGACTGATTTCATCATCCGGTAAATGTTCAACATGGCACTATATTAAATAAAGATGATCGTTGACCACCATTTATAACTATATTTATATCATATTGTCGTTCGCAAAGTCTAAATGTAGCCTATCATATTATCATTAAATATGTTATAAATATCAATCTGTTGATCAATCGGTCAACAGATCAGAAGCACATACATTATATTTCAACGCAAATAAAGATTTTTTTGAGTATACTACTCTTATATATAATATTACGACTTATCATTTTCAAAAATACTCTTATGATGAGGGGATACGACATGATTCTAAGGCGAATTGCAGGGATCGCATTATGCATTTCAACACTAATACTACCACTTATGGCTCAGCGTCAGATGGAAGCACTCGACAGAGGGCTTGTGGCTGTAAGTACCGGAGGTAGTAAAGTCTTCTTAAGCTGGAGACTTCTGGGAACAGATGCCGGTACAACAGCATTCAACATTTACCGCGGAACATCAAAAGTAAACGCTGCTCCGATTACTGGTGCAACCAACTACATAGACTCATCAGGAAGTACCAGTGCCACCTATACTGTTCGGGCAATAGTAGATGGTACCGAACAGGAATCATCAAAAGCTGTCTCTGTGTGGGCCGACAACTGTCTTACTATCAATCTTCAAAGTCCCGGATCAATTTATGCACCTAACGATATCAACGTAGGTGATCTTGACGGAGACGGAGAGTATGAACTTGTTGTCAAGTATGAGCCGAACAACACAAAGGATAATTCTCAATCCGGTATTGTTGACAAAGTATATCTTCACGCATATAAACTAAACGGAAAGTGCCTTTGGAAAATTGATTTAGGTGTAAATATTCGCGGTGGTGCACATTATACGCAGCATCAGGTTTACGATTACGATGGTGATGGATTTGCAGAAGTCGCCTGTAAAACAGCACCGGGAACAAAAGATGGCACTGGTGCATATCTCAAAATGGGACCAGCAGCAAACGACAATGATGCATCAGATTATCGTAATGAAGGCGGCTATATCCTGACAGGTCCGGAGTACCTTACCGTTTTTAACGGAAAGACCGGTGCAGAAATGGCCACTGTTGAATATGCAAATCCGCGGGGATCTGTAACCAAGACAACATGGGGCGATGATTATGGTAACAGAGTTGACAGATACAATTCCACCACTGCATGGCTTGATGGAAAACGTCCAAGTATGGTATTCCAGCGCGGATACTATTATCGTCTAACCTGTGCAGCCTGGGACTGGCGGGACGGTAAATTGACAAAAAGATGGTTTATCGATTCACGCAATACATCCGGATACAGTTCAATGAACGATCAGGGTAACCATGGAATCATGGTTGGTGATGGTGATAATGATGGTAAGGATGAAGTTTACTTTGGTGCATCGGCGCTTAATGATGATGGAAAGTTGCTTTACGCAAACGGAATGGGTCATGGTGATGCCGGACATATCGGTGACATGGATCCATCACGTGCAGGTATTGAATTGTGGCTTGTACGGGAGGGTGCCGCTGCAGGAGCCGCCGGTTCTTATATGGCTGATGCCGTTACCGGTAAAACTGTCTGGCAACATAATGTGACAGAAGAAACAGATGTCGGTCGTGGTATGGCAGCCGATATCGATGCATCAAGTGCAGGTTACGAAATGTGGTCAAGTGCTACTGATGGCACCTATAGCTGCAAAGGAACAAAAATCAGCTCAAATAAAGGTTCCTGCAACTTCAGACTCTACTGGGATGGTGATCTGCAGGATGAGCTTCTTGATGGAAACAAAATTGACAAGTGGAATGGCAATGGTACAACCCGCCTCTTTACTGCAAACGGAAATTCATGCAATGGTACAAAGGCAACACCTAATATCACCGCAGATCTTCTCGGCGACTGGCGTGAAGAATTGATTCTCCATGATGGAGCATCAAAGTTATACCTTTACACAACAACAATACCAACAACACACAAGCTCTATACACTTATGCATGATCCACAATATCGTGCCGGGATTGCATCTGAGCAGTCATCGTATAATCAGCCACCACATCTTGGTTTTTTCCTTGGAAACGGTGTTGATAAAGCTCCGAAACCGAATATTTACCTTGCAGGTACACCGGTAAGTGTATCACCGGCAATAAACGGTGTTCAACCAATCCGAAAACTGACAACTACAAAGACTGTCGCATTTAATCAACCAGTTACACTTAACATGATAGAAAATTCATGTGCAGAAATTGCGATTTATGATCTTACCGGAAATCTTGTAAAAAAGGTAACAAGCAGGAATGCACAGTTTACATTAAGTGAATTCGGTATTGCAAATGGAATGTATATTGTTACAATACGCACAGCAGAGATATTTAATCAATAATTTTTTAAATTATCAGGTAAAATAAAAAGACTGGTTGTTGCTTAACCAGTCTTTTTTATCGGGTTTTTCAGTCTCTGAAATTACATGAGAATAAAGACTTCGGTATTGCCGTTAAATCAATATCACTGTTTTTTATTAGATCCTTGAAAATCACTTAAATTGTATAGTCGCTTATGATTCCAATATCTATTAGCTTTTTACCAATCGCAATTGCAGTATCATGAATAGAAATCCCTGATGTTATTATCAGATCAGCAAATGAATCGTTACCGTTTTTATTTACAGATGCAACAAATACCGGTTCCGGGCTGTTGAGCTGCCTGATAACTTCGATATCATAGTCATCGCATTCATCAAGTGCTGTTATGAAAATAAACCCGGCATCTGTCAGAATTCTTCCGATCTCACCAATTCTGAATGTTTTATTTTCATTGAAATCATCTGATGTCAGTTCGGCATCAATACCTGCCCTTATCGTTGCACCGCTAAGATAATAACTATTAAAACCGGCACTGAAAAGCTGCTTTTCTAGTTCAACAGCGATCTTCCTGCTATTGGTACCAGTCACCAGTACAAACCGTGATCCATGATTATTTCTTGCAACCCTGTTCCCTCGCGTTACAAGACCATGCTCCCATCGCTTTTCACGTGATGAAACATGCGAATCAAGCCATGACTCCTGCGATTCCTCACTACCGGTAACAATACCACCACCGGCGATATCATTATTGTCAACAATGACAAAGCGTCCTGTTGTCTCGATTTCGTCAATCGTATCGAATGCAATGGGCTTTGTCGTCTCAAAAACACATTCGGCTACATCATGACGGTCAAGTTGCACTTTTTTGTCAATAGTTGACAGTGATGTAGCATCAATACTGTTTACAATATCGATAAGCCTTACCGTTGCACGTGCAGTTGCAATTTTAAGTTTGTATTTTTTATCCCTGATAAGCGGTGCCTTACCCATCCAGAATACATTTGCCCTGAAACGGCTTGTAACAATGGGCTGTTTCTGTTCAGGACGGCAGAGAATTTCTCCTCTTTTTATGTACACTTCATCTTCAAGTGTAAACCCTGTCGCATCACCATTGTGTGCACTTGTTTTAACCGGTTCGTTAAATCCTTCTATCGATTTAATACGGGACTTTTTACCGGATGGCCTGAAAATAATGGTATCGCCAACATTTACAGAACCGGTTTCGATCGTTCCGGCGAAAATTCTACGATCATCATTATGTTCTGTAAATTTATAGATATCCTGTACCGGCATTCTGAATGGCTTATCATGGGGCTGTTCTTTGATTGCAAGTGCATCAACAGTCTCAAGAACAGAACCACCCTTAAACCAGGGCATCAACTGTGATTTTTGAGTAAGATTCTCTCCGTTTCGAGCACTTACAGGAATATAGGTAATCGGTTTTACCTTAAGTTTGTCAAGAAATGCACCATACTCACTTTTGATCTTTTCAAAATCAGTTTCACGATAACCGACAAGATCCATTTTGTTAACAAGAATAATTACTTTTTTTATTCCAAGCATAGACAATAAATAACCATGCCGTTTCGAGTTTTCCCTGATGCCCTCATGTGCATCAATCACAAGCAGGGCTGCTTCAGCCCGTGCAGCACCGCTTACCATGTTCTTTAAAAACTCAATATGCCCGGGTGCATCAATAATGATATATTCTCTTTTTTCAGTCTTGAAAAAACAGCGTGCAGTATCAATCGTAATTCCCTGCGCCTGTTCGTCTTTCAATGCATCAAGAAGAAACGCATATTCAAAAGGCCTGGAGTTTCGTTCACACTGTGCCCGGACCTGCTCAAGTTTACCTTCAGGTAAAGATCCTGTATCGGCAAGCAACCTGCCAATTACCGTACTTTTTCCATGATCTACATGGCCGACAACAACAACATTCATCTGTTCACGTTTATTCATTTGTAGTATATCCGGATTTAATATTTTTATTTGACATTTAATATTTTTTAGTTAACAATTGATCACATGTATCCTTCTTTACGCAGTGTCTCAAGACCACCGTCTTCTTTATCCTGAGCACGGCCGGAACGTTCTGCAATATTTGCAAACTTACCAGTTCGGAGTTCATTAATTATTTCGTCAACATTTCGTGCACCTGACTCAACCGGATGCGTACATGGATAGCATCCGAGTGATCGATACCGTTTTCCATCACCCTGATTATAATAGAGCGACACTGTCGGAATTTTTTCCCGGGCAATGTATTCCCATATATTGAGTTCAGTCCAGTCAAGTAGCGGATGAATTCTCAGATGCGTTCCCGGTGCAAAATCGGTCTTGAACTGATTCCATAGTTCCGGCGGCTGATCTGCTACATCCCATTCATTCTCTTTGTCACGGGGAGAAAAGTATCGTTCCTTTGACCTGCTACCCTCCTCATCAGCCCGTACTCCGGCTATTACTCCTGTATATGGTTCAGTATTGGTATCTGTTTCATAGCTACCTTTATCATGATTGAAACGATAACGTTTCCAGGCTCCGGAAAGGGTATTTTTGAGTGCCTCGGTTTTAAGGTACCGGCAGCATGTCAATCGGTCAACATTACCATCCGGAAATGTCTGTTCATTTTGTAAAGCATCTGTATTTTCCCCATACACCATATTTAAATGCCACTCTCTTGCGAGCCGATCACGATACCCGATCATTTCAGGGATTTTATAATGAGTATCGATATGTACAAGAGGAAAGGGCACGTGACCAAAAAACGCTTTACGTGCAAGCCATAGCATTACAGTACTATCTTTCCCTATTGACCATAACATACAGAGATTTTTAAACTCCCGGTATGCTTCACGTAGAATAAATACACTCTTAGCTTCAAGTTTTTGTAAATGATCCATTATGCTTCCTGCCTTTTATGAAGTCCACATTCTTTTTGTTCTGCTCGTTCCCACCACCATCGTCCCGCCCGTGCATCCTCACCACTCTGTATAGCGCGGGTACAAGGTACACAACCGATGCTCGGGTAATTTCTATCATGCAATTTATTATAGGGTACATTGTATGTTTTGATATACTCCCAAACCTGTTCTTTTGTCCAATCAAATATCGGTGAATATTTTACAACTTTGTTAACGACATCAAGTTCAGCCGGATTACAGTTAAACCGTGTTACCGACTGTTCCTGCCTTATGCCACATATCCATGCGTCACAGGTTGCCAAGGCTTTACCTAAAGGTACAATTTTTCTTATACGGCAACACTCTTTTCTTTTTCCAATACTTTCATACATGCTATTTGGTCCCTCTTTTTCCAGAAGGGTAATGATATCCGATGCTTCCGGAGCAAAGACTTCAATTTTACACCTGTATTTTTGAACCGTTTCGTGAAAAGTATCGTACGTTTCCTGAAACTGGCGACATGTATCAAGTGTAAAGATCCGGATTGACGGATTTATTTTTAATGCGATATCAGTAATCACCTGATCTTCAGCACCAAAACTTGTTGACAGCAGTAATTTATCAGCTGGAATTTCTGTAATAATTGCTTCAATCCTCTCAACAGTATTCAGTTTTTCAAGCTTTCTGCTGAATGCAGCAACATCATCAATCATATACCCGCTCCTTCGTCAGTAAAGACCCGTATTTCCTGCAGATTAAGATACACAATCGTACCTTCATCAAGATTAAGTTTACGAAACCGTGATTTTGTAATTTCAACATCAATAATCTTCATGTCAATTTCACCCTGCACCTGCATTTTCATTACAGGCCCGCTGCTTCGATAATTTATTATGTGCGATTTATAGGAAAAAGCATCATCAGGTTCAAGTGAAATTTCGATATCATGCGGACGAATCATTCCAACCGCATCCAATGACACTTTTTGTACATTGTTTATAAAGCTATTGTGTTGGGGAGTAAAGCTTCCACTATGTACATGACCACTGAACCTGTTTACATCACCAAGGAAATTATACACAAAACTGTTTACAGGATGATCATACACATTATCAGGTGTACCACTTTGAATTATTTTACCTTTATTCATAATAATCACGGTATCAGCAATCTCCATCGCTTCTTCCTGATCATGTGTTACAAAAATGGATGTTATGTGAAGTTCATCATGCAGTTGTCTTATCCATTTACGAAGCTCTCTCCGTACCGTTGCGTCAAGTGCACTGAATGGTTCATCAAGCAACAGTACTTTAGGTTCAATAGCAAGAGACCGTGCAAGAGCCACCCTTTGGCGCTGTCCACCGGATAGTTGTGTAGGATACGCGTCTGACAGCCAATCCAGTTGAACTAGTTTTAGCAGATCCTTTACTTTACTTTTAATGAACGCATCATCCGGTCTGTTTTTTTTCGGCTTGACACGCAATCCAAACGCAACATTTTCGAAAACACTCATATGATTAAACAATGCATAATGTTGAAATACAAAACCAATACCGCGATCTTTTGGGGATTTTTTTGATATGTCAATATCATTCATCAAAACTCTACCCTTATCAGGATGCTCCAGTCCAGCAATGATTCGTAACAGCGTAGTCTTTCCGCAACCTGATGGTCCCAGCAGCGCGACCAGTTTGCCTGCATCAATGGAATGATTAATTGAATCAAGGGCCTTAAAATCGCCAAAGGATTTTGTAATAGTGTCAATTTTTATCATTATCAATAACCTTTTTGTTAATACTATTACTATTTTTTTTCTTATCTTCAACTATTGATTTAATAACTATAGTAATAATAGCAATACACATTAAAAGAGAAGCAAGTGAAAAAGCTGCCGTAAAACTGTATTCATTGTACAACATCTCTACTTGTAAAGGAACGGTGGTTGTTATACCGCGTATATGCCCAGACACTACTGAAACTGCACCGAATTCTCCCATCGCCCTTGCTCCGCAAATGATAACTCCATATAAAAGGCCCCATTTAATTGAAGGCAGTGTTACTTTAAATAACAGGTTCCATCCATTTGCCCCAAGACACACTGCTGCTTCTTCACACTCGTTACCGATTGTCTCCATAATCGGCAATAACTCACGTACAACAAATGGAAGTGTGACAAACGTCGTTGCAATAACAATTCCAGGAATTGCAAAAATAATCTTTATATTGTTTGCACTCAGTATTTCACCAAACCACCCATTAGCACCAAAAAGCAGAACAAACATCAAACCGGACACAACCGGTGAAACTGAAAATGGTATATCAATTATTGTTAATAAAATATTACGACCTTTGAATGAATACTTAGTAATAAGCCATGCAGCAGCTACACCAAAAACAGTATTAAGTCCGGTAGCAATAATTGTTGTAATAATCGTTAGTTTAATTGAGTTTAGTGTATCATGTTCAATGATATTACGTAAATACTCCTGAAAGCCTTTCTCAAAGGCCATTTGCGTAACAAGCAAAAGAGGAAGAATGAATATTAATAGAACAAAGAAATAGGTCAGACCTATCAGGATCATTGATGCCGACTTATTTACATTTTGTTTAATAGTGTAACTTCTTTCCATGTTTTGTATTCCGTATTGTAAGTGATGACAAAGTGATTATTTATAATTATGTTTCTGTCGATTTATTCCCTGCAGAATATTAATGGTCAACATTATGCCAAATGACAAAACAAGAAATGTCAATGCGATTGAACTTGCAGCAGGGTAATTGAATTGTTCGAGTTTTGTCATTATCAGCAGCGGTACAATTTCAGTCTTGAATGGCATATTACCCGAAATAAAAACAATTGATCCATACTCGCCAAGCGCTCTTGCAAACGATAGTGAAACACCACTGATTAAGGCCGGCACTATTTGCGGCCACAATATTTTTCTAAATATTACCGTTCTGGATGCCCCCAGACAGCTAGCTGCATCTTCTATCTCTTTTTGACAATCAATAAGCACGGGTTGAACACTCCTTATCACAAAAGGTATTCCGACAAAACTTAATGCGATTATAATCCCCAGTGGGGTATACGCTGCTTTTATACCCACATGCGCAAGTATTGAACCAACCCATCCATTCTGTGCGTATAGTGTAGTAAGGGCAATTCCGGCAACTGCGGTTGGAAGTGCAAAAGGGATATCAATCATACTGTCAATTATTTTTTTTCCGGGGAATGAATACCTGACAAGTGACCATGCTATAATAAACCCGATAACTCCATTTGCAACAGAAGCTGCCAAAGCAGTTAAAACACTCAACCGAATAGATGTCAAAAACCTTTTTAAGGTTACCTGATGGATATACTCAGCAAAACCAATCTGCACACTTTGTGCAAGAAGTGCAATAATTGGTATAATAACCATGAGACTTAAGTAACCGATAGTAATCCCTAATGTTAATCTATACCCTGGCAGTATTCTATGTTCACGCATGTACCATCAACCTTACTTTTTGAATGGATAAATTGTTATCAGTCTGTAAACGATAGGATTACTGTTGATAGATGTTGTCAAATATTCCACCATCAGCAAAATGAGTCTTATGTGCTTTCTGCCAACCACCGAATACATTATCAACAGTGAATAGTTCAACATTTGCAAATGTGTTTTTATATTTTTCAGCAACTTCTTTCAACTGAGGCCGGTAATAATTTTGTGCACCAATTTCCTGTGCTGGCGGAGAATAAAGAAAAGTAATATAATCGTGTGCTATTTTTTCAGTTCTATGCTTTTTTACCACATTATCAACAATAGCGACTGGCGGTTCTGCTAGAATGCTTATTGATGGTACTATTATTTCAACTTTGTCCTTTCCAATTTCATGTATTGAAAGATATGCCTCATTCTCCCAGGCAATAAGTACATCTCCGATACCCCTCTGAACAAATGTAGTTGTAGCACCCCGTGCACCTGCATCAAGCACCGGAACATTTTTAAACAGCGATGTAATAAATTCAAAAGCCTTCTCATCAGAACCATATTTTTTCTTTGCAAATCCCCAGGCTGCCAGATAATTCCATCGTGCACCACCGGATGTTTTTGGATTTGGTGTAATAACGGACACCCCGTTTTTTACAAGGTCATCCCAGTCTTTAATTTTCTTCGGATTTCCTTTTCTTACAAGAAATACTATAGTAGAGGTAAACGGAGTACTGTTATACGGATATTCCTTTTGCCAGGCAGAATCAATTCTTTTTCCATTTTTTGCGATTTCGTCAATGTCATAAGCGAGTGCCAGTGTAACTACATCAGCTTCAAGTCCATCAATTACAGCACGTGCCTGTTTTCCAGAACCACCATGAGACATCTTTACTGATACCTTACCAGCCTTATCTTTATTGTACTGTTCTGTAAATTCCACATTGATTTTTTGATACAACTCACGGGTAGGATCATATGAGACATTCAAAAGAGCAGTTCCACCGGATGAAACTGCAGTTAAAATTAAGATTGTTCCTATTAAAATATTAATTTTTCTCATTACTAAAACCTTTCAACATTTTGTTGGTATAATTGTAACTATTCATTATTTATTGTAAATGCAGCAGAGTGCCTAAACAGGTCACCCCACGATTACTATCTTCGCGGGGCACACTATCCTTACTCGATCTTTTTTCCAGGTCCATGAATCCAACATTTCTGTTAATAGACTTTTCATTGTTTACCATGTTTACCTTTATTATAAACTAATATAACAAATACAACCAATTTAGTCAACATTTATTTTCCCTTTTTCATAATTGTTGCTATTTTTGGTAAACATTTTGTATTTAATTATTTAACAATGCTTTATATCATTTAAAAATACACTATTGACTTTTTTTCCTTTGTTAGCTATATTATTGTTTAGTATTTTTATAAAGTTTAGTATTTTCAATAAAAAACCGGAAATCAAATGTATTTAAGATGTACATGGAAGATTATATTAACATGGGATACTCGATTTTTGAAGTAATAGAGCAGTAACTATTTTGTAGTCATTTAATATAAAAAGAAGCAAAGAGGTTTACACCATGCAATTTAACAACGAGCCCGCGCGGCGTAGTGAAGAGGAATATATTAAGGATCAGGGATTATTAATTGATTATGACGAGATTTCACGACGCGGAAATATGTCAAAAGAGGAGTTGTTGATATCTAAATGGTATGGTGTCTATCAGCAGCGTCAGAGTGGTGACCACATGGCCCGGATTGTAATTCCTGGCGGAAAGTTGACAACATCGGATGTACGCGCAATTGCCGATGCGTCAAAAATATTTGCTTCAGGTCATATATCAATCACAACACGTCAGGCACTGCAACTTCACAAGCTGCAACTATCGGAACTCCCGGATTTTTTCAGATTTATTAAAAGGAATAATCTTTCTACCTTTCATGGCTGTGGTGATGTCGTACGGACAATTCCTGCATGCCCTCTTGCTGAAACCTGCAAACATGCCCGACTCAATGTACTTCCCTATGCTGTTAAGGCATTAAAAGCATTAACTGATATGCGTGATCTTGACAATTTGCCAAGAAAATTTAAAATAAACTTCTCAGGATGTAATGCATCATGTGGTCAGACGTACATGAACTGCGTTGGTGTAAATGCTATTGAAGGCAGCGTTAATGGTCAAATTGTAAAGGGATTCAAGGTTGTCATTGGTGGGGGGATGGGATGGAAAGCATTTGTCGGTCAGGAATTATTCGGTTTTGTTAAAGAAGATTCCATTATTGATGTTCTTCGGGCAATTGCATTACTCTTCAGGGATCATGGAGATCGTTTCAACAGGGCAAAATCGAGAACCAAATTTATTGTTGACAATTTAGGCATAAACAAATGCCGTGAGATAATTCTTGCAAACCTCGTTAGTGAACAGAAGACTATCGATGGAATAATCAACGAAACAATTGATGATATTCATCAGGAGTCAATACCTTCACGGCCGCTTACGGAACAGGATCCTGTTGGTACAGATGGAAATATTTCCGTACGAATACTTATACCCAAAGGTGAATTGACAGCAGATTCGATGTTGTCTATTGCAAATCTTGCTGATCAATATGGAAATTCCAGCCTATATACCGATAATCGCCAGAATCTGGAAATACACGGAGTTGATCCGTCAGATGTTGTTACTTTAAAAAAGGAGATAACATCGCTGAACTACAAATCAGACGGATTCTTTGGTCTTGACGATATAGTATGCTGCGTCGGTACAACCTATTGTCCCAAGGCAGCAACAGAAACCCGAAACCTTTTTGACAAAATCCATCAACTTGTATCTCAAGAGAAATATGCATCGATCCGTTATAATGGAATAATAAATATTACCGGATGCCCTAACTCCTGCTCTCCATACCGTATCGCTGATATAGGATTCAGAGGAGCAAGAGTTCGTGATACTCAAGGTGTCGTTGAGGGATACGAGGTTCTTATTGGCGGAGACCAGCTATCTCACGGTGTCAAGGTCGGAGAATATTCTACTGATGCATGCGTTACACTGACTGAAAAAATTCTTGATTCCTATCTTGCAGAATCAGGCGATTTTAAGTTCATAAATGATTTCGTGCGCAGTAAGGATATCACTTTTTTCAGGAATTTAGTTTGATCGTATTAACACTTTGCTGCAGATGAAAACAAATATACCCTTATAATTATTATAACAGTGATAAAGAACATTTAATTTGTAAACCGGTTTCAAAGTGAATCTTACCGGTTTACAAAAATGTAAAATATAATAGTGGACAGTCCGGTAGTGTCGTATATCCCCTATTTATTAATCTGTTATTTGTTTTATCAATCTAGAGCAGCATTGTTCAGATCTTCAATAAGATCATCCACATCCTCAAGACCGACCGACAATCGCACAATGTCATCAGTAATCCCGAGTACATGACGTTCCTGAGCAGGAATTGCAGCATGTGACATTTTACGTGGATAGGACAGTATCGACTCAACACCACCCAGACTGACAGCAACACTCCATAATTTCACTTTTTTCATTATAGCGATTGCACGCTCAACATTGTCAATCTTTACCGATACAACAGCACCAAAACCACTTGCCTGACTTTTTACAATGTCGTGTCCCGGATGTGAGGGTAAACCGGGATAATACACTTCGCGTATCCAATCTCTTGATGTCAACCACTGTGACAGTTTCATTGCATTTGCACATTGCACATCCATACGTGCACTGAGTGTTTTAATACCTCTGATCAGCAACCATGAATCATTTGGGCTCAACACAGATCCGCATGCATTTTGTACAAATTTTACTGCGTTTGCATGATGTATATCTGCAGTCATCACGGCACCGGCGATAAGGTCACTGTGTCCACCCAGAAATTTTGTTGCACTATGTATACTAATGTCAACACCAAGGTCCAGAACACGCTGAAGATACGGTGTCATAAAGGTATTATCAAGTGCAGTAATAATTCCGTGCTGCTTTGCAATTGCAACTACAGCCCGGATATCGGTGACACGCAATAACGGATTCGATGGAGTCTCCATCAGGATAAGCCTGGTATTTTTCTGAATCGCATTCTGTACATTAGCAGGTTTGGTCATGTCAACAAAGGTATGGGTCACCCCGAATCCTGATATGTATTTTGTCAAATAACGGTATGAACCACCATAGATATCCTGTGTAGCGATGATATGATCACCGGCTTTTACAACCGCGGTAATTGCAGCTGCAATTGCAGCCATCCCGGATGAAAACGCAAACCCGTGCTCGCATCTTTCAAGTGATGCCAGAAGTTTTTCTGCTTCACTCCGGGTAGGATTGGCACTTCGTCCATACTCCCACTGTGGTTCAAGATCAATATCCGCCTGATGATACGTTGATGCCGGATAAATCGGGATACTCAGCGCACCGGTACTTTTATCCCGTGACGCTGCACTATGTAATATTTCTGTTTTTCTTCTCATTATATCAACCTATTGCCTGTTTAAGATCATTAAGTAAATCATCTATATGTTCTATTCCTATTGACATCCGTAACAGGTTTTCTGTTACACCGTTCTTTTTTCTGATTGCTTCAGGAATCGCAGCATGTGTCTGTGTATAGGGATATGTTATAAGCGTTTCAACGCCGCCAAGACTTTCTGCAAAGGTGATAACCCTGACACCGTTTATTATTTTCTTTGCAAGTTGCTTATTTTTAACACGGAAAGCAATAAGTGCCCCGGCACCACTTGATTGCTTTGCATGAATCGCAGCACCTTCGTGCGATTTCAATCCGGGATAATATACATCGGTGACATTACTGTTTTCACTAAGCCATCTCGCAATTTTTCCGGCATTGTGTTGTGATGTTTTCATACGGACTGCAAGTGTTTTTAAACCACGAAGGACAAGCCAGCTGTCAAAAGGAGACAAAACTGCCCCCGCAGCATTCTGAATAAAAGCGATCCGTTCTGCAAACTCATGATTATTTACAACAACAAAGCCACTTAATGTATCATTGTGTCCACTTAGAAATTTTGTACCACTATGAATGACAATATCCGCACCCAACTCCAGTGGACGTTGACATAATGGTGTCATGAATGTATTATCAACAATCGTAATCATATGGTTCTTCTTCGAAAACTGACATACCTTTTTTATGTCAGTAATACGCATCAGTGGATTTGTCGGTGTTTCAATAAAAACAGCTTTTACAGAATACAACTTTACTGTTGCAGTAAGCGCCGCAGTATCAGAAAAATCCACCTGTACAAACCGCAATCCCCAGGACTTAAATACATCAAAAAAAAGCCTGTAGGTCCCGCCATAAAGGTCTTCTGAGGTTAAGATCGTATCACCAGGCTTGAACAGTTGCAATAATGCGTTTATTGCAGCCATTCCTGAAGAAAAAGCACATGCCTTAACCCCACCCTCAAGATCTGCAACTGCATTTTCAAGCGCTGTTCTGGTCGGATTACCGCTTCGCGTGTAATCATATCCGGTTGAAGCGCCAAGCGATGGATGCGCAAAGGTTGCAGTTTGGAAAATTGGTGCACTTATTGCGCCAGTACGCGGATCTGTACCGATTCCGGCTCGTACAAGGCGGGTTTCAACGTCCAGACTCATATTTCACTCCAAATAGTAATAACGTTTATAGATAGACACTTTTAATATAACAATATTTACAAACATAGTCAACTTTATTTTTTTGTATATAACTCTTTTAAAATTATATATTTATATCTAATCAATCCTATAACAGCCAAAGTAATCACTATCAGAAAAAATTCATTATTCAGGAACGGGCGATAAAACAGTTGCCATCGTATATATGTTTTCATATTTTATCGGCAGCAGCCATTATTTAACACACTTGGGTGACCAATCTTTTAACATTTATCGAAGTATGATTTTTCGTGCTATGGAAAAACGACTTTCAAATAAAACTCACGCATTCAGTCTGGTAATAACGCTGTTATTTGTGCTGCGAATTACTGATCTTGCAATTACATTTCATTACACACCGGACCTGAATCATGAATTCAATCCACTGGTATCATTCTTCGGTGCATCCTGGTCGACGTTTATTCTTTTTCAGTTTCTACTGTTTTGCATGATATCAACGTTTATCTATTTTTTCTTTTTTCATGAACGGTTTTCAGTTGATATCAAGGGATTACCATTCTCAGATTTTGTCTACTACTATTTTCATGGTGAGATTAAACCGTTTCATAAGCGTTTTTCCGTTTTTCCCAAATACTACCGGCGTCATCTTGCTTTCAATGGATTTATATTGATGATATTGTCAATTGCTGTAAGCATCTATGCGATTATCCATAACACATTGCTCGTTAACGAAGTTGAATGGTATATTGAGCTGATCCGCTATCATTATAAACCAGTGTTCACCATTCTTTTATTATCTGGTGTCATTGTATCCGCCTATTCATTCTTCCTCATGGAATACAACTACTACAAATGCGGTAAACAGTTATACTGATAAAACAAGCTTTTCATTTCAAAAAAGTATACGCGAAACGATATCCCTTTGGTATACTCTTTAGATATTAATGTTTTTTTGTGCACATAATTGAAAAATAGGCGCACTATGCACGTTAAACACCGTTCGCTATGTTTGTATTGCTCCATTATCGTATTCGTTTACTTTGTTTTCGTACAGCATTCATTTGCAATATCCATCAAATCACTTGATCTGTTATATACCGGTTCAATAATTACCAACAGAAATAATTTTGGCCCCTATCATGAAGCGGGAATCAGTACAACACTATCAGCACAGGAAACGCCACTCATTGTTCAGCTCAATGGCCAGTATCGTTCATATCCGGACACATTCCTTACTGATATACAGGCGAAACTTGACATATGGCCGGTTATATGGAATCACTCTTATGCAAATATCATGATGGCATATTCTCCTGAAATTTTGTCAGATCCACTGTACCCTGATTACCAGTTTCTTTCTGAATTATACTTTACAGGACTAATAAACAGTGAGCTCTCCTTTGGTGTAAAAATATCATTTTATCAAAACGTAACGCCGCTTTCTTTAACTGTTTCATGGAGCATTATCACGGATGTAAACACTTTACAAACGCGTATTTTTTGCATACCGTTCAAGTCTGGTGTTGAGGTAAGCGGGAACATTATGTATAACCGTATACTTATTACCGATAAATTGATTATCGGTGCTGGAGCAGGTGGTGGCACTCAATCATCAGATTATCTCGACAATTTTCAATACAGGAATCTTTTACTGCTAACTGCAAAACTATATGGTAAATACAGTTTTTCAGAAAACAGCGCTGTTACATTGACTCCGGTATACTCCTATGAGGAATATTCTCCGGAAAGGTTTACAAGTAAAATTGACATTCAGTTAATTTTTACTTTCGGTATTCACTAAAGAATCATAATGATACATTGTTCCAACGTACGCAACCAACTGGCTAACAAACATCCTGTGAGCCACAAGTACAGGACTGGTTCATGTATCGTATTCCATGTACTCATTTCACTTTTGACTGCATAAATATCATTAACAATATTATATTTTCTTAAATGAACATCACCGTAATAAAAATACACTAATCACGTGATATAGATATAATAGAGATATAGGTATACAGTTGAAAGGATTTTTTATGATATTCACGAAATGTATTCGCAGACTTGCACTGCTATCAATACTATGCCTTAGTACCGTGCATGCATCAGACTCCAATGCACCGACATCATTTTCATCTCAGCAGTATCAGATGCTTTCATCAACATTTACAAACAATGCCAATTATAACCTGTATAATTTTTCCGGTAATCCACTGGGACGACTGGATATGGATTCGAATCTTGTTTCATCAAATATTGCGTACCGTATGCATAATCAAAAGCGTGACAGCATTACTAGTAAATACAACGGTTTAATTATCCCATCCCTCACCTTACGTCCGTCAAAGATTATTCTTTTTAATGCAAATTATTCACTGAATTCAGCAGCTATCGATCCACTTGATTTACCGCTGCATGCATTTGGTTTTACCTTGCTTGGTCAGAGCGCCAATGAAGTATTCAAAGCCGGTATTGCAGGTGATGGTCTTATTGGTACAGAGACTGATAAAAATGGAAGTGATACGCGAACAGTATTAGGTTTCAACAACGCAGGTATCTGCATAGGCAGCAAAATTATTCCCGAATTAACACTTGGTGTATTTGCACATGGAGCGCTGCTGATTGATACACTTCACAGCTCAGATAATCCGGAAATGCATCAGGAAAGATTTGCATCAGTAACGTTACCCCAGATAGATTTTACTGCGGATATCACGATTCCATCCATTAAAAATAAAATTCTGTTCGGCTATACTTTTTCAAAATCACATTTTGTCTACACCATTAAATCAGGTGACCCATCATTGGTGCAGACATTTCACGACATCGCAGGGTATTCTGATGATATCATTCATCAATGGGATGCGGACCCGATTGTAACTGACAGTATGGCAATCGCGCTTCAGGATCAGATCACTTTTGATATTGGTAAAACAGCACTGTGCCCATCATTGACAGCAGGATACTTGCAATCATCATCAAAACGTATGAAACCTGGAAGCAGTAATCACCCATTAACCTACAATGGTGTTAATGAGGGATATAACTGGAAAACCAGCTCAATGAAATTCGGCATTGGTACATCATTTTCTATTCTTGATATGTCAAACACATGGATTGAATACTCCTGGTCATCGCTCAAGCTTGAGCTTTTGGGTGATAAATTTGCCGAATCACTTGAGGATACACGTTCAACCGGTTTAACACGCCTGGGCCTGGGAACGCAGTTTGATTTCGCCCGAATTCCTTCATTCAACATGAGTGAATCGATTGATCTGCGGCTTAGCATCGGATATTTCCATAACAAATACAATCCACTTCTGTCAACATACAGAGACGAACAGTTCTCACACATACTCCCAATCGATGTTAATACACAATTAATGCGTTACACACCCTGGGAACAGTTTGATAACACTTACACGCTTTCAGGAATACAAAGCGGGCTGCATACTTCTTTTAAAGATGAAACCCTTGGCATTGATCTATATTTTGTATTTGCAAATCAGAAGTTCGCTGACGCAGATTTGGAATCAGGTAACGTTACTGAACTTGGCATTGATTTGACGTATAATATCAAATCAAACAAAAAGTAATTGTTTGCGCATCTGTAGTGATCTGCTTCTTATTATTTATAAGAAACAATTCACTACAGAACATTATCCTCTATCAAGCACCGCCACCGATTCCAGATGATCAGTATGTGGAAACATATCAACACCGGTCAGTGAACTGAGCCGGTATTTTGCTGATAGAAATTCCATATCCCTTTTTAGCGATTGAGGATTGCAGGACACATACACAATTCTTTTACATGTTGCATCAAGCAGCAGGTCACAGCCCTTTTTGTCAAGACCTTTCCGCGGTGGATCGACAATTACATGATCATATCCGGCTTCAATAAAATCAGGTAGCAATGATGTAACATCACCGGCAAAAAATTTTGCATTCCTGATTCCATTCAGCGATGCAGCAGTTTTTGCAGCAGCGATTGATGCCCTGTTTTCCTCAATACCGGCGATTTCCTTTACCTTTGATGCAAGCCAGAGCGTAATACTTCCGACACCGCAATACAGATCAAGGACTTTTGCTCCTGACGGAACAGCATCTTTTACTTCGTTGTAAAGATTCGGTGTCTGATACGGATTCACCTGAAAAAACGTCGACATTTCAAGTTTGAATTTAATATCTCCAAGCAGTTCCTTTATATATGGTCTCCCCCACCATACATTCTCTGTTTCACCAAGTACTACATTGGTATTCCGTTTGTTGACATTCTGAACAATTCCAACAATCTTTGATATATCACCGATGCGTTTTTCGATCATATCAAGAAGAAGCCGCGACAGACTTCTGCTGCCATCCAACCGGTCACCGTTCGTCACCAGTCCGATAAGTATCTCCCCGGTTCCTGATGCTTTACGAAGCAATACATGACGCAAATAGCCGTTTTGTGTTTTTTCATTGTATGCCGGAAGACCTGTTTTTATTGCCCAATCACGTATCACGTGCGCAATCAGTGTAAGCCCTTTATCCTGAATCAGGCATTCCGTCTGATTGATTACAGCGTGAGAATCTGCCGCATAGCAACCGAGAACTGTTCGCCGCATTTTCCCTGCATTTACCGACGCAAATGGTAACTGTACCTTGTGACGATAATAAAACGGTTGCGGGCTCCTGATTACCCGCACAGTGTCAAGCTTGTAGTTGCTAAACATCCCGATCAGTGCATTTTTCTTCTCTTCGATCTGCACTTCATAGTCTTTATCAAGTATCGTACAGCCCCCACACGCGGGAAAATGCACACATTTTTTAATCATTAGTAAACCTTAACAATATGTATTCCATTGTTTTAAAACCCGGAAAAAGTCAGATAAATCATCGCAAAACCGGGGTAATTTCAGTGTAGAATATAATTCCGGTGCATAACTGGTTCAGGATGATAGTGCCATCAGGTGCTCTGCAACTATCCTGGGGTCTATTCGGAATGGTGAAGAGGCTCCCTGAAAAAATTCATGCGTTTTTATAAGATGCAGAGAGAGCGGAGAGATTATAAGGGGTGATGGTAGTACGCCTCCGTAAAGAGTGACCTGACCTTTTGCAAAGGCGCCGCATTTTCCAAACGGACAGGGAAGTTTTCCCCGAATATCAATGAGCTCCCCGGTGATCCCACCCCGAAAAGTTACCGGATCCCCCATTGCAAGTTCGCATTTCCGGTAGATGAGCTCCAGAGCTTGTGCAATGCTTTCCGCTGTTTGTCCGCACTCAACGAGGAGTGCATGGTCTGCATCAATAATGTCACCTATCGATGCGGTATCACTCCCTAAAAAACCCGCAGCGGAAAAAGATGAAGGCTTGAATTTACTGGCAGGGTCTCCACGCAGCTCTTTCATATGGTTCGCTCCCGGTTAGGTGGTGTGCAATCAGGAAAATTTGTCGTAAAATATTTTTTCTTTCATCAGTCCGCTTTTAACGAGTTCCACAATCGCAGAGTCGATCATCGCCGGACCTCCGCACAGATATGCTTCAAAGGCGCTCGTGTCGCTGATATATTTTTTGAATACTGTTGTTGTATATCCCCTTTCGCCGGCCCATCCACTGTCAACCGCTTCACGGGAGAGAACCGGAATAAACGAAAAGGAGGGCATCGCTTTTTCTATCAACCTGAATTCATTGACAAAAAAGAGGTCGCTTTGGCTGCGTGCTCCGAAGAAAAAGATGCACCTACGTGTATCGTTGTTTTTCTGCAACGTACGTATCATGCTCCAGATGGGAGAGATCCCGCTGCCCCACGCCATAAAAAGAAGCGGTGAAGTATTTTCTGATAGAAAGAAATCTCCATAAGGCCCCGAGAAGGACACCGTCTGCCCCTCCTTAACTACAGAGAACACCCAGTTCGAGCAGATACCCTCGGGCACCTGACGAATAATAAGCTCCACATAGCCGGAATCATGCGGCGGTGATGCTATCGAGTAGGCACGTGTTACCGATTCACGACCTTTATAGGGCTCCGATTGGAGTTGCAGATACTGGCCCGCTTTAAATGTGATCGTCTCGGGAGCAGTGAGCCGGATGCGAAGCTCGACCATATCTTTGGTAAGAAACCGCTTGCGTTCAAGAATCCCTGTGAATTTTTTTACTAAAAACAGCTCAGGGGGAACGTGAATCCTGATGTCACTGCGGATCTTGACCTGGCAGGAGAGACGAATATTGTTTTTCTGTTCGACAGGCGTCAGACTTGACTCTTCCACCGGCCCGATAACACCGCCGCCACTTTCAACTTTCAGTTTACAAAAAGAACAGGTGCCGCGCCCGCCGCAGGCTGAAGGGATAAAAACGTTCTGCTCGGCAAGAGAGGAGAGCAGCGATGATCCCCCTGCCACCGTAAGTTTTCTATCACCGTTATTAATGTCGATTGTACACGGCCCGTAGTTAAGGATCTTTTTTTCCGTTAAAACGATAAACCCCGCAAGCAGGCAGCCGAGCAGCGTTAAAAAGCCAGTAGAAAGAGCGATCAGAAAAAATAGTGAATGATCCATTTTAAATTTTTATCATCCCGGAAAATCCAATGAAAGCCAGCGACATGATACCCAAGATAATGAGTGTAATACCCGGACCCTCAAGCCCCGGAGGCAGATTTTTTTCATTAATTTTTTCACGGATACCACCAATAAGCACGATTGCAACAAACCATCCGAATCCGCCTCCCGCACCATACATCAATGCTTCAAGAAAGCTGTAAGGTTTAACCAGCATAAATATACTAATACCCAGAATCGCACAGTTGACAGCAATGAGAGGTAGAAAAATTCCCAGGGCGTAATAGAGCTTTGTCGAGTACTTCTCCATAATCATTTCGGTGAGTTGCGTGAACGCGGCAATTATTGCTATAAAAGTGACCAGCATAAGGTAGGTGAGATTAAACGGTACCAGAACATAATAATACGCCAGGTAGTTGAGCCCTGCCGTACACGTGGTGACAAACACTACGGCGAGACCAAGACCAAGAGATGTATCCACTTTTTTAGATACCCCCAGGCACGAGCACATGCCGAGAAAACGAGAGAGCAGAATATTATCAGTAAAGGCGGCTGATGCAAAAATCAGAATCAGAGAGCCAATGGTCGTTGCATGTGGAGTCAGTTCCATATCCATTCCCCGCTAAGATTTCGCTGCTGATGGTGTGGTTGCCGGTTTGTTTTGACGGGCAATCATTCCCCTGGCAATCCAGGTGACAATGGCAAGCATGAAAAATGCTCCCGGAGCCTGAACCATTATGGTCCACTGGTGCCACCAGAGTTCACGTGCCGGCAGAGGAAACCCGAGAATGGTTCCGAATCCAAGCGGCTCACGGACACAGGCGATGATAATGAGTATACAGCTATATCCGATTCCCTGCATGCACCCATCCAGAATCGAAATACCCGGTTTGTTCTGTCCTGCAAATGCTTCAAGTCTACCCATGACAATGCAGTTGGTGATTATAAGTCCTACATAGGGCCCGATGATGCGGTGAATCTCCGGGTCCAGCACCTTAATAAGAATTTCGACTATCATGACAAAAACCGCAATTATCATGACCTGAGTAATTATCCGGACACGCGGTGGTACAAAATTACGGATAAGCGAAAAGACCCAGTTTGAGAGCGTTGTAGTAAAAACCAACCCGAAACACATATAGAGTGTATTTATCAACTGGTTGGTCACCGCAAGTGTCGAGCATATTCCCAGAACCTGAAAGAATATCGGATTCTCTTTCCATAATGCGTTTATCACAACCTGCTTAGGCGTAAGTGCCATAGTACCACAATCCTCTGTTATGATCCATTTTTACTATCATGGGCATTTTTAAACGATGCAAGACTTCTGTTTAGTGATTTCATGACAGCCATTGATGTCTGTGTTGCTCCCGTTATGGCATCAACTCTGTTGACCTGAGTTTTTTCACCTGCACCGATTATGATTCTTTTCCCGATCGGATTCTCCCATAAGATTTTCCTGCCCTTGAACTGCTCACGAAACCACTCCTCTTCGATACGGG
Organism: Fibrobacterota bacterium; assembly: GCA_023459055.1. Taxonomy (GTDB): domain Bacteria; phylum Fibrobacterota; class Chitinivibrionia; order Chitinivibrionales; family Chitinispirillaceae; genus JAAZBG01. The sequence continues at coordinate 139,252 of JAEWVR010000029.1, forward strand.
CCCCAAGCCCGGGTGTTTCGTGTTGCTCGGTGAAATAAATGCCGCTTATTGTCGAGAGATCTTTTGTTACGGTAATAATTCCCTCAATCCTGTCCCAGAAACCGACACCGGAAAAAACAATACCAACCGTGTAAGGCGCACTTTTCTGTGTGAGCGTAATAATGCTCTCTCCATCATGCCGGAGTGTATCCCGGACAATATGTTCTTCAACAGCTTTTTCGTAGTCTACAGCATTATCTGATGCAACGGGCAGGTCAAAAACAGTACAAATCGCCCGGTTCAGAAACAGCACCTCGTTTGCTTTTACTATGGGAAGTGATGTATAGTAGACGGATGCAATACTGATACCAAGCAGGCTCGATATAATTCCCATAAAAAGTATGATGTATAAAGGTGATTTCTTGTTCAAGCAGCCACCTCTTTTGCCGGTTTTGTCTTTGGTTTCTGCGCCCTTTTAATCCACAAGTCAAGCGATGGTGCAATCATATTGCCAAAAAGTATGGAAAAACCAACCGCACCGGGGAATATTGAGCTGTAGCGAAGAAATACTATCATTACGCCAATAAAAATGCCATAAATCCATTGCGACAAAGGAAGTTTAGGCGCACTCACCGGCTCTGTCACCATGAATACCGAAGCATAAAGCAGTCCACCGGAGAAAAGTGTAAATAACACAGAGGGTGCTGCTTCCAAACCAAGTATATACTTAAGAAACAGATTCATTGCAACAGCCCCGATAATTGGGGAGATGAGAAGGCGCAGCATGACGGTCTTAGTAAAAACAAGATAGAGTGCCGAACAAAGAATAATTGCGGCGGATACTTCCCCCGCAGAGCCAGCGCCCAGAATGACCGTCCGGTTGTCCCATGAAAAAATACCACCGATCATTCCAAGAAACAGTTCCAGCGTCGGTGCCGTAAACCCCATCCCCTTGTGCGCCGACATAGGTGTTGCTGCAGAAATTGCATCAGCAACACTCTGGCCGGAATCCGCAAGATAAGCAGGAAGCGCAGACATTGACGCAAAGCTCCACTGGGCAAACCCTCCGGGAAAACCGCCTATCACCGGTACAAACGAGTTGACAAGCTCAATAGGAAAACAGACATACACAAAAGCCCTGCCGACGATGGCCGGGTTGAAGATATTTTTACCGAATCCACCGAACGCTTCTTTGCCAAAAAGAATGCCGAAAACAATCCCTGTTACCGCTATCCAGAAGGGTGTCGTGGAAGGGAGGGAGAGCGCATAAAGCATTGTGGAAACAAAACATGCGGTGGATATTTTTCCATTACGGCTCTTTGCCATGATCCATTCGGTAAGTAATCCTGCAACAGAGGAGAGCGCGACGAGGGCAAGCACACGCCAGCCAAAGAAATAGATAGCACCCAACAATACCGGTACAAGCGCATAGATGACACGGACCATATTGGGCTGTTTTAAAAATGGCGGGGGTTTCATATCTATCATTGTCTCATACCTGATAGTTAAATTATACCTTAATTGACAGACTCTTATTGCTTTAATAAAATACTTTTGGGTTCCAGGCTAATGAAGAATTTTAGAGATTGTGATAATTATACTTAATCGGACGATTACCCGAAGTGATAATCACCGACCCAACCGTATCAGGTAAAACATATTTGGCTTGCAGATTTACTCACCAAATGGTATTATTACATATACCATTTGGAATCAAACTAAGGGGATGCAGCTATGCGAAGAAAAGTAAAAGTTGAGGGAGTTAGAAAATTCAAGTCACATGCCAACATTACAAGTAAACGTTCCGAATTTCATGTTCCACATGTTGATTCTAATGTAGCCGCAGTGTTGAATGGTTATCCTTATAAAGTGTTTATTGATCTTTCTGAAGATATGGGTCTGCCCTTCAAACAACTTTCCAAGGTAACAAGAATCGCTTCCACGACTCTTAATAGAAGAGAGTCTGAAGGAAAATTTTCAGTTCCGGAATCAGATAGATTGTATATGACACAGAAAATATTCAAACTTGCTGTTGACGTTACAGGATCAAAAGAAAATGCTCGTGTTTGGCTATCAACACCACAAATCTCACTTAATAACGAAAAACCTCTTGACTATATAAATACTATTCCAGGTGCAGATATTGTGATGAATCTCCTGTATGCAATGGAATATGGGGTTTATTTATGATCAATGTATTTCGTATTGTTAAGAAAAAATACGCAAACACTGCTTTCAATGGCACTGGAAGTCAGAATGTTTCGGGACGATGGCATACAAAAGGTAGATTGGCAGTATATACTTCGATGTCAGCATCATTAGCTGCCCTTGAAATATTGGTTCATTGGCAACCTATTTTTAATTCTCAAGTTTTTGTTCTGTGTTGTGCAACGATTCCGAAATCTTGTGTGGATTCAAAGTATAGAAGTATTGATTTGAGTGATCCAGCGAATGATCAAAACTCAACCCGGAGACTTGGTGATCAGTGGTTTAGTTACTCAAATGCACTTGCACTTGAAGTTCCTTCGGTAATAATTGCATCTGAATTTAATTATGTTATAAATCCAATGCATCCGGATTTTAGTAAATTGACAATAATATCAAAAAAAGACTTCTCTTTTGACCAGAGACTTATTGTATAGATCGGTATATGCCACCACATCTCCCGGGGCTCATATCAACCCCTTGATCCATCATTTTCATGCAGAAAAGACATAAACGTTTCAGATTTATCGAATTCAATCAGAAATTCATCCTGAAGCCGCACAATATCCGGTTCGTCAATCGGAATATTTTCTTTACTAAAGATATCCCATAGTTGTTGATTCAATACCGGCGGTGCGATTCGCCCGCTGTGACCAAGTCCTGACAGATGACATATATAGTCTGCAAGTGTGATCGTTGCAACAAAAACCGGATCAATCCGGGAGTCCCAGGGTGCATGATGATATCCAAGGGTATCTGCAATCAATTTCGGAAGATTCCACTTGTCTGCAAGCCATGATCCTATTTGCGAGTGACGTGTCCCGATCACACTATCCTCTGCATCCTCAAGCAGCTCACCTGCTGATGATCGTTTCATTATCTCGGTAAATTCCTTGTTGAAATACTGATTAAGAATTACTTTACCAATATCATGAAGCAACCCGGAAACAAACGCCTCCCCTGCATATCGCGACCGATAGGTACGTGCAATCATCCGTGATGCAATTCCGCAGGCAATTGAATGCTCCCAAAATCGTGATATATCAAACGATGATGTTACATCCTGATTCTTGAATGCATCAAAGACACTTAGGGACAATCCCATATCTTTCACCGTATTAAAACCAAGGACAACAATCGCCATATTGACTGTTGATATTTCTCTCGGAAAACCATAATATGCAGAATTTGCCAGTTTTAACAACCGTGCTGTCAATGTCTGGTCAGTAGAGATAAGACGTGAGAGCGACGCTGCAGATGTTCTTGGATTATCGACAAGCTCGATCATTTTTGAAACTACCGTCGGCAGTGTCGGAAGCCCGATAATGCTCTCAGTAATTCGTTTTATACGCAGTGTATCCGGATTCATTACCATTATGTTAAACCTGTATAGTATCTATTATCTCAATGTATCAAAAACAGTTTATGCTTCAACATCAACAATCAGCCCGCCACTACCCCCCGAACTGTTGTGTTTTCGCTTATCCTGATCCTCCCGGCGTTCCCTCTTCTGCTTTTTTTTACGCTCCTCCTCAAGCCGTTTCTGATTCGGATCAATAAGCTGTCCCTTGCCTTGCTCTACCTCAACAGGCATATTCATGCGCTGTGCGATCTCGTTATTGGCGATTTTTGCATTCTGATCCTGATTGACAATCGGATTTTTGTGAATATCATTCTGATGCCTGTCGAATTGCGGCAGATTATTTACAGAAATGTTTACATTAACACTGCTCATCAGAACACCTCAGAATATCAGGCATTTATTCGCTGAAGCAGCTTCGCGCGCAATTTCAGGATTGCTTTGGAATGAATCTGACTCACCCGCGATTCTGTTATATCAAGCACAACACCAATTTCTTTTAATGTCAATTCCTCATAATGATAGAGCGCAACTACCAGTTTTTCCTTCTCTGGAAGATTCATTATGGCGTCTTTCAGGATTTCCTTTACTTCTGCAAATCCGAGTTCCTTCAGAGGATTGTCACTTCCTGGATCTTCAATTGTGTCAATGATCCGCAACTCCTTCGAATCACTGTCCCTGTCCGGCATCGCTTCCTCAAGGGAGATGATTGTCGTTGGAGTAACCTCTGCAAGCATCTCTTCATATTCCTGCATGGTAATATTCATCGACTCACAAACTTCATCATCGTACGGTGCACGTCCCAGCTCATTTTCAAGTTTCGCAAATACCTTCTGAAGTTCCCTGGATTTCTGTCTGACAGAACGCGGCACCCAGTCAAGCGCCCTCAGTTCATCAAGTATGGCACCTCGAATTTTATGACCTGCATAGGTTTCAAACTTAAAACCCCGTTCAGGTTCAAACGTTTCAACCGCTTTAATTAATCCAAGAACACCAGCACTGGTTAAATCATTTCTGTCTACCGATTTCGGCAGGTTTATCGCGAGACGGTTGGTAATATATTTCACAAGATGCGCATACTCCACAAGAAGTTTATCTTTTGCGATCTTTGAATCCGTCTCTTTGTACTCACGCCACAGATTATCTAATCCAGACATTACCGGTTACTCCCGAAGTTAAAAAAGAAATGTGCCGTTTTCATGCATTGTAGTCTTTGTTTTAACATTTTAAATAGAATCAGGTTTCTTTGTTCTGTTTTTAACAGTACTGCCTCCAGAATCCTGATAATGTGACTATAAGGTTGACATGATAGTACACGCCCCCTAAATCCCCCGCAGGGGGACTTTGATTACCTGAAGAGCCATTTCAAGGCGTTATCAAGTCCCCCTGCGGGGGATTTAGGGGGCGTTTCACAAAGCTCTCATTCACCTTTACCTTTACGTTTAATCACCCTTTGATAGGTCACTTTCTCTTCCACAAACGGTAACGCTTTACCGCCAGGAATATGCTTTTCCTTTTCAGTATGTATCCTCTGCACCAGACCGCCTTCCAGGAGATTACTGGTATCCTTTTCATCAATATCTGTCAGTACTGCTTTAAAAATGATATCACCAAGTATAAATCCGGTAAACCAGAACAGTGCCCCCCCCAGCAGCGCTTTCAGCAGCGCAGGTATAAGATGAGCCGGCTCCATAGGATCAAGTCCAATCATGCTCAGGAGCAGTATTACAAAAAACACTGAAATCCCAAGTAGCATCGCACCCTTTTTAATCCAGTAGCTCATATACCTACTCTATAAGCCCCTTCCGCTCTTTATTCCAGAAACGTGCGAAAAATCCCCGTTTTTCAGTCACCTGAACACCACTAATCTTTCGGGCAATATCAAGCACCTTTTTATTAAACGCCTCGTGTCCTTTATCCAGTATCATAAGTTTCTGTTTTTTAACACATTGCGAAACATCACGATCCAGCGGTAATGTCCCGAAAAACTCAAGCGGTCTTTTTAAAAATTTTACCACCAAAGCATTGAGCCTGTCAAATGTTTCATTTCCCTCACGTTCCGATGCGCACATGTTAACCACTACAGCAATTTTTGTACACCCTTTCTCATAAAGCACTTTCACCATTGCGTATGCATCTGCAAGCGAGGTCGGTTCCGGAGTCATAACAATCAACGATAAGTCGGTCCTGGAAGCAAACTGTATTACATTGTTTCCAATCCCTGCACCTGTATCAATAATAATAAAATCATATTTTGATTCAAGTTTCATAAACTCATGCTGAAGCATCTCGAGTCGACCCAAATCAATATTTGCAAGTTTCTCAAATCCGGATGCTCCAGGGATAATATCGATACCTCCCGGTCCACGATACAGTATTTTATCAAGCGAACACTGTCCTTCAATATAATGGGATATATTTTTATCGGGAATCATCCCAAGCATTATATGCACATTTGCAAGCCCCAGATCAGCATCAAGCAGCAATACTTTTTTCCTGAATGCCGCCACAAACACAGCAGTAAAAAGTGCCACATTCGTTTTGCCTACCCCACCTTTGCCACTGGTTACTGCTATACTTTTACAACTTCCTGATAGTTTAGGCTGATGATACGCGGATTCCACAACCCGTTCCATTGCTAACTCACGCAGTTTCTGAGCCTGATCTCTCACACTTGCACCCCTTCCCAGAGGTGCTGTACAAACCGGGTAGTCTGAGCAAGCTCAATGTCATCAGGGACACTCTGACCAAAAGTAAAATATGAAACCGGAATTCTGCACTCATTGACTATGTTCAGGATATTACCGGTTCTGACAGTTTCGTCAAGCTTTGTAAAAAGCAGTCTGTTAATATTTGCACACTTGTACCGGTTGATTATATCAAGAAGATCACTATCCTTTGTTGTAGCACTCACCACAAGATGCGTTTCATCGGGATGAAGAGCATCGACAAACGCAACAAGCTCATCCATATGCTCCTTATGACGCTGGCTTCTTCCCGCGGTGTCAACAAATACGATATCATCCTGAGCACACGCTGCAAGTGCGCCTTCAATTTCATCCGGGGAAAATATTACTTGTAAATTTATTTTAACGATTTCAGCAAACATTTTTATCTGTTCAATTGCTGCAATCCGGTATGTATCTGCAGTGATTATGGAAACACGTTTCTGCTTGTTGATACAACAGTGAGCAGCCAGCTTCGCAAGCGTCGTCGTTTTTCCGGCTCCTGTTGGACCGACAAATGCGACAACCAGCGGTGCCGTTTTTTTGAGCTTTAGCGGTCCGGCTACAGGAAAAAAGTCTGACAACGCATGTACAAACTTTTTCTCAGCCTGTGTATCAGCCAGCAAAATGTCAGTTCCGCTAACCTCCTTTATAAGCTTATGTGCAACATCCTGCTTTACTTCTGACTCGAGAAGTTTCCGGTACAGGATCGACCATTCACCGGTAAAGCCATTGACATTTGCAACTGGTGAGGCCGCAGTTGCTTTCTCCTTTTTAAGAATTTCAGCAACGATATCTTTGAGCTCGTGCACATTCTGCTTTAATTCGTCAATCTGCTGATCCTTGGATGGCGATGTCTCTACAGGCACCCTGTCAAAACGTGTTTGCTTAAGCGGTTGTATCCCCTGCGGTTTCCATGGTCGAACATCCGGAGCATTCGCTTTTGTCGTATCAACAATCGCAGATGTTCTATTCCTGTTATAGAGACCGGGATTACTGAGTGTAATCGGCTGAAATGATTGTTTTGGCGTTTTTACGGCATCTTCGTCAACCGCAGCAGTCACCTCAACCTCTTCCTGACCTGCAATTCCGAATACTTTTTTCGGTAATTTACGTGTTTTAAGGATAATGGCATCCTCACCAAGCTCATCCTTGATCTGCAGCAGCGCTTCACGCATACTGTTTGCAATGTACTTTTTAATTCTCATTGATTAATCCGCCTATCGTACACTATTGCTGTTATCGTCATATGAAAACAGCATTACGTTAATGATATCATTCCAAGAGACCGTATTTCAATTCCACCGGTTATTTCATTATATGATAAAACAACAAGATCACGATAATTGCTTTCTGTAAGTTTTTTAAACTGCGACCGGATTGTTGGCGAGCATAACACAACCGGCAGTTCTCCTGCCTGTTTTACACTCTCGATAACTTCCCCTGTTGCATCAAGTATTTTCGCAACATCCGCAGGTGAAATTGCAAGCCTGAATCCGCTCTCACTCTCCTGTACCGATCCCTCAAGCTTCGCCTCAAGGTTCGGATCAATGGTTATAACCGGTATAATGTTTTCAACAGTCTTGTAAGCATCACAGATTTGCGACGCCAGCGCATTTCTTACATATTCGGTTAGTATTTCAGGATTTTTATTACGTGGAGCAATATTTGCCAGTGTCTCAAGAATCAGCAGCAGATCACGGATCGACACCTTTTCCCTGAGCAGATTCTGAAGAATTTTATGTACATCACCAATAGACATCATACCCGGTATCAGTTCATCAACAACAACATTACCGCTTGATTCCTTGATATTATCAAGTAAACCCTTGACATCCTGACGTGTAAGAATTTCATGTGCATGGTGTTTGATTATCTCTGTCAAATGAGTCGCAAGCACTGCCGGCAGCTCAACGACGGTATACCCCGCCACCTCTGCATCATCCTTCTGACTTTCAGTGATCCATAATGCAGGAAGATTAAACGCAGGTTCAACGGTCTGTATTCCCCTGATTTTTTTTGTTACCGTACCCGGATCCATTGCAAGATATGCTCCGCTCATAAGTTCGCCTTTTCCAACTTCAATCGTGCGTATCTTGATACGGTATTCATTGGGTTTAAGCTGAATATTATCACGGATACGTATTGGCGGAATAATAATACCGAGATCCGTTGCAAGCTGACGGCGGATCATGGTAATTCTATCAAGAAGATCACCACCCTGTTTTACATCGACAAGCGGGATCAGCCCATACCCTATTTCAAGCTCCATAGGATCAACATGAAGATAATCCTCAACACGTTCCTCCTTTGGTTTACCTGCCGCTGCAGCAGCCGGAAGTTCTTTCGCTTTTGCTTCCTCAACAATACGCCTGTTGCCTAAATACGCAGCCGCCAGGCATGATACACCAAGAAAAATAAACGGTATCTTAGGGAAACCCGGTATCAATGCAAAAAACAGCATCATAGCACCAGCCACCCCAAGTACCTTCGGACGGGAAAACAACTGTTCAGTAATTTCGCTGCCAAGATCACTCTGCGACGCAGCACGGCTGACAAGAATACCAGCTCCTACAGAGATCATCAAAGCCGGTACCTGAGTCACCAGCCCATCACCAATAGTCAAAATGGTATAGGTCTGCAGCGCTTCACTCCAGTCCATTCCCATTTGGGCTATACCGATAATAAATCCGCCAATAATATTAATAATCGTTATCAGTATCCCTGCGATGGCATCACCGCGAACAAATTTTGATGCTCCATCCATGGCACCGTAAAAGTCAGCCTCACGCGAAATCTGGGAACGACGTGAACGCGCCTGTTCCTCATTGATCAATCCGGCATTGAGGTCGGCATCAATCGCCATCTGTTTTCCCGGCATTGCATCAAGGGTGAATCTCGCTGCTACTTCTGCAATACGGCCGGCACCTTTAGTGATTACAATAAACTGAATCAATACAATTATCAAAAAGATAATTCCGCCAACAACCATATTACCACGCGTCACGAATGTACCGAAAACCTCTACAACATGCCCGGCATCAGCCTGACTGAGAATCAACCGTGTCGTTGCCACATTAAGCGAAAGCCGAAAGAGAGTCACCGTAAGCAGCAACGATGGAAACACTGAAAACTCAAGCGCTTCCTTTGTATACATGGAAACCAGCAGAATGATCAGAGCCAGGCAGAGATTCAGCGACAGCATTATATCGATAAAGAATGTCGGCATCGGAATGATCATCACCAGCAAAATACCGATGACACCAAGCACAATAATCAGATCACGCTGACGGGCCAGGTGTTTGACAAATGGAGAGTTAAGCGCTGACGATAGACCGCCTGATATATTTGAAGAATTCATACTGTAAACTGCTTACCCCGCAAAATTACATAACTTTAGCAATTTAAAATGATTATAACATTACGGTGTGATCCGGTGTGTAGTTTTTTCACATGTTCAATCAAATAGTTATATTTCCCATAGAATCGTACAGAAGCCTTTTATCGGTAAGCAAAGACACCATTTTATACCATCTCTGCAGATAATGTTGATCAATCGAATTCTACAAGGTATTTTAGAAGAAAATGTAACCATGGGAGATAACCTATGAATGTAAAAACGACCGCAAAACACGTTATTGATGGGATGCCAAAGAATGTCACAATGGATGATGTAATTCATGCATTGTATGTTGCGTCAAAATTTGATCGCGGGGAACAGGAAATCAAGGCTGGAAAAGGAATTAGTGATGAAGATGCACGAATCAGGTTAAAGAAATGGCAGAAATAATCTGGTCACCGGCATCATTGGATGATATCGATAGTATTGCAGAATATATTGCAAAGGACTCTGTATACCGTGCGTCTCTCTTTATTGATCGGCTCTTTGATGCAACCGACCAATTAAGAGAAAATCCTCAATCTGGCAGAATTATTCCTGAAATTGGTAAAGATAATTGCCGTGAAATTATTTATGGTTCATACAGGATTATGTACAAAATCGAAAAGAACAAGATCTGGATCACCGGTGTAATTCATGGCGCCCGAAATTGGCGTCCACCTCGAATCCGGTAGAAACATAATTGAAACAACTGTTTTTCTGAGCGTATTATCATCGCTGGTACGTCTTATGAGGTTTGATAAATCTATTATTAAAATATGGAAGGAATAGAATCATGAAAAAGTTACTCTCAATTGCCTGCGTAACTGCGGCAATGCTAATGCCATCAATCGCAAATAGTCAGGATGCCCGTCTTATACCCTCGAAACCATCACATTATTTTTACACACCGACAGCGTATGTCACAAAACCATTCACCCTTGTTGCATCACTGCACGAAGTCTCCTACAGTTTTCCAGGACGGTTCGAGGTACATGCGTCGTTAATTGATAATATAGGCCGTATCAACTTTGGTGGAAAATATGGTATCCTTGAAAATATGAGTGTTGGTGCAGGTCTTGCCTACACTCTGGGTCATATGGGAAGGGGTAGTCATGGTATCCCGAATGAGGCACATCCCCGCTTTGGAACCTACCTCGCTATCGGTCTTGTCAGAACACCAACCGTTGAATGCGCTATTACACCACACACGCAGGTTGGCGACAGAGTCTCTTCCGGTGTTGATTTCGGTATTATGGGAACACCATCAGAATGGGTTTCAATCATTGGTGAAGTTGGTTCATCATTTGATTTCCACGATGATTATTTCTATCTTAATTTTGATAGTGGTGTACGTATTCATCCACCAAAAATCCCCTATCTTCAATTTGATGGAGGAATTGATATTGAGGAGTGGCCGGTTGGCAAACGCAGCCCTACCGTAGCACCATTCATTGATGTTATATTCTGTATAAAGACAAATAATTAATATGCGTCTATCGGGGCAGGGGCGGTAGGGACAAGGCTACCTTTGTCCCTACCAACACAATAACAACGAATCTGTAGATAGGGTTAAAGACATCTATGAAATTTAAACTCGCATCTACCTACAAACCAGCCGGTGATCAGCCTCAGGCAATAGAAGATCTTGTTACCGGTGTTCGCAGTGATCAAAAACAGCAGGTACTCCTTGGCGTTACCGGTTCAGGTAAAACCTTTACCATCGCCAATGTCATCGAACACCTGCAGCTTCCCACGCTGATTATTTCTCATAATAAAACACTCGCTGCACAGCTTTTTCAGGAGTTCAGAGAGTTCTTTCCTGAAAATGCGGTGGAGTACTTTGTCTCTTTTTACGATTACTATCAACCTGAAGCCTACATTCCATCTACCGATACCTTCATCGAAAAAACATCGATGATCAACGATGAGATCGACCGGCTCCGTCTTAAAGCAACAAGTTCACTTCTATCACGAAACGATGTAATCATCGTCGCCAGTGTTTCATGTATCTATGGTATCGGTTCCCCCGATGCCTATCTCGCATCAAGTGTGCGTGTCAAGGTTGGTGACCATCTTGAACGGCGCAGTTTCCTTAAAAGCCTGACCGAAATGCAGTATACCCGAAACGATATATCACTGCAGCGTGCGACCTTCAGAGTCAAGGGTGATGTCTATGAGCTGCAACCTGCCTATGATGAGAATGCATTGCGATTCGAGACCTTTGGTGATACCATTGAGGCGATCCGTATAGTCAATCCGGTCACGGGAAAAATTATGGGCTCACTTGACGAAGTAACCATTTTCCCCGCCAAGCACTACATGACCCTTGATCTCAGCATGGACAACGCTATTGCGCAGATACAATCAGAACTGGAGTCACAGCTTGAACGGTTTAAAAGTGAAAACAAACTGGTTGAAGCGCAGCGGCTTGAACAGCGCACCAATTACGATATCGAAATGCTCCGTGAGGTCGGGTATGTTAATGGTATCGAAAACTACTCACGCATTCTTGACGGGCGCGAGGCCGGTACCCGGCCCTATACCCTGATCGATTTCTTCAAGAAACCCTACCTGCTGGTCATTGATGAATCACATGTGTCACTACCGCAGATTCAGGGAATGTATAATGGTGACCGGGCACGAAAACAAACACTTGTCGATCATGGCTTCAGACTCCCCTGTGCACTTGACAACAGGCCTCTGCGTTTCACAGAGTTCGAAACGCTTGCCGATAATGTGATCTACGTTTCAGCAACACCCGGAGACTATGAACTTAATCAGAGCGGCGGCGTTTTTGTAGAGCAGGTGATCCGCCCGACACACCTTGTCGACCCGCCAATTGAAATTCGTCCGGCAACAAATCAGGTTGATGATCTTATCGAGCAGCTCAGAGGGATTGCCGAAAAGGGCGAACGGGCACTTGTCACAACACTCACAAAAAAGATGTCTGAAGACCTGACCGCATACCTTGAAAAAATAAATTTCAAGGTGAAGTATCTTCATTCAGAAATAGATACACTTGAACGAACCGATATCCTGCGTGATCTCCGAAAAGGCGAATTCGACATTCTCATCGGTATCAATCTTCTCAGAGAAGGACTTGATCTTCCGGAAGTCGCCCTTGTTGCCATCCTCGATGCAGATAAAGAGGGATTTCTGCGGTCTGCCAGATCGATTATTCAGATCTCGGGGCGTGCGGCACGTAATATCAACGGACGAATTATTCTCTATGCCGATACAATGACCGATTCAATCAACAAAGCGGTAACCGAAAGTGAGCGGAGACGCCATAAACAACTTGAATACAACCTTAAACATAACATTACACCGAAAAGTGTTGTTCGAAAAATTGATGATGGTATAATATATGGAACCAGTGCGGAATCTGTTGAATACCTTGCAGCAGCTGAACCTGCAGCAGCATATGGATCATCGACCGGTAAAGGCAAATCAAAGAAAGTATCATCGAAGAAGGTTACAATCAAGGATCTCGAAAAAGAGATGGCTGATGCAGCAAAGAAACTCGATTTTGAACGTGCTGCAATCCTTCGGGACAAAATAGCTGAATTACGGAGTACCAATGGATCTTGAGCAGGCCAGAACCAGTCTAACAGGTGCCACCACCGACGTAACGCTTGCTGCACTCAGAATTCTTGGAAAAAACGGGAAATTAAACGATCTTCAATCAGTACTTGCTCTGGTAAAAAGCACAAATCCATCCATACGTAACGCTGCAATACAGGCATCAAGCGGTCTCATAAAAGAAAATCTTATCACTTACTATCATGATATTGATCAATCAGTCAGAGAAAAACTAGGTCAATTACTGCACTCACTTGATCCATCCGTGGTTAATGAGATTAGTAACGACCTCTACTCCGACATTGAGGAGCGCCGGGTTCGTGCTGTACAGATCCTTGGCCTCCTGAAAAAGCATCCGCAGCTCAGAGAGATCCTCGCGAAACTGATTCATAGTAAGGATGTAAAGATCCGGGCAACTGCGGTTTGTCTGCTGGGAAGAATCATCGGTCCGAATGACCATGATCTTATACTGTCGCTGTTGAACGACAAAGATCTCAGAGTTCGTGCCAACACCATCGAAGCACTTGAGTCAATTAACAACAAGCGAATCGTACCGATTCTGCTGCGTTTCAGAAAAGATCAAAATAACAGAATCCGTGGAAATGTATTGAAAGCACTTTACAATCTTGGATTTACTGAAATAGAACCGGATCTTACCGAAATGCTTAAAAGCACCAATCACCTGATGCAGGCCTCGGCAATCTGGGTTATGTCAAAAATTAAATATTCATCAAACAGCATTGAAGATCTTATTGCATTTTGTCTGCTCTCAGATCACGAAGTAGTCACCAGCAATGCAAAAAAAACACTCCGCCATATGAATACACCGAGAGCAAAAGGGTATCTGAAATACCTGGAAGTGTAGAAAGGAAAGGTTAAGGTAGAGGTTAAGGTTAAAGAGGAAGGAAAAATGTTTTCTTCCTGCTTGTTTTCCTCAACCTCAATCTCAACCTCAATCTTATCATGTCCCTGAATTATTTTTAGGCATTACTAAAGGGAGAACTATTGTGACGATTCAGGAACCGTTTAAAGTAAACCCCGTTTTTCTTGAAAAGATCTGGGGTGGTGATGCGCTTTCGAAGAAACTTGGCAAACATGTTGATGTTACTATAAAAATTGGCGAATCCTGGGAGGTTTCCGGAGAGAAACCATACCAATCGACCATACTTAACGGACCATACAAAGGATTACCACTTGGTGATTTTTGTGAACATTATGGCAGAGATTTTCTTGGTTCCTGCGAATGCACCTCATTCCCGCTGCTGTATAAATTCATTGATGCAAATGATAAACTGTCGGTACAGGTTCACCCCGATGACACGCAAACGGTCAACAACACCTGGGGTATACGCGGCAAGACTGAATGCTGGTATGTGGTTGACGCACAAGAAGGCGCAACAATAATCACCGGTCTTAAAAAAGATATAACCCGTAATACAATGCGTACAGCGATCGCTGACGGCTCGTTCAGATCGATGCTTCAGGAGGAGACGGTACATCCGGGAGATCTGTTTTTCATACCGTCCGGAACAATTCATGCAATAATGGCGGGTTCTTTGATCTATGAAGTTCAGGAAAGCTCGGATATTACCTTCAGGGTATACGACTGGGACAGGTGTGACACAAAAGGAAATCCAAGAGATCTCCATATTGACAATGCCATAATGGTTTCCAATTGCACCGCGCACGGCAGCGCCAGAATTACTCCGGTGATTATTGAACACAATGGGTACACACGCAGCATTCGTGTGATTTGCCGTTACTTTTCACTTGAAGAGTACAATTTGACAAAAGGAGTATCAGCAGTCGTTTCCGCAAAGAAGTCATTCAGCGTAATCACCGCAGTTAAAGGTGCTGCGACAATACACTGTAATAATTCCATGCTCGAAATTGATCACGGTGATTCAGCATGCATTCCAGCATTGTCAAATTACACTGTAGTGTCAAAAGACAAGTCAACGCTGCTGGTCTCATCAGTGCCCGACATTTACAAAGACTATGTCCTGCCGCTGCGTGCTCACGGAGTTTCCGATAGTGCCATTATCGCTCTCGGGGGAAACGTAAGAGAAAAGAATGATGTTTTACGCGTCATGGAGAATACACATTGAGCATACAATCTGGTTGAAGCAACCAAAGGGTGCAGGTCCGAAGAGCTGCACCCTTTTTATTCAATTGTCTATTGCACTTACTGCAGAATAATAGAACTGATTTTTGATCCACCCGCCTGAATTACCTCCACGAGATACTTTCCTGATGCAAGAGTACTGCAATCAAGCGTGTGCGCTGTTCCGGCAGCACCAGCCAGCGCAGCAGCCTTAAGTGTTTTTCCCGAAAGATCCAGTACACGAATATGGGCATCTGACGATGTACTCTTTGTGACCATGAGTTTTCTGTTTATCGAAGCGATTTTCATCCCATCAACACTTTTTACAAAGAGGCTATTTTTAACAGATGAACTGCCGGGTCGCTGTGCAAGACTGATCTGAATGTTGTCGGCTGTGCCAACTTCATATTCTGCCCATGTTGATCCGGTTTTGTTAAAATCTGAAATAACCGTTTCGGTTGTACCCTTCTTTGATCGTACATTGTCAATAAGAAGCGTGCCATTATATGAGCCGGTTGATGGTACAAACTGAATCAGAATCTGCTTTATATCAGTAAGGTTGATCGAGCCTGATGATGCAGTAAATGATGCAATCGGAGCAGAATACCTCAGCCATGTTCCGGCAGATGACGGAGTAAATGAAACACTTGATGGACACCAGGTCCAGCTGCTGGATGATTTCATTACCATCAGTAACCTGAGACTTGTGGAAGTACCTTCAGGCAGATACACATCAGCTATCAAACTGTCAATACCACTAAAATTAAAAGTGCCATTGAGTTCAGCTTCAGGTGTTGCTGTTGCACCGGGAAGATCGAGTTTGATCTGCATGGCAAGATCACCGCTAAGCTCGGTAATCGTAACATCCTTAATCATAATGTCATCTTTGTGCTTTGTAAAAAGATCGGTCAATGACGGAGCAGTTGTTTCGTAGGAACCGAAAAATGAGTTCTGTTCGGTCATCGCCCAGCTCATCGCACCGGCATATCCTTTATCATACGCCCAGTTGAATGCAGCTTTACTGGTCATGGACGTTTTAAGTGGCTGATTACTTGATGGTCCTTTTGTCGATGAGCTCCAGTCATTGGCTGGAAATTCACCAATCAAAACCGGTCTGTCCATATTCCACTTTGATGCATCATTGTGGAATGGAGAAATTTCTGAACCCTGCCATTCAGGGTAATAGTGAGCCATATAAAAATCAAGATACCCGTCAGGATCACCTCCTGCAGCGATCAGTTTTTCTGTGCTGTATTCGCTGCAGTACTGAAATGATGCGAGTCCTGTTGATGCCATCTTTTTACTGTTTCTGTGCACAAAACCTGCGATTCTGTTAGTGATACGAAGGATATCATTCTGTGTAATCTTCTTTGTAACATGCGACCAGCCTGCAGATGTCAGCATCCCTTCAGGTTCATTAAAAACCTCCCAGCACATTACTGCGGGATGATTTCCTACGCTGTCAAGTATCGGTTTCAATCCATTGTTCAAATAGGTTGTGATTTTTGATGTATCGGTAAGAAACTTATAATTATTGTCGAGATTAAAACTGCTGTATGCAGTCTTCCCGGTACCATCACCGGGCACGAGCAGATCAAAAGAGAAAAGACACATATCAACTACAACACCATACGTATACGCAGTATCAAGTGCAATTCTCATATTGCGGATTGAGTTTGCACCAAGACCGGTTACTGCTCCTGTTGCATCGATTTTAGGACAGTTTTGAGCGTCAGTATGTAACCACCAGCGCATCGCGTTACCACCTGCCTTACGTATCTGCTTGATCTTGTCGGTAAAGGAGTTAATATCCATTCCCTTATCACCGACATCGGTACCGAAGTTGATCCAGGCCAGATTCATCCCCGACACAAATAGTTTCTGGTCATTCACCACAAGCCAGTTCCCCGACATTGAATCTTTTGTTGTCTGCGGCGCAACAGCAGCAGATACACTCACTGCCAATGCAGCAATAATCCCAAGCACGACACACCTTGAACGTCTCAGCATCTCACACATCCCTGATTGAAAAATTGTTAAAGATTAAACGCGCAGGCCTGATCCTGACACACATACCCGACAGACATTAGCTGTATTGGTAACGAAAAATGGCAACAGCTAAACCAGCAGATGCCCCCTTGTTGTATGTTTTGTGGTTATAGCTGATCGTTCGGTTCTATTAAAGTACAATTGTTTTTCATTAGCGAAAAACGCCATAGAGTAATCACTGGTTCCATTTTTTTTGATCACAATGTACGCTCAGGTAGGGGAATTCAAGGGGATACGTGGTTAACACAAGCCTGACATGTTGCAGTTGTGCCGGTTGAGCGCCCCCAACCTCAGCTTAAAAAAAAGCGAAACTCCAATCCGGAATTTCGCTTTTAAAAAACATCAAAGATTAAATTAATAACTTATTCGTGAGCTGCTTGCGTCACTGCCGTGTGCGTATCAATGATTTTCCTTGCAAGTTCTCCCGGTACCGGTTCATAGTGAGAAAACTTTTTAGTATAAAAACCACGACCTTGTGTCAATGAACGCAGTGTTGATGAATACGTCGCAACTTCTACTTCAGGTACTTTTGCAGAGATTGTCTGCATTTTTCCGGATGGAGTCATGCCACCGATTTTCCCTCTTCGTGATGACAAATCGCCCATGATATCTCCTGTATACTCTTCCGGTACTGTTACCTCAAGGTCAACAACCGGTTCAAGCAGTATCGGAGAAGCCATCTCGAAAGCCTTTTTGAATACTTCACGACCCGCAATCTGGAACGCGATATCCTTTGAGTCAACCGGATGTGTTTTACCATCAACCAGCGACACCCGTACATCAACGATAGGATATCCTGCAATAATACCCTCCTCCAGTTTGGAATGCACCCCTTTGTCAACACTCGGACGTAACGGCTGATCAATTACTCCACCAACTATTTTATCAAGAAACTCATAACCGCCACCGCGAGGGAGTGGATCAAGATCTATAAAAACACGAGCATATTGACCCGCACCGCCACTCTGCTTCTTATGAGTATATTCAACATACTTAACAGGTTTTGTAATCGTTTCCCGGTAGGAGATTTTTGTCTGCGCTCTTTCCACTTCTACCTTGAAACGATTCTTCAGATCCTCAAGAATGACTTCCAGATGCATATCCCCCATCGCAGAAAGCACCGACTGATGAATATCGGCATGATATTTATAGGTAAACCCGATATCTTCTTCATGAAGCTTTGCGAGACCGACCGCAACCTTGTCTTCATCACCTTTGTTCTTCGGTGCGATCGCAATCTTTACAAGAGGCTCAGGAAGAACGGTTGGTGGAAGACGATACTTTATTGTTTTGTCTGCGAGGGTATCGTTGGTGTGGGTATCCTTTAATTTCAGAAGACCACCAATATCACCAAATGTCAACTCTGAGGTATCGATACGATCTTTTCCTTTAAGATAGTACATGTTTCCAACACGTTCAGTACTGTTTCTGCCAACGTTTGCAACATCGGAACCGGAGACAATTTTACCACAGAGCATACGTACAAGATTTATTTCACCCAGATGTTCCTCGGAAATTGTTTTAAATACAAATGCAAATGCCGGAGATGACTCAGCGCATTTGATTGTCTTCTCTGCAGTGTCTTCAAGGACAGTTACTTCAGTGCGCGAATCTGCTGATGGACATAGTGCAACAATGGCATCGAGAAACTTGTCTGTACCCATGTTGTAAAGTGCACATCCTGCTATGACCGGAGAAAGTATACCAGCTTTCACCCCTGAAGCAAGTCCCGTTATTATTTGCTCGTCTGTCAATTCACCATGTTCAAAATAACTATTCATCAGTAATTCATCGGTTTCAGCTATTGCTTCCATTAACGCCTGACGCATCGTGGAGACATCTTTTTCAAGTGATGATGGTATCGCGACTTTTGTGCCAATCCCGGATCCGTCACGAGAATACTCCCACGCCTCTTTTTTGAGAAGATCAATGATACCTTTAAATCCCGATCCAGTGCCAATCGGAATAAAAACCGGAGCAATGCCGGCTCCATAGTTATCCTTTAAAGCCTGAACAACTTTTACAAAATCTGCATTCTCTTTATCACAGCCATTGACATAGTACAGCTTCGGAACTTTTGATTCTTCAACATATTTGGAAACAAGTTCAGTTCCAACCTGAATTCCACTCACTGCATCAACAAGTATTACAGCAGATTCAACCACTCGCAGTGCAGCTTTTGCCTCTCCGAGAAAATCAAGAAATCCTGGAGTGTCAAGAATATTTACCTTTGCATCATTCCACTCGCAAAACCCGAGATGTGTCGAGATTGTCATTTTGTGATTTTTTTCATCAGCACGACTATCAAACGTACTGTTACCGGCAGCAACTTTGCCTAACCGTGATGTTGACTTTGAGGTAAAACTGACAGCTTCAAGAAGTGATGTCTTTCCGACCCCGCCATGAGAGACAAAACAGACATTTTTGATTGATCCGGCCTGGTACTTTTTCATGTAACCTCCGTAAAACTATGATAGAGTATGCTTACTTTGAAACAACAATCTATATTCAGGCAATATAATTGCCTTTTTTTACAGTCTGCAGAGTACTTCTGAAAATTCCGAAAAACAAAGAACTAGTGAGAGCATTAACATAGCGATTGTTATGAACAGCGAACTGATTAACCGCATTTTTGCAGGTATCCGGACCTGAAATTATCTGTTTTCCAAATAAACCAATCAGAGACACTGCAACTGTTAACACCTTACGTTTAATATATAAAGACGCTGTAATAAATGCAAATTTGTTTTTAATTATCAGGATAAAGATTGAATATTGCATTCCAGTATATCCAGAATAGATATGAAGCTTGTTAAATAGACAGGATTGATAACCAGAGCTGATAGAGGAGAGTTACACAGGAGAGATTCTTTTAAAGAGAAAAAAGCGGAGAATTTCGTCGCTACCGGACTTTTACCTGTCAATATGAACCGGTAATAATATCGCCTGCTTTTAAGTCATCAAAGAATTTGACATGATTCCGTTCTTTTGTAACGATCAATCGGAATTCCTTGATTTTTATTGTCACATCCGCATAGCAGCTATCCTTTACTTTAACATAACACCGGTCTTTTTCAAGTGCTGCTTTTTGTAAATCATTTCTTTTTGACAGGACTCGTTTTTTACGGTGTTCCAGATCCCGTTTTTTATCAAGTGCCTTCTGCATCGAACTTCGCAATGATGGTGAAAGCTCCGTCCCTGAAGCAAGTTTTGAGACCAGTGTTTTTAATGCTTCATTGATTTTGTGAACATTCTGTTCACAAAATTCAATAACTGTATCCATTTCTTTTACCAAGCGCAAAACCATATAGTCGGTTCCGGCTTCAATATAGGTCTTTGTTGAGTTTTCAGATCCAAGCGAACGCACATCAATTCCTCGCAATGCATACACCTCACCGCCAATTACTGAGCCTCGTTTGTCAAGCATTATTAACTGTTTTGATGTTGCAATGCAGCTATTAACCGCATAGTTCCCGATATAAATATTTCCCTGCGCTTCAAGATGTGCATTTTGTGCATACCCGATGCGTATATCCCTCCCTGCAGAAATCAAACCTTTTGATCTTCCAAGGACACCACCTTTAACAATTATATCCCGACCTGCTACAAGTTTTGCCGATTCGACAATTTTCGAAACAAAGATATCACCCTCAGCGCTGACTTCAAATCCATCCAGCACAGTTCCGCTTATCATAACATTTCCATTAAATGTAATGTTTCCGGTTGTGTAATCAACATCACCTTCAACCACGTACATATTTACAACATCCAGAATTGCACCATTCAGAATAATAGAACCGGAAATAGCAGCAAAATAATCGGTTCCGTTATCATTCGTTGATACCATCACACCAGATCCTGGAATTATATCTGAATCATCTTTTATAG
Source organism: Fibrobacterota bacterium (assembly GCA_023459055.1). Lineage (GTDB taxonomy): Bacteria > Fibrobacterota > Chitinivibrionia > Chitinivibrionales > Chitinispirillaceae > JAAZBG01. The sequence goes on from JAEWVR010000029.1 coordinate 160,527, forward strand.
ATTCAAATGCTACTTCTTCTCCAAAAATATCTGTACCTTTGATTCCAGGAATATTTGGTCCGACATGAGCAAGCAGCTGCCCGGAGGTTGCGGTAAGGATACTTTTCGATTTTTTGTAATCAATTTTTCCATCTGGCAGAATGCTGAATTCATAGTCAGTCGGTTTTGTTTCGAATTTGAAGGATACAATGCCTTTCTTTTCATTCACCGGTAATTTTCCTGATGCAATAACTGACTGTTTTTTTGCCTCTTTAACATTGTTTACCTCATCAACAATCTGTTGAATATATGATTCATTAATGCCGTATCGTATACCGAGATGATCAAGCTCTGCCAGAATATCTTTTGCTACGAGCGGTAAACCTGAACCGTAGGCTGGTGTGCATTCCAGATATGCATTCATTCCTTTGGTATCCCATGTTATTTTAAAACTGCTATCAGCGTCGGACGCAACCACATACAGCTCATTTTTAATAATAACCGGTTTTCCCCGGATTTTTGAACGAAACTGTACTTCTCCGTTAATAACATTTGCGAATACATTCTCACCGGCATTAAAAGGAATACTCTCATTCGCTGCACGGGTTGCGATCAACTGCCCCTGTTCAACATCAGGAATATGCAGTAATGTTTCAATCTTTATCGCAAAAAAATTTGCTTTGTCGTCAAGACGTTCAAAAAGAATATCCGGTTGAAAAAGCAGATGTTCCTTTTCAGTTGCGAGTGACATTCTGTTTTTTTCAAAAACGATATTTTTATTACCAATAAATCCCTTCTCCTCAAGCACATCAGCGGTCATATCATGGAGAAACTCAGCGTTTTCTATTTCATCAAGCTGACGTTCGACTCTGGCGATGAGATCATCAGTATCATCATTTAATTTTTTTTCGCGTTCATCCATAATAGTCCCAGTTCCTTAACTCTTCGCTTTTTGTTCACTACGATATCCTTCGTATGACAAAAAACAGACCAGTTAAAGTCCCCACTCTGCTTTCAGAATTTTTATCTCTTTTTCCACAACAGCAAATACATCATCAATACCGGATTGTTTGACTCCTGTTGCTGCCAGAGCATGTTCAAAATGTCTCATTTTTCCGGGATGAAATCCCATATGAAAACCGGCATTTGTCGCTGCTGCATCAGCAATATGTACGATATTGATAACATCACAATTAATTTCCGGATCCTGATTGACCGATGTATGATGGTACTTCATTGTCTGAATCAAAAAATCTGGAATTTTCCATTTTTCTGCGACGATTGCTCCAACATCACAATGCGTAAGTCCAAGTACCATTTGTTCAGCAGTGTAATAATCGATATGTTTTTCATCTGCATAGGTAAGCACTCTCAAAAACTCATCATGGAAAAACTGATCAAGTATCAATACGCCAATATCGTGAAGTAATCCTGCGAGAAAAAAATCCTCCGGTTCGTTCCTTCCCAGATTTTTTGCAAGCAACCTGGCACCCATTGCACAGCCAAGAGAATGCAGCCAGAACATATCCCGGTTAAAGATTGATGCTTTATCAGTAGTTTCAAACATTCTTATAACCGATACGCCGGTTACAAGATTCTTAACAGTGTTTAACCCCAATACAACTATAGCCTGTGGTATGGATGATACTTTTCTCCCCAGGCCATAAAATGCTGAATTGACAAGGCGCACAACTCTTGCGGCAATAGCCTGATCTTTCGAAATCAACGCACCAATCTGATTCATACTCGAATTCGGGCTGTTAATTAATTTCTGAATCTGCTGTACCATTACTGGAAGTGTTGGCAGATTTTCAATTCCGTCAAGCTTTGCAAGCATCGTTTCTTTATCCATTTCTGACTGCTCCACCTGAAGGTAACGTAATAAAAAAGGACGTTCCTGCATTTACTTTACTTTCGCAGAAAAGGGATCCGTTCATCAGCTCGGCGTATGACTTTGCAATAAATAATCCGAGTCCATTTCCCTCGTTTTTCCTGGTTGCAGACGTATCCTCCCGAAAGTATCGTGTGAATATTTGCGGTAATATCTCTTCAGCAATACCAGTACCGTGATCCCGTATCTGAATCGTAACACAATCTTCATCGGCACTATAGATCAATTCAACATTTTCGTCAGAATACTGCAGTGCATTTTTTAAAACATTGGCGATTATCATTTTTGTTTTCTCATAATCAGCATTCACAAACACCGGAGTATCACCTGTTATTGAAAGCCTTCTGGCAGTTTCGCTCATGGGGGGTTCCGATTTCAGGAAATCGTCATTAACACTATTAATAACGGCAACCAGATCAATATTTTCAATGGTAAGATTTGCGGACGCAAGACCGGTTTCAATGAGATACAGATCCCGCATATCGTTAAGCAGCATTGCGATTCTGTTAACTTCGTGAAATCCCATTTCGAGAATTTCCTTAACAGAATCAGATACAAGTCCCAGTTGTTTATCAGTAACAAGTTCAAGCGACGTTTTCAGGGTTGACAATGGATTACGGATTTTATGAAGGAACGTACCTATGAACTCCTGTTTCATTTTGTCAATATTACTCAGATTGGTAATATCTTCAAGAATAAGTATAATTTCGCTGTTACCGGTAACCGGCGTAGTTTTGATCGTACATGCAACAGTACGGTTTGCAATATCAAACTTAACATGACTCTGTTGCAGCGATTTACCTTCAATAATGTCCGCAACCGCATCTCTCAGGAATGGTAAATCAACTGCCTTAAACAGGTCATCTGTCAGGCAGTCTTCAAAATCAATCTGCAGCAACTGCAATGCCAGATCATTATACCGTACCAACTGCATAGCAGTGTCAAGAATTATGATACCAACAGGTAATCGTTCAATAAATCTGTCAATATCACCAATGTCAGAATTCATACATCACGCCTCCGTTCGTCATCATTCCTGGCATGGGTCTGCAACACCCGGATCAGTGTTTGCATATTAAATGGTTTTGGTATGAAGCCATCTGCGCCATGTTCCAGTGCAATCTCCAAACCATTAAAGTATTCTTTTGCAGAAAATATAATCACCGGAATGTTTGAACACTCATCAAGCATTTTCAGTTTCTCCAGCACCTGCCATCCATCCATACCGGGCATCATAATATCCAGTAAAATAACATCAGGTTGAAATGTTGCAGCAGCCTCAAGCCCTTCAATACCATCAAGTGCTCCTCTGGTATCAAAACCATATTGCTGGAGTGCCAGGCATGTTGATTTCAACAACAGTTTCTCATCGTCAATCACCAGCACCTTGATTTGGTTCATATCTCCTCCATCATACATCAGATGAATCATCCCCCACATTGCCTACTTGATTTTCGGTAATATAATTGTGAAGGTACTTCCTTTACCCGGTTGTGAAACTACACTTATATGGCCGTGAAGTATTTCAATTGCCCGTTTAGCAAGATACAAGCCGGTACCAAGTCCACTGAAATGACGTGTAAGATGCGACTCACCTTGTGTAAAGCTTTCAAAAATTATTTTTTGCATATCTTCATCAATTCCGCAACCCTGGTCAACTACTGCAATTGCAACGCCATCACTATCATTGACCGTACAATGATTCAACGTCACACTCACCACTCCACCCGCCATACTATATTTTATTGCATTATCAAGAAGACCGGAAAGTGCAATCTCCAGAAGCAGTGGGTCGGTATCAAACTCATGTACAACAAGATTATCATCAATTTCCAGCGTTATGTTTTTATTTTCAGCAGCAGCACCGGATTTCTCAATCTGAACAACGACACTATTCTGAAGATGTACTTTTTTAACATTTGCGGAAATTGACGCATCAGAGAGTCGTGCAAGTGATATGAGACTGTCCACCAGATTCCGCAGTTTGAAACAGGCTGCATTCATATCATCCACAGGACTCCTGATACTTTCTGTTGCAATGATTGCAAGATAGTTTTGAATCACTGTTATTGGTGTCCGCAGCTCATGTGCAACAATGCTGAGAAATGACGTTCTCAGCTGTTCCGCTTTAACTTTATCTGTCTGATCAAGCAGGGTAACCACCACCCCAAGCAAAGCACCATGGTTATCATTTAGTTTGATCTTATTGACAGTATAATAATGTTCATCATGTTCCGGCCCTGCAATCCGTACCAGACACTTGTTATCGGTGCGGGAATGATCCAATAAAAAAGAAAGTGCTGATTTAAGAGTTTCATCCGTTAGTGCACTACTTAGTTTTCTCCCGGCGCATTCGCTGAACTTTAACCCGATGATTTTTTCAGCATTAACATTTAATAAAACAATACGCTCCTCATTATCCAGCGCAAGAAGGCCTTCCTCCATGCCATTAATCACCGCGTCAAGGCGTCTGCCCTGATTTTCAAGCATGTGTACCGTTGTCTGAAGTTCATTATTTTTTTTATTTATTTCTTCTTCAAGTACCTGCAAATGTCGTAAACGTTCTTTTTTAACAGCAACCATGGAAAGTGCATGTTCAACCTGATTTTTCAGCAGTTCCCACTGTACCGGTTTTGAAAGGTACCCGAATGCCCCCAGTTCCATTGCTGTTTTTGCACTTTGGATACTCTCATATCCTGTTATTAGAATCGCCTCGTAGTTATTGTTCTTCACATTTAATGACCGTAACACTTCAAGCCCGCTCATGACAGGCATGTCAATATCAAGAAGTATTACATCTGGTACATGTACAGCGATCTTAATGAGTGCATCATGTCCACTATGAGCGGTTTCAACAACATACCCGCCGGCGATGAGCAGTGATGCAACTGCATCCCTGTTATCATCCGAATCATCTACCACAAGTATCCGACCAGTCTTATTCATTATTCAGCTTTCCAAATTCAGCTTTCAAAACATTAAAAAACCTGCATTCATCAAGCCCTGGTGTCCTGTCAAATCCGTTTCAATCGTACAATTAATACAAAAAATTGTACAGACTAAATGTGATTCTTTTTTGCAATCAACTCTGCAACCTTTGCACTTAATTCTGAAATCTTAAATGGTTTCTGTACAAAAGCCATCACACCTTCTGAAAGTAAAACAGTATTTGCATCATTATCACCATACCCTGACGCCACGATCACCTGCACATCAGGATTAATAGCTTTAAGTTTAATATAGCACTCAACCCCATTCATTTTGGGCATGTTAATATCAAGAATTATACCATCAACTGTTGCAAAGTGTTCTCTATAATACTCAAGAGCAGTGATACCATCATAATAACACAATACTTCATACCCCAGCATTTCAAACATTTCCTTTAAAATCGAGTGGTATACATTTTCGTCATCAATGACCAGAAGTGTACCATGTCCATGAACAAGTTCAGTCACCTCCTGCTCTTCACGATTTTCAGGTGGATTAATAAGTGGCAGGTAAATATCAAATCTGGTACCCCTGCCGACAAGTGAATCCAGCGTTATATATCCATTATGTTGTTTTACACAACCATATACACTCGCCAGTCCCAGACCGGTCCCTTTACCGAGCTCTTTTGTGGTGAAAAATGGCTCAAAAATGTGAGACAGAACATCTTTTGGAATACCTGTACCGGTATCTTCAACCGTGATTTTTACATACACACCTTCAGGATTATCAACGGTTCCAGCTATGCTGGCTTTGTCGAGGAATATACTGTTAGTTGAAAATATCACCTGTCCGCCATCAGGCATTGCATCCCGTGCATTGATTGCTATATTAAGCAAAGCATTTTCAAGCAGACTCTGGTCACCTTCCAGAAAAAGTGGTGCAGCAGACAATTCCGTTACGATTTCAATGCGGCGATCAATGGTTCTTCCAAAAATTGATACCACCTGCCGGATAACCTCATTTACAGCTATCGGACGTATTTCTGCTGGAGCTTTGCGGGCAAATGTCAAAAGCTGGCGTGTCAGTGTGGATGCTCGTTTACATGATGCAACAATAGATTCAAGATGATGTCTTTGTGACGAACCGGGTGCTATCTCCATCAACAGCAACTCTGTATTTCCCAATATACCACCGAGCAGATTGTTGAAATCATGTGCGACACCACTTGACAGTTGTCCAATTGCTTCCAGTTTCTGCGATTGACGTACCTGTATCTCAAGCTGCCGCTGTTTCTCCTCTTTACGCCGAGCTTCAGTGATATCCCGTACAACAGAAACTACGCCTATGATTTGCCCGGTTTCATCCCTGACCGGATTGCTATTAACAAGCCGGTACCTCAGTTCTCCCGTTGCCGGTGTGCGCACAATTTCCTCAAAATTCCTGATTACCTCTCCGTCAATAGCTCTAAGTACCGGTGCCTCTTCAGCCGGTCGTGGTGTGCCGTCAGGTCTGAATATTTCGAGATTTTTTACCAATGACATGGCATCAATTTCCCCGCCAGCAAGATTAAACTCCATCTTTGCAACCGGATTGGCAAGTGTAAACACTCCATTACAATCTGTAAACCACACCTCATCCGCAATACTGTTAATTAATGCTTCAAGTCTGCACTTCTCCTGTTGTACGACATTAAGCAATGCGTGCTTTTTTGCTTCAACGATTTTCTGATCCTCCAGAACACTAAGGAGAGCGAGGCGGGACCGTTCGCTCCGGTCGATGATTTTACATAACTCATCCTCTGCGCTCTGCCGCCGCTCGATTTCCTGCTGCAGTTTCTGATTCGTCTCGCGCAATGATTCTGCCTGTTGCGTAAGTAATATCGCATTGTTTCGCAATGACAACTGCAGCTTTATCCTGATACGAAGTTCCTCCATCTGAAACGGTTTGTTTATAAAATCTGCTGCCCCGAGATTCAAACCGGTAATTCTCTTTTCGAAATCTGCATGACCACTTATCAGGATCACCGGAATTTCGTTTGTGAGTGTTGCTGCCTTAAGTCGCTTTAATACTTCCAAACCGTCAATTCCATGAAGCTGAACATCAAGCAATACCAGATCTGGTTGACAGTATGAAATAAGCTGCAAAGCTTTTTCACCACTGTCCGCAAGCTGAACAGCATACCCGGCTTTTGATAATACGAGATTAAGCAACGTAAGTGACTCGGGTGCATCATCCACAACCAGAATTGTCTGTTTTTCATCCATACTGATTCTTCAATCCGTATTTATTCCATATGGCATTCATTACATTACTTCAGTTTGGTATATCCCATCACTAATGGTACCACAATTACAGCAATAATTAAAGATTCAGGTTATATCGTGATGGCTGTCCCAATTTATCACACAGCTCATTAACCTCACCTTTCAACTCAATAATCCGCGCTTCACGTTCAAGTATAATATCCTGCCAGCGAAGCAATTCCTGAAGTTGCGCTTTGACTTTCTCATCGACCTGTTTTTGCTCCGTAATGTCAAGAAAATGCAGCACAAGATTCCTTTTACCCAGTTTATCAACAAAATCTGTCATAAACAATTCTGCATAACACAAACGGTTATTTTTATTAAGAAAAGAGAAATAAGAATGGCTATCATAGGATTTCCTATCAAGAAATTTCCTGATATTTCCAATCACCAATTCAGCCGAATCAGATGATAGTCGTTCCTGAAATATATCACTACCCATTATTTCATCGTATGAATACCCTGATATCGCGACAAACCGGTGATTTATCCAGACAAACTTACCCTTTTCATTGAGGATACCAATCGCATCATGTGAATATTCGGCAATCGCGCGGAATCGGGCTTCGCTCTCCCGTAACGAAAGTTCCATCTGCTTCCTGATCGTAATGTCTCTGCAAAAACCAAGCAGTTCTTTATCAGAAACTTTTACAGCTTTAATGGTAAAGCAGCGTTTTTCACCATTTTTTGTAACATACCATAAATCAGCCACAGCATTTCCAACAGTAACTGTTTTTTTAAAATGTTCAGCTGCATCATTTTTTGATTCTTCGGCGATAAAATCTGTTGTCTGCATATGAAGCAGTTCATCACGGGAATATCCGCTCATGGTACATGCAGCATTGTTGACATCAATAAACTGTCCATTATAATTCGTAATAAAAATGCCATCAGGTGCATGATCAATGTAAATACGAAATTTCTGATTACCCAGCTCAAGTTCCTTTTGATGTATTATGTGAACCACATGACAAATAGTTTTAGGCAGCTTGTCAACAAATCCCGAATCCTTCGTAACATAGCTTGTCTGCGTTTCCTCACATATGTTCTTTATAGATACAACATCAGTTTGTTCGACAAACACAATGACCGGTGTATTTGGAATAGCAGATCGTACCGATTTAAAAGTATTTATACCTGTGCTGTCCGGTAAATACAGATCGAGCAGTACAAGGTCAAAAACATTTCCGTCAAGCATTTCAAGTGACTCGGAAAGCTGTACAGCAGTTTTTGTCTCAAAACAATCAACACCATTTTTTGAGAGTGTTTTCATAATTGCCTGTTGAATAATGTCATCAGCTTCAACGATAAGAATCCTTACTGCTTCATCCATTACATTACTCCAATTGTAAAAGTATTCTCATCATACAGAACAATACCGGCACAGCAACTCTTTGAGTTCTTTTTTCTGAAATGGTTTACAGATACTTGCAGTAAATCCATATTTTACGGGATCTGCAATTATAGGATCTTCAGCATAGCCACTTGTTACAAATACTGGTGTTGACGGGTATGTTTTACGAATCTCATTAATAGTATCTTTACCACCAAGTCCGCCCGGAATAGTAAGATCAAAAACAAATCCTTTTATTTCAACATTCCTGCCGGATTCCGATCGTATATAGTCAATAACATCCTGTCCGTCCTGTTTCGAAATCACAGTATATCCTAACGATTGAAGCGTCTCCTGCAGCGTTTCAAGTATTACTACTTCATCATCAACAATAAGAAAAACTCCATTTCCCTTATGGTCAACATCAACAGTCCGCTCACTATCAACCGGTTGTTGGTTTGATGCTGGCAGATAGAGAGAAAACGTACTACCCCGTCCTATTTCCGATTCCACATCAATACAACCCCCATGTTTCCTGATAATTGAGTAACAGCTTGCCAGTCCCAGACCAAATCCGGTCGGTTTCGTTGTCACAAATGGTTCAAATATTTTTGGTAGAATTTCAGGTGCTATCCCTGTACCGTTATCCTTGATTGCAATACATACATATTCGCCGGGCTGAAGCATCGGATGTCTGCCTTCACCAATAGTACAATTCTTCGCCCTTATCTCAATCTTTCCACCCTGCGGCATAGCCTGCTTTGCATTTATAACCAGATTATCAATTACCTGACCGATCTGATTTCTGTCGAATTTACAAGGTTTCAACCCCGCTCCAATTATACACCGGCAGGTAATTGTTGATCCGCTTAATGCAAAAAGTGCAGTCTCCTCGACAAAAGGAAAAAGATTATTGATTTTCATTATGGGAGCACCACCTTTTGCAAAGGTCAGCAACTGCAATGTAAGAGCTCGCGCGCGTTCAATAGTATTGACAGCTTTTCCAAGCACAGTTGTGACATTCTCATTCTGACTGCTTTTTTCAATTGCAATTTCGATATATCCGTAAATGCCCCCCATGAGGTTATTAAAATCATGAGCAATACCACCTGCGAGTACCCCGAGAGACTCAATCTTTGAATTTTTCTGTATCTGGGCCTCATATTTCTGACGCTGTTCCATAGTCTCTTTCTGAGCCGTAATATCGAAATTAACACCAAGCATACGTACTGCGTTACCACTGTCATCCCTTAGAATTACACCTTCACCTTTAATAAACCGGATACTCTTGTCAGGGTGAATAATGCGAAATTCAACATTATAGTCAATTTCACCGCGAATCGCTGCCTGACAGGCATCCCAGACAAACGAGGCATCATCAGGATGCAGACAACTTTTCCAGAGTTCAACACCAAATAATTGCGGCCAATCTTTGGCACCATAAATTGTAAACATCATATCATCCCATACCATTTGATCGGTGGCAATATTCCAGTCCCATATTCCGATACGGGCTGCACCTGTTGCAAGTTGTAAACGTTCCTGACTCTCCTGAAGTGCCGCTGCAATTGCTTTACGGTCTGATATTTCCTGATTCAGATGTCGTGTTTTTATCGTAACAAGACGCTTTAGCATGATACTCCACAACGCAAAGAGTAACCCGGTTACAAACAGTCCACCACTCCCCCATACTACCCAACCTGGAATATTCCTTGTTGACTCTGAGCCCATCCAGTATTGAAACCGTTCGTTATAATAGGATGATGGATCCCTCTCTTCCCTGTCCTGAATTACATCAATCGCTGCAAGGAGATCTGTATTTTTACCTTTACTAACAGCATAGTGCAGTGCAATCGGTGAAAAGCTGACCGGTGTCACTTTAACAGGATATTTTTTTGCAAGTTCATTCCCAAGCGAATAGATACAAACCCCTGCATCAACACTATCGTTGACAATGTACTCCATCACCTGTACATTATCGGCAACTTCGGTAATTTCGCAGCTAATACCAAAGGATTCAGTGTAGTTTTTAAAACCGGTAGTAAACACACTCTCCTTTAAACCAGCAATGCGCATATTGTTAAGATCGAAAATTGTATGTATCACATATTTTTTTTTAGTAAACAATACACCATAATCGATGAACACTGCGTTTTTTGATAAATCATAGAGTGCCAAACGTTCTTTCGTGTTCCCCATAGATGGAAGCAGGTCAATCGTACCGTTTTTCAAATCTTCCTGAAGCGAACTCCAGGTACCACGCACATAGTGAATTTCCCAGTTATTTTCTTTGGCTATATGTTCAAGCAGATCAATAAAGAGGCCATCCGCTTTGCCGTCCTTCTCAAAAACCAGCGGTGATGCAGGAAATAAGCCAACACGGACCTTTCGTGCATGCGAATCTGCATTGGTTTGGGCAATAAGCATCATCAGCACTATGTAGCAAATATATCGGAAAAATGTACTGTTATAGTGCAAAAGCATAACCATAAGTACCCATTATTCTAAAGGGTTATCAATTCTTTTCTATAGATAACAGTAAATCATGTATACAGCTGCGGAAAGCACTCGTAGATCAGATTCGACCTTGCAACAGCATAACACACCGTCAGCAAGAGCTGTGTACAAAAGATTCGCCTTGTATTGTACAGTAACGGGATGTGGATGTGTAGTAAAAAAAGTAAAGGATTGGGAGCACAAAATTGTATATATTATCAGTAACTTGAATTTTGTTTTATTTTCAACAAAGCAGCATTCAGCTCCTCACTATCTGATATAAAATGTGCATGCAAACAGGTTTCCCGCAGAATCATTACAGCATATCACCCTGGTAACCGGAACTATACCGTTACATTTTTGTATTTATTTGATTTTTAACTCAATCCGGCAGGTTTATTATTTAGAAAGGTATTGTATTATCAACACCAACTATTTATAATACTGTAATTGAGTTATCACTGAAGTAACTGTAACTTTATTGTGAATATTCAGAAACTTCCATCGCACACATGACTACCTGCTCGCTTTGATTTGGCGGTTTTCAGGAATATTCATATCATACCTTTGATAATACAGGTGTGTGATATGACTGAAACGTTTCCATCTATGATACATACATCATGCTGCCCACATGCTAAAAAACAGATAGCTGTAGAGTATACCCTTACCCATTCACCAATCAGGATCGTTTCCGGGTGGATAATCACGATAACACTGTTAGTTGTTTTATCAGTTCAATCAAAAGAAGCTGATGTATTCGAATTAAGCCTTGAAGACCTCGGTAATATCGTTGTTACGCCAGCAAAAGCACCTCAGCAAACCGGAATGATTACTCAGAAAATCGATGTTATCAGCCGGGACGCATTGACAGAAACGATATCAGGAAACAGAAATATTTGTGAAGTGATCGCACCATTACCGGGTGTATCTGTATGTGCACTCTCTCGCAATGATGTCAATTGGGGAACCTATGGCGGAATCGGCCCTAAGTATAGTACGTACATGTTACAGGGTCTGCCTGTTGATGCATTTATTGATCCAATGTCGCTTGACCTGAATGCGATTGATCACATTGAAGTCCTGCGCGGACCGGCATCCGTTTTTTATCCCAATTATTTGTCGCAGGATTTCGCGGGATGTCAGAATCCACTTGCCGGAACTGTCAACCTGATTTTAAAACAGAAAATTGACACTGATCAAACATTCTTTCGCACCTCATACGGTACCTATAATACACTAAATGGTCAGTTTTTCCAACAGAAAAGAATCGGATTGTTAAACTACTTCTGCGGCACATCATTTGAAATGTCCGACTATGTAAAGTATGATACCGACGATTCATGGCTCGCAATGAGTAAAGATCCAGACTACAGAAAAACAAAAGTCTATGGCGGATTGACATTGATCATGGATCCTGAAGAGCGTCACAAATTGACAGTATACGCACACAGAACCTGGCATGATGGTGATGCAGGAAGAATCTACCGTGGTTATTCTAACAGATATGGTACTATCAATGCCGGGTATGAGATCGCTATCAATAAAGCCATTGGACTTCAGTCACATATCGGATTACGAACCTATGACCGTAACTGGCAGGAAAGCAGGGTTTCACAGACAGATATCGATACATTGTCAAGAATAGAGAAGGTCGATCAATCGGTTATCCCGGCAGATATAGCTCTCTCATTTCGTCATGGTGATACAGGTCTCCTGAGTATCGGATGTGATTATCAGCAGGTCATGTACTTAACAAGTTCAGATACACTATCCGGTCGCATGTATTACAACAGCAAATGTGCTACATTGCAGGGTGGAGTTTATGCACAGGAGGAGTATCGTTTTTTTGACCGTTTGATGCTCCGGGGTGGCATACGGTATGGATATATACGAAATGATATTGAACTTGGAGATGCAAAACGGCCATCAGACAATGTTGTCAAATGGGAAAATGTGTTATGGAGTGCCGGTGTACGCTATAGTATCACCAATGATGTTTCTGTATACACAAATTGCGGCAGCAGCTTTCTTACCCCCGGTCTTAAATCCAGCAGTGGCACGCTACGCGCAGGTGATCGGGGTGTCGCTGGTCGAAATGGTCAGTTACCCAATCCCGGACTGAAACCGGAAAACGGTATCGGTACTGATGCCGGTATTGATATTCAGCTTCCCGCACAATGTAAAATAGCACTCCGCGGGTTCTATATTACTATCGAAGATGCAATCGTCGATATTGTTGTCAGTCCGAACCCGTCACAGACACAGTCAGTAAATGCCGGTGCATCAAGATCTGCGGGTGGTGAAATTGAATTAAAGCAGAGGATCAACGCAACATTATCATGGTTTATAAATGCAACCGGAATATCGACACGAATCACCAATGATTACGATCCCGATGCAAATAATGTGGAAATTCCGTTCTCCCCTGCTGTTGTTGCAAATTTTGGTGTCAATTACCATGCCCCCTTCGGGCTCACCTTTTCACCATCACTGAATTACAATCACGGTTTCTATGATGGCACTTCGAAAGTATCCCGGCGTCTTTTCAAACCGGGAATAATAATTAATGCATACATGTCACAGATATTATCAAAAGGTAATTCCTATTCTATAGAGTGTTTTACGCAACTTTACAATATAACAGATAACAAATTCGATATGCCCTGGCAGTTTCGCAACACCGGTTTTTCAGCAATGGGTGGATTGAGAGTACTCTTTTGAAAACAGCGTTACCAATAATCGCCTGTACGACAGTACTCAAACATGTACTCATACTTCTTCTATTGTTGCATGGCATCTGTTACTGTCAGGATACTGCCAGTACGCTGGAAAATCAGGTAAAAGCTGCATATATCTATAACTTTACAAAATTTGTCTACTGGAATACGCTGCCACAGATTAGTGTTTCCACACCGGTTACCATCGCAATAATAGGAGATGAATCAATAGGCCCCATTCTGGAGAGATTTTTAAAAGCACGGGGAAAAGTACCGCCGTTACTTGTAAAAATAATAACCACTAACGACACTAATCTTACCGATTGCCACATTGTCTATATCAGCAAATTTGCAACAACGAAGCTCCCGGTACTATTAAAACGTATTGACAACAACAGCATCTTAACAGTAAGTGATATTTCCGGATTCACTGCTAAAGGTGGTATGATCGGATTTTATCAGGATAAAGGGAAGATTAAAATAGAAATTAACATGACGGCTGTTACAAACGCAAAACTTCAGATCAATGCAAAACTGCTGGAAGTAGCTCGCATAACATGGAGTGGAAAAATAGAATGATTGCATTTATCAAGAAACTCCCGATAAAAACTAAAATAATACTGTTCATTATGATTATCAGTATTATCAGCATTTTGCTTGTTGGTTTGGTGGTAGTTATTTATGATAATTACCGCGCCCGAAAAGATCTGGTTAATGATACAACCCTTTTGGCTCAGATTATTGCAAACAGAAGTACTGCAGCATTGACATTTAACGAATCCCGTCTGGCGCGGGAAAATCTTGAAGCCCTTCAGGTTAAAGGCTCAATCATCGCAGGATGGATTCTTGATGAAGCAGGAAATGTCTTTGCAACATATGGCAGGTATCATTCTTACACTGTAAAACATCTGTTTAAAAATGACAATGCAGGAAACAATTATCTGTTTGTTGAAAACATGTTCTATCTCAGGGAACCTGTCAAACTTGATGGTAAAGTAATTGGTACAGTTATACTGCTTAGGCACCTTCGTGAATTTCAGTTACAACAATTGATCTTTTCCCTTATTGTCGTTTTGGTTATCATCATTGCTGTGCTTGTTGCTCTGCTGACATCATCATATCTTCAATCAATCATTTCAGGTCCCCTTTTGCACCTCACAGAAATTGCACAGAATATTGTTCGTCAGAAAAAATACTCATTACGTGCAAATATACATAGCGATGATGAAATCGGGATACTTGTTACGGCATTTAATAATATGCTTGACATGATTGAAACTCAAAATCGCAATCTTGAACAACGGGTCGCGGAGCGAACCGCTGAGCTTGTCATAGCAAGAGACCGTGCAGAATCTGCTGACCATGTAAAATCAGCATTTTTAGCAACAATGTCTCATGAATTACGCACTCCGCTTAATTCAATAATCGGTTTTACCGGTCTTGTTTTACAGGGTCTTGCAGGCCCGCTTAACAAAGAGCAGCAAAAACAGCTTGGTATGGTGCAAAGCAGCGGGCAGCATCTGCTCACTCTCATTAATGATGTTCTGGATATTTCGAAAATCGAGGCAAACCAGGTTGAGATTGCCATCGAACCATTTGACTTCAGAGAATCGGTAAAAAAGATAGTACATATTGTTCAGCCTCTGGCTGACACAAAAAAACTGCAGTTAAACATAGATATACGCGATGGTGTTGACATGGTAAATGGTGATAGCCGGAGAGTAGAACAGATACTGCTTAATCTATTGAGCAATGCCATTAAATTCACTGAAAAGGGTGAGGTTCGCATAGAATCAGAACGTAACAATGCCCACATTGTTACCCGTGTAATTGATACCGGTACCGGTATCAAAGCAGAAGATATCAATACACTCTTTCAACCATTTCATCAACTTGATACCGGACTTACACGTCAATATGAAGGTACCGGGCTGGGATTGGCAATCTGCAAAAAACTCGTCGAACTTATGGGTGGAACGATCACGGTACAAAGTGAAATAGGCAAAGGAAGTATGTTTGAATTCATAATCCTTGCAACACTGGAGAAAAAAACATGAAAAATATTCTTATCATTGAGGACAACGAACAGAATCTTTACCTTGTAACATTCCTCCTGGAACAAAACGGTTTTACAGTTGTTCAGGAACGAAATGGTCCTGATGGTATTTCGTGTGCTGATAAAATGCAACCGGATCTGATTCTCCTTGATATTCAACTACCGCTTATGGATGGCTATGCGGTTGCCAGAGCTCTGCGTAAAATTCACAAGCTTGACAACGTGCCCATAATAGCAGTTACATCATATGCAATGGTCGGTGATAAAGAACAGGCTCTTGAAGCGGGGTGTAACGGATACATTGAAAAGCCCATTAATCCATCAACGTTTGTCACAGAAATATCACGATACCTAAAAAACAATAGTAATCCTGACGAGGTACGAATATGAAAAAAATACTTGTGGTGGATGATAATCAGCAAAACCTCTATTTTCTCAAAGTACTACTCTCGGCAAACGGATTTGAAGTTGAAATGGCATCAAATGGTGAAGAGGCTCTTTCGCTTGCGCGTAAGTCACCACCCTATATGATTGTCAGCGATATTCTGATGCCGCTTATGGATGGCTATGCATTATGCAAGGTATGGCGTGAAGATGTGACGTTAAAGAATATACCATTTATCTTTTATTCTGCAACATACACAGGACAGAAGGATCAGGAATTTGCATTAAAACTGGGTGCAGATCGTTTCATTGTCAAACCGGTTGAACCTGATACTTTTATGTCAATAATTATTGCAACAGAGAAAGAATTTGAGGCAGGAACACTAGTAAATGCAAAACCGCCAATCGAAACGGAAACGTATTACAAAGAATACAATGAAGTCCTGATTCACAAACTTGAAGATAAGATGTATCAGCTTGAGGAAACAAACCGGGCACTTGAAATAGATATTGCAGCACGGAAAAAAACAGAAGAGGATCTCCGTATTGCGCTCATTAAATATCAAACGCTCTTTGACACAATGCCACTTGGAATTTCGGTCCTGAATAAAGAGGGCCAGTTAATTGAAACAAATAGTTCATCAGAAATTCTGCTAAAAATGTCCAGGGTACAACTATTACAGCAATCCGTCAACAGTAAGGCATGGAATATTATCCGGTCGGATGGTTCTACTATGCCCAATGATGAATTCCCATGTGTGCGAGCGCTTAATGAATTACAAATAGTCAGAAATGTGGAGTTGGGGATTCTAAAAGAAGATAGTTCCATTATATGGCTAAATGTAACAGCTGCCCCCCTGACACTCGAAGGGTATGGTGTTGTAATAACCTATAGTGATATTACCGAACGTAAACAGGCAGAAGAACAACAGAAAAAACTTGAAGCACAGCTTCATCAGGCACAAAAGATGGAAGCTATCGGTCAGTTGTCAAGCGGTGTGGCACATGATTTCAACAATCTGCTTGGCGGGATAATGGGACATGCGGAACTACTCAAATTTGATCTGAATCCCGTCTCACCAATGCATCGCCATGCGGATGAAATTGTATCCATTTGTCAAAAAGCTGCTTCGTTGACAAAACAATTACTCTGTTTTGCCCGTAAATCACCATTTATACTCCAGAAAATTCAGCTTAATGATTTTATGAAGCAGTTTGAATCTCTTATCAACCGTACAATAAGCCGTTCCATTGAAATTATACTGAAACTGCCGCAACAGGTGTTATATATCTCAGGTGACCTCAATCAGTTGGAAAATGCCTTGTTGAATATCACCATTAATGCCCGTGATGCAATGCCTGATGGAGGCCGGTTCAGTATCGAACTGAAGCAGGCGCATCTCACCAGCGAGTGTTTTCAAAATGAGTATTTTAATGTCAAGGAGGGTGATTATGCCAGAATTTCACTATGTGATACAGGAACCGGTATGACAGATGATGTAAAGGAACGGATTTTTGAACCATTCTTTACTACTAAAGAAGTAGGAAAAGGTACCGGTTTGGGATTGTCAAGTGTATTCGGCTATGTTAAACAGAATCACGGTTATATTACTGTAACAACGCAGATTGGTAAAGGGACACAGTTTGATTTATACTTCCCCCTGATTTTGCCATCAGAGGAGATTTCCACTAAAAAAGAAAATGATTCGCCGGCATCCGGACAGGGTTCAATACTTTTTGTTGATGATGAACTGAGTTATCATGAAATAATCACAAAATTACTAGGCAGACTCGGATATAAAGTATTCTCTTTTGCCAATGGTAATGATGCGGTTTCGTTTTATAAAGAAAACTATGAAGCAATCACCCTTGCAGTTCTTGACATGTGCATGCCAGTAATGAGTGGTTTTGAATGTTTCAAGCAGTTAAAAAAAATCAACCCATCCCTCCTGGCAATAATTGCATCCGGTTATGGAGAAAACGAAGAACTAAAAACTTTACTGAAAGAAGGTGGATGTGTGTACTTGCAAAAACCATTCAGGGTTAAAGAGTTGCGTAGTAAAATTGCAGAACTTACAGGCTCATGATATTTATGGCATTAAAAATATAACGATTCAGTTCAGGAACAGATATACAATGGGTCACATAGGTGGATATCACATACTTAATCCGAATCAATAGTTGATCTGATCATCATTCAAACAGTATATTATATTTATACAGAAACAATAAACAGGTAGAACGGACGAAATCTAAATTATGCGGACATATATCACAGTATTCTTAATTGCAATTATTTTCACAGTTCTGGTTTTCGAGGCGAACTATTCCTGCATCAGAAGCTCTGCACCTCAGGAATCGCCACTTGAAACATCTCAGGAGAGTCGGCAATTCAACCACGTTCACCGTTGCAGTATCAATGCTGCACTGGCGCAACTCAAACAGGGTGATACATATAAATTCAGGTTTTACGACTCTATGTATCGTGCATTTCTCAGGCTGCCATCAATCTGCATAATACATCTTCGTACAACACTCCCGGGGTTCCTGCAACCATCGGTACTTCGCATTTAGTATCAGCCTGCTTATATCAATTCCGTAATTTAATTGCAAACATACAGACTTTTTCCAGAGGAGACTCATGAATAATTTCTATTCAAAAGATATAACAACACTTTATCAGGAACTGAAAACCTCCGTAAACGGGTTGAAAAAAACAGAAGCGGCCGAACGACTTCAAAGCTACGGACCAAACAAGCTTGAGGCCGCTAAGAAGATCAGTCCATGGATGCTGCTGCTTGAACAGTTTAAAAATATTCTGATTATTATCCTGCTTATTGCGACCGGTATTTCTGCATTTATGGGGCATGGTGTCGAAGCCATTGCTATTTCTGTTATTGTGCTGTTCGCAGTCCTGCTTGGATTCATTCAGGAGTATCGTGCAGAAAAGGCAATCGAGGCGCTTAAAAGCATGGCAGCACCAAATGCAAAGGTACTTCGCGATAATAAGGAACAGGTTATCCCAGCATCTGAAATCGTACCCGGTGATATTTTCCTTCTTGCAGCAGGAGACCGTGTTCCGGCTGATGCACGTCTGATACTGTCAAGTAATTTACAAATAGAGGAAGCATCCCTTACCGGCGAATCATTACCATCAGAAAAGGATCACCGGACTCAGCTCTCCGATGGTGCATCGCTGGGTGACAGAAAAAACATGGTTTTTGCCGGTACGACAGTAAGTGCCGGACGGGCTCAGGCGCTGGTTGTTGCAACCGGAATGTCGACAGAGTTCGGCAAAATTGCTAAAATGCTCCAGCAGGTTACAACTGAGAAAACACCACTTCAGAAGAATCTTGACAAAGTTGGTGCGATGCTTGCCCGTGCAGCAATTGTTATTGTGCTGATTATTGTTGCACTTGGTATTTTCCGGGGACAACCGTTTATTGAAATGCTTATTTTCGGTATTGCACTTGCAGTTGCCGTTGTACCTGAAGCACTCCCTGCAGTTGTAACGATTTCGCTTGCACTTGGCGTGCAACGTATGGTCAAACGAAACGCGCTCATGCGCAGACTCCCTGCAGTAGAAACCCTTGGAAGTACAACAGTCATATGCTCTGACAAAACAGGAACACTTACCCGCGATGAAATGACCATTAAAAAAGTATATATTGACAATACAACACTGCTTGTCAATGGTACAGGATATATTCCCGAAGGAACAATTGCCCCTGAAAAAGGTGGTGCGGTTCCATCACTGCTTACAACACTACTGGAAGCGGGTGCGTTGTGCAGTGATGCGAAACTGTACAAAGAGGAGTCCGGTGAGTGGGAAATTCAGGGTGATCCGACAGAGGCAGCACTGGTTGTTCTCGCCCGTAAATCAGGTATTGACGAAACAAAACTTCGTCAGACTGTAGAACGCATTGATGAACTTCCATTCTCTTCTGAAACAAAGCGAATGATCACGTTGCATTCAAAAAATCAGTCGACCTTTGCATATATCAAGGGTGCACCCGAAATGATCGTTCCGGACTGCACCTCCATTGCAACATCCGATGGAATTTCACCACTTGATGATAACGGAAGAAAGCGCCTTCTTGATCAGGCCCGAACAATGGCATCGGAAGCGCTCCGGGTACTTGCAATCACGATGAAACAGAATTGTACCATTGCAAATGCAGGAACAGATCTTACGTTCATCGGCCTTGTAGGTATGATCGATCCACCGCGGGTTGAGGCAAAAGATGCCGTTGCGAAATGCCGTGAAGCAGGGATAATGCCGGTAATGATCACCGGCGACCACCCGATTACCGCACAGGCGATTGCTCGGGAACTCGGAATATTAACAAATGGTAAAACAGTAACCGGTGCAGAATTACAGCAGATGAGTGATGATGAACTGCAGAATTCAGTTTCGTCAATACAGGTCTTTGCACGTGTTGCACCTGAACACAAACTGCGTATTGTTGATGCATTTCAGAAAAATGGACATATCGTTGCGATGACCGGTGATGGTGTCAATGATGCACCGGCGTTAAAAAAAGCGAATATCGGTATTTCAATGGGTATTACCGGTACCGATGTCACCAAGGAAGCATCAGCAATGATGCTCACTGATGACAACTTTGCATCAATTGTTTCGGCTGTTGAGGAAGGTCGCGGGATTTATGATAATATCAAGAAATACCTTACCTATCTTCTTTCATCAAATATTGGTGAAATTGGTCTTATGGCCGGAGCAACGCTTCTTGGAATGCCACTGCCACTTTCCGCAGTACAGATTCTTTATGTAAACCTTGCCACCGATGGACTTCCGGCACTTGCGCTTGCGGTTGATCCTGCTGATAAGAACATTATGAAACGCAAACCAAATGATCCGCGTAAGGGGATCTTTACGAAACCAATATTATTTCTCATGATGGCTGGTGGACTATGGTCAACCATTGTTAATTTATCGTTGTTTCAGTGGGCACGTACATCCGGCAGATCAATAGCAGAAGCAATGACCATGACCTTTGTATCACTTGTTCTTATACAGTTTTTCAAAGCATATAATTTCAGGTCGGAAAAGGATCCTGTTTTCAGACAACCATTTTCCAACAAATGGCTCAACCTTGCAGTTATCTGGGAACTGGTAATGCTCGCAGTGATTATTTATGTCCCGGTTCTTCAAAAGCCATTCGGAACGTTTGCCTTGACACTGCACGACTGGCTGATCGTCGGCGCATTATCGCTCACGGTTATTCCAGTTATTGAATGTTCAAAGTTTATAATCCGTAAAGGCTGGTTCGGGTTTAAAAGTCTTTAAATTCAGACAGGAATGTAGCAAGTAGAATGTAGCAAGTAGAAAGTAGAAACAAATCCCCCGCTGGAAGCGCCCCCCTTTTTTAAGGGGGGATAAAGGGGGGATCCTTTTTATACAAATAACCAAAACTATTATTCAACCCGGAATTATCCAATATAAAATTGTGAATCTTGCTAACAATATTGGAAATATTGGCATTAATAAAAGTCAATGCAACCTGTGTATGAAAAATTCCGGCAGAGACACCATTCAATGGTGTCTCTCTCTTTTCCTCTCTCAAGCAGGCATGATTTACCTATAGCTAATCGGCAAAACTGTAAAAAGACGTCTTTACTGCATCTTTCCTATCCTCTTTACTTCAAGTACCGCGACACCAAACTCCTGTGTTACTGTTCCGTAAAGAAGAAATGCTGTATACCGTGTGAGATAAGGTGCTGCTGTTTTGTAAATATCCGGAAAAAACACCGTTTCAAATGTTCCGGTTTCATCTTCAAAGGTAACAAATTCCATCGCGTCACCATGTTTGGTCGATACCGTTTTAGCAGTGATACACCATCCTGCAATAACGATATTTTTTCCTACCGAACAGCCAATAGCATCCGCCCGGATCCTCGGACCATTATAGCTGCTTTTTACAAGCGTTATAGGATGGCATGATGTAAGAAACCCGAGAATCTGATATTGATACTGCAGATATTGATCTAGGGTCAATGGCTTAAGTGACGGAACGGGTTCATTACGACCGGTACGGTAAAATCTGCGAACTATCCAGAACTGCTGAGGACGGCTCAATTTCGGCAGTAGTAGATCACATGCCCCCGCAATTACAAGCTTCTCGGCATCAGCCTCGGTAATCGCAACCCGTTGCAGGAGATTCTCAATGGAAGCATATACTCCGTTTTCTTTACGGTCTTGAACAATCTGTTTTTTTACATCATTGGATAGGCCCATTATCTGACACAAACCGGTTATAATCTCGTTTCCTTCTGCAATGTAAGATGTATCACTGCGATTGACATCCGGCGGTACGACAGTAACACCAAGCCGCTGCGCCTCACTGATATACGCTTGTGTTCCATAATATCCGCCATAATTTGAAAGCACAGCCGCCATGAATGCGGCAGGATAATGCGCCTTGAGATATGCAGACTGAAAGCTTACCTGCACATAACTTGCGGAGTGTGGTTTACAGAATGAATACCCGCTAAACGAGAGCATCATCTCCCAGACTGCATCAATAACCTTCGTAGCAACATTATTGTTTGTTGCACCATCATAAAACTTTTTCCTGAACTCATCAAAGGTGCGCCCCTTCGCCTTTTTCGACATGATCTTTCGGAGCATATCAGCATCCTCAACCGAAAAGCCGGCAAGTGCAATACCTACTTTGGAAACATCCTCCTGATATACCATGATCCCGAAGGTTTCTGATAGCGTCGTACCAAGAGATGGATGCAGCGGGGTATATGGTTCCCCGTGAAGACGTCTGACATATTCACGGATGTATTTATTCGCTGCCGGCCTGATAATTGACGAATGTATTGTAAGGTGTTCAAAATCGCCCATGCGTGTTTTCCTCTGAAGTAAGCGCATTGCAGGTGATTCTACATAAAAAACCCCCATCGAACGGCCTTCAGCAAGGAGTTGTTGTGTTGCCATATCGGACTGCGGGTCCCATGTACGTTCATCAAAGTCTGCATGTTCTCTCTTTACATTCGTAACGGCATCACGGATTACCGCAAGCGATCTATTGCCTAAAAGATCAATCTTGACAAGCCCCATCCGCTCAGCCCCATCCTTCTCCCATTGTACAATCGGATAGCCCTTCGCTGAATACTGCACCGGAGCAACTGATTGTATTGGCACAGGTGTAATAATCACCCCGCCGCAATGAGTTCCGATCCCGCGGGGGAGCCCCATGATTCTGACTGCATCTTTGAGAATATCAGGCCAGGGTGGGTCAAACGGCATATTTGCAAGAGTCGGCCACAGATGCAGAATTTCCTCAATGTTTTCATCTTTTTCCGGCGTGTCAACAAAATAGGGGATTTTTTTGCATACGACACTTATTTCACTTTCTGTCAATCCATACAACCGCGCAACCTCACGAATTGCCATGCGTGCACCGCAGGTGAGATGCGTTGCGACCATTGCGGCATGATCCGTTGTGTACTTTTTAAATACATAATCAAGCACATTGTCACGTTCATCCCATGCAAAGTCTATATCAATATCAGGCGGATCAGTGCGCCCCGGATTAAGAAACCGCTCGAACATCAGATTGTACCGCAGCGGATCAACATTTGTGATACCAAGTGAATACGCCACGATACTTGCAGCACCACTCCCCCGTCCGCAGGTACGCGGAGACTGTTTAACAATATCATTTACAACAAGAAAATACCCGGAGAAGCCTTTACTTTCAATAAGGGATAGTTCATAATCAAGACGCTCAATTACTGGTTCAGACAGTTCGCCATACCGTTTTTCTGCACCGCGATATGCAAGATCTTTTAGCGTTTGGGATGCAACCTGAGGATCATCGGTATAGGGCATGATCCAGGAACGCTTTTTATATATATTTACCTTTGATAAACAATCGAACAGTTGACGAGTTGTTTCGATAGCTTTTTCAAATACACCATACTGTTGCATTATTGTCTCAAATGGGCGAAATAGTGCGCTATCCGCAAACAACTCCTTTATGTCCAGTTGTGTCAGTGTTGTCGTACAATCAATTGCCCTGAGAATGCGATGTGTATAGAAGTCATCACTGTTAATGAACGCCATTTGAGGAAGGATTACAGAAGGGATCGATGCATCAGTGATAACCTTTGGCGGCCGTTTAAATGACTGTATTCTGTAATAAACATTTACACAATCGTGAAACGATGTCAGTATATTGACAGTATCGGATACAATATGGAGTCCATCGGTGTTACTCTTCAGAGAACCACATAATGAAAAATGTGTGCGACACTGTTTTTCACTGATTATTTTACACAGATTTCCAAAACCTGTTTCATTTTCAGCATACAGTACCGCACTGCCATCAAATGCATCAATTTCTGTAGCAGCGACAGGAATAAGGTCAAATTCATCGCACGCGTCAATAAGCGCAGGAAAACCGTATAGATTATTCCTGTCGATGAGTGCGACGGAGGTATAGCCGAGCCGCCGTGCCTCTTTACATATTGCGTATGGCGAATGTACCCCGCGCAGGATTGAATAGTTACTGATTGCGTTAAGCATGACCTCTCCCCCCGGCCCCCTCTCCCGAAGAGCGAGGGGGGGGGTAAGATTTAAAAATGGAATTTGTTCTTATTGTTAATTTACTGTTTGCAAAATCACTATTTATACCATATTTATGTACGCGCTAGTGCATAAAACAACATTTCCTCCTCCCCCCTCGCTCTTCGGGAGAGGGGGGCCAGGGGGAGAGGTCAATGCCTTTGCAAAACAATATTCCTTATTTCATCAAGAACACTATTAATTGAAAATCTGACTTGTTCATTCGTAAATCGAATTTCCTGCAATCCTCTTTCCTCAAAAACATGTCGCCGATGCAGGTCTATTATTTTTTGTTCCTCATTATCATGCACATCGCCATCAACCTCAATAACGAGTTTTGCCGATTCGCAGAAAAAATCAACAATAAAACCTTCAATAATCTGCTGTCTCCTTATTTTTACACCTAATTGACATTTTCGCAATTTTTGCCATAATATTTCTTCTGATTCTGTCATTTCCTTTCGAAATTCCCTTGCAATAACAAGCTTTGCATTAGCAATTCTTTGACGTTTCACGATACCGGATGTTTTCATTTTTTAGTCTCCCTGCCCTCTCCCCCCGGCCCCCTCTCCCGAAGAGCGAGGGGGTATAAGATTGAAGGGTGAAACTTGTTCTTATTGTTAATTTACAATTGCACATTTCCAATTATTCTTTATTAATGCACGCACCCGTGCATAACACATTTCTTCCTTCCCCTCGCTCCTCGGGAGAGGGGGCCGGGGGGAGAGGTCCCAAACCCGATCGCACCAACACCAAACGTATTTCTTATTGTGTCAATTGCACTCATAAGATGCTCTTCCCGTTCTGAATCATTAAACAGATCCAGTTGACCATAAGGGAATGTGAGTTCATCACAGGAGATAGCCAGTGATGCAAGGCGGATACGACGGGTGTATGTTTTTTTCAGTAGTGCGTTAAAGACCGAATACAGTGTCAGATCACCCCTGACAGGAGCAACGGGCCGAAGAGAGTTTTTTGCAGTTGCACCATCAGCATAGGTTATGGTAAGTGAGATCATTGCAGCGGCAAGCCCCATTGCGCGTATCCTTGCACCGGCATTTGATACAAGAGTAAAAAGATAGCCGCCAATAACCGTTGAATCGTTGGTTTTCTCTCCAAAAGTCACTTCCTCATCGACCGTTGTACGTTTTTCGCCGACATACATGACATCTGCATTGTCAATTCCCTGCGCACGCCGTCTTAGTTCTTCGGCTGCAGGCCCCAATACTGAATAGAGCGTTTTCAGGGGGATTTTAACAAGATCACGTATGAGATGGATATTAAACTGATGCAACTGTGTTATTATTTTTGTGTCAACGCCTGGTAGCATCGTTAGCGGAAGTGGATTCATGAACTCATACTCGCAGCCATCAACAACCGTACAGAGACCATCGGGTTTAACCACCCGTGTCGCGACTTTACTTACCAGACGATTTGATGCTATTCCCAGAGAACAGGTAATCCCCGATTCATTCTTTATACTCTTTCGCATTTTATCAGCGGCATCAACCGCATTTCCATGAAGTCTTGTGGTGCCGGACAGATCAATAAATACATGTCCGGGACCTGCCAGTTCTGCCTGCGGTGATAATGATAGCGCACTGTCAAGCAGAAAACTATCGGTTTTCTCGTAAACTTGCGGCGCGGGATCGGTTATCACAAGATCGGGACAGATTCGTTTGGCAGTGTCAGCGATCATACCTTTTGTAACACCGGCACACAGTGCCTCCTGAGATACATCAAGCAGCACTCTCTGCGACCCGCCGGCCCGCACCGCAACAGGTCTGTTGTCAAGTGATCGGTCATGAAGCCGGGCAATAGTAACATAATAGTTTACAATATTAACATGAAGAATTGTACGTGCTATCATAGTTCAACCACCTGTTGCAGTACTTGAATTCTTACCATCGTGCGCGGAATCATATTCAATTATTTTATTTTGCAGCGTGCCAAATATTTATATACGAATCCAAACGGTCCCTGAGCGAAGTCGAAGGGCCGTTCAGATTCAACCCTCTGGGTCTTGTTACTTTTTTATCTAGTTTAATTCTCACCTGATTTTCTTCTTTTTCGGTTTAGGTTCCGGCAATTCCCGTGCCGTTATCCGGATTAGTTCACTGATCCATTCACTGTTATCAAGGTTATCTTCGATTAAAAAACTCATTTTTGCCCCAGGATATGCCGGGGCTTCTGTGACATTTCCGATAAATGCTTTTCCTCCCGCAGTCGGCTTAATAAACAGCTGATTATCGCATATCAATGCAACAACTTTCCTGCCGGAATAAACAGCATACTCCCCGAACATTTTCCTGTATGTTATAACACCGGCATTCTCTATCTGTTCGAGAATGTAATCGACGAAATCCTGGGTTGATGCCATTTTATGCCTTTGTTTCAGGTGTAACAATGCCGATTAAACTATTACAGTTCTCAAGATCCTGTCTTCACTGTATTTCTGCAATTTGTAAATATGCAATATATTCCTGTGCATGCTTCTATTCATTTGTCAATCAATTAATCAACTGTATTTTTTTATTTATTTTGATGATGCTTTTTATTCCATAACAAACCAATACAAGCCCTACAATAAAATTCAGAATCTTTAACACTATTACCGGAATCGATTCGCTTAAGAGGGAAAACAGTATTACTGATGATCCCAGAAATACTACCGTTGCCAAACCAACAGAGAAACCAAACAGGTTTAAATTTCTCTTTGTATAATTGTATTCAACCGTCTTTGCAGTAAAAACACCTGTAAAAAATAGAATTGTCAAAGGATTCGAAATTGTCAGAAAAAATGCGGTCGTAAAACTTGAAATTAAGCTGTTGGAAGTATTAATAGCAGTATTTGAAATCCCACTATCTGATACACTTTTCATTATGATAATCCCGAATACAATCAGTACTAATGAACCGGTTATTCCAAATGCTTTCTTTGTTTTGGCATTTTCAAATGCTTTACCAACTCCAACAATCGCGAGTATGATATATAAGTAATCCACAATGGTTACTGCCATAACAGCAGCGAGGCCATCAAAAAGTGTTCTTTGTAACGTTACATTTGTAACAAAGAAGAAAACAGGGCCAATTGCAAGCTGTAAAAACAAGCCTGTAATTAATCCATTTATAATAATTTTAATGGTATCATTCATAACGATACTGCTTTATTTAAATAATAGACAATGCAAGCGTGATTACGCCTTTTTTGCAACAATCGCAAATTCATCACCATCAGATTCAAATTCTTTTCCGGCCACATTGGCGTACTGTTCAACAATACTAAGACCGCATCGTTCAAACTCCTGCTTTAATTCCTGAGGTGAGAAATACTGAAGCCAGTTATAAACCGTTTTTATCTTAGAATCGGTGATGACGGTGTATTTGTCAAGAACAACATTTGGTTCCTTGTATTTAAAAGTATTTACAAAAGAATAGTGATCTTCTTTGGCCCAAAAGTTATCCAGTTTATTTACTTCATAGAAAAACGCATCATTTCTCTTTTCAAACATCCCCATAGAGTATACATCAAGAAGAATAGCACCATTCTTTTTGAGCATCTTATGGAACTTTGCTAATAAAGTTGACCGTTGCACCGGACTGAGGGCACAATAATCGCACATTATCATTATGATAAGATCAAATGTATCGTCAGTATCGTATGTCAAATAATTCTGATTAACATAGTTTATGGATAATCCTTCCTGCATTGCAACTCCACGGGCATACTCAATTGACCGTTTAGAAAAATCTATTCCTGTTACCTGTGCCCCAAGTCGTGCCAGTCTTGTACTGTAAAGACCCGGCCCGCAACCGAAATCTATAATACGGGATTCTCTTCCTATGTTGAAATGTGATCCTATCCATCGAACAGAATCATCAATAAATGCACTTTTACGTGATGATACATCAATATCGGGATTCAGGTGATTTTGGAGCATTTTCTCTGATGTATGCTCATTAGCCCAGAGTTCTTCTGCGGTATAAAACTCAAATGGCGCAGGTCTGCTAGTAATTGTTTCAAGCATTTTAAAAAGCACTGCAGCCTCGTTTTGTTTTTCCATTACAATTATTTCCTTCAAAATGTACTACGATTGTAGCGTCATCATCATGACAACATTATCATTATAATCAAAAATATCCAGACCGAATTTTTCCATTGCTTCATCTCTGCTCATGGTTAACTGTGTAAAACCGGCCCTTTCATACGCACGAACGGCACGTACATTACGCAACGATGGTGCTATATAAAAATTTCTGATATCTTTTGTTTTGAAAAGATGCATGCACAGTAAACGTAATGCTGCGGAGCCATATCCTTTTCCACACAATTGTTCATCCCTTAACCATATATCAAGTACCGCATGTTTTTTTACAGTATTTAACAGATCATAACACATCGTTCCGACTTCATAATCTGTATCCATAATAATAAAACATTTTCCCGGGCTGTTACTATCGGCATTGAAAAATTCATCGGAAAAATCATTAGAAAATTCCTCAAATGATGGAACCGGATTATCTGGAAAATCCGGTTCTCCCAGCATTGATTTAGTTACATTGGATTTCGCCAACCATTCATATATGACAAGCCGATCGGCTGGTAGTGCGTTTCTCAGCTGGATTCGGAATCCGGGAAATTGAATTATTTTACTTGTTGTCAATTTCTCATTATCAGGAGTCATTTATACTATCTCCATTTCGAAAAAAGCGATTTCTGGTAACGACATGAATCTCATTGAAACTCCGGATGTTCCTATTCCCCTTGAGACAAAAAGGGTTGGATTACATTCGTTATTGTTATTCAATTCCATTACTAAAACAGAAATGGAATGTACAAACCATTAATAACAGTAAAAAACATATGTGTCAATAGGCATCGTGCCCAAATAATACATATCTAATTTTTTCCTGATCCCATCGGGATCAAATATTTATAGAAATCATGAAAACAAAAGTTTCTCGAGTCGCGTAGGGACGATATATTTACTCCACATCACGTAAGATATACTGTACATCATAAGAAATAGAGAATTTTTCAAGGAATTCCATATATTCTTCTTTAAAGCTTTTTAATTTATGATGCGTTTCCTGATTCTTAATTTATTTGACAACCTGATCAATTTGAGAATGAGAATATGAAAATGCCCCATAACCCTCCTGCCATTGGAATTTACCGTAAACCAACCGTTTGTCATTTATCCATTTCGATGAACTCCCTTTGATATCCTGCAATAAACTAGATATCAACTGATGTGGTTTATATCCGATTAAGATGTGAACATGATTACCAATCCCGTTTATTACAATGAGTTTATGCTTGTTATTCTGAACAATACCAGTAATATACTTGTACAACTCATCTTTCCATTCTGGCATTATTAGAGATATTCTGTTTTCAACTGCAAATACAAATTGAAGATAGATCTGTGTGAATGTGTTTGCCATACAATTTAAGAGCCTTTGTATTGTCCCTACGGGACAAGGGTTATATTATTGGTTGCATTTTCTATAAATTTTCTGTCCCTCTGGGACAGAAAAGGATACTTCAAATCATACTCATTAAAGAATTCAACTCAAAGTAATTTAACATGCATTTCTTACCAACGAATCATCCTAACAAGCCACCATTAATTACCTATCTTTCCATTTGTCTCACTTAGAATTACCATACCCAAAGGAATCTGTGCATTTAATATCTCAATTTTTTTATGTACACCTGAGACATCACTGGTACACTCAATAAATTCAACTATGCTGAAACCGTTTCTATTTAATGCCATTACCAAATCCGAAATAGTATGTACAAACCAGTATTGTGTTTTTGCATCATATTGTTCACCTCCTACATAGTCAAGACCAGTATTTTCAATTATCGGTCCATCATGAAAATACTTATCCACGATCTGCAATCTGTTTTCGATTTCAGAATTATCAAATGGAAGCATTTCTGAAAAAGGATGTGTTTCGTGAATCAAAAAGAAGCCTTCAGGGCGCAGCACTTTCCGGCAAGTATTAAAAAACAGATTTATATCCGGCATCCAGCCAATGCAACCTGTCGTAATCTGGACAACATCAAAACTATTATAAAGATGTTCCGGCAGTTCATACACATCACTACGTATGAATTCGCAATCAATATTGCACTTCTTTGATCTTTCTGACGCTTCATTAATTGCAGCATCCGAAATATCTACGCCGACACAACGATTTGCGCCCATGTTTTTAATCGACATAAGCTCTATCCCGTTATTACAACACAGGTGAATAACATCTTTGCCTTTCATGCTTATTTTGTCAAACATGCGCAATACATCCTTATCGGTCTGAATGACAAAACCCGGACGGGCAAAAAACGTATCCAAATCAACTTTATTTACTTTCTGATGTTTAGGCATCACTTCATTCCACGCTTCCCTGTTTGCACGGGTAAATTCTTTTAAATCCATATCGTTTTTCCTTTAAGTTCTTTTTACAGAGAACAGTTTATATATATTTCCCTGATTTATTGTCGGCGTTTGTCGATTGAATACTACTCTTTTATCAACCAATGCAATCTATTTCAATAGTAGAGAGTTAACTGTAATAAACATATGTGCTAATATGCATTGTGCACCAAATAGTACTATCCATTTTTTCCAGATCCCATCGGGATCAAATATTTATAGAATACAGAGCAACAAAAACAATCCTGGTCCCGTAAGGACGATATATTTATTGTACATTCTCTATAAATATACAGTCCACCTGGGACAAGAAAAGAATGACTAAAACAAACGGTGCATATCACTAAATATAATTATAAAAAAACATGCCTATTCAAACATCCGTATCGCATCAAGTACCTGATTCTCTGTAAAGTAAATCACTTTCGCAATCTGCCCAGTACTCATACCCTCTTTAGATAGCCTGTACGCTGTATATTCCAGACGCTCCCCTGCCTCGACAATATTCTTATCATAATCATAAAACCGCATTACCCGCTGGCGCCATGGCTGCTCACGTACCGGATGAATAAATTCGATATTGTGCGATACAAGCTTTGTATAGAGCGAATCCAGATCATTTTCTTCAAAGTACAGTTCAAAATTATTGGCGTTTTGAAGAATACTCCTGTTGTCAATAAGCGTTTTGAAATGTGCCTCCTGATGTAACGCAAAATTACCTTCGAAAGTTATATTCTCTCCATAATCAGCGATTACCTTCTGACCAAGAATTGTTTCATAAAAATATCTTGCCCGTTTAATCTCTTTTACTGTAATCAGTGCACAAACGTATTTCATTTATGCTCCAATTGTAAACGTATGTGATGAAAAATTACTGTAGTAACGACCCTCGACTATTGTACACATAAGAACACAGTAATCCGGATCAGTTACACCTTTTGGATAATACATCTCATCACCGCTTCGCCAGATCATTTCCTTTGATGCAGCATCTTCAAGCACTGTAATGCATCCTTTCAGCATTACCCCCTGAAATTTACTATTATCAAAAAAATACACACACGCTTTCGGATTTGCCCTGTACTGCTCCACTCTCATTGATGACGTATTGGTTGTAAAGTACAATTTCTGTACACCTATGCGTTTACGTGGAGGAAGCATCGCTTTAGTATTCGGAAATCCATCATGATCAACAGAGCTGATAATCGATGATTTCGCATTGTCAATAAGAGGAATTATATTTTTTTCGATGTCGAACATTTTAAATCTGCCTTTCTATTTGTGATATTCCTTGTAGCCATTGACCTCACCCCCAGCCCCTCTCCCATAGGAGAGGGGAGCAAGAGAATAGGCTGAATCTGACATAATCAATCCTACCACTATGTAAATTTATACTGTCTCTTCGTAAATTCCGTACCACGAAATGGAACCATTTATTCTCCCCCTCTCCTATGGGAGAGGGGGCCGGGGGGAGAGGTGTCACCCTTGTACCATTGAAATTTTTTCAAACGTCACAACTGCTTTCCCCGCTAATGTCTCAAGAAACGGTACTATTTTATCAACCTTCTCCTGTACATCAACGATTTCAATAATAAGCGGCAGATTATCAGACAATTCAAGCAGTTTTGCGGTATGAATTGTGTGATGAGCACCGTATCCGTAGACGCCACGAACTACTGTTGCACCTGCAATCTTGAGCTCAAGTGCTTTTTTAACAACTGCTTCGTAAAGCAGTTTATTATCCAGCTTATGATTCTCACTTGTATATATTTTCAAGCGAACTGCATCGGCCAGCGATTTCATGCGTACATTCCTTTCATTTTATTACAGGATATGCATTATTTGTTTGGAATCAAATCATACTTTTATCATTACCCTTGCAACGAAAATTCCCGTTACGACAAGCACCATTCCAACAACATTGCTAAGAACAATATTAAATAAGGCGGCACCATATTGCCCGTTTCTAAAAAGCGTAATTGTCTCCATGCCATAGGTCGAGAATGTTGTAAGAGCGCCAAGAAAGCCAACGGTAAGAAAAAGTCTTATCTCTGATGGCACCAGTGTTTTTTCGAACAGTTCATACAGAAAACCAATCACAAAAAGGCCAATAAAATTAACTGTCATCGTTCCCCACGGAAATACACCGCCACTTATCTGATTGACAAATTTTGCAATTCCATATCGTGCAAGCGCACCTATTGATCCACCAAGTGCTATAAACAGCATCTGCTTCATCTGTGTTACAAGCTCCTTTACATACTGCTATTTTGCTGTATCAAGCATTTCGAGAAATGTCCTGACATCTATCGTATATGATGAAATATATTCAATCTTTTTATTCGGCTGATCATACAGCTCCATTACCGGTACAGAAGCATAGTTCCTGCTGTTAATATACGCCGACAATTTCGGGTAGCTCTTTAAAATCCCAATAATTACTGACATTTTACCCTTGTACGGAAACTCTGCCACAACACTTTTTGACTTTGGATACTCATAAACGCCCAAACTGCTACGCAACTCTCCGATTTCATTAATTGATTTTGATTCTACAATGCATCCGACAATACTTCGCAGCTTATCCCGGCTTACCTTTTTTGGATCATCATAATAAATGCCAAATCCTTTTGTCGTTGCAATTCCGTACTTGTTTTTAAGGTCGTAATAGACCTTATCCATCACAGGCCCGACATTTTTATATTCACCAATATATTTAGTGTACACCAACGTATAGGGACCAATTTCCTTTTCTGTTATAACCGGAGAATTGAAAATACCGTTTCGAATCAGTTCCATAATAAAATAAAGAGCGGCTGCAACGATAAGACCTACAAGCAGTCCTAATGGTTTCATTTTAGCTTTCATACTATCATTCCTTTTCCGATGTGTGTATAATGTGTGTTTTCTAATCCACCTGATTCATCAGCTCCTTTAGCCGTTTAGCATTCTGTACTGCCTGCCCTTTAGAGTGATTATTAAATACGATAAGCACGATATTTGTCTGCTCCATAATTTGCCCGATTGATGGCATCCATTCTGTCAATTCATCATCGCTATAATGATAGTCATAACGCGACACATTATCACCAGACCACCAGTTCTGCGCGTTTCGTCCATGAAACCTGATATATCCGATCCCGGATGTAACAATACTGCTCTTTTTTAATAATCCTTTCAGTGCAGGCTCATCAACGTTCACAAAACCGATATTACGTTTACGTAATCCATCAAGGACGGCATCACACTCCCACTTGTCATTACGAAATTCAACCGACAATGGAACATCAGCCAGCCGCCCGCTTAATTTGTCAAGATATCGCCGGTTATCCGGGGTATAATGAAAACTGAAGGGGAACTGGAGCAGCACGGTTCCAAGTTTATGACTGTCAATAAACGGCTTTATCCCGTCCAGAAATATTCCACAGTTGGTATCAAGTGATGTCAATGAATACTCATGTGTTAAAGACTGATGGGCTTTTACAGAAAACAAAAAATGATCCCCGGTTTTTTCGACCATTTTTTCGGACGCCCTTGCATCAGGCATTTTATAATAGGAAAAATTCAGTTCTGCAACATTGAACTCCTGTGCATAAATTGACAAATAATCTGCCGGACTGGTTTTCTCCGGGTAAAGTATACCCTCCCAGTCTTTGTAGGAATAACCGCTTGTACCAATATATACACTACCCATATTTACGAATTCTGAAACAGTGAAATTTTTTCCTGATGTCTTGCAGTACAGCTCAAACCTCGCCCCCTAAATCCCCCGCAGGGGGACTTTGAATACCTGAATGGCAGTTTTACCCAATCATCAAGTCCTCCTGCGGAAGCCCCTTGGGAACACCTGCCGAGGTGGAATTTAGGGGGCGTGTACCGTTGTGCTAATCTTAACATAACATTATTAGCCTCCCACAGGAGGATGGTGTCATCAGTTAAAATAATGCGTGGTAACAGGAGTATTCCACCGTTTAAGACGCGGAATAACTTATACCCATTTTCTGCATTGTTCTATTCTCTTACCATTATCGCCCTGCTCCGGATCATATGCAAATTTTTGCAACAATGAACAGGGAAACTCAGAACACATTCCGCAATGCATCAGCGATTTATCTTCGCAGCACTTTTTTACTGGACAAATGTCACCCCAGAATGGCTTTGATATATTGACACAACCTTTACAGTCAACCTTATCTTTGTACAAACAATCTGTGCATACAATACCGCATCGGGATTCGACCATACATCCTCATTTCTCTATATTTATCGATACATACCAACATGTCGTATATTACACAACAATTCGATCTGATCTACAAGGCAATATATTCTATCGCACAAAGCTTTCTTTTCCCGCTTAATGGCAGCTTATCCAACGAATCTATCCGGCTTACTTTTCGCATCTTTACAATTCGCGTTGCAGTAAGCGGCCCAATCCCCGGAACCTTCATTAGTTCGGTCTTTGACGCTCTGTTTATGCAGACAGGATAATACTCCGGATGACGCTGCGCCCACATCATCTTGGGATCAGTATCCATTGACAAGCTGCCATTACCGGTAAAACAGATATCATTTTCAGTAAACGAATATTGACGCAACAAAAAATCGACCTGATACAGGCGATGTTCCCGCGTAAAAGTATGTTCAGGATTACCGAATGCATTCTCACCTGGAATACCCCTGTCACCAAGCCCTTTCTGATACGCTGAAAAATAGACCCTGTCAAACGACAGTTTTTTATATAACCCCGCTGTATACTTTACAATTTCAGCATCAGTTTCATCAGATGCTCCAACGATGAACTGCGTCGTTTTCCCGACCTTTTCAAACTGTGCACCCTTTGATGTCATCAAACTGATCCTTTGCATCGGCTTAATAATATCATTCAGATAGTTCTTTTTTGATGACAACTTTTTAAAACGCAGCTCACCGGGCGTTTCGATATTTAATGATACCGTTGTAGCAAGACTTAACGCATCATCAATGGCGGCATCAGATGCACCGGGAATAATTTTTAGATGAATATATCCTTTATAATTATGTTTCTTGCGCAAAATGCGGGCTGTATCATTAAGCAGCTGCATTGACATATCTGGATTTTTTATAACACCGGAACTCAGAAATAATCCGATCAGGTTCATTTTCCGTTCGTAGTCAAGAAACAGCGATGCCATATCATCGGGACCGATAGTACATCGTGGTGTATCTGTCGCTTCACGATAGGGACAATATGCACAATCATTGATACAAACATTGGACATCAGTGTTTTAAGCATTATTGCACTGCCCCCGGACGGTATTGACACAGGATACAACCAGGCACCATCACTGCCCCGTTTACGCCGGTCCTGACTGTTTGTTCCACAGGCACAGGCAAGATCATACTGTGATGCATCAGAGAGCAACTGCAATTTTTTGTGTGTATCCATAATTACCAACTTAACATTTGCGAATCAATCCTACAAGCTTCCCGGCAATCTGTATTGAATTGACAGACTGCAACTCAATATCTTCATATGCCGGATTTTCCGCATGAAGAAACAATCCTCCATCCCTCTTAATAAATCGCTTCAGCGTCGCGTCACCATCAATGACAACTACAACAATCTCGTTATGCTCGGCCGTATCCTTTTTCTTTACAACAACAATATCACCATTAAGAATACCCACCCCGATCATACTGTCACCACGGACACGCAGTGCAAAAAGATCATCACCCCTGAATATCGATTTATCAAGTGTGATATACCCTTCAACATTTTCAATTGCTGTTATTGGAGCACCGGCAGCCACCGCACCGATAAGCGGCACACCCATCGCATCAAGATCCGGCTCAAAATCATCCGCAGCCTGCTGTACAATCTCAATACCCCTCGCTTTACCCTGCAAGAGGCGGATAAACCCTTTCTGTTCTATCAGACGTAAATGCTGACGCACATTATTAGGACTTTTATACCCCAACGCATCCGCAATCTCCCGAACAGTAGGAGGAACCCCGGTTTCATCACGGGCTTTTCTTATGAATGACAATACACGATCCTGTTCGGACGTTAACTCAGCACCACCCATTATGCCACCACCATATCATTCTTGAAAATTCTTCCGGCAATTATCAACCTGCGGGCCCCATTCTCTGCGTGCACAAAGCCGCCTTTCATGGAAAAACCCTTCGATGCTGTAATTGACAAACGCTTATTATGTTCTCTAACAATAACCGCTGCAACCGGACGACTTTTCCAATACCGTAATGGCTGAACTGATGGAAAAAACATTTGATTAACTTCTGATGAAACCAGGTTACTCATATCGATTACCTCCTGCTGTTGTTGCTTGCATTTTAAATATACTGTTCATTTGAACAGTATGCAAGTTTTTTTTTAAATTTTATGAAATTATTGTCTGAAGATAACCGGGATGGATTTATATGAATCTTAAAATCAATAACATATAACAATTATTTTACAATAGATGTTCCAGGAAATGGCGATCACACTTTTGTAACGTTTTTTTGTTTTACAGTGTTTGGATCATCTGAACAGTATCTGATGCAAGGCGAATTTTTTATTGAGGCAGGTTGACAATTATGTAATAAACTGAAAGAAATGACCTGTCAGACTTGATAATTAACACGTTTTTAGAGGTCTCTTAATACGATTACCTGACAATCAAAACTGTTTTGTTTCCTGAACCTGTACCGATCGGGACATAAACAGCTATCGAAGGCCGTGAATATCAGGCAACAAGATCGATCTCCTGTATAGTTCCCACATTGCCGCTGCTTTCCTGAAGCCATATGCCGCTTTCACGGATCTTTCCTGATAATGCATTATTGTTGTAAAGCGAGTAGTTTGTGTTTGCACTGCCGGTATAAATTGCACCAACATCTTTTGACAAAAGAGAACTTATAACATCACTGCCATTCGCAGTTTTTTCCCATATTTTCATTCTTGTAAAGGCCGTATCATTTTCGTCAATCCATCCGTTTTTATCATCATCCAGTGATGCCAGTTCGGTAAAGCCATTGCCGCTTGACGGACCAAACAATTCCGAACCGTCATCAATAACGCCATTGCCGTTTTTATCATAGGCAAGCAGACCGCTGCCGACTGCAGGAGCGTTTATCAATTCATTAGTACCATCAGAATCAAGATCAAACTCGAATTTTAAATCTGTCAATTGTGTTCCGGCACCGCTGAAATTAATAACAAGAGGATCAATCAGTGCATCACCGTCTTTAATTGATGTCGTTACTTCTTTATAAGTCTCGCGACTCATTTCCAGTGCAGCACTGAACTGGATCTCCCTGCCATCAGCAGTTGTAACATTACCCTGTGCTGAAAAGGAGAACCCCTCTTTTGTCTGATGTACTTCACGACGGAAATAATCAATCCCCCACCCCTCACGCTGCGGAGCGTTTTGCGCGGCTTGAGCATTTTGCTGAGCCTGTTGCGATATGTCAGCAGAATCACCTGATGCAATCTTGCGATGAAGTTCCCTTGAGTCAAACACCTTTATTTTTTTTCCGGTAAACATCTCGATCATATCCTTGACGATCCGCATCCTGAGATCATCAACCTCACTGCCAAAAAGTTCATCAAGAGTAGCATCACCTGATTTCTGCGCCGGTACTGCAGCTGCCTGAGCATTTTGCGCCTGTGCCTGCTTCGATAACTCAAGTATATCTTTTTTAATGATCAATTCGACATTTGCTTTTCCGGCTTCACTGCGGTTCTCAATTGTACTATCAGATCGTTTATCCCATTTGTGAAGACGTTCGTAGACTGATGAATAACGAAGATCAATTTGTTCCGATGCCAGTTCGATGTTCGATGATGCAATACGCATAGTGTGCCCTCCGTGGTGAATCCTCGGCCT
Organism: Fibrobacterota bacterium; assembly: GCA_023459055.1. GTDB lineage: Bacteria > Fibrobacterota > Chitinivibrionia > Chitinivibrionales > Chitinispirillaceae > JAAZBG01. The sequence continues at coordinate 199,540 of JAEWVR010000029.1, forward strand.
CACCCCCCGGCCCCCTCTCCACAAGTGTAGAGGGGGAGCAAAACAATTTGCAGTTCATTCCATGAACTTTTTCTTATCTCCCCCTCTACCACGTGTGGAGAGGGGGCTGGGGGGTGAGGCCGAGGCTGCATTTTTTTACAATCCCTCTACAATGACTATCGGCAAATCATAAAATATTCTGAAGCACATTTTACATAAAGTTCTTATAAATATCGCCACATAACTTGACTTTCATAGTGAAAAGATTTATGTTGTAGTGGAAATTTTAGTAAACGTATACATGTTTCAAGGACACGCTCTCCATCTCAGTCTCTTTAAAATCAGACTGTTACACCAGACAATCAATACAAATTTGATATGTTCGATACTGAAGCGTGGCTTCATTTTTTTAATCTGAACCCGATTTTTCTATTCATTATATAAAATTTTGGGGTTTGGAGGAATCAGGATCTTTATGAGTTTTAGTGAACTGGGTCTTGCAGAACCAATTCTGCAGGGAGTGTACGCAGCCGGGTATTGTAATCCTACAGAGATACAACAGAAGGCGATACCGCTTGCACTCGAAGGCCGGGACATTATCGGTTGTGCCCCTACCGGTACCGGAAAAACTGCTGCTTTTGTCTTACCAATTCTGAGTATGCTGCTCGAAACTGCAAACAAACCACTTAAAAGTGCGCATCCAAGAGTACTCGTTCTTACACCGACCCGTGAGCTTGCCCTTCAAATTGAGGAAGCAGTCAGAGAGTACGGTACCTATACCGATTTTCAGTGTGCATCGGTATATGGAGGTGTAAGTATTAATAATCAGATCAGGGCGCTCAAGGATGGCGTTGACATTGTGATTGCAACACCGGGACGACTGCTTGACCTTATGGAACGTCACTGTATTAGTTTGTCAATGGTTGAATACTTGATTCTTGATGAAGCGGATAGAATGTATGATATGGGATTTATTCGTGATGTACGCAAAATCGCTGCACGGGTTCCACATGATCGTCAGACGCTTCTGTTTAGTGCTACGATGTCAAGAGAGATCCGTGCACTTATTGCCGAATTGCAGCGCTCGCCATCATATATTGAGATCGGTGCACCTTTTTCACCAGCCGAGCTTGTAGAACAACATTTTGTCAATGCTCCGAATCATGTAAAACTTGATCTGCTTGTACATATTCTGCTGACAAGAAATGTCGATTCGATGATTGTTTTCTCAAAAACCAAGCATGGTGCAGACAGAATTGACCGCAGACTCAACAGAGAGGGAATTACCTCTGAGGCACTTCACGCAGACCGTACACAATCGCAGCGTCAGATGGCACTTGAAGGATTCAAACGCAAGGATTTTCAGGTGCTTGTTGCAACTGATGTTGCGGCTCGTGGTATTGACATTGACAAAGTGGGTTGCGTAGTAAATTTTGATACCCCGGCATTTGCTGAAGACTATATCCACCGTATCGGACGAACCGGGCGTGCGGAATGCAAAGGAATGGCACTTACGTTTGTCGATGAAAGCGAGCTGCCCAATCTCAAGAAAATTGAGTTTCTTACAAATAAGAAGTTTACTGTAAAAGATTTTCCCGGATTCAAGATGCCTCCAAAACCAGGCCTTGTTCAGGATGGAAACAGTATTCCATCAGCTGCAGCGGCGGCCCCACGGAGACGTCAGTACTACAGAAAGCCGGTATTCTAAGGATGAGTGATACGGAACTTGTTTATTCAACCGATCAGTCTGTCAATAAACACTGTCCAACGTGTAAGAAACTTGTAGCAGAGTGTCAGTGCAAAAAAACAGCCGCTATTAACAGAAGTACAATCAGGGCTGTTTTACGTATTGAAAAAGCACATCGCGGCGGAAAGGATGTCACGGTGATCGATAAATTACCCGCAGATACATCCTTTCTTTCGGATCTTGCGCAGATACTCAAGAAAAAATGTGGTTGCGGAGGAACGTTCAAGGTTGTTGACAATACTGGAATTGTCGAAATTCAGGGTGATAAACGGGATGCAGTACGAGCTGAACTTAACAAACAGGGCATAGGATGCAGATAATTGTTGATGCCGACGCGTGCCCTAAAATTATCAAGGAAATTCTATTCAGGGCTGCAGAAAAAAACAATATTCCAACAACGGTAGTCGCTAATACCCATATTCGCACACCTCAATCGACGCTGTTTAAATCCCTGAAAGTAGCAGCGACTTTTAATGAAGCAGACGATAAAATTGCAGAGATCATTCATGAAGGTGATCTTGTTATTACTGCCGATATCCCGCTTGCCGACAGAGCGATTAAAAAAGGTGCTCTCGCACTTGATCCCCGCGGGGAACTGTATTCAGAAGAAAATATTGGTACCCGGCTCGCAGTTCGCAACCTCATGACCGAGCTTCGGGAAAGCGGCCTTCAGACCGGCGGTCCCCCTCCTATCGGCAATCGTGAAAAACAGCGATTCGCGCAAAATCTTCAGGCAATTATTCAAAAATATCATCGGAGTTAAGGTTAAGGTTAAGGTTAAGGCTAAGGTTAAGGCTAAGGTTAAGGCTAAGAGCCGGATTGCATTTATTGATGCCTCCTCAATCTCAATCTCAATCTCAACCTCAATTTCAATTTCTCTTCCCCATCCTTTTTTTTCATACTTCATCAACGAATTATGTATTTTCTAACGTTACAAATCAGTATTAACACAAGCAAAAGAGATCTTCATGAGTTTAGCTGTTGGAATTATCGGACTACCCAATGTTGGAAAATCAACAATTTTTAATGCACTCTCAAATGGTAAAGCTGCTGCGGAAAATTATCCATTCTGCACGATTGATCCCAATCATGGTATCGTTGCAGTACCTGATAACCGTTTAAATCGTATTACCGCCCTTATTCCAACGAAAAAAATCGTTCCTGCGTTTATGGAACTTGTCGACATCGCGGGCCTTGTCAAAGGCGCATCAAAAGGTGACGGGCTTGGTAATCAGTTTCTTGGTCATATTAAAGATGTCAATGCCGTGGTGCATGTTGTGCGCTGTTTTGAAAATGATGATATCGTTCATGTTGAGGGGAGCATAGACCCGCAGAGAGATATCTCGATTATTGATACAGAACTTATGCTTACTGATTTAAGTACTGTGGAACGCGGAATATCCCGCACCGAAAAAGCAGCTAAATCAGGTGACAAAGAAGCTGCTGCTAAACTTGCCGTATTTAAAAAAGTCGCCGATACACTGGGCCAGGGAATACCTGTTCGTAAAGCTCTTACCGATCCGGCAGAATTAAAACTGATCACAGAACTTCATCTGTTAACATCCAAGCCGGTTCTTTATGTTGCAAACGTTGATGATAATTCGGTACTTGATGACAACGATGCCGTTAAAAAAGTTCGTGCGATTGCAGCCGCTGAAAATGCCGGTTGTGTAAAGCTCTGCGGTAAACTTGAGTCTGAACTCGCAGACCTGGGTGATGACGACAAAGCGGAATTTCTTAAAGATCTTGGTCTTGACGAACCAGGACTTGCAGTTTTGACACGGGAAGCATATAAGCTCCTCGGTCTTGAAACATACTTTACAGCAGGTGAAACAGAAAACCGTGCATGGACTATCCATAAAGGGTTCAAGGCGCCTGAAGCTGCCGGAGTTATCCATACCGATTTTGAAAAAGGTTTCATTAAGGCCGATGTTTACTCACTTGAAGATCTTGAAACCTATAAATCAGAAGTTGCACTTCGTGCAGCAGGAAAGATCCGTTCCGAAGGACGCGATTATATTGTCCAGGACGGGGATATTATGTTTTTTAAGTTTAATGTTTGATTTTGGGGGATAGGGATGGTAGTAGCAAGTAGCAAGTTGAATGTAGCAAGTTGAATGTAGCATGTTGAATGTAGAATGTTGAATGTAGAATGTTGAATGTAGAATGTAGAATGTAGAATGTAGAGACGTATTGCATACGTCTTTTTATTGTGCAGCGATTTAGAGAAATCAATCCACATTATCTTTGAATATCGATATCATGCCTGAATCAACACCACAGAATCCTGAACACAAACGCAGAGTACGATACAAGGGTACGCATCCGCGACGCTTTGAGGAGAAGTATAAGGAGCTTCATGTTGACAAATATGCAGATGATGTTCAGAAGGTTATTTCACGCGGGCAGACACCAGCAGGGACACATCGTCCGATTTGTGTAAAGGAAATACTTTCTGTACTTGATCTCAAACCGGGAATGATCGGTGTTGATGCAACACTTGGATATGGTGGACATACGCAGGAGATACTTCAGAAGATACTCCCTGATGGTAAAGTATACGGCCTTGATGTTGATCCGGTGGAACTGCCGAAAACTGAAACACGGCTGCGAAATTTAGGTTTCACAGAAGATAATTTTATCGCCCGGAGGATGAATTTTGCAGGACTTCCCCAATTGATTAACGAGAGCCATTGTCTGTTTGATTTTTTCCTCGCAGATCTTGGTGTTTCGTCAATGCAGATTGACACTCCTGATCGCGGCTTCTCCTTTAAACTTGATGGGCCGCTTGATTTACGGTTAAACCCCCAGCGCGGTTCCCCTGTTTCTGCAATACTCAAAACACTTAACAGTGATGAGCTGGCATCGATATTTCACGATAATGCCGATGAACCCTACTGCCATGTTATTGCTGATGCAATCTGTAAATACCATGGCCCTGTGACCACAACAAAACAACTGGCATCAATTATTCATGGTGCATTGACACAAAGAAGAAATGTCAATCCTGACGATATAAAAAAATCCCAGCAGCGTGTTTTTCAAGCCCTTCGCATTTATATTAATAATGAATATGGCGTTCTGGACCAATTGCTCACGCTGTTACCGTCATGCCTTAATCCGGGGGCACGGGTTGCATTTTTAACATTTCACAGCGGTGAAGACCGGCGGGTTAAAAAATCTTTTCAGGATGGTTTACGTAATGGCATTTATTCTGAAATAGCACCAACACCAATTCGTCCGACAAATGAGGAAAAACGGTCAAACCCACGTTCATCATGCGCGAAACTCCGATGGGCAATTAAACAATAACAGAGAGTAATAATGCATGTAAAGACGTACCATACGTTCAAAGCATCCTGCATTCACTTTGCACTCCTTTTTGCTGCATTGCTACTGACAACATGTTCAGACATAACTGATAATTGTACCTATGATCCATCATTTAATAAGGGATTCTCTGTCTTTTTCATGCCCCCAAGAAACAGTTTCAACGAAAATGACTTTACAGAAAATATTTATAGAATGAAATCTGATGGTATTAATTCTTTGTACCTTACACCATCGTATTTCCAAAAAACGGAAACCTCAGATTCGATATTCAGGACATCCGAAACCCTTGCAGATTCTTTATTGATCAAAGCTATTGGAATTGCTGTAAATGCCGGGATGCACGTGTCGTTAAAACCGCACATCAACTGTCTGAATAATGCACCACGGTTCCAAATAAAACCATCGAACTACGAAAAATGGTTAATATCATATAAAAAATGTATCCTTTTTTACTTTACACTATCGGTAACCAGTAATATTCATTCGTTTGTTGCAGGAACTGAGCTGGACAATGTTTCAGAAAACTCCGGCTTTTTAACATTTCTTGATTCACTGCGAAGTGTTTCAACGATACCAATACTTTACTCATGCAGCTACAATCAGATTTTTAAAACGAAACTCTGGAAACATGTTGATGTACTTGGTGTAAATACATATTACAATCTTGACAACAACATCCCGCCATCGGAAATGGTGATCAGGGAAACCTGGAACTTCTGGCTTAATAAACTTCATGAAGAATCCACTCTTCATAACGTTCCTATTGTGTTAACAGAAACCGGATTTATGAGTCGCAGTACTGCAGCTATCAACCCCGGTGATTTCAGTGGTAAACCACTCTGCGATCAAAGTGTTCAAAAGATCTGTTATGAAGCATTGCTTTCGCAGGCATGTTTATTTAAATCGATTAAAGGAATTTACTTCTGGCAATGGGAACTTGGTGAAAAAGGTAAATCCGATTCCTGTGACTATACTCCCAGAAATAAACCCGCAGAAGATATACTAAAAAAATATTGGGTAAATTAACATAATGACACAATCTCTTTATTCTTTTTTTAAGCATAAACTGTTCGCGTTGCTTCTGATATCATTTGCGGGTATCAACGCAACAGATGTTCAACTGACGGGTAATCCATACAAACGCTATGACCTTGCGGTGTATGGCTCATTCACAACAATCGGAAGAAACGTCAATCTTCAATGTGAACTTGATGGCGGTTATCGTTTTTTAAACCATTGTGCATTATCACTATCATTCAATATCCAGCGACGAAACGGACTGCTCTGTTCGAATGATTTTATTACATTCAGTGGAGTCACTCAAGTAAGACAACTGCTTTTAAAGGGTGGTATAACCGGCGGTATATACACTATACGATCAGGTAATTACAGAGAAATATCTCCCGCTGCAGGAGCTGAACTTGTTGCTGCATACATACTTAACAAACATCTGTCAATCAGGTTGAAAGAACGGGCTGTAGCACTTTTCGTTGATGATAACAGGGTTATGTCAACAAGTACATTGCTGGGATTTGGAATACTGTTTTAAAAACCGGTAGAATCGCGGGTGCTTAAATGTCTGTACAACAGGAGTATGTGCACTTTTTCGGGACGTTTATTTCAGACAGTAGCTTTCCCACAGTTTTCTGTACACCGATTCGACTTCCCTGACATATCCGGCAGCATCCATCAATCTTGAATTTATCATTCTTTCTCTCATTGTTTTTCTTATTTTATCAAGAGCTGTAAAATCACGGGCTACATGAATCGCCTTATCGACATATTCAGTTTCTGAATAGGCAATAAATTCTTTAAATCCGGTATAGTGCAGTACACTACTTACCATTCTTCCTGCATGACGATCACCATACAGAGTAATAACCGGAACCCCCATCCAGAGTGCCTCACATGCTGTTGTGTGACCGCTCCACGGAAATGTGTCAAGAAGACAATCGATGTTGTTATACACAGACAAATGACCGCTGTCAGGAACTTTATTTACAAACTGTATTCTTGACAATTGCACATTTGATTCATCAAACCATTCATTGATTCTCTCTATGACACTGTTGCATAACGTTGTCCTGAATAGTATCAGCTGCGCATTTTTAACTATGTGAAGAATATCAGCCCACAGAGAAATAACCTTTTTGTTAAGTCGTGATGTTGTATGGGTTGAGCCAAAGGTTATATATCCATTTGTCAATGCCGGCAGAGGTTCAATTTCCGGGCTATTTTCCGGGGCAGTAAAAACACAAAACGGAGAATTTAGCTTCAAAATATTTTCTGTATATAATAATTCACTTTTTGAATCCTCTGTAACGCTATCAGAAAAACGGTAGTCAATTGATGATAATCCGCTTGTACAGGGATACCCGAACGCGCTTATTTGTATGGGAGCTGCACGTTTTGCGAAAACATTCAGTCTGTTTCCTCCCATGTGTCCAGCACAGTCTATCAAAATATCAATTTCATCAGTTCGTATTTTGTCTGCCAATTGATCATCAGTCAGATCATTTGTTTCTATCCATACATCTGCTTTTTTTGCAAAATATTCTGTTTGTTGATCACGTTCAACAATTTCAGCATAGCAGTAGTTTTCGAACATATCACTATTATTCATAAAAAAAGGTTTCATAAATTGTGCTGCAGGGTGTTTGCAGAAATCGGGTGATACATACCCGACTTTAATTTTCCGTCCCGGATTTTTACTATTGCAAAACTGCCTGGCTTCTTCACTTTTTTGTAAACCCCACTCCTTATGTGCCCGATACACCTGCTCAGCATTATATTTCTCATCATAATTTACTGCCAATAATAAATTATGATATGCCGCATCATACTCTGGATTTTGTACAAGTATTTTGTAAAATGTAATTTCTGCTTTTTCAATTTCTCCCAAAACCAAATATGCTTCACCAAGATTCAATGCTGCATCAACACATTCATTGTCAAACATATATGCATTTGAAAAGCAGGTAACGGCTTCATCAAGCATATTCCAGCCCCGCATAATCAAGCCAAGATTAAAATGAGGTTCAGCGTAATCGTGTTTTAGTTGAAGAGCCCGGATGTAACACTCTTTTGCAATTGCAAATTCCTGTTTCTTTACATAAAGGTTTCCAAGACCATTCCACAGCCAAGCATCAGTACCTCGCTGCTCAACCATTCGTTTTAACAGATCAATAGCAGCATGAATATTGCCGGAACGCATCAGCATTCCGCAGTAATTATCAATTATATTGTTGTCATCATCGGCCAGATCCAGCGCATCTTCATAATAAGCACAAGCAGCATCAATTTTTCCAAGACTTTCAAGTACTAATCCAAGATTATTCAACGTTTCTGCTGAATCCGGTTTTGCAGATAGTGCCTGCAGCAGAAGTTCCTTGGCCAATCCGAACTGGCCAAGCTGCTTGTAGATCATGCCCAGCGAAAATGCTGCTCCAAAATGCCTGCTCTGTTTTTGTAAAATCTGCCTGTATGAAATAATTGCATCATCAATCCGGCCGCAGAGACGCTGAAGATCACCAAGAAGATACCATACATTTACATCTGTCAACCCAAGACTGATCGCTTTTTCTATATGGGGAATAATAGTTTCCGGCGCTTCATTGTCAAGTTTTTTTGTAAGACCCAGTTCAAAGTGAATACGCGCAATCGAATTGTCCTTTTTAAGAAATGATACAAGAATTTCTTTTGCTTTTTTATAATCAGCTGTTTGACGAAGCGCACTAATATACGGTAATAGTATTTCTACGTTTCCCTGATTGTTATTAAGAATCTCCTCAAAAAGAACAATTGCCTCGGGGATTCTGTTGTTTCTATATGTGTCAAGTGCAATCTGAATCTTCGATGTCATTGAATTTACCATACCAGTCATCCTCGATTGTATTGGACTGACCTGAACCTGTGGCAGCTTGTATACTCAGACACAACCATTTCTCTTAGCCAGACGCAAACGCCTCCCTACTATATGTAACAATATATCGCAAAACAGTCAAGGGGATTGTATACTATCGAAATGATATTTCAGAATGGATTAAAAACATCCCAGATTGATTTTGTTGTTCGTGATGGACGCCATATAAATCTGCATGATTTACATTTAATACGCCGTTTCCCCTTAAGTGTTCGTAGTGGCGCAAAAAAGAAAGGATCATAATACTCGGTAAGGTCCGATCCGCATTTTGGACACTTCATCTCCGGTGGATTCCAGAAAGAATTCCACAGCTCTTTCCACTGTTCCCTGTGTTCAAGAAACCGTTGTATTTTTTTTACCCGACGGGAACTATGATGCACGGTAGAACGCCTTGATTATAGGTTCATACTTAATCATACACTATCATATTACCGGGGAAGGCATAAACAGCTGCACAAATGTTCTTTCTGCAAACAGATCTGTCATACCGGCTACATAATCGGTAATAATACGCCATGACGGTGTATCGTCGTTATAATTGGTGTTTTTCAAAAAATGAAAAAAGATCTCAAGTAATGGTGCTTCCTTTACCAATGTGTGTACAAACTGAGTATCTTTACCGCGAACTGATTTTTCAAATATTTTATCAAGCTCATAGTAAAGGAGTTCAACGACATTTGATGCCTTCTTTGACTTACGTTCGACATCAGGATGCAGATATATGTACTTGTAATTGAATTCCTTCAGTTCACTCATATGGCTGAATACCTCTGCACTCATCTCAATAGCATCTTTTCCAAGACTTGACGCAATCGTATCATTGACAAAACAACCAATGATTTTACCATTCTCAGTCCCAAGGTTTTCCGCAATACCCTTTGGAATATCATTCTTTTTAATCAACCCGGCTTTGATTGCATCTTCAAGATCCCGCCCCAGATATGCAATTCGATCAACAAGACGAACCAGACAGCCCTCAAGCGTTGATGGATAATGTGAACGCTCATCAATATGTTCAAGATTCAAAAGATCTCTTGTGCGGTCAGGTTTTACAATACGATCAAAACTCTCTCCGCAATGGGTAATAATTCCATCCCGGACTTCATAGGTCAGATTAAGCCCCTCACCATAATTTGTTAATTTATCAACAACACGCAATCCATGAATTTCATGCTTGAAACCACTTTCAACACCCGCTTTTTTAAGAATACCATTCAGGACACGCTCTCCGGTATGGCCAAACGGCGGATGTCCGAGGTCATGACCTTTTGCAATTGCATTAATCAGGTCAATATTGAGGTTCAGACAGCGTCCAATCACTGACGCTATACTTGATACATGCAATACATGTTCCATGCGGGTGCAGATATGATCATTGTTAGGTGACAGAAATACCTGTGTCTTATGTTTTAATCGCCTGAATGGCGGAGAATGAAGAATTCTGGTTTCATCACGTGCAAATTCAAGCCTGAACAGATCTTTCTTGATAGGAAATCTTCGCCCTAATGACTCTGTACTCCGCTTTGCAAACGGGCTTAGTTTTTCTTCGTCCTTAATCAGAAACTTCTGAATGTCAAATTCTTTGCTCATATTCACTCAAATATTGTTTTGTAAAGTTTTCCTGTTCCGTTGTTTCCACGGCTTTACGTGTTCGACGCACGGTGTCAATCGCTTTATCGTAACCAAGCATATACAGTTTTCCAACAGTGCATGTAAGTACCATACCGGTTCTGCCGATTCCCGCTCTGCAATGTACACACACTGCATCACCCTGTTCTATCGACTGCAACAACCTGTTAATCATCCCGTTAAAATCATCAACGTTTTCAGGTATTCCAAAATCAGGTATATAAAAATATTCCCACTGGATACCGGCTTTTTTACATAATAAGCTTAGTGATCTATCAGGCAATTCCAGAGAGATCAGTTTTTTTATACCTGCTGCTGCAAGCTGTTCGATATCATCCTGCAATGACTGTGCATCCCCGTCGTTGCTGCCGGGCATTGATGTACCGGCTAATTTTCCCGGTATCACCCAGGAAAAATTTATTAGTGGCATCCTGCACCTTTGTGAAAACTGTCATGGTACATTAACAATACTACCTGAATAATCAAAAATTTTCTACCAATAATATACTTTAAAATACTATCATGTAACTGCCCAATCGATCAATTACTTAAATTTTAATCTGCATAACAGTTGTCAAATAATCATAACAAACTCCTGCAACAACGAACCGGGAATACGATTTTTTGTCTGGAACTGGTTCATATATATATTGATTGAAGCCGTGAAATACTTTATTTTATGTCCTGCGGCTGATCTACATGGCTGCAATGTTTTTAACGCATTGATTTTTAAGTTTTTATATTTTTTACAACATTATTCATTTTACGGACATCACAAAATCCGGATATTGAAAAAGCATATTTTAACAATAATTCTATTACCAAACCGAATTAAGGCATAATGAAAATACTGATATATTGTTTGATACCAATTATCGCAGGATTGATTGGCTGGTTAACAAATTTTATTGCTGTAAAAATGATTTTCAGACCAAGAAAAGAGATTAGCATTCTCGGGGTGAAAGTCATTGGTCTTATACCTAAACGTAAAGCTGCACTTGCAGAAAAAATTGCACAAACAGTAGAGAAGGAGCTGATTTCTCATAAAGACATCCGGGCAATTATCCAGACTGAGGATTTTCATGCTCAGATGAGTTCTATTCTGCGTACAAAAATTGAGGAATTTATTATTGCAAAAATAAGCTCAAACTCTCTCCTTGCAATGTTTGTTACCACCGATACAATTGCAAAACTGAGCCTTGTCATAATGGAAGAGCTTGAAAAACAACTCCCGGGAATTATTGACGACATGTTTCAGAAGGTTGAACAGAAACTGGATTTTAATGTAATTATTCGCGATAAAATCATGAGTTATGATTTGTCAAAACTTGAATCGATTATTTACAATATTGCAGATAAAGAACTTAAAGCTATTGAATACCTCGGAGGTATTCTTGGCTTTGTTGTTGGCCTGGTTCAGCTTGGAATAGTTCTTCTCGGAGAATTTAATGTTTTTTAACAAAATGGTTACATCAATTATAGCATTGCTGTTTTTTTCATCACTCTGCAGCGCATCAGAAATTACATCATCACTAAGTAAGGCATCACTGACAGCCGGTGAGATCATTACGTACAATGTAACAATCATTGCACCATCAGGGGCAAATGTGATTCCACCGGTTATCGATAAAACCATTGGCGCTATAACTGTCAGGGAGTGGAACTCATCAACAAAAAAACTCAGCAAAGGTGACAGTGTAACCGTAAGTTACCGGATCACAACATATATTCCTGAAAACTGTACCATTCCCGAACTTTCGTTTCTTGTTGTTCATGGTTCACAAACCGACACACTAAAATCTCAGTCTCATATTCTCTCTTTCCAGTCTGTAATTGATAAAGATACTGTCGATATAAAGGATCTGAAACCTCAACTGGAAGCCGGTACAAAACCAATGTGGCTTATGTGGATTCTAATTGTGGCAACAGCTCTCATAATAATTATTTTTGTCTTTTTCAGATTCTTTAACAAAAAGAAAACTGCAGGAGAAAAAGTGATTCCTCTGCTTCCCCCCTATGAAGAAGCCATCAATGCCATCAATGAGCTCGAACGACAGAAATACTTACAGCGTGGCTTAATTCGTGAATATGTTTTTAACCTGTCTGAAATATTAAAACGGTATATTGAGCGTCGTTTTGAAACAAATGCAAGTGAATTTACAACAGAGGAAGTTGTTGCATGGCTTGGTGTCAGCGGACTTGACACAACGATAAAACAGTCTGTTGAATGGTTTTTCAGGACATCCGATCCTGTTAAATTTGCCCGTGTTATTCCACCACAGGAAACAATTGACAAATTCATGGGTGAAACGATGAATTTTCTGAATGCAACACGCCCTGTTGCAACCGACACCAGTCATGTAACACCAGATACAACTATACAGACATCATCTAATGGAGGCAGTAAATAATGAGATTTAAAAATCCTGAATTTCTGCTCTTTCTGCTTGTCTGGATCCCTATGTTGTGGTTGTATATCAGACGGGAACGTAAATTTCGTCCATCAGTACGATTCTCAGATCTGGGCGTTATCAGGCAGCTTCCAAAATCATTCTTTGTTCAGGCACGCCATATCCTGATTGTACTTCGTCTTCTGGGTGTCGGTTTACTTGTTGTTGCTCTTGCACGTCCCCAGGAAGGGCGTAGTGATGAGGAGATTACAACAGAGGGTGTTGACATCATGCTTGTACTTGACATATCAGAGAGTATGCGTGCGCTTGATTTTCAACCTGAAAACCGCCTTGCTGTTGCGAAGAAAACCATCGCCGATTTTATCAGTAAACGCCAGCACGACAGAATCGGTCTTGTAGTCTTTGCTGCACGAAGCTTTACTAAATGCCCGCTTACCCTCGATTACAACGTGCTGAAATCATTTTTAGGTGATATTACCTTTACTGATTTTAGTTTTCAGACAGCCATTGGTACCGCAATAGCAACAGCAGCAAACCGTTTGAAGGATTCCAATGCTAAAAGTAAAGTAATTATCCTTGCAACTGATGGTGCCAATAATGCAGGTGAGATACCTCCGCTTACCGCTGCAACTGCAGCCAAAGAGCTTGGAATCAAGATTTACACTGTTGGAATCGGTAAAACGGGTCAGGTACCGATGCCTGTACAGATGCAAAATCCGTTTACCGGAGAAGTTGTTACACAAGTACAGATGGTTGAATCTGATCTTGATGAAAAAAGTTTAACGGAAATCGCAAAAACAACTAATGGCGATTTTTTCAGGGCAACAAATGCTGAAAAGCTCAAAGAGATTTACGATAAAATTGACAAGCTTGAAAAAACAGAGATCAAGACAAAGATTTATACATCATATGAAGAGCGTTTTTATCCATGGCTTTGGGCCGGATTCATTCTTCTGATGCTTGAATTACTTTTATCACAAACGCGTTTCAGGCGGATTCCCTGACAAACAGAGAGTATCTAATTTATGAAGTTTGGAAATCCTGAATATTTTTTTCTATGGCTGGCGCTGCCGCTTCTTATTGGTTTTTTCATTTGGGCATACCAGCGTAAAAAAAGTGCGCTTCAACGGTTTGCATCACTTGACCTGGTGCACAAGCTTACACCATCAGCAGGCCTTGCCCGTCAGGTGACAAAGTGGACCATATTCTGTCTGTTTTTTATGTTCCTTGTTCTGGCGCTTGTACGACCACGCTTTGGTCTAAAGATGGAAATGGTTGAGCGTAAAGGCATTGATATCATGGTCGCTCTTGACATTTCAAAAAGTATGCTTGCTGAGGATATTACTCCCAATCGTGTTGAACGGGCAAAACATGAAATTGCAAAACTTATTGACATGTTAAAAGGAGACAGAATCGGTCTGGTTATTTTTGCAGGTGAAAGTTATGTTCAATGTCCCCTGACCCTTGATTATGGTGCAGCAAAAATGTTTTTAGATGCTGTATCACCGGGATGGGTGCAGGTACAGGGTACACAGATCGGTGATGCAATCAAGCAGTCTATTGATGCATTCAAGACAAAAGGCAATAAACATAAGGTTCTGATTATTATCACCGATGGCGAGGATCATCAGGGCAGCGCACTTGAGGCTGCAAAAGCTGCTGCCGAGGAAGGTACTGTCATTTACACAATCGGACTTGGTTCCGAAAGCGGTGTTCCTATCCCGATCAGTAAAGGTCATGGTAATATCGTCTATAAAAAAGATAACAATGGTAACCTTGTTCTTACTAAACTCAATACACAGGTACTTGAACAGATTGCCCATGAGGGAAAAGGGAAATTTTTCCATGCCGGTACAGATCTGGACCTTTCGAGAATTCTTTCCGAAATTGCTAAACTTGAAAAACAGGATTTTGGAAAACAAAGTATCAACACCTACGAAGAGCAGTATCAGCTTTTTTTGTTGATCGCACTGCTCCTCCTGATCGTTGAATTCCTGCTGCCAGAGCGGTCAAACAGGAAAATGGAATGGAAAGGGCGGTTTGAATGAGATCCAGAATACGTAATAAACTTCTTTCTATCAGTATTCTTGGTGCTGTTCTTTTTATGTATAGCACCGGATCTGCTGATGAAATTTATGAAAAGAACAAAAAGGCAAATAATCTGTATAAGCTTGGCAAATACGATGATGCCCTTAAAATATATGATGATGCATTACTGCTCGCGCCGAATGACAATAAACTGAAAGCGAATAAAGGCTCAACTCTTTATAAAAAGGGTGATTTTGACAAGGCCGAAGAACAGTATAATAGCGCTATTACTGACTCCCTGCTTGCAAAGAATGCAAATACCCATTTCAATATGGGAAACATTTTGTATCGTCAGGGTGAAAAACTGCAGATCTCAGGAGATCCCGGTAAAGCAAAAGAGAAGTACCAGGCAGCGCTTGAACATTATATAAAAACGCTTGATGGCAAACCTGATGATATTGATGCCAAGTGGAATTTACAGTTAGCACATGCTCGAATCAAGCAGGCTGAGCAGCAACAACAGCAACAGCAGCAAAATAAGGATAATAAAGACAACAAAGATAAAAAAGACAATAAGGACCAGCAAAAGAACGATCAGGATCAGCAGAATAAGGATCAGCAAAACCAGGATCAGAAGAAGGACCAGAATCAACAGGATAAAAAGGATCAGGAAAAGAAGGACGATAAAAAGCAGGAAAATCAGGATCAGCAAAAAGAGCAGCAACAAAAAGAGCAGCAACAAAAAGAACAGCAACAGCAGGCTCAGCAGGATGAGTCCAAACAGGATATGAAAAAAGAGGAAGCAAAGCGTTTGATTGAACTCTACGCCGATGATGCCGATTCGCTGAATAAACCTCAGAAAAAAGCGAATGCATCAAAAGGTAAAATTCAGAAAGACTGGTAATGTGTGAGTAGTTTTACTTTTTTTGAACTTAAAAACCGATACGACAGAATGATCCGGGGTTCTGTGCATTCTTCTGACACAGATACACCCGGTGCGCTCTTTGTTTTTGCACATGGCTTAACAAGTCAGCGTATGGGTCCTGAATACCTTTTTGTAAAAATTTCGCGTCACCTTGCTGCAAACAGTATATCTTCAGTCAGATTTGATTTCACCGGATCAGGAGAAAGTGATGGTGAATTCTGCGACATGAACCTTGACACCATGATGAATGATCTGTTTACCGTAACAAACCATTTCAGACAATCCCTCAAACCGTTAAAGGTGTTTCTCCTTGGTCACAGTCTTGGCGGGATGGTTGCAGCGTTGTCGGTTAAAGAGATTTTGGTAGATGGAATTGTTTTGATTGCACCTGTCGCCGATACAAACAAGTTCTTTACAGAACACAAGATTATGTCACAAATCGGTACAAATTCCCGCGGTTTTTTTGAATTTGGTCCGCATGAACTGTCACCATCAGTATTCGATGATTTACAAAATGCTAACCCGTCTGTTTTCCTTTCAGAAAACTTTAACGGTAAAATGCTTCTGATTCAGGGTTCATCTGATCCTACGGTTAAACCTGAGGAATCGCTGCTCTATATCAATGAGTCAAAACGCACTGGTGTAAACGGTAAGTACGCCCTCATACAGGGTGCTAACCATAATTTTACCCATGTCAATGATGTTAATAATCTGTGTCAGACAATTCTGTCATGGACAAAGGAGCTATGTTAATGAAATCTACTGTTAAATCATTATTTATAATATTCCTTTTTTGCATCGGTATCTATTCGCAGATTACCTTTACAGCCAATACAGAACGGACAACAGTTGCAATTGGTGAACAGGCAGTCATTATCGTCTCACTTGTTGCCAATAAAAATCTTGGAAGCATTCAGCCACCAGTTGTTGAATCAAATGAATCATTTGCAGTGATCAACGCAGTGCTTCGCGGACCATCATCAAGTTCATATATCGAAATCATTAACGGCGTAACCAAACAGCGTTCGGAAGTACAGTATCAGTTTATCTATACCATTTCTCCCAAGAAAGCCGGTTCTTTCCAGTTTCCATCACTGACAATCACCATTGACGGTACCGACTATAACACCAAAGCGATACCATTTAATGCCACAACTGAGATTGTTAAAAATGCCGATGTAAAAATTCAGCTACGTCTTGGCAAGAGTACATTATATACCGGCGAACAGACAACGTTTGAATTTCGTGTGTGTCAACGTGCGCAGGCACAGGCAGATGTACGAAACGGATTTGGCGGAGCACTCGAAAAAATTGAAAAATCATTTGGAAAGGATTTTGCACTCCATAAGTTGTTTACAAATCAGGTTGCCCAGTCACAGGAACGTCTTGACGGAGAGATGTATAACATATATACGCTGAAATTCATTGCTTTTGCACTCAATTCCGGATCGTTTTCGATCCCCTCTGTACCATTCGAGTATCAGGAACTCAGGCGTGCTCAAAGACGGCGGGTAGATCCTTTTGACGATTTTTTTGGTGGTGATTTTTTCGGTGGCGGTGTACAGGCAACACCGCGGACTGCATTATCAAATCAGCTTTCTATTACTGTAAAGCAGCTTCCACCTCCACCTGCCGGGTATAATGGTTCTGTCGGTAAATTTACACTTTCAGCATCAGTTGAGCCCCAGGAGGTTCCAGCCGGTGAAGCTGCGACGATTAAAATCATACTGAAAGGAAATACTAAAGCATCATCTGTTGGTGAAATAATACTACCTAAAATTGAAAACTGCGAAGTGTTTACACCTGAGAAACAGACTGCTTCAGATACAACAGCAAGCGGATTTTCAACGCGTAAAACTTATAAATACATGATTATACCTCAGGAAAAAGGCACAATCACCATTCCACCAGTCACACTGTCCTATTTTGATCCTGAAAGCGGTACCTATAAAACAGAATCAACTGCTCCTCTAGCCCTTACAGTAACTGAGGGAAAAGGAAATGTAAAGAAAGTAACACGCTATATGTCGCAGGAGGAGATTCGTCAGATCGGGCAGGATATACGGTTTATAAAGACCGGTGTAACGATAAAGCATCAGTCTGACGCGCCTTACCGTAACGCAGTCTTTTATCTGCTGCTGCCGTTACCGTTTGTTATTTTTATTTTGTCACTGCTTTACAAATTCCAGGCAGCGCAGCGTCAGAAAAACTCGTCACTGTTTACAAAGCAGAAGGCATTATCAACAGCAATTAAACAGCTTAATCTGATAAAAAAGCAACAAAAAGAGCTCCCGCAATCTTCATTTCTTGGAAAAATAAGTCAGATTCTGGAAAATTTCATTTCAGATAAATTCGATTTTCCTGCGACAGGCAGAACGCTTGAGGAGCTCAAGGATGAATTGCTGCAGCGTAACATTGATGAAAAAGTTGTTTCAGAGATGACACAATTTATCCAGTATCTTGACAGTTTCAGATTCGGAGGATTGACATTCAACGAATCATCCCGATTATCAACAGTAGAAAAAACAGCTGTTTTTCTTGAAAGTCTTGAACGCGGTATAAAAAAGGAGAAACAGAAATGAGATTAGCACTGGCCGTTTTAATGTTTGCCATTTTGTCCAGCACGCGCATTGATGCATCAGAAGCACAGCGTATGTTTGAAACCGCCAATGATTTCTATAGTAAAGAAGCATATGACAGCGCGGCATATTACTATGAGAAGATTATAACATCAGGAACAATAAACAGTACCGTATACTACAATCTCGGTAACAGCTATTACAGGCTGAAAAAACCGGGACTCGCCCGTTTATATTACGAAAAGGCATTAAAACTGAGCCCCCAGGATAAAGATATTGAGATGAACATAAAGTTTATCAGTGCCAATATTGTTGACAGAGTCCCTGAACCGGATCGTGATTTTCTCGAAGCACTGCTCTGGAATCTTCATATACTCCTGTCGTTAAAGACACAATTGTGGCTTCTGTTTGCATTTCTGCTTGTCATCTCACTGCTGCTTTCGTTTGCGCTTTACACAAACAGAAACAGACGACTATGGATGATATACATTTCAGTGCTACTCTCACTCGTAACGACCGTACTTGGTATCTCTGCAGGAGTTAAAATTTATGATCTTGAGAAAAAGAGTTATGGAATAGTCCTTGTTCCATCACTTGATGCCATGAATCAACCGGATGGCAGCAAAATCCTGTTTACCGCGCATGAGGGCACACGTTTTTTTATAAGGAAAATTGAAGGTGACTGGTCACTGGTAAGTCTTCCAAACGGTGTCAGCGGCTGGATAAAAAATAGCAACATTGGAAAAATATGAGGTTTTTTACCAGACCATTCGTTCTTGGCAGTTTATTTTTACTCTATATGGTGCTCTATATCGGCATCACTCATGTAATAACCATTAAAAAGATTACTACGGTAAAAGCACTTCAAGGTCAACAGATCGCTAAAGATTCTATTAGTAAGACCCTGAAAAAAGGCATCAGAGAATTAACAGACAGTCACGATATCACCAATTTTTGTAAACAATTAAATTTGATCAAACCGGAGAACACCGTAGTATTTGCACTACATGGTAAAGGGATCCCAAATTTCAATGGTGCTATTTTTTATGATACCCTTTCAAAACGTGTAGAGTATGTATATATCAATGAATTCAAATAAGTTATCGCTTTATTCACTCGCTACGTTTTTCCAAAGTGAATTCTACAATGGCAGACTGCGTTTTTATTTCGTATTTTTGAACGTAGATCAAAAAATTATTTAAAACTGGAGCAATATTGGATTTTTCTTTTCTTCCAGACAGTGTGATCGCACATTGCCTGACACTATTTTTCGGATCTTTTCTTCAGGAGGATCTTGCAGTTGTCACCGGTGGAATTTTTGTTATTAATAAGAAACTTCCCTACTTTTTAGCATTTATCAGTCTGTATGCAGGCATTATTATAAGCGACTTCGGTATCTTTGGCCTTGGTGTTGCCGCACGATCCATACCCTGGACCCGCAAGTATCTGGTTAATGACAGAGTTCATTTTGTAAAGATAAAAATCGAAAAAAACATTATTCCGTCAGTTGCACTCTGCAGACTCTGCCCCGGCTTACTGTTTCCGACTTTTGTCGCATGCGGATGGCTTGGAATATCGTTTTTCCATTTCGCCATGATCACTGTAGTCGCTGCAGCACTTTATGCCCTTGTCCTTCTTTTTCTGGTTACAACTATCGGCGCAACGATTGTTCAGCAGATTGGTGTAGCGGGCTGGGTCATTCTTGTTACGATAAGTTTATCTATCATTATCTACAAAGCAATACGGGCATCAAAGCTGCAAATTGACATTCCGGATACTGCCAAAGCAGAACACGGTACCGATGAAGTGCTTACCTTAAGCGGCATGCCCACCTACACCTGGAAAGAAAGTAAAGTTGCACTTAGTGAAAAAATTCCTCCCCTGTTATTCTATTTTCCCGTAGGTATTCAATGGATTATTCTTGGTTTACTTCACAGGAGTATTACTCTGCCGACAATCTCTAATCCTCATATTATTGCGGGTGGATTATGGGGTGAATCGAAGAGTGATCTGCTCAATCAGATATCAAGCGAGCATAATGAGTATATCGCTACATTTGTTACAATTCAGCGTACACCTGATGCAGAAAAAGATATTGCTGAAGCATTTGACAAGATGCGCAGCAAATGCATTACCTTTCCCCTTGTTGCAAAACCTGATATCGGCTGGCAGGGATATGGTGTCAAGCTGCTTGATACCGAGGATGAACTTCGCGCGTATATCAGATCCTACCCGGTACCGCAATCGCTCATTATACAGAAATATATTCCATTCAATGGTGAAGCCGGCGTTTTTTACATACGAATTCCCGGTGAGGAAAAAGGGCATATTTCATCATTGACGTTCAGGTATTATCCATATGTTGTCGGTGATGGAACATCGACTGTCAGGGAATTGATACAGAAGGATGAACGTACCAGCCATAAATTAAAGTATTTCCTCGGTGATGATCATCGTCATGCAGGCATTGATCCCGAACTGCTCAGCAGCGTCCCCGAACTCAATAAACAGGTCCGCCTTGCGTTTATCGGCAGTTTAAGGGTTGGCGGTACCTACAGGGACGGGTCATCGTACATTACCGAAGCACTTACCGAACGGTTTGACAAAATAGTACAATCCATGCCGTCTTTTCATTTCGGCAGATTTGACATCCGTTTTGAATCAATTGACAAATTGCAGCATGGCGAAAACTTTGCCATTATCGAAGTCAATGGCGCAGGTTCAGAAGCGATTCATATCTGGGATATCAATAAATCACTCGGTGAGATTTACAAAATATTATTCGGTTACCAGGCACTTCTTTTCAGGATCTCCGCGCTTAACCGCAAAGCCGGTCATAAACCAATGGGCCTGCTGCGTTTTATACAATACTCGCGAAACTACAATAATCTGGTACACTCGTATCCGCGGTCGGAATGAGGGGGGGATGCAGTAGCCAGTAGCAGCAAGTAGCAAGAATTCAGTATCCAAAGAAGAATCTGATTGTCAAGTTTAGACCTCACCCCCAGCCCCTCTCCCATAAGAGAGGGGTGTGAAAATGAGTTTTGTACTATTTTTTCAGATCATTATTTAAAACAGTTTGAATTCACGAAACAATCTCCACATATTAATAATGTTAAAAACCATTTTTCTATTCCGCACACGACTACAGGTTTTCAAACTGTCTTAACGCCAGGAAAGCGATTTCAACTGTTTGAGCGTTGCTCTTTAGCATGTAGTTGCTGATTATACGTAACCAACGATAAAAAAAGAAAATTTTTGCATACGATAAGCGAGTTTTGAAAGCGCGTGGATTGGTCAGATTTAATTTTCTAAAAGGGCCCTTCTTTGTCCAGTATTTTTGGTACCTAATAAAAATATAATAATCAAATACCGGTTTACCGGTGAATTGGCCCAAGAAAGAAATGACTGGTCGGGGTTGCAGGGGGAGAAGCCCCATGCTTTGAACGTCAATTGGTACGGTTGTGGTTCTGGAAAAAACACTTACGGTCAGGCCTCGGAATGAGGATCTAAAAGCTGTCAACTGGGCTAATTTTTTAATATCCTATTTCTGCTGGAAAAATATCGGTAGTAAGTTGATCTGTCAATTTAACCGGATCGAAATCAAGTGATCCCCCGCTGGAAGCGCCCCCCTTGATAAGGGGTGATAAAGGGGGGATTGCTTTCACACATATCCCAAAACCATTATTCAAAACAGTTTGAATTCAGTAGTTGCTACTCTTCGCGATTTTGTACACAAATACTCCTGTTGACGTGTTACGTGTTTTTAGTACTATCGTGCTGTTAATGTTCTGTTGTTTCATTTTCTGAGTACCGATTAATTGTCCTGTCATAGAGTAGATTTCAAAAACTGCTGTTTCTTTCGAATTGTTCAGTGTACCGTTTTTTGGGCGGATTATCTTTATTGTATTTCCACTTTGTATACCCTGTCCATTGCGTAGATTGTTTCCTCTTCCGGTCGGCCATGGGAGAAGATTGTCTGATGCAGATGCGACATCCCAGATCTGTACGCCGCCGGCACCACCACCCAGAACATCTTTGAGTGAAATGATAATCTCCACCCGGTGATCACCATCAATGTCCGCAAGTACCGGAGGACTCATACTTCCCCGTTTTGCTATTGGTATTTTGTGAAGCAGCAATCCTTTACTGTTGAGAATTATCAGATTAGAAACATTCTGACTGACCGAATAGGTTGTGAAGACAATTTCAGGAATGGTATCTGCATTCAAATCACCGATAACCGCTCCACTCGCACCAATAAAGGCACTCTTTCCATTATCGAAATTGTACTCCCAGAGGATAGTTCCATCAGGAGAAAAACAACGCATATAACCATCATAGGAAGGTACCACAATTTCAGGCCGTTTATCGCCGGTAATGCTGGCAACAGCGGGTGCAGGTGCGACCTGAACGATGTTATTTTCGTACCCGGCATAAAGGGGCATTCCTGAACATAGCGGTGTCTCAAATCCCGTTACACGAGTCATATCAGGATTTACAACCCAGAGGCAATTGCCACGATTTACATATTCACCGGCCCGTTCATGGTCTGAATAAAGAATCACTTCAGGCAGACCATCATCATCAATATCCCCGAAACAGGGTGGTGAATCGGTAAACTCATCGCGATCGTTATTATCGGAACCCCACCCCTGTTTTGCAAGGTCAAGCTTATGAAACATTGGTACGCTTGATGCCCAGGGGCCTGCTTTGGAAAACATTGGATCTGCAGGATATGGTGTACCATCGGCATGCATAATTCCTATATGACAAATATCATAGGAACTCACTACTTCAGGCACCGAATCACTATCAAGATTCGCCGCTCCGATATTCTGATTATATCCCCCATAATCATTGCACTTAACACACCCACTTACCTGCGGCCATCCAGAAACAACCTTTCCGGTGATATCCCATGCGACAGTCACAGGCCCCTCAGATGTCTTAACAGCCAGGATTTCAATACGATTATCACGATTCAGATCTATCCCCGCAATCGACCGTATCTCGCCATCAGATCCCGGAAATGTTTGTGGCCATCCACTCATGATCATCCCGGTATGATCATACACCGCCACTTTATTGGAATATGCTATTGCAATCTCACCATTGCCATCATTGTCGAGATCTCCAACGACTGGGGCTGCATATTGACGGGATGATCCGTGATCGTTGGGTGATGAGGCGTTTTCCCCGACCGGAGCCCGCCATAGCTTTATTCCTTTGTTATCCCACACATATAACACACTATGCCGCCCGGCAATGATCTCCATTGTGCCATCATTATTAAGGTCGTAAACTGCTGCCGACCCGAACCAGTTTTCATCCCAGCTTGCAGGAAGTGTGGTACGCAATACAGGAGCAGAAACCGACACGCAAAAAGCATTTGTTGCAAAAGCCGCTACCCACAATCCCCCTAATAATACTGCATTTACTTTTTTCATAGGCAGATCCGTTTTTATTAAAATATTCCGCACACTTAGTGCACTTTGAGATCGTTAAGCTTTTCAGAACACATTAAAAATTAACTAATTAATGTCACTTTTTCCGGGCCCCGACTGTAAAGGAGAGGGGTTCTCTTACCATAGAAAAGATGCAGATCCTCAAGGTTCAAACTTTGAAAACAATACATCCAGAAAGCCCTCCCTTACGATCAGGCCTTCGAATAAGGATCCAAAACCGGCCAACTGTGCTAATTATTTTTAATATATAATTCCTGCTGAAAAAATTTCTGTATGAATATGAAGAATTAAGGATGTTTTTCCCGAAACCGCTTCGCTGATGCTGTTTGCAATAAGAACCGGTCCGGTTGTAGTAATATCCCTGATATTGTTCTACCATCAATACACTGAACACTTTAGAAAAGCATCCAGTTTATCAGACCACTCTGCCATGGTCACCGTTCTTCTTTTCCGGGCCTGCCGTTCCGCATAGTCGAGATACATTGTTACAATCTCATTCAGATCCTTTATTTCTTCCTCATGCAGATAATTTTTGGCAATGGAAACATCATATTTGCGGACAATGGAACCACGCCATGAGGTAAGTCCTATGTTTGGTTTCTCGGGATTACTCCGTGATTCAATAAGTTCTGCGGCTGTTTTTCCCGTAATAGCCCAGAGCATTTTATTCTGTACTTTTTTAAAGAAAAGCTGTGCTGTCTCGGATGTTTTGTCGTAATCAATTGCGGTAGCATAAATATCCCTGATTTTCTGGTAAAATCTTTTCTCTGAAGCACGGATATCACGAATCCGTTCAAGCCAATCATCAAAATAGTCCCATCGTTCAGATTGTTTGAGTCGTTCATCGTCCATGGCAAAACCTTTGATGATATACTCTTTCAAAATCGTCGTTGCCCAGAGTCTGAACTGGGTAGCCCGTTTGGAGTTTACCCGATAACCTATGGCTATAATTGTATCAAGATTATAATATTTAACCGGTTTGGTCTGGGTTTTTCCTTCCATTGCTCCATGTTGAGTGGTATTTTCCAAAATGGAAACAACCATTTTCTCGTCCAGTTCTCCACTTTCAAAGATGTTTTTCAGGTGTTTGGAAATCGCTGGGATTTTTACATCAAAAAGATTGGCCATGGCCCTTTGAGTAAGCCAGATGGTCTCGTTTTGGAATATGGTATCTATTTTAATGGAACCGTCTTCGGTTTTGTAGAGGATGATTTCGGATTGGTTTGATTCTTTCTTCATGTATTTTTTTCCTTTTGCCAAGTATTCCCTCTCATACTAAAACCCCGCTAAACCACATAAAGATATCACTATAAATTCTTTTTAAGCACAATTTCGGGACGACGTCAAATTTTAAAAAAATTATTGCGGTTGTTAGTCTGGCTTATTTTCCTTTTAACCAAAAACAAGTTTACAAAAAGGAGTAAAGGGACATCACAACCGTCATTATGAATATAGCATCTTTCCCTGCTAACCTGAAACATGTTTTTCCAGATGCGGACAGTTACCTAAGCTGTAATTAAACAGATTACCAGAAACACTGCGTATATATACATAAAGGAGTTCATTCAATGTATATATCCTGGTATTTTTTTCAAATACCGGTACTACGTTACCGGTGCAAAAATCCTGCGTATACGGGCAACATTTTCAGGACATCCACTAATAGTGCTACGGTATTGCTGTTTTTTCTGGTCAAGTCTGCTGGTGGTACCATTAATAATCGCAGAATCAAACATGTTGAATGTATCGGCGAGGTTTGCTTTGTAGAGCTCAATATTGTCAGAGATTTTAATATTGAAATAATAATAGTAGTCCACATTTTATTGCTCTGACGCAATTGCATTTAATAGAATGAAAATGTATTGCCCCGCTCTACCCGTGTACCATATAATAGAGTGATTAATTACACCTGGTTACAACTGAAGACTAAACTATATACGCATTTTTACGCATACGTTTGTCTCGCACCATTTGCTCTCAGGGAGTATATCTATGCCTTGTCGTTTGCGAATCGGCTTTCTGATTAATGATATAGCAGGTGCCTATCAGTTTAGTTTATGGAGTGGTATTGATGCTGCCTGTAATGAAAAGAATATTGACCTGATAGTTTTTACCGGAGGAGAGGTTGGGGCAACGGACCCGGCTAAATTTGCCAGAGCACGGGTTTTTGAATTTGCCAATGCAAAAAATGTTGATGGTCTGATTATCAGTGCCCCGGCTGTCGGTAACCATATGTCCCAGGATCAGATAGCTGAATACTGTCAATCATTCGCTCCGCTTCCTGTTGTAACACTCGCACTCGATCTTCCCGGAGTTCCATCTGTTATTGTTGATAATGAGGCGGGTATGGAGGCTGCAGTCCGACATCTTGTTACGCACCATGGCCGTAAGCAGATTGCTTTTATTGGCGGTCCTCTGGCAAATAACGAAGCTCAGGCACGAATTGGTGCCTATCGACGGGTTCTCAGGCAACAGGGATTGGGCCCCTACCCTCATCTTGAACTGACAGCCGATTTTGATCACGGAAAAGCCTATCGTTCTGTAAAACAATTATATGCTGATCATCCACAAATTGACGCTGTTGTTGCAGCCAATGATGATATGGCATTAGGTGCTATGGATGCACTTCTTGAATTGGGTGTTAAAATTCCGGAACAGGTTGCAGTTTGTGGATTTGATGATGTCGAAGAGGCACAATTCTCGACGCCCTCTCTTTTTACTGTGCGTCAACCGCTCCATGATCAGGGTGTAAAAGGAGTTGACCTGCTGTTGGATCTCATAAACGGAAAATCACCACCGGAAAAACCGGTTCTCATACCTGCTGTCCCTGTACTGCGGCAGTCATGCGGTTGCGAAACACATACGGATTTGAATATTCCACTACCTCAGGATGCAACTGTTGATACTCTGAAAAGTATCCTCCATGAGCAGATCACCAAAGCTGAAACCACATTACAGAATGAATCCTATCAGAAAATTGTCATGCAGCGTAAAATCAGGGAGCTTCAGGATTTGTCTGCCCTCTTAATCAATACATTTGACATAAAATCACTTATTGATATTCTCTCGAACGGTCTTCAGCAACAGGGGATCACCACATCCTACCTGATACTTGACACTGATAATGAAAAATCAACACCCAATCTTATGATGGCAGTTGAAGAGGGTATTGTTTTTCCAATCTCAGCAGGTGGATTTCCGGTAGAGAAAAGGATACTTTTTCCTGACGGTTTCGGGAACAACAAATCAAGAAGAACACTAATTGTGGAGCCTCTCTTTTTTGGTACATCCACACTGGGTTTCTTTATATACTCAATGGCACCATGCCGCGGAATGATCTATGAAGCGCTCCGGACGACAATTTCTGCTGCTCTTCAGGGCGCACTGCTTGTGCATCAGGTCAGGATGCGCACACAGGAGGTTGAGAGAGCAAATGCCAGCTTGCAGGATGCAGCACAAAAGGTCCATGATATCCTCGAAAATATAGAGCAGGGGCTTTTTACCATTAATCTTGATGGGTCGATAAACCCTGAACACTCAAAGAGTGTTGAACGTCTTCTGGATATCGATGACTTCGCAAATTCATCACTAAGTGATATTCTTCGGCTCTCTCCTGAACAGGAAAAGGGGATGCACACGTGGTTGAATTTTGTCAAAAACCGCCATGCGACTATGAAATGGGAGAAATGCCTGCGTCTTGCACCAGTACAGCAGCTTGAACTCGGTTTTGGGGATACATTAAAATTTATCCGCATTTCCTATCAGAAAATGTTTGATGGGCAAAAGAATCTTCAGAAAATTATGGTCCTTGCTATTGACCAAACGGAATCGCGTCGTATCGAGAAAGTTGTAGCAGCAGAACGTCTGAAGCATGAAAATGAAGTGCTCACCATTCTTGGCATTGTCAATACCCTCCCGGAAATCATCGACGATTATCTTCATGATACCAGTGACAGAATCAGATTAGTTTCAGAATCGTTGGCATCTATGCTTGACCCGGCAAAGACAGCAAGGGAGAATTTTCCCTCATATCCCCCGTTCAAACCGGATTCCGAAACAGTAAATGAAATTCTTCGTTCTCTTCACACAATAAAAGGCAATTCTGCCACCTATGGTTTTGAAACTCTTTCACGAATCGCACATGAGGCTGAAGATCTGGCACTTGCATTACAGCCGCCAATTGAAGTGCGGGTAACTACCACAATCGATCTGCTTCTTGAAAAAACAAATGCTTTGAAAGCTGCCTATGATGAGGTGCTATCAGTACAAAAGCGACTTTGTTCGATTGGTGATAAAATGGTACAGATTCCTGAAAGCAGAGTAGAAAACCTGAGAAAACTTGCCAGAGAGGTGTCACCTCAACTTCCAGCACTGGGAAAGTCGTTTGCACTATTAGTCGACACATGCCTTGTCTTACGAAACATACCCCTTGGAAAGCTGGTCGAAAAATACCGCAGACTGATACAACGTATCTCCACAGAGCATGGAAAAAAAGTGGTTTTTGAAGCTATCCCGCCAGGTCTTGACCTTGATCCGCACTATTTCTCCCGCATTGATGAAGCGATTCTTCATATAATCAGGAATTCACTTGATCACGGGCTTGAAACCCCGGTGGAACGCAAAGGTGCGGGTAAGGAAGAAAATGGGAGAATCACCCTGGAAGTTATTCTGAAAAAGGATCATTCAATTATTCGTCTTTCTGATGACGGTCGGGGGATAGATTACCAAAAAGTAATTTCCAAAGCACTTGCAGCCGGAATAATTACCGTTGACAAAATCGGTCTGATGAGTGATGAACAGAAGCTTAACCTCATTTTTGAATCTGGAGTGTCAACTGCCGGGAAAGTAACTGATATGTCCGGAAGAGGTGTCGGGTTGACCGCTGCAAGAGAAAATATTACAAATCTGGGTGGTACATTGTCTGTTTCATCAGAGGCAGGGAAAGGGACAACATTTGAAATTGTTGTCCCGCATTAATTATTTCAGTAAACGATACAAACAAACCGGTTTGTCCTGCTCTTATCCTGCAACCATTTAGACGCATCGTTCAGTAAAACGACTTCCGCACGATACTCCTGGTTCATTTATGCAAATCTACTTTTCCAGTTTTTTGTTTTTTTCTAATCAAAAGCACTCCGCCAAATCCAAATATTCCCATGCCAAAAAGTGCCATAGATGATGGCTCTGGAACAGCCTGAACACTGTTGTTTTGAATAACGGTACAGATCTCATCTCCGAAGTAATTTCCAAGAGTAACGTTGAAAAGTCCGAGTGTACTTGTACCCTCATGTACTGCATTGAAAACGATATCTGCTATCTTTAATGTATTCGGCTGATTGTTAAAATTATCAAGAAGAGACACGCTGCTTATGTTTACGATTCCCTCTTTTGTTAATCCAGCGCTGAGATCAAGTGCACAATTATCTGAAATACTCCCAAGATTATTTGTCAATCGGTATTCCTGAAACTGCAGGATTGATGGATCATACTGTAAATTAAGATCAAAAGCCCCAATCATTTCATTTACCCCGAGCTCTTCAACCAATATGTCAACGCTGAACCTGCTTCCAATCATTACTTCAGATGATGATGGTTTAATATTTATGACTGCAGCAAATGATGGCACAGTGATAAGTGACAGAATAATAATCAGGTTCTTTACATGGTTCATACTGCATTTGATTGTGTTCATGGTAATCGTCCTTTGCTTAAAAATTAAGTTTGTAATTCAAAAGGTTACTTTACTGTGCGTATAAGCGACAGTTTACGAACGTCAAGAATGGTTATTTTGCCATCATTGTCAAGATCTGCTGATGGCCTTACAGAAGCTGGTTTGTTCTTCAATGAAGCAACAATCTGAATGTCATCATTGTCAATATCATTGTCCCCATCCTGATCACCATCGGTGCTTTTTATGATTGCGAAATCGCCATCATGGTCAACCACAGCCCAGACTGTATGTGTCGCAGGATCAATACCGTATGTACCAAGCCCGAATTGTTCCCTGTATGGACCAATTACAAAATGAGATACATTAAAACCATTGTTACTGTTTACTGTTTTATTCCAGTTTCCAACAGAATCTTTACTGTAAATTGACAACGGGCCACTAATCGACGTATCATAGGACATTGAAAGGACATACGTGTCACATTTTTTACTTCCAATAACATCCCGCATACCCCACAGGGTGAGAAGATCACTTTCAACACCTGCGGAAATATCAATATCGCTTCGGGTTTCCCATCCTGTGTTTATATCCTGAACTGTGGTACGGCCATCATATAGTGTATTACTTGTCATGTTTGTTCCGCTAATAATCGCGACCTGTGTTTTCTGTGAATTAGCAATTTTGCACGTATCTTTTACTACAGTTAATTCTTCTCCGGGTTTAACAATAAATTTTTTACCATTAAGGCTATATCCAAATGTCTCACGCTTAACAAAAGAAAGCCGGGGGGTAGACTTGAGATCACAGTCAACAGTCGATTCCCATGAACTGCTGCAGCCGTTAAGGGATGAGTAATAGTCAACACATACTTTCGGACCATCAACGGTAACAATATAATATCCCACAGTGTAAAGTTCCTGCTCAACAGGCAGTTCTCTTTGCGGCGTGTTGTATCGTGCATCATTAGTTGGAATCAGTGGTGTATAAAATTTATAACTGTTCGATGCACATATTATCTGATTTACATAACAATTGTTGTCCGGGTTGAAAACAATGGAGCGGTGATGTATATGATCATGTCCGCCAATGCAGTAACGAACACCGTTACTGTAAAGAGATTTGAAAAAGGAATTCTGCGCATCTGCATTCGATGCCGGATTGCTTCCGAAAAGCATATCGGCATGGTTCTGACCAATCAGGTTTTTATGTGAAAACACAAAAGCATGCGTACCATCATTTCTTCCGGATAAGGTAGCATTTATCCAATCCTGCTGATCGACTATATTATTATTTGCATTTAATCCACTATTGTCTTTTCGTGTGAACTGATCAAGCATGACAATACGGGCATTATTGTAATCGAATGAATAACTCAGACAACCAGAAACAGATGATGGACTCTGGAAATTTGTTGCACCAAATACATTGACATTGCCATTTATTTGCGGAAATGCAAATGACAAATAATTTGCAGCATCAAGGTTTGATTCATGATTACCCCGGAGAGGAAAAAAGCCTATTCCTGCATTGAGCAGTTCATCTGCTGCTTCAGCACGTGTATCAAATGCTGATGAGCTGTATTTATCAACAAGATCGCCAACCTGCACAACAAACTTTACATTATTAGTTATAAATTCCTTATTGATCTGTTTTATTATTCCAACCGCAACAGTATTTGGATTTTCTCCATCAGTATTACTTTTCCACTGTGTATCACCCATAATACCGAATTTCCACGGTTCTGCAGAAATATGGGATGTTAATGTAACCATTGCGGCAGTACAACAACAGAATATTTTCAGATACCTTTGTTTTGCCATTTTCAATTGCTCCTTTTGTCATGTTTATTGAAAGTAATTCTGAACACCATGTTCGAAACAATTAAAAAATCAGTGGTTTATGTTAGAGATTTATGAAAATTACGTTTTATTATTGTAAGGCAGGCATTAAGTATCTTCTCCACAGGAATCAATTGGATATTTCTGCAGAGTAAATCATTCAAAAATATTTATTTTTTTTACAGTCCTAACATTTCCCTAACAATTCACACCTATATTACAAAATGTTTATTATAACTACATTCATTTTTAATTAGAAAATCATGATAGAAAAAATTATTACTGACATTTCCCGAACAACTGAATATATAAGAGGAGAAATTCCTTTCAAGAAAGGAAGCACTTTTTTATGAAATCACACATCGAAATATCGGTTCAGCGTGATATTGATCGCATTAAAACAAAAATTGTTGAAATGAGCTGTCTTGCAGAACTGGCATTAATGGATTGTATTAAGTTCTTAAGCGAAAATAACAGACAGCTTGCATATACAGTTATTCTGCGGGATCAGAGCATTAATGCTAAAGAAAAAGAAATCGACCGTTTGTGCCTTGAATTTCTGGTGCGTCAGCAACCGGTGGCATTACCGTTACGTTTTGCATACAGTACCATTAAAGTTAATCTTGAAATAGAACGTATCGGGGATTATGCAGAAAGCATTGCACGCCACCTGCTCAAGATCTCCGGTGATTTTGAAAGTATGCTAAAAATTGGTGTTATTGAAATCGGTAAACTCTCACTCAGTATGTTTCATGATGCATCGCAGGCGTTTATCAATCAGGATGAGGTGCTGGCCCGTAAAACTATTGATGTTGAAAACACCGTTGATGTAATGAGGACCGAGCTTAACGATCGTATTAAAGAAGCATGTAATGACGGCAAAATCAGTCTTGACTTACTTGATATACTAATGTCAATAGTACGCCGTTTTGAACGGGTTTCAGATCAGGCATGTAACATCTGCATGGAAGTGCTTTACATGTGCACCGGCGAATACGCAAAACATCCCGGATCTGAATTTTTCAGGGTCTTATTTGTTGATTACCAGAACTCCTGTCTAAGTCAGATTGCTGAAGCGGTCGCACTGGATTGTAAAAAGGATAATTTTATATTCAGCAGCGCAGGAGTTGTTCCCACACCGATTCATCGTGAAACCATTGACTTTATGAAAAGCAAAGGTATTGACATTTCAAGAAATGCTCCCAAAGCGGTGCATCAGGTTCCCAATCTCGACCACTATCAGATTATTATCGGACTTGATGATGAAGCACGGAAAGCGTTTCCATCATGTTCACCAAAAGTCGTCTTTCTTGATTGGACTGTAGCTGATCCATTAAAGGCAGCAACTGCTGACGAAAAGAATGATGCCTTTGAAAAGGCATTCATTTTTATCAAGGAACAGATTAACGACCTGGTGCAGGCTATTTCCGGCATAAAAATTTGTAAGGATAACATCAATTGATTATTAAAGATCAATCATTTCGATACTTTATGAAAACGTTTGTTACTTGTACAACACTGTTTGTTTTCATGGCATTTATTCAATGTAACAAGCGTTCCGGCAGCGCTTCAGAAACTATTCAGATAAAGGGTTCTGATACAGTTGTCAATCTGGTACAGGCTTGGGTAGAAGCGTTCAGAATTGTCTACCCCTCAATTAAAATTGAAGTTTCAGGTGGTGGAAGTGGTGTAGGTATCGCAGCGTTGGAACGAGGTGCAATCGATATCGCAACAGCAAGCAGAAATATCAAGCCTAAAGAAGCTAAAGCTGTATTTGACATCACAGGAAAAGAGCCGATTGAGCATATTATTGCCTATGACGGGCTTGCGCTTTATGTAAACAAAAACAATCCTATTGACAGTATCACCATAAGTGACCTTGCACGGATTTATGGTGATGATAACAGGGCTTTACATTGGAGCGATCTTGGCATAACCATTCCAAAGGTAAAGTCAGACAAAATCATTCGTATCAGTCGTCAATCGAGTTCTGGAACGTATGATTTTTTCCGTGAGAAAGTACTGAACAAAAAAGATTTCAGTCTTGGATCAAGTGATATGAATGGCTCCAAGGAGGTTGTTGAGCTTGTGGGATCCACCAAAACTGCAATCGGATACAGTGGAATGGGGTACGCTACTGAAGCCATAAAAATGCTTAAATTAATGAAAAAGGTGGGTGATACCGCCTATGCACCAACCGTTGAGAACACACTCAGTAAAAAATATCCTCTTGCACGTTCTTTACAAATGTACACACTTGGTCAGCCGGATGGCGCAATCAAAAAATTTCTCGATTGGATACTTTCAGAGGATGGTCAGAGACTTGTTGCAGAAAACGGATTTGTTCCTGTAAAGAGTGCTGCAACAGCACATGATTCATCGGATATATCCAGATAGCAGTATC
>JAEWVR010000030.1 GCA_023459055.1 Fibrobacterota bacterium
TACCCCCTGCCGAATAGCTCCGGAATAGGGTGCCGAATACTTTCCGGATTACCCTGCCGAATAGAGGCCGGAATCACCTGCCGAATAGAAAACGGATTAGGGTGCCGGATAAAAACGGATTTTGCAATGAAGAATTGAGAATACGGGTTAATGCACTGAAGGAAGGTGAAATCTCCGAACCTTTCCAATGGTATAATAATTTTTTGATTGTTCAAAATATGGGGCTGTGATCGAAATTGAATTATGCATTTATACTCACTACAGTAGCACTTTCAGTTCGGACAATTTGCGAATGCGACTACGCAACGTGTATTTCGCCCATACCGGGCTTATGAAAAATCGGTGGTTCGTATATATCCGGGCCGCCATCAGCCCGGGCTGATTTATTTCGCGCTTTCAGTGCTTAAGAAGGAATTAGGACAATTCTTAATTTACCCTTACCATTTTAATAAATTATCATTTAAGCAATAACTTGCAGATGTCATCCTGCTCAATAAAAGTAAGTAATGTATCGATATTTTCTTTTTCCGAAAGTATCGTGTAATAGTTATTCTTGATTGTTGGAGCAAGGTTGACAGCCTTTATAAAATCCGTTCTTATAAGCGGATTTGATGCGACATAATCAATAAATCCAGTTTCACGAAGTACACTTTTGATAACTTCTTTTTCCGGATTGTTTTGCACTTCACTAATGATATACGTTGCAATACCGACCTGTATTCCATGAAGCGTCGGTTTCTGGGCTACCATATCATAGGCATGTGATATCAGATGTTCACTGCCACTTGCCGGTCTGCTTGAGCCGCTTACCGCCATGGCAATTCCACTCATAACGAGGCAGCCGCAGATAAGTCGGAGAAACTCCAGATTTTCAATATTCTTTATGTTGTAATTAACCATGCTTTCTACGGCGTTTTTTGAAATAAGTACCGCAAAATCATTGACATTTTCATGTACTACCCTGTATGCGAGTTTCCAGTCGTAAATTGCAGTGTATTTAGAAAGCAGATCCCCGATTCCCGACATGGTAAACGCTTTTGGAGATTTACTGATAATCTCAGTGTCAATAATAACACCATATGGAATCTGCGCCTTAAGTGATTTTCTCCGGCCATTGACAACAAGTGATGCTCCCGGAGATGCAAACCCATCATTGGAAATTGATGTTGGCATGGCAATTACCGGCAACTGAAGAATAAATGCAATATATTTTGAGACGTCTATTACTTTACCGCCACCGATAGCAACAATCGCATCAATCTTATCAGGCAATGAAAACGACTTTTTAAGAATAATATCAACATCATTGGATGAAACATTTTCCTCGAAGACAACTGATATTTCGGATGATGCAAACGAGATGGTAAGTTGATTACCGAAAAGATCCTTTATTCCCTCTCCGTAAAAAAGTGCAATTTTGAAAAAGCCCTCTTTACGAAGATATTTGCCGATTCTGAAAAGTGCGTTCGGTTTTATTCTAAGCAGCGAAGGAACTGTGATTTCCATTGTAAACCTGTCAGTTAAGTTGATCGGGATATATTTCACCTACATTATTAAACACGTAATCCGGCCTGTACGGAAACTCATCGATAGTTTCCCGTGCAGAAACTCCTGAGAGCACCAGGCAGGTTTTCATCCCGGCTTCCATTCCAGCAACAACATCAGTGTCCATCCGGTCTCCGATCATTATTGTCTTGTCAATCTGTGCGCCGAGTTGCTTCACCGCAATACTCATCATGAGAGAGTTTGGTTTTCCTATAATATATGGTTTTTTTCCGGTAGCTATCTGAATTGATGCCAGTATTGCACCACATGCCGGCTCAAACCCGTCCTCAAGTGGATCAATAACATCGGGATTGGTACCAATAAACTTTGAACCACTCATTATCAGCGATGTACCTTTTTTAAGCATGCTGAAATTAAGCTGCGATGTTTTACCGACTACTACATAGTCTGGATTGTGATCTGTTATCGAAAAACCAGCTTTATACAGTTCATTGACCAGACCACCTCCGCCAATCACATATGCTGTGCCACCGGGCTTCTGATTTTTCAGAAAGGTCGCCGTTGCCATCGCTGAGGTAATAAAATTTTTCTCTTCAACACCCTCAATACCCATACCCTCAAGTTTTCGTTTAAGATCAAGGGCGGATTGTTCAGAGTTGTTGGTCAGAAACAGAAACCCGATATCATTGGAGATAAGACGTTTCACAAAATCAGCTGCACCGGTCACAAGAGATTTTCCCCGATAGATCACACC
This sequence comes from Fibrobacterota bacterium, assembly GCA_023459055.1. Lineage (GTDB taxonomy): Bacteria > Fibrobacterota > Chitinivibrionia > Chitinivibrionales > Chitinispirillaceae > JAAZBG01. Next base: position 2,261 of record JAEWVR010000030.1, read on the forward strand.
ATCCATATCGGCGATTATGTTTTTTATTGCCATACTTTACTCACTTTTCCAGTTTCAGGGTATAACCAAAAGATTATAACACCTTGTTAACATCCGGTTCAAGATACTGAATTAAACTGCTTAAAATTATAATGTGCGTCTTTGGAATGGTAATAGATTTTTTGATGAGTAGCCAGAAGCAAGTAGCAAGTAGTCAGTAGTCAGTAGTCAGTAGTCAGTGGGTTTGACAATCTGGTACATTTGATCAGAATTATAATTTCAACAGTTTGAATTCGAGCACAAATTTCGACACATTAACAATGTTTAAAACCTTTTTACAATCCCGCATACCACTGTATGTTTTCAAACTGTTTTAACAATATGAAAGCGATTTCAACTGTTTGAGCGTTGGGTGCGCAAGGCACAGTGACTTGTGACGCGTAACGAGTGACAGGCAGAACAGATATTTGCATACGATAAGCGAGTTTTGAAAGCGCGTCGGTAGGGCAGAATCCTATTTTGAAAAAGAGCCCTTTTTTGTCCAGCCTGTTTGGTACCTAATAAAAATATAATGTTCAAATACCGGTTTACCGGTGAATTGGCCCCGGAACGAAATGGCTGGTCGGGGTTGCAGGGGGAGAAGTTCCATGCTTTACGGTAGCAAACAGAAAAAATCATAAAAGAATGTCGTCCCGGCTCACGCCCGACGACCGGTTCCTGATTGAATTATTTCACCGTTGTAAAGATCGAACAGAAATATCAATTCAAAAAAATCATGTCTATCACAAAAATCAGATAAATCACAGTTCGGACAATGTGCGAATGCGTAACCGTACTATATTACATTTCTCTGCCATCACCCTTGACTGGCATTGCTATGGGATTTAGTTTATGGATATTATGTCCCTAACGGGACTTGGATTGTTATTGTTAGCATGCATTCTATAAATATTTGATCCCTATGGGATCGGATTACAATAACAATTATCAATTAAAATTAACGATATCCTTATGTTAGCAGAAAGGCTGCTTAGATACATGAACGATCAGTATTTGCCGCCCTGTACAATCAGCCCAGAAATTCTAAAATGTGCTGCGGATATATCCGAACACATAGGAAGACTTTCTGCATCCCATCTGGCGGATCGTACCCTGCGCCTGCGACGAATTAGCCGCATCAAAACAGTACATGGCTCTCTTGCTATTGAAGGCAATACCCTGAGTGTTGAACAGATAACCGCTATTCTTGAGGGGAAGCGTGTATTGGCACCTCCAAGAGAGATAAACGAGGTGGAGAATGCACTTGATGTATACGAACAACTTGGTAAATGGGATCCCTCATCGTTAAAAGACCTGTTAATGGCTCATAAGGCACTTATGAAAAACCTTGTTAAGGATTCCGGGGAGTTTCGCAGTGGTGGTGCAGGGGTTATGAAAGGAAGCGATGTCGTTCATGTGGCTCCACCTGCATCAATGGTTCCTACACTTATCAATCAACTGCTTAAATGGGTTAAAACAAGTAAAGATCATCCGCTTATAGTAAGTTCTATCTTTCATTACGAGTTTGAGTATATCCACCCTTTTTCCGATGGTAATGGTCGCATGGGACGATTATGGCAAACTCTTATTTTAAGCAGGTGGAATCCGCTTTTTGCCTGGCTGCCGGTGGAAAATATTATCCATAAACAGCAAAAACGCTATTATGCCGCAATAGAATCCAGCACCAGGGGTGCAGATACAGCACCATTTGTGGAATTTATGCTCGGATCAATCCTTGAAGCTGTTAAAGAAGTTTGTGCAGTCACCCCCGAAGTTACCCCTGAAGTCACCCCCGAAGTCAGGAAGCTGCTGGAAGTATTAAAAAGTGACATGAGCCGATCCGAAATAATGACAAAATTACACTTGAACGATGAAAAGAATTTCCGTGTCAACTATATTCTGGCTGCACTTGATCAAAAATTAATCGAACGCACGATTCCCGATAAGCCTAACAGCCGTCTTCAGAAATATCGTATGACAAAAGCAGGTGCAGATTATTTAAAATCAATCGGGAAGGATAAACAATGAATGTTACAAAATGAGAATCCAGAATCCAGAATCCAGAAGCAAGTAGCAAGTAGCAAGTAGCAAGTAGCAAGAAGTCAGGAGTGAAAATGATTTTTGACTATCAGGTAAATTTGATCAGAATTATTATTTCAGCAGTTTGAATTCACGCACAAATCCCAGCCTATTGATAATGTTAAAAACATCTTTACAATCCCGTACACCACCACACGTTTTCAAACTGTCGTAACAATATGAAAGCGATTTCAACTGTTTGAGCGTTGGGTGGGCAAGGCGCGGTGACTTGTGACGCGTAACGAGTGACAGGCAGAACAGATCTTTGCATACGATAAGCGAGTTTTGAAAACGCGTCGGTAGGGCAGAATCCTATTTTGAAAAAGAGCCCTTTTTTGTCCAGCCTTTTTGGTACCTAATAAAAATATAATGTTCAAATACCGGTTTACCGGTGCTTTGGCGATTGAAAAAAAGGGCTGGTCGGGGTTGCAGGGGGAGAAGCTCCCTGCTTTACGATAGCTGTGGTGTAGAGACAACGTTTCCGGTTTGCAAGGTCTTGTGTATAAATATGGGTTCAGAAGCACGTTTTATTACTCTACCATCACACTTGACAGCTATTACAATGGCATTGAGTTTATAGGTAAAAGAATATTACGTCCCTACAGGACTCAGATTGTTATTGTAATCCTGCATTCTATAAATATTTGATCCCTCCGGGATCGGATCAAAATAAAGAATGTCAATTCCAAAAATCATGTTTATCACAAAAACCATACTAATCACAGTTCGGATCATTTGCAAATGTGACTGCGTAACGTTTATTTCACGCTTGATTCGGGTGATTGTTTGGAAGTATTTTACAGTTGTAAATTTCAACACAATTTTCAGGAATCTCCTATGTCAGAGAACTATTCGATAGAAACGCATTGCGTACACGGTGCCTATAATCCACACGATCATAACAGAGCACGCGGCATACCTCTCTACCAGAGTGCAGGGTTTGTTTATGATTCAGTCGATCATGCATCAAAACTTTTTTCTTTTGATGAGCCCGGGTATATTTACATGAGGCTTGGTAATCCAACGGTCGATGAGGCAGAGAAGCGTATTACGCTGCTTGAGGGTGGACGGTCTGCTGTCGGGTTTGCATCGGGGATGGCTGCGCTTACCGGATTTGTTCTCAATATGTTACGTCCCGGTGATGAAATTCTTGCGGCAAACTGTTTATATGGCGGATCAATGGGGTTACTAAGTGACACGCTCCCAACACTCAACATAAAGACACGTTTTTTTAACCCACTTGACATAAAGAGTGTCGAAAAAGAAATTACACCGGCAACGAGACTTATTCTTGTTGAAAATCTTGCGAATCCAACACTGGTTGTACCCGATGTGGCAGCAATAAGTACCATAGCAAAACGTCACCGGCTGCCGCTGTTAGTTGACAACACGATTGCAACACCATTTCTGGCAAAACCGATAGTACACGGGGCTGATTTTATTCTGCATTCATGTACGAAGTATCTTGAAGGACATGGAAACATTATTGGAGGATTTATTGTTGATGCCGGTACATTTGTGTTTGACAAAGAACGGTATCCATTACTTTTTGAGGATGCTCCCGGGGGTATATCGTTCATGGATAAATTCGGAAAAGATGCATTTACTATGCGTTTGAAAGGTAAAGTTCTCATGAATACCGGCGGGTGTATGGCTCCGTTTCATGCATACATGCTGCTTCACGGAATGGAAAGCTTTCATGTCCGTATGGAACGTCATTGTACTAATGCTGCTGCTATTGCTGCATTTTTGTCACAGCATGAGAAAATTGCATGGGTAAATTATCCGGGTTTTTCCGGTCATCCATCGCACGATAATGCACAGCGTTATTTGAATGGATATTTTGGTGCAATGATGGGATTTGGTATCAAGGGTGGCTATGATGCATGTAAGTCGTTTATCAATTCTGTAAAGCTTTTGACACATTCAACAAATATCGGCGATACCAAAACGCTGGTGATTCATCCTGCAAGCACAACACATCGTAATGTTGATCCTCAGGAACGCATGAAAAACGGAATTACTGATGATTTTATCAGAATGTCTGTTGGTATCGAAAATGTTAATGATTTAATTGCTGAGCTTGACAACGTGCTAAAATCGTTGTGAATCTCAGGTCTCAGCAAACGGTAATAATGTGTATAGGCGAATTATTATTCGCCTTGTATTTTCTTCGCATCAATAAACTGATTGAATTACTTCTTTCCCATCCGGATCCGCAGCGGAAGCTTTAGTCCGTCAGTTTGTATATCGTTAAGAACGCGCCGCATTTCAGCGAGATCTGCCTGTAGTTTTTTAAGATCATCCTTCCAGAGTATGTTGTCTGGTGAATTCAATGATGTTACAATGGTATCCGTTTTGTTGACAAACAAGTCGATTTTTTCAATAAAGTCATTCGTTACTGTTACTGTCTTGTTAATTTTTTCTATGAGCAATGGAAGTTCAACGGAAAGCGTATCAGCAAGTTTCATAGTGGTGTCAAGAAAAGACCGGATCGTATCCCTGTTTTTATCAATTATATTGTCAAGACTCAATACGGTGTTGTTGATGGAAAGCGAAATAGTATCAGCTTTTGCAGATATATTATGAAACTGTTTTACAAATGATTGACTGACACTATCACCATCCCGTAGTCTCACTATAAGGGAATTGAGTTCCTTAAGCACATTCATAAGCATGGTAACATAGGCAAGCACCTCTGATGGTCCTGCGAGAAAGGTGCCATTCAGTTCGGTGCTGAAATTTACCGGTACATGTGTCGATGTCCCCGGATTGATACTCACAAACCGTTCACCCATGAGCCCCTTTAAAAAAGCAGTAATCGAGTAATCGTCATAGAGTTGTACCGGTTTGGTTATTTTAATCGTTACGATTGCGGTGGTTCCATCTCTGTCAATATTGGTTACAGTTCCAACTTCAGCACCTTTGACACGAACCGGGTCTTGTTTGTTGAGAAATCCCACCGTGCGTACATCATTGAATCGGATAGTGGCATTAATTGATGGTGCAAGTTCCTGACGGATAAAGACTACAAGGGGAATGCTGAGTAAGGTCAGCAGTACAATGATGAGAATGTATCCCAAAATCCGGTTTGTCATATATTGAGAGTATTTCTTAACGATTGGTTTAAAATTTTTAGCACTGTAATCATAGTTGAAAGTTATATTTTATCACCATGAAACAAAAATTACCAGTTATTGTAATATCATTTATTGTAACACTTTGTACCAGCAGTTTTTCGCAGCCGATCGTTGTAAACGGATCAATGCTTCGTGAAGTGTGTTCTACTCCGGTTGCATCATTGCGCCTATGTACATCAGATCGTCAACCGATACCGTTTCAGATTGATGAACTGACTGAAAACGGGAATTATATCTGTGATAAAGGCAACGAACCAAACACAGATTCATCAAACGGGGTACTCGATTCAAGGGATGAGATTGTATTTCTCTATGAGGATTGTGGTACCGTAGATTCATTTATCGGCCCGGATTATCCGGGTATCTTTTATTATCGGTTGACTATTGGCGATTCAGAAAAACGGTTTGTTTATATCACCAATGATACTTTGATACCAAAATCATCAAAACGTTATATCGAATATGATCACAAACGTCAATATGTAAAAACTCCCTATTTTTTTGCTCAATTCAGTCCTGACAGGTTTCACTTTACAAGTGCAGGCGTGTGGGATAGCGGAAAAAAATGTTATGAGCCATTAACTCATGAGCTGAGAGTTACAATTTTACTTAAAGCGTTATGGGGGCTGATTCCGATTCGCTATTCAGAGGATAATCTTGTCTGTATTGTAAAAAATTACAAGGTTGGTGTAATACGGTTGATACGGGGTGGTGATTTTCATCTGCGGCTTGGGCTTGGTATCAGGGGCAGTCGTGCGTATGTAAACCAGTTATGTTATCCGCAGGTTGTAAAGGTGCCGGTAAATGTTCATGTGCCGGTCAGGTTCAGTGCTTTTTTTAAGGATGCTTATATAGAGATGTCGCCGGTTATCAAGCGAAACACTGGATATGTGTTTGATGCGCCATCCGCACATATTATTGATTCAATTAGTTCGCGGGCGGTATACGATACAATTGTTCGCTATAATCCCAATAACCAATTTTACTCTGTTACGAATGGTTCAAAGGGGTATGGATGGATTCTGGATGCCAAGATTAATGATGCATATCTAAAAGGGAGTGGTTACCTGATCCGCAAACCATCACCACGGGATTCAACATGTGTCGAGTACGGATACCGGATGACTGTCGTTGATCTGCCCAAAGGGCACTACGAGATTAACAACTGGGTCTCTTTTCCATCAAGAACTTACGTATCAATCAGTGATTTGTCAAGTTATATTTTAAAACCGCATTCGATTCAAACACCATGGGTAACCTCAAAAAATCTGCTGCTATCTAACCCATTGATTCAGAGCAATGCTTCCAGAAACTAATGAAAATGAGTTGACATCTTCAACTTATTAAAAGTATCATGAGGTAGAGATCCGGATTACCGGTTCTGACTGGAGTGTAATCTTGAACGGTTTCAAAGCTGAAAACAGGGTATTCAAGGCTTTATCGGGTGTCGATTTTTATCGCAGCAGGAATATATCGCTAAAAATCGGATGTGATAGTGTTGTTGAATGTCGCATTCCTTATGAAGATGCTGCTGAGATGATAGAGCTGAAGGCGTATGAATTATGTGAAACCGGTAAAATTGATGAGGCAATTGAGCAGCTTAATCGTATTGCAGTATTTTTTGAGAACCTTGAAAACAAGAATGATGAGCATTCGAGGGATCTTGCAGATATCTATCTCCTGATTGGGCAGATGCTTCAGTATGCCGGACGATATGATGAAAGTATTGGATGGTTCTCGAAGTCTGTTATTGTGGATGATCAGTATGCGACTCCGTATCATAACCTTGCGATATCATATGACAAAACGGGAAAAGTTGATTCGGCGATCCGATGTTTAAAGCAGGAACTGCTTCTTTCACCCGGAAATTATTATTCATACCTGATACTTGCAGAAATTTACAAAAGAAAAAGAAGGTATGATGACTATGAGGAGTGTTTGCATCAACTGCTGGAGCGGGATCCTCATAATCTTCAAGGATTGTTCCGGTTGATTCATTACTACGAAACAAAAAAAACCGGTGCTGACGTAAGTTTACTTTGCAGAAAAGTATTGTCGATACGTAAAAAATTCAGTACAACCGAGTGGATGATACGTGTGTATACATTCTGTATTCTCAAGAAATTTACAAGTGCGTTAAATACCGCTGATGAATGGGAGCGTGATGATCCGAAGACATCACTCGTAAATTTAACAAAAGCCTATGCGTACGGAGCTGCAAAAAAGGCCAAAGAACGCGGCTATGAGATTGATATTTTTGTCAATAAAAACAATGGCGATATTGATAAAATGAGTAAAAAACTTGATGATTTTGGTGGTGTATTCGGCCAGAATGCCAAAATACGTATTTCCAAGACTGTGATCCGTCATGCCCTTGAACGCTATTCTCCGATGGCATTACTTGATAAATAATCAACATTTCCCATCTGTTTTATCCCCTGATTTATATTTCAGGTCATCTGTTGCAACGAAGGAATGACCGGGTGATAATCAGTATCTATAAAACCATTAGACTAATGCTTTTGATAACCATACTTCTGCAGGTAAATTGCTTTTATGTAAAGCAGGGGTATTATGTGCTGCATTACAGTTTTGCAGCTCAAAAAAATGAAAAACTTCTTAAACATAACAATGTATCCGATAGTACCAGAGCATTCCTGGCTCGTGTTAACGAGATACGTGACTATGCATTTGACAGTATCGGACTAAAGCGTAATAAAAATTACACCCGGATGGTTCAGATTGAAAATGATTACCTTATCAATGTAGTCAGTGCCTGTAAAAAAACAGGTTTTGAAAAATACCAATGGAAGTATCCCTTCTTTGGTTCAGCTCCCTACAAGGGTTATTTTGAAAAAGAGGATGCAGTTCGTGAAGGAAAAAAACTTGAGGAAAAAGGATATGATGTTTATATCGGAAAATCGGACGCATTCTCGACACTTGGAATATTGTCTGATCCGTTATACAGCTATATGCAGAACTATTCAGAGTATGCACTTGCATCAATGATTATTCATGAGCAGACGCATGCCACACTGTATCTCAGGAATAATGTTGATTTTAATGAGCAGGCTGCCGTTTTTATCGGTGATCAGGGCGGAATAAATTTTATCCGCCACAAATATGGTGAAAACTCCAATGAATATAAAAACATATTTTTGGCAAAAGGTGATTATGATTTCTTTATTCAATCATTAAGGGAACTGTATCATACACTTGACAGTGTATACAGACTGACAATCTTGTCAGATACAGAAAAATTATCCGGAAAAGAGGAGATAATTAATCGCTATAAAAAAGATCTTGTTGATAATTATTCTGCATACTTTAAAACTGATAGTTACCGCGGTATTGACAAAGCAAAGATTAATAACGCCTATATTACATCACGAATGACGTATCATAAAGACCTGTCTGTGTTTGATTCTCTTTACAAACGTTCTAATTATGATTTAAAGAAGTCTGTGAGCTATCTGAAGTCTCTTAAAAATGAGGATAGGCCGTTTGAGCGAATGAAAGCGTATTTGGAAGATCAAACGAATTAAACAGGATGATAAGTTCGGGGAAAACGGGCATTACCGTCATACAGGGGTGGGGGCGAGCAACCGGCACGATTCTCCTTGTCAAATACAAGTAATATTATGGGAGAACAAGGCTACGGATGCTTCAACCTGACGCTAATCAATTGTATAATTCAGTCGGGGTAACAGGACGTTCCATGGTTGATTTTACAACTTTTTTCGTGAAATCAAATGTTAATGTCCCGGAAAGAACCGGCATACCACTGACAAGCCCCGACCAGCCTGCAAGCTTCGACGCAATATCGAACTGAATTATTCCTTTTGAAAAACCAAGACCGAGTGTCGGGATAAATGATGATGCATCTGAAGAGTAGATCTCTTTATAATCAGATACACTGGACGGTTCAGTTATGAATTCAACGTGTTCATCATAGGTTGAATTGGAAAGTGTCCAGTAAACGCCTGACCTTATAAATAATGATGCATTTATTTTATTGATACTCATTTCATACTCACAGCTTGCGGTAATATAGTGAAGCAACCCGGTGTTTTTCTTTTGCATTGTATAATTGTCAAAAGCATAATCAGTATTATCATTATCGGAAATCAATGCGTATGCAGCACTTAGCAGGACTGATTCTGCTGGATAAACATTCATTCCAAGATAACCGGTAACCCGTGTTTTATTTGCCACCGGGTTACCGCCATTATTGGTACTATTACTGATAAATGAGTATTTTGTCAAAGAATAAATACCACCAAGACGAATATTGAGTCCTCTGAAATCAAAACCAAGTTCTGTGCCTGCATCAGCAATAAGATTGTTTTCCGTTGAAGCGTCAAATGATTGTTTTCCTGTTGCAGTATTGATACCTTGAGTTTTTGGAACACTGAATGTAAAAAACGGATATATTCCAACAAGTCCAAATTGTGCTCCTGCACTTCCGGAAACACCGTAGATCATAATGTCTTTTTTAATGTGTTCATTGCTTTGATTGTCAGATGATGATTGCTGGATCTCAAGATCAGAACGTTTATAAAATGCCTTGAGTCCAAGGTTGAAGAATTTACAATTTGCTGCAATGATAAGTTGGGGATATGCAGGAAACATTGATGGCAGCTCAGATGACGTGTCAATCGTACTTTCAAGATACTGTGATGAACTCTGGTAAAAAACACTGTCTCCATGATCGTTGACATTTGCAATAAGCCCAACTGATAAATGTTTTCCTAATGACTTTACACCAATAAAAGGACCAAAGGTTCCATCAGCAAATGATGTCGCCTGTAGAATGTCGTAGTATGTTATACTGGCAGCCGGATTATTTGCAATTGCACTTGCATCATCAATACAGAAATTGTTCGCCAGTGCATCAAGACGTGCATTTTGTGAATAGCCTGTATACATAAGAAAAGAGATAATCGCCAGTACACATAACCGGCTAACAGGAAAAAAGGAAATTGAACGTAATTGTTGTTTAATAATCATTTTATCTGAGTTTTCTCTTTTTTTAAATTGTTGTATAGTCTGACAAATTTATCAGTAAAGAACGTAATTACAATAACAAGTAATATTACTGCAGGCCATTCAATCTCCATTAATACGACACACACCCATCCGATAATAATCCATTGGATTACGTAAAATGATGTGACATTTTTACTCCAGAAAAAAAGCAGGGTAAAGAAACGGTTTTCACGAATCCTTGTTGTGATAACGTGACATAGTGGGATCCAGAGAAACTGAAAGCCGCTAAAGATCATCACAACAGGTATTGGAATCTGTCCCTGTCTGTATTTACCAAGATACCAATCTGTCCACATCCCGGTTTTAAACTTTAATTCAAAAAGTAAACCGGCAATTATCAGGATAATGCCAGGATAACTTCCGTTTATAAAAAACCTTTTTTGTTCTTTTGTTCTCTTAAAATAATCACCATACGCCATTCCAATCAGAGGAAATGCAATCCATGGGAAAAACGGAAAATAATTATATTCCTCACCACCAAAGAATAATGACAGTACATAATTGACAATTGAGTTATCTGATCCGTGATTCCATACAAAAGGAGAAATAATTACCACTCCAAGTCCTAAAAGAAACCATACGGGACTCCATGGAATTGCACGTTTAACTAAAGTCATTGCAATGAGGGCAATACCTGCGAATTGCAGAATATCATCCTCAAGCATATATTCCAGAGGATAATCATCCTCAACCCATCCAAACAACATGGCTAAACTAATTGGGAGTGTGCCCCGAAGAAAATTCAATCCATAACCAAGTAACAAGATGATAAAACCTCGTGATAATTGCACTCCAAAAGTTGTTTTTGATGATAATGAAAAAAGAATACCCATTACGAACATGAACACTGGTGCTGCGAATATACAGACAAAAGAATTGACAATATATCCGGTTGGAGTATTAATCAGATCATGACCGCCGATAAATACGGCCGTATGTATCAGTACCATCATGAGAATTGCAATACCCCTTGCAAAATCGAATGCGAGTACACGCGGCTTATCGTCTGTTGAGACTGGTGGTATACAATTCGGTGTTGTCAATTTTGTATCTTCCAATGATATATCCCCTTCTGTTGATCTATATAACTCTCATTAACATTAACAATGGTATTTTGTAAAAGCAGATGTACAGATTTCATATAGTATGCTGTATCTGATTTTTACCTGATCCCATAGGGATCAAATATTTATAGAATGTGTATGACAACAAAAAGAATCCGAGTCCCATAGGGACGATATATTTATTGTATAACAAGCAAGATAGATTTGTGCAAACGTGTTTGTCATACAATTTAAGCGCCTATGAATATACTGTCCCTACGGGACAAGTTTTTTATTTGTTGCATATTTTCTATAAATATATTGTCCCTCTGGGACAAAAAATAACTTAAACCATAACAATTAAAGGATCACAATACAAAGTTATGTAAACTGGTTTTCCTACCAGAAAATTATCCATACGATCCCATAAAGTTTACTTTCTCCGGATCGGGATACCCACCCAATGCGAATCCGCCGGAATGGTTTCCCCTTTCATCAATAAAGAGTGTGCACTTATTGATGATCCATCATGCATTTCTGTATCATAGAGTATAACTGCCATATTGCCAAGTGTGCAATTGTTACCGATCTTTAAGTAAGATGATTTAAAAATCCGGTCTTCAAAGAGATGGTTCTGAACAATAACATCAACATTAAGTGACGCATTATCACCGATTTCCACAAGGTCAAATTCTCCAAAAAGTGCTGTTTCAATAAATACATTTTTACCAATCTTTACGCCTAACAACCGCATGAACATCGCAAAGAACGGTGTCCCAAGCAGCGGTGTGAGTAATGGCGCTGCGACTGATTCATAAACACCATTTACCGCTTCGTTAAGCCACACATACGGTGACCATAATGGCTTAATTACTGGTTTGTAAACACCAATAAGCACATTTTTTACAATTGCAACGCCTGTCATTGTTGCAATAAGGATACCCAGACCTATTGATGGCAGCAGGAGAGCAAGCTTGACTCCGGAAAAATGCGTTGCTGCGTAATTGGTAAAATAGACAAGTGAAACGATGCTTGCTATTTCAAGAAGACTTGGAATAGCAATCCGTAATCCATCAATAAGCAGGCGCAATAGCACAAGGCCTGCCGTAGGTTTGAAAATGACCGTATCAGTGAACCCCTCAACTTTTTTACGGTGTGGAAGCTGGAATGACGGACTGCCAAGCCACTCAGTGTTATCCGGTGTGATATCCTTATTTTCAGGTGGTGATGAGAGTACACCGATTAGACAATTATCTCCGACACTTTTTCCTGTCGGTAGTACTGCACTGTTTCCGATAAAACTCCTTTTGCCGACTTTATTTACTGCAATCTGACAGTATCCTTTGTAAAATTTCAACCCTCCCACAATTGAACCGTCAGCAAAGAAACTTTCAGGTCCGATCTCTGTAAGGTCGGGTGAGAAATAGGAGAGTACCGATAATTCCGCCCGTTTACCGATCTTTACGCCAAGCATTCGGAGAAATGGAAGTATATAAAGCGTCGTGTAAAGTGGCAGTGTTATCAGGCGGCTCATGTTTATTAGACTGTCAATAACCCATTTCCTGTAATACAATACGCTGTTCACAGGAATGATACCCGGTTTAATTTTGCCAATCAGTAAATGTTTAACAAGAATCATACAAAACCAGTATGATATCTCAAAGAGCGGAATAGCAATAAGAATCATCGTTAGCCACCATAGCCAGTCATCTTTCTGAAATGCGAGATAGAAGACTCCGGCGCTTGGAAGTGCTGCGATAAGTATAAAGAGTTCTACGAAGTAAATAGAACACAATGCTGCAATACCGGCAAAGAAAGAATTACCACGTATTACCTTTTTTCCTTTTAGATCCGGAACAGTTACACTGGCCTTCTGTGCCGGAGATCCTCTGCGTCCTTCACCTTGCTTTACTTTTTCACCATCAGGAATCATCGATTGATCGTCAAGTGCAACATTGTCTCCAAGGACTGTATTAATACCCACTGATGACTGAATGCCGAGAAAACAGCTATTGCCAATCTCAACAGTTCCGATTTTCAGATAACCATCCTCGACAATATATCCGGGAATCTGTGTTTCGAAACCTATTGATGTATTATCACCTATCGTCACATGATCGTAAATAGAAAATGTTGCTGTGTTGATAATGCAATTCCTGCCGACTTTTGCACCCATAAGCCGGAGATACCAGTTCATAAGCGGTGTTCCGGCAAGAAATGGAGCACCGGTCATACGCTGAATACGTGTAAATAGCCACCACCTGAAATAGTACATACTGTACATCGGGAAGTGACCAGTTTTAAACCGTCCAATAATCAGCCATTTTGCAATAATACCCGAAAAAAGTGAAAGTGGAAACATTGATAAAAAAAGAATCGCCGAAATTACAGCGATACCTTCAGTGGTAATCTGGCCTTTATGAATTACATTATAAAATAAAATTGACAAATAAACAAGTGTCGATGTTATTCCGCAAAATCCGAAAACGGATAGTCCCTGCAGACCAATACATGTCCAGCGGGTAAAAGGTGGTACCTTTTTTATGACATCACCGCTTTTTTCCCGTTTTGTTTCATGTTTTTTGCCTGTAACAGCAGGTAGTTCTTTTGTGTCAAGAAAGGTACCAAGTTTTCGAATCGATGAATGCTGATAAATATCCCGTATGGCGACATCGGTTTTTTTCGCTTTACGTAATTCAGATACCACCTGTGCGGCGATAAGAGAATATCCGCCAAGATCGATAAAGAAATCATCTTCAACACTGATAGATGGAAGTTTGAAAATTTCATTCCAGATCTTTGCGAGTTCCTGTTCGGTTTCTGTCTGCGGTTCAACAATAATCCGGTTTATTTTTACAAGAGCAGTCTTTGGTTCCGGTAATCGTTTACGGTCTGTTTTGCCACTGGTAAGTGTAGGCATTTCGGTAATGACATCAAGGTGAGATGGTATCATGTATACCGGAAGTTTACGTTTTAAAATGTCAATTATTTCATCCCGATTGAGTTCTGTAACACCTTTTGACAATACAACGTACGCTGCGAGTTCTGTCATGCCATTGGTCTGAAATGGTTTTACTGCTGATGCGTGTATTGATGGATGTTCACGAAGTACTGCTTCAATTTCCGAAAGTTCAATACGATAACCACGTATTTTTACCTGAAGATCTATACGGCCATAGAATATAAGTTCCTTATCGGGTGATAATGAAACAAGGTCTCCTGTTTTGTAAATTCGAGATGAGTTTGTAACGATATGATCAGGACGCGGGATAAAAGCTTTATCTGTCATCTCCTTAAGATTCATGTACCCCCGCGATAATGTCGGACCACCGATATACAGTTCACCCTGTTCACCATCTTTAACCGGTTGCAGTTTATCATCAAGGATAAACGTGTCATAACAATCAAGCGGATAACCAATTGTTACCGGTTTGCCTGCACGGCATTCTGCAGCAGTTGTATTAACGGTACATTCTGTCGGTCCGTAAACATTGAGCATTCTGCGATTTCCTATAGCCCATTTGTCAACAAGCTCCTGCGGACATGCCTCACCGCTCACAACCAGTGTTTTTACGGTCGGGAGATCTTCTTTGATCATAGATAAAAAAGTGGGAACCGTAGAAAAGTATGTGATATTCTGTGTTGTGAGATACTGTGCAGTTTCCGATGCAAATTTCGACATGTCATTACTGCCGGTGATAAGAACGGCGCCGTTTGCGTAAGCCATCCATATCTCCTCAACGGAGCCATCAAAGCCAAATGAAAAACCCTGGTATACCCGGTCTTTATCGGACATTGCGCACACTTTTTTAAATGCATTGACAAAATTAACAATATTCCGATGTTCACACATTACACCTTTTGGTTTACCGGTACTTCCTGATGTGTAAATAATATAGCTTAGATAATCATCGCTTAAACCAATCTGCTCAGGATCAAGCCTCTTATCGGGCAATGCTTTAACCGTGTCGGTAATTTTGTCAAGAAGCAGTATCGGCCCTTTAAATGCATCGGTCATTTGTGTTGCGAGTTCAGACTCAGAGAGGACTATCTTAATTGACGCGTCTGCGATAATATGTTCTATTCTGTCTTCCGGATAGGCCGGATCTATGGGAACGTATCCAGCACCGGCTTTCAATATTCCAAGCATTGCTAAAATCGGAAGTTCTGATCTGTTAAAGAATAAACCTACCATTGCTCCTGCAACAACACCATGCTGCCTTAGATAATGGGCGATCTGGTTTGTACATTTTTCCATTTCGATATATGAATATGAATGTTTCATCCCGCTGAGTGCTGTTGCATCGGGACGAATATCTGCCTGCTGCTCAAAAAACTGATGCAGATACCTTACTGCTCCTGCCATGAATACTCCTTATGTAAATCAATGCCGTTTATGGCAAAATACGCTTTTGCGGGGGCAAATAAGATGATGCATAAATTGCCATCCCGGTTGTTTGACTGGTAAACAATCTGAGTATCAACAAGCAGACTGTAATTACCGTGATTGTTACAATGTGTTATTCGGAATCTGCAAACACCATTCTGCAATCCGATTCCTGAAGGCAGGTCGATGATGGGTACCTGTAAAGATTCTTTTCATAATTTTTCAGCACAATTTCATCATCGTTATGTTCAATCACAGGATTGGGGATAAGTGCGATCTTACCTCCACCCTTAGGTGCATCTATTACATAGTGAGGAACTGCAAGACCTGATGTATGTCCGCGCAGGTTTTCGATAATCTCAAGCCCTTTCTGAACCGTCGTACGGAAGTGTTCTGTACCCGTTACAAGGTCAGCCTGATAAATGTAATATGGTCTGACCCTTATCTGAAGCAGTTTGTGCAGCAGTTCTTTCATAACTACAGGATCATCATTGACACCTTTTAAAAGAACAGACTGGTTTCCCAGTGGTATTCCCGAATCAGCAAGCATACGGCATGCTTCTTTTGACTCGGGGGTAATCTCTTTTGGATGATTAAAGTGTGTGTTGATAAAAAGAGGATGATACTTTTTTAAAATCGCACACAATGATGGTGTAATCCGGTGGGGAAGTGTTACCGGTGTACGTGTTCCTATTCTGATAATCTCAATATGGGGAATTGCACGCAATTGACCAAGTATAAAATCAATTGTTTCATCCTGAAGAAGAAAAGGATCTCCGCCACTAACGATGACATCACGTATCTCCGTGTGCCGTTTGATATAATTAATTCCATTGAGTAGATCAGTTTCTTTTACAGACTGAGGATCGCTTACTTTTCTTTTACGGGTACAAAATCTGCAATACATGGCACAGAATGGACTGACATAGAACAGGACACGGTCGGGATACCGGTGAGTGATTCCTTTGACAGGACTATCATGCTCCTCATGTAAAGGATCATCATATCCGCTTCCGCATAATTCCTGCATATCAGGTATTGCCTGTTTCCAGATCGGATCGTTCTTTTCCTCAATCAGATTCAGATAATATGGAGTAATTCTAAGGGGGAATTCGTTATGTACCTTAGAAATCTCTTCGCAGCTGATAGATAGTATATCTGCAACTTTTTGAGGAGTGGTGATAGAGTCCCTGACCTGTTTTTTCCATTCTTCCATTGTACCCTCCAAAGGTAGTGCGGTGTGATGGACACCGGATGTATATCAGAATTAATGTTTTTCCATTTTTGAAAAAGCAGCAGCTATACTTTACAGAAAATTCGTAAAGATGATAGCTGGTACCTGAATGTCAGTTTGTATCACTGAGTCTGGTTTTGCGTACTGCTCCAGTCCGGATCGTTTGTGTTGAGCCATTGGATCTGATCTAATGACAATGTGGCACTATCAATCGCATTATATGAAATGTCAAATGTGTACAGACGCAAACTCGTTATGGACGGTGGCAACGTTGTTAGCCTGTTAAATGACAGATCAAGAAATTGAAGGCAGTCCAGCGATGAAATGTTGTTTGAAATTTTCATGATGTTATTGTTTTTAAGATCCAGTTTTTCGAGTCCCCGTGAAAAATCAGAAGGAAGATTAAAAGTGTCTCCTAATTTATTGTCGTTAAGATGCAACTGACGAAGACGTGGAAAACGGATAAGGTGTATATCAATACGCTGAAGTTCTCTTTTTGATAAGTCCAGCAATATTAGTTTTCCATTGTCGAAACGTGAAACTGAATCAAATGCACTTTGCGATATGTCAAGTGAATCCAGCAGCGCCCTAAGCATGATACTATCATTTGTAAGTGGATCGTTTGGCCTGCGATTATCTCTGATTTTGATATCAACAGTTTTTGGTTCTCCAGGTCCAAGATGAATGATCAGTTCTGATGAGTCATTCTGGAAGTACAAATGATGTCTTCCGGATGGTACTCTTACAGAGTAAAAACCAGTACTGTCGGGTTTTACATTTCTTTCAAGCCCGATTATCTTGATATAACTGTAATTGACATCAATAGAATTCATGCTGATGTCAATACTGCCGGAAATGGTTGCCAGGGGGAGAAGGTTTATTGTTGAAAGTGATTTGACTCTGTCTCCTTTAGAAATAGCAACATACGACATGGTTCCGATACTATCATTAAAGTTAATTTCAATTGAATAACTCCCTGTATCAATGGAATCAATCCTGAAATTGCCGAATGTATCGGTAACTGCATCTGCGAATTTTCTTAAAGTGCCATTAGATATGCTATCACCACTTAGATAATCTGACGGACGCAATGTAACTCTGGCACCAATTAGAACATTTCCATAAACATCAACCGCTTTACCATCAATGATACAAGCACTGATTTCAAGATCTGATGCTCCTCCGGCAACGTCAATATTCCCTGATGATGTACAATTAACAATCAATAGCGATACAACACCGATAAGTGTTGCAAATAGTAGTTTAGATTGCATTTTTTACACTCCGGGAAACCGGGAATAAGTTGATATTCATCTGATACACGCGTTCCGGATCATTATCAATTTTGGCCAGTTCCATTACATCTCTTCGAAACTCTCTGGCCTTTAACAAAATGAGACGGTATGTCTGTTCTGAAATTGAAAATGTTGTTGATGTAGACAATCGCTCGTGGATCGCTGTTGAGTCGTATGCCTTTATTCCAAGTTCAGCCATCTTAATCTGGTGCTTTTGAGCGATTAATGCTTCAATCGGATTAGGCTTTGCATTTATAAGATTGTTAGTCTGTTTGTAAACACCATGTTCATCACGTTTGATAAATTCAAGCTTTTCAAGAAGCTGTACGGAGTTTTTTGCATCTTTTTCACTTATCTGAGGTATAAGAAACTTACCGAGTGCGGTGTAATCTTCATTAAATTTGAAGAAACTAACTGCTTCACGCAGAACGCTATGGTACCACTCTTTATAAAACTCATACTTACTTTTTTCAATACTCTCAATATTAATAGGGCGCTTTATTTCGATGAGTTTACTATAGTAATGGGTTTTCTCAACAATTGTTTTTGCCTGATTGAAAAACACCAGATTTTCAAAATATTCAGATTCTTCCCTGGTGTGCCCGATTGCCCCGGATACGTTGATTATGCTGTTTTTAGTTAAATTCTTTTTCCCTTGTATAACATGGTATAGAAATGATGACGTATTAATATTTGCTTTTTTTGAGAATAACCGGTACGAAAAAGATTTCGTCGTAGCCTTCTGGTCCTCGTAATACGCTTTCAGATACTCACGATAATCCTGAAACTCAAAAACTTTAACCATGTTCTCTCAATTCCTGTTAATTATTGAGATTAAATTTCAACCACAATCAAAATATAAGCATTTATTTGGCAATTTGCTAAGCATTATAATAATTGATGTTCTCTCAGGAGAACAAATGCGGGGCAGTTAGCCCCACTATAACAGCATAGTAATGAAGGTACTTATAAGAGGAACAGGTACATCAGGTTTACATTCCGTAATGATAGAGAACAGATTTTTAGAGAAGACGCAGTAAACAGATTTTATTTTATGATTGAATTTGGTATGATTTTTTTAAGATATTCAAGGAATACAATGGTGATTAGTGCAATCGTTTTTGATTTTGATGGTGTGATAATTGATACAGAAAAGATCTGTTTTGATGCCTGGCAGACGGTGTTTTCTGAGTACAATCAGGTTCTGCCACTTGAAGAATGGGTAAAAAATATCGGACGGGCAGTTAAAGTTGCCGATCCGCATAAAATGCTGGAAAAGCTCACAGGAAAATCGATCAATCAGGAACAACTGTTACTTCATGCGAGAGAAATCGAAATGGCTGCAGCCAATAAACTTGAACCGCTCCCGGGCGTAGTAAAAACCCTGCAGGCTGCAAATGACATGAATATTCCCTGTGCAGTGGCTTCAAGTTCGAGTCGTCGGTGGGTTGAGAGTCACCTAAAAAGAATGAGTCTGGATCATTATTTTAAAACTCTGGTGTGCCGTGAAGATACCTCGACGCATAAACCCGAGCCTGAACCCTATCTGACCGCAGTAAACAGACTTGGAGCTTTGCCGGAGAACAGTATTGCCGTTGAAGATGCTCCGATGGGGATTCTGTCCGCAACAACAGCTGGCCTCAGATGCGTTGCAGTCGGGTGCAGCCTGACAAAACATCTGGATCTTAGCAGAGCAACATGGCAGATTGATTCTCTTGATAAATTTGATCTGCGGGTAGTATGATTAATATTATGGTACATTGATTTATCAGGATGAATGATGGTGTACTAAACGGACAATATGCTTCAGGTAAACAGGGATAAGGGACTATACATGCTTGGTAAAGCGCTACAAGTACTGCCGCTGATTTGTTTTTTGTCAATTGCAAATCCATCATCATCAGGTCATCAGGTACAAGACACTCCTCATAATGCACGCCAGGCAGGGATATCACATGCACCGGCTCCGCAGCTTAACCCCAACCAGGTGCTTGCGAAATTATTAAAAGGCAATGAACGCTTTGTTGATGGCTTTTCTGTGTATCCGCATCATGATCAGGCAACCCGGACAAAAACTGCCCTGGAAGGACAAAAACCCATAGTGTCAATCTTAAGCTGCTCAGATTCACGGGTGCCGCTTGAAGCAATTTTTGACATGGGGGTAGGGGATCTGTTTGTCATACGGGTAGCGGGAAACATAGCCGACCCATCGGAAATAGGTTCACTCGAATATGGTGCAGGCCATCTGGGAACACCACTGATCATGGTGCTCGGTCATACAAAGTGTGGTGCAGTTACTGCTGTTGTAAATGGAGACAAGGTCGGAGGAAATATTCTTTCTCTTATTGACAATATTCAACCAGCGGTACAAAGTGCAAAAACCAACTTCAAAAACAGTACCCCTGATGAGATCCTTTATCAGGCAATAAAGGCAAATGTCTGGAAATCCATTGAAGACATTCTTACCAGAAGCAGCGAGATCCGGAAGCTTGTCAAAGAGGGCAGGGTGAAGGTTGTTGGTGGAATGTATGATATTGAGAGCGGGAAGGTGACAAGTCTTGGCGTACATAACCGGCAGGAGCAGATTTTGAGAGTGGTTGGGAGGTAGGGGGAATCCAGAATCAAGTAGCAAGTAGCAAGTAGCAAAGTGTTCTTTAATTGTCAATATATGCCTGATGTGTATGAATTGTAAAAAAATGCGCTGAAAGCGTAATATATACTAGCCCGGGTTGACAGGCTCGGCTGTAGAATCGTATAAGTAAATTGTAAAGCCCTGAAGGGGCGACATACTTCAGTGTAATTGCTAAAACCAACACCTGCACCACTGCGACGTTGGCACAAACCTAAATAAAAAGTTGGTAATTCCCTGAAACTAAAAATGTTAACGTATGTATCGGGTTTCGTATTCGTCACACTTTTTGTATCAGCAATCAATGTTGCATATATCACTATACCATAATGATACAAATATATATATATCAGTTTTCTTAGTGGTGAAGCTGCTGCGAATACAGAATTTGGTATAGGCACATCTGATAAAATAAGAAATTGCTGCGTTACAGTTATTCTTTAGACAGGATATATTCATGCCCTTTAAAATAATTACCCATAACGGTAAAGCCCACATCGATGAGATTCTTGGTTCAGCACTTCTTGCAGTTCATTTGGGTGAAATGCCGGAAACTGTTGAGAGAATAAGTGCCCAGGATGTTGCCCGAATGGTTGAAAACGACGAAATCCCTGAAAACACCTATGTTATCGACGCAGGTCTTGTTTTTGACAGCAAAAAAAGACTCTTTGATCATCACCAGGACGGAACTCTTCCAAGTGCTGCCTTACTTATTTTTAATGAGTATTTTTCACACCTTGAAGGTACAGAGCTTCACGATTATGTCAAACTTGTTTCCAGGGTAGACACTCAAAACGTTACCAGTTTGAATGATTATGGCGCTGTTAGTGAATCGTATGAGTATTGGTCATTTATACATAAACTTCTTGTGAGAACCTTTGAAGAGAATTCATTGCCTGTTCTTACTATGCTGATTGATGGAATTAAGGATAAAATTGAATTTGAACAGGCTAAAAAACTGGCATCACTCTGGCGCAAAGAACCTGGAAATATTGAAATCAGTACGATTGAATCGGTAAACGTTTTAATCTATTTACAAAAACCTCCCTCAGCGCTAACAGCACCACTTAAGTCTGAAACAAATCTGTTAATCGAGAAAAATAACATTTCAGTTACCGTTTCCTTTGATGACAAAAATCCTGAAATAAGAACGTTATACAGAACAAAAACCGGGCAGGACATTGTTGACTTTACACAATGCAATCCATTAAAAACGATTTTTAATCATCCTGGAGGATTTTTCCTGAAATATATTCCTGATGATGATAATGAGTGGAAGCGACTTGTCAAAGAGGCAATTGTTCAGAAGTAGTGCTGCTGGAGCCATTCTTACACCCATTGTCTTTCGTTTTTTAATCCAATGATCTTATAATTCCTGACCGGAACAGAACAATGCTGTTATCGTGTAAAGATAAAAGGATAGACAGCTTCAGTTACATCACCTGGATTATAAATTCTATCAAATTTCCATGATTTTATTAAGGTCATAATTTCCTTTTCAAAATTCGGATGATTCATTGTCGAGGATACTATTGTGGAGTAAAAAACCTTGCCATTATCGTCAATGGCAAATTTAGTAGTGATTTTTCCTTCCATATTCATACCATCTCTTAATCTCCTATTATACGCATTACGAAGACTTCCTGCGCATTTATTGATGACTATCTGCTCAATACTTGCTCTTGATCTTCCTTCCACATTATTTATGGATTCAATATGAACGCGGTCTTTTGTGTTTTGCCTTCTAATTATTAGTATTGCAGATGTAACAATATAAGAATCTGTAATCGAATCGCAAATCTTCACAGAAATATCTTTATTTAACTTAACCCTCGCTGCAGAATCGATTTCAATGGAATCCAGTAAACCAGCCCAGGCAATAGTCCCATTAGGTGAAATATTTAGTTTAAGCCTGACACTATCTCTGTTACCCAATGTGGTAATATTGTCAATAGATTTAGTTACCAGTGGGTATATCGTTTCCAATTTTCCAGCGATAATTGCGGAATCTCTTTGCGGATGAAAAAGTTTGACTTTTTTCATTGTACGCCATTGATCTTCATTTATTAGTGAATCAATTGCATGCTTTGAGAATGGAGTTGTATTAGCAATTTTAGCTCCGATAGTTCTTATCATATATGGCCAAAAAACATGCATATTGTCGAGCATACGGAGCTCTGTATTCATCGTTGAATCAATTATTGCCTGGTTCTGGCGAAATGCAGTAGCACTCGAATTGACTTTTCCTGAACAAACGATACAATTCTTTTTGTAATCCCAGATCACGAATGCAATGTTTTTTGCCACAAATGCATAGTAGTTTTCTACAGAATAAGGTGATCCTGATTTGTTCAATTTTACTTCTTGGTTAATATCCAATTCCATGTTCTGAATAATAAGCACAAGGTCTGCCGGACACTCCAATGATGATTGTGTGTTCTTGTTTGGTAAACTAATATCGAGCTGTTTTAATTTTTGGAAATCGTTAACCGATATTTTTGTGCTATCGATTGTTGCTGAGAATGAGTTTGCGTTGATTTTACAGGGAGAAATAATGACATTATCAGTATACAAAACGAGTGAGCTTGAAATATACGTGTTTATTAAGGAATCCAGAATTACAACTGCTCTCTCTTTAGAAACGCCGAAATCGTTCATAATGAAGTCAAGTACGGTTGAGTCTTTAATATGAATATTATTTTTCGACACAGGGTAGAATGACAGAGTTCTTATGTCTGAATCCGTTGTTACGTATGCTTTGTTAATATACCTGTTTGTACACCCGAAACTCAGCAGCAGGAAAAATAGTATGAGTAGTGATTTCATTCGTTAATCCATTCATTAATACAACTTTAAACAGACTGCATTTTTCACAGTTCTAATAAATGTGGCTAATAGTCTGTAAAATAAGAATATTTCTTCATATAACTGTATTTACTGTTGCACTAATAAAGTAGTTAAACGGCACTGTTTCTGTCAAGAACGGTGATTAATCACAGAGATTCAATACTGCATCAATATAAATTGTCTGAACCATTACTCAAAACAGTTGGAATTCACGCACTGCTGTCCGGAATGTGTTAATTATACCCTGTCAAATGCAGCGGGCAATATATAGGTACTCTCAGTCCATTTCAAAAACCTAAAGCGTAAGTATTTGAGATGGTTAATGGAAAACTGACATTATTGCTTGAATATCACAGTTCGGACAATTTACTGCAAGTGACTGTACAACATGTATTGCGCCCTTACAGGGCTTGGGAAAAATTATTGGTTCGTATATACCGGGCCTGCAGCCCGGGCTGGTGTATTTCGCGCTTTCAGCGCTTGAGAGAAGTTTCCTGCTTTACTATAGCAACAGAATACATCATGAGAGTATGTAACCTCGACTCCATCCGACGACTATATTACTAATGGACAATTTAACGAATGTAAATGTTCAATAAAGTATTTACTCCGGAATAATCATGCTAATCATATAAATCAAGGTTCAGACAATTTTCAAAAGCAATATGTCCAATTAACCATCTCAAACTCCTCATCTCCATACTTTAATGGAGAGGAGGCCGGGAGATGAGGCCTCTTCGCGAATGCCACAATCTCCCGAATTTACAGATCACAAATCACATGCAAATTATTCGTAAATCTCATACATCTGCCTGTGCATTATAAACTGGACATTCCTTCCAAGTGCAAGATACTGTGATGACTCCGGGTATTGATTGATGAGATTAAAGTATTCTGTACTTGCATACTGAATTCTCTTTTTGTTACCATGCTGTTGTTGCTTTTGCAGTTCAATATCTGTCCAGAAATCACCGTTATTATAAAACGCGCGCCCCTGAACCATTTTAACCTGACTGGTAATATTCCGGGAAACACCTTTGTCGTCTTTATACTCAAGCCGTGACTGCTTTTCCTTAATCTGGTCTGTATTGACAGATTGGTTAAGCGCCTGGAGTTCTGAACTTGCCCGTGCACTCGGTGCTCCGCTTTTTAATTTCATGGATTCAAATTCGAGCCGTTTTTCCTCGACAAATGTACCCGATTTTCTCCGTAGTGAAGGGCCAAACGCCCTTGATTCATCAGCCATACGGTTGTTCTGCACCAGTCTGTCATCATCCTCGACGATAAGGTAACTTGTGTAAGGGGTGATTATGCCATACGTTTTTGCCAGTTGTGTTACTTCGTCAACAAGTTCCCTGTCTGAACCATTAAGTCGTATCTGGTCGAGTAGATAACCGATACGGCGTGCTGCCCATAACGGGGCAATAAATGAATTCCCTGACTCAGACTCCGGAAATGTTACAGCATATTCAAGTGCTTTTTGTACTCCGTGCACTCTTCCGCTCAGTTTGATTTTGGTGCTGCCGTTTCCACGGTATTTACCCAGCACCGTTATTGATGAACCATGGAAAAGATCCGGAAGCTTTTTAGGGTACATAAGCTTTGCAGTGATAGCGTTTCCAAAATCAATGGTGAGATCGGTAAAGACTGGAGACTGGATTTTTGTATAGATATCAGATACTTTTACTTCGATGTCCTCATCGGGTGTGACATAGGTACGAAACGCATTGGTGATTTCTGTAAATTTGTCAAGAAGATGTGTGTTGATTTCATCACCGATACCGAAAGTAAAAATGCGGGTTGCGGCAATATTGGTGTTCTTTATCATTGCGACAAGATCATCCTCACCGGTTTTACCGATTGTCGGTTTGCCGTCAGTAATGAAAAGAATCATATAGGGGCGACTATCGGCTGATTTGACCTTGAATGCGAGCTGAAGTGCCTCGTTGATATTGGTGCCGCCTATTGCTTTAAGATTGTCAATGTACCCCGTAGCTTTGTCTCTGCCGGCCTTATCTGCTTTTGTAAGTTTACCGAACAGCGCATCTGCATCAGTGGAGAAACGGATAATCTCAAAACGATCATTAGTATTAAGATTTGCAACACAAAACCGTAAGGCAGCTTTTGCCTGCTCCAGTTTTTTACCGGCCATACTTCCGCTTACGTCAATAACAAAAGCGATGTCCTTAGGTTCGACATTACTTCTGGCGATATCGTAATCAGGGCTGATATTAAGGAAAAAGAATCCATCATCATTTCTGACTTTTGTCGTTATCAGTGATACTCCTAATGATGACTCATTTTCGGTAAAGAATACAGTAAAATCCCGGTCCGGTTTGCTGTTTTTAGTTTTGTAAACTATTGATGCTTCTTTGTCGCTTTTGCGCTTTACTGCTGCATCATGGCTCGGGCAATACACATTTTTCAGTGATGTTGCAGTAGTGATTGATACTTCAACACTGGCTTCATCAAGCACCGATGATGAAAATTTTTCGGTATTGAGCGGGTATGTATATCCTACGGTTCCATTGTTTTTTTCAAGAGTTTCCCTATAGGAAATTTTCACCCGCTTTGTACTGTTTGGTTCGATAGGGAAGATACGTGCCTTGAACATACCTTTCCCGTAATACTCAAGCAGAGCCGGATCGATCAGTTTACGGACGATATCCTCGTATACTTTGCGTGCTTTTGTCGCGTCAAGCAGTTCTGCTTCAGTCTCTTTGCCATCAATAAACATGCTGAATTTGTCAATAATAGCATTTTCAGGAATGGGGAATATGTAGTAACCTTCAAGACGACGTCCTGTCGGGTTGTAAAACTCCTGATCAACATTTGTTGTCGCGATCATACTGACAATTGATGTTGACACGTGATGATATTTCACCTGAAGCGGGTAGGGGCTTGTACCTGAATTGGGAGGCGGCGGTACCACAATAAGGCCATCACCCCAGGCACCACCGAACAGGAGTAAGACTCCTGTAATGACAAGCATGATTGTATGTACTGATTTTCTCATAACAGAATCCTTTATTAAAAATGTATGCAATAGTTAACGTATCGCAACTACTTGAAAATGTACCCTTTTGCTGATGCATGTTTTCTTACCGTTGAAATAATAGCTTTATCAAGAGTATTATCACCTGATGTTTTCTGTTGTGCTGCAACATATTTACGGCGCTCTTCATTTAGTTTACTGATCTGAGTTTGTAATTTGTCCCGTTCTTTGGCTTTTGCGGTAACAAAAGATTCCCGTTCTGCAGGTGCCATACTTTGCATCTCCGCCGGAAGTTCCTCAGCATTTACCTTTGATAAATCTAATTTATTCTCTTTTTTGGCATCAACAAGATCCCATTCTGCATTTGAATAGCTTTTTGACACTTTTGCAACCGAACGCTGAACCATTACTGAACGTGATTTTGACATAGCATTCATATCCTGTTCTGCCTGCATGCTTTTTCTTTTGACTCCGGCACTACCGTAACCGATATAGGTTTCATTGAGTTTTGAACCGAGTGCTGCAATCAGGGAATCCTGAGGTGCCTTTATGTCAACAATTACCTGATTCTGATCAATACTCATATATGCTCCATCTGCAAGATCTGCACCATCTTTCCACTTTGTCGCGATACCCTCACTGGCATTACCGCAAAAAATAGTATTAATCGAAATACCCTTTGTGATAGCGTTTTTGCATGCTTTTCTGTAGTCAACATTTCCTTGTGTGAACTCCTCATTTCCTGCTATAAAAATTGCTTTCATCACTCTGTTTGATGGATTCCAGGTTAATTCCTCTGTGGCATCATCAATTACTCTGCCGCAATATTCATCACCGCCGTTTGTTGTAAGCTTGAAAAGCTCATCAGATATTTTATCAAGATCGGTTGACAATGGTACAATCTGACGGATATAGCCGCTTAATGATGGCAGCGTACTTTTACCATACTCAAAAAAAGCAACTTCAAGCCGTGGCGTTTTACCATCACGTTTGGCAAGCGCGAATTCATTGACAATTTTCCATAGCTGACTCTTTGCCTGATCAATCAGTCCATCCATACTGTTTGATGCATCAAGGAGTATTGCAATTTGTATTAGGTTGTCATCATTACCGGTAAGCGGCTTTGATGAATTATTCTGAGCCCTAACAACGCAGGATATTGCGAGAAGTGTGGTAACTGTGAAACAAAAAAGTCTTTTCATAAGAATCCTCCATATGCATGGTTTAGTAAATGGTATAGTAATCTAAAGAACGTCATAAAACCTGCAATTGTTACATAGTGAAATCAAGTGTAATCCGGGCATACCACTAGTGGTTATTAGATGGAAAAATCTGCCGTGTGATGGCAAATTTTACCGGCAGCTTAAATTAAACAGCGTTGTCAGGCTTCTGTAGTTCAGTAAAAAGTATTGCAGATTTTATGACAGTAACACAGATTTAATGGTGTAACATACATAACAGATTGATAAATAACATTAACTTGTCGTTTGATATACTGCAAGTGATTTGCCGGGTTGGCAATAATGATGATAACCAGTATATGTTTTATAGAATGATTCTGTGGCATGATGATTGCGTAGTATAGGATGGGTCTATTGTGGAATAATTCCAGACAGGAATTTGTATGGCTAATATGATTAACGAGATGTTGTTTAACAAAACCAATCTTCCAATGCTCAGTAAGTCGCTTGATAGTGCCATGCTGCGAAACAGAGCGATAGCGAATAACATTGCTAATGCAACAACACCGGGGTATCGCCGGGTTGAAGTCTCATTCGAGGATGAGTTGCGTGGCGCACTTGATAGAATGAGATTGAAGGGAAGCCGGACAGACAGCAGGCATATTCCGCTTGGACGGCTTGACATTGAGAATGTAAACGCAAAAGCCTATCATCCTGTCGACCCGACACTGGCATCAGGAGTAAACAACGTCGATATTGATACGGAGATGGCAAAACTTGCAGAGAATCAGATTGCATTCAATTATGTTGTGAAATATACACAGGGAATTTTCAAGAAAATGAATTCTGCCATTCAGGGCAGATCGCTACAATAACTAAGGATTAACATATGCCATTATCAGGAATATTTTCAGGGCTTGGAATCAGTGCTTCGGGAATGCGTGCGCAGCGAATCAGGCAGAATGCGATATCAGCAAATCTTGCAAATGCCGAGACTACCCGTACCGATGATGGCGGACCGTACAAACGTCAGTTTGTTGTCTTTACGGCTGATAGTGACAGACGGGATGTGCGTTTACTTAATAAGAATGTAGCTCTCGAAGGATCGACAACAAACGGAAATCATTTGCCGATTCCTCCTGAAAATTTTCCACGCGATGAACGTTTTTTCGGGAGCGGTGTCAATGTTTCAGAGATCAGGGAGGACTCGCGTCCACCGCGCATGGTGTACGATCCGGCTCATCCCGACGCTGATGAAAAAGGGTATGTTGCTATGCCGAATATTAATGTTATCGAAGAAATGACCGATATGATTGCTGCAACAAGGGCGTATGAAGCAAATGTTACAGCATTCAATGCAACAAAAGCCATGTTGATGCAGGGTTTACAGATATAATCAGGGGTTGACATATAATGAATACTATACAGACAACAACCCAGAATGCATCCTGGAATAAATTCCTGAAATTGACAGAAGAAGCACGTGTCCGCAATGCAAACATGGCAAGTGCAAAACAACCGGCATCAAAAGTCAATAAAGAACAGCGTCCTGATATTACGCAGCTTATTAACGAGAAAAAAGCAATGTTTAATAAGTCCGTATCATTTAATCAGGCTGTTCCCAGGGGCGAAATGAAAATTCTTGGAAGATTATTTGACACCTATGTGTGAGCATGGTACACTGAAAAATATACAGGATGGTTTTTATGAATGAAATAAATGCAATCGGTCCCGTTGGTGAGTCCGGGTTTGTAAACAAACCAAAAAGCACAACTGCACCTCAGGATGGTGCTTCATTCAAGGAGACATTAAGTAAATATATTAACGATGTAAATGAGATGCAGGAAAAAGCCGGTACTTCGATAAAGAAAATGGTGGCTGGAGAAATAACAGATGTGCATCAGGTTATGACATCGGTTGAGCAGGCAAACACTGCGTTCAACATGATGATGGAGCTTCGCAACAAGGTTATGGAAGCCTATCAGGAAATTATGAGGATCCGTTTGTAAATTGATAATAGAGTAATCGCGGGGAGTAATCATGTCAGAGTTTTTCAAGCAGCTTATTGCTCAAATTGCTGCCGTTTGGCAAAAATTATCGTTACAGCAGAAAATTGTAACAGCATCACTGCTGGTATTTACCATACTTGCTCTCAGCGGACTCATTATATGGTCACAGAATGGTGTAAAAAAAGAGACCGGTTTTAAGGTGTTGTATTCAAATCTTGGACTTGATGAAGCCGCGACGATTACAGAGCAGCTTCAGAAATCCAATTACAAGTATAAACTCGACAATAACGGAACATCAATTCTGGTGGATGCCAAAGTACTTTACGAAGTAAGAATGGCACTTGCCCGTGAGGGACTTCCACGTAAGCACGGACTCGGGTATGAATTGTTTGACAAGACAAATTTTGGCATGACTGATTATGTTCAGAAGCTTAATGCCCGACGTGCACTTGAAGGAGAAATTCAGCGCACTATTGAAGGTCTTGATGAAGTAAAAAGTGCACGGGTTCATATTGTAGTACCGGAACCGACAATATTTCTTGACAATCAAAAGGACGCCAAGGCGTCTGTTGTTGTAAAGTACTCCACGGGCCAGCAATTGTCAAAAGATCAGATCCGGGGTATCACCTACCTTATTTCATCAAGTGTTGACGGGCTCAAGCCTGAGAATATCTCTGTTATTGACTTCGAAGGAAAATTGCTGACAAGCCCATTTGGGGAGAATAATACGGCAATGATCAGTTCGCATAACATGGAGCTTCAGCAAAACGTAGAAAAGTATCTTGAGAATAAAGCCAACCAGTTCCTGACCAATGTCCTTGGCCCGTCAAAAGCATTTGTCAAAATTGCCTGCGATCTGGATTTTGACAAGGTTGAAAAAAATATGGAGAAGTATGATCCTGAAAGTAAAGTGGTCAGATCTGAGGAGCGCATTGATGAAAACGTGAAAAATGCCCCTGATGGAGATAATCAGAAGGAACGGTCACTGACCAACTATGAAATTGATAAAACAGTAGCACATATTGTTCAGGAAGTAGGCAATGTCAAACGGTTGACCATCTCGGTAGCTGTTGATGGCCGCTATGAATCATCAAAGGATGGCAAGACGACAGAGTATGTTGCACGTACCAATGAAGAGATACAGAATATTGAGGATATTGTCAAGAATGCGGTGGGGTACGACTTGACACGAGGAGATCAGATCGTCGTGTCCGCTGTTAAATTTGATAATGAATATGCACGAAATGAATTATTGCAAATGAAAAAATCTGAACGTGATCGCCAGATCATGGATTGGATAAAGTATGGTCTTATCGCATTTATCGGAATTGGTTTTATCGCATTCCTCTGGTATCTTGCTAATACTGTCGCAAAAGCCATGAATCCACCAGTGCCGGCGTTTGAACAGTTTGGAATTGAAGAGCCTGTTGAGGAAGTCATTCCTGAAGAAATGCGCAAAAGCTCTGAAATTCTCGAGCGGGTTGAAATGCTTACCCGTGAAGAACCTGTCAATATTGCATCGATAATCCGTCAATGGCTGGATGAACCGGTTGCGAGCAAACGTAAAAAGAAATAATCCAAAAGAAAGTCTTGAAATACGTAAATCTAATGTATATAATTACTTAGATTGTATTTGGCAATGCAGGTAAGTATGTCATAATTTTCTAAGGATATGAAAACGTGAACGCAGAACGCGAAGGCAGTAAAACCGGCTTTTTCCGGGAAAGCTACGACCAAAAAGGTGCTAAAAAAACAGCCCCTGATACGTCTGCTATCCCCGGACCAACTAAAGCCGCGATTGTAATGGTAGCACTTGGTTCTGATGCATCATCACAGATTTTTAAAAATCTCAGTGAACTGGAAGTAGAACGTTTGTCAACAGAAATTGCAAAACTTGACAATGTCTCACCTGAAATACGTGAAGCGGTTCTTGAAGAGTTTCATAATCTGGCAATGGCTCATCAGTATGTCACACAGGGCGGTATTGATTATGCACGGGAGATTCTTGAGTCAGCACTTGGTCCGCGTAAAGCAAAGGAAATTCTTGAGAAAGTCCAGCAGACTATCAGAACTACAGGATTTAACCTTCTTGAAAACATAGATCCAAAACAGATTGTTAACTTCATACAAAAAGAACATCCGCAGACAATTGCGCTGCTGCTTGCGCATATGGAAGCAAAAAATGCAGCTCCGATCATTTCGGCATTACCGCAGGAACTGCAAGTTGACGTCGCGACAAGAATTGCCACAATGGAAAGCATTTCACCGGAAACACTCGATCAGGTTGAGGAAGTACTTGTCAGTCAGATCAAATCACTTTTTGGTGGCGATGTCTCCGAAATCGGTGGTGTAAAGGCTGTTGCAGAGTTGCTTAATAACGTTGACAGAGGGGCAGAGAAAAATATTCTTGGTAATCTCGAACGTGAAAATCCTGAACTCGCTACAGAAATCAAGAATCTCATGTTTGTCTTTGAAGATGTTCTTCTGCTTGATGACCGTTCGATGCAACGGGTACTTAAAGAAGTTGACACGAAGGAACTTTCGATGGCGCTCAAGGGTGCATCCGAGGAGTTGCAGGTCAAGTTCTTCAGAAATATGTCGTCACGTGCTGCGGAAATGATTAAAGAAGATATGGATTATATGGGCCCGATACGCCTGAAAGATGTTGAAGAGGTACAGCAGCGTATTGTTGACGTAATAAGGCGTCTTGAAGAGGATGGCGAGATCATTATCAGTGGACGCGGTGGTGAAGAAGACATTGTTGTATAAAACGGGAGTGTATGATTAATGGAAAATTCACCATTATCACCGGAGAATGTTTCATCATTGATTGATCATATGATGAAGTCGAAAGATCCGGCACATGTGGGATTGCGAAAAATTCTGAAGAAAAAGGAGGATGAGGCCCGAAGTTATCAGCTCCATGCTCCTCAATTGACAGAATTCGAAACACCCGGTGTTAAAACACGTCATTTGAGTGAAGATGATACAATTATTCTTGAACTAGAAAAGAAAGTGAATGATCTTCAGTTAAAATTAAAACAGCTTGAAGACAAAGCTGCATCGGCGGAAAAAGATGCGTTTGTAAAAGGACGTAATGAAGGTTTTGCACTTGGAGTAAAGAAAGGCAGTGATGAGACCACAGCAAAATATGAAAAGCAGATCACTGCATTGCAGGAAAAAGTGACAGCGTTCATCGAAACATTCGAGAAATCACGTCGTGAACAATTTGAAAATATTGATCACATACTTTTGAAGCTCGTTTTTGAGATTGCTAAAAAGGTAATTAATGCTGAAGTAAAAACTAACAGGGAATATGTCCTTTCGGTTATAAAAAAGGCAATTTATTATATAGGGGACAAAGAACGACTTATTGTACGGGTTGCTCCAACGGATTTTGAAATAGTATCAGGAAGAAAAGACTTCTGGCTTCCGGTTACGGAACGGGTGAAAGAGATTGTAATCGAGAATGATGATCGTATTACGCAGGGTGGGTGCATTATTGAATCGAACTCAGGAACGGTTGATGCGCGTCTCGGAGTTCAGTTTAAAGAACTTGAAAGTCTTGTTGAAAAAATATGGGAAAATATCAGTGCACCGCAGCAATCTGAAAATGTTCAGGATTCCTGATAGATATCAATGCAACACGGTACAGATGCATATCAGTACCAATTAATAATTTCATTACATAAACCGGGCCTGAATGAAGACACTACCTATGAATGCAGAACTTAGATTTCAACCCTATGTTCAGGCGATAACATCATCAGAACCCATACAGGTTTATGGGAAAATTACTGAAGTAATAGGTTTACTTATTGAGTCAACCGGTCCGGCGGCGTCGGTCGGGGATGTCTGTTTGCTTGAAAAAGGTGGCATTGTTACTGGCCGCGCAGAAGTGGTCGGGTTCCGTCAGGATCGTACATTACTAATGCCGCTTGGATCTATTGAGGGAATTCATCCCGGACTAAATGTTATTGGTACAAAAAAACCACTGATGATAGGAATTGGTCACGGATTGACTGGAAGAGTACTTGATGGACTTGGAAATCCACTTGATAATAAGGGGCCGGTCAATGTTGACAAGTACAGATCTGTGTTCTCTGCAATACCAAACCCTCTTCTGAGAAAAAGAATTTCAGAACCTTTTCAGACAGGTATTCGTGCAATAGATTCCCTGATTACAATAGGGAAAGGGCAGCGAATGGGAATATTTGCAGGAAGCGGCGTCGGCAAAAGTGTGCTTCTTGGCATGATGGCCAAAAATTGTAAATCGGATATTAACGTCATAGCCCTTATCGGTGAACGGGGAAGAGAAGTTCGCGAGTTTATTGAACGGGATCTTGGTGAGGAGGGACTGAAACGTTCTGTCCTTGTCGTTGCAACATCCGATCAACCGGCATTAATACGCTTGAAGGGTGCAATGGTTGCTGCTGCGATTGCTGAATTTTTCAGGGATCTTGGGAAAGATGTTTTGTTTCTTGTCGATTCTGTAACACGTCTTGCCCAGGCACAGCGAGAAATAGGTCTTGCGATAGGGGAGCCGCCGGCGACAAAAGGGTATACTCCATCAGTATTTTCAATGCTGCCGAAATTTCTTGAACGCGCAGGTACTTCAGAACAGGGTGCGATTACAGGTCTTTTCACCGTGCTTGTTGATGGTGATGATATGGATGAACCGATTGCCGATGCAGCGAGGAGTATACTGGACGGACATATTGTATTGTCAAGAAAACTCGCCCACAGGAATCACTTTCCTGCTATTGATGTACTGGAAAGCATATCACGTTGCATGTCTGATGTCATTAAGGATGATCATAAAAAAATGTCTGGGTATGTCAAGGATTATATGGCTGCATACCGGGAAAACGAGGATCTGATCCAGATTGGAGCATACGCGCCCGGATCAAGCGATCGGGTAGACAAATCAATTAAAATAAACGATTCCCTTATCAGCTTCCTGCGACAGGATCGGAATGAAAAATCAACTATGGAATCAAGCAACGCAAAAGTTAAGGAAATATTAAAAGTCATCGGGATAAAGTAAATGAACAGATTCAGGTTCAGACTCGAGGTGTTGCTTGATCTGAGGAAAAAAAAAGAGGAGAAGATCAAGCTTGCACTTGCTGAAAAAAATAATCAGATACTAAGTGCCCAAAAACTGGTAAATGAACTGCATGATGGATTAAAGGCCTTTCAGGAAAATGAAAAAACATCACGCAGGGAACATCTTGATCCGGTTATGCTTCGCTATTCAATAACCTATCGCTATGCACTGAAGAAAAAATTGACTGACGCAATAAGACAGGTTGATGATCTAAAAGCTGAAGCTTTCAGGATACAGAAAGAACTGGTTATCGCAACACAGAAGCGTAAAGCTGTAGAAATCGTAAAGGAAAAACGTCTGATTGAGTGGAAACGGAAAAATCATATTGTCGAACAAAATTTCAATGATGATATTTCGCAGCAGGCATTTATCCGGAACAAGTCATGAGACACTTAAATACAATGAAGTTAAAACTGTATATCGTAATACTTATTGCGTTAACAGGCGTTTTTAACAGCAATGCCGGATCAAGTTCCCGGACACAATTTACTGTATTGGGTGATGGCGTTTCAGATTCTGGAGTTGTCAATGATAACGGAATTACTCTTGCTATAAAAGAATTCAGGGATGTAAAGATATTCGGTGATTCCATTCCTGATATATCTGGCTCCGCAGTCGCGTCTGACATAATTCATAAACGTGATACGATGATAATCTTTACTGCTGATACAGTAAGTGATGGCGTATATTATCGCAAATTTACAATCAATCAGAGTAGTTTACAGACTCAGGGAAGTAACTGGGTGAAGTTCTGTAATGCGTCGTTTTCGCAGGAAACTTTTTTTCATGTTGACAGCGGGAAGAGCGGTTATCTTGTATCATATATACGTAAAGGTTCCTCGAACAAAAACTATTTACAGGCACATAATGGCAAAGTATCACTCGATATTGACTCCGCAGGTAATAAAAATTTGTTGTTTTCAAGTCAATGTGCCATGGATAATGATACATTTCTTATTATGTATAGCAACGATGTGTCTTTAATGAAGGTCTGTAAAGTATATTCTTCGGGAGATTTCATAACAAAAATAAGTGAAACAACTGTTGCAACAGATTCTGGATCGACGGGAAATTCTTTGATGACAAGTACGATTTCCTTTGATGGTAGCGGAACTATTCTTGCATGCTGGGATCGTGGTTCACCGTATGGTGTAAAAAAACTTCACTATACCTTTTTAAACCGGGCTTTAACTACCCTTATTGCCAACGATTCAATAGACCAGACTATCGGGAATTCAACTTTCTATTACAATAATGTTGCCGGTGTGGCACCATATAGCGCTCAGAAGTTTGCTGTGTTTTTCTGGGATGTAAACGCACTTTATCTCAGCAGGATTGGATTGGATGGTGGTGCGTTAGATACAAACACAGAAATTATTGCAAATGGAACTATGCGTTTCTGTGCAGCATCATCGTCTAAGAACTATGTATATGTAATGTGTAAAGGTGACATTGATGGTAACGGTATCAGCGGCATTGAGGGAATCCGGTATCCATTGATTAACGGATCATTAGGTGTTGGAGATACAATCAGCAATTCAGATCCGTTATCGAATGTTAATATATCTGATATTTATAGTGCAATAATCAATTGCACCATTGACACATCCGGGACAATCGGCGCTGTCTGGAAACACGGTAACCGTTGCAAGGGTTCTGTGCTTGCGTATCGGGGCGTTCGTTATAAAAGTGGCTATTGGACATCCCCGGTTGAATCATTGAATGTTAGTGATGGGGATTCTATCCGGTTTTACCCATCCGAAATACTGATCTCCAGTGAAAGTTCATGGTACGTTGAGGATTCGATCAGAATGGGGTGTACCATTGAACAGTGTAAGAATGCCCAATGGAACTCGTTCTCTGATATGCCGCTGCTTGAATCACTCAAAACCACATGCAGGTATTATCAGTACAGAGTAAAAATCAACAGGAAAACGGGAAGCACTTATGACTCTATTACAACACCGGTTGTGACTTCAGTTACTGTTCCGTGGAATGTGAAACCGGTACTTGTAGCACTTGACTCTATTGGAATAAGAGGCAGCATACGAAATGGTGTTACATTCGGAACAACATACACTGTTTTGTCAAGACTTGACACAGTCTATCCATTCATGAGAATCAGGGATCAGGATAATGGGGATATGGTTAGCTACAGTGCCACATGGCCTGCATCAGGCGAACAGTTATCATATACAAGCAACGGACTTGAACGAAGTGTTTCGCCATTGACACTATTGCCGTTACCTTATGATACGGTTGTCAGTTGCCAGATTAACGTAAGGGATTTTCAGGGATGGAATGCTCAGAGCCGCTCAATTAATCTGGTCAGTCGTAATTCACTTCCACGAATCACTAGTAAAATCAAACAGTCCGGTAAAAACGATACTATCATGATTAACAGTGACAGGTTGCTGACGTTACAGGAAGAGGATACTGTATATATTAATTATTCAGTATCTGACACAAATGATGCATCTGCAGTCTATGGGAAAATAAAGCGACAAAACGGCATAATCTATCAAACAATAGATTCAACACAAACAAGTGGTGTCTATCGTCTGCTATGCAGATCTGTTACTCCCGTAGATACAGCGAAGTATCTTGTTGATGTATCCGATCCTGATACATCATATGGATACAGATTATCACTTGTCATCAATCATAAGCCGGTGATTGATTCGATAGCATACATGGGAAAAAGTGCAAGACATAATGACACTATCAGAATAAAAGCAGGTTTACCCATCACGTTCAGGATGCATGTTGATGACAGGAATCTTGACTTCTGGGATACACTTCACTGCACAATGTCTACGAAGTCAAGTAACCAGTCTACTGTCAGTGTGTCGGCAGTGAATCCGTTTACTTTTATTCCTCTGGCAGGGGATTCAATAATTAGATTTTTTGTAGTTGATAAATATGGAAGAACTGATAGTACTATAGTGTATGTAAAAATGCCATGGTTCGAGACGGATACTTTAAAAAATCCACTGTATCGTCGTGCACTGGATACCTTGCTAAAAGGGGTCTCACTGATTGATAAAAGTACGGTTGGGGATACTGTTGTCATTCCACTTCTCAACACTGGAAATGATACCATGTACATTACAGGATGCTCATTTGGAAATGCAAAAAATAAATGGCTGACAGCAATTTTACTAAAGGATACGGTACGTCTAACTGATGCATTTACTACTATAGCAGCATTAAAACCAATGGTTGCAGAAAGTCTTGTACTTGAATTTTCGGCTTATCAGTTAAGTGGTGACAGCGTTGAGTATGATACTGTAATAATAACAACGGATGATCCGGCTCATGATACGATACTGATTCCAGTGCGATTTGAGTATAATGATCTGCCGGTAATAGTATCTGTAGAACCTGATTATATTGCAGACAGGCCATATTGGGCGCTTGGCAAAAAAATGACAATGAACGGAAAACCATTTCCTCCCCATGCTGCAATACAAATATCATTTTCTGAGCCAATGGATTCAGTATCTGCGCTTACTGCAATTACAGTCTACAGCGTTTATGATTCTGTAAAACAGAAAAATCTCGTTCCGATACCATTGAACCACATATGGGTACAGAACTATACAAAACTGCGCCTTGTTCCTGAATATACTATGTCAAGCAGTACCTATGGATTCACACCGCCATCAGGGCTTTTTATAGCGACTGACTCAATTGCATTGAACATAACCAGTACGTTAAAAGATAAAGCCGTAACGCCATCAGGACCAAATATGCTTGACATACAAAGACTCTATCGCAGGTCGGTGATTGCTGATACAACACTGCACATGAAAATTGACAGTGTAAATTTCACACTTATTGGCATCACACCGGATGTGGGGGATTCACAGATCGTTTCGAAAAAACCGGAAATTACATTAACCTTTTCAGCGCCGATCTATGCCCGTACCGTTGATACGTCAAAGGTTGACAATAAAACATTGATAGTACGCTCCCGGTACAATGACGGTCAACAGCTTACTTTTGATTCAATATATAACGGCACGAACAGTGTAACATTCCGCTTATCCCGAAATCTTTTTTATAACGATTCTGTAACGTGTCTGTATAAAAGTGTTTCGGTCAGGAATACAAGTGGTTATTCTATTGATAAAAACAGAAACGGTATTCCGGCTGCGGATTATGATTCCCTGTCAAATGAAGATGATGTACAATGGCAGTACAACGTTAAGAATATCAGGCTGTTGAGTGCAGCACCTTTGAATGGCAGTGTCTCAAAATCCATATCTCCTCAGGTGGTTCTTACATTCAGTGAACCGGTGTGGGCCGGTTCATTTGATACAAGTTTACTGAGTGGCAATAGAAGCATATCCATACAGTCGGTGTATTCAACAAAACCTGGAAGCTTTACATCAATACAATATTCTGCAGACAGTACCAGTATAATCCTGCAACCATCAGAGAAGTATTTCAGTAACGACAGTATCAGATGTACATTTGCGGGATTTAATAAAAAGTATTCCTATAATGCAGCAGACAATCTCCCGCGTGATACCGCTGAATCATTTGGTTATTTCTCATGGTATTTTTTGACATCCAATATGGGGTTTTATACATTTCCAAATCCTTACAAACCGGGAAAAGATCCACGACATTGCAGTACCGGCGGACCTTGTGGTATATGGTTCAAAAATCTTCATACTCTAAAAAGAGGTGTAAATGATATTGCCATAAGGATATATGATATGAATGCAAATGTGATACTTGATACAAAACAAAAAATTGGTCTTATACACTTTGAAACCGGAAATTCACAAAGCATTCCACAGTGGTTGTGGGACACCCGTAATATGAAAGGTGAACTTGTTGCTTCCGGCCTCTATATGTATGCAATATTTGACAAAAATGGAAAGATACTTGTCAAAGATAAACTGGTTATTGTCAGGTGATACCGTCAAACCGCAATAACCATATGAATTTCATAGGTATCCAGCAGGACGGTATCTGTAATAAAAAATGGTGTATCAATCAATCAGAATGAAATCTCAAGAATCCTGTAATGCAGCGTGCCCCGGGGAATTTTAATCGAAACATCATCACCAACTTTTTTCCCGATAAGTGCTTTGCCGATTGGGGAGTTGAGAGATACTTTTTCATCAGTGGTGCCGGCGTCCATGTCGGAAACTACATGAAGTGTTTCAACTTCACCATCATCATCCTGAACCTTGACCTTGGTTCCCATAATCACTTTATCGGCAACCATGTTGGATGTGTCGATGATTTGTGCCCTTGCAATTCGATCCCGAAGGTATGCAAGCTGTCCCTCCAGAAATCCCAAACGTTCTCTTCCTGCATGATAATCAGCATTTTCCTTTAGATCTCCATGGCTGCGTGCTAATTCAATGCGTGCAACAACCAAAGGTTTCTCAGCCATCAGTTCCGCTAATTTGGCGTTAAGTTCATCAAGATTTTC
This sequence comes from Fibrobacterota bacterium, assembly GCA_023459055.1. Classification (GTDB taxonomy): domain Bacteria; phylum Fibrobacterota; class Chitinivibrionia; order Chitinivibrionales; family Chitinispirillaceae; genus JAAZBG01. The sequence continues at coordinate 42,729 of JAEWVR010000030.1, forward strand.
TTTAGTCAGAAGAATAGTATCGCTCATCATTATCCTTTTTGAAATATGGTATATCCCTAAAATAGTTGCATTAAAAGCTAAATGCAACTCATAAAATCAGCAGAGAGCAAGATGTGTAGCCATAATCAGTTGCCGGTAGCAGGGATTGGGTTCTATAATGTTGATAATGGTTAAATTTTAGAATAGAATACACTGCAGTTGCTTAAACATTAATCCACTCAATTCTTTTGCAATCTCATTCATCACCTATTAAAGGTTCACCCGACTTCACTGGCTTAAAAAGACGCATCAATTCCGATGAATATCGATCTTCCCTGTATTACCGGTAGTGAGCAATACTTCACTGTTCCACTTGCAGGCAGCCATACCTCTTTATCAAGAAGATTGTAGCAGTCGATGCGTATCTTAAACTGGCCAATTGATTGAAGAGTTAAAAAGTAGTTAAGATCATAGGAGAAAGTTACATTAAGTAGATTGTATTCACCCGGGTTTGGATTTCCGATTGATGTATATCTTTTGTCAAGGTCGCCTTCGTATATGTTAAAAGCGCTTACTATCAAGCCATTCCTGGAATAACTTAGTCCTATTTTACCTTCGATTTCAGGAACAGGCATCATATTGCCTAGTGAATCGCCATTGGTATTTTGTTGATAAAGTCCCGAACCAACCAGTAATAACTCTCTGGTTATGTAATATTTCCCTTCAAGTTCAGCCCCGATTATCGTTGTCTTTTCATCACTATTCACATATCTGATTGGAGATGTAGGTACTTGAATGATTGTATTGCTGATTTTGCTGTAAAAATTGTTCAGACCGATAGATGCATTATCCGTCTGGATATTGACACCAAAGTCGATAGTACTGACTTTTTCCGGATCGAGATCTGGTGTTCCTCTGTTCAGGAGATACAGCTCCTGAATTGTTGGAGCCCTGAATGCCTGACTGTATAATGCTTTAATATTAACATTCTCCATAGGATACCAGATATAGCCCAAACGAGGATTGATATCAAAGTCATAACCCGGAACTTCGTTTCCCTGAAGGCCTGCAATTAATTTCAGTGAAGGAAAAAGCCTGTAATCGCCCTGAATGTATATAGCAACACTTGAACGGGATGTATCCAATACCAGGCTCGATGTAAGTACCTGATCACCTTTGACCAGATTACCCAGCATACCAAAAACAATTTTCAAATCTTCAATTGGGTTGAAAAAGTTTGTCAATTCACCTGTTAAATCAAAAGAGTTTCTTTCTAATGCTGGTTCGGCTTTTGTCTCCAGCCATGATTGTGTATATGTGGTATTAAACGACAAGTTCCACCAATCAGAAATCTTTTGCGTATAACCGACGTCATTGAACCATTTTTGGTAAAAAACATTTCCGTATCCATTGGATGTAGAATCAATCAGCAGTTTCTGGGTTGTGTAAAAATGTATCCAATCATTATAAGAAGTCATTATTTTCAGATTCTTGTAGTTTAATTCAAGATATGTGCCCACACCGGTATTTGGTATTGAAACTGGATATCTGGTATATCCATCTTTTCCGATATAGTCAAGCTTCCACTCTTTTTCTTTGAAATACTTCGCACCAGCAACAACACTGATATCTCCAAGTTGATATGTAGTAAATCCGGTACCCAGTAATGCTGATGGATATCCGGCTGCCAGGAAAAGGTTTGTTTTATTTTCAAAGTTCTTTTTTGTAATTACATTAATTACCGCAGAAAATGCATTTGATCCGTAAAGAACAGAGCCAGGACCGCGAATCACTTCCAGATGGTCGATTACACTTACTGGAAATGATTCATACATTTCGCTTTTGATCCCACCTTCTTCCGCTTCACGAACAGGCCGTCCATTAATTAGCAGAAGTGTATGGCAGGCTGCTGCATTAAGCTGATCTCCGCGAGCCGCAACTGAACTGCGATCAGTCATATAAATAGTAACAGGTGCAAGACTTGGAACCCTTAATAACACATCTTTTAAAGTCCTTGCACCGAAACGCTCCATTTCATCATTGGTTACTACAGAAATAACTCCTGGTGCATCTGATAGTCTCTCTACCTGTTTGGATGTTGTTGTTACGTGCATATTAAAAAGTTCAGCGAGGGACAATTCCGAAAACACTAAAGAGGAATCAGTTTCAGAAGAAGCTGCAGCAATATACGTAATGCTTAAGAACGCAATTGCTTTCCAATAAAAAGTATTACGTAGATGCATTGAATGATCCTCTAAAAGAGTAGGTATACAACTATTTTATGACACTAGTGAAGAAATGACAATTACATTCTTATACTTTTGATGAAGCGTACTTTATAATTTCGCAATGTGTTAATTGTAAGTTACTGTACTTCAAATGGGATATCGAATAGGAATAAATCAGCTTTTTCCTCTCTCTATCACCCAAAAAATTGAAGTATATTATACCCGCTTTTAATCCGGGAAAGGATACATGAAATGGCTCGTTTAAAGACAATTGATTACGTAAACGGAAAAATACAGATCATTGATCAGACACTGCTGCCCAATGAGCTGAAATATCTTACTATTGAAACAGTAAAAGATATGTATGATGCAATCAAGGTGCTTAAGGTTCGCGGGGCTCCTGCGATTGGTATTGCCGGAGCGTTTGGTGCATGTCTGGGGGTTGCTGATGTTGCTTCTAATACAACAATTGATCAGTTTGAAGCAATTTTTATCAGGAATGCAGATTATCTTAATAGTTCACGTCCAACTGCAGTAAATCTTCAATGGGCAATCAACAGAATGAAAAAGAAGATGCAGAGTATGCTCCCACTCAATGATATCAGGCTTATCAGGGAAAAACTTCTGGATGAAGCAGTCGAGATTCTTGAGGAGGACCGCAGAACCGGGCGGGCGATCGGGGAGGCTGGTTTTGAACTGCTGAAAAATAAAAAGACCATTTTGACCCACTGTAATGCGGGGGGACTTGCAACTGCAGAATATGGAACTGCGCTTGCTCCTGTTTATATTGGTGCTGAAAAGGGACACATTTTTCATGTGTATTCCGATGAGACCCGTCCGCTGCTTCAAGGCGCACGAATCACGACATTTGAACTGATGCATGCGGGGATTCCGGTAACTTTGATTTGTGATAATATGGCAGCATCGGTAATGGCAAAGGGAAAGATTGATGCGGTGATAGTCGGGGCTGATCGTATTACACGTAACGGTGATACCGCAAACAAAATCGGAACCTACGGTGTAGCGTTACTTGCAAAAGCGCACAATATTCCGTTTTATGTAGCAGCTCCATTCTCGACGTTTGATCTTACCATGGAATGTGGTGAACAGATTCCGATCGAGGAACGTGATGCAGAGGAGATCACCTGCGGTTTCGGAAAACAAACTGCACCAACCGGTGTCAAGGTGTTTAATCCCGCCTTTGATGTAACACCGAATAGTCTGATTACTGCGTTTATTACCGATAAAGGGGTGATCACACCGCCCTATGCTTCAACGATTGTGTCAACGTTAGGGTAATGTAGTATGCGTGGAAGAGTCAGATTGTTTAATGATATTATCGGGACCGGATACCTGGAACCGGATGATGGTTCACCGGTACTGAAATTTTCCTACAAGGATATTATCAAGCCAGGGTATCAGTTGCTCTATGAGGGACAAACGGTGAATTTCTCAATTCGTCAAACATCCCACGGTCCGCTCGCAGTGGAGATTTATCCTGATTGGGCCGAATGACAGGATCAAATTGTAATGAGACGTGCCACCGCGCGTCTCACAATTGTTCTTAACTCTTTGCTACCAACAAAATCAAAATCAATACACCATCACATCATCTGTCCTAAGCAGAACCTTCAGCAGTTCGAAAATTTCATTCTTCGAGCCGCAGTAACTCAACAGATCATGTTTCCCATGGCTCGGATGTGTCGCATCGCCTTTTGTAAATTGAAGCTCTATCTCACCGTATAGAAGTGTGCTTCCGTAGCCGTGGTTGTAACCTTGAATCGCGCCTTTTTTGCCATCTCTGCCTCCTGCAGGAATATCGACGCACTCGTCCTGCGTTTTAGGAAGATCGTGCGATACTTTCACTACACAATACCAGATATCCGATTTGTCAAATGGCGCACAATAAACAATTTTTACCGGATTTTCCCAATCGGTACCATCAGGTTCAGTTGCACATTTGAATGGATCTTTTGAGTCGATAAGGAATCGGGCGTAGTCAACATGTGTTGCAAACCGTGATGATGGCAGGGGGGAAAAGTAGGGGGTGACTTTTGATGGATTACGTGAGGGAAAAAAGATTGTTCCCGGTCGTGATGTACCACATGTTGCCACCATTGTAATTGACCATGCACTGTAATGGTTACTAGATCCGGGAATCAGCAGTGAATCAAAAATTGATACACCGGCAAATGCAATGCCACTGTCAAAAGGATCTTTTTGAACCGGAGAGAATGTTCGCCTTGATGTGCAATTATCAATCGTTTGGCGGGTGATGTAATTATAAATAGAAAAATTTTTGATATACTCAAAGTCAGTTGCCTTTTTGTAAGTTCCCGGATCTACAGAATCCTGCACAAGAAATCCATCAAATGATTCCGGATTTGTAAAAAAATAATCCTGCTGTGGTGCAATCCACTGTCGTTCACCCCCCAGGCACCAATCACGATTTTTAATCTGGTTGACAATATCAGGGTGAACAAAAAGCGTATTCGGGAGATCTGTTGACGGAAATAGGCCGACAACACGTCCACCAAACTCACTTATGAGAACAGATGAATTTCCTGTACGTAAACGTTCTACTCGGGTAATCTGTGAATCTATTAGTGTTGTGTAAAGATGTTCTTCATTCCAGAGTTTGTTGTTCATTGTAAAATCCTGCGTTGTTTGTGCTTAATAAGTAATATTCTGATATGTATCTCTCAATCGCCAGACCGGTGTACCTTTTGAAAAATGTGATAAAAGAACTGATACTGCCCGTGATACTGAGATGTAATTTCGGGGGTTGATTTTATGGACAATACTATCTGCAGATTCGAATTGATAAACGCCGTACACCGGGAACAAATCAGGAAAGCTGTTTTTTTTGTGATCTCTGTATATCGTTCCATACTTATACCCGACATCCTGTGCACATTGCCAGACTCTGCGATTAATACCTCCAAAGGGAAACGAGATACTGGTAACAGGACATCCCGTTATATCCTCAAGAATCTTTTTGGATGTTTCAAGTTCAGTTCTCAGATCTGTATCGTTGAGATAGGGCAGGAATGCATGTGATGATGTGTGGCTGCCTATCTCGTGACCATTTTCAGCAATCCGCCGGATTGCATTGTTGTCAAGATGCCGGTTGTGACGATAGACATCCCAGCTCGATTTTTTTCCACTAAATCCGGTGACACAAAAAATGGTGGTTTTAAAATTAAACCTTTCAATAATCGGCAGCGCATAATCCTCAACGCACTGAAAGCCATCATCGAATGTAAGCAGAATTGGCTTTTTACCCGTGAGTTTTTTGTCGCGTGATGATACCGTTACACCTTGATAATTTAAATTTTTCAGAAGCGTTATAAGTTGTTCAAAATTTTTAGTTGAGTAACAGGATAAATTTGGAAGCAGGGTTCCTGGCATTACAGAATGGAAAAGAAGTCCCGGTACGGAAATCTGCCTGTTAACTTTACCAAGAAGCAGTGATGCAAGTACGCCCGCTGAGAAGGGTATTGCTGCTACAAAAAAAAGGGTATTGACTATCATGTCTGAAAAATATATTTAAAACAGTATATTACAAAGATTATTAAAATAACGAACGAGAAGAAGAACCGTACAGTGCACAGATGATTAATGATATCATACCATTACAAACAATGTACGAACTGGTGTGGTTCAAATCAAAGTAATTGGGGGAGTAGTATTTAACAAAAAAGGAGTAGTAGTGAGTAAAGATAAAAGTGATAATGCACGTTTTGTTTGTCCAAATTGCGGCACAGACCTTTCTGAAAATGCAAAGGTGTGTCCAAATTGTGGCTCTGACGAAAGTACCGGGTGGTCTGAAAATACCTATCTGGATGGACTTGGGATACCGTTTGAGGATGAATATGCTGAAATTAAGGAATCAGAATTTAAAAGCAAACGAAAACGTCAAGTCACTTGGGTAGCTGTAGTTGGTCTGATTCTTTTGATACTCTTTGTGGTAATGATCTTTCGCTTTTAGCTTGATTACGTATACCAGAGCTTCTAATGTGGGGGAAGGGAGATGAATAAGAGATTCACAACGTTGCAGTTAGAAAACTGGTTAATAAAAACAGGAATAAAAAAGAGGATTGTGATTATTCCTCTTTTTTACGTTTCATCGTCTCTTTAATTTTATTCTGCAGATAAATGTAGTTTGTATCAGTTGGATTACCGGTATTTCGTGTCGAATCGACATCAAAAACTGGCTCATCACCCGGTTGTGCATGCAAAGGCATTTGCTGTGGCGGTTGATGTACCTTGGTCTGAGATGCCGGTTGAACTTTTGTTTGAGTTGGTTTGATTGATTCAAAAAACTCCTGAGGCTGGTAGAAGCTTTTTTGAGATTGTGTCGACTGCTGCGAATGTTGTTGTTGCATCGCCTGATCAAGCATGCCACCAAGGTCAAGATCAAGATTAACCTGATCCTCTGTTTTGTCATATACAAGGAAAAGACCGGCTTTGAGCTGGCGATCAAACTGGCGAACAAATACCTTCACTCTGTCAATGTTCGTCCTATCATCAAAAACAAGTGCAAGGAACGTGTTTTCATCTACAACTGCAATATAGATATGTTTATCTTTGCCCTGATGATACATGGTGGAAAACTCATGTTCACCCATAAGCTGCGCAATGGCAAGCGTTGATGCAGAATTGCCGGCCACAAGTGCAGCCATTGAGACTGTATCAACCTGATCCAGTGAACCCTGATTAGTAAGCAATCTGCCATCTTTGTTTATCAGAACAGCAAGAAGCAGATCCGCTTTAACGACAAGTTGAGAAAGAACCAGGTTTAACCGTTCAATATCCTCGGGAAAAAGTATCATGTCCTTCATCAGGGTGTTTCCCTGTTAAAAAACTTTGAAAGAAATCCCTTTTGCTGCTGCTGCTGTTGCTGCTGCTGCTGATCCTTAAGAGTACTTGGATTAACAACTGGTTTTTTGTTTGGTGTACGTTTTTGTTTATCAGGATCTACTGAAGTAAAAAACATAGCGTCATCATCATCCTGTCTCTGAGGAGGAGGTTGAATAGGTGGTTGGAATGTTGGAACATCCATGTTGTAGACGTCATAGTCGTTCTGCGCCGCATTTGCACCAAACTGAGGATTTTGAGGTCTCGGCTGCTGAAAATTTTGCGCAGGTTTTTGCACCTGTTGTGGCTGTTGTGGCGTTTGAGGTGCTGGCTGCTGAGCACGTCCACGTTTCTGCTTTTCTTCAATCTCCCGTTGATACTTTTCAATCTCAAGATCAAGATCTGTTTTGCCCTGACCAGCAAACTGATTTCTTTGAAAATCCTGTGGAGGAGGTGCAAATGGTTGTGCTGATGGCTGTTCAAGAAACATTTCAGCTTCTTCGTGCTGCTGATTAGTTCCAAGCGGTTCCATTGACATTGCATTAAAGGAATTAGTCTGATAATATTCGTTTGATACCTGTGGTGGTGCTTGCTCAAAAGAAGCTTCCTCAAAGTGTTCTTCAAATTGATTTGGTTGAAATGGCGGAGTTTTTTGAACAGGTGCCTGTACCGGTGCTGAATACTGGTTCTGATTAAATTGCGGCGGATTTCCAAATGGCTGCTGAGGTGCACGCTGTTGAAAAAATGGCTGCTGAGAACCTGGTGCCTGTGGTGGCATGCCAAATTGAGATGGAACAGCTTTTGGACCAGGACTCATCTGCGGTGGAACCATCCGCTGTTGCATTTGTTGCTGAGGTCTTGGAGGCTGCTGTTGAGGCGGCACTACAGGACGTGACTGCTGAGGTGGAATAAACTGCTGACGAGGCGGCTGGTATTGTTGATACTGCCCGCCCTGAGGCTGTTGTGGTGGCATCTGGTACTGGTTGTAATTACCTTGAAACTGATTAGGCTGAGCATATTGATTCTGCTGAGGATTATACGATGGTTGAGCTGGTAATCCTTCAGGTGCCCTGGGTGATGCCGATGTACCACGTGAATATTTTTTATTAAGATAATCAATAACGATTTTACCAATTAATTTTAATGAGTCAAAAACACCTTTACCCTTATTGGCAACGGCTTCACTCCACGGCAGATTGTATTTGTTAACAAGCTGCTGAAGCTCCTCAATTGGCATTGCATTCGGAAGATCCCGCTTGTTATACTGGATAATAATTGGTATGTTTTCTCTCTTATATCCATACTCCGCCAGGTTTTCCTCAAGATTCTGAAAACTTTCAAGATTTTCCTGAACTTTATCCGGACCTGAATCAGCAACAAATACAACGCCATCAACACCACGAAGTACAAGCTTTCTGGTTGCATTATAATAAACCTGACCAGGAACAGTATATAACTGAAACTTTGTTGAAAATCCTTTAATCTTACCTAAATCCAATGGAAGAAAATCAAAGAACAGAGTACGGTCTGTTTCCGTTGCAAGCGATACCATATCACTTTTATATTCAGGAGGAACCTTACGATGGATTACCTGAAGGTTGGTAGTTTTGCCGCTTAGACCCGGCCCGTAGTAAACAATCTTTACACTGATTTCTCTCGCAGCATAATTAATTGATGCCATGAACTCATCCTTCTGTTTAGATCAATGGCCTATAACATTCAGTATTATCCGGTTAATACCAGACAGAATACGTATGTAATATAGTTCTATTCGTATATATATGCAAGAAGCCATTTATAGTTTTAAATATAAGTTCGAGTTTAATTCTTTTACATAATAATTTATTTTTTTTCTGAAACTTTTTGTAAAAATTTCTTCTCAAGCCGTAAGTAACGCATATCTTTACTGGAGATTAGCCGTAAAGTATGCAGGTTTTGTTCTGTCACTGTATCTTTAAAATACTGTGATTTATAAAAAAGTTCTGCATATAATTTGTTTTCTTTTGCAATTTTGACCGGTACAATTGTGTTGCTTAAAAAACTGGAGATCGTTTTTTGCTGATAAATTATACCTTTATAGAAAATTTCTGAAAAAAGAAGCATAACCAGTATTATTGTCACAGTTATGAGAGATGAAACAATAATCGCATATAAAGGGTGCTCCCTGCTGAAACTTGTCTGCGATGTTGCTTCACTCACAGTATTTTTTTGAAGCATTGAAAGAGCAGAAATCCTGTGTGACTGAAGAAGCGTCGCCAGTGCCTCATAAACTTTGTATTGTGTCAGACATGTTGTCTGAAATAGCTGTCTGACATTAAGCTTGCCATCAATCTTTGTAAAGAGATAATAGGCCGGAAGCTTGATAGGGTCAGGATTGAGCTCATCAGTTATATCTGATGGTTTTTCATCCGGCTTGAAAATCATATCCTCAGATATGACTGTAATCATCCTGTTCCATTCATCAAATCTGCGCATTGCTTCCATCACGATATTTTCAATTGGGAAACTGATATCGCAAACAGTAAATGGATCAACTGTGCGTAGTGAACTGAAGTGGTAAGTACCGTGCTTCCATTGAAACAGGCTGCAGATAATATCTTCCAGTACAGATTCTCCAAAGGAGGTCATTTCGCTCTTTGTCAACAATCCTTTGTTGATAATATCTTTTGTCAAAGCATCAATATCATCCTCAAACGAACTGATATGGCCTTTAACTATTTCTGGTGGCTGAAGCTTTACTTCGACAAGATACATTGATAATTTTGTAACGAATTTCTCATTTTCGGTTTCAGCACCTACAATTAATCCGTTTTTAAAAATAACGATACCATCCGAACGCCCATCATTTAATATGAGTTTTCCGGTAATCTTCTGCTGTGTAAGCAGTTGAAATACATCTGCAAGAATGAACTCTTTGAGCGTCCCGCTTAAGACCACGGCATATCTCCTTACAAATCTATGTCTGACTTTTAGAACTGGATTTCAGAAATCGTTGAATATCCCCTGCACGTCGAAATAAAACAACAATATTATATACTAATAATAGTGCCAGAGTGAGATAAAAATCTACACCAATCGAATTATCATCAGAACGTCTTATCAAAAACAGGTACCCTGAGTAAACAAGACTGGTTATTGAAAGCAGAAGTATTGATGATACTGATGATTTTTTGGGATTTAGAAACCGTGATGAGCCAGGAACCAGTATATCAATCAGCATTTCACGGAAAAACCGGATTTTTGCATACCTGCCTGTTATACTCAGCCTGATTTTGTCGAGTTTTTTGTCTGTCGTAATATATGCAATCTGTCTGTCGCATGAACAACAAAGAATACCATGGGCGCATTTCTTACAACTGATTCTCCCGCAATACTTACATTCAAAAAGTTTCTTTATACGGGATGGTGCTTTGAAAATGGAAACCAGAAGCAACGTAACAAAAATCAGTATAAATACTATAAATGATACCATCGCATTAAAACCAATAAATGATGTCCCCCAACGCTCATTTGCTACCTGCCAACTTCCATTGTTTCGGGAAAAAACGTGCTTCCAGAAATATGAAGCAGTATAGTCCGGAATCATCAGTTTGCGTATTGATGGCCAATTGTCAGAGAATAACATATCATTCTGATGTATGAACGTATTTACTGTATGATTATCTTCTTTTGCGGCTTTATCTATATGTTCTGTACCTGGAAGAGTCTGTTTCTGCATCAGGTAACACTGGCCGAGATTAAAGTGCGCACTTACATCCCGGTCTGGTAGCGAGATCGCATTCTGGAAATATTCATTAGCTTTTTCATAATCGCCCTTTTGAAAAGCAATGTTTCCTGCCATCACTGTGATCACCGGATCGTTATTCTTTAATGCCAGCGCTTTGTTGATCATTTGCTGTGCAAATGCAAAATCACCCTTTTTATAACTTGCAATTGCAATTGCAGAAATAAAATAAGGATTATCTTTATTACTGGAATACTTTAAAGTCAGTTTATTTAAAAAATCATCTGTCACACCATCAGAAATACTTTTTTTAAGCATTACAATTGAACCTTCAGGATCTTTAATGCTGTCACTCATCACTCTGATTCTTGTATCCAATGGCGACAGAATCAAAATGAGAATCGCGACCACAAGAACGGATTTATCTTTTTTGTCAACATGCGGCCATACCAGTATTGATGTCAGCCAAAAAAAAACGTTCACACCAAAGAATAGTGTTGAGATAACGATCAGTGATGCAAGAATTGTTCGTAAAGTTGACGAAACAGAGAGAGGGTACAGATCTGAGACATGATGCACCGCAAATGGCAGGTACTTAATTGCTATCAGTGTGAAGAGGGTGAATAGCAGCACGGTAAAAAATGTATGAATCCAGAAGTAATTATCTGAAAAGAAGTTTGTCTGACTGCTCCATGATCTGCCGATCGTTGAAAAATAGGCGAACAATGCGCTTTTCATTCCGTCAATGTCACCTGGACATGATTGGACAAACCTGCGCTTTAATGACCAGGTCTGGTTGGGATCGAATTTTTCAATCCAGCTGTATAAATGGTTTGTCACCTGAATGTTTTTCTGATCTGCATAGTATTTTGTAAGATGCTTGAGTTGAAGACTTACAACAGTGGATGCATTTGCACCGGAGCTTATTAATTGTTTGTAAAGAGATATCATTGCCGAGTCGGCAAAGTTGGCGAATTCATAACGGGTGAACTCAACAAAAAGAAGCCATGTCGTACCCGGGGCGTTTTGTGCTCTGTTAATTGCAAGTCTGAAAAGTGAATCTGATGCAGATGGGTTATTATCAGATAGAAGTAATCCTTTAATAAGGAAAATCCACGCGTTGGGTTGAATTGCAAAATCAAGACGTGAGAGAATCTGCTCTTTTTTTGTGTTGTCAATCGGGATTATTTGAGTGGTACTCTCAATTGACTGCTGAGCAAACGTCTGATTTCGTACCTTGAGTGCAGAATCGATTGCACTAAACAAATAGTTATCCTCAGTGGCACCAAAGGAAAAAGAGAAAAGCACTAACATTATCAGTATATGGAAGTGTATTTTGTTAGTCACAACTTAAATCTCTTGGTAAAAGTTTCAATAAACAAAATCTTATAATGATTTTCCATTCAAATCAATCGAAATTCAATTATTTAGGAAAAAATCACAACGCAGGAGCAAGTAAGGCGACAAATTATAAACCAATGCCTCAGCAATGTATAGGACTAACTCTTTTTACTGCAAACTACAGGATTAAATATCAATATAAAATTTTATTCAACCTGCTATTTAACAATAGATTATGACAGCAACAAAAAGCAATAGCAGAAGTAAAAAAGTGAATGAAGATCAACTATAAAGCAGGGTGGAATACACCCTGCACTAATTATTTTTCGAGCTTGTTTACAATCTGTGCAAGCTTTGATTTCTTATTGGCAGCATTGTTCCTATGGATTAAACCGGTTTTAACACTCTTATCGAGCACGGAAACAGCTTCACTCAGCGCTTTTGTTGCAGATTCTTTGTCTTTTGCGCTTGCAACATCTTTTATTGCTGTTTTAATCCTGGAACGGCCCTGACGGTTTACGAGATTTGCCGCTTTACTTGTACGAGCACGTTTTTCTACCGACTTATGCCGTTGCATGTAATAGATCTCCTTAATACTAGGTTAATACTCTGGTTAAACCAGATGTGAATTCAATATGTAAAGTTCTACAATATATATCAGATTTTAAATCAATGCAACAGTATTTGTTAAAAAAAGTTGCAATCCAGTGCATTATTCTTCCTCTGAATTACTATGTCCCGTTAATTAATAGTCCACAAATTCGCTTTCTTCAATGTTCTTGTTTTCCTGGACAACCTCATATATTCTTTGCAAAACATCATTAACGCCATCACCGGTAACTGCCGACATTGTCATCCAGCCATCAGGTACTACAACAGGCATTTCTTCTGTAATTAAATCTTTTTTGGTAAGAATGAATATCTTTGGTTTATTTGCCAGATTCTCGCTGTACTGTGTTAACTCATTAAGGAGTACATCTGCGTCATTGAGTGGATTCTCTGATGATGCCTCAACCATTATCGCAAGTGCTTTTGTCCTTTCTATATGACGCAGGAAACGGATGCCAAGACCTTTACCCTGATGACAGTTTTCAATCAGACCGGGAATATCGGCGACAACAAACGAATCGTATCCCTGTTTCATTCTGACAATACCCAGGTGCGGTTCCTTTGTTGTAAAGGGGTAATCAGCAATTTTGGGGCGTGCTGCTGAAATACGCGATAAAAACGTAGATTTCCCTGCATTAGGGCGTCCTACCAGGCCTACATCGGCAAGCACTTTCAGTACAAGACGTAACTGTTTTTCCTCACCGGGTTTTCCAGGTTCACACTGGTCCGGATTTGGATTTTTACGGGTCACAAGAGCCGCATTTCCACGTCCTCCACGTCCACCCTTTGCTACGAGAATCTTCGCACCGTTATCAAGACAGTCTACAACGATCTCCTTTGTAAGATCATCGTGAATTACTGTTCCAAGCGGGATGGGAATCAGGATATCCTCTCCACTTTTCCCGGTCATGTTTTTGCCCTTTCCATGCGCGCCACGCTCAGCTTTATAGTTCTGACGATATGCGATATCCTGAAGCGTGTGAATATTTGATGATCCAACAAGGTAGATATGTCCACCTCTTCCACCATCCCCGCCATCAGGCCCGCCTTTGGGTATGTACTTGAGACGCTCATACGAGTGACACCCGTTGCCGCCATCACCTGCTTTGACCTGGATCTTTGTTTCATCTATAAACATTTACGCTTTTCTTTCATCTTATTATATACATTGCACGTGATAGATCGGAACTTTCCCAAACATCACCAGAAATCACCAAAAAAATCTACTACTATGTACTGGTAGAACTACCCGATTTGCCTGGTGACGAACTGTCAGAGCGGGCACTCTGCTTGTATTTTTCAGACCGGTAATCAGTAATGTAAAATCCGCTGCCCTTGAACAGAAATCCCGCGCCAGGTGAAAATAACCTCTTTACAGTGCCATCACAATCCTCTTTAGGACAATTTTTCAGTGGTTCTGCACTAATACTCTGATATTCCTCAAAAATATGACCACACTTTTGACATTCATATTCATACGTAGGCATAATCAAAAACTCCTTGTTGCAAATCTTTCGGGCTACAGGCTCAACAGTTTTAAACATTTGATTGGTGAAGCCCCATCTTTTGCTGGGTGCAAAATACAATTATTACTATTGAAAGGCAATAGAATAATAACAGTGAAAATTAGCATCCGTGGTTACAAGCGTCTTGATACTCAGAGGTATGACGACATCGAATTATTACTAATAAAGTACTACGGCTTTCTGATCACCTTTCCATATAAATCATAATCTCCACAACCGATTATCTGCACCGGAATAATTGTTCCGATATCTGCATTACCTTCGGTGATAAGTACTTTCCCATCAACTTCAGGAGCATCGTGACGTGAGCGGGCTTCATAATTAAAATCCGGATCCTCAGCTACTCTGTCAATAATTACATCTATTGTTTTGCCTACTTTCGCTTCCATCAGTTCTCGGCTGATATCCCGCTGAATAAGCATTAACTCTTCACACCTGCGTGTCGCAGTGGCTGCCTTCGGACGTGGCCGCATCCCAAATGCTTTTGTACCCTCTTCGGCAGAGTAGGGGAATACACCTAATTTGTCAAAACGGGCATGTTCAACAAATCGCTGAAGCTCCATGAAATCTTTTTCCGTCTCGCCGGGGAATCCTAAAATAAAAGCACTGCGAATGGCGGCATCAGGTACGATTGATCGTATGTTGTCAAGAAGTGCATGAATGTCTTTTCCCGTTGTCGGCCGGTTCATGGCTTTCAGTACCGGATCTGAAATATGCTGCAGCGGAATGTCGAAATAGGAGCAGAGACGCGATTCGTTTGCAAAAAGAGAAAGTAGTGATTTGTCAACATACTTCGGATGCAGATACATCACCCTGATCCATGGGAACTGTGTTTTTGCGAGAAGCTTCTCAAGTAATTTCTGTAGTGTCGAGTTGGTATCCCGGCCATAAAACGATGAATCCTGAGCAACGAGTATAAGCTCTTTTGTTCCATTTTCGTAAAGCCATTGCGCTTCTTCAATAATGTCAGTATCCGGTCGGCTGACAAATTTCCCGCGTATCGACGGTATTACACAGAAAGTACATCCGTGAGAACAACCTTCTGCGATTTTGAGGTACTGTGATGCAATCGGCTCATCAAGCTTACGCTCAAATGGCTTCTTGACTTTTGTAGAAAATTTTTCCTTGAAGATATGCTCCCAGTCATTCACGCCGACCCACAGGTCAACTTCAGGGAATTTATCAGCGACCTCTTTTCTGTATCGTTCTGAAAAACATCCGCTTACAATAAGCGTTGCACACTTCCCACCGTTTTTATAGGAAGCACAATCAAGAATCGACTCAATAGCCTCCTCCTGTGCTTCTCTAATGAACGAACACGTGTTGACAACGATAATTTCGGCCTCAGAAAAGTCCTCAGTAATCTCGAACCCTGCCGTTTTCAACGAATAAATAATCCTGTCACCATCAACAAGATTTTTACTGCATCCAAGATTCTGTAAAGCTGCTTTTAGCATATTCCCCTAAATAATGCGGGCTTTGCATTTATTCTGCAAAGCCCGCGAAAAATGTTTTAAATCAAACTGTTAAAATTGTTACCAGCCACTTGTTCCCCAACCGCTGTCTTTATTATCATTATCATTCGCAGGAGGTGTTGCTGGTGTTGGTGTTGTGGTTGTTCCTGATGACGGTGCTACGGCGGGAGTTGTTGATGTGGTACTACCAGATGCTGGTGTACCTGTACTGCCAGTTGTTGTACCCCAATCAGAACTGCTTGATGTCGAAGTTGATGAGCTGGAAGA
This sequence comes from Fibrobacterota bacterium, assembly GCA_023459055.1. Lineage (GTDB taxonomy): Bacteria > Fibrobacterota > Chitinivibrionia > Chitinivibrionales > Chitinispirillaceae > JAAZBG01. The sequence continues at coordinate 58,738 of JAEWVR010000030.1, forward strand.
TGGGGCTTCGTAGGAATTATTCTGGTAACTGCTGCCACTGTTTCCAAATGAACCGGCATCAAGACCGACATTATCATTCGACTTGTTATCGATCCAGTAGTCATAACCTGATGGTTTCAGGTTGTTTTCAGCAAATTCCCGTGCTGAAGCAACAGTTGAAAAACCACCGATTCGAAGACGATAATAGGTTCCGCTGAGATCTGGAGTAGGATTTTGAACCTCAGCAATATACGCCGGATAACCAGCTTCTTCAAGTATGTTTTTGTTACGTTCTGCAAGAGACGGTGATCTTATGGTGGATACCTGTACAACATATCTGCCATTTGCTGTAAAACCAGCGCCGGATGCAGAACGTGTTGATGGTCTACCGGAACTTGCACCTGATGGTGTGAATGTTTCAGCTGTGTTCAACTTTTCTTTTTGTGAACCACCCTTGTCGTCCTTGTAAAACTCGTTGAAGATATCGTCAGATTCATTTGTTTTTGTCTGTGTTGATTGGTTTGATGCCACAGGTGTCTGGGTAAATTTGGTTGTACTGGTCTCCTTTTTTTTATTACAACCAGTAAATACCAGTGCTGATACAGCCATACCAACTATTAGGAGTTTTCCCCGAAGCATGTTTCCTCCTTGTGAATATTATCCTGTTTTAAAAGTTACAGGACTTTTTTCGCTCTGAGTTTTGTAGGTTTTGTCGTCTTGATCAGACAAAACAATAACCATTCTTCCTGCTTTTGACCAAACAGCCAAAAAGAGATATAAGAATTACCTGAATATAAAATTTACCACTCGGTTAAACAAATTTCAAATAAAATTATTTATCGTAAATCCGACGGTAATTTGGAATAAAACGGTCAGATAACACCTTTTGTTGAGGGTATCTGATCTTTTGCACGAGCATTAATCTCAGATGCCTGGCAAAGAGCTTTTCCGAATGCCTTGAAAATTGCTTCGATAGAGTGATGGCTGTTACGGCCGCGTATAAGATCAACATGCATGGTAACTCTTGCATTGTCAACAAATGCTTTCAGAAAGTCCTCAACCAGATCACAGTCAAAATCGTTAATTTTCCGGTCTGTTAAGGTAACATTGTAAACAAGGTTGGGCCTTCCTGCAATGTCCAGCGTGACACGGGCAAGTGATTCATCCATAGGAAGGTACATTGTCCCGTATCTGTTGATTCCCTTATTGTCACCAAGTGCCTGTGCAAATGCAGCGCCGAGACTAATACCAATGTCTTCTGCGCTGTGATGAAAATCAATGTGCGTATCACCATTACATCTCAGTGTCAGATCGAATAAACCATGTCGTGCAAACAAATTGAGCATATGATCCATGAAACCATTGCCGGATATGATGTCTGCTTTGCCGCTGCCATCAACATTTATTGCTATGTCAATATCAGTTTCTTTTGTTTTCCGCTGAACTTTTCCACAACGCACCATGACAACTCCTGTTTATATATTAAGGATCTATAGTCAATAATACTATCAACTATCACTCGGACTCATAATGTTTACGAATACTGTCTGACAGAGCAATAACTTTTTTCTCTGCTTCATTTAGCTCAATAAGAATGTAAAAAAGCAGCCCTATTGATGCAACCAGCATTAGTATCAGAAAAACAGTCCACATATGGTTTTACACCTTCCTGATAACAATTGCTATCAGAATGCTCAGAATTTTGCGGCAATCAATTATGTTGCCGGAATAATGTACAAAATACAACAAGGTATGATCAATAGCAAAAATCAGACTGCTATACAATTGGTCACTTAATACATACATTGAATAATGTATTGAAATTTATCTTTAAATGCGCCTGCAGCTCATCAGTGGACTTCTTAATAAGTAATGCAGCTTCTTTGCCGATATACTGCATGTAAAGAGGTGTGTTTGTTTTTCCGCGAAAAGGCACCGGGGCAAGGTAGGGGGTATCGGTTTCAAGCATCAACCTATCAAGTGGCAGTTTCGGCAGTAACTGCCGGATAGCTGCATTTCGAAAGGTCAGTATTCCGGAAAATGAGATGTAATATCCATTGTCAAGGATTGCTGCGGCTGCATCAGAGTCACCGGTGAAACAGTGGAAAACTGCTTTTTGACAGCCATTCTTTTTACAGATTTCAGCGGTACTTTTTTCAAATCCGCGTGAATGTATAATCACCGGTTTATCCATTCTTTTTGCAATGTCAAGTTGCCGTTCAAAAACCGGAAGCTGCTTTTCAAGTGACGGGTAACGGGTGTTTGTTGTATCGAGCCCGATCTCTCCAAGCCCTATTATGTTATGTTCATGAAGATCTCGTTCAAGGATAGCATCCCATCCGGATGAAACATCTTCGCAATCAAATGGACTGATTCCTACTGCACCATATAAAACAGGGTACTTTACACAATGAATAATAACTTTTTTTGATGTTTCGAGGTCGGTTGCTGTAGAGACAATCGCACCGACAGAGGCACTGGCGGCGCTATCGCATAGATTCTGAATATCAATATCTGAATAATCGTAGAGATGAGCGTGTGTATCAATCCACATGTTGTAAACTATAATCGTCCGCTAAATACAGTTTCCCACTTACTCTTGCTCCATGCAATCGGAGTACCAGTGTTATCAACTTTAAAGTAAACAACGCCATTCCCTCTGATACGCAATGTTTTTCCATTCAGTGTGTACCTTACAGCAGGATTATTGGCCATGTGTACATTAAAACTGTCATTCGCAACAAACTCGCGCGGTGATGTACTGACAATTGTAGATTTCCACGATTTCCCGTCCGAGAATATCTGACCCCACACAGAGTCGCTGGTGATCTCAATTTTCAGGCGCATTGGTTTCATTGTTAGTGATGACTCCTCCGTTTGCGTTGACGCTTTAAGCGTATCTGCTTTCGGGGCTGCTGAAATCAGGGAGTCAGGAAATGCTGAATTGGGAAGAATACTGTCATCAAAAATTGAATCAAGTGATGACCCAAGCGGCTTTTGAGCTACTGCTGTCGAGTCCGGTCTCTTCTCCGGAATAGTCGTGGTGATCCAACCTTTTTTATTTGCAAGAAAACTGAATATTGCCAGGGCAATAATAAGTACAATGGTTATAGCCAGTGTCGGATTGCTCTTCTTTGGCTTTTCCTTGATAGAAATAGTAATCTTGTTGGTTGCATCGGTCTTAAGCTGTTCATCACCAATTCCGCGTTCTGCATAGAATTTTTTAAGAATTTCCTCAGAATCAAGTGAAAGATACTTTGCAAGTGACCTGAAATACACTCTAATGTAAGGATCTGCAGGAAGTGCTTCATACTCACTGGCCTCCAGCGATTTGATATACTTCACATTCAGTTTGAGATCTTTTGCAATTGTCTCAACTGTAATCCTGCGGCTGATTCTTTCTTTGCGTATGATGTCACCTACACGTTCTTTGGGCTGCTCAGCCTGAACGCTGTGTTCCGTTTCATTCTTTTCAGACATCTGCGGATTCCTTTCGAACGATGAATGCTTTCAGTAAATTGATAGTACCGCTTACCGGTAAACCGACAACATTATAATAACATCCTGCTATCTTATCGATAAAAATCATAGCCCTGCCCTGAATAGCGTACGAACCGGCTTTGTCAACGTATTCATCATGAGAAAGGTAATGATCTATCTCACATTCCTGAATATCACGAAAATATACATCGGTACTTTCGACTATAGTTCCCGTATAATTCAGCGATTCGCACCGCAGTGCAACTCCAGTCATCACCGTATGTACAGTCCCTGACAAAAAACGCAACATCTCCCGCGCATCATCGATACCTGATGGTTTTCCGAGAACTCTTGCACCGCGAACAACAATTGTATCTGCTCCAATAACAAGTGCATCCGGATTGCTTTTTGCCACTTCAGATGCTTTTAATGATGCAAGTCTCTGTATAGATCCATCAAGATCATCGATATTAATGTGCTCTTCTTCATTAATAACATGGGGTTTATTGACCGTGATCGTTAAACCCATCTGTTCAAGAATCATTTTCCTGCGGGGTGATCCCGATGCCAGTATTACCCTGCGATTTTGTATCTGCCAATCAATCATAAACTATAATATATCACATAATTAATATCACATAATTACAAAAAATATGAAATAGTAATTTACCTTTTTACCGCTTAAAGAATCAATAGATTTTAGAAAAAAGATCAACCCTGCTGCAACCAGGCAGTCGCAAAATTTGTTAAAAATCAAAAAGTTATCAGCCTAACCTGATTATGTGATACACCTGAACAATAACCAGTGCATATTTGAATATACCATTCAGCCACCCCGGCACAACATAGTGTAACTGATTTTTAACAAAAATTCCACTACCGGGGGCCATAAATAGCGGTATATGATTTTTAAAAAGAATCCTAAAGATTACGTAAAAAAGTATATTCACTGTATTAATGCCTGATCTGGAGATGGTTAACTGGAGTACACTGACACCAGGATGATATGTATCTGGAATCCTTCTATATTATGGAGCATTATGACAACAATATCAACGCTTGAACTTGCAAAAAATACTGCCCGTGATGCCGGCAGTTTAATCCTTTCCATGGTTGGGAAAAGCCGGATCTATCAAAAAGGCACATCGAATAATCTCGTTACCGAAGCAGATACAGCTGCAGAACGTCTGATTGCATCAATGATAAAACAGTATTTTCCCAATTCAGCAATTCTTGGGGAGGAAGAACATAAAGCCGATCTCGATGCGCCATCACTCTGGATTGTTGATCCCATTGACGGGACGAACAATTTCGCGCACGGAATCCCTCAATTCGCAGTTTCAATCGCCTATGCAGAATATGGAATCGTACAGTGCGGGGTAGTCTATGATCCATCAATGGATGAGCTTTTCTATGCACAGCGGGGGTGTGGTGCGTTTTTAAATGATCAGCCGATAAAGGTTTCTGATGTTGATACGTTTGATAACTCAATCATCGGCACAGGCTTTTATTATGATCGGGGTGCTATACTTGACAATACAATCAAGGCGATTCATACACTGTTTGGACATAATATCCAGTGTGTACGCAGAATGGGAAGTGCGGCCCTTGATTTATGCTATGTTGCATCAGGACGCTTTGATGCCTATTTTGAATATATGCTTTCACCCTGGGATTTCGCTGCAGCTGCACTGATTCTCGAGGAAGCCGGCGGGATTTGGAGTGACCGGGAAGGTCAAAAGAACGGGCTTCATTCCAAAGGTATGATCAGTTCAAATCGTAACCTTGCTGATGCATTCTGCGATGTGGTGAAGTATTCGACTATTAACGCAATAAAAATTGGATTGTAGATTGGATATGGTACAAGGGTGACATACTTAGTTTTTGCGATGGACTTGGTCTAACTTGTTATACTTTTGTGGAGGAATCAATGAAAAAAATATTTTTATCATCATCATTTGCTGATGTTGCATCACTACGAATTTTCCATTTAAAAGGGTGGTAGAAGAAATTATCGCCAAATATGATTCAAAATTGAAATTACTCCCTATTAGTAATTCTCAGGTTATTATGGTAAATGGTTCTAAAACTCAGGTTGAAAGTGTGTTATAATTTAAAAAAGTGGAATAGTTGTTCAGATTGGTTATGGAGGGAGAGCTGATGGTCAGTTTGAGCATATACTCTATTATATCGAATGATCATCTTAATATCTCTTGAACTCCTCCGGCTGACAGAGTGAAAGTTTACCTAAAGATAGCAGCAAACAGATTAAGGTTATTTCTATGGAATACATGCCGATCGCAAATTTATCGAGTCTTGACAATAAAGAAATCCTCTCACTGTCGATTCTTGGAAAACGTATTGCAATATTTAAAAATCCTGATGGTACACTTTTAATAACCGAATCGGGCTGCAAACATCAGGGTGCGGATATCACCCAGGGAAAACGCAATGGTGATGAATTCACCTGCCCGCGTCATGGATGGCGGTATAACATTCGCACCGGTGAATGCCTGAATCATGATTCTGTTAAACTGCGTAAATACGAGTACATAATAGAAGACGGTATGATAAAAATCCTATTGTCCTCATAAGCAGTACTTTTGTAATATTTCATTTTTCGAACGTGTCAATCGTATGCTATTTGAAGTAAGCATCGAAAAATCGATTGTCACTAAGTTTAAGTTCACATCTTAATCCTTCCTCTACATGCGTTAATGGAGGCCGGGATGTGAGGTTGTTCGTGAAGCGGGAATGTTAGAACAGATTCAAACACGGCAAAATATTCCTCGATCACCGGCAGCATCCGTATCACCCTCTACCCCTACGCTGCTGTTCGACAATCAAAACTAGAAATTTGCAACTACCGGAATCACTCTAAAAATATACTATCATTAAAATACATAAAACCATGATTAATAACCTTATAAAGTAATTAATCTAATGTATCGTCTTAGTCCTGTTAAGCAGGCATTTTATCCGCGGCTTGATGTTTTGGCACATTATATGCATAGCGATATCATCTGGACACTACACATTTCCGGGGGCTTACATGATTCAGGGAATTTATACTGCTGCGATGGGAATGACTCCTCTGATGCAGAAGCAGGAACAGATCGCAAACAATCTTGCCAATATCAACACTACTGGATTTAAACAAAGCGGGTTGTTCACTAAAACCTACCAGAAATATCTCACAAACGATCAGCGTCAGCCATTTGCTGATATTCAGATGAAACCTGATGAAGTTTATATCGATTACTCTGAAGGTCCGATGAAACCGACCAGCAATCAGCTTGATTTTGCAATTCACGGGAGCGGTTTTTTTGCAGTCATGACTGCAGAAGGCGAACAGTACACCCGCAATGGTAATTTCGCAGTCAACCCGGAATGCTTACTGGTAACATCAGATGGTTCCAGAGTGATGTCCAATGACGGATATCTGCGGCTTGATCCCCATAAACAGGTGACCGTAACTGATAAAGGTGCAATTACACAGGATGGTGAACTGCGGGGATTTCTAAAAATTGTTGATTTTGAGAAGCCATACAACATGATTCGCAGCGGTGAGAGCAGAATGCGTCCGCTTGATCCCGAAGCAAAACCACGGGCATCATCAGGTTATGCTGTTAATCAGGGATACCTTGAAGGATCAAATGTGAGTATTGTGAAAAACATGGTTGCAATGATTTCTGCATACCGGACATTCGAATCCGATCAAAAAGCCCTGCACGCCCAGGATGAAACATTGGAAAAGGCAGTGAATCAGGTAGGAAGGTTACAGTAGGGAAGTAGTAGGTAGCAAGTAGGGGCGAATCATTATTCGCCCGAAAAATGGTGAAAAAACAAATTGCGAATATCGATTAGCCAATAGCAAATAGCAAAAACCGAAAATACAAAGGAATACCCTATGATTAGATGCATGATGACTGCAGCAACTGGGATGGAAGCACAGCAACTCTACATGGATAACATCTCCAATAACCTTGCGAATGTTAATACCGTGGGATTCAAACGGTCAAAAATAGAATTTCAGGATTTAATGTATCAAACAATGAAAGAACCGGGCGTCAGAAACTTTGAGGGTTCGATGGCACCTGCCGGGATAGAGACCGGTTTGGGTGTAAAGGTCGCTGCTACAACAAAAGTTTTTGAACAGGGATCACTCAATGGTTCTAATAACGAAATGGATTGGGCTATACAGGGTGAAGGGTTGTTTCAGATAACGTTACCTGATGGTGGCACTGCATATACACGTGATGGATCGTTTAAGCTAAGTGCTGATGGAACCATTGTGACATCATCCGGTTTCCCGTTATACCCGTCAGTGGCAGTACCTGCCGGCTCAACAAATCTGCAAGTAGGTGCTGATGGTAAAATTGGAGTAATTCTCCCCGGTGAATCATCAACAACAGAAATCGGACAGGTTGAGCTTGTGCGGTTTATCAATCAGAGTGGTTTACGGGCACTTGGTGGCAATCTTTTTGCGCAAAGTGATGCAAGCGGAGAACCGGTTGTAAATATGCCCGGGGAAGAGGGGACCGGAACGATCATGCAGCGATTCACAGAAGGGTCAAATGTTCAGATTGTTGATGAGATGATAAACATGATCAGTGCCCAGCGTGCGTTTGAAGTAATCTCGAAATCGATTCAGGCCGGTGAGGATATGATTCAAATCGCTAATAACCTAAAACGTTGATTAATTATGGTGTTGTAAAAAATGCTTAATGTTGTTTGCAATCACATTATCTGCCTTTTGATTACTGGTACGTTTAGCCTGGCGGGTGCTGCACAGGTATCACTTATGTTCAGGGATTCTGTGATGATAAACGATACGTTGATTAAGCTTGGTGATATAGCAGAGATTCGCTGCACAGATGATTCGTGGAGCGGGATACTTCAGGATTTTGTGGTTGGTGATGCTGCACCGGCCGGACATTCACGCTTTATATGTCGCGATGATCTTATTACCTACAAAATGCAGGCACAGCTAAAGTCGGTTCAATTGATTGCCAGAGGAGCAGTCCGTACCTGTATCACAACTAATTACAAAGAGTTAATCGTAGGGAACTTTAATGATGCAATTATGCAGTATATCAATACGGCCATTTCATGGCCGGCTGGATCGTGGTACTTGTCTGTTCTTAATACAACCGATAAAATAAAAATTCTTGATAAACCATATCGTCTTGAATTCAATGGAATTACTAATAATCGTCCCAAGGGGCAGTTTAGTTTTCAAATGTCGATTATTCAGGGAGGAACGGTAATAAGAGGTCCGGTCAGATGTGCAATGAAAATATCATTACCGGTTATTTTAGCAGCTTCTCCAATCATGCGCGGTGAAATTATTACTCCTGATAAATGCGTTTTTAAAACAATTGATATAACTCATTACGGTATAACTCCTTGTGATAATTTATCGCAAGTAGTGGGGAAGCGGGCGGTACGTCAGATTCAAGCTGGAAATGTACTGACAAATAAATGGCTGCAGGAGCTTCCGGTTGTTGAAAAAGGAGATGCAATCAGGATAATTTCAAGTATCAACAAGGTAAAAGTCGCCGTTGATGCAGTTGCGAGAGAATCGGGTGCAATCGGCGAAAAAATATGGGCCGAAAACGCTGCCAGTCACAAAATGGTGCGCGTGGTAATTAAATCCAAAGGCCACGCCGAACTGTAGGGGCGAATCATCATTCGCCCGTAATAATGGTAAAAAAGGAGAAAATATATATGAACAAAAGCATTCTCACAACGATAATTACATCAATAATAACAATTGTTTACATCGCAAGTGCTGCACCTGTGGGGAATCTGTATTCAGATCACCGTGCAGTTCGTAATGATGATATTCTAACGGTTCTTATCGTTGAATCCGCGAAAGCAGGAAGTGAAAGCAACACAAAAACAAGCAAGGAAAACATCCTTGGTGCATCAGCGGATGGTGGATCAGGTGCACTTAAATTCCTGCCTGCATTCGGAGCTAACGGATCAAGCAAGGTTGGTTTTGATGGCAGTGGGGGAACATCCCGAGAAGGCAGTCTTGTTGCTACAATTTCAGCCAGGGTCATAAAAGTGTTAGATAATGGTAATCTTGCCATCGAAGGCAGTAAAGTTGTTGAAATTAACCAGGAAAAAGAGATTATCAAACTGAGCGGAATAGTTCGTCCTCAGGATATCATGACAAATAACATCGTGTATTCATCAAGCATCGCAGAGGCACAAATTACCTATACCGGTAAGGGAGCCGTCAACAGCGGTCAGCGTCCGGGTGTTCTTGCACGGTTTTTAAACTGGATCTTTTAATTAACGAGGCTTTAATGATTAACTTCTGATTCAGCAGATATGTAATTAGAAAAAAGTAAACAAATATTCACCATTCCGAACTCCCCCCTCTCTTATGGGAGAGGGGGGCAGGGGGGAGAGGTCAAGATAAGGCAGAAAATCATATGAATCTCGTAACATCAATATTATCAATCTGTTTTCTTGTTGTTTCAATCAGTGCTCAAAATGTGCGGATCAAAGATGTTGCATCAATAACCGGTCTTGAGGATGTACAGCTTGTCGGGTATGGTCTTGTAGTGGGCCTGGCAGGAACAGGTGATAAATCGCAGACGGTATTTACCGAACAGACGATTATTAATATGCTTAAAAATATGGGTATTGAGGTTCAGGATAAAAACATGCGAATCAGAAATGTTGCATCGGTGATGGTCACTGGAACGCTTGCTCCGTTTAAACGTAAGGGGACACGGTTTGATATCACGGTCAGTTCACTTGGTGATGCAACAAGTCTTGAGGGAGGAACTCTGATTATAACACCGCTTCAGGGTGGTGATGGAACTATTTATGCCACATGTCAGGGACCGCTTGCAACCGGTGGATATGATATCCGTGATAACGGTTTAAATCGAATAAAGAAAAACCACACACTTGTTGGACGAATTCCGGGTGGAGCAATTGTTCAAAAGGAGTATGAGTTTAACGTACTTGATAACAAAGAACTTTCATTATCATTGAGTAATCCCGATTTTTCATCAGCGGTAGCAATGTCTGATGCAATCAATAAAGAGTTTGGTACAAATCCTCAGTCGGTGATGGCAAAGGCGGTTGATGCTTCTACAATTGTACTTGATTATTCTATTTTAACACGTGATACAACAAAACGTTATATGAGTCTTGTTGAATTTATTTCCAGAGTGGAGAATCTAACTTTTAACGTCTATTCACAGGCAAAGGTGGTTGTGAACGAACGTACCGGGACAATTGTTGCCGGTGGAAGTGTCAAAATATCTGAAGTCGCCGTTTCTCATGGAAGTGTCAAAGTGGAGATTGTCAGCAAGCCGGAAGTTATCCAGCCACAACCATTTACCATGGGCCAGACTGCATCAATACCCAATTCTGAATTGGCTGTTGAAGAAAAGGATGCCGATATGGTGGTTCTGGATCAGACAACAACAGTTTCAGATCTTGCACAGGCATTGAATTCGTTAGGAGTTGCACCAAGGGATGTAATTGCAATTCTGCAGGCAATAAAAGAAGCTGGCGCCCTGCAGGCTCAATTGGTGATTATGTGATATTGTTGCTTGGGGATGTTAATCCATGGCGTTTTGTAATACATTACAAAGTGACATACGACGTTGTAATGAATTAAAAATCAGTACGTTATTTCTTTTATATCATTGTCATTTGTCGCTTTTTTGACAGGTGATAAATATTTCTCAGATAATTTATGTAAATCATTATATATCATAATTATATATGAAATAATCCAAAAAAAGATCATAATTTGGTGATGTTTGTTAATGAGTTGATTTCAAATTAATTATAAGAATGTTTGTGATTCAATTAATAGGTGAATGCATTTGTAAAACTATTTGTTCTCGTCCCCTGGAAGATACGCCCCCTAATCCCCTGCAGGGGGACTTGAAGAATAATAGCAATAAATTAGCCCCGATCGATTTTTGAAAGTCCCCCTGCGGGGGATTAGGGGGCGTGTTTTTAAATTCAATTTGATTTTACAGAGGAAATTTAGGATCATATTGAGGTTCTTATGTTGACTGAATCTGGGAGAAGAATGTATCAACGTAATAAGAATAAACGGTTTGAAAAACCGGATTATTATCGAATTAATACATTGATATTTAATTTGTTACATGCTTACATCGTATCTAAATACGTAAGTGCATGAAACAATGCAGCGACGTGCATTGCCTGAGGAATTTTATTGTGTTTTAACAGTGAATGGATTTCATTCATTGGAACGTTTACAACCTCTATATGCTCACTTTCATCAAGCGTCTGTTCCTGTTTGCATACCGCATGAAGCGCCAGAAATGCATGCACTGCATTTGTCTGCTTATCAGGGTTAGGATAGAGTTTACTGAGCGGAATAATGGTGGTACTTTCAAATCCGGTTTCTTCAAGCAGTTCTCGTTGTGCGGTAACCGATGGATCAGTTTCATCGGGATCAACCACACCGGACGGAAGTTCAAGAATAACATCCTGAATACCGTGCCGATACTGGCGGATAAGGATTATCTCGTTCGAATCTGTTACCGGGACAACATTAATCCAGTCTGGATACTCATAAACATAAAAAGGAGCGACAATTCTCCCGTCAGGCATCTGGCACTCATCCGCACGTAATGAAATCCAACGGTCCTTAACGATATAATTTGATGCTTTTATTGTCCATTTCATATTCTGCTCCTGATTCTTATACGTATGTATCTGTAACATAGATGCTTCAACTGATTAGTTACAATATTGTTATTGGTGAATCGAATATATATGTCGACATATATATTGGTTATCTTTTAGTATTTTAAATTTTTGTTTCAGAAAACAGCACTATGAGTGTACATTTTATGGTGGATAATTGTGATTAAAATGTTCACTGATGTGATAAACATAAAACAGGTTGAGCATTCATGAAAAAAGTTTTTTCATTATTTTCTGTTGTGCTGATGGTACTCTTCAGCAACTATCAGGTATATGCTCAGGTATTCTGTCAAGAGTCAAAGTGTTTCGGTTGTTGTCCATCTGAAAGTTCCGGATTTTCATCATGTAAGTGTGATGTTGGAAAAAACGATACAGATGATCATAAAAAGGGTGTATCTGCTGTAACTGTTTCGAAGGTTATTGTAAGATTTTACTATTCATCAATCGTACTGCATTCATACGTTTTGGATCTTATTAATTCCGGAGCTGTTGAATTTCAAAAACTAAAAACTGATAATAGCACCTCTTCGCTTACTATGTCGTCGTTTCAAATACCTCTAAGGATTTGATTTCGTGGATGTATTTGTTGCTTATTGCACATGCTTATGCAGCTGGACAGCACAACTTCGGGTACAATTTCAGGTGTGCTGGTATGAAAATGTTAATTATGTTAATTTTTTATAAAAGGAAATAATAAATGAGACTTCTTTCCATATCACTATTTATAATTTTGGCAGTTACCTTTTCATCTTTTGCAGGTGGCAAATGCTGCCCGGTAAAAGACGGTAAACAGATAAGCTGCGCGGTTGATGGAAAATGTACATGTGACGCATCATGTACCTGTAAAGATGCAACAGGTAATTGCACTTGTAAGGATGGTTGCAAATGTAATGGGGCATCATGCAGCGGAAAGACTGGTAAATCTGCAGATTGCAAAAAAGCCTGTGGTGATAATTGCACAGGAGCGGCAGGAGACCATGTCGGCAAGTGTAAATCCAGATGCAAAGTAAACTGATTAACTGAATCCTTGTTTCATCCGGATCGTTCCGGATGAAACATTTCTGTGGCGTAACCACTCCTCAATTGCGATTAATTCCTGTTCATGGTACTATTTCAAATACTTTTATAGCAGTTGCAGCTATCCGGTACTTATTTTCAAGCCTGATGAATGTATCACTCTTTTCAGGCAGACTTATTTTTGACCTCTGTTTTAAATGCATCATGTTGGAATAATGCACTCCTGATGGCTCAGTGTTTCAGAGCGCAGAAAACACAGGATGCAATAAGATTTTATGGGGACTTACGATTAGAGCCATTGTCATTTTCAAAAAAGCTCGCAGGACAATTTACTTCTGAAGAGAGAATTCAAATAACCGAATGGATTGCACTTTCAGAAAAAATAAAGTCCAAGTTTGGCATTTCGCATATGCTCCTCTGCGATAGACTTGCATACGAGCAGTCAACCGGACGATTACTGAGCGAATGGAAAACCAGACTCTGGCCACAAAATGTTGCTATTGCAGATTTGTGCTGTGGTATGGGTGGTGATTCCCTCTTTCTACCAGACACGCATAAGGTGATTGGAGTCGATCTGGATCCTTTCCGGCTGGTTATGTTTAAGACAAACAGTGAGCTGCTAAATAGAAAATTTCTTACAATACAGGGTGATGCGCTGACTTTTCCAACGAAAGCCACCTATGCGCACATTGATCCGGCTCGCCGCAACGACCGGAATCAGAATCAACGGAAACTCGAATTGACACCATCATGGGAACAGGTGCAATCTATTGCATCACACTATACCGGACTTATGGTTAAACTGCCACCGGCATTTCCTGATGAGCTTGTTCCTGTCACCTCCCACCAGCTCTTTCTGGGATCATCAAAGGATTGCCTCGAAATAGTACTGCTGCTTGGTGAATGGTCACATCTGCGATTTATAGGAAATTGCTGCGCTGTGCATGCTGATACCGGCGATATCTATTGTGCTGACAGAGCATCGATTCCGGTATCTCTTGATACTGGGTGCGGCAATATAATCTGGGAGCCATCACCGGTGATGATCCGTTCCCATTTATATCGTCACTGGGGAAAAATGCATGGACTCTCAATACTGGATAATGCAGTTGCTTATTTGACAGGTGATACAATCATACATGAACCCTGGGCAAAAGGGTACAGGGTGATCGATTCCTGCACAATGCATCAATCTGCCATAAAGTCGATGCTTCAAAAACACGATATAGGGAATCTGATTATAAAGAAGCGTGGCGTTGATATTGATCCTGATGCAGAGATCCGGAAGCTTAAGGCAAAGGGATCAAATACGGGCATATTGATATATACCCGCTATCAGAGCCGTCCGATTGTATTTCTTACATCACCACTGACATATTAAGTGCGTCTCCAGCGTTTTTTTGAATATGAAAAAGCTGTTTCCACTATATTTATCAGAATATAGGAGCAAATTTTATCAATTTGTCATGCCAGTTCAAAATATCACAGGAACTCAATAATAGCAGGCACTGGTAAATGCCTTAAAAATCCGATTGTCAGTTGTGAGAGTACTTGCCTCCAGACGAATATATACGGGTAAACCATCAGCGGGTACTGTAACTGTCTCCTCTATACTAAAGGAATTATCGGTGTAGTGTTTTGCAAATAATTGTGATTCTGTATCTGCATTTTTATAGTATGCAAACAATGAGATTTGTGTGATACAACCAAATTCGCCGGTAGATTTTATAATCATTAGAAGATTTGTTTGTGTGGCATCAAGCTTTTCGAATGAAATCAGAGAGCAAGATGGATGCAAGGTATCACATATATTTACATACGGGCCAGTTGTTATAAACGTTTTGCCCTGCCTGATACAATCAAGAATAGATTGTTCCGAATGGCAGCCTGAATACACGCCGGTTTTTCCAAATCCCATATATCGATCATTGTTTTCAAGAATACTGATAAAAGGGGTTTTAATTGCCCGGTACCGGTTAAAATCACCATGAGCATCATTTCCGGCAATCAGGGCAAGTTTTTTCCCTTTTTGTAACGCGTGAATCCAGAGCAATTTTCCGCGATCCCATGCTCCTTTATAGCTCCCATTGAATGCCTGAACACCACTGATCCCGTTAGTATCAATATCTTTCTGAGTCCAGGTACCACGGTTTAAAAAAAGAAACTGCATCAGTGTCTTTTTTGATCCGGGATGTGCAGCATAGGCAATTCCTCCCTGAGAATGAATCCGAGATATCGCCTTGTCAATCGGCAGGTCTGCACCGAACACTTTTTTCCTTCGTGCTCCATCAGAAGATCCGTTGATATACTCTTTTATCCCGACTCCACAGAGATGAATTACGTTACCATTACCGTTAAGGCAGGATATTTCCTCTCCCCGCAGAAACGTTATATCGTGTTTTTTTTTATACTGATTTTGAAGTGAATTCCAGCGTTGTAACGATGCCTCCTCAGTGAGGTAGTTTTGCATTGAACAGCACAGATCATACGAGTGGTCGGTGATTGCGACAAAGTCAAGACCTGATGCTTTGGCTGTTATGTCAACTACATCCAGAGGTGGTCCAAACTCGACATGACTCTGCGAATACTGCGAGTGAAAATGCAAATCTCCATACAGGCAGTCTGGATATCCTGGCGGATAAGTATCACTGATATGGCAGCAGAGAGGAAACTTTGATGATGTCTGAAAGTTGTCGTTAAGAACATCAAAGGTTTTCTTTCCATAACGGAATGAAGCCATACAATTGAGATATATGGAGCCGGTTGGAAGTTTATTCCGTTTTAAGATAATTATATAAACTGTCTGATTACCTGAGAAATCATGGCTTATTTCAAAGTGCAAAAGATCATCAAATTGAAAAAGAACCGGTTTGCTGCCGATTTGATTAATAGTAATTGAAATATCACAAAGTGAAACTGGCTGAGAAATGGTGTCATTAATGATTAGTGTTACAGGGAGATCTGATTGAGGATTTATACGCCGTGGACAATCAAATAATATTTCAGGGATACGTTTGTACAAAAGACTTGGCATCCATCTAAAAAACCTGAAATGTGTTTCAGCGTATAGCGCAAGGGGAAATAAGATTTCTATATTTGCAAATGACATCCGGTAACCAGCATATTCTGTTATTTATTCCTGCCAGTTGAAGAAACAACAGAATGGAATGCAGATAGTTATAATTAGTCAATGTCTGATCAGGTTCAATGTCCCGAACTGACATTAATTAAAGCTGATTCCTCTCCAGGCTGCTTCTGAAGCAAGATTTTCTTTTTCTTTAACGGCTTCCCGGGCTTGTGGCAAATTTGGACTGTCTTTCAGGATAGTCAATAGTGTTTCCCATGCGTTAACCGCTACAATAAGATTTTCAGATTGAGGATTGTCTCTGAAAACCGCTGTTAAAATTCTTGCCCTATAACGAAAGATCTCCAGACCAAGTGACTTTTTATCAATTAGTTCACTTGGAAGTTCCTCCGCTTTTAACAAACACCCAAGTGCCTCAGCATAACGTTTTTTTGATAACATGTAGCGTGCTGTATGGAAGTAATATTCACCATCATTCAGAGTAACAGCATCAAGGGCATTAACAAATTCAGCATCACTGCTGCCTGATGATCTCAAGGTGTAAAGAATAACTTCTTTGCGTTTTGAGAATTTCTCAGGAATAGTTAATACAAATGCTTTAAGGGTGTCATACTCATGATTTATCCACTTGCTTTTAAGTGTATTAACGATATCAGGATATCCAGCATCCGCACTATCCTGAAAAAAAGCATTAGAGATCATAAAGTCTGCAAGCTGGAACGAGTCAACTATTTCAGTAATCAGTTTTTTATTTCGTTCTTCAAACAATAATGATGTATCTACTGGAATAAACGGGAAAACTGAATTCAGACTCTGTTGTACTGACAATTTGAAAGTCGAAAAATCATCACGTTTAACAAATAAATTCAATGCAACCGAGCCACCCAGGAGCAAACCGGCGGTTATTCCTGCATATAAGAATACTGCAGGTGACTTCTTTTGTGGTGACGGGATAATAAATGGCTCATTGTATTTGCGTTTTGATGTATACAGTGCGATTATATCATCGGCAGAGTCTCGTGTGTGCTTGTAATGAACCTTCTCAAGCTGCTGTTTTACAGAAAGAGCATCGTCAGGGCGATGTGTTTTTTCAAACGACAGGCAGCGTTCAATAATACGTGTCAACTGATCCGGTATATTTCTATCAATTCTCTTTATTGATGGTACCAGATGACTTTTACGCATTTTCATTATTGCATCCGGTGATGCCCCATTAAAGACACGGCTACCGGTAGCCAGTTCATAGAGGATACATCCCAGCGAGAAAAGATCAGAACGGGCATCTGGGACAGATTTATTAAATAAAATCTCAGGAGCAATGTATTGTGCTGTTCCAATACTTGAGTCAGGGTGAAGTCCCTCACGGGCATCCTGAAGCGGTGTTGCCATCCCGAAATCAAGTATTTTTAATACGCCAATATCCGCAAGCATAATATTTGATGGTTTCAGGTCAAGGTGCAGGAAACCATGATAATGCTTTTTGTCAATTTCATATTTGCAGTGGTGAATATAGTCAAGCGCTTTACAAATTGAAATGCCGATCGCTGTAACCAGTGCCACGGGTAACGGAGCAAATTTTGTAATCATCTCTAAAAGAGAAAATCCGGTGACTTTTTCCATTTCAATAAATGGAAGTCCATTCCACCTACCAACTGTATGCACTACCGGGATATTAGGATGACTAAGCTGCGAACAGACTTTAAACTCTTTTAAAAAACGACTAAGACTCTCGTCGTTGTGATTTGGTCTGAGTAATTTAACGGCTCTGTAAAACCCCAGCTCTTTATTGCGGATTTCGTAGAGTATCGCTGCACCACCGTGTCCTAAAATACCCGAAATATGCCCGGAACTGAGCATTATAGGCTGGGTACCATCAGGAAGAATTATATCGGATTCATAATTCTGCTTCTGCAACCCGGATGTTTCAATTAATACCTCATCTTCACTATCCTGAGAAATTACAAATCCAGCCGGATGATGCGATTCTGTCTTTGAAACCTGTAAGCCATCATTGTTGTGCATAAATGTTCTACTTTTTCCCTTTGATGATTAGCATTACTATATATAAAATACCTTTTTTATATCAAAAGGGCTTAAAAAAAGTGCTTGTTTCCAGTGTTGCTTGTGTAAACAGGTAAATAACAATGAGTTATGAAAATAGCCTTTTTTTTGTAAATTTTCAAGTAGTTTCTATGTCGATTTAAACTTTTTTTTGCGACACCATACAAATGAAGTAACAAGTAATGTGGAGATAACAGGTAATTCAATGAATCTTTTATAGTATAAGACATTTTTGTAATAAAGGCAAGTGCTATCTTTCTATTGAATATTCTGTTTCAATAAATTTATCAATATCCATCGTATTCAAAAAGTCATCCGGTGAAAACATGCTTTTCAGAGAACCCCGGCTGAACGTATATTATGGTTCTAAAATTAAAATGGTTCATTAAGAAAAGGTCATTATTACCATATGGATAAAAAAATTCGGGTTCGTTTTGCACCATCCCCTACAGGCTATCTACATGTTGGTGGCGCACGAAGTGCGTTGTTTAATTACCTGTTTGCAAAAAAAACAGGTGGAACATTCATTCTTCGTATTGAGGATACCGATCAGAACCGGTTTGTTGAAAATGCATGCAAAGAGATTTATGACAGCTTGAAATGGATGGGACTCGACTGGGATGAAGGCCCTGAGGTCGGTGGCAATTTCGGACCTTATGTCCAGTCCGAGCGCCTTGATATTTATAAAAAATATGCACAGGATTTGCTTGATAAGGGACATGCTTATCGTTGCTTCTGTACTCCAGAACGTATTGCATCTGTACGTGAAGCTCAGGAAAAAGCTAAACAACCTGCCGGATATGATAAATCATGCAGAAATCTTTCAAAAGAACAGATCCAGGAAAATCTTGATAAAGGAATGCCATATGTGATCCGGTTCAGGATTCCGGCAGGTAGAGTAGTAGCCTTTAATGACCGTATCCGGGGTAACATTGAGTATAGTAGTGATATTCTTGACGATCTGGTACTTATTAAAACTGATGGATTTCCGACATATCATATGGCAAATGTTGTTGATGACCACCTGATGGAAATCAGTCATGTACTCCGCGGTGATGAGTGGATTGCGTCAACACCGCGTCATGTGCTTATTTATGAGGCATTCGGATGGCAGCATCCTGAATTCGCGCATCTGCCGGTAATTTTATCCCCTGATGGCGGCAAATTATCAAAACGTAAAGGTGCTGCATCGGTGATGGATTACAAAAGGGGAGGATTTCTTCCTGAAGCACTGTTTAATTTTCTTGCATTCCTCGGATGGTCGCCGGGTGATGATCGCGAGAAAATGCCCAAAACTGAACTTATTGATGCATTCTCGCTTGATCAGGTATCACCAAAAGCATCAGTTCTTGATGAAAAGAAACTTGAATGGATGAACGGCCTATATATGGCTGAATGCAGTAATAATGTAATCATGAACGAGGTACTACCGGCATGGATCGAAAAAGGATGGGTTAGTGCAACAACAAGTTTATCTGATCCCCGTCTTGTTTCTATTGTTGACATGATGAAAGTTCGATCCAAAAGATTGACTGAACTTGCAGATAATGCATTCTATTTCTTTGTCGATCCGGTAGAGTATGAGGAAAAAGCTGCTAAGAAGAATTTTACACCGGCATCAAAAATACTTCTTGAGACGATTCACAAGGAGCTTACAGCATCAAATGATTTTTCGCATGGATCACTTGAGGCGTTGTATCGTTCGATTGCTGAGAAGACCGGTGCATCATCAGGGCATCTGATCCATCCAACTCGTTTGTCAATTAGTGGCGTGAGTTTCGGACCGGGTTTGTTCGAATTGATGGAACTGCTTGGAAAAGAGACTGTGCTGCGGAGAATCGAAAACGCGATTAAAAAAATTGCATAATAATACCGATAGAAGTATCAGAGGTTAATAATAAAAAAGGTATGATGTCATGATAAAGCATGTTGTTCTATGGAAACTGGCTGATAGTGCAGAGGGTGCATCAAAGAATCAGAATTCCCTTAAAATTAAAGAGATGATAGAGGCTCTGAGAAAATCGATTCCTCAGATTGTAAAGGTCGAAGTTGGCATTAACGTTAATAAATCTGATGCTGCGTGGGATGTTGCACTGTATTCTGAATTCAAATCACAGCAGGATCTGGACATTTATCAGGAACATCCTGAACACAAAAAAGTTGCTGCGTTTATTGGAAAAGTACGAACCGATCGTGCTGTTGCTGATTATGAAATGTAAATATAGGTTGTCAATTTCGAAATTGATCTGTAAAACGAGTAATTGAATTTAAATAAGAATTTACTAAAATGTAAAGGTACACTATGGAGAATCCGGGTACAATAAAAGAAAATGAAAACGGGGGTGAGTCAACTCCGGTTGTGTCTAATTTTATCCGAGAGGCAATAAAAGAGGATATTAAAAGCGGCAGATTCGGCGGAAAGGTAATAACACGTTTTCCACCTGAGCCAAATGGGCATTTACATATCGGCCATGCAAAAGCAATCTGTATTGATTTCGGTATGGCAATGGAATTCGGTGGTCATTGCAATCTGCGTTATGATGATACCAATCCGTCAAAAGAGGAGCAGGAGTACGTTGACGCAATAGAAGCGGATGTCCGCTGGCTTGGTTTTGACTGGGGAAACAATCTCTTTTATGCTTCATCGTATTTTGACAAAATGTATCAATGGGCGCTTCAGCTCATTAAGGCCGGGAAAGCGTATGTGGATGAGCTTACACCCGAGCAGGTACGCGAGTATCGCGGTACATTGACACAATCGGGAAAAAACAGCCCGTATCGGGACCGGTCTGTTGAAGAGAATCTGGACCTGTTCGAACGTATGAAGAATGGTGAATTTCCGGATGGCTCAAAAACACTACGTGCAAAAATCGATATGGCAAGTCCAAATATCAATATGCGTGATCCTGTTATGTATCGTATCATGAATGCACCGCATCACAGAACTGGTACTACCTGGAAAATCTACCCTATGTACGACTGGGCACATGGTCTTGAGGATTCAATTGAGGGGGTAACACATTCTCTCTGTTCACTGGAATATGAGGATCACCGCCCTCTGTACGACTGGTTTCTTGATCAGTTGGGAATATATCATCCGCAGCAGATGGAATTCGCACGTTTGAATCTTACCTATACGGTTATGAGCAAACGTAAACTGCTTGAACTTGTAAAGAACAAGTATGTGAGCGACTGGGATGATCCGAGAATGCCGACGCTGGCAGGTCTCAGACGTAAAGGATATACACCCGAATCAATACGGAATTTTTGTGAGCGCATTGGTGTCGCAAAACGTGATAGTATTGTTGATATTGCACTTCTTGAACATTGTCTGCGTGAAGACCTTAATAAAAAGGCGCTCAGGGCGATGGCAGTGTTAAACCCTGTTAAGGTGATTATTGACAATTACCCTGAAGGTCAGACTGAGGAGCTTGACGCTATCAATAATCCTGAGGATCAGAGTGCGGGAAGCAGAAAAGTTCCGTTCTCCCGTGAACTTTACATCGAGAGAGATGATTTCATGGAAGAACCGCCTAAAAAGTTCTTTCGTTTGGCACCGGGTCGTGAAGTACGTTTGCGTTATGCATATTTTATTACATGTACAAGTGTAGAGAAGGATCCATCAAGCGGAGAAATTACTGTTCTTCATTGTAGTTATGATCCTGCAACAAAGGGTGGATCTTCCCCTGACGGGCGTTCACCAAAGGCAACGATTCACTGGGTATCGGCTGCGTATGCAAAAAATGCAGAGGTTCGGCTCTATGATAAACTTTTTTCAAGTGAAGATCCAAACACTTCACCGGATGGAAATTTTTTGAGCAACCTTAATCCTGATTCACTAAAAGTAAATACTATCTGTAAAATTGAGCCATCACTTGCAAACGCAAAAGCTGGTGATCGTTTTCAGTTTGAGCGCATTGGTTACTTTTGTGTTGATCCGGATACGACTGCCGGAAATGTCGTTTTTAACAGAACTGTATCTCTTAAGGATGAGTGGGCAAAAATTACAAAAAGAGAACAGAAATAGGATTTTGACAACACCATGCAAGTGTAAGATTGTCTAATAGACGGTTACACTTTACGCGGCGGATTGGTAATGTGATGTAATAGCAGTGTATAGGACTCGTAACAGGTCACTTGTCACTCGTTACGTGTTCCATACAAACAGGAGTGAGTATAAATTGTTAACAGCCAATAATATTACGCTTTCATTTGGTAAGCGTATTCTTTTCAAAGATGTCAATCTTAAGTTTGTACCCGGTAACTGTTATGGTCTGATCGGTGCGAATGGTTCCGGAAAATCAACATTTCTGAAAATTCTTTCCGGCGAATTAGAACCATCAAATGGCGAAATAATAATCGGCCCGAATATGCGTCTTGCAGTGCTCAGGCAGGATCAGTTTGCATTTGATGATCTGCTGGTAATGGACACGGTGATTATGGGTCACAAAGCACTCTATGATGTCCTTAAGGAACGTGAGGTGCTTTACGCGAAAGCAGAGATGACGGAAGATGATGGAATCAGGGCATCTGAACTTGAGATGGCTGTTGCCGACATGAATGGCTGGGAAGCCGAATCTGATGCCGGTTCGCTTTTGAACGGACTTGGCATTGACGAGTCACTCCATTCGAAATACATGAGAGAACTTGAGGCTGGTCAGAAAGTTCGCGTTCTTCTTGCGCAAGCACTTTTCGGAAATCCCGATATCCTCCTTCTTGATGAACCGACAAACAATCTGGATCTTGAATCAATCAACTGGCTTGAAGAATTTCTTTACAGATTTGAAAATACGGTTATTGTTGTTTCTCATGATCGTCACTTTCTTAATAAGGTCTGCACTCATATCGCTGATATTGACTATTCAAAAATAATGCTGTATGTTGGTAACTATGACTTCTGGTATCAGGCAAGTCAGCTTGCTCAGAATCAGCGAAAGAATGAGAATAAAAAGAAAGAAGAGAAAATGGCGGAACTGAAAGAATTTATTGCACGATTCAGTTCCAATGCGTCAAAAGCCCGTCAGGCAACATCTCGTAAGCGTCTTCTTGAGACTATAACACTCGATGAGATGCCATTGTCTTCACGTAAATTTCCTTTTGTTAATTTTAAGCCCGATCGCGAATGCGGTAAGAATGTTTTACTAATAGAGAATATAAGTAAAACGATTGATGGTACAAAGGTAATTGACAATTTCAGCCTGACAATAAACAGGGGTGACAAAATTGTTTTTATTGGTCCAAGTACCGTTGCAAAAACAACGCTATTCCAGATTCTCGCAAAAGAAATTGAACCGGATGAAGGAACGGTAACCTGGGGTGTAACAATCACACCATCATACTTTCCCAAAGAAAACAGTGAATACTTTCAAAAAGATATCAGTGTCTTTGACTGGCTTTGTCAATATACAAAAAGTTCTGATATGACATATGTGCGTGGATTTCTTGGAAGAATGCTGTTTTCCGGTGACGAATCCATGAAAGCGGTCAATGTTCTGAGCGGAGGTGAACGGGTTCGCTGCATGTTGTCGAAAATGATGCTCAGCGGGGCAAATGTGCTTATGCTTGATGAGCCTACTAACCATCTTGATCTTGAATCCATCTCAGCACTCAATGAGGGATTAACCGAGTATCCCGAGGTGATCCTCTTTACATCACATGATCACCAGTTTGTCAATACAATTGCAAATCGCATCGTAGAACTGACACCATCAGGAATTATCGACCGTATCATGTCCTTTGATGACTACATGGCAGATCCTGATGTACAAAAAGTTCGCGATAAAATGTATAAAGGCCACCTGAGAATGAGTCTGTAGAATTAATACAGAAATTGCATGTCGTAAAGACATGCAATTTCAGCATATCTCAACCTTCTTAACCTTAACCTCAACCTCTCTTAAACTACTATGATTGAATTATCTGCTGAACAGCTTGCATCACTTCGAATAACCAGATTTATCTTCCATGTCATTCATCATGGTGCGGATGAACCTGAATACCTCAATGAGATCGATATCGGTGAATTTGAACCGTTTTTTCTTGATAGAATAAAAAGTATTCTCAAGGGAACACCCTACGAGTTTAATCCGCATGCGGAAGTCTGCAGTATCCTTCAGGATATCTCTGATGATCCCTCGGAATTTATCGAGAAATCACGACAGCTCGCGGTAAGTCTTCATTCGCACGGCCTTGATGACAAGCGGATAAAAAAAGGTGTTATGATTCTTATGTCAATTGTGACCCTTGAGAAGGAGCTCTTCGCAATCATTAAATACGAACACGACCAGGTACTTCGTTACCGCACTGAAGGTGCAAAGGTAATTCTTGAGAATGTTGCAGATACGTTTACTCAGTCGCCGGATGCAATGCAGAAAGCTGCCCTGATTGATATGTCTGATGAAAAACCTGTTGTCATGGTGCTTGATAGAAATGTAAAAGGCGGAATCAGTGGTTTCTTTCAGGGCTTTTTAAATGTAAAGCGTGCCAAAAGTGAACGTGAAATGACCGAGGCTCTTATTGATGTTGTACGAAATACATCACACAAACATGCCGAAGAGCTGCCGCGGGACTTTGCCGCTGATATTCAGGTACGGGCTGGAGAATTTTTTGAGCAGGATGCACCATTCGACAATGATCAGTTCTTCGATAAGGTGTTTGGTCCGGATGTAAGTGAAGATGTAAAAAGCACCTATCGTCACTATTTACAAAAAGAGGACCTGGCAAACGAACAGTTCTATCTCGATCGTGAAGCTGCATCAAATGTTAAACGCCGTAAGATAAAGACTGCCGAGGGAATTACGATATACGTTAGTGATAAAGGGGCGTCTACACTTCAGATAAGCTATGGACAAAATGGCGATAAGGATGTCATTGTAATTGAGTCAGCGAAGGTCAGGGAAGAGCTTTAATGGTGTATTATTAAAAACAAGCTATAAATTGAACCATGAATAAATTTACCATGTTTTCCAGATTCGAAATCATATCAGTCGCAATATCAGAAAGTTCAGAGCTATCTCCGATACTCCAAAGTAATGTGTGAGTATCGAGAAGCAATTTCATTTAAGATTTAGAAAGTCATTGGTGGAAAATTTAAATTTATCATCAAATTTTATTGAAATTTTTCCATCTAAAATGCCTATACGGCGCTTCGAATCTTTCACTTTTGAATAAGGAACTATCATAGCAACTGGTTTTTTACGCCTTCCATCAAGAATTCCAATGTTAGTCCCCTTATTCACCTCAATAAGAAGCTTATCAAAAGATGTTTCAATGTCTTTAATTTTAACTGTTTTCATAATATCATTATAATTAATTTTCCAAGGTGAGTCAAAGTATTTTAAAAAAATGTTCTTTGTAACCAGCAGCTTATGTATACACTGTTATATTGTTTGATGTAGCATATATATAATTCCCTAAATAAGAAAACCTTATCAGACGAATCTGACAAGGTTTTCTTTGCGAAACAGGCTTATCCGCTAAAATTTATTTTTCTGAAAAAGATAGTTTCTTTCTTGAAACAACGATCAGCATAAGTGCACCTGCAACAAACCTGATCCTAACCATAACTAACCATTTATTGATTATTAACAATTTTGGTTCTTGTTAACATCAAAATACATTAATATAAGATGTTATCAAACACAATTTTAATCAGTGACTTATAATGCTCGTGATTGTCGGAAATCTTTGCAACTGTCCGAAATTATGTTTTTATGTAACATGATAAAAAATAATGAAGTGTTACATATTTGCAACGCAGGTGTCGCATTGTTGTGTACTCTTGTAATATAAGAGGTGTAACAATAGCTTGATTGGTGCAATTAATGATAAAATTCTGTTTGCTATGGAATTATATCTGGAATTGTGATAATAAAACTTCAACAATTTGTTGTAACACACTTGCGGCAATATAGTACTATTATCATATTTAATCATAACGTTAATTTAATATTAAAAAACTGAGCGTTTTTTTACTATCGATGCATCTTATAGAGTGAAAATAAAATTTCTTTGATTTTTTAAATGAGGTACACTATGAAAAACTGTATTTTTCCTGTTCTGGTAATTGTCTCACTATTAAGTAATTCCTTATTTGCAGCGGATCTTTCTGAGAACAATGCGCACAAATCTCCTCTGACGACGTATTCCGGTGGTATTGGTTTTGGCGCTGTTATGGCCGTAAATGATGAACTTAAAGATTATTCAGAGAATTTTATGAAATTATCGTTTGTTAATATGCTCTACTTCAGGGATAAGGTTTCCTTCTTTTTTGATCTTAACTGGTGTGCGCCCGGTATGAATTTCGGGGGTGATATCGGCGTTGATTTTTTTATGTCAACATCTGATATACGACCATTTGTCGGTGCCGGGATAGGTGCTGCATATCTTGATAAAACTGATGACTTTGGAGACAATTTTGGCATTTCAGGAACCGTTCATGCGGGGTGTATGTTTGATATAAATGATAACCTGTCAATTCGTTTCAGAGTGCCATTAACAGGAATCAATAACGACACTAAGGACATTACCGTTGGTGCTGATGTCGCATTTATTATTTCTGATAAATTTAAAAGAGTTAGAAAACTGGATTATAATCGCTGAGAATTATATACTTGTGAAAAGGTTATCAAATAGGAGTGCATAATGAAAACTAAAATTATCCCGGTTATGCTGGTGTTAGTCAGTTGTATGATCTGTTTCGCGCAGGGTAACGGAAATACGACGATAATTCACGGAGTATCGAGTGCTGATGGTAAATCGGATGTCAGTGAGAGAATTCTTGAGGAATGCCTGCAATCACTTCCAAAGAGTAGCGATCTTTCGCCGGATGTACGTTCCAATACTGCATTTTTAAAGGAAATCAATGGCGATCCGTCACGTAATGAACAGGTTCAGACATTCAGTGCGTCTCTTGATATCAATTATATGCTTTACCAGAAGGTCCTGGTCATTGTGGCAACCAGTACCGTACAGGGGCAGGAGCCGGTCATGAAAGTGATGGAAAAAAATCTACGTCAGTCGAAGCATTTTGAATCAAACAGTTCAAATGGTGATATTTATGCCGGACGTTCACATCGGCAATATTATTTTTCATCTGCAGATGCAGCACGTAATGATGTTATCAGGCAGGCAGCAGCCTGGTTGCGTCAGCAGGCATCGGTTGCGTGTTCAAAATAGGTATGGTTGCTGATATTAACATAAGATGAGGTGTATTCATGAATAAACTTGTTTTTATCCTGACACTGTTTTTTGTAATAACTGGTTGTTCAACCAAAGTATCAAGAGTCGAGACGTCATCAACAATGGATCTTACCGGGCGATGGAATGATGCCGATTCAAGACTTGTAGCGGAAGAGTTGATACGGGATTGTCTGTCACATACATGGTTGACAAAATATGATTCAATACTTAGAAAAAAACCGGTTGTAATTGTTGGAAAAATTGAAAATAAGTCACACGAGCATATAAGCACCCAAACATTTGTCAAGGATATTCAACGGGCGCTGCTTAATAGCGGACGGGTTGAGTTTGTTGCAGATAAGAATGATCGCGACCAGATTCGTGATGAGAAGACTGATCAGGCATCAAATGCATCTGCACAGACTGCGAAATCGTCGGGTGAGGAATCCGGTGCTGATCTCATGATGATCGGTACAATAAATACAATTGTTGATCAGGAGGGAAAAAAGGCAGTTGTATTCTATCAGACAAATATGGAAATGGTTGAAATTGAAAGCCATAAAACAGTATGGATTGGTGAAAAGAAAATCAAAAAATATGTTGAACGCACAAATACAAAATTCTAATCAATAATTGCTTATAAACACAGGACTAACGTGTGTCCTGTGCCGTTAATTGCCGTTATTAATCGCGTTTCTTTTGTTTGTCAATATAACCGGAATAATCCTGATAGTAAAAGGTTATGCTAAAAGCATTCTTACATATTTTCATTTATATGATAACTATACTGCTTTTCTCATGTGCATCACGAAGTGCTATCAGGTTTGAGAAATATTCCGGGTTGATTGCAACCGAAAATTATTCCGACATTATACATTCTTTAAAAAAATCGCCTAAGCTCTATGGAAAAACCAATGAGTTTCTTTACAATATGGATATAGGTACGTTGTATCATTACAGCGGAGCGTATGATTCAAGTAACGGCTATCTGCTTCGTGCGGCTGATATCTACGATCAACTTTTTACTCGTTCTGTCACCAATGAGGCCCTTTCGTTTTTAACAAATGACAATGTCCGGCCATACCGGAGCAAACCATTTGAACTCACGATGCTGCATCAGATGATCGCTTTCAATTTCTGTGCATTACAGAACGTTGAGGATGCGCTTGTCGAAACGCGGAAAATGCAGCTCTACTTTAATGAGTGGGAGCGAAAAGCCGGGAAGGATGAGGATGTCTATACAAACGATCCGATGTTCCATCTCGTTTCGTCCATGTTGTATGATGCAAAAGGGGAATCAAGCGATGCGATGATCTCGCTGTTTAAATCTATCAACGCATTTAATAACGGTCCCATCGCATTACCCTCGGAATTAAATGATTATGCCTGGAATATGTTTACATTGAATAACAGGGATAACGATAAAAAACTTTTGAATCTTAAGTCGCCAATATCTGATGCAACCGGTAAACTATCCAATAATGAAACTGAAATAATTGTTGTATTATTTGGCGGCAGGGGACCTGTTCTTGATGAAACGGTGTGGTGGGGGACTTATGTACGGGACGGATTGCTTATTTTACATTATCGAAATCCAAATGGAGATACAACAACTGTTACCTGGCCGGCACCACCGTTACCGGAACGCGAACTTGTCAAAGCAGAAAATGGCGAAAAGACGAAATCGGGCACAACATTTCATTTGAAAATCGCAGTTCCGTCTTTAAAAGTTATTGAATCTGAGACAAAAACATTCAGTGTCAAGTGTTCATCACATGAGTCTTCATATCAGTCCATGATTATTAACGATTTTGAAAGTCAAATGCAGTATTACCTTGAAAATACTAAAAATAGCACAATTACAAGGACGGCTATAAGGGCTGTGTTGCGGACTATTGCTGCAGAGAAAACAAAGAAGAAGCTCGAGACTGATTCTCCTCTTGCAAATCTACTTGTCAATATCGGAACTGATGTGCTTACTGATCAATTGGAAAAAGCAGATACAAGAAATTGTTTCTTTTTACCAAAAACGGTACAAATTGTCAGAATACCTGTTAAAGCCGGAGTTCAGCAATCATTGGAAATTGCAGCGTTGGACAAAAACGGAGCAATTATAAAGGATAAAAAAATAACAGGGATAACGCTTGCAAAAAACGAAAAAAGATTTATTTTTTATACATCGTTAAATTGATTCTACGGGGTTGTTTTGTTTGTTACAATAATGTATACTAATGTTTTCTTTGAAGTAAATTTGTTGATTCTAAGTTTTTACAATTAATTTTAATTCCTAACGGGAGGGTTCTATGCTTAAAAAAATTTTGGCAGTTTCAGTAACAGCTTTTTCACTGTTTGTTATTGGTTGCGGTACTACTGATCCAGTTAACAAGGATGATGTGGATATCAATCTAACGGGTATGGCTGATATTGCTGGAAATCCTGCTACGCCTGCTGAAATCACCGCACCTATTACTGCGACAATTGATGCCAATGCTGAAATTACAGCAGTTGATGTTGCAGTAACAAAACTTGATGGTACTGCTGCAACTGGAATTACGGTTGTTAAATCTGCAGTACCATCCGCAAAAGAGAAAATAACTGTTAAGAGTTCTGGTGGTGATATGACAATAAGTTTGAAAATCGCCACAACAACAGTAAATGGAACATATGTTTACACTCTTTCTGCAGCAGCTGGTGGTTCAACATCTTCAAAAAGTGACACTATCGTTCTTTCTGGTATGACTGCTGCTTCTACAATCGTGACTGATACTATAATTGCAGGTGCAAATAAGAACATCCCTTACGGAAGTTCAATTGATATTGATGGTGGTGTAGCTTATAAGATGACAGACGCTGCTACTAATTTAGCGAAAATCGATCTCTGCTATGCTCACACAGCAAGTGGTGATGATAAACTTGGTACACCAACATGGGCAAAGTTGAGTGGTTATGATTTTGCAAAAGATTGGGTAAACCCTCCAACAACTATGAAGTTTTATAAAACAGCATTAACGGCGGCTGAGTTCGATGCAATTACAGTAATACCTGCATTTGTAGATGCAAGTGCTACTGCAGAATCTGCAGTAGCAGTTAAAGATGCTGTATTCATTGTTAAAACAACAGAAGGCGCTGTATTCCTTCTTAAAATCATGGATCAGGTTGCTGGTGAAGCAGGTACAATCACGATTAAGACTGCAAAGTAACTTTTTTACTGCTACGTAATATTAAAAAAAAGCCCTGATTTATCAGGGCTTTTTTATTTGTGGTGGTGCGCCCGGCAGGGCGCTCTTCTTGATGATGCGGGGATGATCGTCCCTTAGTTCATTACATACCCGACAGGGGGAAATGTTAGCCGGACGGCAAGGGTGTCCATCGTGAGGTGGAATCTGAAGGAAGCCGCAGGCAAAGCGCTGGTCTGACGAACAGGAAGCGTGTTAGGCATTAGTAAAGGATAAGAAGGCCACTATCTTCAAAGTCCAATACCTGTACAGAATTTACTAATGTAGACACGACAGGCATAAGCGTGAAAGAGGAGCGCATTACCCGGGGAAAGTCTGCAGGGACGCAGATATCAGCAGAAGCCAGTTAAGGATATATCGATCGTATCCGAGGGCTGAACGTAAATGGATATAGTTGCCTTAAGTTTCATGTGTGAAGGAGACATCGGAAAAGATGGTTGAGATACCAGAATTCAGATCAGGAGGTAGCGGACGGAATCTGCAAGGTACTGATTGTGAAATGTCAAGCACACCGACAATGCGAGAAAACAACTGTATGGACACATTGCATTTAATGGATGCGGTGATCGAACGCGAGAACATGAGAGCGGCCTATAAGCGTGTGGTAGGAAACAAGGGATCTGCGGGTACTGACGGTATGGCCGTAGACGAGTTGTACTCTTATATTCACAAGCACTGGGAGCGCATCAGATCGGAATTGCTTGAAGATCGGTACAAACCATCAACGGTATTAGCGGTAGAAATACCCAAGCCCAATGGAGGAACAAGGATGCTTGGAATTCCAACGGTGGTGGATCGATTGATTGGGCAGGCACTTAATCAGGTGATGAGACCAATATTTGAACCGGGATTTTCGGCTACAAGTTATGGTTTCATTGAGAAGCGAAGTGCACAGCAGGCAGTAATCAAAGCACGCGAATATATCGAGGAAGGGAATCGATGGGTCGTCGATATCGACCTTGAGAAATTCTTTGATCGCGTGAACCATGATATACTGA
>JAEWVR010000031.1 GCA_023459055.1 Fibrobacterota bacterium
GCCCCCTAAATCCCCCGCAGGGGGACTTTGAGAGCAGAATAGCTTGTTTAGCCTATTTCTTCAAGTCCCCCTGCGGGGGATTTAGGGGGCGAGTCTTACGTGTAAATCTTAAGTTAACGACATTGGCCGGGGGGTGAGGCGCTCTCGTCATTCCACGATCAACCAAAAATCCTGTCAACAACGCCAATATACCCATCAATGGACGACTGCTTTTGAACTGATTTTAGTACCTTGTGAGGATCATCAAAGAGATTCGCGATGTAGGCCCAGAGCTCTTTCATTTTACCGAGAAGGTGTGCTGGTCCGCATAAACGTTCACGACTCCGGTTGAATATTTCATCATGGAAAGATCTGACGGTTGCGAGATCACGCTTGACTACAACTCCGCTGCGTAGTTCCTCAAGCATGAACGGATCCTGTGTCACCCCGCGACCGAGCATCCATCGATTGACAGTATCGAAACGGCGTTGATAGGTATCAAAAACATGCTTTGACCATATATCACCATTGTAGCAAATTGTATGCTTCAAACAGCGGTAGTACTTGTCAAATGCATCAAGATCCACGGTGCCATCATACATCTGTGCACCTGTTCTGGGGTGAATGGTGATTTCATGTATCGGATACTTGTTAAGTACCGGAATCACCTGACAAAACTCATCAACCGACTCCAGGCCAAGCCGGACCTTTACAGAAAAAGGCTGCGTTATTGATGAATATATTTTTGAAAGCATTGCATCGATGAAATCAGGGTAGGGAAGCATTCCGGATCCCCGTTTTTTCCGGGTGATCTGCGGATGAGGACATCCCATATTAAGATTTACAGAAGAATATCCCATGCTGTAAAGGTGACGCGCAAGCATGATAATATCATCTGCGTTGTTACCGATTATCTGAGGAATAACACGCACGGGGTCGTTGTGTTCGAGGGCAATATCCTTTATATGTGATGGATTAACGACGATACCTTTAACTGTCGGTATAAACGGTGTCAAAAGGTAATCAAAGCGACCGAAATGGGTTTCAAACGCGTTCCTGAAAATGTAGTCGGTAACACCTCGTAGTGGGGCCAGATAGAAAATGTTCCTGCTCATATCAATACGCTTATTCTCTTAAATGGTATCAGGTTTGACAGACTCTAAGCCGATACATATCCTGGAGCGCAAACAGCTGTATGTGTTTTTATCAACACTGATTGTGATTTTTACATACGATAAAATAAACATATTATTAAAGAAATACCACAATTATTTTTGGTTCGTCAGGAAAATTTGTGAGTAAGAAAACCAGTCTAAAGGTTCTATTTAGAAATCAACAGCCTTGATATTTTGTACAGAATTTTGTATCTTATTAAGTACGCATAACGATACTGCAAAATACTGAATTAACAATATTTGAAGGATACCATTAAATGAAACGTATGATCCTTTCAAGCGATATCCGGTCAATTTCTGAATTCCGCTCCAATATTAATAGCTATATCGAACAGATTCACAAAACCGGGCGGCCGCTGGTAATAACACAAAATGGTAAAAGTTCCGCTGTTTTAATGGACGTTAATGCATATGATGAGCTCACTGAGCGGGTCGAACTACTTCAGGATATCCAGGTTTCAATCAATCAGCTTAATGATGGAAAAGGTATTTCTCATTCGGCAGCACATTCTATGCTTAAATCGAGATATTCAGAATGATCGTTCAATGGTCTCCTGTGTCATTAGAACGTATACAGGAAATTGCAGACTACATTGCTGAAGACAGCAGAATTGCTGCCGGGAATTGGGTTGATGAGATTTTTAAGAAAGTAGAGAAACTGAAATCAAACCCTGAGATAGGAAGAATCGTTCCGGAACTCGGGATACCTGATATCAGAGAATTATTGTTTGGAAACTACAGAATTATCTACCTGATTTCAAAAAAGAACATTTCCATTTTGACAGTACGGCATTTCAAACAACTTCTTCCGGTTGATGAAATTATTTCATAGTCGTTTTATTTTTTTTTACAAGACAGTAATATACTAATGTGCTCGCCCCGATGCTGGATCTTCAAGTCCCACTACAGCCATAATCAATGGTAACAGTATTGTCCCTGATTCACCCCGAAAAGTATATTATTTCATCCACAAATTGTTTAACCATTAAAAAATATGGAAATTTTATGGAATGGCAGTCCTCAATTGTTCCCGGATATTCGCCTGAAGGTAAACCGATCATTTCTGTTATCGCAAAACGTACCTATCTCTTGTCACAAAACAGAGTTATTATTGCTGATGACCAGGTTTCAATTCAAAGCAGCGATATTCCTTCGGACCCGCAGAATCCGCTGAATTGCGAGATGCTCTATGAAAGCGATACTGTTGCTTATAAACCCAAAACGGATGTTGTCGTGCAATGTAAAGCCCATGCTCCAAATGGTAAACCAGTCCGCATGCTGGAAACTGCGGTGAGTATCGGGCCACTGGTAAAAAAAATACTTGTGTTTGGCAACCGGAAAATTGAGAACAGGTTCATGAAAGGGCTTACGTTTACCGACCCGGAACCGTTTACGTCGATTGATATTTCCTACTCAAATGCATATGGCGGAAGAGCTGTTATGCGTGATGGCAGTATTGTACCTTACCCGCCCAATCCGCTTGGCAAAGGGTTTCATTTCAAGGGAACGCTTGAAGATGCAGATCAGATTCAGGTTCCCAACTGTGAAGATATCGACTCACAGCTTCAACCAGAACATCTTTTGATCACAAAATATGAAGAGTGGAAAAATCTCCCCGTACCGGCATCCTATGGCTGGACACGCCAGTTTTTCTTCCCGCGTTATACGTATGCCGGAATTATTCCCGAAATGCTTAGTGGTACAACCGAAAAAGCCCCGGACCTAAACACGAATACACCAAAAATGGATTTCCGTTTTTATCAGGGTGCATCAGAGGGAATGGGTGACTTTTTACTAAACGGGAATGAACCGGTAAAACTGTATGGGCTGGACCCGGAGTATCCTGTGTTTGAGTTTAAACTCCCCGGTGATATTCCGAAAATATCACTCTGTATTGGTGATGAAAAGATTCCCTTGCAGCCACAGCTTCAGACGGTGTTTATTGACAAGGAGAGTGGGGGAATGATCCTCGTATGGAGAGGATTTAAAGAGGGATCACTAATGAATTTTGCTGAACGGGGAAGAGTTCTAAGCAGTCTGGTGGAATGATGTTATTACAATAGTTTACAATTGATGTTTTTAGTTCTATAAACATATCCATAATGGACTCGTCAGGAGAATTTGTGGGTAGGAAAACAAGTTTAAATAACTTTGTATTGTGATTCTTTAATAGCTATAATTTAAATTATTCTTTTTTGTCCCAGAGGGACAGTATATATATAGAAAATGTACAATAAATAAAAACCTTTGTCCCGTAGGGACAATATATAGATAGGCTCTTAAATTGCATGGCAACTACATTCACACAGATCTATCTTGTGTAATGTACAATAAATATATCGTCCCTATGGGACTCGGATTGTTTTTGTTACCATGCATTCTATAAATATTTGATCCCGATGGGATCAGGAAAAATCAGATTTTTGTTATTTATGTACAATACCTATTGACATATGAATTTTTTAGCAGTTTAATTTTTACGATTGAACAGGAAACACTATGAAAAAAAATCTGCAACTACTTCTAACACTACTATGCTGCACCATACTTCTCCCGGGCTGCTGGAAAACAATCGGCAAAGTTGATATGAGTAAAGTTATTACCATTGAGGAGCTGAATGCAAAAAAGCATGAACTTGTCGGAAAAGTGATTACGTTACAAATTGATACTATTGATTTTTTTTGCTACGGTGGAGCTGCCTTTTTCCATGATTTGGAGCTTCCGTCCGTCATTTTTTCACCATATGTTTACCAAAATGATATCCATTACCAAGCCAGACTTGACAGTTTACGTAAATTATCTAAACCATGCACAGATATATGGAATGGCTCCGCTGATATTAAATTACTTCTTGATTATACTAAAACAAAAAACGCATTCCCATGGATTTCTTTTAACAAACGAACACTTAATATGTCAAACGAAAGTTTATTTAGTAAAACAATTCAATATAGTCCGTCTCGTTTTATCACGGGTATTCTCGTCGGAGGGGTATCAGCTTGTGATGGAGATGATACGTTGGTAACGAATGGTCAAGGCGGATGGGCTGAGAATATTTTCTTTCCAGATACCATTAAAAATTTTCGGTGGTGTACACCTTCAACAGTTTATTCCTGTGTACATCAATATGTTCTCATCCCGTTAGGAATAAAATACAAAACGGGACATCTTGAATTGAAGAAACTTATAAGTGCCCCTAACAACTAATTTACACAATGGTGAACTTTGTAGTTTTGCTGTTTAATTCCCAATAAGCCCCTGTTGCAATTAGGGGCTTGCACATATACCTTTATCTCTAGTGGATTCTTTTATTCATTCATTTACCAGATAATTCTTATAAAGAAAGTGTCGTTGACTTTCTAACCAGTAACGTTTCTGAATAATTCTTATGTACAGCAGCATTCCCCTCAAATGCCAATGGATACTGACATGGAAGATCAGTGTAAACCCTGAATGCAAACTCCCAGTATTCATCATTCTTTTCGTCAATACGTTTATAGGTATTTAATGCACTTAATGGAACAATTGCAAGAAACTCCCCGTTTTTTTGAGGATAAGCCCGTGCGTGAAAGCCTTTCCCCTTAACAACAGAGATCTCCTGCGCATCAAATTTTTTACCGTTATTGATTTCAAAAAATTTAACCGGCAAACACTGGTCGTTTGTATTCAAAAAGTCAATCCCAAACCGCAGAGCTACTGTTTCATAAGGATTTGCATGAGTAATCTTTTGCCCGAGGTCCGCAACAGATTTTGGCGCAGCAATCCAATGGGCATTTTTAATTACCGGTTTTTTAATTGTGAGAGATTTATCTGATTTCTTGCAGAATTGTTTAATATCACCGCCATTCCACTTTACTTCTATTGTACCAGTTACATCTTTTTTTTGTATAGTTTCACTAAAGGTGATAAATGCAGCATCAGTTGTCAATTTTGATTGAGAAAATGGTAATGTTGCATCAATCTTAACTATGGCTTTTCCCATTGACACATAACCTAACTTTGCTACGCCGTTTAGTTCAATTGTTGTAGGCTCCTTACCCAGATTTAGTTTTTCGTATTCATAGTTAAAAAAGACTGTAAAACCATTTACTTCGCTATCAAGTTGTGGTGGATTTACTTCATCAACAATGTACTCACCAGTAACGGTAAGAACAATAGGAGATCCAATATAACTATTTGTATAATTACCAGATTCTAAATTTATTATTTTAGTTTTTGCGTTTTTTTTCAAGGGAATTGGTTTAAAGGGGTGGTATTCGACACCCTTGAAAAAATCACCTTCGATGGTCATGCCTTTCGGGAAAAGCATCGCTGCGTTTTTGCTCGCATGAAGTAAAGGCAGTTTTAGATGACCAAGCGTCCATTCTAATTTGGAAATCTGCATTTTCAGTGGAACTTCAAGTGCAATATCACAATTAAACGGTTTTTCGCCAAGTGCAAATACCTTTTTCATTCCCTCTTTAAATTTTGAGAAATCTGCAACTGCGGTTAAAGTACCGTTGATAAGAAGATCGATGGCAATACCTATTTTTGCATTGAAATAATCAAGTATTTCTTCAACAATCGGCATAAAGGCATAATCGTCTTCTTCCGGTCCATACTGGGCTTTCCATTTATTTTTATTTTTACCAACGGTACTTTTTCTTGTATATCCAAGCAGATCCTTACCAGTAAATGCACTTCCAAGCTCTTTTGCCAGGGTCCAGAATAACCCGACATCAAAATGAACTCCGCCGGAACCAGCAAGTGACAGACCTAACCCAAAAGAAGGTACACCCGTTTCAATTGCGTTTGCGCCGTTTATTGTACCGGTCAGTTTTAAATTACCCTGACCCGACACTGCTGCACCAAGAAAAGATAATGGTGCTGGAAATGGGATCGGTTTTCCCACTTTACCATCAAGTGCCAGCGCATCAATAGTCAACGATTTTTCCTTAATACTTGCAGACATTGAGAAAAACTTCATCTCGGTGCTTGTGTATTTCTTAGTACCGGATCCACCGGCTTTTCGAAGCTTCATGCCATCCTTAATCTTTTCAATCTCCAGAACACTTTTGAGTTCGTCCAGTCCAACCATACAAACAAATATTTTCTGTAACAACGCATATAGTGTGTAAAGACTCTTTTGTTTATTAGGTTCATCTCCCGTCGTAATTGCAGTATTAAATTGCTCAAACAAAGTCAACATTGTTTTTGATGTATCTTTCGCCGTTTCGTTCTTCTGAATACCACTATGATCAGTTTCCGATGTATCAGGAAGTCCATAATACGCAAGTGTACCCATAACAAATGGCCAATCTGCATGCATTAAAATCGCTTTACAAAATCCTGCCATTGTTGATACTGGTTTAGATGGCAACGAATAATTTCCGTCTTTGTCTGGTTTTAGAGGGTAGGGATTATCATCTGTTTCTTTTTTCTGCTGTAATTTTTTTGCTCCGGAGGACAACGCTTCCATCACCAGGATATAAATAGCAGAAAGTGCAACTAAAAATGGAAACGACGCCCGTGACGGATCTCCAAAAAACTTGCCGCTTATGTCAAGTAACTCATCAGGCCAGAGAAGCACATAATACCACTTGTCCTCCTCATAACGACCATCAGGTGCAAGGCTGAAACGATTACGTTTCCATGTATGATTACGAAATGAACCCGGTCTGAAAAAATCAGCTCCACACTTGTACCGTTTCTCCTCTTGTGGAGATTCTTTAAAAATATCAGGAAACGTAAGATGATCCGGATTTAGAAGACTTGAGGTGTCTTCACCGGACAATGGTTCATAACTCCCCGATGATGCAGCTACTCCAATACCTATGTTTTTTGATGACAACAGAGCCTGCCGCAGTACCGCATCCGCCGGACATGTTTTCTGTATATCCTTCATCAGCTGTTTAAGCATTCCCTTACCAGAAGTGTAGTATGATTCCACAAATGAATTAATATCACTTTTGTCAAAAATTGAATCCACTTGCACGACTGGTGAGAACGCGGGTTTGTTAAAAAGTTGATTTGGATGCGTCTTCGCCTGATCAATTCGCTGCATTGACTCCATGCACTGTGTTGTGCCATCATCTGATGGAGCTGCATCAGCCTTCCATGGAAATGTCGAATTTCTAACCCAGATTTTTAGATATGAACCGGCTTCCATTCGTCCCATTTGATCAATCTGAGATTTTTTCAGTCCCGATGTTGCCTGTGATCGGGCCAGTTTTTCAATATTTTCACTTAATCGTTCTCTGTCACCCGGAGTTAAAATATTGGTCACTGTTACCGGTATCTTTAGCAGATACCGGTAATTTTCACCATAAGATGGTCTCCTGGGATGAATTTTCCTCAGGCCATCCCATTCTTCATTAGTCAATTTATGAGGAATCTCCACCCAGTTTGCAATTTTATTTTCAGAATCACGAATTGACATCTTTGGAATATAACGAAAAGGTGCTTTCTTATTTGTATCTTTTTGCGGTTCTTTAAACCAGCAGATATCTGTCTGAAACCAGCCTGCACGGGGAAGATCATCTGTTACATACCCCCTTTCAGCAGCCATTTTTTTTCTGTCGCCGATAGTTGATGGTTGCAGGAAAGCCCAAATTTCAGTATATGGCAAAGAATCCATGAGTGAGTATTCAATCCCGATTGCTGGTTGTATCTCAACTATGATCCATTGCGTTACCGATGTACAAATAAATGCATTCCGTTCATTGAAATTCTTTACTGTCTGAGCAGCATCAGCAGAACCTTTTTTGGGCTTAAATGGGGAAGGTGCATTTTGTGCTACAGCTTGTACCAGTTCAACATTTTTCTGCAAATCAGTCATTTTTGTTTCTTCAAGAATCGGACATGTATATCCGGGTATTTTCCAATCTGTCAAACTTTCGTTTGTCCAGTGAATCTCTACCCACCCCCATGGACGGTCACACGTTATAAGGGGAGATGCTGTTCCACTTTTTCCTGAACTCATATACAAACTCGCTTTATTACAATACTGTTTTTGATTACAATTATTATTCAGGAATATCCTGACTCTCATCCATGAATGAAGAAGACTTTTTGTTTTCTTTTTCTATCTTTTTTTTATCAGATACAGGTATATCATCAGGATGGTAGTGTATATCATTTTCCCACACAATAGGAACCCCTTTAATACCAATTGATAAATTATTAGAATCGGGTGCCAAAGACTCAATAACATCAGTTTTTTTCATATCTCCCCGACTGAACACCTTACCATTTTCCCGATCCCATATCACATATTTCCGTTCCTCTTCAAAATCGCTCATCAGCTTTTTGTTAATGTCGACAACGCTTAAGCTCACAGGCACCCACGGATACCGGTACGACACTCCGCCCGTATACGCAAACGGGCTTACCCCTTTTGCCTCAATTTTTTCATCTCCACTGGTGGTATCCCACTCCGGGATGTCAAGTTCTATACCACTTTGTAAAAGATCGGGATTGTCACCGATTTTTTCTTTGTTAAGTTCGTACAGATATTTCCACGATGGCATCCCGAATTTTTTGGCGATGATGCCGAGATCTTCGTTTGGTTGTGATGTGTAGGTTTTCATAGTTTTAAAGTATCCTTTATACCATTTTGTAATAACAACTCTAATAACTCGATATTTCGTTCTGTTTTTGTAGGACCTGAAACAAACATCAAAACTTCATTAACGATTTTTTCTGTATCATTTATGGATAAACTGTGACATGATGGATAAACATGTATTGTAACCTGAATCGCTTTATTATTAGTAACAATTGCGCCCCATTTTATTGTAGGCAGCAGTGGCTTTGGCCAATAGGCATACTTTTCTTGTAAACTTCGTTTCATTCTTTCAATTTCAAAATTCTTTTCTTTATAAATATCAAATGCCTTATCTGAATTAGTTGTACATGAATCATATTCAATAAATAATCTGACACAGACATTCGAATCAGTATTCCCCAATGAATCAACTGTAATCGTTTTCTTTTCATAGCCAGTAAACAAATGTATAAACGTATCATTCCCAATGCTTTTCACGTCAGGTTTTACATCCTCGATTTTAATTTTATATTTACCGAATCCATGAATATTACTTAAATCAGTATATCCAAGCTTGTCCACAATCTTTCCAAAAAGGTTAATATTTTCGGGTACTGTCGACGATATAATTTCTTCTTTACATAAAAGATTAAGAATAATCAAAATTAATAAAAAGACTCTTTTTTTCATTAATTTCTGCTTCCCGGAAATACAATTATACCACTATTCCAAGGCCATTCCCGCACAAAATCACAAACAGAAAAAAGGCATGGAGAGTCAAGCCATGGACTAATATCCCAGTGGACTTCAAACACTTTTGACTGACTAAACATTGCAGTATGTTTTCCACCTCGAGCAATAATAAGACCGAAAGGTTTTTTTAATATTTGAGAATCAATGTTCTTTTGAACTGTCTCACTTGATGGTTTTCTAAAAAATTGCTTTACATTTCGAACTGACAATTGGTTTGTTATTGAAGACGGGAAATAATTAGTTATTGTACCCTTTAGCTTAACTCCATAATATATCTTTGACTTTTGTGCAACCATATAACTATATGTATGTTCAGTCGCCAGTTTGCTTTCTTCAGTATTTGGTGGTCCATCATCCACAGGATGAAATACATCCGGATTGTAATAATATGCCTCCCAGCCGTATTCAACTAATGCTGCTGCTAACAAATCTCCTCTACCTTTAGTAACTTTCTTCCATATTTTTTCCCAATCTTTTCCAAACCCAGTTTTCGAAAAACCCAGCGACATTGATTCTTTTACATAGTCAATACAGCTTGTTGTCTTCAGTTGATATTTTGTTTTATCACTCTTGAACTTCTTGTATATAGTATCGCTAAAATTTGGATCAGCAGAATAATCTGCTGATCCATTCATTTGTTCAAAATATGGATATTTATTACCAAAATGTGTTCCTACGCCTCTTGAATTCAGTAAACTATCATGATTTCTCTTAAAGAAAAGAGCTGCATTTATGCAATTCTCTCCAAGTAAATTATTACAATCCACTAAAACAGGCATTTTAAACGAATTAAAAATCTCGGCCCCATCCATTAGAATACTTATTCCAATTTCAAAAACACTATCCTCTATTTCACCCTTATCGCCTTTCATCAATATGATAAAAGGTGTCTGAATACCCCATAACTTTAAAGAAAAGTATGCTGGTTTGAATTCAAGAGGTACCGGTAACGAATTGCCAGTTGAATCGTTTATGATTTCAGGTGAAGGTAAAATATGATTTTCACTATCAGTCCGTGTTGTGCGATCCGGTAAAAATTTGCCATAATTAAATGACCCACCTTTACCGATTGCAGATTCGAACTCAGCCAGTAAGTCGTTTTTACCATCTTTGTCAATTTCCATTATTTTAATATGAATTTTTTTTCCGATAACATTTGCAGGTTCCGTACTTCCTTCATAAATCAACGAGCAGGATTCGCTACCCTTTATTGCATTCGGAATCATTCTAAAGCTACAGACCATTTTCAATTCCTGATAATTGTTGTGTGTGACTGTTTATCACTTGACGACCACGGAACAGTAACCTCTGCATTACCATTATCCAGTTTCACACTAAGCTTATAATTATCAAGTGGCATATCAATCCACTTATAATAGCCTGCAATATCAGTTGTGCCACTCCCGACAATTCCTTTGGAACTCTTCAATGTACATTCTACTTTTGAGTAAGGATTTCCTTTTCTGTCTGTCAATTGAACAATTACACAACCTATTGGCACATCTTCCTCTTCTGTAGTAGCATCGTCTGCAGAATTTCCCTCTGTTTGGTCAGTTTTTTCGGAATTAGTCATTTTAGAACCGTCATTCAATTCCCTGACACTTTGATCCTCCGATAAACCACTTGATAAATCGGCTAATGACGACACAATGGCATTTCTCGACGCACACCTCGCCATATACT
Organism: Fibrobacterota bacterium; assembly: GCA_023459055.1. Lineage (GTDB taxonomy): Bacteria > Fibrobacterota > Chitinivibrionia > Chitinivibrionales > Chitinispirillaceae > JAAZBG01. The sequence continues at coordinate 11,116 of JAEWVR010000031.1, forward strand.
GCAAATGAGCCATATACACATATTCATCATAAACACTACCATCTTCAACAGCATATCCGAGCAGGCGCAACCCTTTTCGTAAATTAGCAACATTCATTTTGTGCTCTTCGCCATCAGCACAATCGGGGTGATCATCGATCTGTTGTAGTTTAGCATCATCTGCGCCATAGAGTATCATGAATCGTGTCGGCATGATATTGGGATCGTTATCCGGATTGGGATCATCACCGGAGATAAATCCCATGGCTATTGATGTTAATGTTCCAAAGTCAAGATGTGATGCAAAAAAACGGGCGGCTTCATACCCCTCTTCTCGTTCGATAGCTTCCAGGATTTCAACAAAATCAGCAATGGTGATTTTCTCAGGCGGTTCTTTCTGGTCAGTTTCACCATAGTCAAGCACAAGCTGCTCAACACGCCGTTTGAATGATTCCGGTGGAATAGATGGTTGACATTCTGCCATAACAGCCTGGATCTCAAGCGGGAGTGATTCGGTTCCTTTGGGCGGCTTTATTTTTCCTGACTTCAACTCCTCCATTGTCGTTGAACTACCTCCGCCACCGCTTCCGCCGCCACCGCCGGCTCCTGTACCAATAAGAACATTAAATGCTCCCATGACTACGGGTGCCGGAGGACCCGCACATAGGAAATTATCTCCCACAGTAGATGCAGGTAAACCGCCGATAAGCACGGTAGGAACACCGGGGCCGATATTATTCATACCGACATGAGGTACATACCCGGTAAACATCGGACATACATGCATGTCCGCACCAACCCGTATTGCGGGGACATTATTGATAAGCACCGTCGGACAACCGGGGCCGATAACAGATCCGCCATGTGCAGTTAATGATCCAAGTTTAGTTGCTGGTCCTGGCATACAATTCCTTTTTGTGAAGACGTAACATGTGACACGTAACGAGTGACATGTAAGACAAAAAAACAGAGATTAACAAAAGTACATACGATGCCACTTAAACAGACATCTTGATCGTTTTCCGGATAATTACTTTGATAAAACCATTTTGCGAAAAGTACGGAATTCAACTCAAAATGCAATTTTTTGTGAACGTTAGTAGAAAGATATTATGCGGGTAGGGGGGGAGGCAAGGAAAAGGAAGAGGGGAAGGGAGGAAGATTGAGATTGAGGTTGAGATTGAGGTTGAGATTAAGGGCCTGATTGGAGGTGATGCAATGTGTCAAGTAATGGTTAACATCATTGACAGTGTGGGGCCAGTTGTTTTATGGTCGATGGCAGTGCTTTGACTCTGGTCACAGAATAACCTGCATGTTAAGGTTACAGTGCAAAAAACGGATATTTTTATGATTCAAACACCACATTCAAAAAAATATTAATTTTTACTTGTCTTTCAGGAATACAATCTTTATTTTATTCATGTTAAATTCCCAAGTTTAAAAAACAAAAACAATTAAAAGATTGAGGTTATTATGTTAAAGGTGTCATCGTTGTTCAGTTTGGCTATCTTTTTGTCAATTATTGCCTTTTTAACGTGCAAGTCCCTTCCGACAAATCCCTATGAAAACCCGAAAAACGTGAAAGTTGGTTTGTTCCTGAATGGAAATAAAGCTACTGCGTTGCAAAACGAATCCATTTTAGTTGGTGTTGTGGTTAATATCCCAAGTCTTATAAAAAGCATACGGGCTGTGCAGGGTGATGATTCAGAAGAGGTTTTTTTATCGTTGAATAATCCATCTTCAACTGACCCGGACACCGTTTATTTTGAAACCGTTTACAAAACAATCGGAACGAAGCAAATAACGATAAAAACCGTTCTATCCGATAACACTCCCAAAGATTTTGAATTTGAAATAGAAGTGATACCCGGAAACTTATCAGTTTGGAAACAGGATTTGATTTCAATAGAGGTCCCGGAAAACAGCAATATCACCAAATCGCTGGACAGCTTACTGAAAAACCCTGCTTTAAGTGGTGTAACCTTTTCCTCCAATAAAGGTACAATTAACGGGAATGTTTGGCGGGATTCGATCATGTGGGGTGCTGCGGAAAAAGACAGTGTAACTATATACGCAAATTACAACGGGATTGCATCGGTATTAAAAGTAATGCTTAATGTTATACCAAAAGATCTGGATGGTCCCCGGATAGCACTTGTATACCCTGCTGTATCCGATGTTAACGTAAGTGCTAAAAATGTAACCTGCAATTTTACTATTACCGATTCACTTTCAGGTGTTGGAAGTGTTGTATTTAAAACCGGATCAACGATTCTTACCGATACACTACACAGTGGGAATAATTATCAGTGTGTTGTAAAAGATCTCGTTCAAGGGGAAAAAACGGTACTGACTGTTGAAGCATTCGATAAATCGATGAAGAAGACAAAGACTACATTGAACGTTTCTTTAACATACGATCCGGACATGGTTGACAATGTCAATCCAAAAATAATAATGAAATCTCCATCGACTACAAATGCTGTTGTTTCAACATCTGAAACATCAATAAAGGTAATCTGCACTGACGAAAGTGGTATTGATACTGTTACTGCACGCAAGGGCACTACTCAGTTAACAGTCGAACGCTCAGATTCACTCTATACTGTAGTTGTAACTGGTTTAACTGCAGGAAAAACCGATACAATCGTTATCGAAGCGGTAGATAAATCCTCTGCAAAAAATAAAGCACCGCTTATGATTTTTATTACCTTTGATCCATCATCGCTTGATAATACAGGACCAAAAATTAAACTTGAAAATCCAGCATCAAACAATACAAAAGTTTCATCATCGTCAATAACACTCAGTGTCGTATGTTCTGATGAAAACAAAGTAGGGTCAGCCACCTATAAAACAGGAACACTTTCAGGCACTATGACTGCAGAGAACGATAGCGTTTTTAGTGCAACAATAATTGGTCTGGTTTTAGGAGAAAATAAGATTACTGTAACTGCAAAAGACAAGTCTCCCAATTCAAATAGTACCGACAGTGTGTTTACCGTAATTTATGAGCAAACTACCGCACTTTCTATAATAAAGCAACCGGTCTCTCAAGCTGTATGTCAAGGATCTCAAGCTATCTTTTCAATTACAGCAGCGGGGACAGGGACACTTTCATACCAGTGGCGTACTGGTGCAGCGGCGCCATTCATCAATGTTGGCTCAAACAGCCCGGTTTGCACACTTACAACAGCAGAGACATCAATACTTTCCTGTGTGGTAAGTACTCAGGATGGAACTAAAGCAACAAGCAGTTTGTGCACGTTATCTGTTAATGTGCCCGCTGGTTCGCCAACTGGAAAAGCAACTCCGGATACGATACTGCTTGGTGATAACAAGACGGTGACACTAAGTGTTAGCGCTGGAACTCCCGGAACTGGTGGTGCATGGGTATGGTATACAAGTGATAAAACAACTAAAGTTACAACAAATCCATTTACTCCAACAACCTCTGCAACGTATTATGTGCGTTCTGAAAATGCCGCATGTGGCATCGGTGCATGGAGTTCTGCTGTACAGGTCACCGTCAATCAGCCAGCCGGTACGCCAACCGGTAAAGCAACTCCTGCCAGTGTTTGCTTAGGAGATAACCAAACAGTCACATTGAGTATTGCAAGCGGTGATCCGGGAACAGGTGGTTCCTGGGTGTGGTATGCAGATGATAAGGCAACTAAAATTACCACTAATCCATTTACACCAAAAACGGAAGGTATTTCAACTTACTATGTCCGATCTGAAGGCGGAGCAGGCGGGGCGGGTGCCTGGAGCGCTGGAATTCAGGTTATGGTTAACCAGCCGGCAGGTGTACCTATCGGAACAGCAACACCAACATCTGTTTGTCTTGGCAGCAATCAGCAGGTTACTTTGAGTGCTACCGGAACGACTGGGACTGGTGGTTCATGGGTATGGTATGAGAACAAAACAACAAAAGTAACCACAAATCCATTTACACCATCAGCGACTAAATCTTATTACGTGCGGTCTGAAGGGTCAGCTTGTGGTGATGGTCCCTGGAGCAGTTCAGCTGTTACTGTAACTGTAAATGAACCGGCCAGTGCTCCAACCAGTATCAAAGCGTCAACACAAAGTATCTGTGGCAGCGAAACGGTTACATTAGAGGTTGTCGGAGGATCTCTTGGAACGGGTGGTGCAACCTGGAAATGGTATACTGATGCATCATGCAAATCGCCTGCCGGATCCGGCGAGGAAATAACTCCAAAAGTGTCATCAACAACAACCTACTATGTAAGAGCTGAAGGTGGTAGTTGTGATGACATTACTTCAACAGCAAGTACAACAATCGATGTTGCAACTGCACCTACAGCACCAACCAGTATAACTTCATCGGTGGCAAGCGTCTGTGGAAGTGGATCGGTTACCTTAAAAATTAATGGTGGTTCACTGGGAAGCGGTGGTGCTACATGGAAATGGTATAAAAATGGTTCAAGTACTTCTTTTAAAACCGGAACCGAGATTACAGAAACTGTCACTTCAACTACAACCTACTCAGTCAAAGCTGAGGGTGGTACTTGCAATTTGAGTACAACTCCAGTAACAATAACCATTCCTGTAAATGTTGCTGCTGGTACGCCCAGTGCTAGTGCATCGAAAACATCTGTATGTCAAGGAGAATCAGTTGAACTTTGGGTAACTGGAGAACTTGGAACCGGAGGCTCATGGGTATGGTATAAAAGTGATCAAAAAACAATTGTGTCCACCAATACGTTTACTGCCCAGAGTTCAGAAACATACTTCGTCCGTTCTGAAAAAGGAGCATGCGGAGATGGACCTTTTAGTAATGGTGTGAAAGTAAACGTTGGAACACCTTCTAACAATCCAACAGGTATTGATATTGATAAGGCTTTACCAATATGCCCGGGTTCTCCGATCACACTTACTGTTACAGGTGGTAGTTTGGGAACAAATGCAAAATGGGTATGGTATACAAATTCATCGTATGCAGGTACTCCTGTATACAGCAGCACTTCAAAAACGTTTACTGTATCACCAACCAATACTACTACTTATTATGTTCGAGCTGAAGGTGACTGTAATAAAACGACTGCAATCGTAAGTCAAAAGGTTGAGGTATATTCTGGGCTCTCAGTGTCAGTGTTTATGTCTGAGAGTGGAGGAGATGTTTGCACTTACCCACTAGTTTCCTTCACAGCGAATGCATCAGGAAGTTTTGGGTATACATATCACTGGTACAGAACAAATGCAGATGGAAACTTTGTCAGTTTTCAAGATTTTGTAACACCCGGACTTTTTAATCCAGATGGTATAGAAGAAAAAACATTGAAGATACCTGGGCCAATGCTTGTTGAGGCAGATTATCAGATCCGGTGTGAGGTGAAGGACGGTTGTGGAAAAACAGTGTATTCAATTCCAGTAACTTATGCTCTGGACCGGATAAATTGTCCTTCGGAATAATGATTTTTATGTAGTTATGTTCATATAGGTGAAAAGTTAGTAATAGAACTACCGTTTTCTTGTTAATATCCCGCGACTTTTATGCGGGATATTAAACAAAACAGAACTTCTACTATAGGTCGCACTTGACTTCTCTGATCTCACCTGTTTATGTTGATTGTTAAAGCTATTATATCAATTTACTAATACAATATTGACTAGAATTGAATTGAATTGTTTAAGTCCTATTCTGTATTAGCTTCAACTCATTTTCTATACAACTTGAAAACTTAAAATAACAAAGAGGTCATTTGCATAATTGTGAAGAAGTGGATCACTGATATCGTATAAAATGCCCAAGGTGACAATTCGATAGTCGTTTTCGACATGCGTTAACGTAGGATGTAAATTCTGTTTCTGTCAACGCGTATTTCACTGTTTAAGAAAAAGACAGTGAAATAAAAACTTTTAGAACTTATATGTTTGAGGGCAAATGTCGTAAGTACAGATTAAGACTTTTTGTAGAAGAAACCGCTCAAAAAGAGCGGTTTCTTTATACTAAACAATTTTAACGATAAAAGTGCTTTCGGCATAACAGGATCCGCCAAAAAACGGATCCATTAATACTTATTTCTTAAGTGTTATTAAACCCAATCTATAAGGTTTCTCGTTGTAAGTAACATTTTCTTTGCTTGGATCTAACCCCTGATACAAGAATTGCATATCACCACAGACGTCCAATATTTGCTCCTGATTGGGGTTATCACGAATAAACTCTCCGTGGCTTATATCGTTAGTCCAGCGACCAGATGGGAAATCCACGTTGTTTTTACCAGCAAATGGTGTGTTAGTACCAACTCTGTAATCTTTCCATGTACCTTCGATACCTTCAGAAGTCCAGGCACTGAAAACACGTCCAGTACCCCCCATTCCCTCTACAACGTGCAGATATAAATTGTCGGTACCTTTGATCTTATAGTGTGAGCTTCCTTCAAAAATAATACTTCTATCACCTTTCATACTTTTAGCAACAACCGGAGTGCCGAATCCGTTAGGGAAGCTTGAGATTGATGTCTTTGAACGATACACTGCCCCATCGTCACCTGTCATAAAGAGATAAACATTCTTATCATCTGCAATAATCCAATAATCAATGGTTCCATAATCAAATTCAGGTTTTGTAAGAGGCTTCCAGGTGCTTTCCCAGTTACTTACAAAAGTTTTCGGAGTACTCCAGGAATCTGGTTTGTCCGGTGTTGTAGTTGTAGAGTAAGCAGGTTCCTGTTGCTGCCATATCAAATACCAGAGCTTTTGAGGTTCAAAATAAAAGAGTTCAGGAGCACACTTATAATCATTTGATCTCATAAATTTCGAAATTGTGTTCATATATACGGGTGTAGCATTTTTTGCCTGGTCAAAATCGGTGAATTCAAAATATTCCATTTGAAATTGACTGACTGATAAATTATAAACGGTGGCATAAACAATGTATTTACCATTGTACTTCTGAATAGTCGGATCCTTGACAGAAGCAATGTTGTTAGCTTTAGGCGAAACCAGAATACCGGAAGATGTCCAACTCGGATTTTGAGGAAGTTCGCAAGCTACTTCTACAGGATTCATTTGAACAGTTAAATCAGTCATTGTTTCCGAAGTCATCGCAATACTTGTATCACGAAAATCTGTCTTATTAAACACCAGTGTTGGGTTTGCCATTGCAGCAGCAGTTACCTGATTGATAGACTGTGATGCACCTGATGATGGCCCAATGTGAAGTCCGTCGGAAGTCCATGCGAGCGAATGAATTGTTGTTGTATTTGCCTGCTTTACCTGAAGATATGCTGCAGTATGACTCAGAGTTGATGGCAACTGAAGTTTGGCTGACTTATTGGAAGTAGTCACCTTTGATGACCATAGTGAACGCCCACTGCAGTTAAACATCGCAAGCTCTAAAGTGCCATTCTGTAGTACGGTAATAGATAACTCATTGTTATTTACTCTCAATGAATATGAACCTGTTACAACAGAACGAGACTTTACAACACCAACAGTACTTTCAAGTTTGAAATTACCGCTTGCATCGGTTGTTGTTGCGTACTTAGTTGAATCCTTTACAGTAACTGCAACACCTGACAATGCAGCACCGGTCGATTTGTTTTTTACAGTTCCTGATACAGACCAACTGTAAGCATTTATACTTGCTGCAAGCAGCACCGCACATGCTGTAAGCGCATGATTATTAATGCGTCCAAACTGTTTTACGTTCATCCGAATTCCTCCTCTGAAATTATAAGTACTACCCTTTGAAAACAAAATATTCTGCACCAAATTAACATTTAATATAGTCAAGGAAAATAAAATGAATAAAAATGTCGGTAATAAACATAAAAAATATGTACACAATTTGTGTACGCGCTTTGCAGGATTACTACTATCTTGTTACCGCAAAATCTGAGATTCAAAACTGCAGATCACAGTATATTATCAAACCAATTAGTAGTAACATGGATACAAAAAATGGAGGTGAATTTTATGAATATATCATTTAGCAAAAAAGGCTGCGGTTGATTCAACCGCAGCCTTTTTAAAAAAATACTGCTATTTTTATTACTTTTGTAATGTCAGCAGACCAATTCTGTAAGGAAGGTTTTCATAAGCCCCGCCGGAACCGGGTTGCATTCCCTGATAAAGTAATCGAAGATTGCATGGATCTATGATTTGCTCCTGATTTGGATTATCTCGCAGAAGCTCTCCGTGGCTGACATCGTCGCTCCAGTCAGTTACACCAGCATCAAATGTAACGTTGTTTTTACCAGCAAACGGAGTGTTCGTGCCGATTCTGTGTTCCTTCCATGTACCTTCGATACCTTCAGATGTCCAGGAGCTGTAAACACGTCCGGTACCTCCCATACCTTCAACGAGGTGCAGGTAGGTATTTGTGGTTCCTTTAACTTTGTAATGGCCGCTACCTTCGAAGATAACGCTTTTATCACCTGTCTTCACTACAACTGGCGTTCCAAATCCACTTGGAAAGTTTGCAAGTGTGGTTTTAGTACGGTATACCTTACCATCATCACCTGTAAAGAACAGGTAGAAGTTGTTAGCATCGGCTATAGGCCAATAATCGATAGGAAGACCAATGTTGCCAGGCATTTTACCCGAGAAGAATGTCTTGGGAGAGGACCATGATTTCGGGTCATCAGGAGTCGTTGTTGTGGAGTACGCAGGATCCTGCTGTTGCCATATCAGGTACCAGATCTTCTTTGGTTCGAAATAAAACAGTTCCGGAGCGCATTTGTAACCACTGAAACCCGGGACCTGGTCCATGAAAAACGGTGTTTGTGCTGCAGCCTGAGAGAAATCGGCGAACTTTATAAACTGCATGCTCCATGTCGAGTTTGTTTTGTTGTATATAGTGCAGTAGATCAACCAGTTACCATTATATTTCTGGATTGTTGGATCTTTAACCGAAGCCATATTGTGCTTGCTGTCGGGTTTAATGTTAACGAGAATACCGGATGATGTCCATTTAGGATTTGTTGGAAGTGCACACGTTGCATCCGGAGTAGATGGTGTCATGGAAACAGCCATATTAGTCATTGTTTCTGAACTCATTGTAATACTTGTGTCACGAAAATCTGTCTTTTTGAAAACAAGTGTTGGATTTGCCATCGCAGCTGCAGTAACCTGATTGACAGATTGTGATGCACCCGATGATGGTCCGATGTGAAGTCCATCAGATGTCCAAGCGAGCGAATGAATTTTTGTTGCATTTGCCTGCTTTACCTGAAGATATGCCGCGGTATGACTCAGTGTTGATGGCAACTGGAGTTTGGCTGACTTGTCGGTAGTTGTCACCTTTGATGACCATAGTGAACGACCGCTGCAGTTGAATATCGCGAGTTCGAGCATGCCATTCTGTGGAACAGTAATGAAAAGGTCATTGTTTTTTACTTTTAATGAGTATGTGCTTGTTACAATTGAATGATTCTTTATAACACCGACGCTGCTTTCAAGTTTGAAATTGCCGCTTGCATCAGTAGTTGTTGAGTATTTTGTCGAATCCTTTACCGAAACAGCAACCCCTGATAATGCAGCACCGGTTGAATTGTTTTTTACAGTTCCGGATACAGACCAGCTGTAAACATTCATGCTTGCAGCAAGCATTACAGCACACGCCGTAAGTACATGATTATTACATCGTCTATACAGTTTTGAGTTCATTAGAATTCCTCCTCTGGCAAAAAAATAGTATCTAAAAATCAAATATCCTGCTTTTGCGCCTCTTTAACGTATTAATATAGCCCAAATTATTTAAATGACTGGAAATGTTGGTACTACGCATTAAAAAAAAGTACACATTTAGTGTACAGACGTTTTTGCAATGAACAACATCTGCAATAGCATGTTGCATCACATACAACGTGATATTACAGATGTTGTTTATTTCATATTTCTTTAATAATCAATACAATATGAAATAAATACTTGACCAGTGGATAACACTGCATCATACGCTTAATAGAATACCCGCTTAAGTGATACTATACAGATACAAATAAAATTAAGGGTGATACGAGTACATTTTGTGTACAAAAACGAGTGAATAATGTTTAGTAACGATTATTTATTTTGATGACTGTATCTAAATATGAATAGTATGGGAGTGTTATCATTAGAGGTTACATTCAGGGAAAAGAATACCAGTGTCATAACGAGGGACTTTCCCCGATATGACACTTTGGTGCAAAAATTTACTTTGTCAGAAGAACTTTTGAAACATGCTTTGTATTATTGCTTATGATTTTAACGATATAATAACCAGTCGGCATTGTTGAAAGATCAAAACTCTTTGAATACAACTCTCCAGCTCTGGCAACAAATGAATTTGTTGTAACGGATGCTCCGTTCAAATTATAGACTCCCAGGGAAACAGTTCCATTATCCTGTGATTGGAATTCTGTTCTAATAATTGACTTACTGCAATTCACTGTTACTTTTTTAAGTTGATCTATTTTTCCGGTTTCTGATATATTAGTCCCTGGTTCATTGATAAATTTGTACCAGTTGAGTCTATAGGGTTCACCAGAACCTTTAAAAACCAGATACAAATCATTAACACCTTTACAGTTTTCAACTTTACTGTTGAATGTTTTCCACGTTGTCCATCCACCGGTACTACCAATATCACAGGTGCCTACAAGTGTGCCATCTTTTTTCCCTAATCGAAGCTCAATAGAACCTCCGGATGAACCGCTGGCAGCTCTGACTTCAAATTTAGTGGCGCCATCAGTACCGAAATCGACTCCTTTTACACGGATATAATCATTAGCAGCGATCTGTGTTACCATAATGCCACCTTCACTGCAGACATCGGTCTTGATTCCAGACTGTTGATTTATTGTTTCCGCCTGTATTGTATCATAGGGATTGAGATTTTTTATCTGTTGTACACCAGTTGTTACCGTTGTCAGGTTCATCAGTGTACCATCATTGTTGTAGGTCACCAGGTCAACACTGACACTTCTTTTGTAAACCTGATCGGATAATCTTCTGTCGTGGTAAAAAATGTACCATTTGTCCTTGTACTCAACAATTGATGCGTGGTTGTTGTTACCTTTGTTGATATTGGTTCCATTTAGCGCTGGATTATCAAGAACAGAACCCTTGTGAGTAAAAGGGGGCATCGGACTGCTGCCTGTCATATATGCTATCTGCGCATTAGGCGGGCCCTTGAAATCATTTGAATAGCTGAAAAAATATGTATTCTTGTATTTATGCATAAATGCTGCTTCAAATGACCGTGGTGCCTCAATTGTTACCGCAGTCCCATTGACAGAGATCATGTCATCATTGAGCCTTATCACTCGTAAATTAGCTCCCGGGGTCGAACCGCCACCGCCAAAATAGAGATATGCCTTTCCATCCGTATCAACGAATGCTGCAGGGTCAAATAACCATTCGACATTGCAATTAGGCATACTTTTGTTTATCAATGCCTTTTTAATAGGATCTTTAAATGGTCCTTCCGGTCTGTCTGCAACAGCAACACCGATTTGAGAACCGCCATCAGGAAAATAGAGGTATACCTTATTATTTTTTACCACAGCACCCGGGGCATAAGCCTGTTTGCACCAGCTTGCATCACGGGGGACTTCAAATACCTCACCATGATCAGTCCAGTTTGCCATGTCATCTGACGAAACAAGAGTATAGTCAACAATATTGAAACCATCACTGGGATTATTATCATCATTCGAGCAAAACACATAAACCCTGTCATTATAGACAATTGCATTAGGATCTGCAGTGTACTTTTGAGTTATGATAGGATTATCAGCATTCGTGATAAAAACTGAACCTATACAGGTAATTAAAAGCGAAACCAGAAACCAGTTCATACTACCTCCATTTTTTTGTCTAAACATTTTCCTCTCACTCTTTCCATTCTTATTTTCACTATTGATTTATTTATTAACCGAATTTTCTAAGTTTTGTGTTTTAAAAGATTGAAATTGCATTTCTTTTGAAAAGAATGACTTTACCGAACCGGTACAGTTTTGAGCTCATTAGAATTTTCCATCCGGTAAATAAAAGCATTATCTGAAAATTAAAAATTCTGATGTTGGCCCATTTGTCATAATAATATAGTCCAAACAATTCAAATGAATGGATAAGACAGTAGTAAGCATCAAAAAAAAGTACACAATAAGTGTACAGATGTTTTGAAAGTTGAAATTGATAGAAATACTATATTGTATTCCATATTGCAGAAGTAAATGAGGTACTGTGCATCTTATATCAATATTAATATAAATATTATTATCAATACGATACAAGAATCGGTTCAGAAATAGTGGGCAGTAGTTCTTCCGGAGAAGGTTGTTGGTCAGATGAATATGAAAAGGGTTTCAGATGATTACTCAAAAGCAGGAATAACTGCAAAAAGGTCTAGTGATCCCGATGAAGCGACTACTTCGATGCGTCGTCCTACAAAATGAGGGGGAGCAGAAATGAGTTGATCGGCTTGTTTTAGCTTACAATCCGGCCTCAATGTTGTTAACAGCATCATTCTTTATTAACCTTAACTTCAATGTTTTGGTTATATTTAGAGATATGTTTGATCATTTGTTACTTTCTGTGAAAGGGAAAATAGTGAATAAGGTATGTCTGATAAGATACGCAATGCTTTTATGGGCTTTGTCTTTATCGTTAATAATGTTCTCTGCCGTTTCAGGTGCAGATTTTGTGAAAGGTGCCGATATCAGTTGGGTTCCGGGACAGGAGTCAAACGGAATTGTTTTCAAGGATTCCAGTGGTAAACAACGGGATATCATAGATATTCTGAAAAATGATTACCAGATAAACACAATCAGATTACGCGTATTTGTGAACCCATCAAATGACTGGGGTAATGGCATGTGCGATATTGCATCAACGGTCGGTATGGCTAAGCGTTTGAAAAACGCAGGGATGCAACTGATGTTAAGCCTTCACTATTCCGACTCCTGGGCTGATCCTAGCAAACAGAATCCACCTGCCGCCTGGAAAAATTATACCGTTACACAGCTTGAGACTGCAGTGTATTCGCATACAAAAGAGGTTATGGAAGCACTTTCCAAAGAAGGGATTTATCCGGTATATGTTCAAATCGGTAATGAAACCAATAATGGAATGCTATGGGAAAACGGAAAAGCTTCAACAGCAACAGGAATGAGCAATTATGCCCGTTTTGTAACAGCAGGCAATAAAGCTGTAAAAGAGGTTTCATCATCAACACAAACAGTAGTTCATGTTTCAAACGGTTTTGACAACTCTTTATTCAGTTGGAATATTGGCGGCCTTATCACTAATGGTGCCAAATTCGATGTTATCGGAATGTCAGCCTATCCGGAATATGCACCAAATACGACTGTTGATGATTGGGCTGATTTCAATAGTAAAGTTTTTTCAAATGTTGCATCCATGATTTCCACCTATAAAAAACCGGTCATTTTGTCAGAGACCGGAATGCATTACACTGCTCAAAAACAATGTCAAAATATGCTCTCCGATATGATCGTAAAACTTAAAGCAATCAAAAACAATATGGGATTAGGTGTTCTTTACTGGGAACCACAGGCTGGCCCGGGATATAACAGAGGGTATAATTTAGGGGCCTGGGATGCAAACGGTCGGCCAACTCAGGCTCTTAAAGGATTCATTGAAAATACAACACCCATACAACAGTCCCGGATTTTTTACTCGTCAGAAAAAAGAGTAACTACTGATATTTTTCGCATTAGCTCAAACGCAAGCGTTACTCTTTATCAACTTGATGGAAGATCTGTATATAAAGGTCCTGGCACTGATAACATCAGAAAGTTCATACCCGGTAACGGTGTGTTTTTCCTAAATATCAATCGAAGCGGCTTAAGCACAAATTACAGCATTGTTACAAAGTGAAGACTGTATGAACTACGTCCACTAGAATGCACGCCCCCTAATCCCCCGCAGGGGGACTTGAAGAATGAATTTCTAAATTGGTAAATTTACATTTTCAAAGTCCCCCTGCGGGAGACCCCGATGTCGTTAACTTAGTATTTACAAGGTGGCAGTGTACTTATGCGCTCGCCCCCACCCGCTCGTAAAACCGAGCGACCTCCCCCGCAGGATGGAGGTATCTTTTTGATTTTAAAACAATTACCTCCCTCCTGCGGGGGAGGCTGGCTGCTTTGAGCCAGGGAGGGGGCGCGCAATCGGCACAACTGCAACATAAGTTAACGACATTGGCGGGAGACCCTTGGGAACGCCTGACGAGGTGAGATTAGGGGCGTGCACAAAATGATTTTGCAAATGCATTCACTGATTAAGTGAACCCTAAACATTCTTGTAATTTTTTTTTAATCATTACGTTAATAAATATTGCTAAAATTTGATTGAGTGTACCTGCTAAATACAATACTTACCGAATCCCGGAATTTTTTTAAGAAATCCTGTTACAACTGCGCATGTTAAAAATAAAAATAATGATAAAAGCGGAACTGACAATATAGGTGTAAACGATTGTGCATCAATATTATTAATTGAGAGAATTTTCAGGAACATGGGATGAATTAAAAAATACCAAATGTCAAACTTGATAAATACGTAATCAGATCAGCTGTTTTTGTTTTGAATGGGCTGTTTTTAAAAACAGATTTGAATGCTACAAACAGGGCAAATGCAGCTAACGTAACATTTGGAACGGAATAACCATATAAATATCGTACCGGTTTATGCTCAAGCCCGGATTGGATTGACGTGATATAGAGCGCGGTGATTGATAATAATAATGCTGTTATGTAAAGTGTGTTTTTTAGCTTTGGTGCAAGATCATAACGCGAAAAATAATAGCCTGCTATAAAATACCCGGCATACCCGTTCAATTCCGGGATTCCAAAACTGATTCTGTATTTAGGATTGATTAACATAAGATAATGGTTAATACAAGGAATAACTATACTCAGCACAATAAACAATATCAGATAATATTCTATATGTTTGCGCTGCATATGGGTAACAAGAATTCGCAGAACCGGTGTAAAAACATACAATGCAATAATTGCATAGAGATACCAGAGGTGATAATATGGTGGTCCAAAAAGTATACCACGGGGAATAAGCAACAGTTTCGATAATGTAAATGATGACTCCCCGGTAAATGATGCTGTTAGTGCAGTAAAAAAGCCATATAATAAACCCCAGAAAACAAGTGCACAGACAATTCTGAAAATATACTTATAAAAAAGTGCTTTTGCATTGATCGAATACTTTGGATTTAGAAACACCATACCGCTGAGCATAAAAAAAACAGGTACACACCACCGGGAAAGCCCATGGAAGATGTTAAAAAATTCCCATGATTGGTCTGTAACCGGCACATTGTCAACTTTACCTGATGTTACATGAACTACAATAACAAAAAATGTCGTAACGATACGTAAAAGATCTGCATAAACTATTCTATGCTTTTTGTTCAAAGAAATGTTTGAAATACCGGAATTTTCAAACACCACTATGTCAACAGTGCCTGTTTTTGTTGTTAACGTTTGACTCATGTCTGCCTATTGTTTTGTAATTATCAATTTTTATATGAAAAAATAACAATTTGAAAATGCGAATTTTTCTTTTTTATTAGAAAAAACATTTTACTATGGTTGTTGGTGTATGAATTTACTTAGATATTTGGCAAATGCAGTTCGCGTCGATTC
This sequence comes from Fibrobacterota bacterium, assembly GCA_023459055.1. Lineage (GTDB taxonomy): Bacteria > Fibrobacterota > Chitinivibrionia > Chitinivibrionales > Chitinispirillaceae > JAAZBG01. The sequence goes on from JAEWVR010000031.1 coordinate 26,742, forward strand.
AAATGCAAATTGATCCATAGGAATTTCATCACGCTCAAACCATTGGTATTCAGCGATTTCACTGTTGGGTTTGAGTACGGGTACAGTGTCGAATTTACAAATAAAAATCGCATCCGTGGTAAAGTAGGTGACCTTTTCATACTTGTAAATATTAGGAAATGATCCAAAATAGGTCATATTTGGAAGATCCACATCGAGTTCCTCTTTTACTTCGCGGAGCAGCGCATCTTCAATTGATTCCTTGTAATTGACAAACCCGCCAGGTACATCAAGCAGGCCTTTTTTAGGTTCGTGACCACGTTTAACGAGCAGTATCCCCGATGGCGAAACGATTATTGCACCGGTTGCACTTGCTACATTGTGGAAATAATAGCAGTTGCAGGCAACACATTTCATTCCGTTATTTTCATGAACAAGAATATCTGTAGAACCACACTTTGGGCAATACCTGAAATTTGTATATTGAAGCATTTATGTAACTCCTGAAAGAAAATAGCAATAGTAATATACGAAAATAGTTACTGCCACAAAACAGTAGAATCATGGATTGATTGTTACATTAGCTTACAACACAATAACCATTGTAAAAAAAGTTACGTCAGTGTCATTTAAAATGGTATTTTTACAATAACTATTGGTTTAATGCAACAAAGATGGGATATCAATGAGTAAGCGTGTAATGGTTGCGATGAGTGGTGGTGTTGATTCATCGGTGGCAGCGGTATTGTTAAAAAGACAGGGATATGAGGTAGTAGGGGTGACCATGTGCCTTGGTGTAGCTGATACCGATGGGACTGCGAGCTGCTGTGGTGTGGATGCCACCAGGGACGCGCGTAAAGTATGTGACAAACTTGATATGCCTCATTATGTGCTTCAATTTTCCGAACATCTTTACAACAACGTAATCAGTAATTTTATTGATGAATACCGGGCAGGCAGAACGCCAAATCCATGCGTCCGATGTAACCAGTTTTTAAAATTTGGCATGCTTTATAATTACGCCAGGTCACTTGATTATGATTATATCGCTACAGGGCATTATTGCGGAATTGCAGAGATTGACAACAAACGATATTTACGAAAACATGGTGATTCAAAAAAAGATCAAACGTATTTTCTTTACAGTATTCCAACCGAAAGTGTTGAACATGTTCTTTTTCCACTACAGGATATAGACAAAACAGAGGTTCGTAGAATTGCTGCAGAAGAGAAATTGATCGTTGCGCAAAAAGCGGAAAGCATGGAAATTTGTTTCATTCCCGACAATGATTACCGGGGATTTCTCAAAAAACACAATGTTCAGACTGTTCCCGGTGATTTTATAGATATAGCAAACGGTGAAAAATTAGGTACTCACACCGGTATTCCCAACTATACTATCGGGCAGCGTAAAGGATTAGGCATTGCGGGCGGTAAACCGCTGTATGTTGTTAAACTTGACACTACAAACAATACTGTTATCCTTGGTGAAAAAATGGATCTTCAGCGCCGCTCATTAACAGCACGATCACTAAACATGTTTATGAATGAACCGTTTCCTCAGAATTTGACTGCCAAAGTCCGATATTCACAAGACCTGATTCCCTGTATAGCTCAACTTCGGGGTGATGCGCTTCATGTTACATTTGACTGTGACGTTGAAGCGATTACTGCTGGTCAATCGGTGGTGCTTTATAGCGGGGATATTGTCGTCGGTGGAGGTATTATTGATTAGTAACTGTTGAAAATAATGTAGAACGCCCCCTAAATCCCCCGCAGGGGGACTTGAAGAATAAATTTCTAAATTGGTAATTTTACATTTTCAAAGACCCCCTGCGGGGGATTTAGGGGGCGTTTTTCTCTATGTCCATAAACTCCCGGATTGCATCAACAACAGTATCAGCATGTAAATCATGAAGACAATGAAACTTGACTTTTTGACTACATGATAGCGATTTGGGACTGTAGACAAAGCATGGTGAGCAGGGTGCATTCACAGTCAGTACTTTGTATTTGACACCCCATGGACGTATATATGCAGGATTTGTAGGACCGATAAGCGAAAGCACCGGAGTACCGACCGCTGCCGCAAGATGCATTAAACCGGAATCGTTTGACAAAAAAGCATCACAGGCTTTAATCACCGATGCTACTTCGCGTATTGATTTATCTGCAACGAATGTCACACGCCCTTTTGGTGTATTATCAAGTATGTACTGATTGGCTTCAAGTTCCTCTTTTGTACCAAAAAGGAGAAAATGGGCATCAGGAATTTTTCTGATAGTCTCAGCAAAATATTCCATCGGCCAACGGCGGGCGATATGTCCTTTCAAAATACTTGTTCCCGCATGTACACCGATACAGTACCTGTCACTGGATAGACTATTTTTTAATGAAACACCCGAACTGATTTCTGAACTGTCAAGTGTGACACACATTGGTGGAATCGAATTCAAATCTGTAGCTATATTAAAAAAAGAAAGAAGTTTTACATTTTCCTCAACACAGTGCAATGTGTCAATTTCGTAAATGGTCCGGTTTTTAAGCCAGTTTCCCTGAGAGAAATTCATTCGCAGATACTGATGGCCTATTCGGTCTGGTGCACCGGTTAAAAGAGAAACGATGTTGTAATGAATTCTGTTTGATGGGTAAAAAGTAAGTGCATGCGAATGTCTGAATGACTGTTCCTGAATATAGCGGAGCAGTTCTGTTATTTTCTTAAAACCAAAAAAATCGTAGAATACGATTTTGTCAATATCGGAATTGTTTTTAAGAAGTGATGCAGTCCCTTTGTTTAATGTACAATAGGTAATCGAATAATCAGGAAGATTTTTTTTAAGTATTCTCAGTGCAGGTGTGGTCATAAGAACATCACCCATCCCGATCATAGGAGTTATAAAAATAGATTTTTTCATGGTATTTAGTGCGTAGTCAATGTATATGTGTGTTTCCAAGCCACTATGATAATAAGTAAAAATTCAGGTTTGAATATAAATCCCGCCCTGTAATGTAAAAAAGTTCTAAAGAAATTATTTCAACTGTTCGATAAATCTAATAAATAACACCCCCTGAAACGGAGTAACGTATGATTACAAGAAAAGATGAAAATACACTGATGATTGATATGCCGGCTTATTTAACAATGGACGATCTCGGTAAAGTTATGACCAAAGTAATGCGTCTGATGGTTTTGCCAAATGCAATTTGCATTATTAATATGTCTGAAGTACACAATGTCTATAATGCCACAATTCAGTTTTTACTCAGAATTAATGACCGGGCCAAAAGGCTTGAGAATGAAGTTTTTATAATCAATGCAAGTGCTCAGGTTTGTAATGCATTAAATAATGCCGGGATAAATGAAAAGATTTTTATCTGCGAAAATTATCTGGCAGAAGCAGTGGCGTAATGGGACGGCAGGGAGATTAAAATTAAGGTTAAGGTTAAGGTTAAGGTTGAGAAAGAAAAAGAATCCTTACTTCAACCTTAACCTCAACCTCTATCTCAACCTCTATCTCAACCTCTATCTCAACCTCAACCTCAACCTCAACCTCAATTCTGCATTCTTGTCTTTTTTCATCAAAAATTGTACTATTTCATTCAAATGTCTCATCAGAATTTTTAAAGGACAACTGTTATGCTGACCATTTATGACCTTGATGAAAACACGCAAAAATTGGTACTGCAATGCAAACCACTGATTCAGAAGCTATATCCGTTTTTTGCATCTGCACAGGTACAGCTCATTAAACATCAGGAGGATATGGTGCAACTGTATCCTGGATCAGTGATGATTGTTACAAAAGGAATTTTTAAAGCATATTATAATGATAAATTTATACGGTTTTACAAAGCTGGCGATATCATGGTGACATCAGGGAATGCAAGTGGCAATCCGATGAAAGTTGTAAGTGAGATGGCATCTGAGATAAAGCATAGCGCAACAGATGATTTTATTAAAGTGATCTGTACAAATCAGGAAATTATAACTGCCTGGAGTGATTATCTCGTTTTACAAAATCAAATTACAACCGGCATCTGTTCATCACTGATTTTCAACGATAAATCGTATGATATTAATCTGAAAACATTTTATGCGGGTGATGCAATTATTCGTGAGGGGGAGTATCCTGATTGTCTGTATGAGATGGTTGACGGGAGAGCGAGAGTATTTGTAAAAGATACTGAGATTGGAACCGTAAATTCGGCAGAGATTTTCGGTGAGGTTAGTTTTCTCACCGGGTTGAACAGGACTGCGTCGGTGATTGCTGATAGTACTTGTCTTGTTCAATGTATTGATGGAACATTTTTTCCATCGTTGATTCGTCAAAGACCCGCAATGGTAGAAAAAATGGCTAAAACAATTGCACACAGGTTGTCAGAAGTAAATGAGAAACTGGTAAAAATCACAACATTAACTTAAATTAGTTAAATATGAAATTTTTATTTATAAATTGTGATACGTATTCTATATTAAGGTAAGCTGGTCATATATCATGAAAAGAGTGGTATATGAGTGCTATTTTCAGATGAATGCACGTGGAATTGCTGAGTTTAAAAACGTTTTATATTACAGGATAGTTTTAAAAAAAGATAATACCTTTATCATACATGGTATACCCGGAACATCAACATCACACAAAGTTTTGAATTTTCTTGATTTAACAACGGAGTTCATAGTACCCTTATAAGAGATTTCATAATCCGTTTTATTAAAAGGTCAATATGATCTCTTTTAGAGGTAAGCTGTTGTTTAAACTGTGAAATTATTCTGATAAGTAAGAACTGTTACAAACAGTTCTTTATTAGAAGTAAACAATGGAGTGAACAATGCCAAGGGGAACAATAAATTATTCGCTCGCTGAAACGTATGCAATTATTAAACTGAGCGGGAAAGTTACGTGGGAAGTAAGTATTGAACTCAATACTCTATTCCAGTGTCTTTTGGGCGAGGGGAATATTAAAACGACCTTTATTGATTGTGCAGAAACCGAGTATATGGATAGCACGATGCTTGGTATTCTTGTTCATTTTAAACGCAAATCAGAGAATGAACACACACAGGTAGTTCTGGCAGCTCCATCAGAGGTGTGTTTAAATCTTTTCAATGATGTAGGACTAAATAAGGTTTTTGACATTCAGGATGATCGTCCGAAGACTGAATCTGAATTTAGAGAATTGCCACTTGGTAAAGAGGTCACGACTGCGGATATCGAGTATCTGATAAAAAAAGCGCACGAAGAATTGATGTCACTTAGTGATAAAAACAAAGCTATTTTTTCACCCGTTGTTAACATATTTAATATTAAGCCTAAAAGCCGCCGCTAACACAGTACACAGCTGTTATACCACCTGAATTAAAAAACAATTCTTCAGATTACATCAATTTTCAAATGGTTATAAACGTGTTTGAGCATCGTTTCTGCTTTATTAAAAGGAAATTCGGGAAGTTCACTGCCTATTTCCTTGTATTTGTCAAGTGGAACAATCCTGAACTCGAATTTTCCGTTTTGTTCCCACCGGTGTACATAGGTGGGATGGTATTTTATTCGTCCGAGTTTCCATTTGTCCGATGTTCCGGATATTTCAATGTCAAGGATAACACCGGTATCACGTAACGGATCACGCTGATTAGACAGTAAGTTTCCTATGGAGTATATGATAAAAAATTTACCAGATGGATCCTCAATTGATGGCTGCACGATATGCGGGTGATTTCCGAGAATAATATCAACACCAAGATCGCGAAGTTTCTTTACATACGTAACCTGGTCACGATCAGGCATAGTAAGATATTCCTCACCAGCATGAAGACCTGCAACAATAATGTCTGCACCACGTTTACGCATATTGTCAACATCTGCTTTGATCAGATCAAAGTCAATCATATTGATAAGCCATTTTTTACATGACGGAACCGGATGCTCGTTGGTGCCGTAGGTGTATGAATTAATCCCTAATTTTATAAATTCAAAGTCAAGGACAATGTTGCGTACTAATGGATCAGCAGTATCTGATGTCCCTGCGGCGAGAAGCGAACGTTTACGAATTGCGTCAATGGTTGCGAGGATTCCATCTTCACCATAATCAACAGCATGGTTGTTTGCAGTGCTTACAATTGTAAATCCGCAATCAACAACCGCATCCAGAAGTTCTTCCGGTGCATTGAATTCCGGGTAGCCTCTATATCCGTAATGAATACCGGAGATCGTTGTTTCGAGGTTACAGATCGCAATATCCGAGCCCTTTATGAAGTCCTTTACAAATTGAAACATCGGTTTAAAATCGTATGTGTTATCTGCCATGTTATGTGCAGACTGAATGCAGGCATCATGGATTAAAAGATCACCTGCTGCTATCAGGCGGATTGACCGCTTTTGTGGAGTCATAGAAAAATGTCCCGTTCATTGAATTTATATGTTTTATAAAGAATGGGAGTGTATCCATTTTTGAATGCCAGTTGCGTGGATACTGTAATGGCAGCGATTGAATTACAGTACTGTCAAGTGGAAGAATCGTGTAGCGCAGCCTTGATGAACCGGTCCATGCAACGACACTGAAAATATCAATGTGGGCATCAGTAATTTTGAATAGTGAATCCCCTGGCATTTTTCTAATCGTAATATCTGCTATACCTCCAATGTCTCTGTTTTTTCCTTTTTGGGCACTATAAAAATTACCTAGACTGAACACCGCAAAACGGTTGTTTGCAGTATCGAACACTGCAGGTTGAAGAACATGCGGGTGATGTCCTATTACTATCTGAACACCATTTCGCCAGAGGAACTGCACAAGTGTTTTCTGTTCTTCAGATGGGTACATCCGGTATTCATTTCCAAAATGCATGACTGCAATAATAATATCGGCTTTGTTGGCTTTTAAAGTATCAATTTCATTGAGAATTTTTATTGTATCAATAGTGTTGATATAGCGGGAAACGCGACTGGTCAAAGTGCCATTAATTCCATAGGTATAAGCAAGAACACCAATGTTGCACCCCCTGATCTCTGTCATGATATGACGCTTAAGTGGAACAGAGTCAGCAAAGGTTCCTGTATAAAGAAATCCCAATGAATCGATGTGATGTAATGTGTTTTTTAATCCTTTTAGCCCTTTGTCAAAAGAGTGATTATTACAGGTGGTCAACAAATCAAATCCGCTTTCTTTCAAATCGTTCGCAAGAACCTGTGGTGCGTTAAAAGTTGGATAACCACTTATGCCAAAACTGTCACCGGCGAGTACTGTTTCAAGGTTGCCGATTGTAAGGTCACCACATTGTAAATAGGGCGCGATAAGTTCAAATGAGGGCAGAAAATCATATTTTTTTACAGTTTTTACTCTTGATGCATTGATAACAGACGAATGAGTCATAATATCACCTGTACATAAAATGCGGATTGTAACCGCTGTATCGGACTTGACGGGAAGTGGCACAGTGGTTATTACAGGTGCATACGAATCACTTTGTGCTCTACTGTCAATTAAAAACAGTACTGATATTGATACTGTGCATAGAAAAATATTTTTAAAAAAATGAAATGACTTCATATCGCCTTTTCTTTGGGGTGGGGGTGAACGAGTACACCACTCCCACATTGTAAGCTTGAACTACTTGCCACCCGTACAATGGATCAACCGTATCGCTTCAAGTCGAGGTGATGTTCGTTTAACAACGTCGAGAAGCATTGCACATTCTTTTTTCGCGAGGTCGATTTCGCTATCTGATATTGATGTATTTGTTTTTTTAAGTGCTTCGAGACGGTTGATTTCAGTTCCAATACTGTTTTTAATTTTAAGAGACGCATCCTTGACACATTCGGTACATCTTACCGATGCTACAGTTTCCGCCTTTTTTAGCATCGCAGGAAGAAGTTTTTGCTTAACATCAGGCTTTTCCATAAATGCAAATGTATTGACACTCTCCAGCAACTCTTCGGTAAAAAGGGACCTGGCACTTGATTTGTCAATACCTTTATTATCAATAATAATACGAAAAACAAAGGGTGGCAGAAAACGGTCAAGGTATAGCGATGGGGGAGCGATACATTCTGCAACAAAGATAGCTTCAAGAAGAAGCCCCGATTCTGCTCCCTGCCTGTACACCGCAAATGATGCATTCCCGTTTTCGGAGCCAAGGAATATATCCATACCTCCAGTTACCGCAGGATGATCAATGGTCATAAATTCATAGTCTTCGCGATGCAATGCTTTAGAACGGTTGAACGTAACAATGGTTCGTGATGAATTAAGGCCGGGGAATGTCTCATCAACCTGTGAATCTGCAAGAAGGTTCCAGGTGTCATCACAGAACTCCTCTGCCAGTATTCCACGTGAATGAAGCAGGCCTCTCATAATAGATTTCAGTGACTCATCATTATCGAATGTCCTGATTTGATCAGCAATCAATTGTGCATCACGGGGTCTGAATGAGTGCTGTTCAAGAAGACGATCACGTCCGTTTTTAAGGCGTATGCTGATTTCGTCAACGGCCTTTTTTGTGTCGGCAATAAGCAATTCTATGTCTGATGAAAGACTTTTACTTGTAAATGGATCTGTATGAATGATCGATTGAATCTGCGGCTCAAATTTTTCGTATGCCTCCTGTGCGGCCGGCTGTGTAGATTCAAAAATACCCAGCCCCTCATTATACCATCTGGCAAGAAAAGATTCCGGTGTATTATTCAAAACAGGAACATAGATCTTTACAGTATTTTTCTGACCGATTCTGTCAAGACGACCGATTCTTTGTTCGACAAGTTCCGGATTACAGGGAAGATCGAACAGGAACAGATGATGAGAAAACTGGAAGTTTCGTCCTTCACTGCCGATTTCCGAACAGATCAGGATCCGTGCGCCATCCTCTTCTGAGAACCATGCTGCATTTCTATCGCGTTGAAGCAATGTAAGTTCTTCATGAAACAACCCGGTTTTAACATTAATTTCCTTTTGCAAAGCTTCATCAAGAGCAAAAACGGTATGTTTACTTCTGCAGATTACAAGGATTTTGTCTTCATCGGTTTTACGCAGCAATTCTGCAAGATACTTTACCCGGGGATCTCCTGTCAACCTGCGTTTTTTTTGATCCCCCCCTCTGAGATCGTCATTTAGCATCTGCAGTGCATTTAACCGCTGTTCCTTTGATGCATCAAGGTACTCCACAAACACTTTACGTTCAGGGAAACCGCCGATAACTGCCCGTGTATTCCTGAACAGAGCACGCCCAATGCCCTGACGGTCAAGGATTTCTGCCACAATCTGCTTGCGGTCACTATCTGATAAGGTGCCACTGTTATGCGATTTCAGCATGGAAAGTGCTGTGTCGGAATGAAGCAATGCAGCAAGCTCATTTAGTTCGTTATTGTCAAGTATATTGCCATCAAGCATTTTTCCGGTAAGCGTGGCAATCTTGCGGTGTTCATCCGCTTCCTTACAATGTGCATCATAACTTGTGTAACGATACGGATCAAGCAACTGTAGTCTTGCAAAATGGTTTTCTTCACCGAAATGCTGAGGTGTAGCAGTTAACAAAAAAAGATCTTTTGAAACACGTGCAATTGATTCCACTATCTCAAATGATTTAGATCCTTTTACAAGGTGATGAGCCTCGTCGGTAATAAGAACATCCCAGGATACTTCAGTTGCGTATTTTGCCAGTTTGTCATTAGTGAGAAATTGATTCATTCCAATCAGTACAAGTGATGATTCGCTGAATGGATTAGTTTCAAACTCGATATCCCCGAATTCATCATCGGTATCCTTTTCAATAATAGTGAACAGTAGATTAAACTTACGCAATAGTTCCACAAACCATACATGCACCATAGATTCCGGCACGATAATAAGTACTTGAGAAACACGTCCGCTGACAAGAAGACGATGAAGAATCAGACAAGCTTCAATTGTCTTTCCAAGCCCGACTTCATCGGCAAGCATTATTCTTCTTGTAAACCGTGATGATACCTCATTGGCAATATATAGTTGGTGATGTATCAATTCAACACGTCCACCGACAAATCCGCGTACCGGCGAGTTTGCAGAACGGAATTTCAGATCCAGAATATTTTTACGCAGTCTGAAAGAGTCGCATGTGTCAACATGTGATGAAATAATACGCTCCATTGGCGTTGTAATACGATTAGTGCAGCTCAATTCTGTTTCACAAATAGTTCCATCAGAGGTTTTGTAATAAATAATATTGTCTTCTTCAAATACCGATACAATTGTCATGGTTCGATCATCAGTAGTAGTGACTGTGTGCCCGTCTTTAAAACGTACACGTCGCAGCGGGGCATTTTCCTTAATATAAACACGAACAGTTTCGCCATCATGGTAAACGATGGTAATTCTTTTATTGTCAAATTCCTTGACTGAGCCCAAACCAAGTTCCGGCTCCATCTCACTGATCCAGCGTTGGCCTACTTTCCAGGGGTCAACAGATTTTGAGGATGTTTTCAATTACAAAATCCTTTTTTATCAGGGATTTATCTGTTTTCAAATGAAAGAAAATGATATATCCAGGTAAATGGTACATAGTAAATTACTCTATCAGAAAATAGATTAATGTACAAACAATTAACAAAAATGAATGTGGTAACAGAACAATGATCAAAACAGGCTGGAACTTACTAAAAAATTACTAAATTGTTATTTTCGACGTAATTTATATTAAATTAAATAAGTTATTCACAGGAGCACAGAGAATTCCGGGTAAAATACCTGGAATAGTAAGGTTTTGCATGTGCCACTGTAAATTGAATCTTAACATCAGTGTTAATAATAAGATAGCAATCAGTTTACTAATATTGTAATGTGTTCAGGATATAGGGTGTCAGGTTTTCGTGATAAACATACCGATTTTCAACAGAATTCCTCAAAAAATTGTTAAACCTCTTACTCAAGTTGTAAAAATCAGTGTGACTATTCTGGTTGTTTACATCGTTATAAAAAAACTCGGTTGGGAGAATATTGTTACTACTTTTAAAAAAACCAACCTGATCTATGCTTTTTACGGTCTCGTCTGTTGTGTTGTGAGTATATTTCTTGGTGCTTTGCAATGGCATCTTCTTATGCATCGAAAAGATGTTAAAATTCCCTATCGCGAAACATTTGAGCTTTACTACATAGGAATGTTTTTTAATAATATCGGTACACTCGCCGGAGATACTATAAAAGTAGCATATATTAAAAGCAGACATTCGCATGGTAAACTCGGCTTTGCTGCGACATTTCTTGATCGGTTTGCGGGGTTGCTTGCATTAACAGTTTTTGCCGGCACCGGGTGTATTTACATGGTAACACATGGTGAACTTCACACTCAAAACGAATTACTAATCGCAAAAGTTGTTATGGGCCTTGTCTGTATGATGGGGGTGATGTTATTATTTCTTCTGATGCGTCGTCTGAGACGGCTTCTTATGACTATTATAGCAAAACTCCCGATTCCTAAAAAACAACTACTTAATGATGTTGTCGCAGCTACTGGTCTTACCTATCATCAGTATCCCTTCGTTATTGGCATTGGATTATTATCACTGTTAATTCAGGCACTTCGTATAGGCACTCATATTTTCTCTGCGGCCGCTCTTGGGATTTTGACAGTACATAATTTTGTTTATTTTTTCGTATTTATCCCACTTATTGCACTCTTTATGATTATTCCTCTGCCGTTTGGAATTCGTGAAACAATCGGTGGAAGCCTTTTCAGCCTTACCGGTATTCCAGTACAGTCTGCATTTGTAATGCAGTTCATGGCAACATTTATCGGTGTAATTGGAAGTCTATGGGGGGGAATCGAGTTTTTAATCAATAGACGGAGCAAGAAGGACATCGTTAATAAGTCATGATTAGGTTATTTGGTTATTAGCTGTTAGCTGTTGGCTACTGGCTACTGGCTGCTGGCTACTGGCTGCTGGCTACTGGCTGCTGGCTGCTGGCTACTGGCTAATGCCCCCCAATCACCCTACTAATCCTTTGATAAACTGTGCGTATGCTTGCAGAATTTTGACTCCAGCAATTACCGAGATCCAGAGTCCGGCACCAAGAAACGGGCCAAAGGGTATGTGATGATCGGCGTTGATTTTCTTTAAAAGTATCATTGGCAATCCTGCGAGAGACCCAAGAAATGCTCCCAGTACTATTGCAATCAGTGCCACCTCCGGTCCCCATAAAGCTCCCGCTGCTGCCATCATTTTTATGTCGCCACCACCCATTGCATCACCTTTTTTAAATATCACCTTGCCGATAAAACCAAGCAGCCACAAAGAGCCGCCACCTGCAAGAATGCCCAACAGTGATTGCAGAGGAGTGATACCAGATGGAATGAATGAAATCCCAAGTGATAAAACAAGAAATGACAATGTAAAAATATCCGGGATAATGTAATGACGAATATCAATGACCGCAATTGGAATTAGAAAAATCAGGAACGCGAATTGTACTCCCAGTGGAATACCGTTTAAAATGGTGATAGTACGACCTTCAACAAATAAGAGCCATAGTAGAAGGAGCATTGCTGATGTAAAAATTTCGACAATAGGGTAGACTATTGAAATTTTTGCTTTGCAACCTGCACATTTGCCACCCAGCAGCAAGTAGCTTAAAACGGGGATATTTTCCCATGGTTTTATAGCGCGGTTACAGTTTGGACAATGTGATGCAGGAAAAACAACCGATTCATTTCTTGGTATGCGCCAGATAAGAACATTAAAAAAAGACCCTAATAGAGCACCGAACAATGCAACCAGAAAGTAGATAAGCATGCATTCTCCCTAATGTTAATACAAATATCACATATCTCATAGCCGTTAACGAAAAACAACTACGGCTCTACCAGTCACTTATTCATACTTTCCGTTTCTGCTCTTTTTTTGTCAATAGTTTTATTGCGTTTAAGCTCAAAAAGTGAACGAACGGATTCTTTTGTTTTGAGAACTGCTGTCAAATGGAAATTGTTAGGAAGTTTTTTGTAGTTAGTATATACAATCGATCCGGCAAAGTCATTTCGTGTTGGAAAACTCGATATTGATAAACAAATAGCCCATGCGATGATAAGTGATTTCAGTAATCCTATTCCTGCACCTAAAAGTCTGTCAAACCATCCAAATACAGTCATATTAATTACTTTTTTAACAAGCCACCCGATAAGCAGAATCAGCAGTGCTACGGCAATATACAGCAGAAAAAAAGCAAGTGCGTTTTTGATATGTATTGCGATTTTTAGTGAACTGAACAGTGGAGTTATTTCGTTGTAATAAAGGAATGCAATGATAAATCCGGCTATAAGCGCCAGAATTCTAAAAATTTCGCCTGTTAATCCACGTTTTATTCCTATAATTACAAATACAAGTGTTATTATCCCAAGTATTATATCAAGTGTATGCATACACCATTTCCTGAAAAATTACAAAAAGAAAAGGCGGACAAAAACTCCGCCTGGATTTAACTTATTATCTCTAATCACTGCAAAATTACTGTTACAGGATTATTTCCCTTCCTCTTCAAGGATACCGACAACATGCTTATCTTCAATAATAAACACTTTCTGGTTTCCCTTCTTATAAATATACTTCTCCTGAGGAGCCCATTTTTGTTGTACAGTTTCTTTTTTAACCGGTTCTCCAAGCAGAAATATAAGCGTCTCCTGAGTAATGCCAATTTCAAAACGTCCATCATAAATACACGATTTATCAAGTTCCGGCAGATCGGGGTGTGCCTGGATATATGCATCAATTTGAGCCTGGTCAGGTTTAATGAAACTTTTTGAATTGCTGCATCCTGCAACAAACAAACCAATAATTAAGAGAAGTGATAATTTTCTAAAAAGCATTGTCGAATTCCTCCTCGGAAGAGTAGATTTGTACCAGTTTATTCAACCCGACAACCTCAAGGACATCACGAACGTATTCATTTGGTTCGATCAGAACAAGGCTGCCACCTTTTTTCTTAACCTGATTGTGACAGTAAATCAGCACATTAAGTGCACCGCTATCAAGGTAGGTAACCTGTGCAAGGTTAAGTGCAACATTACTGGTTTCTTTTTCGAGAAGGGTGTTAATGTAGGATTTCAAAACGATAGAATCTTTAAGTCTGTCTATTTTACCAACTACATCGATTACATGAAAGTTTTTCTTTTCTCTGCCACCGATATCCATGTGTTTTGCCTTTGACCGAGGTTGAACTTTAACGATTAGAACTATTTTATAAATATAATTCAGCTTTAACAAAATGGGTAACGAAAAAGTGCACAAATGCCCATTCTGGATTTTTTTTTTACATTACATAGACTGAGTTACGTTTTTTCCTCTTACCATCATCAAGCGTATTCACCAGCCGTTTCAGATAATCCATTGATGAATCATCTTTTGAACACTGTCCAACTGACAGTGTTATAGAAATGCCACTTGAATAATTGGAAATCGTTTTTGTACGCTGTGCGACATTTTCCCGAATACGTTCCGCCAGTTCCTGTGCTTCCCGCTTGTTTGTGTTTGGAAGAATCAGTAGAAATCTGTCACCGGAGTACCTTGTAATAATATCCACAGTTCGGATAGTTTTCTTGATTATTTTCACAACAAGTGTAAGTACCTGATCTCCACCACTGTTTCCAAGTGCTGTATTAACCGCTTTAAAGTTATCTATGTCCAGAAAAATCGTCGCCAGCGCGTTTTTGTAGCGTTTTGCGCGCATCATTTCCTCTTTTAACTTCTCAAGATGGTAACCGGGAGTGTAGATACGGTCAATCCACTCTTCATTTGACTTTTGTAATACAGGTTTTGCCGGTGATGCAACCGGAATACTCAGTATTGGAGTGGTTGATATCTGAGAACTGAAATAGTCTATTGCAGCAGCCTGAATACTAATCACTCTGCCGATCCGCTGTTCAAGCCATCGCTTGTTATCAATAATTTTTTTCCAGTGAGTGATAGCATCTCCATTTGCCAGATCTTTACCGGTAAGTTTATTGATAAGCGTGCTGAAAGGATTGTTAATCGTTGATGGCTCATCAAGAAAGATTCGTTTGATCGCATTGAGCGAATGAATATCTTTTTTAATAAGTGGCTTTTCTATAAGTTCGCTGAACCCTGAAAATGGTAATTCGCTCATAGGTAATTATACGCTTAAATGAATGTTGTTCTCTAATAACCTGAATAATACAACAAATAGTACATTGTTTTTAAATTTACAAGTCCTGTTTGGTATATAAAATAATTCTGTACGCAAAGAATACGATAGTATTATGGAATATTTTAAATGTATTTTTACAGTTGTTAAAGTAATTGTGAAAAATTCTGATACATTACAGAACGTTTCTGCGTTGAATTATTTGTATGTTTAGAATACCAATCAGGTAACTGGGAGGGTGTTATGAGCCAATTTGAAGTCAAATGTCCAATGTGTAAAGGTACACTGATTATCGATCCGGTGAATCAGAAAATCGTGGAGCATAAATCTCATGAACATCAAAAGGCAAACTTTGATGATTTCCTGAAAAATCAGAAAAAGGGTGTTGCATGGGATGAAAAAATGAAGAAAGCCAAGGAGGATGAGGAGAGAAGAAAAGCGGAGATTGAAAACAAATTCAAAGAGGCGAAGGATATTACTATCGATCCGGAAGAGAAGGAATCGATGCGATCGCCGTTTGATTGGGACTAAATATATAAGGTGAAAGGTTTGAATCTATTTATGAAAGGACTAATTGCATTGACAGTAGCAGCATCAACTATCGCATCAGTTTCTGCACAATACCCGGATGGGTTGTACGCAGAGATGGAGACTACAAAAGGGAAAATCGTTCTTCAACTGGAGTATGAAAAAACTCCTTTAACCGTTGTAAATTTTTCCGGACTTGCAGAGGGTCACATCAAGACATCAAAAAACGGTCCGTTTTATGATGGTATCAAGTTTCATCGTGTCGTTCCTGGATTTGTTATTCAGGGTGGTGATCCTCAGGGCAATGGAACCGGCGGTCCCGGATATAAGTTCGGTGATGAATTCGATGCAACACTACGCCACTCATCCGAGGGTATTCTCTCGATGGCAAATGCCGGACCTGGTACTAATGGCAGTCAGTTCTTTATCACCCTTGATGCGACTCCGCATCTTGACGATAAGCATACTGTATTTGGCAGAGTTATCACTGGTATGGATGTTGTTAAAAAAATCACTCAGGGTGATGTAATGAACAGTGTAAAAATCATCCGCGTTGGCGATAAGGCTAAAGCATTCAAGAATGATCAGGCCGCGTTTGATGCCCTCAAAAAGAAAGCTGAAGAAAAAGAAAACATGAAAGCAAAAAAAGCTGTTGAAGAACAGGGTGCAATTATTAAAGAAAAGTTCGGATCTGTTACCACAACATCATCCGGTCTGATGTACAAAGTGGAAAAAGCCGGTGATGGAAATAAGCCATCACGCGGTGCAAATAT
Source organism: Fibrobacterota bacterium (assembly GCA_023459055.1). Lineage (GTDB taxonomy): Bacteria > Fibrobacterota > Chitinivibrionia > Chitinivibrionales > Chitinispirillaceae > JAAZBG01. The sequence continues at coordinate 43,142 of JAEWVR010000031.1, forward strand.
CAAAGTGCACTATACTGGAACATTACTTAACGGAAAGAAATTCGATAGCTCACGCGACCGCAATGAACCGTTTGAGTTTCAGGTTGGTGTCGGTATGGTTATCCCGGGGTGGGATGAGGGATTGCTTGATATGAGCAGAGGCGAAAGAAGAACACTGATTATTCCATCAAACCTCGGCTACGGCTCACGCGGTGCGGGTGGTGTAATTCCTCCAAATGCAACACTTGTTTTTGATGTTGAATTAATTGACTTTAAATAAAGTATTTAGTATCTTACTAATTACAGTGTGTACTATCTGTCTGATTGTGTAAACTTTCAGGCAGTTTTTTTTGTATTCTAGCGATAGAACCAGTTAAATACCTAAAAGATAAGATTTATTCCGAGGCCTGACCGTAAGCGTGGGCTCATTTCCACGGATACGTAAGAATTCCCTCCTTAACAGTCAGGGTTCGGAAGTATGTCCCTGACAAGATATTGTACAACTATCTTTCAGAACTGCTAACCGCATCAGGAAGCCCATAAACATGGGTGATTGACAAATCATCTATCAGGTTTTAATATATTCTATACTTACATAATCGTCGTTTATCGCAGTGTTTTTATTCAATCGTAACAGATAATCAATATACGCATGAGATATCGATTTCTGTTCCTTTGCAGCAACATGTACTGCAATATTTCGTCCGTGTTCCTTTGCAAGATACAAGGCGAAATCGCTAAGGTTAATAGTTTGCTCAAGTGTTAACAGCTCAGGTGCTGACATATTTGATGGCATTTCGGTGTAACCGATCGAACAGGTGATATGAATTAATTTCCCGTCAGCAACCTCAATCGGTTCGGCCTGAACGCTTGCGAGGACTTTACGCGCAAACGATTCAAGATAATCTTCACTGGTATTATTAAGAATAATCAGGATTTCTTCACCGCCCCAGCGAATAATAAAATCATCTTTACGTATCAGTTTTTTAAGCACATCGGAAAAGACAACCAATGCGTTATCTCCGGATTTGTGACCATAGGTATCATTAACATCTTTAAAATGATCAATGTCTATCATGAATATACCAAGCACATTATCACGTGGAGACTGGCTCCGTTTGTTTTCATTACTCAATGACCGTACTTTATTTTTTATGAACTTGACAGCCTGATCCGAAACGAATTCATATGCATACCGGCGGTTGTGAAGGTTTGTCAATGGATCATGCAGCGATAATTCCTTAAGCTGTTCGTTTGCAAATTTTAACTGAACAGTACGTTCCCGTACCTTGTCTTCAAGAGTCTCATACAATTGGGCATTCTCTATTGATATTGACGCCTGCGAAGCAAGCATCATAAGGATTTCAAGACGCTCAGCGGTAAATATACCCGGGGAGAGATTGTTCTCAAGATACACAATACCTTTCAACATATTCTGATAAACAATAGGCAGACACAGTACCGATTTGATCTCATTAGCACGAATATATGCATTATTACGAAACGTTTCATCATAACATGCATTATCAAGAACGATGTGTTTCTTTGTTCGTATGACATACTGAATTATTTCATGACAGATTGTATCGCATTGTGTATAGGGTAATTTTTCCATTACCTTGATTGTATCCACATGCTCGCATTTCATGGCTTCAATCGTGTACTCTTTTGCCTTGTCATTCTTGAGAAGAAGGTATCCGCACTGAGCCCCTGCATTTTCTATTATTGTTTGAATGAGAATCGTAAGCAACTTGTCAAATCTTATTTCGCTGGAGATTGCCTGTGATGATTTCATGATTGACATAATGTCAATTGAGCGGGTTGTCGTGCCCCGGGTACGTCCTGTTTTACTTATTATGGTATCTGATGACATAAAGAATTGAGGGTATTGCTTTTCAAGTATTGCAGTTTTTCGTGTTCCACCCCATTGACTATACAAGTAGTGAGCATCGCGGATAAACGCTTTTCCTACTGTTTCAATACCTTTACTTAACCAGAATTTTCCCTGGCACTCATTGATATACGCTTTCATATGGGTAAAATCTGTGTCGTTTATTGATGTCAGCGCCTGATCAAAAAGTCCGGTAACGACATCAAGTGGTTTATTGTCAATGATCGCTGTCATTGCTGCAAGAAGGTAATATTTATGCGCAAAGTTAACGGCACAGTTTTCACTCCATTTTTTAAGTTTTTCAAGAATCGTAGTTATCTTTTCTTTCAGAGCCGGCTTTTCCACATCCGGTGAGGACGTATATCTGTGGATTAAAATTAAACCCTGGAATAGATAGTGGTCGGCTATCGGGAAGTCCGCACTTGCAGCAAAGGCAGACTGATCTGTCAGTGCATTCCATTTTTCAGCTTCAATCATATTATCAAACAGGATGTTGAGCATCGTTTCGTATTGACAATAACGGAATTCGAACGCTATATTATGAGTGCTTTTTATAATCCCAAGCAATTCATTGTCGGATTGTTCAAAAGATGCATTAATGTCAGGAACGGTTAATTTTTTTATTGTCTGCTTCGCCAGTCTCGCAAGTAGCATTGGTGTAACTGCTTGTGTTTTTTGTAAAAACAAAATTGCCTGATCGGTTTCATCTTCACACCTTTGCAGATTTATTCCCACATGAATATTAAGAAATACTTTATGAGCTATCCCATATGATGCATGCTGGATATCACCGGTTTGCAGTCCTGTTTGATAGGACAGTTCATAGTAGCGAAGACTTTCACTGAAATGGGTCCGCCAGTAGGAACTATAGGTAACACAAAAATATACAGCAGCTTTAAGACTCTCAGCGTTAAATTTGTTGATTACTGCAAATGCTGCTTCACAAAGTTTATTAGCTGTTTTATAATCAGCAAGTACTGCGCACTGTATGATGCCACAATCTGTAAAACCTTTTGCTGAAAAAGGTGTTGTACCATAGGTGAGTGACAAATCGAACATCATGAGTGCGATAACCATTGACAATGGTGGATTAGTTATAAGAGCAGGTGGAATCACCTGATACAAAAGCTGCATCACCATCTGCATTTCAGGATTGGTCATTTCAGGAAGATTTGCGAGATTGTCAATAGATATCCTTGCAATTCCACCCTGCATCTTACCTATACCGGTTTGCATAGCCATACCAATTTCCTGCTGTGTTGATGGTAACTCGATATTAAACGAGCGCAATGTGGCCCTTATTTCTTCTATTGCCTCAACCATCTTTCCCTGAAATTCGAAAATCAACATTCTGATATTCGAGACAATTGCCTTCTCAATAGGTGTCCGGGCAAGCAGAGAAACCTGATCGCATAAAGTACCAGCTTTTACAATATCACCGCTTAGTAGTGTGCAGGTTGTCAAATCAATTGACATATAAAAAAGGATATCCTGACGTTTAACCCATTCCTGTTCTGTAAGTAAATCCCGTGCTGTTTCATAATAGGAGACAGCCGATGAAAATGCGGCTGATTTCCTGGCTTTATCTGCAGCACTCCGGTTTAGATCTGAAAGTTCGATTCGTTCAGCTTCTGATTTTATCAATGCTTTACCGATATTCATATTATTGACGATATCAAATAAAGTATCAATTTTACCTGATATACGACTTGCATCAAGCATCTGTCTGCCTATTTGCAGATGTATTGATGGTTTCTCAGTTTCGGAAATCAGTGAGTAAAGAGCCTGACGAATCCGGTCATGCTGGAATTTAAAAGAGAGATCAAAATCAACATTGCCAAACGCCTGCAGGAATTTCACAAGAAGGTAGTTTTCATCAATAGGATAAATGATCTCTTTTTCAATGGCACCCCAGATTTTGATTCCAATTGCTTTCAATGGTACTTTGGATAAAGTCGCAAGTGTCTTCAGATCAAACTTTGTTCCAATACATGCTGCAATTTTAAGTATTGATGCTGTTTCGGTATTAAGCTTATTGATACCGGCAACAACAAGATCGATAACGTTATCACTGATCTGTGCCTTTTCTACCTCACTGATATCCCATTGCCATTGTCCGTTTTCTGCATTGAAAGTAAATACATTTTCATGGTAAAGTGTTGTCAGTACCTGATTGATATAGAACGGATTTCCGTGTGTTTTTTTGTAAATCAGTGATGTCAGTGGTTTTGTTGTGTCAGAAGCACTATGGAGCGTATCAGCAATAAGCCTGTTGACAGAAGATTCAAGGAGCGGTTCAACATGTAATCGATCAAATGCAATACTGTTTTCGGCTGCATTTTTATTTAAAAAGTCAATAAAGCCTTCCAGCGGATGTCCAATCCTGATTTCGTTATCCCGATAACTGCCAATAATAAGCAGATAGCGTATATCTTGCGATGTAATAATGTTTTTAAGTAAATCAAGGGTTGAATGATCGCTCCACTGAAGATCATCAATGAAGAGTGCCAGAGGGTGTGTTTCATTTGCAAACAGTTTTAAAAATTCTCTGAAAGCAAGTTGAAAACGGTTTTGTGCGTCAAGGGGATTGATGTCAACCAGTGCCGGCTGCGGACCGGTTATCTGTTCAAGTTCAGGGATGATATCAATAATGAGATGCGTATTCGAACCAAGCGCATCAATTATTCGTTTATTCCATGCATCAAGAATTTCCTGAGGTTCAGTAAGAATCTGACGTATCAGTTCGGAAAAAGCCTGAGTAATTGCATAATAAGTGATATCGCATTCAAACTGATCGAATTTACCGGAAATAAAATAACCTTTTTTACCTGCTACCGGTTTATGTATTTCATGGATCAGTGATGACTTGCCGATACCGGAATATCCACTTACAAGAAGCATTTTCGTATTCCCATCAGCACAGAAATTTAAACTTTCTGCCAGCTTTTCGATCTCCCGTTCCCTTCCGTACAGTGATTGCGGGATTTGGAAATGATCATTGAAATCATGACGTCCCAAAGGAAAAATACTGATTGCTCCGCTGGAGTTAAGCATTGATTGACAATATTCAAGATCTTTTTTTAAACCTTTTGCAGACTGATAACGATTCTCAGGTGCTTTTGATAACAGTTTCATGATAATATCGGATAACACCTGTGGTATCAACGAATCTACTGATGCAGGTGATTGAGCAGTTCTTGCAATATGCGCATATACTATTTCTACATCATCATTACCATAAAACGGAAGTTTACCAGTGAGTAATTCATAAAATGTTGCCCCTGATGAATAGAGATCCGCACGACAGTCAACAGGACGATTCATACGACCGGTCTGCTCCGGTGAAATGTAATCAAGTGTTCCGGCAAGCGTTGACAAATTGACCGCATCGAGTGTCTCACGTGTCAATTCTGATGAAATACCAAAGTCTATAAGTTTAACTTCACCGGTTTCCATGTTGATGACAATGTTTGACGGATTGATATCTTTGTGAATGATATTTTCCCGATGCACTTCAATTACTGCATCGGTAATTTTTAAAAAAAGTGCGATTTTTTCCTTTAATCCAAATTCCTTGCTGATATATGAAGTGTCAATCGACTCGCCACCAAAATCCTCAAGGATCAGTGCATAACTATTATTGTACTTTATAAAATCATATGCCTTGATGATTCTATCACTTGAAAACTTCCTGGTAAGTTCATATTCTCTTACAAAATAGGAACATTCCAGATCAGTAGGATACTCTTTGTTTATAAATTTTACTACAACCGGAACGTGATCAGCATTACGTACAGCCCGAAAAATTGTTGAATTCGTACTTTTATAGATCTCTTTAGAAATTGTATACCCGGCTAAGTGAATCATAGACGCTTGTCCTGTGTTGAAAGTGATTTGAGTAAAGTAGCTCCCTGCAATGATACATGCAAAAATCCATGATAAACATTCAATACAATACACTTGTTTTACTGTATTGATTATCGGCACTACCGGTAAATATTCCGGTGATGTTCTATAGTATCATGAGAGTGGTGAAAAGTCTACAAGTATATAAGGATAAGCAGCTTTGAGAAGATGCCATAGTAGTATCCGGTAAATTGCAGGTTGAATCAATATTACTTTATGTTTTTACCATAGTCATTTCCTGCGATTCATTTTTTGGAAACGCGACGGTGTGTTTGATAATTGCAGTGGCAATCCGGAATGTATAGTGGTTAATCCGCTGTATCTCTTCAAGAAGATCCTTGTGAATAGATGTTGTTTGGAGTGATTCCTTACGACCAAGATAGAGGCGTTTCATATGATGCTCAAACAGGGTGTTGAACTGATTTCGCATCGTTACTTTGCGACTAAGAATCGACTCTGCAATGTTCTTGTCGTTTAATAAAAATGCAGCCATAATCTCTTCAAAGTTAAGCGTTGTCATAGCATAAAAATCTGCAATCTCTTTTTTCCCATCTACAGAGAGCGGTATCCGTTCTGTTTCTGTCTTCTGGATCAGACTGATTATGCTTTTAGAAACAGTATCACCAATATGTTCTATATCCGCTGTAATCATCATAAGTTCATACAATTGCGATACCTGTTCCTCGCTGAGTTCCTGTCGTGATAATCCTGTAATATAAGTAACGATATTTTCATACAGAAAATCCACTTCGTCATCAAGCTGATTTATCTCCACGCTTTTGTCATATTCAAATTTACTTATAAGTTCAGAACTTTTCTCGAGCATCAGATTGACCTTTTCAGACATTCCCGATATCTCCTTGATCGATTGAGAGATTGCAAGCACCGGTACCGTGACATACTTCTCAGAGATGTAGCTTGTCTGGAATCTGCTCTGGCGACGCTTATCCTGTTTGACAAGAAAGAGGATAAATGATTCAAACTGACGCAGAAAGGGGAGGAAGATGATTGCAATAAAGATATTAAAAGATGTATGAAGTCCCGCGATAGCGATTGCTACTCCGGTATGAATATGTGTATCAGCATATGCGAGCAGTCCGGTTAACGGAAACGCTACTACAATCCCAAAGAGTTTAAAGAAAAAATGTGCCCATGCGACTCGTGTTCCCTCAAGGTCCGCTTTGATTGTAGTCAACAGTGCAGTCGCACACGTTCCAAGGTTTGCGCCAAGAACAATAGGGAAGAGCTGGACAAGAGTAAGTGTGTTCCCTGTTGAGCTCTGGTAGGCATCTGCAAGGGAAATAACTATTGCAAGCGTTGCGGCGCTACTGTGCAGTGTTGCAGTAATAAGTGCTCCGGCAAGAAGTCCGTACCAGTTATTGGTGAAACTGGCATTAATCATGTGATTGAATGTCGTATTTGATTGAAGTGCTGAGACCGACTCAGCCATCATGTGCATACCAAAAAAAACAAATCCGAGTGCAAACAGCAGCTTTCCGGAACTGGTTACTTTACTGATCTTTGAGATAAGTGAAATAAGATACCCTACAGCGATAAGCAGCGGTGCGATCTGATAAAATTTGAATGCAAAAAGAGAAACAGTAAAGGTCGTTGCCAGGTCTGCCCCGAGAATCATCCCAAGCGATTGTCCAAGTGTCATCATTTGTGCACTGGCAAGCCCGACAAGCATCACAGTGGTTGCAGACGATGACTGTGTAAGCATGGTGAGTGAAAAACCTGCAAAATATGCACTCAACCGGTGTCTGGTGATAATTGTTATGATTTTGTTAAGATCTGAACCGCCAATGTGTCTGAGATTTTTCTCACCCTGCTGCATACCATAGAGAAAAATTGACATACCCGCGCAAAGACTGAAAAAATCGAATAGTGTAAAAGTCGCCATACTTGTCCCCTGTTGTGAGCCGTTAAGCTGTCTCTTTAGTGTTGTTTTCCCATAGGACAAACCAACACACATTTTCCGCATAAACTGTTATCAATCGAGAGTCGTTTCTTTGTGATCAGACGGCAATATTGACGACACTTAAATGGATCAAAAAATACTTCACGTGGAGTATATATATCCCATTGAATTCCGTTTGCTGCATTTGCCGGGCATGAATCAACACACTTCGTGCATGCACCACATCTGCTTTCGTTGATTGGAATCCGGTTGCATGGGAGAACGTAGTTTGTGACAACAGATGCCATGCGGATCCGTGGACCAAACTGCTCTGAAATCAATAGATCGGTTTTACCAATCCATCCGAGCCCTGAACGTGTTGCAACCATTTTGTGAGAAAAATTGCTGGTGAGCGTTTTAACAATAGATTCATGGATCGCTGCATCTTCAATTGTTGCGTAAACAGGTAAAAAGATATACTGATCCGTCGTTAATTCTTTAGCAACTGCAGCAACAATGTTGTTGAGCTCAAGGTTTACCCTGGTGTAAAGGGTATAATACTCATGCGTAGGCCCATCCCCGATACCGTCAATAATGGGATTATCAAGTCTGCAAAGAATTGATATTCCATGAGTGACCCGGGAATACACAGGATCAAGCAGCCCGGTAAGATCTCCAAATCCATAAACATGTCGTTCAGGATCAAGGTGTTTCTTTAGAGTTTCATTAATTCTGTCAATCATGGCTATCAACCTGTTAAAAAATTGTGTTGCATAACTAGTAATATTTTCAATATTTTAAAATACAATAGGGTAAATGACAAGATAAAGGTTGGTTAAAACAGAATGCCTTATTAAAGTAGCAACGCGTTGATTGGAAGTTAAAATGGATGCTGTCTTGAATTACAGCATCCATCATTTACAGAAAAAGAATTGTTTCCTTCGACAGCCGCTTTAAAAACGGTTGAAGAACTCCCAGGTCTCCGCCGCAATCCAGTTTACGTTGGATCCCGGATCCATTTCACTATACGAAGTCTGTCCCTGGAAGGAACTGAATTTCACAGGGTACCCCGGTTTACATCCAGAAAACTCAGTAGATACATGTTGCTTGCTGGTTGCCTGTGGGATGTTTGCAGGTATTGTACACCCGTTATCTTCAGCATGCTGCAGCAAGCAGTATTTTACGCCAAGCTTTTTTGCCTCATCGTAAATGAATTTAGTGTTTGGTTCATTAGTACCTGTGGTCGCATAAAATGCGATAGGTTGATGAGCATTTTCCGGAAACCAGATATTCCAGTTCGCTGGACCATAGCAAGCCACCGCACGCAATACATCCTGACGTGATAACGAGAGCGAATAGGTAAACAAGGCTCCAAAGCTAAATCCGCAGGAGAAAACCCGTTTTGTATCAACGCATAACTTTTCAGTAGCTAATTTGTACAGATCATCGAATAAGGTGTGATCCTTCTCAGCCAGGTCCCACCCGCGTGTAGCTCCGGTACCATTTGGAGCGATAAAGATACAGGGGGCTTTGTCGTTGTCTGCATATGTTTTGAGACTGTAGAAATTATCATTCGCTACAGCCTGCATACTGCCGCCGTACCAGTGCATGGCAAAGATTAAACGGTATGGTTTGTTTGGATCGTAATTTGCGGGAATATTGATAATATATTCACGGCTGAGACCCGTGCTGGTAATGGTATAGGTTCCACTTTTAAGGTCTGAGAGTGCTTTACCACATCCTGAGCTTCGGCCGGTATCTGAAGCAGCACCTGCGGAGTCAATGGTAATATTCAATTGCTGATTCTCGTATGAAGTGATAGGCACGATTTTTGTTTGAAAACCTGTAGCGGTAATTGTAAGTGTATCGATACTGGCTGCCATTTGCGCATGTCTGCTATTGGTCGGGGAGACATTTGCATTATACCGGTTTAATAAATAATTACCGTTGTTAAGTGTTACATAGGAGAATAATACTTCATGATGGTCAATGGATGCTTTGATAACAAGAAGATTCGTCGCATGGCAATGCTTTGTAATGTTAAAACGGTAAGCACCAGCGCTTGCTTTTTTCAACACTTCTTTTTTTAATAAATTCCCTTTTAGATCAAATAGTTCGATTGTTAATGGTGATGATGTTTTCAGGTTGAACAGCATCACACCGTTACTCACTGAAATCTCTTCCATCTGCGGAACAATAGCTGGCAAGGTTGCAGATGTGTTTTTCGTAAACAAATAGTTGCCGTCGTTTCCGGTTGTATCCTTCATTGACTGATGAACAAGCGTTATTACGGCATTGGTTACAGGCTCACCTGACTTGTTTGAAATGGTACCACCCAGGTTAATCGTTTGAGCAATACAAAGGTTAAAACTTATCAGAAATGCCAGACTGAAAGTAATGCGTTTATTAATAATTCACCCCCCTGAATTTGTGCATTTTTGCACCAGATTATAGAAACAATAACTGCTCATAATATAACAAATTATTACCCTTACGGCCTGTTTTTTATATATACACCTGTAAAAACATATGGGTGATTGATACAGATAATTATTTGTTTAATTTTGTCAAATGAAGTAATTATTTAGTATTTGTCCGAACTGAATTTTATCATTTGATCGTGATCATGAGTACCAATGCTACACTATCTCTTGACAATCCTGTACCCCCGGACATAGTTTAAATAAAGCATATTTTGCGTACCATACAAAAAACAAACAGACTCGCAATAGACAAATAATAATCAGGAATTATACCTCATGATAACCAAAAATAAACAAACAAATGAAAACGATATAGAAATCATCGATATTACTCCTTCAAATATTGCTAATTATGGAGTCTGCGGTTATAAAGATGTCGATAAACATCTGGAATTGAGAAGAAAAATTGATTGGTATAAAGAATATTACTCAAAAGGATTAAGGATCAAAGGCATTATCTCGCAAACAGGCGGCTATCAGGGAATGATTGAATATATTCCGGGCAAATATGCCCACAGACCGGTAAATGCTGATGGTTATATGTTCATTCATTGCATTTTTGTGGGATTTAAAAAAGAGTTTAAAGGGAAAGGATATGCCTCTTTATTACTTCTTGATTGTATAAAAGAGGCCAAAACTGCTAATATGCTTGGGGTTGCGGTTGTGACAAGGAAGGGATCATTCATGGCGAAACGCGATATCTTTATCAGGAATGGATTTGAAGCAGTCGATACTGCAAAGCCGGATTTTGAGCTGCTCGTTTTAAAATTTGACGATAAGGCAGTAAATCCATCGTTCAGGAAAAAGTCTGCACAGGATTACCCGGACGGAATAACTATATTTCGTTCTGCACAATGCCCGTATTCAGTAAAGAATGTTGATGCGATAATGAAAACCGCAGACAAAATGAAGATCAGAACAACACTAATTGAAATGGTAGACCATAAAACTGCGCAAAATTCACCTTGCGCGTTTGGGACTTTTTGTATAGTAAAAGACGGTGCAGTTATTAGTGATCATCCGATCAGCAACACCAGATTTGAAAATATAATGAAGGCCATGAAATAATAGATGCAGGAATGATTCTTAACATAATCGACATTGTCCTGATGAGCATTTGCTTGTTCATTTGTTAAGTCTGCTTCTTTTTGAAAAAATTGTTTTTTATCCATGTCCAATTGAAAACAATATGAATTATGACAAGTATAAAAAACAGAATGCCGACGACCTGATGAATAGTCCCAACCCAGGACATATATGAAATTGCCTGTATGACAACAGTTAAAAATTGAATAACAACTGCAACGAATAGAATCGGATTAATAATTTTTAGAACACTCTGTGTTTTCATAATCAGTTCTGCGTTGTGTCAGTTGCAGCTGGTGTTGCAATCAGTTTTCCGACCTTGTTAAGTTTTTTAAGTGTTGATTTCCCATGTGGAGCCTTGGCGATTTTTGCTGTAACATCTTTGCCAGCCTTATTGCCCTTGTGTTTGCCACCTTTCCATGCCTTTACATCTGTTACATCATAGATTACAGAATCAACAGCAACATATGCCTTACGCCCATCTTGTCCATCAAAATTTGCAAGTTCGGTAATTGTCATACCAGTCAGTGTATCACCAGATACTGCTGCCTCATTATTTGCAAAAGTGATAGATGTAAGACTAGAAAAAATAACTGTGAAACATGCAAGCCTTAAGATTAATCGGGACAACATTAGACCTCCTTGAATGGTGTGTAAATGATAGTCTGAACATTTATTAAAACTGCTATCCAACAGAAAAATAAAACGTTTAATACTGCATATATCAGATAGGTATCTGTGCACTCAATATAATAAAAATGATCTGTGGAACACAAATATTGACTTTTTCAGAAAAATATGATTAAATACGTGATTATTATAAGAAAATAACGTATTTTACGCAAATGTGTGTACCAGGTTATCGGTATATTTTTGTAAGAAATGTTTAGTGCAGATAAACATCTTAACCATTCCATATCAGGTTACTATATAAAGGCTTATATAGTTTCAATATTGTTTCTTTTACCTCTTTTCTTTTCTGAGGGATCACATGTTTAACACCAATAAAACTGTTTTGTACGAAATGCTCAAAAGTGTGACATCAAAAGCCATTCTTCTTGAATCCACTAACAAGGAACTAAAAGCAATATGGGATGAGTGTAAAAGTGAGTGGGGGGCAGAACAGCAGACGCTCTTTAATAAGTCAGAGAACGCACTTATTGTTGTTGATGAAAACCTTAATGTGAGAAAAGCAAATTATAAAGTTGCTGATGAAGTTGGTTTTCAGCCCTATCAGCTGATTGGGAAAATGCGGTGGCTGGATATTATTTGTGAAAACTCAAAAACTGATATCATTGACTATCATAAAAAACTCTGTGCAGACAGCTTTAGCGTTTTTTCATATGATGTTTCTATCATTGATAACCTTAAAAATCAGAGGGAACTACAGGTTAAAGCTGCTGCTCTCCCTATTAACGGCTGGCACATTATTGCTTTTGCTGATGTCGCTGATCTGAACGAAGTGGAACGGGCAATTTCCTCCGGTACTATCGTCGACTGGAAACATAAAGAGGATGAGCTTGCAGATATCAAATACAGGTTTAAAGAGACTGCAGATCTTCTTCCCGGTATAATCTGTGAGTTCGATATGAACTTCAACCTCATCTATGTCAATCTGAAAGGGTTAGCAACATTTGGAATGGACCAGGACGATTTCAAACGTGGCATAAATGTACTTGAAGTAATACCTCCGGACCAGCAGGAAAAGTTTGAAAAGGATATATACAATATTTTCCATGGTGACTATGGTAATCCCGCTGTTTATCAGCTGTACAAAAAAGATAAATCGGTTGTTCATGTACTGATCAACGCCGCACCGATTATCAGGAACAACAATCTCATCGGAATGAGAACTTGCATAATCGATATTTCCGATAGAGTAAATGCTGAAAAAAAACTACAGGTTAGCGAACAACGGTTCAGGACTATTTTCTCCGAATCGCCTATTGGAATCGCGCTGTTCAGTCATGAGGGAAAATGTATTGAAAAAAATAAATCTTTTTTCAAGATGTTTGACTGGATGTGTGCTACAAATGCCAATGCAGATCTTTTTGCCTGTATCAACCTTGATGTATCACAACATGTAAAACTAAAAAAAGGTGAGAGTATCATTCATGAAGCCAGTTATGAAACACTGGTGAACAATAGACTAAAGAAGCTTTATTATGAGTGGCATATCACGACTCTCGGACTTGATTCTGAGGAAAAATGGAGCTATCTGGTTCAGGTACGGGATATAACTGAACAGAAAGAAGCCAATGATGCACGGGTGCAAAAGGAAAAAGAGGCAACCGAAAGGGCAGAGCGTTTGGTTGCTGGTTTACGGAAAGAACTGAGAGAGAATGCTACTTTTCACAATATGGTAAGCCGAAGTCCTCAAATGAAACAGATTTTCGATATTATTCCTGAGGTCGCCGAGGCATCAGCTACTGTATTGATTTATGGAGAAAGCGGGACTGGTAAAGAGCTGATCGCCCGATCACTTCACGAATTAAGTACAAGAAACACAAAGCCATTTATAGCCATCAACTGTAGTGCACTTCCGGATAATCTTCTTGAATCTGAACTCTTCGGATATAAAGCGGGTGCGTTTACGGATGCAAAAAAAGACAAACTCGGAAAGTTTGCGCTTGCTGAGAGTGGAACGATTTTCCTTGATGAAATAGGAGATATATCAATTGCAATGCAGGTAAAATTACTGCGGGTCTTACAGGAACGCGTCTATGAACCGCTCGGGGGCACAATGACAATCAAGGCAAATGTCAGGGTTATTGCGGCAACGAATAAGGATCTCAAAGAGATGGTAAATAAGGGAACTTTCAGAGAGGATCTGTATTACCGTCTGAATGTTGTCAATGTGAGCCTTCCTAACCTTAACGAGCGTCGCTGCGATATACCAATATTGTGTGAACACTTTATTGAACGGTTTAATAATCGATACGGGAAGTCAATCAAGGAAATAAGCAGGGATGCCATGGATAACATTCTGTCGTATACATTTCCTGGAAATATCAGGGAGCTTGAGAATGTTATTGAACATGCATTTATTTTTTGTAAAGATTCAATTATTGAATCGCGACATCTTCCGGTTGCGTTACGGGCCCTTGATGAAGAAAATGACTTAAAAGATATTTTAAATGTCAGCAACTTTGATGAACTTGAGAAAATGTATATCAAGAGCATAATTGCAGATTGCAACGGTGACAGAAATAAAGCTGCTGAACGTCTGGGTATTCACAGGGCTACATTGTTCAGGAAGTTAAAGCAGTATGGGTTGCACGTTTAAACTTTTCGCAGGATTGGGGAGACAAAAAAGAGCATCTCCTCAATATTGTTGAATAGCTTGATAAATTTATCTGTATCAATAGAATCGATCAGATCTTCAATATCGGCATTTTTTTCAATAATTGACATAGATCCTTCAGCTGATTTTATCATTTCGCAACATTGTACCAACACTGCGATCGATGACGGATAGAAAAAAGAGCTTTGACTGAATCCGAACGCGAAGTACTTTTGTCCATTGTCGATATATTTACGTACAAGTTCAAGCAATTCCAGAATACTTGATTTGTTATCGAGGTCATCTTTAATCCTAAACAAAATGTATGGATCTATATGTGTTATATCGATAATCATCGCGAACCTTGCTTTTGTTTGTAAGTTAATACCATTTCAGTAGATACAGTGTTATTATTTACCGATCTTTCAAGTGGTGTCGACACAAATCAGATATATCCATATAAAAGAATTATATCCGATTTCAACATTTTTACCGTGCAAATTAATATAATTGCTGTATATTAATAAAGAATACATTTATTGTTGCAAATGATCAAACTTTTTAGTTTGATATTAAAGAGTAAATGTTACCACCTTGATCACATAACACAGCTCACGTATTGACAATCCAGCCATGTATCTGCAGTTGTATGTGAATTCATGTTAAATCAGCAGCATAATCATGGATGAAAGAACTTTACACATAAGCATAGTAATTGTATAATTACTTTTTCTGAATATGTAACATTTGACATTGAGGAATAGACGTTATGTTTACAATTCCGCCATCGGTGCTTCTTATTGATGACGAACTGCCTATTTGTACGGGTGTATGTGGTTTGCTTCAAATGACTGGTTTTAATGCTGAATTTGTGTCCAGTGCCAGTGATGGCTATGAGTATCTTCGTCATAACCCGCATCCTGATATTATTCTTCTTGATGTCAATCTTGGTAAAGGAGTTAGTGGGCTTGACGCTTTGCAGGAGATTAAAAAGATCAATAAATACCTTCAGGTAGTCATGTTTACATCACAGGATAGTCTTGAAATCGGACTTGAAAGCATGAAAAGGGGAGCAATTGACTTTTTATCAAAACCTTTTGATCTGAAACTATTTATAAAAATTGCAGCTGTTGCATTAGAGCGAAAAAAAATCGAGCAGATTAAAGACTTGTATTTTGATATGGTTTTACACGATCTCAAAAATCCGCTTCAGGTGATAAGTGGTGCCTTTGAAATGCTCTCCACATCGTTTGATAACAGGCTCAATCCTATTCAGCAAAAAATGTTCGAAGTGGCAGAAGCTGGTGTAAAGCAGCTGCAGATGGTGATTGGAAATGTAATTGGTATAACTAACTTTGAAAAAAAGTCACTCAAAGCCCGTCATGAGAAATTCAGTGTATATGATTTACTTAGTAAGAATATGGTACTTTTTGATAATTTAGAAATATCATACGGTAGTGATGATTCAATCTGTACTGATAAGGACCTGTTTTTACGAGTTGTCACAAATCTTGTAAGCAATGGATGCCGTTTCGCAAATCCCGGTACAAATGTACTTTTGAAACTGGAATCTGATGTCAACGCAGATATTCGCGTAAGTGTTGAAAACACTGGTTCTTATATTCCTCCAGAAATGCGTTCAACTGTATTTGATAAATTTTTGAGTGTGCATTCAACATGTAGTAGTGTCAAGGGACAAAACTTTGGTTTGGGTTTGACTTTCAGTAAATTCGCTGTTGATGCACTGGGTGGGAAAATCTGGATCGAAGGCGACGAAGATAAACCATCAACAAAGTTCATTTTTACCGTTAACGATTCAAGGTGTGAACCGGAAAAAAAATTTACTCCTGACATGGCTGTATTTGCGAACTGATAGGATAAGAAGTCAGGAGTCAGAAGCCAGTATCCGGTAGTAAAGAGAAATATCTTACTATTGCATTCTGGTTTTTGGATTCACTTATTTCATTCCTTTTTTCCTCCTCAAAAAAATTCCCACAAATCTATCAAGTTTGTTTTCACAAATACCGATACATATAGAAGAAAACCATGTATAGGTTTATTTAAGGAGTGAAAAATGGGTATTTCAATTAACGGCCCATCAGGTATAGACACCAAGACTATCATTGATACGCTTGTTGGTATTGAGCAAAACAAAGTAACAAAAGTTGAAAGAGCGAAAGCATTAGATCAACTCAAGATAGACGCTTATTCGAAAGTAAGGTCGCTGCTTACTGATATCAAAACAAAGGCAGCCGCGCTTTCAAAAGCAAGCTCTTTTGATCTGTTCCAATCGAAATCATCCAATGAAAAGGCCGTCACAGCAACCGGTGGAAGCGGTACTGTTGATGGTACATATGATGTTAAAGTGTTTCAGCTTGCATCAAATGAAAAAATGATCTCCAAAGATGGTCTGATCACAAGTCAGACAGCCGCACTTTCAAGTCTTGTAACTCCCGGTGTGATTAATGTTGATGGTGTTGATATAACTATCGACAATGATGATACAATCCAGGATCTTCGTTCGAAAATCAATACCGCCACAAAGCCTAATGGTGATAAATTAGGCGTATCTGCATCAGTTGTAAAAATGTCCGATACCAATTTTCGTCTCGTACTTTCATCAAAAAACACTGGAACAACAGGTGTTGAGTATCATGATGTTAGCGGAACTGTGTTGCAAGGACTTGGAATAGTTGATGCAACCGGTTCGAAAGGAAATGTAAATCAAGCTATTCGCGTAAATTCAGGATTCCAGGGAATGATGGGTTCTGAAGGTAATATGATTCAGTTTACAGGAACTGACCATAATGGAAACAGTGTCTCTTTTCAATATACAACAATAGCGACATCTGCTTCATTTGATGCTACTGCACAGGGTGAAAAGTTTCTTGAGCGGGTTGAAAAAGCCTTTAACGGTACCGTGGATGCATCTTTTGAAGAGGGGACTGGCAACCTTATTCTTAATGACAAAGTTACAGGATCATCAAAACTTGCCATCTCTTCGCTTTCTGTTAATGGTTCAGAAGTTACAGGGCCAACTGAAAATCTGGCAATCGGCACTGAAGGGGCTGGGGTATTAACTGCTGGACGGGATTCTTTTTTCAGTCTTGAAGAAATTTACATGAGCAGCACTACCAATTCTGTCTCAGGTGCATTTACAGGTGTAACGTTCGATTTTCATAGTACATCCGTGAATGAAAGTGTAAATATCAATCTTACCCGTGATGCAGATGGTATACAGAAAAAGTTTCAGGAACTGGTAGATTCGTATAATTCATTAGTAGACTATGCAAAAAGCGCAACCAAGTATGCTGATCCCAATGATGAAGATAGTACAAGTGGTGAACTGGCGGGTGATTCGACACTTATGGGTATGGTTACACAAATACGAACTGCTTTAAAACAGGAGTTTGGATTATTCGGTACTAGTGGGAAATACACAAATCTTACAATGTTTGGAATGAAAACGGATGTTACAAGTGGTAAGCTCAGTGTGGATTCAACTGCGTTCAAAAAGGGTCTGGAAACACATTTTGATGATTTTGTGAATATTTTTTCGACGTTAGGTGTATCTGAAAATACATCAATTACTCTTGGAAGAAATACGGCAGATACACGTTCCGGAAAGTATACCATTGAAGAAATTGATGCGCAGCATCTCAGGATTCAACTTCAGGGAAGTACGGAATGGTACACATCTGATGCCCGTATAGGTGATATTGTGAGCTTCTCAAACGGTCCGGTGAAAGGTCTTACACTTACTGCTCCTGTAGGGGCAGTTGCGGCTGGTGGAAACACCTTTACTTTTTCCAAAGGAATCAGTACTCTTTTGGATGAAAGTATTAATAAGATGATCAATTCAAAAGATGGTCTTATCACAATGCGTCAGGAATCATGGAAGAAATCTATGGATCAGAAAGCCGATCGGATTGATCGTCTTGAGGATCAGATAGAACGATACAGAATACGCTTAACCAGTCAATATGCAGCAATGGAAAGAGCTATGAGTGATCTAACAACACAAGCAGGAAATGTGATTACTGCATTCCAAAATAGTCAATCATCATAAGAGTTAGCGGGGAGGATCTGATGAAACAGGGTTATGATGCGTACAAGAGTGCAAATGTTGATACAGCAGATCAGGGTAAACTAATCCTGATCTGTTATGATGTAGCGATTAAACATTGTAAACTTGCCCTTGAAAAATTTGATGACCGGAAGTTGCTTGAAGAACGAACAAAGCACCTGTTCAAGGTACAGGATGCAATTACAGAATTACTGAGTGCACTAAAAATGGATGTCGGTGAGATTGCTTTAAATCTCTATAAATTGTATGATTATATGCTCAGGTCGATTGTTGAGGCGAGCATAAAACACAAAAAAGAGAAAGTAACTGAAATACTCGGTTATCTTGAGGATCTTAGAGGTGCCTGGGCAGAAGCAATTATTAAGGTAAAGCAGGATTCCGCGATAAATTCTGCTACATCAGAACGCGTAACCGTTTCGGGATAAGATTATGAATGAATCAATTTCAACCCTCTATAAAAAACTGTATGCTATCACAAAAGAGCTTCTTGATAACTACACAGATGATTACGCAATTGAGACAATTGATCGTCGGGGGGAATTATTAAAAAAGATCAGCAGCATTCAGGTGGATACTACGCTGATTGATCCTGAAACAGGTGCTGTAATGGCAAAAATTATCGAGCTGGACAAAGTGCTAACAAAAAAAATGAGTGGGCGAATGAGTGCTATTAAATCTGAAATCAACGGTTTATATTCAAAGTCACGTGCTGCAGTTGCATATACAGCAAACAAGAAATAGGACAAGGCCTGCCTTGTCCCTGGCAAATAAAGAATTACACCAATGTAGCAATATAAGAAATCAGATCATTCAATTTGATAACCTGCTCATCACCCTTTACCATATTCTTTACCCGTACATCACCGTTTTTTCCCTCATCACCGCCAAGAAAAATGGTATACTCTGCACGTGCCGCATTTGCATTTTTCAGCTGTTTACCAATATTACTATCTTTTAATGAGAATTCGCATGATTGTCCATTATTACGTATCTGCTGTGTAAGTGCAATCACCGTATTTCGCTGAATATCATCGAAATAAACTATAAAAAAGCGACTTCTTGGTGGAATCGCCGGTGTTAATCCCTTTTCTTTCAGCAGATCTCCCAATACAACATCACCTGCCGCAAAACCAACTGCAGGTGTAGGAATACCTCCGTATAATTCGACTAATTTATCATAGCGTCCGCCTCCGGCAATTGCACGCATACTTTTCTTTATATCAAAGACTTCAAACACAATGCCTGTGTAATACGCCAATCCACGAACAATGTTAATATCGAACACTACATATTCTTTATACCCATAAGCATCAAGAAGTTGAAATAATTGATGAAGAGTCTCGACAGATGGCGTTTTTCCGACGATTGCAATTATCTGATCAAGTGACTGAGCATTGAACATCGCTGAGATTTTCTCTCTCACTGCCGAATCCTGCACGATTGTTTTCATATCATCGTTAAACGCTTCTTCAGTAATTTTGTTTTTTCTATCCAGTAATGCATAGACAGCCCCGAACTGTTCCTTCGCCAATCCACCCTGTGAAAAAAGTTCTTCCAATAATGTTCTACTTGAGACTCTCACCTTAAAATCATTAGAATCAAAGCCTAAGTCAATCATCATGCCGATAACTGATGCAATAAGTTCAGCATCAGCATCAACCGTTTCAATTCCAAGAATATCCATATTCAACTGATAAAACTCACGCAACCGTCCTTTTTGAGCACGCTCATATCTGAAAAGCCGTGGAATCGAGTACCATCGTAATGGTCGTTTAAGTGCATTTCCTTTTGCTGCAACCATTCTGGCCAGCGTTGGAGTAAGTTCAGGACGGAGTGCAATTTTTCGCTGCCCCTTGTCTTCAAAAGCGTATAGCTGATGCTCAATTTCATCTCCGGATTTTTGTGTATAGACTTCAAGATGTTCAAACATCGGACCATCATAGGATTCAAATCCATAACGTTCACACGTTTTCTGCCACTTTGAAAAAACAAATTGTTGAAACGCCATGTCTTCAGGATAAAAATCTCTTGTTCCCTTTGGACCTGCTGGTACTGCCATTGCTGACTCCCTGAAATAATTATAAGAGCGTGATTGATTTTGACAATCACAAAAAAAAATGAATGATAAGAAAATAATCTTTTTACAGGTTTGATGCTTACTGAAAATTAAATTTGAACGGCTTAAAAAATTGTATATTTATCATCTTCCGGCAAACAGGCACTACTGTCCGTTGCAAATAGTCGGTTTTAAGCATTAACAGGTTGTAAATAAAATGATTAGTGATACGGCTTATACAAACATTCTCACATGGTTTAATGATTACACAAGATCGTTTATAGATTCAGATCCGATTGAGAAGCGTGCAGCAACGCTTAAATTTGATCATACACTTCTGGTCGTAAAAAATAATATGCTGCTTTGTGATTCTATATCAATTGACAGTGAGGTACGATGCCTGAGTGCTATTGTTGCGTTACTTCATGATATAGGGCGCTTTGAACAATTCAGAACGTTCAAAACATTCGCAGATCGTTATTCGGTCAACCATGCTGTGTTAGGTATTCAAATTATTGAACAGCATAATGTATTGGAAGAACTGGAGATCGGGCATCAGAAACTTATTCAAAACGCCATTATGCTCCATAATGTCCCATCACTTCCACCGGAGACGAGCGGGGTGCAAAAGCTTCTGTGTCAATTAATCCGTGACGCAGATAAACTTGATATTTACAGGATTGTTTCAGAGCACTATAAAAATCCCGATTCCAGGGACAGTAAAATTATCGGGATTGGAGTTACAGAGGAGAATGCGGTATCTGAAGAGATCGTTGCCGCAATCTGTGCAAAAAAGAGCGTTGATTACTCCCAAATGAAATCAATAAACGACTTTAAGCTGGTTCAGCTTGGATGGGTTTTTGATCTTAATTTTCCAATGAGCGTACATCTGATTACCAGACGGAATCATTATTATGATATTTTAGATTCTCTTCCCAAAGATAAAACTATTAATGCTGCAGTTGACGTGATTGAGCAGCACATAAAACATGTTTTGGGTGACTTTACTTCTCAACCTTAAACTCATCTGATAGATGCTTTCCATTCCCGGTCAAGTTCCGGTATACTTGTATTGGTCATTACTGATAGAACTGATTCAAATGATTGACCAGACTTTATTTTTAAAAGAAAATCGCAAACCACATGCATGCCCCACCGTTGTATCAGGTAACTGACTACTCCGTAAGACTGGCTGTATGCCAACGGAGCAAGATCACTGCTGTTCCATACCTGAGAATGTGAAAGCATTTGAAAAGAAAATACAGCATTATTTTTCAATGCTGTTCTGACCAGTTGAATGTTATCGCTATAAGAGCCTTTTTCAGAATAAACTGCAAGCCCTTCATGAAGCCAGATCGGACACTTGTTTCCTGTTAAATCATGTACTATTGCATGTGTATATTCATGACGAATTGTCTTTTTTAAGTCTGTGAGAGAGTACTTTTTAAAATTCAATGGCAGTCTGATTTTCCCATCATACAGACCAGCAACCTGAGACCGTACGTTAAGCGTTGACCGGAATTCTGATTCATTATACAAGATTACAATGATAGGGTGGGGTGGATAGTATCCAAATTCCTGTCCCAACTCCCGATAACATTCCATCAGATGCTGCTTGATCTCGAAAATTTCATTTCCTATTGAACCCCGGTCGTAATGAATATCGAAAATTTCACCGCTTTGTATTGAACTTAGTTTGGTCTCTGTTGAGCTTTGTTTTGTTAAAAGCGCAAGAAGTTTTGAGATTTCTCCATTTGATGGGTCAAGTCGTCTGGCTTTTTTCCAATAGTTTTCTGCACCTGAAAGGTTTTGTTTGTAGTATGCGACTTGACCTTGTAATATCAGCACGGGGACTTGTGAATGTACCTGTTGCTCAGATTTATTCAGTAGTTCCTCAGCGGTTTTATAATTCTTCTGCTGGTAGTGCGAAACTGCAATATTGTAATAAACTCGTGAAAGATTGATCCTGGAAATCTCTGATAAACCACTCATACCAGAAGCTTTATCTGCATATCTGATTGCAAGATCCAACTGTTTTTTTCCAAGTAATTCGGATGCGTATTTCAGATATGAATTGGTAAGGTTACTTTGGATATTTAGATCCGTTGTATTCTGCGTATACGCTTGTTCAAGGTAGGTGATACCTGTAACATAGTCACCTTTTTTGATAGCATCAATACCTTTGGAGTTCAAATCACTATTTTGAGCAAAAGTCAGAATACATCCTGTGATAAGTGCCATTACGATTCTCGTGATCATGTATTTATTATAGCACAACTAATGCGAATTATACAAGTGCAGAAATAAACAGGGGTGAATCCACTTTATGAATTCACCCCTGCTAAAAGGAGATACGAGAGAAAAAATTACTTTCTGAAACCTATATTTAACGGAACCTTTTGGTTGTTTTGAGGATTCATGCTATATGCAAAGTAGAACACAATTCTGTATATACCTGGAGAAATAGCCATCCCCTTGGAGTTCGAACCATTCCAGTAAATGTCCATTTGAAGGTCAGTTCTGTCAACTTTTTGCGAACGCATTGCTTCAGGAACGATATTTTCTTCTTCAGATACAAATACGTTATTTCCAACATGATCGTATACCTTAATGACACAACTTAGTTTCTCGCCTTTTGATACTTCCGGGTATGGTACATTAATCCGGAATGCAATACCCATATTGTTTTTGGCATATTCCATAGCTTCCTGATCATGAACAATTTTAAATTCCCCTGGTTTTGTATGGGCAAATGAAACGACTGCTGGAATAGGTCCAGCTATAACTGAGATTTCTTTATTGACAACAGATACTGGAACCTTAACGTTGTTTGAGTCAGGAAAGTTTCCAACCTGATCAGATATGGATTTGGTTTCTGCTCTGATATTTATCAGGTTGTTTGTACTTAAAAGTCTTCCATTTGTCATTCTGATCTCTACAACCGAGTAGTCTGCTGAACTATACCCTGATATACTATCAAGCAGTGTGACAAGCGTGACTGCTGAAGTGTTTGGATCCTTGTACCAGGTACTAAAAGAAACACCTGGAATATCATTAACATTGAGCTTCTGCCCGTCAGCTTTCTTGACAGATTCACTTAGCTTTATAGTCAGGATGTCGTTTGAATGATTCAGATGGTCTTTAATATGAATCTGAGCAGAGATAACAACCGGTGCGACACCATCAGAGGTTTGTTTATTCGCAACATCTTTAAAGCCAGCTTTCGAACCTGCTGTAGTTGTTAAAACAGGACGCATATCTGTTTTGGGTGTTTCTGTAACTACCTCTTCAATGATAAGCTTGTATTCTGTACCGGAATCATCAGTCTTTACAATATCAACGACCTTAAAAGTTGTTGAAGAATAAGTTATCTTGAAATCAGTAATCATCTCATCGGTGATGATTACTTCCTTGTTGAATGTTAATTCGATCATATCGATAAAACCATTACCACTGGTGTCACGGGTAACTGCGTCAGTTATTTCAGCTGGGATAGTATTTACACGAATATCAATGGAGTCAATTAGGTCCTTGTTATCCATGCGGTGTTTTGCAACAACTGTACCAGTCTGAATTTGAGCATTTTCTCCGGGATAGAATTCAAATTCAGCAGCTGTTTTTGATGACAAGTTATTGATAGTACCCGTGGTATACCAGTTGTCAACAAGTGGTTTTTGCATAACGACATTACCGTATTTATCATAGATAATTGATGTATAAATTTTAGCAGACTGATTATAACCGAATACTTCTGTGCCTGTTATCGATTTAAGATCTTCATCAGTTATGTCAATTTTATCCGCAGTTGCCGGACGCAACCTGAACTCTTTCTGATCAGTATGATTGTTTCCAACATCGACACGAAGTATGTGTACACTGTCTGTTCTGTCATAAGGGAAAGGTGCATAATATGCTACAAATTTAATAGTGTCGATACCGCCGTCAAAACACTCATTGTGCTTAATTGTTGATGATAGTCCCTGGTTAAGATCTGTCCAGTTACCCTCAACGGTGATTCGAGGATTCGGAAGGTTTCTATGTGATGGATTTGCTAACAGATCATTGTAAATAACCTGCTGTGTTTCATTACCACCATTGCCTAAGCAATACTTTCCCGGGATGAGACCGTCAGTGTTATAAATTCTAACCTCTGCAAGCAGTGTATCACCTGCTATTCGTTTATCCGCAGATGTCAGTATCGTAAGTTCAACCTTTTGAATCGGTTCAATTGTAACTGTAACAGGAATTTCAAGATCAGGTTTCTCTACGCACATATTTGTATCGACAAATGGGCGCGAAAGATATAATGTACTCGTACCTGGAGTTGTCGGATCAAAAGTCCATCGTGAATCCTGTTTCGGAGTTTTAATTGAATACTCCGGAGGTGATTCGAGTTCCCATTTAGCTTCTGTTACAACCCAGTCGTCGACAGTGCCAGCTTTAAGACCTTCAGCGGTATAAACCTTGCGTTCACCCGTATGCATTTTAATAGATGTAACAATTTGATTCTGTTGATCTTTTAATCGAAGCTTAGTTATACACTCACTTGACAAATTAACATCTACACTATCTGGTATAAGATTAGGCATCTTAACAATTGCAACAGAGTGTGATTCTTCTTTCATTTTTGTTATGATACCTTTGTATGCAGAATCAGGAGTAGCAGTAACAGTAATAATATCATCGATGGATGACCAGGTCGTGTTATCTTTATCAGCAAGCCCCATATAATTCCCGGCACTGTCTCGAACAACAGCAAAAGCATAACCTTTGGTCACATTTACAAGAGGGATGGAGTTTATTGGATCATTATCTGTTAAATTAGGCTTTACTGCTATAACGATACCGGCAGAATCAGCCAGCGTTACTTCTTCAATAGAAAGATGATGTGGATTACATGGCTTTACATGCACCAGAGAACTTATGGGAACATCCACACCAAGTATTGTATCGTAGGTTGTTGCTATTATAGTATCTGTTGTATATGCTTCGGTAGGATAGAATATAAGGGTATCACCAATCTGGTATCCTCCAGACGATCCCATATTCCCTTTAATTGTTGATTGACCATTTTCACCTCTGATGATCCATTTCACTTTTTCAGATAGTACTTTGCTATATTCACCGTCCGATGTAACACTTGCTGTGATAATATTTGGTTGTACAGCACATGCAGTGTCTGATTCCATATTAATTTCTATAACATTAGTATCGTGTTTAAAAAGATTAGTTTCGATACGAATATTGGACATTGTTGTATGGCGTTCTGCGAAAAACAGATCGAAACTATATTCTTTATTGGTTTGCAGACTGTTAGAGACTGTGAAACTTCCTTCAGCTGGTTCATGTATTCCACCAAGGTCCATTACAAGTGTACTATCAATAAAAGCCCACACATCATCATCACCTCTGAATCTAAATGTCTGAGCATCCTCAGTTTTAGTAAAGGTGAAATGAAGATGCATCGTAAATGCATAGTTATGATTTGGAACAACACGTGGATTTTCAACTCCAAACGAAGCGGGCGGAGAATATTTGTCTAAAGGAAAGAATTGCGTAGTGTCAAACCGATACATGTTTGTCCCTGGTACACGAACAAATCTAAGACTGTCTTTAATAACTTTATTAATAAAAGCTGTATCATAATCTACAACGTCAGTTCTAATTAGGCGGCCTGTACCTCCGTTATAAACTGGAATAGTAAAATCACCGCTTTTGAATGGGCGATACCAATACTTCATATATGAATTTAATAGAATACTGTCAGGATTGGTGGTAGGGACTGGCAAACCATCCTTGTCGAGACGTGATTGCACCATACCTTTTCTAACAATACTGGGATGTGGCTGCTCAAATTCAGGATTACTCGTATCGGAATGAAAATCGTAGTAGGTGACAGGTATCCAGATTTCATCCTCCAGTATGCCCTGGGAGAAAACGTTTGACGACAACAGCAATGTTACAGCACATATCCAACCAATGAATGATCTTTTGGTAATCTTCATAGGACCGCCCTCTATGTATTAAACCGGTTAAAGATGATTTAAAATCAATTGTTATTTAATATAATATATCTTTTATTTTTTGCACAAAATAGTTTAAGTTACAAAAAATGTATTCAGCGTGAATACGATGAACAAGTAAAATAGTTGAAGTATCCAGATAATTCAATGGTTTGTGAATTTTTTACACATCTTATTTAAACTATAAGAGTATTAACCTGAACCGCTTAATAACGACAAACATACGTAAAGTATTGAGATAGTAAGAATTGGATAGAACATTCTGAAGAATAATTCTTGGAACGGAAACTATGTGACGCACAGTCTGACGTTCAGAAGTAAAGAAATTGTATGGTAACGTAAGTGTGTACAGAATTAAATGTTTTAAATGACTTATTAGTTTATTTAAATAATTTCATAGCAATAAATGATTAGTTGATTTTCAGTAAGTGCATACGTTAAAACTTAAAGTTAATAATGGTGTCGATTCAGATTACTGATCGGTAACAGGTTTAAAAGGGGAGCAGTATTTGAATATGACAAAGTTTACATAATATGTATTATCGGACACGTCTTTAGTGTATGTTTTTGATTTTTTTGGGTTATTTCCAGTTGCTTTATAGCTGGGCCAAATCTTTTTTTACTCCCATATTCCTGGAATATTCGTTCCACAGTGCCTGCAAAACCCTTTATCAATTTCACATCTTAGAACATCGTATCCGTCACGAATTATGATAGATCTTTTGCATCCAGGACATCTGGTCGAGATTTCATTCACGACATTTCCTTCGTATACATAGTTTAATCCAGCATTAATTCCTGCATTTACGGCAACTTCAATTGATTTGATTGGTGTCGGATTCAGAGAATCCATTTTATATCTCGGGTAAAACCGTGAAATATGCCATGGCATATCTTTATCAATCGCTGCAATAAATTCTGCAATTGATACAACTTCAGATTCGGAATCGTTTAATCCAGGGATCAGCAGCGTTGTGATTTCTGTCCATATCTTATGATATCTTAATAACTTAATAGTTTCTTTGACAGGTTCTGCGCGAGCTTTGCAAATTGTTTTATAAAATTCATCAGAAAACGATTTCAAGTCGATATTACACGCGTCCAGATAAGGACTTATCGTTTCCAGAGCTTTTTCTGAAAAAAAACCATTTGAAACGAAGATTGTCTTTAATCCGTAACTCTTTGCTATTATTGATGTATCAAGAGCGAACTCAAAGTAAATTGTCGGCTCGGTATAGGTAAATGATATACTTTTACAGCCTGTCTCCAAAGCCCGTTTTACAACTGATTCCGGAGTATATAACTGCGTTGCTACAAATGCTTTATCACTGACTTTGAGCTGTGAAATCTCAAAATTCTGGCAGAAACTGCACCTGAAATTACAGCCGGGCGACGCAATCGAATAGGAGGTCGAACCGGGTAAAACGTGGTAAAGTGGTTTTTTTTCAATGGGATCGATATGCTGGGCAATAAGATTACCATAGTTAAACGTTACAAGCTCCTCCCCTACGTGTTTTCGCACTCCGCAAAGTCCGAATTTGTCAGGCTCAATTTTACAGAAATGGCTGCATAATTCACATTGAATATACGATAATTCCGTGTTTTTGTAACAGCTGCATTTTTTCATAGTAAAACCTTGATTGATGGTGTGTTATGATGAATGTTTAATATTTTACTTTAAAGGCAATATACATAAAAGACTGATTTTTAATAACAATATACAATATCAGATTGAATTTTAGGTGTACCATTTTATATTATTGTATATATATAATATTACTGCAATTGCTGGTGCAAAACAAGAATAGGGATAGGGAATTTAGTATGGATAGTGCTATTAGAGACACAAAAAAAATCAGTGTTTTATTTATCTTTTTTATTCTAACTACATTAACTTGTCTTGGTGCAAAGACCGTTACTGTTAATCCTGAAATAGCTACATCAGATGGTGTTAATTATACGACATTTAATGATGCTTTGAATTACATTGGAGCAGGAAACGATGTTGACACTATTCTCTTCACAGAAACAACTCCACACACACCATATGAAATGTCTGTTTCCCCAAATGTATCTATCGGTAGTCTCTACATTATTGGTAAAAACAACAATCCAGACTCCTTTCCAACAATTAATCACACTAACTTTGATTTGTATAATTTTTTTAATCAAAATAACGTTTATTTTGAAAAATTAATTATTACCGGTGGTTCAAGTTTTAATAACGGACAAGGTGATTCTACAGTGTCTTTTAAAAAATGTATCATTAAAAATACTACAAATAAATTCTTTATTTTTTCAGGCATAAAAACACCTTTGATTGAATTTGAAAATTGTTTATTCATTAATGCGAAAGACACCCTTTTTAGCTTTTATTATTGGGATAATAATACTCCAATACTAAAGATTACCAACTGTACATTCGATAGCTGTTTAGCTATTTTTAACACATCAAACGTTTATAGTAGAGATAGTGTAGATATTAAAAACTGCATATTTTCGAATATTACGAATCCAATTTCAGATCCTTCTATATCGACAAAAATTTCAAACAGCCTAACCAACAATGACCCTGGTTATATAAAAACATCTCGACTTAAACCATCTGACTGGAAAATCACATTTTCATCAGCGGCAATTAATCAAGTCGATACTGGTTCAGCACCAAGAACTGACATCGCAAATCAATCCAGAAAAATTGGCGGAAAAGCTGATCTGGGATGCTGGGAGCTTCAGAATAATCCACCAACGAATATTACTCTCTCAAACTCTTTGATCAATGAAAATGTTGCGGTAAACACTGTTGTTGGAACACTTAAAACCATTGATATTGACTCTATCACTGGTGATCACTTTACTTATTCTTTTTCTTCATCCGTAGCCAGCGATAATGCATCGTTTAAATTGAGTGGTGATACACTGAAAGTTGCTGTTAGTCCAAATTATGAAGTCAAATCAACTTTAACCGTTAGAATCAAATCAACAGATGCATTGGGTGATTCCGTAATTATTCCACTGGCAATCAGTATTGTTAATGTTAATGAGCCGCCAACTGAAATTACCCTTAACAATACATCTGTTACAGAGAATTCAGCTGTTAAAACATACATAGGGAAACTTTCATCAATTGATTCAGATGATCAGACGGGATTTATCTACAGTTTATCCAGTACTGATTCACTGTTATTCAGTATCAGTAATGACAGCCTTTTTTCAAATGCAGTCTTTAACTACGAGCAAAAAAAATCGCATACAGTTTCTATTAGTTCAAAAGATAAGAATGGTACTGGACTTTCATTTACACAAAATTTTACCATATCAGTTATAGATGCTAATGAAACACCAACCAGTATCACGCTTTCCGGATCCAGTGTAAGATCTCCCGGAGAACCAAATTCTGTTGTTGGAACTTTCTCAACTGTTGATCCTGATGCAAACTCAACTTTTATATATACTCTTGTTACTGGTGAGGGTTCAACAAATAACGGTTTATTTACTATTGTTGACAATCAGTTACGTACTTCAGCAACATCAATTCCAGCAGGTGATTCTCTATCAATTCGTGTGAACTCATATGATGGTGCATATTCTATTCAGCAAAAATTTACTATTTATATAACATCAGCACCAGTCATTGCAACTCAACCTGTAAGTATTTCGGTTTTTCGCGGTTTAAATGCACAGTTCGATTTTACTGCAACCGGCAAGGAAGTCAAGTATCAGTGGTTTAAAAATTCGGTTATAATGCCAAGCGACACGCTCTCATCATTATTACTACTGAATTGTCAGAGAGCTGACAGCGGTTCTGTATTTTCCTGTGTTGCATCAAATATCGCCGGCACAGTAAACTCATCACCATGTACATTATTTGTTAACACTAAAGCCTATATAACAACCCAGCCGGTATCACTTTCTGTGTCTGAAGGTGATTCGGCAGTATTTTCGGTCGCTGCAAGCGGTTCAAATACAATTTCATATCAATGGTTTCGAAATGATACCCTGCTTCCATCAGAAATTGCATCATCAATAAAGATAAAAGGTGTAACAATCGCTGCTGACAGCGGAGACCGTTATAAGTGTAAAGTAACTAACACATTCGGGATAGATTCAAGCTCTGTGGCAACGCTTACTGTTGTCAAAGCAATTCCAAAAGTTACGGTGAATCCATTTCCTGCAACAGTACTTGATGGTGGTACAGCGGTGTTTACCTGTGCAGCTTCCGGATCCGGCACTATTTCGTATTTTTGGTTCAGTACAAAGTCACCAACCGACACGCTTTCCAAAAAAGATACACTCACGTTATCAGTTGTACAGAAAGCAGACAGCGGTACAGGTTATTATTGTGTTGTTGTGAACAGTGTTGGAAAAGTCACATCGACAACAGCAATACTTCATGTTGGTAATGTTAAACCCATTGTTTCCACAGATACACCTGATAGCATCGTAATCTTCGAAAAAACATCGACTTTTATAACGCTTCACTCAGCAGGAACAGCTCCGTTAACCTATCAGTGGTTTAAAAAAGGTGCGACATCGAATCAAGCGGTTGGAACGAATAAAGATACGCTTATCTTATCAGACATGGCGAGAACTGACAGCGGTTCAGTATATTTTTGTATAGTGAGTAACAATGCCGGTGAAGACACAAGCAGGCTGACAAAGCTGATTGTTAAAAAATCACTTGAGAAACCATCATTTATTGATGCTATCCAGCTGCCGGAAATCCTCACAAAATATGTTGGCGATTCATTAAGACTTTCAGTACGAGCAACAGGTAATCCACTCCCTGTCTACCGATGGATGAAAAACGATACTGCTATTACCGGAGAAGCAGACTCTGTGTTGGTAATCCCCTACCTCACCCTGGCATTCAACAATGTAAAGTTTTACTGTGTTGTTTCAAATTCACAGGATACAATTAATAGCAATACGCTGACACTGACTGTTGAAACACGGCCCAAAGCACAATTCTCTTTTGGACCATCAAGTGGTTCAAATCCTCTGACAGTTGCTTTCACAGACTCCTCTACAGGAACAATTATATCACGCCTATGGGATTTCGGTGATGGTACGACGTCAACACAGAAAAATCCTACACATCAGTATACTACTAACAGGCAGTACACAGTAAAACTGAAAGTAAGCGGTCCGGGCGGTGTAGATTCGATTTCAAAAACAGACTGTATATATGTCTATAAAGCAGGTTCAAATCCACTTAAGGTTACAGGGCAATTCCTTAAGCCATCAAGAATAATTCTGACACTTACCAATCTTTCAAATCTTGATATCACTAATCCATTGTTAAAAACAGATTCTATCGGTATATGGTTCCGGAAAGACTCACTCCCGACAAGTGCCCAGACAAGCATCCGTTCAAAAGCACTTATTGCCAGCAAGCTTGTAACTTACGCATCGTACAAAGACACTATCAATGTACCGGTGGGTGATTCAGTGTTTGGTGTAATGACCGGTTTATATATGGCCAATAAGATTTCTGATTTCACACCGGCAAATGGTTGCCTTGTACTTATGCGTGATACAATGACACCGTTAAATACGCTGACTGCAATCGGGCGTCATCTGGGTGGTCCCGATGTAAAAATTGATATTCACAATATTTCATCACTTGATACATCCACTATCGATTCTGTTGCAGTGTGGTATGGTTATGATACTTTGACTGCATCATTTTCATTACAGCCAACCGTCCGGTATTCGTCAAAATTTTTAAAATTACAGCCTTCCGGTATATACACATTTCCTGTAAACAATCAGATGTTTATGACTCAGAAACCGGTTTGGGTCGGGGTAATGGTAAAGGCACAGAATAAAAAGACAAGTACCATAAAATACAGTTCATTTACTCCCGATGAATCTAAAAACAATCCAGTAATATTGAATGTTGCGGCTCTTAATGCCGGTACTGTCAAATTAAAGTGGCCTCATCTTATTGATACGTCTTTTTCAAAAATCAGAATCTGGTATGGAAAGAAAACAGTTCCACTGGTAGCTAATGTTACGGATCAGACATTCGACTCAACAACCGTTCAATCATCAACAGACACGCTTGTTCTTCAGAGTTTTACAGAAAAAACACAGTATCATTTTGGGGCACAGGCACTTGTCAAGCTGCCGGCATCAAGTTACTGGACAACGGTTACATCACAATCCAGTGGATCGGTAACAACGCCTGCAGCAACTGATTTATTCCCCAACAAACTTAAGTTTACTGCACCGATACGGTACGACTCGTTAACCAATACCATGAAAGTGTACTGGAAACTTGATTCTGCATTTGCCATAACGGATACCATGAATGTTGGTATCACTTACTCTTTTGACAGTGTGCAGGTATTTGACAATGTGACATTCAACAATAATGGAAAATTCCCGGACTCAGGTACGATTAATTTTAAAGTCCCGGAACTTCAATTTGAAAAAAAGTACTGGGTTGGATTGTGGCTTACTAAAAAAGGAAGCGGTTATTGGGCACCTCCAACAAAGGATTGCCTCGGTACCTGCTCTATACCATCATTTACACGTCAGATGGTGACGTATTTTGAACCCGGCAAGGATACCGTTTTCGCGAATAACCGGAAAATAAGATTATGGACAGAGATTTCTGATAATCCGACCACTGACACATTAAAGATTAATACTGTGACAGCATTAAAGGGCTTTGTTGTCGTCAATCCTGGTTTTTACTTTGCTAAAAAGGAAAATACCCGTGGATTTTACGTCGGACTGAGCTATGCTTCGCTACCATCAAAATACAATTATTCACAGGTAAGATTTTTCAGAGGAAACGAAAATTTTGCAGCTATTGATACAAATCCTCCGGCTTACGATACGGTGAATAAATATATGTACATTAAAACAAATGATCTCAATAATCCATTCATGCTGCTCATCGATACCTTACCCCCGGATGTCATCGCTCCATCAAAGACGATTACCGCCGCATATGCGAAAAGTGATATTCAGGATAATTTCAGAGTATCAGACAATATAAACAATGTCAAATGGAGTTATTTCTATAGTACTGCTGATGGCAAAGGGACAACTATTGAGGGCTATTTTAATGCATCATCGAAAGACACATCCAAAACAGTTGTTATACCAAAAGAGAATGTTGGCAACAAAATCGGTGTTCGTATTATTTTGAAAGTCACTGATGGTACGTATACGGTTTCCTATAATCTTTCCAGACGAATCATCGTCACTGAAGCTGAAGCTGGCGGATTTTACCTTAATCCGCAGAAGTGGACCCCGGTCTCGACAAATTTTGATCTTGATGAAACAAGAGTAAGCGAACTGATTCTCAAAAAACTTAAAAGTACAGACAGTCTGTATGATAAAAAGTATACCCGCATTTTTCAGTGGTTGCCTACTGTTAAAAATGCAACATCCACAGATAAATGGGTAGAGTATAGCAATGAAGATTCTGCATATTTTAACCTTACTCCGGGTAAAACGATCTGGTTAAAAACAAGGCTCGACAAGATTCCATCAAAGACTGATAATTTCGTAACCTTTTCCGGAGCGAAGACACTATCATTGCGTGATACGTTCTCTGTGAAACTAAAACCGAACTCGTTTAATGACATTTGTGTTCCATTTTACTTCAATGTCCGGTTGTCGGATGTTTTGAACGCAACACAAAAAGCAGATTCGTTAAGCTTTTTTATCTGGGAAAAACAGGGAAAAGACAGTATCTACAATGCAACGGCATTCTATCTGAAAAATGTTGCCGGTGCAAGTAACAAAGATACCATGGTTGATTTTCAGAAACCATTAACAATCATGAATAACAGCAAGGATACTATCACACTAAGATTTCCACCGGTATCGTATGTTGAATCTCCAGCGTCATTATTAAAGCCGAATATTAATCCAAAAGCATGGTCGGTTACCGTAAAGGCTTTAAGTGACAATTCAGAATCCAAAGTGTATTATGGATATGTTCCAGGCGAAAAAACGGTGTTATACCCCGATGCACCCACATTTTTACAAAAGCGTATCACCCTCTTTGAAAGAGCATCAAAACAGCAGGGATGTTACATGGTAACCGGTGCGCTTCCAAATGGTGGCTTTTCAAAAGAAATTTCACTGGTTAACAAGAGTGATACAGCTGCAACATTCAGGCTTACTGCTGAAACAAACGGTAATTTCCCTGCTGATTACAAAACAGTGTTCTATAACCGTTCATCCAACGAATTTTCATCAAATCCGGAAGTTGCTGTTGCTGCAAATTCCACAGAAACCATATGGGTGATCTCTGCAACAAATGCATACATTGACAATTACTTCAACAAGGTGATGTCGTTGACATATGCACTGGGTTCACTTTATCCAAACCCTTGCCGGGGAATACTAAATATTCCTTATGTTATTCCATTTGGAACAAGTGACCAGATCATTTTTGAGATATTTGATGAACTCGGAAGACTTGTATGGAAAAAGAGCCTGGAATCGAATCGCAGTGGTATGAATAGATTTGTGTGGGATGGAAAAGGACGTACAGGGCAGAAATTAAGTGCCGGTTTCTATCTGATACGCTTTACAAGTAAAACTGGATCAGGAAAAGTAACATCACAATTTCACTCAAAATTTACCTATTTGCCGTAAAAATTATGCTTCAGTACAAGGAAATTTGTGGTGCACTGCACCTTCATACGACATTCTCTGATGGTGGGGTTGACTACCCTGCCATGATTAAAACCGCACAGGTACTCAATCTTGATTTTATCGTTGTAACAGACCACATGACTTTGCAGGGTTTACAATCCGGCTACGAGGGATTTCATGATACACTTGCGGTGTTGTGTGGATATGAACATAATGACCATAACAACCGTAACCACTACCTTGCAATGGGTGTTAATCGTGTATTTACTGATGCAACCGAACCGCAGACGTATATTGATGCAGTCAAGGGTAATGGCGGCATAGGTTTTCTTGCGCATCCAGCAGAAAAACGTAAGTATATGGCAGCATTTCCGGCGTATCCCTGGACAACATGGGAGATTGACAGATTCGATGGCATTGAGATATGGAACCAGTTTTCTGATTGGGTCGAGCAGCTCAGGACATGGAAAAGTGTAATCAGATTGTGTTTTCCACGACGGTTCATTAAAAGAGCCCCGGAAGAACTTTTAAAGAAATGGGATGAACTCAATGTGTCAAGATATGTCAGTGGTGTTGGCGGTGTTGATGCTCACACGATGACGTATCGAAAAGGATTGTTTGCATTCAAAGTGTTCCCTATCAAGGTGGAGCTCAAAGGGATCAGGACACATCTGTATATACCGGAAAATCAGACTGACAACGATTTTGGTAATCACAAAAAGTCAATACTTAATTCCTTAAAAAACGGTCATTCATTTATCAGTAATTTCAGACGCGGTGATGCGTCAGGGAGTATTTTTACATTAGTAACAAAAAACGGAACGAAGTACCCGCCGGGGAATTTCGTTTACGATTCGTCACCTGTTGCACTACAGGTATCAATCCCCAAAACTGCAGAAATCCGGTTTGTCGTTAATAATAAGATTGCAAAAACTGTTTACGCCAAAGAGGCATCATTTGATACAGCCGCTTCAGGAGTTTACAGAATCGAAGTATGCAGAAAAGATTCTGTCTGGATTTATTCTAATCCGTTCAGAATTTTTACTATTTAAACCTCGACAATCTTTCCCCTGTGATATCTGCGATTCCTAGTGTCCCCAATGATTATTTAATAAGCAAATACTGGAAATGGGTTGAAGACTGGAGAGATGGTCTTGATGGAGTGGCAGAAGAAAGAAGAAGAATTTCTTTGACAAGAGCGGCTGAGAATCAATTTTACTTTGCTGATGCTATTGCTGCTGGCTATACCGATTCAAACACTGAAACAGGCAGGATAAGAATGGCCGGACATAGTACGGTTGCTTCCCCGGGTCCAATGTCTCAGGTAGTAGCAAAGGGAGAGTATAGTGAGGAATTGATAATTGCTGATATTGATTTGGATTTAATCCGCAAAAAGCGGGAGTTTCTGCCACTTTTATATAACAGAAGACCAGAAATGTATAGTGAACTATCAAAATAGCATATTGCTGCCAGAGAGCTTCTCAATAAACGGAGATACGCTAAAGAATTACTTACCGTCTTGATAAGATTTTTTTAAATGTTAGTATACCCCCTGCATTTTAAACCTTTCTATTTAGCTTGAATCCAAAATTGTTCTGGCACTATTTTAAACACGAGACTTATTTTAACTGCTGACGTTGAAATCACATTTTCACATCCGGATCAGAGAAAAATTGAAACGTATTCTGACAAAATTGCTTGATCTGTTTTTTCTGCTTAGATTTCCACTTCTGGCGCCTGTCTGGACTATTTTTCTTGTAGGATACATTACTGGAAATGAAACCTGCCGGTTTGGTGGTGTTTTTCTTAACGCAGATCTCTATAAAAGTGTTCTTCATGCATGGATTATTCTTTCCGGTTTCTCTCTGGTTGTCGCATCAATCTATGTTGTTAACCAGATTGCTGACATTGAAAGTGACAGAATCAATCATAAGCTGTTTATTCTTCCGAATGGTTTTGTATCAATTAATACTGCGTGGATTCTTGCATCAGTTTGTGCGTTATCAGGTTTGATTATTGCGCTTGCATACAGTAAAGTACTTCTTATTCTTTTCGGTCTCAGTTTAGTGCTTGGCTATTGTTATAATTTACCACCGGTTGCACTTAAAAACCGGCCAATAGGCGGCGTTGCAGCAAATGCACTTGGACATGGTATGATTGCCTTTCTGACCGGATGGTACAGTGTTCATCCGTTTGATAGTTTTTCTCTGCCCCTGTTTATCCAGGCAGTTATTTCCTCCCTGAGTCCATCATTTGCTAATGGTGCAGTATTCCTTGCCACGACAGTCCCTGACGCGGAGGGGGATCGAAGTACCGGTAAGGTTACTTTTTGCGTAAAATATGGTGAAAAAACAACAGCCACAGCCTCTGCGGTGTTGTGCGTGGTTGCTTTTATTACATCATTTTTTATGCTATACAATGCCTGGATCATGATTACAACATCGCTTGTTAGCGTTGTTTTCTTTATCTATTTCGCGTTTACGACAAAAAAAGAATATGCGTTCAGAGCTTTCAAATGGCCTG
Source organism: Fibrobacterota bacterium (assembly GCA_023459055.1). Lineage (GTDB taxonomy): Bacteria > Fibrobacterota > Chitinivibrionia > Chitinivibrionales > Chitinispirillaceae > JAAZBG01. The sequence goes on from JAEWVR010000031.1 coordinate 80,987, forward strand.
TTTTTTTGCTCTCCGCAGCAGTGGTGCTCTTTCAGCCTGAGTATGGTGTACTGATTATTCTAACCTTTTTTGGTAGTCGTTTATACTACAAATGGCGATTCAATATCGAATATCCAACATTCAAAGCACAATGATATGCCATTTCGTAAACTGACAGACATTTTCTTCACGTTACGTCCTGTAATACTGATTCCTGTTTGGGGATTTTCAATTTTCGGGTATTATCGGGCGACAGATATCAATCCTTTAAAATTGCAGGTGTCCTGGTTTACAATTTCTCCACTGGTATATGCGGTATTTTTGTTTTTTTCGCTTTCAGTTGGTGTTGTCTATGTAATGAACCAGCTAGCTGATATTGAAGTTGATAAAAAAAACGGTGGACTTCCTCTGATCGCGTCAGGAATAGTTAGTGTAAAAGCTGCATGGATTCTTTGTGGTATCTGTGCACTTCTCACCATTGTTTTGCCACTATTTTCATCATTTAAGCTACTCTCACTTTTTTCCACCATTACCATTTTAATCGGGTATGTCTATAGTTTCAGGCCTTTTTACTTTTCCGGAAGGCTGATCGCTGATTTCATTTCGAATGCTACAGGGTATGGGGTTATTGCGTTTGGTGTCGGATGGTACCTTGGTGGCAGAGTGCTTTTTTCAGGTGAATTTTTATATGCATCCCTACCCTATTTTCTTCTAATGTGTGCGGGATCAATAAATTCAACAATTCCTGACATTGATGGGGATCGTGCGGAAGGCAAGAATACCACAGCTGTCATATTGGGTGCACTGCGCGCACATATAGTATCAACTATCATTCTAATTGCTGCCGGTGTTTTTGCACTTATCCAAAAAGATATTCTTGCATCATGCTGTGCAATACTTTCGCTTCCATTTTATTTTCTGTATATTATAAATCAAAAAAATATTTATATGGAAGCCACGTATAAAGTGGGTGGTGCACTATGTATGATGTGTGCGTTTCTGGTAATGCCGGTGTTTATTCCGATATCATTGTGCGTCTTTTTTTGCACCAGAATCTATTTTAGATTGCGTCACTCTGTTGAGTACCCGTCGATGGTGCCATCAAAAACAAAGTGCTGACATACACAAGGCAACATCTTGAGTTTGACATGTATCTTGTGTCTATTTTGTGTACGGTATTGCAGTGATTGTACCCGTACCCGGGAAATCGGTACATATTTATATTTAACGTAAGTTTGAAGGTAATGATAAACATTTCAAAATTCTTTTCATTAGTACTGTTTTTTGCAGTTAACGCAGTATCATTTCAGATCTCTGCGAAGGATTCTTCGTTTTCACAAAGCGTAACGGATCTTATCCTTAAGTGTCATTTTGACTCTGCCAACGATCTGATTGACACCTATAGAAAAAGTGATAGCAAAAATCCATTGCCACCGGTATTAAAACTTGCAGTATTAGGTATGCGCGATGTAGATCTTGAGATGACTGTTGATTCACTCCTGTTCATGAATACATACGCTCTGGCGATTGCGAATGTACTTGATTATGAAAAAAACTATGGTAAAAGTGATTACAGCAGAATGCTGGTCGGATTTACAAAAGCGATACACTCATCATTCTATCTCCGGCGCAAGATGTACATGTCTGCAATGCACAATGGTATTGACGCAATGAAAGTGCTTCGTGAAGCAAAAGAGATTGATAGTACAAATACAGAAGTTGATTTCTTTTTGGGTTTGTATGATTACGCAAAAGCAGAACTGCGGTCCCGTTTGTGGTGGGTGATGTTCTGGTATCCGGGTGGTAAAAAAGAGGGAATTACCAAACTCGAGAACTGTACCAAAACTGCATTTATTGTTGGTAATGCGGCACAGATCACTTTGTCAAACATCTATACAGAAGAAAAAAAACCTGAAAAGGCGATCAGAATCATCCAACATCTTGATTCGCTCTATCCGTCAAGTCGTTTTGTTGGTTGGGCAAAAGTAAAGTACTTTGAAAAGTTTAAAATGTACACCAATGCAGCCGAAGAGTACAACAAGCTGTCGTCACAATACTTATCTGTAAAGAACGGCCAATACAACTCCTTCTTTACTAAGAAAAAGGAAGCGGTTATGTACTACGAAGCTGGACAAAAGAGTAAAGTTCAGGTGATTTGCAAGGCAATACTTTCTGATCCGATGCTTACCAATGAGGATATCAGGAAAGAGACAAAACGTTTACTGGAGAAAGTCAATGAGTCTTGAAATAGATAAAGCGGTCTGTGATCAGTGCGGGACATGTATCAGCGTATGTCCGGTTGATGCACTCGAACTGACAACTGAGCTCAGGGTTGATGTCGCAAAGTGTATAGTTTGCAGGAATTGTGTAAAAGTTTGTCCTGTCGGTGCGCTACGAACATAACTACCGTATGTTTGATTTACAAGAGAGATGTGCATGATAAATTCATTTGATATAGCTGTTGTTGGTGGTGGTCCTGCAGGATCAATGTCGGCACTGAATGCTTGCAGGGATGGTGTCTCTGTCTGTCTGATTGAACGAAAAAACGAGTTTGGAATACCGGTGCGATGTGGTGAGGGTATTGGAAAAAAGGGGCTGATGCGGTATGTTGAACCGCATCAGGAGTGGATCAAGGCTACCGTAAAACGTTCCATGATGGTATCACCGTCCGGCATTAAAGTGCAACTCGCCAATGTTGAAGAAAGCTTCATACTTGACAGAGAGAAAATGGATGCTGATCTTGTGAGAATGGCAGAAAAAGCCGGTACACGGATTTTTTCAGGTACTACAGTTTTATCTGTCAAACAAAATGCTGACAAAACATACATGCTGGTAACAACTGATGTGTCAATAACTGCTAAAATTGTCATTATTGCCGATGGAGTCGAGTCAAAGATTGCCCGTTGTCTTGGATGGAATACAAAACTTGACCTTAAGGATCTGGAAACATCAGCGTTTGCACGGGTGGTCTCCCCTTTTATCGATAAGGAATCGTGTGTTTTTTATACCGGTTCAGCTGTTGCACCGGGTGGATATGCCTGGGTTTTTCCTCGTGGTAATGGTGAAGCAAATGTAGGTCTGGCAATTTCGGGTGATCACAGTAATCCGGGGTTTGCACGCAAACTGCTTGATAAATTTATTGAACATGAGTTCCCTGCCGCGCGTGTATATAATTATCACTGTGGTGGTGTTCCGGTAGGAAAATGGTTGAAACCGCTTTCTAAAGATGGTGTTATGATTGTTGGTGATGCAGCACGGCAGGTTAATGCGCTTAGCGGCGGCGGTATAAGTTTCTCGCTATTTGCAGGAAAGCTTGCAGGTTCTGTTGCATCAAAGGCAATTAATAACGGTAATGTCAATTACACTGTACTTGACGAATATGAGCGTACCTGGAAGAAAAAATTTGGCAAACAGCAGGAACGCTCCTATAAATTAAAAGAGTTTCTTGCTAAAAACGGAAGCGATGCATTTCTTGATAGAATAGCACGATCTCTTTCAAAAGAAAATCCTGAAAAGATCAACTATCTTCGTGTGTTCCTGAAAACATTTGCAAAGCATCCGGTGCTTTTATACAAAGCGTTTCAGCTTTTCAGGTAGGATTTAACGCTACTTTATTACTATTTGACAATGCGCTATCCAGCATTGCTGAAAGCTGGACAATCATGAATGGTTTGGCGATGCTTGCAGTAAACCCGAATTTAGATGGATCGTTCATAACAGCATCATCAGCATAACCGCTCATTGCAAACACCGGTATGCTGCTGTTGAATTTTCTGATTTCGTTAATAATTTCTTTTCCACCCATACCTCCGGGAATTGTCAGATCAACGATAAATGCGGTTAATTGATGTCCGGCGTTACGTTCTTTTTCGTAGTAATCAAGCGCTGCCCGGCCTTCACTGATGCAAACTGTGGAATATCCCATGAGTTCAAGCATCGAGCTTGTCGTGTTACGCACAACCTCTTCATCATCAACTATAATAAATATACCGCAGCCTTTATGCCTTTTTGTCTGAGTCGGAAAAACGACTATTGATTCCGGAGCTGCCGGCAGGTATACATGAAACGTACTTCCGCAGTCAACCTCTGAATCAACTTCAATACAGCCATCATGGCGATTTATTATTGAATAGCTTGTTGCCAGGCCAAGACCATAGCCTTTTGGTTTTGTAGAATAAAAAGGATCAAAAATGTGGGGCATTACATTCTTTGCTATTCCTGTACCGTTGTCTTTAATTGACACTTTAACATAGTTACCTGACGATAGAAGCGGATGAGCTGAATCGTTCAGTGTTATGTTTTCTGCAGATATTTCAATAGTTCCACCACCAGGCATTGCCTGTTGTGCGTTAATTGTTATGTTTTCAATAACCTGACTTATCTGATTCTTGTCAATATTACATTGCCATAAATTTTTGTCAATATTAAATGTGGCAGTACAATTCGACCCTCTGAGAGCAAATTCAACTGTTTCCTGAAGCAATGGTACGAGTGCAGATACATTTCTAACCGGTGAACCGCCCTTGGCAAAAGTCAGAAGCTGCGTTGTAAGTGCTCTTGCACGGTCAATTGTGGAAAGCGTAGAATTGAGGTATTTACATACCTTCTCATCACTGGATTCGGAATATGCCAGATCAATATATCCATAGATTCCACCAAGCAGATTGTTAAAATCATGGGCAATTCCACCTGCCAGAACACCAAGCGATTCAAGTCTCTGTGCTTTTTGTATTGTCTCTTCAGTTTTTTTCCTCTCGGTAGTGTCTTCAAGAATTGACGCAAAAAGAAAACTATTTTTACTTGGTATCCGAAACATCGTCTGTCTGAAACTGCGATTTTGACCATCAGCCCGTATAAATATCCCTTCTGCAACCTTATTCATTACTTCGGACTCGCCGGGATTGCAAAATTGACTCACCGTGTTTTTAATTTTTGCGCGGTTTTCCGGTGTATTGAATTCCGGCGGAATTATGTCGTCACTGAGATCCCAGATAGTTCTACCAAGAACTGCCGCCCTTTCTATTCCGGATATTTTTTCGCATGCATTGTTCCATTCAAGTATCCGACCACTTTCATCGGTTAGAATCAGTCCTTCAGAGAACTGTTCAACAATACTTCTGTGTTTTTCTTCACTTTCACGAAGTGCTTCTTCTGTCTTCAATTGAACAATACTGGAACCTACGCGACTTGCAATTGTTTCAAGTACTGTTCTGGCATATGCCGGAATATCATCACGAACATGCGAACCTATGTTCATACATCCGATAACATGGTTTTCATGTGTAACAGGAATAACTCCTAATGTGCGTATTTTTTCATTTTCAGGGAAACTGACAAATGTACTGATGTTATCGTGTGCAATGTATACCGGATGTCCATCAAGCACGATCTGTGTATTAATACTTGCGGCATCATAATTGGATGAGATTGCAGCAAATTCATCAGCGACTCCCTGATGAACTGCTAGTGAAAGGCTTTTATCATGTTCATTGACAAGGTATATTGCACCGCAATCCATTTCAGATGCACTTATCGCGGCATCAAGACAGATCTTTAGCCAGCCTTGTGTACTGTTTGAAGTATTAAGCTGTAAGGCCAGTGAATGCTCAAGTGCAAGCAGGTTCTCATTACGTTTTCTGTCAGTGATATCAATTTCCAAACCATCACTAACAATATGATTGTTTGAAAGACGACGCAGTGTTGATATGGTAAGTCTGTGTCGTATCTCACCCGATGGTAATCTGACACGGGCTTCCACTTTGAAAACGCTCATGTTTTTCAGTGCAGCTTCCTCATTTTCAGAAAGTATGCTCTGGTCTTCCTTGATAAAATTGTTGAAAATCAGTGATGGGTCCTTAATGGCCTCTTCCGGAGAAATCCCATGCAATGTTCTCACTCCTTCACTCACATAAAGGAATTTTCTGTCTTTTCCATCTTCTCCTATATCTAATTCATACACCATTCCACCAGGTAGTTTATCACTTAAAGTTCGCAGCCGGCTTTCACTTTCCCGCAGTTTCATTTCTGCGTTTATACGACTGGTGATATCTTCAATTGTCAGGAGAAGGTATGTTTTCTGCCCAAGAACCATTGTTCCCTTAAAAACCAATACAGTTTTTGTTTCTCCATTTTTACACTTTATTTTTTTTTCTGTACTTTTATTACTGTCGCAATCCGAAACATTATCCTGTATATGATTAAAGATATTTTCATTCATCAGGATATTAAGAGTATCTGCAGGTTTGTCAACCAAATCATCACGTACATATCCTGAAATCTCAGTAAATGAATTGTTTACCTCAACAATACCATTTCCGGTTATGTCTATGACCACGTAAGCAAGAGGTGATGTTTTAAATACCTGACGAAAAAGCTCATCTGAAGGAGACTGTTCATCATTATTGCTGTTTTTTTCAGACATTTATCCGAAAACTCCATTTTATTTAAGGAATTACCTCAAGTTTTTAATTGTCCATAATATTTTTAAAGAGTATATAATACTGGCAGATTTATAACAAACAATTTTCGAGTTAATTATTTCTTTCCTGAGATATTTGCGTTACTTATCAACGTCTGATGTTAAACCAGCAATACATCTTTAATTTTTCGACATAACCTTAAATCAGGCATAGTGTCAAACGTTAAGTCGAATTACCGAAAAATTGTAGCATCCTGTAATTTTTTTATTTCATCATATCAAGTATTTTGCTGCTGTTTTTCGACAGATTTTCAAGCTCGATAATCGTTTCCTTCAACGTACCGGATACATTGATGACATCTTTTTCGAGCCGGGTGAATGTTTCCTGACTATCCTTGTCCGCTTTTTTAGAATTCTCTAAATTGATACGGATATCGTTGAGCAAACGCTCGATTTGCCCTGTATTGTTTTTCACAGATGTTGAAAGTTTTCTGATTTCCCCCGCAATGACAGAAAATCCCTTGCCGTGTTCTCCCGCATGAGCTGCTTCTATAGTAGTATTTAAAGCAAGGATGTTGACAGCTGAAGAAACTGAATTGATCGCTTTAACGGCATCCATCATCTTAAATATTTTATCCCCCATTTCCTCAATCAGCAAGCTTGCGGACTTCAATTTTTCATTATTTTCTTTTGTAAGGTTGACCAGTTCGCCGATAACCCCTAATTTTTCTCCAGTCATCACATGTATTTTTCTTATGGAGTCAATCATAGGTGTAACAAGTTCCTGTATACTTGTGTTTCTTTTAGTGAGGATTTTTTCAGTATTCTGCATTTGAAATAATAATTCTGAACCCATTATTGAGCTCGAAATCTGACCCTGCAGTGTATCGTAGATTGCACCTTCTTCCGGCCCCAGCTCAAAAAATGCATATCCAAGCTTTTTATCCTTAAAACTAAGAGGATGAACAGCAAATGTAAACCTTCTGGCCTGGGGTAACAATTCCGGTTCCGGCATTGAATGTGATTTGAATTCAGCATTTCCATTCATTATAATCCCATCCCTGAAACCTATGTACAAGCGGGATTCACTTTCGCATCCTTTGGCATCATTAATGCGATAGATATAAAAAGAAGGGATATTGAGCTTTGGAAGCTGGTTGACTAATGATTCTTTCAGGCTTTCAAAATCGAATGTTGTTATCAATGCCAGTCCGGCATCCCTTAAAGCCCTGGATTGTTTTTCTGAAATGATTTTGTTAAAATCCTTTATCTGCTTCGACATTTCACCGATAAAAACACGTGCCTGATTTATTAGATTATCAGCGGTTAAGAGTTTGTTTTTATCATCAAAGGCTAAAGATGCCTCTGTTCTGATAAGTGAAATCACATTCTGCAATTCAAAAGGGTCTCGATCAAGACCAATAACTTCATTAAATAATTCTTTGAGTTTTGCAAGAAACAAACCCGGCTTGCCACCGTTTGTCTCATCGAAATAGTACTGGATCGTTTCAGTTATTAACCGTTGATCGATATCCTTTATAATTCCAGCTGCTTTCCTGAAAATTTCATCGCTAATTTTGAAATGTTTTTGCCTGATCTTTTTATTTTTTCCAGTTAAAGTTTCAATATTAGCCTGAAGTATCTCTTTTGAATAACAACCGCATGACTGGCGTATTATGAGTTTTGCAGGAACCGAAACCGACTCAACAATAGTTTTGCCTTGAATCATTTCAATGAGCATTTCGACAGCTTTTGATGCCATATCTATAAAAGGCTGTTTGACCGTTGTAAGTGATGGATTATATGCCCCGGCTTCACTTGTATCATCGAAACCCGTAATAGAAATATCATCAGGAATTTTCTTTCCCAATTCTCTGGCCCTGTTAAGCGCACCAAAAGCCATCGCATCATTTGACGCTATGATACAGTCTATTTCAAATTCATTTTCTTTAAAGAAATAATCAGCGGCTTTCTCTCCTGAAGCTTCATCAAAAACTCCGTTGAATACCAGTTCCGGTCTGAATTGAATTCCGTTTTCTAAAAGCACTTCCTTGTAAACATTAAACCTTTCCTCAGCATCGGGGTTGCCCTGTGATCCAGTAATGAATGCCGGATTCTTACATCCATGTTGCACAATCATGTGCATAATCAAGTCTTTCATTCCGCTTTTGTTGTCCACATGAACATCCGAATAGCCCGCTATCGGACCAACAATACTTATTAGCGGTAATCCTGAAAAACGTCCTGTAAATTCCCTGAATCTCTCCAGGGTAATGAAGTTTTTTACCGTGCAGCTTGTAATTATTCCGTCAATGCTTTTTTTATTGACAAGATCGTATATGAAATTGCGATTTATTTCGTAGGGATTATACGGTGACGTATCTATCGAACCACCTGCAACAGAAAATAGATTGATATCATATTTTTTTGCAGCTTTTGATACACCACCCCAGACAGCGTCCTGGAATCCTCCATTGCCTGTTGTCTGTTCTATGAAAAACGCGATATTAAGCCTTTTTGAATAATTGTAACTTGTGTTCATATTATAATCGTTGCCATCCATTGTTAAACCGACAGAAAATATTACTTAGACGTATTTTGAAAAAATTGTTACTATGATTTTATATTAGGAATTTAAAATAGCCTACATTTATGTAATTCTATGATCGAAAAAATGGTGACCAGTTAATAAAGTACAAAACAAACATCTGGAAAAACTTACAGATACGAAAGACTGTTCAGGATTTTAATTTTTCTAATTGTATGTGTACCCGTTAAGCGGGACCTCTCCCCCCATCACCCCATCCCGCGCACCACCGCAGGTTTTCAAACTGCTCTTCGTTGTACCACTTAGCGATTTCAACTGTTTGAGTGTTGGATGCGCAAGGCGCAGTGACTGGTGACGCGTAACAAGTGACTGGCAGAACAGATCTTTACTCCGTTTGTTAAAACCTTGTCAAAACTGCAAGCCGAAGACTACGTTTGTGTTTATACTTTCAGAGATTTGGAGCCTGGTAAGTAGATCTCTACTTTCCATCTCTTTCCAGTATTGCCTCGATTTTTAATACATCCAGAGCCACCTCCGCATTAGCGAATTCTGCAATATTTATTTCTGATTCATAGCTTGCTGGATCACCACAATAAGCCAATGGATGGAAGCTATCCTGAGGCTTTAATTTCTTAGCCACTTCTGCACGTACCTTTTCCGGGAAATAGGTTGCCATTTGTGCTGTTTCAATAGCTCCTGCATGATAATCCGGTTGAAATCTATCCTCTCTCAATGGAGGGTATTCGATAGTATGATCTACTTCAACACCCAACTCCCACATAAAATAAACGATAAAATCCGGAGCATGTGTGGCTTCAGATAGTGCACTTTTGATTATTTCAACATGTAAAGGATCTCCGTGAGCGTTTTGGACAAATATCCTTTTGAAGCCCCAGCTTCTTAGGGAAGCAAAAATATCCATTAATAGCGCCTTCATGGTTTCCGGACGCACAGAAAAGGTTCCGGCATATCTGGCCACATCCTGACTTATTCCCCAATAAAAAGGTGGTGCTATGAGAGCCTCTATTCCTTTTTCTAAAAGACCATGCTTTAAAAAGCGACAGTTTAAAGTACTGAGATAAAAATCAGCTGATAAATCCAAATGGGGTCCATGGCCTTCTATGATACCTATGGGTAGCAAAACAATTGCATCCCGATCAGCACCAGCCTGAACCTCCTGCCATGTCATTTCTACCATAGACTCTTCAAATACAGAAAAATGTGATTGTACACCATTAATATCTTTCATTATAAAACTCATCCTTACAGATAATTACTTTGCAAATTTATGCTATATACTTATGTTAACGCGTAAATAATTTTATGACATTCCTGTTTTGTCCTTATCTCAAAAAAGCTCTATGCTAAAAATAACTTAGGACTTTTCTTTTTATCCAGTGTGTACTTTTGCACTCGCCACCCGCACCGAATACACGCCCCCTAAATCCCTCGCAGAGGGACTTGAAGAATAAGAATAAAAACAATCCGTTTACATTTTCAAAGTCCCCCTGCGGGGGATTTAGGGGGCGCGCTTTTTAGTGGGCATGCTTCCATTACTGCAAGTCTCCATAAGGTTGTGATGCCTTGCTGTTTTTAACAAGAAGGATATATTGAAATGGTCCTCCTGCCACGTTGTTATAATATGGGTAAAACTTTAATGTTTCTGAGGGTGCATCCGGATTATTCAAGCAAAAAATTGCATTATATTCTTCTTTGTAAAATTTGAATACCCTACTAGAAAATTCGCTTTGGGTTCTCGTGATTTTATAATCGGGCCGATTAATATTTTCGCAGTTTTCATAGTACATATACATTGAGATCACTTTGTTTTTATAAGGCGAACTATTGGAATTAAGCAGATATGCTAATGATGGTATACCAAAATATCTATCTTGTAAAACATGTATAGAACCGAAAAAACCATACATTCTGGCTGTCGGGTTTACACTATAAGCATTGAGCAGATTTTCATACATAATTGAATCTCTCACTTTATTGTACCTTATCTTTCCTGATTTCTTTTTGGTCATGTGTACAAGCTTGGCATTTACAATATTCTGTAAAACAATTTTAAAGTCGCGATAATTTTCTCCATAAAAAGTTTCATACAAGCTCTCATTCGTGCGCCAGTTAGTATTTATTTCTTCTGCCAGTTTCCAGGCATCACGTACACTGTTGTCCGAAAACTTTACATTTTTCAATTTTATTACTGCCGGCTGAATTTCTTTAAAGGCAGGTGTATCGGGAGTTATCGTAGCAAGGAAATAGAGTGCTGTGTTATATTGATTCTCCCCATCAATACCAATACATGATATTCTTTTTTCAGGGGCAAGCGTTTGATTATATGCATACAAATTTTTCCAGAATGCTGCATATTCATTGGTCCAGGCAAAAGTACCTTTGAGATGCCGGAAAATGGTATCAATATAAGCAGTATCGCCAGTATTTAAGTACTTGTTAATAATGACTGCATGGCTATGTGATGCTTCCATCAAAAGAACCTGAAAATCAATTTTACTTTTAAGGAATTTCAACATTTGAAATTCCAGTTCCTGATTTGCAGAAACGCCATGAGTTTCACCAAGGAGAACAATTTGAGCGTTTTGAATTACGGATTCCGGCAATGGGATTGAAAAAAACGAACTGTCGTTTTTCAATACGGTAACACTGTTTTGTAATCTTTTTTGAGCGGGTATGATATTACCTCTTATCGTAGGACGAACATACGAACATCCGGATATAAGGATACATGATAAGCAAAACATGAAAGAAAAAATTTTCAAGGGTGTGCCTCCAATACTGTGATGTTGGTTATTTCCAGCTGCAAAGTGAATATAAATTACGGTTTTGACAGTTTGCGAAAGCAATGATTAATACACCACACCGATTCACGCCCGCATAATCTCTCGCCCCCTAAATTCCACCTCGTCAGGTATTCCCAAGGGTCTCCCGAAGGGGGACTTGAAGAATAAAAATATTTGTTTACATTTTCAAAGTCCCCCTGCGGGGGATTTAGGGGGCGCGCTTTCAGGGGGCGAGCGCAAATGCCACATAGTAAATCAGAATTAACAACAACGACACACTTTTTCTTTACTACTTACTACTTACTACTTACTACGTGCTACTTGCTCCATTCTGCTGGCTTCTGGATTCTGGCTACTGGCTTCTTCCCCCAACTACTCCTCCCTCAAAATCACAAGAAAATCCCGTCTCATCGCCACCTTCAAACCGATAAAAATCGAACCAACACCGACAAATATGACAATTCCCAATAACACGACAATCCTGAAAACACCACTTACCCCCAGTGGAGCGCCCGACGCGATCAGCGCAGGCAACAATCCGGCAATCACACCGGTGGCAACAATAATCAGCTGCTCGCCAAGAAGCATTTTACGGATCATCCTGTTTGTAAACCCCTGTGCGTGCAGGTTTGCAAATTCGAAACGACGTTCGTACATCGTACGGATCAGTACGATGCCAAGACCTGCACATCCAAGTATCAGTCCTATCATACCAAGAAAACTGAAAATCATCAGATAGGTATTCTGAACCATATTAAATGAATTCAAACGTGCAGCGGTTTCAGTGAGCTGGAGGCCTTCGTTGAAGAACAGGTTACTAAGGCTGTTGGATATTTGCCTATCGCTGTTGGCATAAGAAATTAACAGCATGCGATACCCGCTCACCGATGGGAAATGATGGATAAAGTTTGTTTCACTGATAATGATTTTGCCCTGAAATATTGAATTCTGTAAACCGGCAGCAAGCACGATGTTAAGCGTATTTCCTGAATCGTCGATATACTTTATGGTATCCCCTATCGACATTCCAAGTCCCCATTCAATCGTACTCTGATCTGCTATTGCGAAAATGGTAGTATTTTCGTCCGCTGATGATTCAAGATTTCTCCAGGGATGATCCTTACTGACCATCGGACCTTTTGAAACAACAGTAAAACTACCCAGACTATCAAGCACCGCCTGATTGATTCCGACGATGGCTGGATTTTTCACCCTGTTAAGAGTAAAACAGCTCGCATCATCACCATCCTTAAGACGTGCGGGAAATACCCTGTATGCGGTACTATCGAGTGATACTCCCTTGTCAATAAGATATGCAGCTGTTGTTTTGTCATGCGGTATACCGGACTGTAGTTCACCGTACCACAAAAATCCACCAGTACCGCTTTTCCTGTCGAGCGGATCGCGAATTGTTCCTTGATGAAACAGTTGAATTGTCCCGAGGATAAAGAGTCCGCAGGCAAGAATGGAGACCGTTGCCGTTGTCCGTACCCGCTGACGGGCTACATTCAGAAACAGAAGCTTTACCAGTGAGATCGAACAAGGGTTGCTTCTGAACTGTAGCCATTTCAGTACTAATGAGAACAGCGATATGAAGCCCCCTAAAAGTAAAGCACCACTTATAAAAAATACAGCAGCCGCTGATTTACTTTGTGGATCTTTGACAAATAATAAAAGAGTACCTGCAAGTACAAGCAACACGATGGTGATTGTCAAATGAAGCACCAGGTTGCCGGACATTTTTATTTTTTGTATTACCGGGCGTTTGTTGTTATAAAACTCTCTTAGAAAGGTACGTATCGGAATAGCAGCAGCTATCACCGAACACAGTACCGTGACACTGCCGCCAATAATCAGCGACAACGCATCAGGATGCAATTCAAGCAGTGGCAGATTTGCAGCAGCATACCAGATTGTTCCCAGTGCAGCGAGCATGATCATCGTGTAAAGCGGACTCAGGAGAATTCCTGCAATTGTACCAATGACCGAGAGTATACCTGCTTCAAGCAGGAGCAGCGAGAATACCCGTTTATACGTAAATCCTGTTGCAGCAAGTACCATCAGATCGTTACTGCGAGCCTGAATCTGCATCGCAAACAGTAAAGCAATTAAAATGAATGCTCCAATAATGGTAAAGAAACTCAGTCCGATGAAGAGCGGGGTCATACTGATACCCTTATCGACCGCTGTCTGAAGATTACTCTTTACATCAATAAGCTGAAGTCCTGTATGTGAGGCACCAAGAAGCGCTGATACCGCAGTGCCCAACGTTTTTGTAGTCTGCAGGCGGTTATCGCTTTGCAGCCCTGATTGCAGAGGCAAACGAATTGATGTACAAACACCGAAACGGTTGTTCCAGATCTTTTTTGCCATTGCATAACTGACAAATGCTTTTGGGGTACCGCGCATGCTGTCCCAGTAGAGTTCATCCTTTTTTCGTATTTTGTTAAGATCTATCGGAATATCAGATTTCCACTCTGTACAGCTTCCGGCATCCGCGAGACCGGGAAACGCAGGCATGAGTGTGGAATCGTTCCATGGTAGTACTGACGGAAGCAGTGATGCAACCACGAACCGTGCTGTGTCTTCACGCAGTCCATAGGGAATTTGAGGGACAAAATAGGAAACGCTTATCGTATCACCAGGGCGTGCATCAAGATCATCTGCAAGCCAGCTGCCGAGTGCAATTTCATTATCATGTAAAGAATACCCGACTGGTGGTGTAGCGACAAAAGAATATGGTGTCGTACGGTCACCGTTCTGAAGTGCATTTGCAAACCATGTTAAAACCGGTGTTGCCGTCGGAAACGATCCGGTCAGCTGCGTTACCACATCCTCCGGAATAAAAATATTATCTGAATAGATCTCATAGACTTTCTGTCCCGCGAGTTCGCGGACATTAATTCCTGCGTCACTGCTATTCCACAGGGCTTTAACCTCATTGTCAATATCGTTTATTGCAACGGATGAATTATGAATAAGAATCATTGATACCCGCCCGGGTGCATCACTGAGTGACTGCAGTTTACGGAGAGGCAGAAATACGTTATACACCTCGTGGTGCTCTGCTTTCATGCTGAAATCGCCGGATTGCTTTCGTTCTGCAATTCCTCCTATTGTAAACCGATGAGCAATAATGTTGTCATCAGAGAGCGCAAAGGGGGCATCAACGGACAATATGCGTTTCTTTTCAAAGCGAAGTACGATTGCATCACCAATAGCAAGCCCCATCATTTGGGCAAGTGTCCTGTTGATAACAACTGTACTATCTGTAAACCCATCCGGAACAGTACCTGACAGTCCCATTGACCAGAAGCGATCGTCAACACCGTTAATCGTTACTGCATGCTTATCCGGATATAGTTTACTGTCGCGCGGACGCAGACTACTCATGATTCCACTTATACTTTGCACCGGAGCAGCAGCGACCGGTACTCTGGCCTGCAGCGAGTCTGCCAAAGCTTCACGGAGTGATCCATTAGTTGACATCAAGGCATACTGTACTTTGCCAATTCGGTACGAGGTTACTACCCGTAAACTGGTTTTCAGCGAATCGCCCACCATGATTGCGCCTATCAAAATAGTAGCTCCGATTGCACATCCGATGGACAGTAGCAGATTTGAGCGCCAGTGAAATTTCAGGCTTCTGATAACATAGGCGAAAATGGTCAGTGATTTTTGTTGTGCGTCTGTTTGTTTCATGAGGTCAGGCCCGGGGTTTTAGTGTTCCGCTGTACAGTTCCAGAACGTGTGTCATGGTGGATGCCAGCTCATCGGAGTGCGTGACAACAAGCAGTGCAGTCTGTTCCTCCTTATTGATCTCTTTCAAAAGTGTCCCGATCTCACGTGCTGCATTTCTGTCAAGTGATCCGGTTGGTTCATCGGCACAGAGCAGTGATGGGCTGTTTATCAGTGCGCGGGCAAGTGCAACACGCTGGCATTCTCCTCCTGACAACTGAGCGGGAAAATGGGTACTGCGTTTTTCGAGTCCCATGCGGTTTACAAGATAGAGAGCCCGTTTCAGGAGCGGTTCCCTGTTCTCTTTTGTCTGGTACGGAAGCGTTGGCAACAGTACATTTTCAAGCAGTGTGAGCTGAGGCAGAAGAAAATGTTTCTGAAACACCATCCCGATTTTACGGTTTCGCAGTGCAGCCAACTGATCGTTACCGAGGCTACTCAGACGGGTGCCATCAATTGACACCGTGCCGGCATCGGGCTGATCCATAGCCACAGCAATATGCAGCAGGGTTGTTTTACCACTTCCCGATGGCCCGGTGATTGCAACTGAGATCCCCCTGTCAACCGCAACGGATACATCAGTGAGCACCGTGATCCGGTCTCCCCCTGATGGAGCGGGGTATGTTTTTATAATATTGTTAAGTTCACAAAGCATAGTGTATCACCCTTTACAGTTACGGAATAACTTTTCATCGTACAACCGCAATTGCCTTTTTAGCCATATTTAAATTATTAAACTCTTTTATCACACTGTTTCTGGCTGCAGCGGCCAGATATTTACGTGATGCTGTATCCCGGTATAGCCGCAGTATCTGTTCAGCAAGCGTATCGGGAGTATTTGGAGCATAAATTACGCCACCGCCGTTTGCAGCAAGAATCTCCGGGAATCCTCCACTATCAGGTAGAATAACAGGAATTCCACACGCCATTGCTTCAATGACCGATGTGCCAATGGTCATCGGTTCCTGTGCAGGGAGCGAAAAAACTGACAGTGTCTGAAGATAGCTGACCCGGTCTGTTATACCGAATTCCGGATGAATCGTGAATGTTCCCTTATTATCAAGCACAGATTTTTTTGCCCTGTTAATCGCGGCCTGATCATCTTTTGTAAACCCGCCGCAAAAATTGAGCGAATGGGCCGTGCCCGAGAAATCCTTTACAAGTAACGCATATGCGCGGGCAATGACCTCCACTCCCAGAAAACTGCAAATCCTGCCTAATGATCCGAGATTCAAAGTGTCACTGCCTTTTGACACTACGGTATATATTGACGGATCAACACCGAACGGGATCACGGTAATCTTCCCGTTTGATTTATGCACATGGGTACTGAATTTTTCTTTAAACCAGTAGCTGTGTGTAAGTGCCATATCCACATAGTCAAATTTATCCGAGACGGCATTCCAGAGCAGATCCTTATATGATGGAGTTGCTGAATCAACCCAGAAGTGTTCATCCTGAAGCATACAGATGATCGGGATGCGGCTTTTTGATTTTATCGATGCAGCGATGCCCAGCAGAAATGCATTGGAAACAATGAGAATATCGGGTTTGATCGTAGTTCGTATCCACGCTGACAACTTCCCGAAATCATGTGCAAACGGACCATGCTCCCCTTTGAGCATTGCAATGGTCATCTGCTCATGCCCTTTTGCCCGTGTGGAGTTGGCCATTGATGCAGCCAGATTGAGCATCGAGGGATGATCCAGAAGTTTAAGAAGTGCATCGGGAACATTGCGTAGAAGAGGTATTTTGGAGGTAAGGTACAGACGCACCGCACCGAAAAAAACGGGCTGCGTTCCTGATGTCAACCCCGACTCCTTGACAGGAAGATACATCGGTATAGTCGTGACCTCATGTCCGTTCGCGCGTAAGCCGGCAATGAATGCGTGGTCACGGATACAGTTTTCGCAGTAAAATGCGCCACCGGTGCCTGCAATGAGATATGCTATTTTCATACTACTCCTACTCGCCTTCTAACCAGATCATTAAATCCCCTCTGCCCCAGCTTAACCTCAAAACCTAAAAGACTCACTCACCACCCCGGTACAAACTTGCCCTCCTGGAATCGCGCCCCCTAAATCCCCCGCAGGGGGACTTGAAGAACTGAATGAGTAGATTTTTAGTCTTTTTCAAGAAGTCCCCCTGCGGGGGATTTAGGGGGCGAGTATTGCTGGGGAGGACGTGCTTTTAGGGGACGAGATACTACAGAAGCACACCGACTTTTCAGGATCCGTCCCCCACAAATGCACTGATCACCCCATTATCATCCCCGACAACTACATACTTCCCTGCAACAAGCGGTGAACAGGCAACCGCGCCACCAATATCATACAAACTGATTCGTTTTCCTGTATACAGATCGAGTAAGTACAGGAATCCATCATCGGACCCTACCACAACTCTGTTTCCACAGATTACGGGTGAACTGTCGACTTCTTTTCGGGTTGCGAATTTCCAGATCAGGCTACCAGTCTGCGCCGACACACAATAGATGAAACCATCACGTGATGACGCCACCACAAAGGTATCACTAACTGCTGGTGATGCGAAAAAAGGTTCCTGTTTTCCTGTGCTTGCAAACTCCCAGAGAATCTTTTGTGTTTTTATATCCACTTTGAGCAGTTTATTGCCGTAATCACCAACAAATGCAACAGTGTCTTTAAGTGCGATTGAACCGGCAATGTAGGAACCGGTAACAACTTTTCCAATGCCGATGCCGGAATCCGCATTCAGGATATGCACGTTTTCATCACAGCCACCGAAGACGATCACCCTGCCATCGGTTGCTGGAGTCCCGTTAATATAACTCTCCGATGCGTATTTCCACCTGACCGTCCCGGTTTGCATGTCAAGACAATAGAGTGTGTCGTCGTGACTGCCGAAGATCAGCATATTTTTTTCCTTGATACAGTTTGCTGACCCGACAATCTTGCCATCCGTTTTATACGACCAACGCAATGTACCTTTATTTTTATCAAGTACATGCATCGTTCCGCCAAGATCGCCGATGAAGAGGAGATCATTGCAGATCAGGGGTGATGCTTCAAAGCCATACTCAGCGGTGAATTTCCAGATCAGTTTGCCTGATGACAGTTCAAGTGCGTAACAGTTTTTATCCGCTGATCCGATGAATACAAGTTTGCCATCGGTGACCGGTGATCCGATACAGGCGTCTCCCGTTGTGTAACTCCATCGTAGTTGCAGTGAATCGGAAATTGATCCCGGTGCAACACCCTGAAGTTCTGAATTTCCGCGAAAGATAGTCCACCCGGCGATTGCTGCTTTTGGTTGGCTGGATGATGCCTGTTGCGATTTTTGACAATGCGCCACAAGTATCATGTGAAGCACGATACAGAGAGAAAGTCCTGTTTTAATAATGTTTAATAGTGCCGGCTGTTGTGTTACTTTACTTTCCATAATGCTCCTGTCGGACAGGCATCGATGCATTGATCCATGCATTCGCCCATCGCTGTATCCATCGGTTCACCGAAGGGGGTATCGACGAAGAGGTCGGAGCCGCGGTTGAGGAAGGTGAGACCGGAGCACTCTAAAGCCTTGTCCCCTGGAAACGCGCCCCCAAAATCCCCCGCAGGGGGACTTGAAGAATGGAGAGGTAAAACCTGATCATTTACATTTTCAAAGTCCCCCTGCGGGGGATTTTGGGGGCGCGTTTTCGATAGAGGGCGCGTATTTAGTGGGCGAGATTTTGTAATCCCAACACACCGACCACACAAAATACACTTCCCCGGTTCATAAACAAGCCCGTTTGGAAAGATTCGTCGTTCCGATTTCAGCGGTTTATCCCATAGTGACAGGTCGTGACCTGTCACTGGCTGTTGAGCACCGTATTCAGCGGCATACCGTCTCAGATCGCATGCTGATTTTTTGCCGCAATCACACTGTAAACATTGGGCAGCCATTTCGGAAACGATAGAGACAGGTCGCGACCTGTCTCTATCGTTTGGTTCGAGGGATTCCGATGTTTTCGCTGGGATAGATTCAGCAAACCGCTGCAGATCATCAGTGGACATTTTGCTCATGTATGAATTAAACACAGGTAGGGATAGCTCGTGACCTGTCCCTACCTTGTCAGTCCCAATTTTTGGATTTGATATTGAAATTTGCGAATTTCGATTTTCAAAGTCCCCCTGCGGGAGCCCTGCCGAGGTGGGATTTAGGGGGCGTGTCCCTGCCGGTGCCGAATTTTTTACCATCAAAAAACGGTGTATTGCAAAAGCGGCTTTCGTGCTTTGACCAACGGTTCGGCTGGAACTTTTACCCAGTATGATCGCACCACCAATCGCAAATACACCATCAACGGATGTTGCAAATGTCCCTTTGTGCACATCAATTCCCCGCTCTGTGCAACTGATCCCCTGCTGTTCAATCCATTGTGTCGATTGACTTCCGCAGGCAATAACTATTGCATCGAAATTAGCTGTCAGCTCCTGTAGTGAGGTTACCTCTTTATCAAATTGAAATGTGACACCGCACTTTCTGATCTGATCGATTTCATATTCAAATATTGCTGCGGGTAGTTGATGCTCGGTACAATAGGTACCAACGGCGGGTCGGGAATTCTTTTCTATTACAATACATGCATGACCCAGACAGGACAGATGATATGCAGCGGTTAGTCCTGCAAGACCAGCACCCACAATAGCAACATTTTTGCCCGTAGAGGGTAAAATAGTTGGTGCTGAATATTCAGGTGAATTCATCGCTGTAACAGCAGCAAATTTATGAAGTTCCCTTATAGAAACCGCTGAATCAACCTGTTTTCTGCGGCATCCTTTCTCGCAGGGAGCTAAACAGATATGTGCAAGTACAGCAGGAAATGGCATCGCTGCACGTGCCGCGCTGATCATACCTGCACTGTTGCCGGTTATAATAGCTCTAATCATCTCCGGAATATCAATAGAACACGGGCAAATTCTCGTACAGGGCGCTTCACAATCACCATTATGATGACTCAGCAGCAGCTCCAGTGCCTGCCTGCGTATTTTGAAAACCTCGTCGGTACTACATTCAACAACCATTCCCTCCTCAGCAAGCGCCACGCATGAGGGTACAAAACCATTACGTCCTGATAATTTTACTGCGCAGACAAAACAGGAAACCGGAGGTTCGATTTGCCTCTTAGTAAATTCCGTACCACGGAATGCACCTTCATCTCCTGCTCCCCCTCTCCTATGGGAGAGGGGGCCGGGGGGTGAGGTCTCAGTTAATACCGCGCCCCCTAAATCCCCCGCAGGGGGACTTTGAAAATGTAAATGATCAATTTTCAGTTCTCCATTCTTTAAGTCCCCCTGCGGGGGATTTAGGGGGCGTGTATCCAGGGGGCGTGTATTTAGGGGACGCGTCTCAAAAAAACACAACGTCGGAATATCAACACCCACCTTCCGTGCAGCATCAAGCAGCGTCGTCCCATCATCAACTTCAACTGTTTTTCCATCAATTGTCAGCTTAATCATATCATTCCCATACTCGCCCCCTAAATCCCCGCAGGGGGACTTTGAAGAGTTAAAAGGCTAAATTTCACTCTCATTCATCAAGTCCCCCTGCGGGGGATTTAGGGGGCGTAGAATTAGTATCAACTACATTTTTCGCTACAATGTTAACAGCATCGGCCGGACAGCTCGATTTGCATACATCACACCTGATACAGAGTGAGTCATCTATGGTATGCTGCTGATACGGAGTAAACGGTATCGCTTTGACCGGGCATTTTTGAGAACAGATCGTACAGCCGTTGCAATTGCTATCAATCGTGTACCGTATCAGATCTTTGCATTTGCCTGCAGGGCATATTCCCTTCAGATGTGCCTCATATTCATCTTTAAAATAGCGCAGCGTGGTAAGTACCGGATTGGGGGCCGATTTCCCGAGACCACAGAGACTGGCATTTTTAATCGACTGTGAGAGGTCTTCAAGCATGATCAGATCATCAGCACAACCTTTGCCTGAACAGATTTTATTGAGGATGCCAAGCAGTTTGAGCGTTCCGATCCTGCAGAAAGTGCAGCGGCCGCAGGACTGATTCTGAGTGAAACTGAGAAAATACCGGGCGATATCAACCATGCAATCCCGGTCATCAAGTACCACCATTCCCCCCGAACCCATCATCGCACCCGCTTTGACAAGTTCCTCATAATCAACCGGAATATCACTCATTGATGCAGGAATACAACCCCCCGATGGACCTCCGATTTGTACCGCTTTGAACTTCTGGTCATCTGCTATTCCCCCGCCGATCTCCTCGACGATTTCCTGGATGGTCATCCCCATTGGTACTTCAATAAGCCCGCCATACCTGATCTTCCCTGCAAGCGAGAATACCTTTGTTCCATGGCTTCCATCAGTGCCGATTGATGCAAACTTCTGAGCTCCATTCCGGAAGATCCAGGGAACACAGGCAAAGGTCTCGCAGTTGTTGATAAGGGTCGGCACTCCCCATAATCCTTTACTTGCCGGATATGGCGGTTTGAACCCGGGTGTTCCACGTTTACCTTCGATAGACCTCAGCAGTGCAGTTTCCTCACCGCATACAAATGCGCCGGCTCCTTCGACTACCCTGAAATCAATGGAAAAGGTGGAGTTTAAGATGTTATTTCCGATCACCCCCTGCGTTCTGCAAACGTGGATCGCATGACGAATTCTTTGCAGCGCAAGCGGATACTCCGAACGGATATAAAAAATAGCCTCATGAGCACCCACGGCAATCGCGGCAATAATCATCCCTTCAATAACACGGTACGGATACGATTCAAGCAGCATGCGGTCCATAAACGCACCCGGATCACCCTCATCACCGTTACAGATGATATAGGTTTTGCTCCCTGCATTTTCCTGTACACGTTTCCATTTAAGACCGGTAGGAAAACCTGCACCACCTCTGCCCCGTAAACCGGATCCGGTTATTATGTCGATTATCTGTGATGGTTTGTATTCATGTAAACATTTCTTCAGTGCTTCGAACCCGTTTTTTCTGAAGTAATCATTGATATCTGATGGATCAAGTGCACCATACCATTCACTGGCGATATGTACCTGTTTATCAAGATATCCCTGAACCGGTTGCTCCTGTGTGTCAAGCCGATACTGGCTGATTGTGCTGTCGGAACTCTCCCCTTTGAGCAGTCGTTCTGCCTGATGCACCGTCCATTTCTTTAATTTATCGGTAAAGTGTGATGGTTTGAAATGCTTAAGGATGATTCCGGTTACATCATCGGGATATACTTTGGAGTAGAAAGAGGTTTTCCTGCCACTTCTGATCTCAAGCAGCGGAGCCCGATGACACATACCAATACAGCCAACAGGTTTCACCGAAACCGGAAGATTAAAACGGGAAACAGTCTCCTTGGCAATTGCAAATATATCAGCACTACCTCCCGCAGCACAGCATGATCCAACCCCGATCCTAATCTCCTGATCATTGGAATTGCCGGTGACCGGAATGTTTACATCCGCAGGTGATGTGCTCTTCTGTTTCTGTAAAAAATTGTCGATAACGTCAGGTATCGATGATGTGGTCAGGTGGCCATAGGTAATCGAATCGATCTGCACCACCGGAGCGAGTGTGCAGCACCCGAGACAGGAAACTTTACTTAGCGTGAACAATCTTTCCGGGTCAGTATCAGAATCTTTATCACACTTTAAATGCCGGTGAAATGCGTCGTAAATAAGATCCGCACCCTTGACATGGCACGCGGTCCCTACACATACGCTGATAGTATGTTTTCCGGCTGGTGTATGACGGAATTTGTCGTAAAACGTGGAAACACCACTAACCGCAGCAGGCGCAATACCGGTCTTACTGCAAAGGTATTCAAGTGCCGCGCGGGGCAGATAATTAAATCTGGTCTGAATTTCCTGAAGCAGCGGTATGAGCTTGTCCTCATCGCGGCCAACATTCGTGATCGTCTCGTCAAGCCATAAAGTATCCGCTGATTCCAATACACCCTCTGAATTCATTTTGCACCATCAATTCTGAAAAGGTGCTTCTCTCCTCTAATAATCATAAAACCGTCAAGGATTGCAGGTGTGCAAACTGCAGGTTCACCCAGTGATGGAGCACCTATCAAAGTATAGGTCCCTGATGCTTCAATGATCTGCATAACCCCTTTTCGATCCAACAAATAGACATTCTTACCTGATATAACGGGTGATGCATAAAAACCGGTTTCAAACTCCTCCACCCAGTATTCTTCTCCACTTGCCGTATTCAGACATGTGAGTGTACCGTCGTCTGATGGAAGAAACAGCAGTGAATCCAGTGCAACCAGACTCGGCGAATTAGGAAGCTCCCCATCCTCGTATTCCCAGATTATCGGTGGTACTCCAAGGGAGTCACTTTTTGTAATATCAATTCCAACCGCTTTTGCATTGACGTTGGCAGCAAATACTTTCCCCGCACTGAACGCGGCAGAGGGCCCGACCTCTCCATAAAGGCAGGAATGCGACCACAGCACTGCCCCTGTTGATGGGTTATACGAGGTGACAAATTCATTATCGGTAAGGATCAGCTCATAGCGATTGCCGGTATTGATACAAATCGGTGATGACCACGAGAGAAGTGTCCTCTTAACTTCCCACACCGTTTTCCCGCTGGCACCATTCATCGCATAGAGCGTACCTGCCTCATTCTGATCGTATTGCACAAAAAGTAGGCCGTCATGGGTTATCAGTGATGATGAATGCCCGTAATGATTCTCTGGCAGCCCCAGATACCGTGTCCAGACCGGTTTTCCATCAAGGGTAAGTGCAACCAGTTCACCGGTTGCAAAAATTGCATAGACCCGAATGCCGTCACAGGCAACCGTTGGTGCAGCAAAACCAGTTTCTTTACTTACTTTAGGGATAGCAATGGGGCGATCGGTATCAACTTTAACGACATACCGCCACGTGAGCTTACCGGTATTGACATTGACACAGTATACCTCACGCAGCTCTTTCGATCCACCGGTAACAAAAATCCTGTCTTCCCAAACAACTGGCGAACTGTTCCCCGGAAGCTCCAGGGCGGTTTTCCATTTGATTCCCGTCATTTTGGCACCATCCCAGGACGTGGGAGCATTGGTAAACCGGGCAATTCCATTCCCCCCCGGACCTCTGAAATTGCACCAGTTCGCGTCAATCTGTTTATCTGAAACCTGTTTTTCAGTATTTGATACTGATCCGGGTGCAAGGCTTTTTTTTGTAAAGACTCCGAGAAGTAACAGCATGATAAATATAGAAATACCACCGTACGTTACAGCTTTACGTGATCGGGTCTGCTGTGTCCACCATGATGCAATTTCACCGGGAACACCGGGAAGTGGAGGGAAAAGCATCTCTTTTAGTTTCCAGCACAGGAGAAATATCGCAATAGCAGCGATAAAGAGCACAGCTCCAAACCGCATCTGTTCCATGGATGTAAAAAAGGCTTTACGCGCCAGGAGATCAAACGCCCTTAATTCTTCTTTTAGGCTTTCATTGGTGGGGTCTTTCTCAACGCGCTCGATAAGCTTTTGAAGAGCCGGACTGTTTATGGGATCATGAATTCTTGTTTGAATAAGCGTTGCTGCAAGCAGAATACCCATAATCGCCGCGAATATCCCTGATGACCACATTACCCCGCGGAGGATCTGCTTTGTGGCTTCTTTGTTAATTGTTGTTTTCATAGTTGTTTTTGTATGTTCCTTGTATCTTGTGCTTATTCAAGTGCTTATTCTTTTGCCCAATTCTCATTCCCCTACTGTCCTGACTCTGTATATCCTGGCCCACTTAACCTCGTACCCCTTGGAAGACTTGCCTCTCTCCCTTAGTCGTTCTTTTCCTCTATTGCCTTCTTCCCCCTGCATCTCTCGCCCCCTAAATCCCCCGCAGGGGGACTTGAGGAATGATATGAAAAATCAACACCTTAACTCTTCAAGTCCCCCTGCGGGGGATTTAGGGGGCGCGCTTTTTCGGAGCGAGCATTTTCAGGCACCACCTCTTTATTCAACGGACAAAACCGAAAACACCGTCCGCAGCTTATGCACTCACCATGATCAGCACTATATTCCGTTTTCTTCTTCTGCATTGAGAGTCTCAGGAGCATGAGCCCGATAACCGCTGCCGCATACGCGCCGAACAGCAGTGAACCGAAACGGATTTCGTTTCTGGTTTTTGATGCATCCTTGATAAGTTCAGGTGCAGCACTCCTTGCCCTGAATGTTTCACTTTCAATGGTTGATGCACCTGCAGCCCCTCTATCTTCACTGACTATCTGTTCTGCAAGTTTCACCTTGGGATGTTTTGATGAGAAAAAATCCCCGCCAACCCATCCCCCTGTTGCTCCGGCAATAATCAGAAGGGGCAGAAAAACAGTGTATAACACGATGCGGCGTACAGATCTGGTTCGCTTCTCCTGTGCAGGTTCGCCTGACGGAAAACGGATAGCATTCACGGGACAGGAATTTTCACAAAGCCTGCAGTTGATACAGTTTTCTTTCGTGATTTTTACATTCCACTTTGAAAGCGATGACATCCATTGCAGCAACACACCGTAGGGGCAAAGAAACCGGCAGTATGGACGTGCTACAAAGAGTGCAATTCCAAGGATAATCATCGTTAAAATCAGCATCCCAGGTGGAGAGCTCAGTCTGAATATACCAACAAAGGGATCAAGCCTGCAAATTAGAAATCCGGATCCGGTTGCTGCAAACAGCACCGCAGCACCAAGAAAGATATGCGGTATAATTTTTAAAGGCGCTTCAACCGCTGATGGCAGCTTTAACGGTTTGAGAATAAAAAGTTCCTGAACAGCTCCCAGCGGACATACCGATGAACAAAAAACCCTTCCGAAGAACAGTGCAAAAAGCAGTGGTAGCGTAAAAAAAAGTATCACCGTTAAAGGAAGTACATGCGAATGATCAAATAGCGCCGCTGAAATATTCTGGATAGAGCCGATTGCACAGATACACCCTTTCCGGTAAAATCCGAAATACAGTATCGAACCGATTGTCAGAAGAAGAATACCTTTTCGGGATCGTTTCTTAAGCGAGAGGTATGCTGCAAGCGATAGCGCAACGAATAACACTGCGACATCAACATAGTAGAGTATTTCCGCCCGTGCTGCGGGAAACTGTGTCTGAGGCAGTGTATAGCCGTTTTGAAATTCAGGGCGGGGAAAACGGTCAACCGCACCCGAAAGTCCTTGTAAAATAACAAGTATACAAAGAGCCTTTAAAGTGTAGCTTTTCAAAATAAGTAGTGCAGTTTTCGAACAATGGTAAGCATTCATTGGTCAGGATGCCTCTCCGTGTTTTGCGATATTTGCGCGGTTTACCGAAACACGCTGGTACGCGCCTGCCGGGCAGTTTCGTGCGATACTGCATTCGTTGCATCCGACACAAACCGAATGATCAACCTGCAGATACAGCGATCCGTTACCAAATGATGAACAACCCTTTACGCATTTTGCACATCCGATACACAGCGCAGCATCAATCCGGTATTCATAAAAAGGATCCTCGATAAACGTTCTCTTTATCGCACCGGTAGGACAAAGCTGATTTTCTGCTGCGGTGGTCAGTGAACGTGCGTTTGGCCTGTGAAAACCGCCGCAAAGTTTGCAATACCCGCATACATCATACGCATGAACACATTTTACCGCTGATGGTGTCAGGACGCACGTCGTGGCACAGCGGCCGCATTGGACACATTTTGATGGATCAATCTGCCATACTGATACCGTGTCTTTGCGACGCAGAAAACTGAACAATCCTCCCCCAATAGCCGACAGAGCAAGAAACCGTCCGGCAGTCCTTAAAAAATTGCGGCGGGATTCTTCAGGAGTTCTTTTTAAATTGTCTGATTGCTTTTTCATGTTTATCCAATACAAAAATTGTACCGTATGAATCAACTGCAATGTTCACCGGAGACTCACCCTTAAACGATGCAGCGACAACAGACTCAAAATTTCCAGCCTGATCATAAACCTTTACTCTCAGGATTCCTTTTTCACTCGTAACAAAACGACCATCCGGAAGCAATGCAAAATATGCCGGATTACAGCAGCCACAGAACCCCTGAAGGAAAGTTCCCGCCTCACCCCAGTATGAAACAAGATCGCCATTATACCGATAGTTCTCAACTCTGTGTCGTCCGGTATTTGCAACCCAGAGTGATCCACCCTGCCCTATCGCGAGGTCAAGATAGGGTGATGGAATTATCAGACCGTCAACGCCGCGTACCGTATCACGGTCTGCGATTCTGTCAATAACATTGCCGTTTTTATCCAGATGCCACACAGTTTTCACACCGGCATCAGCAGTGAATATATACTCCCCATCGACTGCAATTGATGTCAGATAGGTATTGTCCTTACCAATTTTCCAGACTGTTTTTTTAATTCCCTGAGTGTCAATCAAAACAATCTGTTGTTCGCCCGTACAATAGATTCGCCCATCATCACCAGTCACCAATGATGTAACCTCAGACTCCACCGGGAAAGTCCGTTTAACAATCCCTGAAGAATCCAGTTCATGAATAGTTGTACCGGATGCAACAAAAAGCCTGTTATCAGCATCAATATGCATCGCAGCAGGATTATCAAGAGTGATAGCAATACGCCCGGATTCATGATAACCGATCATCAATGAATCGACTTTTGACAACGTTTCGACCATCTCGTTGTACTCAGTCATATAATTTTTTTTATCAGAGTGGACGAACTTTAGTGCAAGCCAGACCGAAAGAGTGATCTGTACTGCAAGAAGCGCGATAACTATAATTATTGGTTTATTTTTCAAGTACAATCCTCCGACTCCAGTTATTTATTACGTAAATCAACGCAAAGCATCTTTTTTGAATCCCTTACAAGGAGCCTCCCCTTGACAAGAGCCATAGGTCCCCAGGCATCCACCCCATCCATTAACTTTACCGAACCAAGTACCTGAAATGATTTCGAAGTCAGCTTTGCGACTGTCAGTTTTCCATTATCATTGAGAATATAGAATTTTCCATCAGCAATCATGTAAGGTCCGAGACCAAACTGATACTCAGGACCGCTGGTCCATATAAATCGGGTGGGATCAGTTTCGCTGACACAGACAAACTGGTTTTTGCATTGCCCTGCATCTTTTGGTAAAACACCATACAGGTGACCATCATGGTAAAGTGGTGTCTGCTGTTCAGAAGCAAGCCCCTCTTTCACCCCAAACCGTTTTATCAATCCGGTTGAAAATGTCCCGTTATTTTCTGTCACCTGAAACAACGCACTTCCGGCGCCATATCCTGCAGTCATGAAAATGCGGCCATTTTTAAGCACTACCGGTGACGGCGCAACTACTGATTGATTGAACTCATTGTTTTCAAAGAGAATAGAGCCCCGGTCCTCACCATCTGCTGCAACTCCGGCAATGCCTCCAACTGCGCTGTAAAGGTAGATTTTGCGGTTTCCGTACTGCATGGGCACAATTGATGCGTGCGACATTTTCCATTGGTGCGGATTGGGTGTTTTCCAGAGTACTGTACCGGTTTTGCAATCAACACCAATCATAAGTGATGATCCACCGGGTGCAATCACTGCAACGGTATCGTCTATATAAGCGCACTGGCCGGTGTACCATAAAGGCTCTTCGGTAGCGTACTCCTTTTGAAGATCGATACTCCATAAAAGATCACCGTTTATGGGATCTGTACACATCACATGACAACGGGGTCCGATTGACACAACAAAACTGTCGGTAACAGCCGGAATAGTCCGCGACATCCCATGATTTCTTTTGATCTTAATAGAATACCAGCGTTTCCATATCTCACGGCCATCATCGAGCGAGAAACACCGGAGTGCATCAGCATTCTCTTTTTCCTCATAATCAAGCAGATACACCCTGCCATTATGGATAACCGGTGCAGCGTGACCCTCACCAAGCACTATTGACCAGTGAATCGTTGGAGTATCCTGATTTGTAAACGAAGTCAAAGGAATCGATTCCTTATTGATATTATCAAAATCATCACCACGAAACCTTGACCATGTTCCTTGTATCGATGATGGAACGCCATCATATGTGGCAAAAAATGCACCAATTACAGATGTACCGGATGATTGAGATTGACCGTTAGAAAGGGAGTCAGTTAAGGGCTCACCACTCATTCCGGGTATTCGTTCTGTAAGATGTTTTACTGGATTGAAGTTAAACCACAAATAGAGAAGCAGCAGCCAAACCGCGCTACTCAGGGCAAGCGATAAGGTAAACCAACCCGGGCATTCTGTCGTATTGGTTTTGTTTGTCGTGATTGACAAGTAGTTATTCCTGATTATTGACGTTATTTCGCCCCCTAAAAACGCGCCCCCTAAATCCCACCTCGGCAGGTGTTCTCAAGGGGCTTCCGCAGGGGGACTTTGAAATGATTAACAGGCAAATTTTAATTTCATTCTTCAAGTCCCCCTGCGGGGGATTTAGGGGGCGTGTTTCATGGGACGAGATAGGATTTATTACTTCAGTGCATACACCTGTATCACAGTTCCATGACGTATATACATTTTGCCCGCTGCAATAACCGGATGCGCCCAGTCTGGTCCGTTACCATCCTTTATCTGGACAGTTCCCATCACGACAAATTTATCTACATCTGGTTTAACCAGATATACCCTGCCATTCTCACTATAGCAATAGAGCCGTTTCCCATCGGATATAATAGCACCCTGTTTAAAATCATCTAAAGAATATTTAATTTCACCTGTATTGACATTAACACAACGCCAGCCTTTGTATTCATGCCCTGAGCCATAAAGGTTTTCGCCAAGTAATACTGCCCCACCAATCTGGACATCAAATTTTTTGTTTTCCCATACTTTAGTCACACTGGTGGCATCGTCAGAAAGTTTCAGCATCGCTGAACCCTGTCCGTATCCGCTGAAATAAACAACATTCCCCTTATAATAAATTGGTGTATTGGGGTTGATTCCGTAACTGGTAGCATGCTCCTGCCTCCAGAGAAGTTTCCCGTCTGCAGGGTTGATACCAATAATCGATTTGGAAAGCATAGTAACAAGAAGATCTCTGTTATTATGTTTAAATATAACTGGTGAACAATATCCTGATATTTCACCATTCACTATTGTTTTCCAGATTGTTTTGCCATTCGTTTTATTAAGTGCTGCAACGGAGGCTTTTTTACCACCCGGCGTGCAAATCAACATGTCACCTTGTATCAGAATTGACTCGTTATGCCCCCATCCGGGCATTTCAGCCTCGAAGACTTTTACCATATCAACAGACCATATAATTTTCCCGCTTTTAGCATCGAAACAAAGTACTTTACCAAGGCCGCTTTCGAGATAGATCCGATCGCCATCAACGGTTGGTGTACTACGAACACCTGGATATTGACTATTATAATCAGGGCCATAGGACACTTTCCAGACAAGGGTCCCCTTTAAATCGTACGAAAAGAGATATCCAGTTTTTTCGATGAGACCTGTAAGATAGATACGATCTGATGTTACCGCTGGTGATGAATGACCAATACCAAGCTCTTTTAGAGTTAAAAGTAGTTTTGGCCCTTCAGTCGGCCAGCTTTCGAGGAGATTTTGCTCATTGTAAATGCCATCACGGTTAACACCGCGCCATTGGCTCGTAATTTGAGATGTTGCATCAGAAACGATTATTGCAGCAGAAAACAATAGTGCCATAGGCATTATTGTAGAGTACCTCTTACCTGAAAATATAGCCATATAAATTACTTCCTTTCGCTTACTTCTTTTTCTTTATACCTCATCTAAAAAATTCTTTAACAAATATATTATTTGTAATCGTTGCAGCGGGTTGCCTTTTTGTCTTTTTGTCTTTATTGAGTAATTCTTTTCCTGGTTTTCTGCTCTTCTCAATTAGTTCCGGATTTGCGGTGCAAGATGTTATATTGGTAAGAGTGAAGCTTAGATTTACAAGGAGGCATCAGTGTAGGTTGTACACTCACATGACCCCTCCCGCGCTCAGGGCTGCGCGACCTCCCCCTTGGAGGGAGGTGTAATTGTTTTAAAAATGATACCTCCTTCTGTGGGGGAGGTCGCGCGGCTTTGAGCGCGGGAGGGGTCAGGCACATAGTGAGCAAAAAAATTCTATTCTGTAATTGCGAGGGAGAAATAATTACTAGCGAGAGACTACAATCAATTAAAGCACATCTTAAACAGGTTAAAGCGGATGTGATTTTTGTTTCAGATCTATGCAGGCTTTCGGTTACAGGTGGTGATGAATTAACTGTTTTTTTTAATGAAGAACATGAGTATTTGATTATTGGCTGCTTTTCTCGTACTATGAAATTATTGTTTGATGGGTTTTTGGTTAATAGTGAAAAAGCATCCATTACTTACCTTAATTTTTTAGAATCAGATAACGGAGGACTGTTTTACGCAATTGACAATTTCTGTGCAAACAGTCAACAGCAAAATACGATAAACGAATTCATCACCCCCAAAGAATGGCCTTCCTGGTACCCGATAATTGATTATTCCCGTTGTACTGCTTGCGGTCAATGTGCTGATTTTTGTCTATTTTGTGTATACGAAAAAAACGAAAAACGTGTTTCTGTGGTAAATCCGCAGGGATGCAAGAATAATTGTCCCGCATGTGCCCGGATTTGCCCGCATACAGCGATTATTTTTCCTAAATACAAGCACGGAGGAGCCATTAGCGGTTCCGCGGAAATAGACGAAATGGCGGAACAAAAACGCCAGGCAATGGATATTGAATCAATTTTGG
The DNA here is from genome assembly GCA_023459055.1 of Fibrobacterota bacterium. Lineage (GTDB taxonomy): Bacteria > Fibrobacterota > Chitinivibrionia > Chitinivibrionales > Chitinispirillaceae > JAAZBG01. The sequence goes on from JAEWVR010000031.1 coordinate 113,210, forward strand.
GTAATGATATTTACAGTGCCCTTGAACAGCGTAAATTAAAACGTCATTCGATTGTCCGTAACGATGTCATGAAAAAAGCGATGGAAGAGCGCGATAAAGCTTTGAAAGAAAATGGAAAGCTCGCCCCCAAATCCCCCGCAGGGGGACTTTGAATGGTTTAATTCTATGTTTATGAGCATTCTATTAATATGTTAGGAAGATCCAATTAAAGGGAGTAAAATATGTTCCTAATAAGTTTAGTTATTACTTTTTGATTTATCATTGCTTTTACAATTATTCTGATTTTTGATTTAAAGAAAAAAAATAATGAATCGTATTTGCATAAATTATGGAAATGGGTAAAGAACGTTGTCGATTCTTTGTTTGGATTAGGATGAATACAAATTTACATTTGCTTGTGTTAAGATAATTATGAAAGTCATTAAAATCTAAAAGATTATTAGGCAGCTATTAAAGCAATAAATCAAGCTTTTAAGTAAAAAGTCCAGATTGTATATTTGCTGCAGAAATCAGGTTAAAACAAATACGTAAAATTATTCACTTGAAAATCTTTCAGAGTATAAATTAAGAAATATGACAAGTAAGAAATATGAGATAATTAAATCTTCTCGTGATAGAATCGTTTTAAAACCGGTTAAATCAACTCCGGATGCACTTTCCATTGAGAGATACTATCATGATAATGAGCCAATGCAGGGTGCCGCGTTTGAAATTAAATGTAGCGATATGTCAATGATTGACGGGAATCTTGATAATTTTGGTAAAGCAAAAGTCAGTGAATTTACGAGTACTCCGGTTGAAATACGATTTTCTCCTGACATTCGGGACTACGCTGTTATTAATCAGAAACTAAATCCGTACTTTAAAGAATCATTTACAGAAAAAGATGTTGATACAATTGTAAGTAATGCAACAAGTAGTAAACCGGTACCTCCTGAAAATAAAAACGTAATACTTGATTCAATTGACTGGATATGGGGAACATTAAAAGGAAATTTTAACGATAAGCAAACAGTTAGTCAGATCATTGTTGATGCACTTATCGGGATGATTCCAGTTGTTGGTGATGTTACTGCAGTGAGAGATATAATTGCTGTTGTAATAGGATTATGTACTGATGAGAAAAAGAGGGAAGACAAGTTTCAATGGATTCAATTGACCTTATTGCTTTTTGCGCTTATTCCTGTAGTCGGGGGAGCAATTAAAGGTATTGGAAAATTATTGATCAAGTCTGTTGATAACGCAGCAAAAATAGCTGATCTGGTACATGCGTTTAATAGAATCGGCGTTGGTGATGCAGTCAAGTTTGTCAAGGAATTGGAGTTGACAAAGTATACAACACAGCTGGTTGGAAAATGGCATGAGTTGATTTTGAGGATGGAGCTTGCAACTGATGCGGTTCTCACAAAGCTCAGGATTGTTATTCCGAATGCTGTTATTGCAAGAATACAACAGATAAAAGTGGCTTTGCCAAAAGTAAAAACAATTGGCGATAAAATGATCCCGGATGCGGTAAAGGAACTTCAGGCCCGATTGCGTCTGGTTCAACAGCAAATGTATGAGGGAGAGTGGTTATCAATACCAAAAACACTTAAGAGTAGTTCAAAAGAAATTGAAGCCCGTCTGGTTACCTCTCCGGCAGGAAAAAAATGGGAAGTAAATCGTTTTGAATTCCCACCTGCGAAAAAATCTGATTATAATCTTAAAAAAGGGTGGCCCAACTTAATAGATATAAACGATTCAAGATTTGTAGAGAATTGTGGAACAAATGCAAACCCAATCTATAAATACAAGCTAATCGAATCTTTTAGCGGGCCGATCATCCCGGTAAATCTTCCACCGGGAACAAAGATATACAGAGTAATTACAGATTCAAGTAATCCAACTGGTGTCTGTTGGGTTAAAAATCTACCACCAGATGGAATTGCCTGGAGAAATAAATGCGCAGTGCTTTCAGACTGGAGTAAGAATGGCTATTATGTTGAATATATTGTTGAGAAGCCGGGTCTTAAAGTCTGGGAAGGGAAGATTGCAAGTCAGATAGATAATAATCCTGATAGTACAACATTCGGCCAGTACTTAAGCGGAGGTGAAACACAGCTCGTTATTGATTTCAAACAGGCTGAGAATGTTGCTTTTGCAAAGAAAATTAATGATCCGGTTCAGACTCCACGTAAACCGACTAATTGGGATCCTGCACACATAAATTACAATGTGCCCCCATCAACTGTTACCGTTCAGCGTTTAAAAGCTGAAGAAATAGCCCCAAAAGGAAATCTCACTGCAGCAACTGCTGCACGTACGTTACCTGATGACAATAAAAAGAAATAACGGAGAAATATTATGGATTTTGTTACAATAGATGGACGTCAAATACCAACTGCCAGATATCTTAAGAAAAAAGGTATCATGAATTCGTACGGTGGGGTTAAATCGTTGCAAAGAAGCTTAACTGATAATGATTTCGCCCTTACTCCAGATCAAGTGACCCATATCGTCTGGTCAATTAAACGGTATACATCAATAACCTATATTTCCCGCTATCTTGAGCTGTTAAAGCTGTTTGTGATCGAATACGAAAAATTCATGGGCAGGTTGGGTAACCGGTGTGATGAACCTGAAATCAGATCCCTAAAATTTTTAAATAATGCAATAATTTCCACGACAGAGGGGCTTGATGCTATAAGAAATGGCAATAAACTGGGGTATCTTCAAATTGCAAACGAATCATCATTCAGAAGTATGTTTACAAATTGTGCAATACACTATGATCCTGATTTCAGGGATCTTGGTTATGATGGATTTACGGTTAAAGGACCTTTTCAACTTGTAAAAAAAGCATCAGATATGATATTTAAAATTAGTGTAACAGCCTGTGGACATAATACAATTCCAATGATGTTTAACTTCAGACATCAAAGCTGCGCTGTACCAGCTGATTTTAATTTTACACCGTCAACTAATCCGGAACGCTATAAAACAAATGATTGTGTTCCATACTCGGGAATCTGGAATCCATATTCGTTTCTTAGCGGTTGTCCGAATTATCTTATCGCAGGAGCAACATTTGGAGAAATCGGTCTTGTAAAGGAGGAAGATTATTTCCCAGAGTACTATGATGAAGCTGATAAAGAAATTGTCAAGGAAATTGGTGAGCGCTGGGAAATGATAACAAGACCAAGTAAGTGGCAACTGTTCTGGGAGGACACTAGATACAAAGATGGCCGCATTCCTGATGAGGAAAATTCGTATCTTGATGACAGTGTTGCAATACCACCAGATTACGAATGGTAAATTGACAAATTATTGGGTTAACATTGGAAATAATCCAATGAATAAGCCAATAAGAACAATTGTACTGTCAAAGTGTAAAGAATCCCGACTGGAAGATCGGGAATATAATATCCACCACGCAGCACATTGCGTCATTAGGTATCACGGTTAACAGTAAACATAGCATATAAAAAATCATTTTTACCTGATGTAGTAATTTCAGTTTTATCAAATGGGAAACTATTTTCCAATTCATTCTTCAAGTCCTCCTGCGGGGGATTTAGGGGGCGTGGGAGCATAGGTTAAGGGATACTGTGCTTCTAGGAAGCACAGTATCAGGATAGTAAAATCTAATTTCAACAATGATTTTCAGGATCAAACATAATGTCAATTATTTCGAATTTTTTAAAAACAGACCTTCGGTGCAAGAGCAAATTCATCATCAATATGGGATGTAAAGGCTGGCTTGGGTTTCGTAAATTTAAAAAACCCAGAAAAAACAGTGAACTCTTTCCTGCTTTTCAATTCATTTCGATAACTAACGATTGCAACCTGAACTGCCAGGGTTGTTGGGTAACTGCCGATTTGAACCACAAAGATCATCTGAACATTGACACGATACATGCAATCATTAAAGAAAGCAAAAAACAGGGTTCCCATTTTTTTGGCATTTTAGGTGGTGAACCGCTGATGTATAAACAGGTAACGGACATTTTCGGGAAACATCCCGATTGTTACTTTCAGCTGTTTACCAATGGAACATTGTTTACTACTGGCATTGCAGAAAAATTACGAAAAACTGCCAATGTCACACCATTATTCAGTCTTGAAGGTGATGAGCTGGTTGCAGATATCAGGAGAGGTGGAAAAAACGTTTATAACCGTACCCTTGATGCAATAAGAACATCGGTACGGCATGGATTAATAACCGGTGTCGCGGTAAGTGTTTGCAAATCGAATATTAATATGGCGTTATCCCCTGAATTTGTTCGAATGCTTCATGATATGGGAGTATTATATGTCTGGTATTATATTTACAGACCTGCAGGTGAGAATCCGAACTACGAACTGGCACTGGATCGCGAGGATATTATCAGACTCAGGCAGTTTCTTGTTGATGGACGAATAAAATTTCCAATTATTATGATCGATTCATACTGGAGAGCTGACGGCGAACCATTCTGCCCGGCTGCTGAAGGGTTGAGTCATCATATCAATGCATCCGGATACATTGAGCCCTGTCCGGTAATTCAGCTCGCAAGAGAGAATATTGTTGATGGCAACATAAAGAACTTGTATGAAAATTCTGAGTTTCTAAAAGATTTCAGAAACAGTATACTACACAAAACAAAAGGCTGCGTGCTCATGGAAGATCCATTGTGGATTAGCCGGTTTGCTCAAAAACATGATGCGATGAATACATCAAACCGGCCAGAGATGTTAACGCAATTCGAAAACGCACCGGTTGTTACAAGTCATGGTTCAATACCGGCAATTCCTGAAAAGAGCTGGATATATCGGTTTGCAAAAGAGACTGCTTTTTTCGGAATGGGTGCTTATGGCTGAAAATAAAGTGACTCCAAAAAGCAGTGGACTATTTCTGGAAGTTCCTGCTATTAAGGAGATTCGTTACGATATACGCAAAACGGTGGATACGTATTTCATGCATGAAAACATAATGCCACCGGTATCGTATGATTTATTGTGCGATCTGGCTGCCTGGTTGATTGAAGAAAACAGCTGGGATCCAAAGAATAAAGCATTTGTGATGGTTTGTTGCGGTAACGCTATCTGGCGGCAGATTGTCAAATCAGTGCCCTATAACCGCAGAATTTTTTTATTGCCACAATGTCTCAAAAACAGCACGTTGTGTCAGGGACAAATGGACGAACTGGGTTTGTTATGCAGCGAATGCGGCAACTGCTCCATCTCAGGGTTATTACGTGAAGCCGAAAATCTGGGCTATGTGGCTATTGTAACCGAAGGAACTACTATTACCGCGCGGCTTATCGAAAGCGGCAAAGTTGATGCAGTCATTGGTGTAGGATGTATGGAAGTTTTACAGAAAATGTTTGCATCGGTGAGCAAATTCTCAATCCCCAGTATTGGTATCCCTCTGTTAATTAACGGATGTGTCGACACCAGAGCGGATATAGAGTGTATTAAAGAAGAACTATATCAGTTTGACAGCAGTTCATCCATACGTTTACACAACCTGAATTACCTTCGTCAAAGAACATCATCACTCTTTGGTGAAGAACAACTTAACCGTATATTAAAACTGGATGATTTTTCTACTGATCAGTTGCTGCGTGAATCGCTTCTGGTTGGCGGAAAGAGATTAAGACCTCTGCTGACCGTTCTGGCATACGATGCATTCAGCAGTCATAACGATACATCTGATTTGAACCGGCTGGCTTTATCTATCGAGTGTTTCCATAAAGCATCATTAATACATGACGATATTGAAGACAACGATGCTACACGCTATGGAAAAGAAACCTTACATGCCCGTTATGGAGTGCCGATTGCTATCAATATAGGAGATTTACTTATTGGTGAAGGTTACAGGCTCATTACAGAATGCAGTCTACCCCCTGATGTGTTACGCGATTGCTTAAAAATTGTATCTCAGGGTCACCAGACGCTTTCAATCGGTCAAGGAACCGAACTTATTGCTTTAAGAAATCATCAATGCCTTTCCCTTAAAGAAATTTTGCAGGTATTTGAAAACAAAACCGCTGCAGCTTTTAAGGTTTCGCTTTTACTGGGAGCAAGAGCTGCAGGTGCTGATAGCAATTCGCTTGAAATGCTTGATCAATTCAGCAAATTGATTGGGGTAGCTTATCAGATTAAAGATGATTTAGAGGATTTTGTCAATCGTAGCAAAGAATTTAAATTTGAGAAGCCGTCGATATTACTTTCCATGCTCAAAGATACGCTTGACAATCAGGATGCGCCAATCTTTGAAGATGCATATTTAAAAGAGAATCTCGATACGATTCAAGTGCTGGTCGATAAGTATAAAATTCAGGAATGTGTTGAAGATCTATTAAAAGATTATATTTCACGATCGAACACGAGTCTTTCCAATTATCAAAATATGGGTTTAAAACTTGCATTACATGAAATTCTGGGAAAAACCTTTAAAGACTATATTTAAGATTTATGCCCGAAAACCCGTTCGGAAATTTCAATCTGCATCGATTGAACTGGTTCTGAAAAGGTCATTACACATGCTGGATGATCAGACTATAGCTGAACTGAAGGCATTTATAAAAAATCATCATACCATCAAAGGTGGATTCGCTGACAGGGCTGGAACATGCGATTTGTACTATACTTTGTTTGGCGGTTATATCGCAGAGGCACTGGACATGAAGGAAATAATGCCTTCATTAAAAGCGTATGTTAAAAATGTTGCACAAACCAATGATTTAAATGGTGTCCATTTACATACAGCTGCCATTTTATATGCAAAGTTATTTGATGCAGAAACGTTTCCAGAACCGTTAAAAGTAAAAGTCCGCCATGATTTGTTAGACCTTGATAACAAACAGGGAGCTTATTCCGGTTTTATGAGTATGCTTTCGTTCTACTATCTGGACGATTATTACGGTCTTTACATGGTGCAGCAACGTTTGAAAAACATCGGGCACCGCACTGAAATACCGTGCTCCGCAACTGCTGCACAGTTTGTTCTTCAGGAGTGCTTCAAAAAACCACGACAGTCGCTTGAAACGCAACTCTATACATTGTATCTCAATGATGGAAGCTTTAAAGCAATATCCCGGGCTCCGTCAGGAGATTTACTATCGACAGGAGTTGCCCTTTATGCTTTACGGTTTGCGAATTCCGACATACGCATCATTGCGCCGGCTTGTCTGAGCTACATCGATTCACTTTTCTCCGGTGGCGGATTTTGTGCAACAGTTTACGATGTGCAACCTGATGTGGAATATACGTTTTATGGATTGCTGGCATTGGGTTCATTATCGGATTGACTATGAAAAAAGAAACTCTTGAGTCGCAATTTAATAGCTTATGCACCCTTTTGATTAATGAGCAAAACCATGATGGTTTCTGGACTGGCATGCTTTCATCAAGTGCCTTGTCTACTGCAGTAGCAATTGTTGCATTAAAAATACACGGAAACAGCAACGATGAAACGAGAATCAGAAATGGTTTCAACTGGCTGAGAGCCAACATCAATAGCGACGGAGGTTTTGGTGATACTCCTGAAAGTGAAAGCAACGTAAGTACCAGTTTATTATGTTATGCAGCAATATATTACTGTCAATCCAATAATGAGTGCGGCAGTGCACTCCTCAAGTCAATTGAACGTTTCCTCGAAGCAAAAAAGATTGCATTCTCCTCTCAGGATATTCCTGCATCAATTCTAAATTTTTATGGCAAGGACCTAACCTTCTCGGTTCCTATCCTGTCCATGCTTATCATTTGTGGTGTACTTCCCGATGAAACATGTAAACACATTCCTCAGCTTCCATTCGAACTGGCCCTGTTGCCTGCTTCACTATACCGTTTTTTTAATCTGCAGGTAGTAAGTTATGCAGTTCCCGCACTTATCGGTGTTGGTATTTTTATTCATTCCAAACGGAAAAGCTGCCTATCGATTCCCCGGATGTACCGAAATCTTTTTGTTGACAAGACAATTCGTAAATTGACAACGTTGATGCCTTCAAGCGGAGGGTTTCTGGAGGCAATACCGCTTACCGGGTTTGTAAGCATGAGCCTGATCGCCAGTGGAAAGAGTAATAACAAGGTGGTTAACAACGGGATCCGGTTTTTGCAGAACCATCAGCGAACCGATGGAAGCTGGCCTATTGATACTGACTTGTCAACCTGGGTAACAACACTGAGTATAAAAGCACTTGGGCCGCAATTAACGACTGTTTTTGGTGCAACCAATAAACAACAATTAAGGAGACATCTTTTATCTATTCAATGTAAAGAGGTTCACACGTTTAACGAGGCGAAACCCGGGGGCTGGGGCTGGAGTAACTCCTCAGGCTCCGTACCCGATGCCGACGATACTCCAGGGGCAATTCTTGCATTACTGGAGATGTATGAAGGAACACGGGAAGAGATTGACGCATTGAAAAAAGGATGCAACTGGCTTGTTGGCCTTCAAAATGCCGATGGTGGATTTCCCACTTTTTGTAAAGGCTGGGGTCGTTTACCATTCGATAGCAGCTGCGCCGATTTAACCGGCCATGCACTTCTTGCTCTTTTTGCTACAATAGAGAAATTGAAAGGCGACCTCCCCTGCTCTCTGCATCGCAAATTTTACAAAAGTGCATTGAAAGCAGTCCGCTACCTGCAAAAACATCAATCACCCGATGGTCATTGGCTCCCGCTCTGGTTTGGAAATCAATGTACTGATAATAAAAAAAATCCGGTATATGGTACCAGCAAGGTATGTACGTATCTGTCAGATTGTCTGAAATTTGACTGTGTCAACAGTGAATTAAGGTGCAGTTTGACAATCATGGTCGCAGCGTCACAAAAGTACCTGAGTATACAGCAAAATAGCGACGGTAGCTGGGGTGGAATAAAGGGATCAACAGGAAGTACAGAGGAAACATCACTCGCTATCTGTGCTTTGTCAAAAAGCCACACAGAGGCATGTTTGAAAGGTTTTATCTGGCTTGCAAAGGAACAGGACAAGAATAATCTGAAATCTAGCCCTATAGGTCTTTACTTTGCAGCTCTCTGGTACGATGAAAAAATGTATCCAATAATTTATTATATCGAGGCGTTGAGAAGGTTTTTGTATTGAACAGATTTTATAAAATTGAGTCCTTACAAAACAGCAAGAATAGTACATTATTTAACAGAGACATAATATCTGCTTGATGCGCTGATCGGAGGATCAGCGCTTTAAAGTGAGATATCTTAGGGTTCGCTCATATTGATGGTTGTGGTAACACCATCTGAAACTATAGTCGAAGTGTATGTATATGACTGGTTAGAAAAATTTAAATCATATGAAAATGTGTTGGTTCCAATATATGATCCATTAAATTTGATTTTACCGTCAATCTTATATGTTCCTGTTTCTTCAAAATCCTGGTTAATGGAGATGTCAACCAAATAATGGATCTGACCGCCTATAAATAGTTTTCCATCATCAGAGTAGTTGTTCAATGTACAGGTAATATCATAATGAAAGGTTCCACTTGTTTCATTATAATTGTAGGTTCCTTTTGCCGTGGCAGTACCCGATTTTTCTCCCTCTATTTCACCATCAATGTTTCCACTCATAGAATTATCTTTTATTTTTTGCATACCAAAATCCATTAAAGACATTGCTTTACTTCCAGCCTGCATCGATTGGGATTGAACCGTTGAGCCTACGGTTGCAGCGGTAGCGGAATCTTTAATTGGAGTATTGGCCCCGGGGTTATTATTGTCGAGGCTACCGGCATTTTCGTTCAAATTTAAAGACCCATTGCTTTCATTGGGACCAGTTGAGTTGTCACCACAGTTGATCATTAAAACAAGAGACAATCCTGAGACTGCAAGTACAAAAAAACGCTTTAACATTGTATAAACTCCTTTAATTAGATTATAACATGACAATTCTTGTCAGCTGAATTCGCATATTACTTTTTGCGAATCTGAATTATCAATGTTCAAGGCATATTTGCAGAGAATATTTTACAAATAACCATTGCTACCCCAACTTGCCCCCTCCTTCCATATTGATGAAACTGTGTCATAATCTCAATCGCAAATTAGCCATGAAGTAATTTAAAATTGTATGGTAAATACATGATTAAGACAATGTATTAATCGTTTTTCTTTTGTCATAGTTGTAGCCTCTTATTGATTTAATCCTTGATACGATACCATTTGTACGAAATTTCCGAAATATGTGTCATCATAATTTAGTTTACTTTTGCAGTGGATGCAATTTTAAAACATAGTATCTCAATGCATACTAAAAAAACAAATCCGCAAATCACTCTATTCATTTGCGCTATTTCTGCAACAATGGAAATTAATCCATAAATCAAAGCCAACAAACCAATAAATAATGGAACCAGTAAAATATACTTTTTGTAAAGTACAAGTATTGGCAGTGCTATGGTTTTTAAAATGAAAAAGACTAGCACAATGTCAAATAAACGATCAATCCATTTATTGTCGAATAGCATTAGTTGTGATATATTGAAGAATGCAAATACAATCATAGAAACAAACAATACGAATATGCTTCCTGTTCACTCACCTATCCCATGTTTGGAATTTTTGGTATGAGGAATCTAAATGGCTTTTCATCAATTATCTTTAGTTTTCCCGCCACTGTACTTATTTAATTGTTATTTTCTTCAAATATAAGCACTTATAAGAATTATCCTAAAAAAAAGGTTTCACATCCGATGATAATTGTTTATATTGCATTTATGCAGTTGTTTTGTTCATCGCCTGGATTGCTTTAATCCGTTTTATAGGCAGCTTAGACTGACAGCTCCACTTTCAGTGGTTTCTTTACACGTGAATTTTAATTTTAAGACCTGATCCAAAAATCAGTCTGTGGTTATTTTTTTCACCATTCTTCATAAGGAGCTTGGATTATGATCTGTTTTTCACAGTTACACCATTTATCATTGCAACAATTACTTGATGAACTTTGGAAATCGGATATGGTTTTTTATGAGCTTCTAAAAGAATCTACCGACATCACTGCAACTCGTAAAAAAATTTTTATGCACATTGAAAAATTCGAGTATAAATACTTTGATACGTTATCAGATGAATTTGCAGCCACAGCTCATATTATTGATCGTGATTGTGCGAAAGATTGTATGCGTGTACTTAAGGATATATTCCGGGCAGAAAATGAGAGGATCACTAAGTGCAGTGCGCTTGAAATTTTAATTGAAAGTGCACAGGAAAATAAGGAGATTATTGCTAAAACAAGTAAAGGATTTTATTGCGAGTTTATTTATCTTCTTCAGGGAATGAATCTTTCGACAAACAGATATATGTTTAACCAGACTTCTGATAAAATTTCAGCATCTACGAATCGATTTGATCGTCTTGACAGTTATGCTCAACTTTTAGATGATGCATTCCTGAAGTTTAAAAAAGGGACCGATCCGGATATTATTGAAAATAATTGTGAAGTAAAAAAGGCAATTCTTAAGACTCTTAACGCAACAGAGCAGATGTGGAATGATTACCGCTGGCAGATACGTAATATTATTATAGATAGAACCACTGTTGAGCAGTTGGTTACATTGGAACAGGATGAAATTGAAGGATTTGATGCCGCTAAGGAATATGGCATACCTGTACAGATCACTCCTTATTACCTTACACTGTTTAACAAATCAGGCAGAACAAAACACGATCAGACAATCAGGGCTCAGGTTATTCCATCAAAGAACTACTGTGATCAGCTTCATATGTCCCGCCAAAAAGGTGAAAGTAATGATTATATGGATGAACAGAATTGCAGTCCTGTTAACGGAGTTACCAGACGATATTCTAAAGTTGTAATACTAAAACCATTTGATTCCTGTCCGCAACTGTGTGTATATTGCCAAAGAAACTGGGAAATAACCGGGATTAATGATGCTGTCATTTCAAAGAGTAAGATAAGCGATGCGATTGCATGGATAGCTGAAAACAAACAAATAAATGAGGTGATACTTACCGGTGGCGACCCACTAACGCTGGATGACAACTTATTAGAATGGATCATCTCCTCATTAGCTACTATTACTCATATCGAGCGGATTCGTATTGGTACCCGCACGTTAGTTACACTTCCCTGCAGATTTACCAAAGAACTCGTTTCGATTTTTGAAAAATATCACCATTGGGGAACCAGGGAGATCGCGTTAATGACTCATTGCGAACATCCCTTTGAAATAACACCGGATGTTCTAAGTGCGGTTCAACGACTTAAGCGGGCTGGAATAAATATTTATAATCAACAGGTTTTCACCTATTTTAACAGCCGTCGTTTTGAAACAGCATTTCTCAGGAAAACATGTAAAATTAGCGGTCTCGATCCTTACTACTCGTTTAATACCAAAGGTAAAGAAGAAACTATCGATTTCCGTGTACCGATGGCCCGAATTCAACAGGAACGAAAAGAAGAGGCGCGTCTTCTTCCTGGCCTGGTGAGAACCGATGAACCTGTATTCAATGTTCCCCGCTTAGGAAAATCTCATCTGCGTGCATGGCAGGATCATGAGCCTATCATGATAAAACCGGATGGTTCACGTATATACAGGTTCTTTCCCTGGGAGTCCCGCCATTCCCTTGTAGATACCTATCTTTATACTGACATTCCAATTTATGATTACCTTCTTCGGTTGTACAATGATGGCGAAAATCCTTCCGATTACGAATCGATCTGGTATTACTTCTAAGTTTAAGTACAATTCTTTGAACCAGCATGAAATAAATGGTGGTTAAAAGAATTTACCGAATTTTGACACAGCATCATTAATCTAAAAACAATCATTATTTATAATGACTTGATGTCACATTTATGATACTCTGATGTAAATAAACAAATGTGCAGCAACCAGTACCATTTATATACTGGTTTAATTTGTTCCATCATATCACACATACCATTAATGAAAGGGTTTCAAAAATGGAATTAGTTGAATTATTAAAAAGTCAGCTAGGTGTCTCCGACATGCAAGCATCCGGTGGTGCAGGGCTTCTGTTGAAACTGGCGAAAGATAAACTTGGAGCCGATTTCAGCAAAATTTCAGGTGCTATTCCTGATACAGACAAACTGCTATCATCAGCACCATCAGGCGGTGTAATCGGCAACCTTGTTTCATCACTCACAGGTGGGAAAAGTGATCTTGGCAATCTTGCATCACTTGCCGGCGGTCTAAAAAAACTAAATATCGACCCTGCTACGATAGGTAAATTTATTCCGGTAATTTTATCATTCGCACAATCAAAGGGCGGAGATACGGTAAAAAGTCTGCTTGAAAAAGTATTGAAATAACATTTAGACCATTAGTGCCATACAGGCGCATAAGCACAAAGCGAATAACAAATAATCGTCAGGACATATTTCTCCTCGTTTTAAAATGCTGTATGAGCGAATTTTTAATGCAAAAATTCGCTCAATTGTTATTTACGATCTTTTTTACTAATACACATCCTGCACAGTTAGTGATTTTTCAGTTTTTTGGGGATGATTTTCTTATATTAATATAGATTGATCCGGTTTTGGGGAACATTTATTTTAACATATCAATCCATCTGTTTATTTCCAAACCAGGCTTACATACATAGAGTATGTACTACCGAAATCAGGTGAATTACAGTATCATTCAGGAAGGAAGTTGCACAATGCAGCTGATCAGACGAATAGTATTACTAACAGGATTGGCAGGCAGTTTACTGTCTCAACCTTTTGGTCAGGATGTTAATCTTAAAGGAAAAGTTGTTGACGAAAAAGGAGTTGCTGTTTCAGATGCACACTTGACATTAAAAAAACTGAATTATACCTGTACCACTAATGATAATGGAGAATATACACTAGACAAATCCCAATTACCGTTAATAAACAATATCGGTACGAAGTCGACATTTTTTATTGGAATGACACCTAAATTTCTTGAACTTGGGAATTATTTTGATGCAACAATTACAGTATTCTCAATTCGTGGATCTGTGGTTTCAAAACTGACTGTTAATAATCAAAACCGCGTTGCAATTGATAAACTAATACCAGCAAATTTAAACTCTCAGTCAGTTATCATATCGATAGCTGCTATTGACAGAGTGATTAACATTAAAGCTGTAAAGTATGGGTCGCAATGGGTATATAACAATAAAACGATTTCTAAAGCATCTGGCAATTCTGTGCTGAGACACGCAAACAGCACAGCTGATGTTATCGATACACTTGTTGTCAAAAAAGATGGCATGAAGAAAAAACAGGTACCACTGACAAGTCTCATAGCCACCCTTGACGATATCGTTCTGTATTACGATGCTGAAAAAACAGACAGCAGTCAGATGATCAACAACGTGACTTTTTCTGAGCCAAGCAAGACATTTAAAACACCACTATCGATAACTTTGACAACAGACATTCCGAATGCACAAATACGGTACACAACAGCAGGAGAACTCCCCTCCTCTGAATCAGATCTTTATAGCGAAGCTATTTCAATCTCTTCAACAACACAATTAAGAGCTGCGGCGTTTGTTGACGGAAAAATGTCAGGCTTACCAAGCACTGCAATCTATATTGCCCGTGATTTTGATTATTCATCCGATATACCGATTCTTATTATGGAAGGATATGGAGGAGGTGCACCACCGGACAAATATAATTTTATCGACCTTGGAGTAATGACCTTTGATCCGGTTGATGGTAAATCATCACTTGATAATCTGCCAACACTTTCAACAAGAGCCGGTTATCACCTGCGCGGCCAGTCTTCAATGATGATGTTTAATCAGGCACCGTATAGAATTGAATTATGGGATAATTTTAATAAAGATGCTAATCATCCTGTAATGGGAATGCCATCAGATGCTGATTGGGCACTAATTTCTCCATGTACTGACAACACACTTATTCGTAATGTACTCGCAACTGAAATAGGTAAACAAATCGGTCTTAAAACAGTACAATACCGATTCTGCGAAGTTTTTATCAATCAGGATGGCGGTCCTCTTACTGAGTCTGATTATGAAGGCATTTACACACTTTTTCAACCTGTCAAGAACAAGAAAAACACACTCAACCTTAAAAAACTTGATGAAGATGATACTGATCCTGCCAAAATTACCGGTGGATATCTATTCAAATTTGATAATGCTGTAAAAGATAGTGGCATGGTTTTTATTGAGTGTACAGGTGCAAAGAAGTTCGTTGATGGAAATCCGATGTGGGGCGGCAAAAAGGATACTAATGCAACATGCTGGAGCGATCTTGAACTTGTCTCACCAGATGCTCCTAATGAGGCACAAATGACCTATATCACAAACTATATCCAGGAATTTCATAATTCTTTGCACACAAACCCGGTTGGCGACTGGAAGAGTTACATTAATTTTGAATCATTTGTTAACAACTACATTTTAAACGAGATAACACGGAATGTTGACGCCTGGATAAGAAGTCATTTCATGTACAAAGACAGAGACGATGTAATATATGCAGGTCCGGTGTGGGATTACAATTTCGCGATGGATAATTACTCCCATAAAATTGAAGGTTGGCAGATTGATGATGTACGTTCCGGTAGCGACGACTGGCATCTCAGAATGTGGAAACAGCAGGATTTTAAAAGTGCCTTTAAAAAACGCTGGGAAGAACTTCGTCCAAATATTCTCTCAAATGAGACTATCCTGAAAACTATTGACAATACAAGAGCTCCAATTACTAATGTTGCCGAAAGAAATTTCACTGCGTGGCCTATGGGTAAATGTACTGATGGTGGTGGTTTTGGTGGTGGTGGTGGTGGTGGATCTACTGCGACAACATGGGATGGTCAGATCAACGACCTGAAAACCTGGCTGACAAAGCGAATGAACAGTCTTGATACATCAATAGCTAAACTTCCTTGATTAGATAAAAAACAGTTTAAAAATCATGATACATTGTTTTGCTTCTACTTAAATCTGTGAAGTGTTTAGATAAGTGAGAAATAAAGAAATGAGTCTCATGTAACTAAATATGCGGCTCATTCTCATCGTGATGTACAAGAGCCTTAGATTTCCATGCGCCTGACTTCCAGCGCATTGATATTACAATACCACGAATCCACTCATCTGCAGCGATTGCAATCCAGACCCCCGCCAGGCCGAGCCCCATTTTGATACCCAAAAACCATGCACCAACCACACCTATCCCCCACATGAAGATAAGTCCACAGATCACCGGATAATACACATCCCCCGAACCCTTCAAAGCAGGTATGACAACAATATTCGGTATACGCCCCGACTCCCGGAAAAAACTGATAAGAAATAGTGTCGAGACCATGGCAACAGTGGCCGCATCTTTTGTAAAAATATGTATGATCGGGAAACGAAACAGATAACAAAGAAGCATCAGTGTCATGGAAAAAGCGAATGCAAGAGAGAAATATCTCCACACTTTTCTCTCTGCAATGTCGAATTTTTTTGCACCTACCAAATATCCGACTTTAAGCTGACCAGCACTTCCGACAGTAAGAGCTGGCATAAAAACAAATCGAAGAATAGTATACGTGTAAACATGTGCGTTCATTGCGGCGGTGCCTACCTGTGCGATAAAGCCTATTATCACCATCTGCATAACGCTATACGAGATATTTTCGCCCGCAGTGGGAACACCGATAAAAAGCAGCTTTCTATACATTTCTCGAGGAATTTTTAATATATCCCGCCAGGGAAGTACTATCCCTTTACGGATCTTTATCATTACCGCAAGAATTATACATGCAATCATCTGACTTACTACAGTCGCAACGGCTACTCCCACAACTCCTGTTACCGGCAAACCGAAAAGACCATATAGTGCAACAGCATTACCGAAAACGTTAAAAAGATTAGCAATCATATTAGCCCACATTGTATCCTTGGGATAGCCGTATGCGCGAAGAATGGTTCCCTGTACAATATTGAAAGCAACAAAAACCGAACCAGAACCATAGATAACAAGATACTCCCATGCAAATTTGTATACTTCAGACTCAAGTGAGTAGAGTCCCAGAATACTGTGTGCGCCAAAAACAGTTGCAAGGCTAAGGATGATTGCAAAAACAGTACCGAGAACAAAGCTTGCAATTCCAGCATTCCCTGCCTCACGGATTTTGCGTGCACCGAGGTACTGCGATATAAGGGTGCTTGTCCCCTCACCGACCATCATATAGACCAGTATCAGAAAAAACGTAAACTGATTAATTAGTCCCACCGCAGCAACCGCTTTTTCTGAGTAGGCTGAAACCATGAACACATCAACGCTTGAAAAAAGCGTACGAAGCAGATTTTCAAGGTACATAGGAACAGCCAGAGCCGCAAGAGGCATCATCACCCGGTCGTGAGCATGTGTCTTTTCAGTCTGCGTGTTTTTTTCGGAATGACGGAAAGATCCATGATTATGTTTAGTCAATGTATGGTTCTCTTTTTTCATTAATGCATCACGCTTTGTACGGGGTGGATGTTATAAACAGTTTTAAAAAAGTGCCAACTTTTTAGTTCTTTAAACCTAGAAGTAGATACCACCTTACATCTTCCCCGAAATAACTTAAAAAAATGACAATACATCCGAAATCAAAATGACCCGGATTATTGTCATTGTAAGTATTGTTGATAAAAATTTAAATATTTATCTTTATGAAATAAAATTGTGTCGAAGTATTCTCTGCTACAATCTGACTTCTTACTTCCTTATGGGTAAAGTATCATATGTTTCCTTTCCAATAAAATAATTTCTGTGAATATAATAATACAATAATGAAGAAGTGAATTTGTCAAGTGCAGGAATAAACAGGCGCTCAACCTGTCAAACAATTAGATGCTATGGTTAATCCAGAATGAAGAGCAGGTTTTTCTGTAACTACATTAAATGATTCAATTTAGACGAAATTATTGCATAATTAAAAATGAATTGCTACCACGAGGTCCAGCTACTTTCCCGCAGTAAACTCCCGAGGGTAACGTTTTTTCTATTACAACCAGTGCGGTTCCATTAACTGAAGCTGAAAATGTTTTTAAAAAGTATGTTTTCCCAGCAAGGTCAATAACCGATAACACATAGTTATCATCAGATAAACCACTCAGCATGATAGAGCATACGGCTCCATTTCTGATACAACGGATTTCTTCTTTTACTAATGATTTCTTTGGAACCTGAACACTTTTACCAGCAGATGTGTTAATATCGGTTACTTTTGCGTGCCATTTCAAAGTCTTTGACAGACCCTTGTTCAGTTTTTCTCCCTTTGAAAGCATCTCCCATAGCAGCATATTATCCGTTATTTCGCATTTGTGCCCTTCATTTTTAACAATCGCTACCGTTGACGGATCTATTCTCACCGGGAGCAGTGATACCGGCCGGAACTGATAGCAGTACCCCTCACCGTACTCAAGATCGTGAGCAATCATGGTGTAGGTATAGGTAAATTCTGTCAATCCGTCACTAACATTGGCCATTGTAATATCTGTCTTAAAGGCATGTGATGAATCTCCAAATGAATGAAATTGCACATCAGCAGCGGGATCACCATAAAAAACAGTTGAATCCATAAATGGTTGTACCAGACGTGTATTAATCAGATTTCCTGGGTTCCGTATTTCAAAAAGTGCATTATTATTTGAAAGAAAATACCCCTGTGGAAGAGTTAACGACCCTGCACGTTTTGTCACACGGTCATATACACCCCATGCCATAAATTCATCACCGGCAGAAGCATTAATGATAAACCCGAACATCTGAACAGCACGACCGCTTCCAAATGCGCCATAAACAACATTATCTTTATTGTCCGGATTTCCCATCAGGCAGTTACTTAGACACCAATATACTTTAGGAGTTTTTGCATTGATCTCAATTGAAGATCCGGAGTATGGCGATCCGTATAATTTTCCCCCCGATGATCGCATGTATCCCTCACTACCGGCTTCCGGGTAATGACATTGCCAGAGGTTGACATTACCATGTCCACCAGTAATGATACAATCCACCGCTCCGTCAATAGTTCCTTTTCCCTGGATGGAAATATTTAGGGATTCACTGTTGAGCCATTTGCTTACGATTTTGATACGATCCTGTTCATTGTCAGGACGTTTGTTTTCGGTATATACACTACCGCGCTTTCCATTAAACAGATAATCTGTTTTTGTATAACTGTCACATGTCATACCGATAGCCTGATAAAACCGTTCGATAGGAGGTTCATACGAGAGGTTACCTGATGCAGCCAGAACTGTTTTTATATGCAGAGATTCCGATACAGCTCTTAATGCATCTTCCGCTTTATACCCGGTGACAATTCCCCAGATTGCATCACCATATGGATCACTGTCAAGAGTCCTGCAAAGACGATGTACTGCGACAATAAATGATGTGTTACATTCAGTAACCGGTTTTGCAATAAATGCCACATAATCAGGATTAAAATTGCCTAATGATGTTTTGACCTCCCCCACCTCTGATTTCCACTTAAACAGTCTGCATTCCCCTTTTGCAGTATGTTTCTTTACCAGTGAATCAGCAACCGATTTCCATCCATTGTCTAAATATGCCGCCTCACTGCAAACAACTGCGTAATTATAACTTTGACTTAGTGCAATACTGCTAACCGATGATACCATGATTACTGTAATAAGGATGATCAGAAGAGAACCGGATCCTGTATATCTTTTACATTTCATTCAGTAAACTCCATTTAAACTTCGTCAAGATTCTACATTGGAATGACGACAGAAATTATTTTTGACAGATCATCCCGTTATGCCTATCGGGAGCTGGATAGATGTTTACTTGAACCAGCTCAAAGAGTAACAATACACATAATTTACTAAAATTTATCTTATCGGGCTTAAAATTAATGGGGTTAATACCCATTAAACTACTTACAATTCTGACAATCGCGCATTAAAAAGCACCAACGTCTCTGCACCATGGAATAATTTCATTCTTATAGATTTGTGACATCATATTTTTCCCGTTAACGGTCTTGAATGAATGATTAAGACCATCAATTGTCACAACTTTAATGTTTGAGTGATCCTTCAATTGATTTTTAACAAAAAGAGCACTTTCAACAGGCGATGATTCATCTTCAGTTCCTGAAATAATAAGAACCGGAATAGATATATTTGCAAGCGCATGAAATGAAGTCGTATCGTCAAGAGCCATTTTCCAGTACTTAAACGAATGCCCCATCCATCCCTGTAACGTATCTGTACTTATTCTAATTTCATCGAATTTATTTTGGAGTTCATCCAGATTGGTTATTCCGTTTGCGGTAAAAAAATCCGGATCCCGTTTGAATCCTTTCTTTAATAGTATTTCAAATTCTTTTGACTGAGGTAATCCCCCGGCTCCCATGATTATCACCTGTTTAACAACCGACAACCTCCGGGCAACCAGCGGAGCCAGAACACCACCTTCACTTCCGCCAAACAACAGAACACTCTTCAATGAGTCATGATATACATTATGTACGATATCATTTACAACTGCGCATACATCATCGATCCTTCTTGTAAAGCAATTTGTCTGCCAGTACAGGTCTTTGTTGTAAAACGCGAATTTGTTTATTAATAGTATATCGTATCCGTACATTGACGCTTCAGCACCATACCCGATGAGTTTTTTTACAGATTCCTGTCCGGATCCCTGAAGTATTACCAGAAGCTTATCAGAATGTTTTTCTGAATGCTTTTTACCTAATATTGAATAAATCGTATCATTTGAATTAACAATTGAAATATGATTTTCATACGTAAGCGCAATTGTGTTTTTTTTACAGCCAGGAAATAGTATCATTGCAAGAACAATTACTACGCAAAAAAAATACCTGTTATGCAATAATGCAGGTGATTTTACCACCATAAAAACGCCCCCCCCTATTAGACAGATGACCAATTACATACATAATTAATAGATTACTACGGAATGATAATTATCCTTCTTAGTAACATTCATAACAAATAGAAATGTGCTATTGATTACTATGACCATAAATATGACGAAAATACATTGTGTAACAGATCAAATACCATAATTTGATTAGTTGCATAATTGCGTTATGTTAATTGACGCTTTAGGACTAAAAAACACTTTGTTTTTCATGACCAAATAAACAGACCATAACAGATGTCAATTTCTAATAAAAAGGACATGTATAACAATACATTTAGTTTGATAAACAGCAATCAACAATCGTTTTTTAAGCTGTTTTCAGCATAAAGAAGTTGTGCTTTTTGCTTCTGCGTACATTATATTATCAGCATACTGGTTAATAAATGGAAATGAACACAATGGTCATGTATAGTAATGAATTTTAATGTATATGAACCACATAATGTATAAGGCACACCAAATTAACTATAGTGTATCACTAATATTTATCAGTTAATTTTTATTAACAGACAATCATGTAGCGGTAAAATTTTTCCTGTAGAATTTTTAAGATTTAATAAATGCGAACTGTTCCGTTACGATACATTCCTGCCGGAGCGGTCGCCCACAACTAAATGTTTAAGGAGTTTTTATGAAGTTATACGTTCTTTTGGGGTATTTAATCCTCGCCACAACATTGAACGTGTCCGCACAATCTTTCGATTACGGAAGTGCCCTTGATGCGGCTATGAAATTTTATGACGCCAACAGATGCGGACCTGATGCCGGCAAGGACAATGCTTTTTCCTGGCGTGGTGCCTGTCATACCAATGATGCGTATCCTGGTGGTTATCATGATGCCGGAGACCATGTTAAATTCGGACTTCCCCAGTGCTGGTCTGCTGCATTACTCGGTTGGGCAATGTATGAATATCCATCGTCGTTTGCATCACATAAAGATAGGTACTGGCGTGTGATGAAGTATTTCACCGACTACTTTCTCGCTTGTCATACATCTGGTTCATTTGTCTATCAGGTTGGAGAAGGTAACGAAGATCATGGTTATTGGGGATCTCCTGAAAAGCAGCCAAGTAGCAATCGTTTGATCATCAAAGCTCCTCCAGGGTCAGATATTTGTGGAGAAGCTGCGGCAGCTCTCGCGCTTATGTATCTCAACTACAAAAGTGTTGATGAGAGCTACGCACAGAAATGTCTCGATGCTGCAAAAGATCTTCAATCAATGGCAGTTTCAGGTCTTTCATCAGATCCAACATCGAAGTCCCCCCGTAGCTCCGATGGTGCAGGTGGTAATTTTTACAAGTCATCTTCACACTACGACGATGTCATTTGGGGTGCAATCTGGTTGTATACAGCAACCGGAGATGACAAGTATCTTGAAAAAGTTGACGAATGGGTTTTAGTTAAAAATGATCCGGGTGATGATCCGTTTCAGAAGAAATGGGCACCTGCATGGGATGATGTTACTATGTTCAACCTTGTCAAGTTAGCAGAAATTACTGGAAACGAAAAATATTATAACGGAGTTGTCTTTAATCTTGAATGGTTCAAAGCCGGGGCTACGCAAGGAAAATCACCTGCAGGATTACCAATTGTGGATACATGGGCTCCGTTACGGTATGCCTCATGTGAAGCTGGGCTTGGATATACAGCTTATCGTCTTCTCGGTTATAAGAACAATACTGAACTTGGCGCATTCATCATCGATTATTGCCTTGGCAAAAACCCAAGAAATAGTTCTTATATTACCGGATGGGGCAGTAATCCGCCGAAGCATCCACACCACAGAGCTAATGAGCCGAATAGGGACGGAAATGCTAATGGCATGATCGGTGCACTGGTCGGTGGTGGTACCAAAGATGACTTCAAAGATGATGTCAACGATTATGTAATGAATGAAGTTGCACTCGATTATAATGCATCGTTTATATTCGGCCTCGCTGCACATATGTACTTTGCAAATGGCGGTAAAGCAAAAAACATGGGCCCTTCAGTGTCCATCACTTCACCGAGAAACAACATTTATCTACCAAAGGGTGGTGAGGTTACTGTTAACGTTACTGCAAAAGATGCTGATGGCAAAGTGACAAAAATTGAGTTGTACAAAGGAGATCAACTTCTTACCAGTTCAACGACATCGCCGTTAACCTACACATTTACAAACTCAGAATCTGAAGATATTACATTATATGCCAAAGCATCAGATGATTCTTCACATACCACAAAGTCTCAATCAGTCACTGTGCATTTCTCTGCGCCGGATGCTCCCGGCAGCATGATTAAACGTGACGGATGGATGGCGACTTCATCGACTGCATCTCCAAATGCACCTGAAGGTGGCAGCAGTGCTCTCGATAATGATCCGGCAACACGCTGGGCATCTGGTGCGGCTATGTCACCTGGTATGTGGTTCCTTCTTGATATGGGCTATCCACGATCATTTGATCAGATAACTGTCGACGGAACTGGCTCTGGTTCTGATTTTCCTTTAAAGTTAAAGGTCTTTGCAGGTAATGACACAGCAAACATGAAGACTCCTATCCTTAGCGACTCAGGTTCTTTACTCAATGTAATTGAACTGCCGGAAGTTGTCACAGCCCAATATATCAAGCTGGTAGTTGAAGAAGGACAGGGTGGGAGCTGGTGGTCTATTCATGAGATCAATGTCAGAAGTGCTAATTCAACACCAGTCCTAAGACCGATTGCGCAAAACAATCCATCAGGATTTGGAATCAATGCAGTTATTCAGGACAAATCGGTCCGCATTGGATACCATATTCCTAAAAGCGGTCGGGTTACCATCGAAGAATACACGCTGGATGGCGTTCGTACCAATGTAGTATTTGACGGCATGTGTAATACAGGTAATTTTTCAATTACCCGCAATACCATGACTTCAGGTTCGAAAATGGTTTTTTACAAAATGAGTTACGATGGTAAATCTGTAATGACAAAAACAGTTCTGTTGCGTTAAGTTGCAGATTTCGTAAAACTACATAGTCGACCTTAACAAATCTACAATTTAAACCCTGTCCAGGATTCTCCTTAGACAGGGTTTTTTCTATTTAAATATCCATATATATCAGTGACGCATTTCGAAAACAACGATTATAATTGCTTTTTAAACATCAAAACAGTGTACTACTTGATCTGTAATCCTTTTTTTTAAGATAAGATTTTTCAAAAGGAAATACTCTTTCCGTATTGAGAATCATACTTTCATAGTCATTATTTTTAGAATTATTGATATTTCTTCATCAATCACCAAATGCCCAACACCCTTTTTCCGTAAAGCATAATCTATGAAGAATTCGTCGACAAAGTACTCTTTTGATTTAATCCAGTAAATTCGTTGCCGATCATTACACCGATTATCTTCGCATTTGTATCAACGGCACAAAAATTCAATCCCGTATTTACTTTGATAAAGTCATACTCAAAGCGACTACTGTATTGTAATTGCACCACCCAAATACATCGTTGATTATTATTAAAAATACAATCTGTCCAAAATAGCAATAGAAGCTATAGTTAATACATCTGTTTTTGACAAAATCAAAAAGGAGATACTCGGAAATCTGTAATGGCAAGCGGGCATCGGTTGAATAAGTATTGCATAAAAACAAGATAAAATTATGAGGATAATGCAAAAAAAATACCGAAGCCATTATTAATGACTCCGGTATTTTTAAGTGCAAAGAATAGTAAAGCTTATCGATTAACTACAAACTGATGCACTGCTTTGTTGCCATTACGCAGGATGTATGAGCCTGATGGCAGATTTGATGTTGGCAGTGTTAATGAAGAACCATTCTGAACAACATTCTGAAGCTGGAAAACTTTACCCATTGGATTGATAATTGAAATTTTCGACATATCCTGATTGAGTAATGTATTACCTGAAATGTTAAGCGCTTCCTCAGAACGGTATATTACCAATCCGTTATTCTTCTGTACGTTGATATTGTTATTAAGTATCGGAGTTTTCCCAAGTGGTACGCCATTGATAGAAAGAACAAAATTTGTAACATTATTGCTACCGCTACTCTGATACCCTTCAGTACAAAGTGCTACCTCATACATCTTACCCATTTTTAAACCTTGTTTTTCCCAAGCTTTAAAATGTTCACTGACTGAGATAGTTCCACTGGTTCTTTTACCTTTACGAACATTAAAAAATTGCTGAAATGTTGATGTTCCAAAAATGGATGGTTGGTTATTTCTCATTGCTGTCTTCATTTTATAAGTCCCACCATCAACTGAAATCTCAGCCTTTGATCCACCATTTCCACCGTCAGGTGGTTCCCAGGTTCCCCAGCTTTCGATAATGTAATATTCCACAAGTGGAGAAACGGTCCATCCATAGACACACAAGTATGAGTTTCCTTGTGGATTATACTGACAATTATACTCAATTTTCATTTCCCCAATTTGAGAATGAGTCTTAGACGTGTCTAACCACTTTTTCCCTGTCCGAGCGAGGAAGTTTTCAGCATTCTGCCAATTACAGGTATATGCTCCACCGCCTTTCAAAGTCATACTTCCGGTTCCTTGATTCCCGCGATTATCGAACCATAGCTCATAGTCATAACCATCACTATTCGTAGCGGTTGTGTTTTTGTTCACGGTTTGTGCCATCCCCCCCCCGATACCCATAAGTAGTAGAACGGTAAGGCCTCCTAATAATGATGCCTTGTTTCGTACCATCTGCTTCTCCTTTTTCTGAAACGTAAAAATGTATCAATTAAGCACAATTAATAATCATCACAAATCAAAACCAATTATTAGATTGTTAACTATATTGTATGTAAAGAAATAAACAACCTGTTATTAATATAAACAAAATATTTTAAAATGAATGTTTTTTTACTGATCCCCCAATCAGTTCTATTGTGGCAAAATGGGAAAAGAAACCATATATATAGCACTAATCACCTGATTTATATATTGCAATATATAGGCAATTGTATTGAAATACTTCCTGTTTTTTAAGTAATTCCGATAAAACGTACACAACTTGTGTACATAAACACCATATATAATACCGGGGATATTCTTTGAATGTGATGTCTAAAAAAAAGCATATTCTATTACAATCTGCAACAGAATATGCTTTTCATTGAGTGATATGGTTGACATATCATATTCTCAGTATTTGATAGCTTACCACTCAGAATGAAATTACCATGGTCTTAAATGCGTGGTACTCACCCGACTATGGATATGTCGTAATTACCCGGACCATTGTAATACAACATATGAATTATTTACTTTTTTAACAACAACTGACGACTCCATACATGTTCACCATTTGAAATTCGTACAACGTACATTGAACTTGATCTGTTGATACCATCAAAAGGTAAAGTGATACTTCCCGTGTTACTGCTAGCATTATTTACTCTATGCCTTGCAACGACAGCTCCTTTGAGATCAAATATAGTTATGTCGAATGGTGAACCTGAAAACATACCGGTTTCCATTATCAATTGTGAATTTGTCAATTGATAATTTACATTTACAGAATTCGCAGCTATTGATTTACCTAAACTGTATTGTTTATCATTTTGTTTAATAACAATATTTCCATTGTCAGGAACAGCATCAAACATTATGTATTTTACCGAATTGACATTTGTTATCGATATTGGTAACTGCTTACCATTTTGCTCAGCAGATGCATTTTGCCATGCTGCCGGAAGGGGTCTGCGTATTGTGATTGGATAGTTATAAATGGAATCCGGCAGATTGTCCGTCAGCTGAATGATAACGGTGTTTCCCTGTGCTGAGATTTCATTTATCACTGCATTATTACGTTCCTTTATGTACCGTACCGTATTAGAGAATGCCGAAACCCAATATTTATTACTGTTATTATTCAAATACTGTATAGTACTTTTGAGAACCGTTGATGACAACGGTGAATAACCGCCATCATTATCGATACCATGCACCATAAGAACACACCATCCTTTCTGTGCATCAGTTCTTTCAAATGTCTTTACAAATGCACCAAGGGTGTTTAATGCGTACCGCTCGCTACCGCAATCAAAAGATTTGATATCCATGAATGATGCAGGTGTACTGGATTCAATCACCCCATCTCCTCCACGCGCGGCGATATAATATTTTGATGTAATACTTTCTTCACCTTTAATACAATACGGATATGCAATGGTCATGCATTTTTGTCCTGGTATGCGATTGTTTATACTATTTCTGGAGTTTTTCAGTTCTTTATCTTGTTCTGCTAAACTCAAATTACGTAATTTTGGATGCGAAACAGTATGGCTCGCAATTTCATGTCCGCTTGCAGCGGCATTTATTAATTTCGACCAGTCTGATACCCAATCAATTACAGTAAATAATGTCATCTTGTAACCATACTGATCAAATATCGGGATAGCTTTTTTAAACTGATTCGAGCAACCGTCATCAAAAGTATACGTTATTGCAGCAGACCTGAATCCATTCCAGGTACCAATCTCATATTTTGTTGAGGGTATTACATTTTCTGGTTTAATAATAACATTACCATTATCCGGAACAACATCAAACGAGATGTATCTATTCGAGTTGACTAATGTTATCGACGAAGTCAGCCGCTTACCGTTTTGTTCTGCAAATACAGTACTCCATGATGCCGGAATCGGCCTTCGAATGGTTATCGGGACATTGTAAATAGAGTTAGGGAGATTGTCTGTTACTTGAATTGTAAATGAATTTTCCTGCGATGATATTTCTCTTATTGTAATGCTATCACGTTCTTTGATATATCGTGCAGCGTCAAGAAATGTTGTAATCCAGTATTTACTTTTAAGCCCATCCAGATATTGTAAACTGCCACTGAGTGTTGTTGATGACAATGGGGAATATCCGCCATCATCGTCAATGCCATGTATCACAAGAACGCACCAGCCTTTTGATGCCGCTGCGTTGCTAAATGTCGCATTAAAATCATCAAGTGTATTTAATGAGTATTCTGTGTTACCACAATCTATTGAATTAATATCCATAAATGATCCGGGAGTACTTGATTCTATTCCTCCGCGCCCACCACGCCCGGCAATGTAATATTTTACTGTAATACTGTCGTGACTTTTAATACAATATGGATATGCAACGGTAAGACATTCCGGCCCAGTAATGGTGCTTTCAATAGTCTCTTTTGAGTTTCTTAATTCATTATTTTGTTCTGTAGTATTTATATCAGCAAGGTTTGAATGTGTAACAGTATGACTAGCGATTTCATGACCATTTGACGCAGCTTTTTTTAAATCGGTCCAGTCTGATACCCATTCAGTCACCGTAAATAGTGTGAGTTTATAGCCAAATTGATCAAACATTGGAATAGCTTTTGTAAATTGATTCGAGTACCCGTCATCGAAGGTATACGTTATCGCTGCATCGCGGAATCCATTCCATGTTCCTACCTCGTATGGAGAGGGAATTGTCCGGGCATTTACAACAGTACATAATAAGATGATTGGTAAAAACATTTTTCTACAATTCATATTTGCCTGCCTTTTTTAATAATATGACATTAATTAACTCCTGCAAGAATTAGTTTATTGACATAAATAGTATTTTCAGTAGTAGAATAGTAAGAATGTGAAACTTCGTGTTGCAAGCCACATGTCGCGGTTCACCATAGATGTATTCAAACTGAAATTTTACTAGATTATAAATGCAACAAACTAATTTGTCCATAAGTTTTATTAAAAAGAACAATTTTTGTTATTTGCATATGCAATGACATAATCATACGTTATTGTAGCCTTTTTAAAACGCAATTTTTTAGTGATCTGCAAACATTATGCATATCTTTTTGACAGCATTGCAATGACATTAATTAAAACTAATATCAGACAGTATTGTTGACATTAAGGATCAAATTTCATATTTCATGCACCCCCTCTATATGTCAATGGAGAGGGGGCCGGGAGGGGTGAAACTTCTTCGTTTCACAAACTAATAACCACCACACCGACGACTGCAACAACCGTTCCGATTATCGACAGCACACCGGGAATATGCTTGTACAGTATTGACGTTACCGGAATAATCATGATCGGAGATAGACTTGACAATGCAGCAACAATCCCCGCAGGAGATGTTTTTAGTGCCGTTATGTAAAATATCATACCTACAACCGGACCAAGCAGTGTTGCTGCAAAAAATGGTATCTGCACATGGCTTGATTTTCTTGCCGGATTTGTTTTGACAATTTCCATAATATTAACCGCAAGCACCATCCATACAATTGACATCAGTGCAGCCGACGAGATTCTGAACGCCGCTGCGACAAGTGGATCTATTGATGTATCAACAAGAAACGCTTTTCGCACAAGAGATGCTCCTGCACCGTGAAAT
Source organism: Fibrobacterota bacterium (assembly GCA_023459055.1). Taxonomy (GTDB): domain Bacteria; phylum Fibrobacterota; class Chitinivibrionia; order Chitinivibrionales; family Chitinispirillaceae; genus JAAZBG01. Next base: position 142,455 of record JAEWVR010000031.1, read on the forward strand.
ATCGCTGCCATCGCACAAAGAGCATATCCCATATATGAAAACGTTCCCGGTTCACGATGTTTTTTCTCAGAATCTTTCCGCTCGTTCATTACAGCAAGTATCAACCCCACCACAACAACAACTATTCCAATAAGCGATTTCAGTGCAACGGTCTCGTTAAATAAAATCCGTGAAATGATAACTGTTGCTATTGGAGAAATAGTTAAAAGCTGAGTAGTCCTTCGGGGTCCCAACGATGAGAGTGATTTCAGATAGAGAAAATCACCTGCTATAAGTCCGCTAAACGCGGAAAGCATTAACCAGAGCAGTGATGGTGATCCCCAAAAGATAGCTGATTGCCCATTAACTGCTGCAACGATGAGCGCAAAACCCCAAAGCAGCACCGACGCAACCACAAGACGTGTTGCATTAACCACAAGCGGCCCTGATGCCTTCGATGCAGTTGCAAAAAACAGTGCCGTAAATGTCCAGCACACTGATGACAGAAGTGGAAACAAAATTGACATAACAGTATATGGATTTCTTTTGTTATTTGACAGCGGTAAATTAATCATCATTAGCGCAATTGAATCTAACATTGACACAAAAGCACTCGCCCCCTAAGTCCCCTGCGGGAGCCCCTTGGGAACACCTGCAGAGGTGGGATTTAGAGGGCGAGCAAACAGCCAAATCATTTATTTCGCATTTTTTGTAGCGTTAATAAGACTTCCGGCAAGCACCATATCAATCTCTCTTGATGTCAATTCGAGTTTGAGTGTGGCTTTTTTCCCGTTTGTCTTATTTACAAGTACCGGTGATATACCGCTTGCAATACACTGACGGATATCTGAAACCTCAATCTGATCATTGAGTCCAAATGAATCGTAGTCATCCGGGTTTTCAAAATATGCGGGGATTATTCCGAAATTGACAAGGTTTGCCTTATGAATGCGTTCCATCGACTTCGCAACCACGAGCTTGACACCAAGATACATCGGGCATATTGCAGCGTGTTCACGTGATGATCCCTGCCCATACGACTCTCCTGCAATAATCACATTATGAATGCCATTTTTGCGATTTTCCAGTGCGCGCGATGCAAACTCCGGATCTTCACGCTCGAAAACATACTCTGCGTACTTTGGAATATTTGAACGATATTTCAACCGTGATCCCGCAGGCATAATATGATCCGTTGTGATCTTATCCCCAACCTTGATTGCGACAACACCCTTTATTGCATTGTCAAGGGGTGTATTTGATGGCGGATCACCAATATTCGGTCCACGGACTATCGATATGGACTTCGGATCTTTTGATGGCTCCTGGATCATGCTGTCATCAATAATAAAACCTGATGAAATATCAATTGACGGATAAGTAGAAACACCGAAGTACTCTGTTGGCATGGTAAACGTACCGGTAAGTGCTGCAGCAACTGCCGTTTCCGGAGATACAAGGTAGACATTTGCAGTCGGAGTACCACTACGTCCGAAGAAGTTTCTATTTGATGTCCTGAGCGATACTGCATCAGTTTTTGGAGCAACCGAGTTTCCAATACAAAACCCGCACGCAGATTCAAGAATTCTCGCACCAGCAGAAATAATATCAGCAAGCGCACCATTTCTGCTTGCCATCTCCAGCACCTGACGCGATCCACACGCAACACCAAGTGCAACACCCGGGGCAACTTTTTTACCTTTAAGTGCTGATGCAACAATCATGATATCTCTGTATGATGAATTGGTGCATGAACCAACAAGCACCTGATCAACGGCAATACCTGCAAGTTCTTTCACGGTTTTAATATTTCCCGGTGAATGAGGACATGCGGCAAGCGGCTCAAGAGTTGATAAATCGATCGAGATCACCCTGTCATAAGCAGCATCCGGATCAGCCTTGAGTTCAATCCATGATTGTTCGCGTCCCTGGGCTGCGAGGAACTTCTTCGTTGTTTCATCTGATGGAAAAACTGATGTTGTCACACCAAGTTCAGCACCCATGTTGGTAATTGTTGCACGCTCAGGAACGCTGAGTGTTGCAACACCTGCACCGGCGTATTCGATCATTGTACCGACATTACCTTTAGTTGTTAAAATCTCAAGCACCTTGAGAATGACATCTTTAGCAGCAACCCATGGACGTAGTTTTCCTGTAAGTTCTACCTTTACCACTTTCGGATAGGTGAGATAGAACGCACCGCCGCCCATTGCAACTGCCACATCCAGACCACCGGCACCAATCGCGATCATGCCGATACCACCATTATTCGGTGTGTGGGAATCGCTACCTAAAAGAGTCTTTCCGGGAACACCAAAACGTTCGAGATGCACCTGATGACAAATACCATTACCGGGCTTGGAGTACTTGATACCATACTTTGCTGCAACAGTCTCGAGGTACTTGTGATCATCGGCATTCTCAAAACCCTCCTGAATCGTATTGTGATCAACATAGCTCACCGACAATTCAGTCTTGACACGGTCAAATCCAAGCGCCTCAAACTGAAGATACGCCATTGTCCCGGTTGCATCCTGGGTAAGCGTCTGATCGATTCGTATACCGACCTCCTGCCCCGCAACCGGCTTGCCTTCAACAATATGTGCATCAAGAATCTTCTGAACAATATTTTTTCCCATTAGTCACCCTTTCAAACAGAAATTTTATATAGTAGTAATAGATTGCCACACTAAGAAACAACTACCGGGGAAGCATCATCATTTCCCCTCAGAAACACTCCGTAAAATACATATAGAATCCAGGGTGATGGTACTACTTTGTCCAAGGTGGATAGTTTGTTGTGCATGTTGGGAAGTAACTGGTGATAAGTGACGTACAACCAGATGCCCATCGTTAGTACACTGTTTGCGCATGGTTACTCCTACGTTGTAATTTATAATGTTAGATAAATATATTTTACCGGATCCGGAAAAAATCGTGGATTGACCGAGCTTTTACTTAACATTTGTTGAAACTATTACTTTTGTTTACAGATTATGCAGAAACACCAATTGTCCAGCAAATAAACATAGAAATGTGGTACTATAATGAGTATGTCAAGGAATAAAATAATCGAGAAGCTGTATAATGCATTTTCGCGAATCCCCTATTTCTGGGAGATTGATTCAATCATATGCAGAGCAACAGAGAATTCTACCTATCGGTCTACATTGATCAGAAATTTAAACATTTCTGCTGGTTCATCAGTTCTTGACATGGCATGTGGAACTGGTTTAAATTTTCTTTTACTTCAAAAGACTATAGGTCCAGCTGGTAGAATAGTCGGAGTAGACAATTCAGAAAAAACTGTCAATTTAGCAAGAAACCGGATTGCAAAACATAATTGGGAAAATATGAGTATTTACAAATTAGATGGTCCGGACTTTTGTCAAGAAAGGCTTTTTGATGCTGCCCTTTGTACATTCGCAATAGAAATCATTTCGCCATACAAAGAAACGATTAAAACAATGATTGATTCTGTAAAATCAAAAGGACGGATTGGTTACATTGGATTCAAATATTCAAATTATCCATTCATAAAGATGTTGAACCCATTTTGGAAAATTTCGTGTTTAGGTAGCGGTGTCGATCTGGACAGAAATGTTCTGGAGTATCTCAGGCAAAATCTGAACGAGGTTTTTTTTAAAGAAGCTTATGCCGGATTTTACTATATCGGTATTTACGAAAAGCAATAAATAATGATTCGTCTTTTAAATGATAAAACGACACTGATCAAACATGCCAAAACGATGCAATGGAGCAAAGAGCTCCGTCGCATCGCTACGTTTTTGACCAAACAATAAATCAACAACCAGTCAATCAGATTATTGCATCGTTATCGACCCAACCTGAACAACCACATTGTCAATCGACACTTTAATCATATAAACACCCGTGTGTATTCCTGAATTGTTAAGTGGAAGCACCAGATGTGAAGATTGCGTCTGCCCCGCGAACAGTGTTGTTATAAGTCTGCCGGAGAGATTGTAGACACCAACTGTCAAATTCTTCATCGGAACCGGTTGTGAAAAATCAAGCAGTAGAGCATTATTTACACCTGTAACAAATGATACTTTGAGATTGCCAGGTCTGGTGGAATTTACAGGCGATTTAAGATTTTTATTCGCAGTTCCATTAGGTGTGAACTTCCACCAGTTAAACTTAAAAAGATCGCCGCTACCGCCGACGAACTTCAGGAACAGATCATGTTTGCCGCTGCCACCGCTTACCTGACAGGTCTTGGTTGTCCAGGAAGATGCACCCGAGACATCACAGGTACCGAGTAACGTTCCTGTCTGACTGTCAAGGCGAAGCTCGATCTTCGCGTTGCTCCCCGACGAAGTTACCCGTGCCTCAAACGAGGTAACACCATCCTTGAAATCTACATCCTTAACCTTGATATAGTCGCCGTTGCTGATAGACGAAACATTGATTCCTCCCCCATTGTCGGTACACACTTCAGTCTTGAGCCCTGATGAATAAGCCATAGTCTCAGCCTCAACCCGCTTGAATGGATCAAGTGTTGCAATTGCGTTTGGTCCTTTCGTGGTCATGGAGAGCTTCGGAATGCTCCCATCTGCCCCGTAGGTGAATTCTTCGACACACACCGAACGTTTGAAGCTGTTGTTGCCCGATAAAGCACCATTGTGATAGAAGCAATATGAGTGACCTTTGTAGTCGACGATACCTGGATGATTAGTACCGATCGAAGGATTGCCAAAAATGTCGCCCTTAAAAGTCCAGGGACCTGTAGGGGAATTACTGGTCGCATAGCTTATTTTTTCTCCGCTTCCTGCATAAACCAGGTAATAGAGCGATCCGCGCTTGTAGAACCATGGACCCTCGATAAATCCCTGCATCGGAATTCTGGAGGTAACGCTTCCTGTTGGAGTGATCATATCTTCTTTCAATCTCACCATGCGGAGGTTACCATTACCCCAGAAGAGGTAGGCCTGACTGTCATCGTCAATGAACACTGTCGGATCGATGGCCATTGACCCTTCCTGTGCTATCGCTCTTCCAACCGGGTCCTTGAACGGGCCATACGGATTGTCTGCAACTAATACTCCAATTTTCGCACCGCTGTTATTGTTTACCGGACAATACAAATAGATTTTTCCGTTTCTGGGGATAGCCTGTGGAGCCCAGGCATTGTCGGTGAACCAGCTGAATGTCTTCCCGCCGGCGGGAGTACCATGGTCGGTCCAATTCACCATGTCAACAGTGGAGAAGAGTTTCCAGTCGTTCATACTGTAAAAGTTATTTACCGTAACATCCTCGTCGTGAGACGTATAGAGGAATAATGTATCCTTGTACACCATAGGGGCCGGGTCAGCAGTGTACCATGTCTGTACAATTGGATTGTCGGCAAAAACAGTCACAGCTGAGAAAAGAAGCGCAGGGAGCAGGGAAAAACACTTTTTCATCATAATCACATCCTTTATCACGGAGTATTTGTGAGTGTAAATTAATTAAAATATCAGTACTCTATGCCTGATTGAATGACTATTGAATCAGAACCATGCAGGTTCCAATAATTCAAAGAACCGGTGCGGATGGCGTTTCGTACTGCTTGCATTCCGTTATTCCGGTATACATCAACAGCAAATAATGTACCTTCACCCACGTATCAAACATTTTCCCCTTTATACCCCGCATTATCCCTGAAGGAACTTCCAAACATTGCCGCTATTGAAAAAAATTCGGACTCAAATGTAAATATACTACATCTAGAGAATATTTGCTTGATAAAAGTATGGATAACGGGCTCTAACAATACATTTTTATTGTAATAAATATGGTAATTGTAATATATAGTCCCCAAAAAATGAATCTGATTTTGGTAACAAACACAACTTTTTTAACAAACACAACCAGGTATACAGTATATAATGTAAATTTACATAATCTAAATCATTCACGATATTTATTATTCGGTTATATGAAATACATTCTATATTTGTAAATATATTTATACGACTTATCTTTGAGCAGGTTTATTGTGTGAATTCAATACGCCACCCTAGCCCCATATCCCAAAAGAAGGGGCGGAAAAGCCCACAATGGAGCGATGATTTCTAATAATGTAAGATTCAGTAATAATGATTATGACCATGAAATATATTATTGTTGGACTGGAAATAAAGAAAACCAGGATGTTGAAAACGATCTGTTATATGGTGTTAAAGTATATAAAAAAGGAGAAATGATTACAGACATAAAGGTAATCATAATTATTGAAGATGATATATATGGATAGTCCTTTTTGATATTCTACCGGAATCATATAAAACTAACCTCCAGTTTACTTGCATTAATCAGTCGGACCATTTTCTAAATAACATATAAAAAACATTCGAAAAGGAATAAGCGAATCAATGCAAAAAGTAAATGAGAAGAGAATATGAGAAGGCTTCTTTCTGTAATTCTCCCGACATTTTTATTACTTGGAATTATTGCATCTGGCGTTCGTCGGATACTTCGTACCGATGAGTATTGGAATTCTTTTCTAATCAACCCTGATACTATAGTTGTGTTAATCATGGTTCTTTGGTTGCTTTATGAGGTTCAGATTTCCATACGTGATAAAGAGAAAGAGATACGAGTGTCGGATAATGGAACTCGTGAATTCTATGGTTTCAGTCAAAGTATAACCGTTCTGTCAGCCTTATGGCTTGATTCACTATGGACTACACCCTCAATTTTTCACATCTTTGGATGTTTCTTGATAATTTGTGGAATTTCTTTTCGTTTTTGGGCAATTCGAACATTAGGAAAGTATTATTCTCATATCGTAAGAACCGTTAATAATCATAAGATTATCGATAATGGCCCTTATCGCTACATTAGACACCCATCCTATGCTGGGATGATAGTGGCCCTTTGTGGAATTTGTGTTTTCTACTTTAATATTGTCTCTGTAGTTCTTTTCCTGATCCTGCTACTTCCGTCAATAGTCTTCAGAATCCGGATTGAAGAAAGAGCACTTCTTTCTTTGGATGGCTATTCAGAATATGCAAAAAACAGAAACCGCCTGATTCCATATATTTGGTAAGCAAAAGTATTGTACTAATTGACTCGTTATTAGAAATAAAGTATGCACTTTCCCCCTTTGAATACACTGACCCGACGGGTAGATTCTGACAGAGCTACGGCAATGACACCTGTTAATTGACTAATATTAGCAGCTGCATTATGGCGGGCTCCATACCCTTTGAGAAGTGACTCCTGATTATTTTCAGCTTTCAGAAATACTCCCGAACTGAGGATAACTCCATCACCTCTGATTATAAATGCACCATCTAACTTTGAAAATTCCTTGATAGTTGCCTCAAGGCCGGGGTCAAGAATATTGCGATTCTCTTCACGATACCCACCAAAGGGATTCACTACCATCTGCTGACAGGACTTTCGCACTGCTTCAGAGTTACCAAGTACAAAGAGTGTACCAACCGGTTTTCCTTCCCTTCCTTCAGCTGCCAGTTCTCCTGCAATCTGAATGATTCGTGCAAGGACATGATGTTCAATGTCAAGAGGGCGAATTTTAGTACCAGCTTGAAAAAAAAGTTCAAACCTGGATGTGTCGGATATCAATAGAGCGTCTATTTTTCCGGAGCCAGGTTCTCCCAGAACACTGATAATACTGCTGTTTTTCTTTAATAGTCCACGAGAGATAAGATTGATAAGAACCAGTTCAGCTTGACTAGTGCGATTGACATTACCAAAAGGAAGCTGAAGGATTTCGGTAACACCAGGCAACTTATCAGGATAAAGGTTCTGGTCCGGACATACAAGATAGAATGCACACCGGATTTTACTGAGACTGACTGGTGGTAAACCATCAGTGACATCATGATACACAATAGCCGCTACATTAAGCTCTGATGCAAGTTCACAGGCTTTTTGAAGCACGCGTGAAGCGGTATGCTGAGTAATTGTCAGTTTGCCTGATCTTGCGGCTACGTTAACTCCGCTCAAAATATTATAGACTTTCCTTATGCTTTTTGCTTTCAGTAATTCTTCAACTCTTTCAGGTTCATTGAGTCGTTCAGCTACCTGGGCCAGCACTTTGAGATGTTCAATACCATCACCAACAATGAGGATGATCAGTCGCACCTTGGTAGTATCATAGTCAATTCCATCCGGACTAAATCCGACTGCAGCCTGCGTCAACTTAAATCCGGGTATAAGTGCATGGGGAATTGCAATTTCCGGTAGTAAGCGTGTCGAAATTGTTGCTTCACGTTCCTGAACAAGATTGAAAATCTGGTTCCGATCAATTCCGTGAGCTTCCGCATCAACAAGAGATATCAATTCTTTGAAAGCTTCGTCCCGTGTTCTGGCTTTTAGAAGCCGGGTACGATTAATACTGAAGTAATTTTTTGACAACATATCCCTCCAGAAACATAATAAACGCTAAGCCTCATTAAAAAAACGATTTAACTTTATTAAATTGTTATAACCTGATGCGAAAAGTTCAATAATCCCAGATAAGTTACTCTGAGAACGAATTTCTCTATGACATTATGCATCAATATTATACATCCCGGTATGAATACTAACATAGTGTTAACTCATTATATTATCGAAATATTATAGAAGATGAAAGCATCATATAATGGACTTTGCTAAAATAGTGCGGTGTATCAATTTGACTTTTTCAGGATGGGTGTGTTATATCCGCTTAGGCGGATTATACATTACCGATATTTTTATACATCATCGGTGCCGGGATGGTTATTTTTATTAATCATTCATTGATGCAACTGCAATACAATGTGTAACAATGATTTAATTGGAGGTAATTTATGCCTATGTCTGAACATGCCAATAGATCGTACCGTTTCAAGAAGATACATGAAAGTCCGTTGCCCGAAGAAGTGACTATTAACATGATCCGGGAGTTTAATGTAACAGAGAATTTATACCTGTCTGCGACACGAGAGATTGCCACCAAACTTGAAATACTGAACAGCGAATTTAAATATTGCAAGGAAAGAAACCCTATTCACACTATCCAGACACGCGTAAAAACACCCAATAGTATTCTCAACAAACTACACAAAAGAGGGCTGGAACTCAGTGTTGATTCCGCCCACAAGAATCTGACTGACATAGCCGGTGTTCGGGTCATTTGCTCATACATTGATGACATCTATCTCATCTCCGGTCTGCTCTTGTCGCAGAATGATATTGAGCTTGTCCACACTTCCGATTATATAAAGAATCCAAAGCCAAATGGTTATCGGGGACTTCATCATATAATTACAGTACCGGTTTTTCTTTCGACAACAGTTGAAATTGTAAATGTAGAAATCCAGATACGCACTATTGCCATGGATTTTTGGGCATCACTCGAACATGAACTTCATTACAAACTGGAAGACAGGAAAACCGTATCAATTTCGGATGAATTAAGAGAATGTGCCGAAGAGATAGCTGATATTGATTTACGAATGCAGAATCTTTTCAATATTACTTTACGTAAGAACAATGATTATGACACACCAGAGAGACATGACCAACCGAATTGAAATGTACCTTATGCGCTGCCAATTTAGAAAGATAACGGAATAGAAAACAAAAAGGAAAACCGAACAGCATACATTTCTATTCTGTCACTTTCACATAAAACTGCCGTAGACAATACGGCAATTTTAAGTGTAAAGAATCATACATTTACTATTAACCGGTAATGGAGGAAATTACTTCACCGGGACTTATTTATTTTTAATTCCTCTGTAACAGAGCCAATACCCGATTCAAGCTTAACAAAATAGGTTCCATTGGGTAAAACTCTGTCTACCCGTATGAACGATGTTCCTTCATTTCGATATGTATTCAGTGCATTGAAGACTGATTTACCTGCAAGATCATAGATTTTCACCGTTACATTACCAGCCGTAGGTAAATTCACAAGGATTGATTGATTATCGTTAAACATTGCGGTCGAAATTGATGGAATCAAAGAGTTTCTGTTATATAAACTGTTTTTAAATACGGCTGTATTTTGGGTGAAAACTGCAGAAATGTTCATATTTTTAGTAATAGTGATTTTCTTTATTGAATCGGTACCGCTTATATCACCGCTCCAGTTAACGAATTTATAATTCTGGGTACTGTTAGCAGTAAGTGTTATCTCTGTTCCGCTTGCAAATGCAGTTCCGGATGGAGAAATGGTTACCGTCCCTGATGCCTGCGGCTGAATAGTGACAGTACAGGAAAATTTTTGAAGTTGGGGTTGAGTTGTCCAGAAATCAGGCATATTGCCACTTAACAATAGAAGATAGATTAATTTCAGTGATGAATTAAAATATGATTCATCCTTACTGATAAGAGACACCTGCAAAGCATAAGCACTGTCAAGCCACGCCTGATGAGTGGCATCAACCAGTCCTGCACACGCGAATGCGCCCACAAAGGCTGATGTCGGCCCTTGTCCTTTATTCCTGCCGTCAAGTTCGTATCCGTCAATGATAGCGCTGGCTTTACCACCTGTTTTAGTTGTGATCCATGATGCAATTTTTGAACAGAAACCTTTTGCATCACTATGGCCAAACCACACATATCCCCAACCGATACGCCAAGGTGTACGCGTTGCATCATAGTAATAGGAAGCCAGCGCAGAACCATTCTCATCGCACCAGTCGGGAACTAATCCGGTAGTTGCGTTTGCACATTTCTTGAGTAAGCTGTATGAATTATTCTTTACCCGGTCCCAATCCTGTGAACCGGCATGCTTGAATAGTTCCAGCGCTGCGGTGCTGAAATATGATGGATTTTTCTTGGAATCCCATGAATCACCCGGTTTAAGGTATCCATTTGAGTTAACCTCAAATTGGTAGATTTTTTGCACTAACGCTTTTGCATCATTAAGGTACTTCTCATCACCCCATTGTTTGTATGCTTCGATTAATGCGACTGCAACATCTACTTCAGCATCCGTTGCGGCATTCTTACCATCTGATGCAACTCCGCTGAATCCATTAATCTTCCAGTTCATCAAACCATTATTATTCAGGAAACTGTTATAATACTTCCAGAGTTTGTCGAATTTTGCCTGTGTATTATTGGTTGCATTATCCATGTAGACCATGATAAGCATTCCATAACCGATTCCCTCACTCACGGTAAGTGATGGTGTATCAAATTTAATACGCGCTTTATCCCCACTCTCCTCATAGAAACCCTGTAGCCACTTCTGATAATAATTCTGAATAACATCACTATTAATGGACGTTGGTTGAACACCATAAGGATACTTTGCATTTTGCGGAAAAGGGTATTTTGGAGCAGCCAATAATGTAATCGGTAGTATGAACGCGATTAACAAACACAACTTATTCATGGGTAATCCTTGTTAAAAATCGTAGGTTAATAAAAATAGTATGATCAGTGACCATTACTATTTAATGGCTCACAATTGTAATATAAGGATTTTCTACTTATAAATGGTAAAAATCTGGGAGGGTACTCAATGTCAGGTACCCTTATTGTAAATCATGCCTGAGCGTTATGGTGTGACTCAATCCTCGTCTTGAGTCTCTTATTCTTATTTTTCGTTGTGGTGTTCCCCTTTTGACATTACTGCGCTATGTATTCCTTCGAGATAATGTACATACTTTACGTACGCCTCTACATATTCTCTTCCGGCATCAACACTTTTGTCCGCATTTTTTTTATCAGAAAATGCTTTTGTAAACCTTTGCTTAATCCCTTCTTTCACATGAGCTGCGATTTTATTGGCTAAAGTATCGATATTACCAGTCTGAAGTGCTTTGTCGGATAATTCAATAATTGGCTCTGCAGGTTCATCTTTCAGTCCCGTATATGGTGCTCCTTCACCAGCTCTATGTATTCTGACAAGTGTTTCGAAGAAATAGTTCTCGCCAAGTTCTTTCGCTTCAGGACCGCTATTTCGAACAGCGATGGTTTTCTTAAAAGCAATCCTGATTTTCTCTTCATCATCCTTTTTAACCCATTTTAAAGCTGGTGTAACATCACCTTTTTCAAGTGCTCGTTTCGCATCTGTGACAACAGGTCCAGAATATGTATCACAATGGGCTGATACTGATGTGGGGAAAATGAAACCAGAAATCATAAAAAATGCTGCGTATGCAAAAGACCGGATCATAGTAACTCCTTTGGTAAGGTATTGAATTGATTTTGAAACATTACTCTGATATAAATATGCATTCTTAATCAGTAACAATCCTTGATCCGGATCAAGAAAATGGATGTTTTTTCATTCAGCGAAGATATACACAGCCACTATAAATTTCAACTCTTAATTTGTTAATCATTTAATTCTCTTGTTGTATTATTTCACAAATGAAAATGTACTTACTCCTGAATATAATCATGTCTATCATACTAATCATATAAATCAAGGTTCAGACAACTTGCGATAAGCAAACGGACAAAAAGGTAAACATTTATTTCACTCCCCCTCTACCGCTTGCGGAGAGGGGACCGGGGGGTGAGGCTATCTCCCCTTCCTGTCAGCATACAACTCTTTAATCACCTCTTCAATCGGGAGATCCTGAACCGAAAGATCTCGTAATCCAAAACGGTCTGACATTTCACCGATCAGTGATGGGAGTTCGACAATACCTGTATCACACTCAAGTTCAAGATCAGTTGGTGACAAATGACGAAGGACAGTAACACCGGGGCGTTCACTGATATCACAGTTCTTTTTGGTTGCTACCGTGAGAATCTTTTTAGCACCGAAATGACGATGAAGCGCATCGATTTCATTATCGTATACAAGCTCACCATGGTTAATGATTATAACCCTGCGGGCAAGCCGTTCTACATCACCAAGATCATGGGTAGTAAGAATAAATGTAACACCCGACCGGTTCATCTCCTGAATAAACTCCCGCACACGATCCTTTGCGATTACGTCAAGACCAATCGTGGGTTCATCAAGGAATACAATTCGCGGATTGTGAAGCATAGCCATTACAAATTCGCACTTCATCCGTTCGCCAAGCGAAAGGCTGCGGGTTGGTTGTTTTATCTGATCCCGTATTTCAAGCATATCGGTTAAGCGGTCCATGGTTTTACGGAATTGGTCATCGGGAATCCGATAGATTGCCTGATTCATCATAAAAGAGTCCACAGGAGGGATATCCCATACCAGCTGCGATTTCTGTCCAAATACAGCACCGATCTGCGCCACATATTTCTGACGTTGTTTCCAAGGACAATACCCCATCACCGAGACATCCCCTGCTGATGGAAAAAGCACACCCGTAAGAATTTTCAGTGTCGTTGATTTCCCGGCTCCGTTTGGTCCCAGGAACCCGACAAGCTCTCCCTGACCAATGGAAAAATTGATACTTTTCAGGGCATGTATCTCAATAGGTTCACGTTTGAAAATGCTCTTCACAACCTCCTTGAACGTACTTCCCCGATGAAAGGTTGTATATACTTTGGAAAGTCCGTTAACGTTGATCTGCATTGATCGTTCTCCTCAATACTGTTGGCTTTACACATACAAGGTGGCGGCATACTTTTGCGCTCGCCCCCACCCGCGCATAAAGCTGCGGGAAATGCATCGAAATGGTCGGTGGACCAGAATGTCGCTCGGCATTATGCGCAGGTGGGGGCGTTTATTCATCCCCCACCTCCGGCATATCTGCGGATCATACACTTCCAGAATAGATATCCTGCTCCAAAAAAAACAAATGCTGTCGGGATTGAATAAAACATTTTCGGGTCAGAACGTCCTATCAGTGCTTCTGCTGGAAAGAGCGCAATCATTGATAGCGGTATCACCAGAGCAAAAATCCACTGCACCGGTGATGCAAAGATTGAACCGGGGTAGCGTGAAAACACCAGAATCGATTCGAGTAGTTCTATCACCCGTCCATTACCGATCCAGATAAAAAGACTGGCAGTCAGAATCAGAGCAAACCCGAAAAGTACCATCACCGAGAGTGTCAGAAGAACCAGAAAAAGCAGCCACGCATGAATCCCCGGAATCGGTAGTCCCTTAAGTGTGAACAGAAACAGCAGAATTCCTCCTAATATTCTTCCGACACCTTCAATGTCGATACCTTTCAGCATGGTAAGAAGTAGCGGAGAACGTGGTTTGAGCAACGTAATCTCGAATGTTCCTTCTTTGGCCTGTTCGAAAACGATCCATACCATACCGAAAAAAAGGGGAAACGCAACACCGCGTGCAATCAGAAATACTGCCTGAATCATCAGCGCTTCCTGTAATGTCCAGCCAGGAAAAGTTGTACCCGAATTGTAAATCAACAGTGTTACAAGCGGTGTTATCAGCTCAAGCAGAAAGGTCACCGAAAAACTAAGAAGAAAATCACCCCGGTAAGCAGCCCGTTCAGCAAATGATACTTTTAAAGAACGTCCCAGAAGAATCCGCGTTGAATATTTCATGCCCCTACTCCGGTGAACCGTTTTATCCCAAACCGCCAGAGAATTGCAGTAAAAATCAGCATACCGATAACCGCCAATCCCTGTATCCCTACAATTACCGGAATAGACAAATTCCACCCGGCCAGATTATAAGAACCCAGAAACACTCTGGCAGGAACGTAGGAAACAAATTGGAATGGAAGAAAAAACAGTATTTTCTGTACTGCATCCGGAAAAAATGAAAGTGGTATAAAAACCCCAGCCATCAGGTCCCGAAACAGCCGTATCAGTGCCCGGATTCCATCGGTTCTGGTCAGCCAGAATGCAAGTATCCCTATAGAATAGTTGAGCAGAAACATGATAATAAAACTAAACAGGACCGATACAATAGTCCAGATGGGCTTGACAGGTATAAGTCTGACATGAAACAGGAATAAGAAGATCAGCCACACCGGAATAAATTCAAAGATAAAGCCCAGAATCCGATGTCCGACTTTTTGAGAAAATGCAAAAAACGGATGTGGCATTGGACGAAGAACATAGGTGAGAAATTTACCCGTACGGATCAGCATCTGAAGGTTCCAGTCAGCAAAATCCATAATAAGATAGTAGATTACTGAACCTGCCCCAAAGTAAAGCAGCATCTGGTTAAGTGTAAATCCACCCAGCTCATCACGGCCTGCATAGACAGCAGTCCAAATAAATACCTGTGCCAGGAAAAAGACCGGACCAACGACCAGCGATAACAGCATATGAGAACGATAAGCGGCCCACTCTTTGTAGGTCACCAGTGCGACCGCCTTCAGCATTCTCAATTGTGACTTGACATTATGTATCATTATTTTCAGATTATACCCGACCATGCAATTGTACGTGGTTTTACCTGTATATCGGGATTCCAGTCGTTATAATCTGCAACAAAACTGACATAGGTAAATTGCTCTTCAGGGTCGTTATACAGTGCACACCACCCCCACCCTTCATGGTTATACGTGCCTGGTGATACAGTTGGCCCATCAGCGAAGAAACCCCAGCCAAGTCCCTGACGATACGTTTTGCACTTTGCACCCCAATGGAATGATGGGACATTTTCCAGTTGATTCCGGGTCATTGCCTCAGCGGTTTTACGCCCGATAATCCGGACACCATCAAGTGTTCCCCCATTGAGAAAACACTGAGCAAAACGATATAAGTCGTACATCGTCGAAAAGGCACCACCACCACTTCTGGGAGGGCGATTTTGTTGACGTATTGAGCACTCTGCGAGCTCCTGAATGTCATTATCATTACGAATACTGATCTCGTTTCTAAGCGTCTCGGGTGGTTCCATAAAGGTCCGTGTCATACCTAATGGCTCAAAAATCTCTTTTTCAACATAGTCATTGAAATGCATTCCTGATACACGGCTGACTACTTCACCAAGAACCGCAAAGCCCATCGAGCAATAATTCCATTGTTCGCCCGGTTGTGCCTGAAGAGGACCGGAAAGTATCACTTTCACCCAATCATCACGATCAAGGAGGTCAAACCATTGTACCGGATAGGGTTCCTGAAAATATCCCGGATCTGCCGGCAGCCCCGAAGTATGGGTGAGAAGATGCCACAGTGAAATACCACTATGTAACGGAGTATTAAATTCGGGAATAATATCTTTTACAGGCTGCCCGAGCCAGAGTTTCCCGTCCTCAATAAGTTTCATAATTGCCGTTGCAGTGAACATCTTTGAAATCGATGCGATAGGTTTAAGTGTATCACACTTGATTGCAGGTGAATTCTCCTTATGAGTAAGTTTTCCTGTTGCCTGATGCGCAAAAATTTTACCTTTACGTGATAAAAGAAAACCTGCGGACTGGACTTTTCCTGAATCGATCAGAGCACTATAGTAATCACTCAAAAGTTGAAGCCTCGATAGACTATAGCCGGCATTTTCCGGTGATGTATCAGTTCTTCCAAAATCAAACGTTGCCATTTTATCCCCTTTCGATGGAAGTAATAACATTCCGGCCCATATATTAGGTTTGCAATACGATAACGTTGCAACATGTTGTGAGCCTGCTGAAAGTTATTTTATTGGAGTAATTTAACTCATAGTATTGTTGTATCAAGAGAGTTAGTAGTATGCCTTAGAACATGTTATTTATAATTTCCCGATTTAATGTCCTGATATTTACATAAAATATTTTATTCCATCACCATTCAGACAATTAATTATTTGAAACATTGGTATATAATATAAATCAGGACGAAAACCATTCAGTTGAAACACAGCTACATATGTTAAGCTGATCAATGCTGTTTTCGAAGTCGCTTTAGCAACTTTTCCTGGTTTTGAAACCTTATACAAGTTTGGTACAACAGCATTACCTCTTCATTCAGGAAAATGCTTCCCGGTGAAGCATTTTCTGTTGATTGATTACCTTTTTTATTATGAAACGTTATCATCAGGGAAAGTAATAATTGTTTATGCTATTGCTTTAACAGGTATCTTTAAAATAAATTCAATAACGAACAGTGATCTGATTAATAAATACCGAAGGGTCACCATATTCCATTTTTCCTTTGTGATATATCAAAAAAATGCGACACAGAACAGAAATGAATTTTCAATTTTTTAAGGAGTCCAGATAAATGATTTCAACCTTGCTTCTACTAATAATTTACTTATCGTTTATCAGCCTGGGATTACCGGATGGATTACTTGGTTCGGCATGGCCTGCAATGTACAAAAACATCTCTGTGCCGTTGCATTATGCCGGAATTATCTCAATGATTATTGCGGGTGGTGCTGTTGTGTCAAGTTTATTCAGCGGAAAAATAATAAACCGTATCGGAACCGGGATCATCACCTTTATCAGTGTATTTATGACATCAATTGCCCTTATAGGATTTTCTCTGTCTCATGATTTTGGTTTATTGTGTTTCTGGGCAATTCCTCTTGGTTTAGGGGCTGGTACTGTAGATTCAGCACTCAATAATTATGTGGCATTACATTACAAAGCAAAACACATGAACTGGCTTCATTGTTTCTGGGGCGTCGGAGCATCAATCGGCCCTTTAATTATGTCTGCATATCTGGTAAATGGTAATACGTGGACTCAAGGGTATCGTACTGTTGGCATTATACAGTTTTGTCTTGTTATCGTATTACTCATTTCACTTCCATTATGGAGCAAAAATGCTGCACAGAAATATCAGGCAGTAACCAAAACGAATAAATCAGTAACTTACAGAACGTTACTTGGTTTACCGGGACTCAAACACATGCTCACTGTGTTTTTTTGTTATTGTACCATAGAAGCAGTTACTGGACTGTGGGGATCAAGCTATCTTGTTACCAAAAGAAACGTTTCACCTGAAAATGCAGCACGATGGATCGCTTTATTTTATACCGGAATAACAGTGGGTCGTTTCATTTCCGGTTTTCTGTCAATGAAATTTTCCAATCGTCAAATGGTCCGTTTAGGACAGTGGATTATTGCCTGTGGTATCTCGGCACTGTTGTTACCATTGGATTCTTTTCTTATGTTAATCTTTTTTATAATTGGATTGGGATGCGCTCCGATATTTCCAAGCCTGATACATGAAACACCTGAAAATTTCAGCAGTAAGTATTCACAGATAATTATAGGTATGCAAATGTCAAGCGCATACATTGGTATTACGATAATGCCTCCACTTTTTGGTCGTCTGGCCGGCTCTCTTGATTTTTCCATTTTCCCGTTATTTCTTGGTATCGTTTTAATTGTCAAGATAGTGATAACGGAAATGGGAAACAGAAGTATTGATGTTCATAAGAAAAACCTGTCTGATAAGACGACACAATAGATCCGGTTAACAGAAATAAAAGAGGAATACTACATGATTGAAATAAAATTACGGCCTCAAAGAGTAAGTGATGCAAAAAGGTTTTATGAAATATTAAACAATGATAATTTCCTCTATTTTCCTGTAAGGCCATCATCAGTTGAGGATGAAAAAAAATTTCTTATGATGAATCCTACTAAACGAAAAAATAATTTCGAGTATAATTATACAATTTCATTTGACAATATCATAGTTGGAGCAATTGGCATTAAAATCAATCAGCATGTGACATACATAGGTGAAATCGGTTATTTTATTGATGAATGTTATTGGAACAGAGGAATAGCAAGTAAAGCTGTACTTCTTTTGGAAAAAACAGGATTTTTTGATTTAAAGCTTGAACGGATTGAAATTATTATGGCTACAGATAACATAGGCAGTATTAGCGTAGCAGAGAAATGCAATTATCATAAAGAAGGTCTGTTAAAAAACAGAATAAATATTTTTGGTAAATTTTATAATGCGCTATTGTATGCAAAAACAAAGGATGAATTAATGTAAACAGGCGACGCAACCTCCTGTAAGTGTGCGTGGACATTGTATCCAATACTACTTTCAGCGAGGTACTCTTAATTTACCAGGTTATTACAAATTACAGAGATCATCTTGCTAATAAAATGTAGAATCTTAATACAATTACATTTTGAATGAAGGAAAAGATTTCAATAATAAATCTCATCCCAATTCCCATGCAATCAAGGATACTGAACTACAAATGCGTATCCTTTATCCATCCCCTCATTCTCAATTGAAACCCAGCAATTGCCACAAAAGATAAGGTTTGACCCCTGGTATAATTTCTCACTTGATGAACCGAAGTTTAATACTGCATTAAACCCGCTTTTTCTCAGCACTGTGCATAACAGGGTGCTGCGATAATAACAATTATCCGGATACATTAAAAGACGACATACTATCAACCAGAAATCGCAATACTGCTTTATTTTCGTTTGAATGAGCTTATCCTTGTCTGTATCCTCTTTTTCTACATGAATGGGTACTATATAATGAAGACCCTCTGAGCGGTGCATTCTTATGCGGATAATTTCATGTATAATTTTTGCGTGAAGTAGTAAATCACAATACCAAAGACATTTTTTTAAAAGTTTCATATACAGTCCGATCGTTAGATGTACTACTGTTATGCTACAATTGTACTTTTTAATTTTTCAAGTAGTATCATCTGACCGGAAAATTATGATTGAAGCTTATTTAAATGGAGCAGAATTCAACGCTGATGGAAGAGTAAAATAGAAAAGTGAACCGTTCTCACTACTCTGTACCCCTACCTCACCGCCTGATTTTTGAATGATGGATTTGGCGATCGACAAACCAAGACCGTGTCCCTCTTTATCGCTTTTGTGAAGACGTGAGAACTCCTTGAACAACGTCGCGACCTGATCAGCAGCAATTCCCTCACCGTTATCCCGTACCCAGAAACGATATTGTTCCACACCTGGCCTTGAATTTACTGCCACCTTGTCAAAACCAAGTTCGATAACCGGTTTTATCTGTAGTGATGCATTGCCACCATATTTGATCGCATTGCTGATATAATTCACCCATACTTCCGTAATCCACGGAGCGTAACCAACCACTGATGGCCAGGTGGTTTTATTAATAACTGTTGCCCCTGCAGAACTGATTGTATACTCAAGCCTGCAAAGTGCATCATTAACACATTTTTCTATAGGGAATTCTTTGAACTGTGCCGGATCGATTTTTTTAATTCCTGCCAAAAGCAGAATTGACTCGATGATATTCACCATATTTTTAGTACCATTATTGATAAACGACATTTTACGTTTTATCTTATCATCGGTACTATTCTCAAAATCCATCATAAGCGATTCAATTGACATATTGATGACCATAAGCGGATTTTTCAGATCGTGTGCTACTGTTCTTCCGAATGCATCCAGTTCCTCAATATTCTGCTCCAGCTCCCTCTGAATCCTCTGCCGTAACTGTATTTCCTCACGAAGCTGATGAACCAGTACAGAAATATATCCCACAACAATTCCGGCAACAACACATTGCCCCAGACCGATTACAAATCCTGGTATCCTGTTGTCAAAAAAGTATGTCATCTCAATAGTTTGATGAGGTGGAATGCTCATTGCAATTGCATTGGAGAAGTAAATACAGAAACTTCCTATCAGGCCAGCATACAAACCACCACGCCATGCTATCATACTAACCCAGAATACCCCAAGCATTGCGATTGAAGAATCGGTTGTTAAAAATAGAAAACCATACACCATCAGAAGATTGATCAGTGCATAGAGCTCAATATCAACCAGTATCTTCTTGAAAGGCTTGATATTCAGACTTTTCTTATTGGTGTGTGAATTTGATGATGTCTTACCTGATGCCAATTCTTTTTGTTTCACGTTTCCGCTTCCAGCTCAAAGTTGTCATTATTGATGGAGTAATAGAGTTTGATTGTACCATTACCCAGAAAAGTATTCAACATCAATTCTACAGCACTCAACAGAATCTGTTCCCCAAACAAACAGACGCTGTATGTTTATAAACAATACTTACGACCCTTGTGAGAGCTATAATATAATTATTTGGAGAATTATTTGCGAGATTACTTCTTTAAACATTCAAACAATTATTTTTACACTAAAAAAAAATGATTTGCAATACACTTATCACATTAATTTTAAACATTTTAAATCTGGTAGTAAAATTATTCTTTATGACAATTTCTAAAAAAAAATTAAATGTGTGAGCGTTTTTTATGATCAGTCTGCGTCTATATAGCAGATTTGAAAACGAGAATGTAAATAAACTGATACCTTTAACATAGGAGAAAAATCATGAACCGTACAATCCTTACCATCGCTATCGCACTTCTGATTCCTGCTACGCTTCTGGCAGATGTAAAAGTAAAAGTCAGCGCTTCTGTATCAACCCCGGATATCGTCTTCGTTGATGATCCCTGGTTTGAAGAACGTGAATGCAGTGATGTAAATGCCCGTATGTCTTTAGAATATCAGTGGACTATTAATCACGGAGTACGTGTGTTACACTATAGAGAAGTACGTTTTACCCCATTTAACGGTGCCTGGGTTTTTGGACCCTGGATGGTACATCATGGACGTTACGTCGCACATAAGAAACATCACCACAATCACTGGGAGCGTACATTCAGTCATTATGACAATAATCATAATCCACACTACACCTATTTCTATCGTGATGACAGATACCGTGGAAGATCACCGGTGATAACACACAGATATGAGTACTACAACTATGATAACAACACACACAGACCCCATGAAAAAACATACAACCGTTATGAAAAAAAATCATATCATCATGAACCGGCAAATCGTAACAACACCGTAGTGGAGCGTCACACATATACAGAAAGAACTGCACCGGTTTACAAACGCTCTGACGTTCATAGTAACAATAATGCTCCGATAATCAAAGTAACCGAAAGAGAACGTGTCAGATAATTCTACCATAGAGGCCGGACAGAACATTTCCGGTCTCGCACATTCAACAAATCAAACAACCACCGAAATACTTTACAAACAAAGAGGTAATCATGCGTATTCCAGCACTAACAGCACTACTCACCATTTCAGCCATGATGTTTACAGGATGCCAGCTTGATCTTATTTCAAGTATCGAGATCGAAGATGAACCTGTTGTGGTAGTTACAGACCCGCCACCAGTATTCTATGTCAACGCTTATGTGGATATTCCATTTTCTGTACGGGAACTGATCGCGGACAGAGTTAACGGTTACAGTATGCCTCCGGTTGATCGGTATGGCTATGTACTCTACCCTACTGATGTTGTCAAAGATGGAAATAATATTCCGTCATATGTCAAAGCCGATATCAATGGTGATGGTTACTTTGATTACGCCTATATGTTTTCAATAGTATCCTACGACAGAGATTACTGGCGCCTTAAGACAAAACTTATTATTGTGACAAGTAACACCTATGGTTACGAAATTGGCAGTGAAATAAATCTTGGCACAGTAAGCGGTCCAACAAGTAAGCCGGTTGAAGAGTACTGGGGAATACGCCTGCTGAAGAGTGGTACACATACAGTTACCGTGACAAAAAATGGCTATGACAAAGAAACAATCGTTGAACTCAAGTATGATGGTATCTATCTCGCAAGCATTGATCCTGCGGAACGTTCTGTGTTTTACGCTGACAACAGCGGTGTTCACGAGATTGCTCTTGACATGGGATCAATCGCTAAAAAGGCGACAGACAGAGCTGATCGTGTTATTATGGTGAAATAAGTAAATATTTGTCAAGCGTTAAGGTAATGGTTGTTTGAGAAGGAGGTCCGGTATATTATCGGACCTCTTTTTTTAATGATGAAGTTTTTGTGCACCCGAATATAAAATTTTATTGAATATTGTTTTCCATCATTCCAGAATATAGAATTTTAGTAGTACCAGTCATCAAAGGATACTATGTGACAAAAATTTACATTCTGATCGATTTTGAAAATGTTCAGGAACATGATTATGCCTCGATAATTAATCAAAATGTCTACCTTAAGATTTTTCTTGGAGAGCATCAAAAACACTGTCCAACTAACATGGTAACACAATTACAAAAATTTGGTGAGCATGTTGAATGGATCCAAAGAACCGGTAATGGACACAACGCACTTGATTTTCATATCTCGTTTGTACTTGGAGAATTATTTTCAACAGAACCATCCTCACACTATTTCATCGTCTCTAAAGACAAGGGGTTTGATTCTCTTATTGCATACATTCTGTCGAAACATAAGCGATGCAGAAGAGTAGAGAACATAGTAGAACTGAAAGCTCTAATTAATGAAACAGTATCAAAAGTAAAAATTATAGATGCCAATTACGTAATTACCTGGCTAAAAAAAGCTCCGAAATCAAGACCAGCAACGCTCAAAAGCTTACAGAGTGGAATAAGTTCTCTTGGTAAACCAGCAAAATTAAAACCTGACATGGTCGCCAAAATAATCGATACACTTAAAGTGAAGTCAATCATTACAATAAACGATACAAAAATTTCCTATCACTGCTGAATCCTGATTTATTTGTTCATGCTGATTTTAATTTACGGATAATACCTGAAAATATTCCCGGTATCAGGAATATGCATCATCACGGCATCGCTGATTTCTGTCAATTGTTTCAATGCAGAATCAGATGCCTTATGATCAAGTAGTGATACATTTTTCCTGGCTTGCAGAGCGTTTCGCGCCCCTACCAGTGATGAAATAACCGTTTCTTTTTGTAGTACCCACTGCACAGCAAGTGATGCCAGTGATACACTTTCATGGTGTGCAACTTTTTGCATCTCTGCAACTGCATTGTACACATGCGGCCATACATCTGATTCAAAAAAAACAGTACTGTGCCGGTGATCAGCGTTATCAAAAACAATAGTACGGGGGAATTTACCGGTAAGAATACCCTGGGCTAATGTACTATAGGTGATTGTCTTTATCCTGTTTTCCTTACAATAAGGTAAAACATCCCGTTCCGCCCATCTCCACAGAAGACTGTAACAAAGCTGATGCACATCTATGGGGCCGGCCCGCATACAATCAACCATCTGTGCGACAGAGAAATTGCTCACTCCAACAGCCCGGATTAATCCCTGACTTTTTAATTTCTGAAGTATTTCCATAACTGGTGCAAGTTCAATTCGCGATGATGGCCAGTGAATGTAGTATAAATCAAGATAATCACTTTTCATTCTTCTTAGGCTCAATTGAACAGCCTGCTCTATCTTATGAGGTGGCCTGCAGACTGTTTTTGATGCAATAAACAGTTTTTCCCTATGTTTACTGATAACTTTGCCAATAAGCTCCTCGGCATGTCCATGTCCATATGCCTGTGCAGTATCAATATGAGTAAACCCACGCCTTATTCCTTCCCGGAGCGCATCAATGGAATCACTATCACTCTGTAAACCCCAATCGTTCCCCCCAATCACCCATGTACCAAATCCTACCCGTGATACCTCTTTATCACCCCATTTTATATATTCCACCGGACACCAGCTTTCTCTTTGTAAACATCTAAACCAAACTCTATACCGATCTACCCGAAAATACTATTACCCTGCAATACATACGTCAATTTCATTCGTTTACGTTGATTACCATTATCAATAAAGTAGTTACTTATCTGTAGTAAAAAATGTATTTTCAAAACCGTTATATATCAACATGGAGCAGGAATGAAAAAAGCAGTTACTGAGATCTTGAAAGCAATCGGTGAGGATCCGGAGCGTGAGGGTTTAAAGGATACTCCTGAGCGGGTCGAAAAATCATTTGGTTACCTGATGCAGGGGTATAAACAGGATCCCGATAAAATTTTAAAAAGCGCAATATTTCATGAAGAGTGCAATCATATGGTGATTGTACGGGACATTGAAATTTATAGTATGTGTGAACATCATATGCTCCCATTTTTTGGCCGATGTCATATTGGATATATCGCTCGTGACAGAGTATACGGGGTAAGCAAACTTGCAAGACTTGTTGATTGCTTTGCCAGACGCCTTCAGGTACAGGAACGGCTGACTCAGCAGATCGCCTCGCATCTGATGACACCGATTGATGCTGAAGGAGTAGGAGTTGTCATTGAGGCACAGCATTTATGTATGATGATGCGCGGAGTGTCCAAACAAAATTCTAAAATGATTACCTCGGCAATGCTTGGAAGTTTCAGATCAGAAAATGCGACACGAAATGAGTTCCTGCGCCTTATTGGAATGGAACGTTCCTGAGAGTATTACGGATTGATTGATTGACTGCTGTTATTATTCAATTTATCAAGTGTCTCAATGAGACTTTTTTTCCTGAACGGTTTTGCAATACTTGCACTGAAACCGCTCGATTGAGGATCAGCTATCACAGGGTCATCTGAATAGCCACTTGCAGCAATCACAATTGCATTAGAATTCAATTTTCTTATTTCTGTTACCGCCTCCCGCCCACCTATGCCACCGGGAATTGTCAGATCCAGAATTGATATAGCAATAGGGTCGTTTTTTTCTATTGATTCCTTATACACACGTAATGCATCCTCACCATTTCGAACTTTTACTGTTTCATAACCAAGCGATACAAGAATATCCCCCACAATGTCAAGTAAAAATTCCTCGTCGTCCATAATCAATACCTTTCCATCACCCTTATGAACGATAGTATCTGTGTTTATTGTACTGCCGGAGTCCATCTGTGATGCCGGCAGGTACAGATGGAACGTAGATCCAATTCCCTGCTCCGATTCAACACTGATGTTACCATCATGACGCTTTATAATTGAATATACTGTTGCAAGACCAAGACCATGTCCTGTTTGCTTTGTTGAAAAAAACGGATCGAAAATCCGGGACAAAATCTCCTTAGGCATCCCGATCCCCTGATCTGTAATTGAAATATGTATATACATTTGATTGACAGGTGTCATTTCCGGTGGAAGCTTTTCCGCATCAACATTTTCTGCCTTAATGATCAATTTCCCTCCAAGCGGCATAGCCTGTTTTGCATTAATTACAATATTGTCAATTACTTGTGCGATCTGATTTTCATCACAATCACATTTATAAATTGAATTATCAATGATAATATCAGGTATGATGTTTGATCCGCTTAATGCAAATTGTACACTATTTCTAATAATTGGAGTCAAATCCTGAGTCTTACGAACCGGCAATCCACCTTTGGAAAATGTTAAAAGCTGCATGGTAAGTGCTTTTGCTCTGTTAAACACATTCATCGCTTTTGTCAATTGACCTGAAACTTCATTATATTTACAATTTTCAACACTATCAATCGCCATATCAATATAGCCAAATATTCCACCGAGAAGATTATTAAAATCGTGAGCAATACCACCAGCCAGTACTCCTATAGATTCCAGTTTTTGTGCGCGTAGCATATTTTCCATAAGTTTCTTTTTTTCTGTAACATTTCGAAGAACAATTACCACACCACGCATAATCCCTTCAGCATTACGAATCGGTGCACCGCATAATTCTACTGAATGCATTGTTCCGTTTTTTGTATAAAGCGTAGTTGCATTAGTAAACTCTACATTTTTCCCGGCTTTTACAATTTGATCAACCAGTTCGTTATATGCAGTTTTATTATTTTCATCAAAAATATGTAGCACATCATTAACATTGTGGGTATCAGCATCATCGCTGCTCCAGCCGGTAAGAATTTCAGCAGATCTATTCATCATGACAATATTACCCTGTAGATCTGTTGTAATCACTCCATCAGCAATACTTGCAAGAGTAATATTAAGACGTTCTTTTTCATCAAAAATATGGGCTTCGGTAGCCTTGCGTTCAGTGATGTCGGTGAATAAAACTGCGAATTGTCCTTTTTGCGGACAAAACGCGACGACATGATAATACTTTTTTAACGATGCAGTATAATTTTCAAATACTGCCGGGACACCGGTCAATGCAACTGTACCATAGCGCTCAATCCAGTCTGGTTCTATATCCGGATCCAGTTCCTTAATAGTATGTCCAACAGTATCTTCAGCTCTAAAACCGGTAAGTTCCTCAAATGCCGGATTAAGTGTTATAAATTTGTAATCGACTGGAATACCATCAGTATTGCAGATTATTTCATGCAGTGCAAATCCTTCTTTCATTTCTGTAAAGAGAGATCTGTATCGTTGTTCACTTTTTTGAATTGCTTCCTGACGTTCATGCTCTCGTGTCTGATCCTGAAAAACCATTACAACACCATGGACATTTCCATCACTACCGCAAATCGGGGACCCACTATCTGCAACAGGCGTTTCCCTCCCGTCTTTTGATATAAGAATCGTATGATTAGCAAATCCGACAGTTCTTCCCTCTGCCAACACTTTCTTAACCGGATTGTCAACTGGTTGCCTGGTTGACTCGTTAATAATATGGAACACTGTATCAAGTGTTTTACCCTTTGCCTCACTCTCTTTCCACCCTGTTAAGCGTTCTGCAATAGCGTTCATGTGGGTAACTAATCCATCGCTATCAGTAGAAATTACGCCATCACCAATACTGTATAATGTCGTCCTGAAAATCTCGTTCTGTTCATTAATCTGACACTCTTTTTCGTAAAGCTGTTTATTCAATCGACTCTGTCGTGACCGATAAAGACTGATAGCGACAATAATGCACAATGTAATTAATAAAAGTATAATAAACGCAACAACACCAATATTTATAAGAAGCGTCTCATATATTTCACTTTTGTTAATTTTGCTTATAACAAACCAGGATGTCCCGGGAACTTTTTCGATATCGGCAATAACACTATTTCCTTTGTAATCAATACCATGAACCAATCCTGTTTTTCCCTGAACAGCCATTGCTGCAGGAAGGTTCCTGGTTTGTAACGACAGCCTTAACCGCCGGGTTTTATCCCTTGTATTAATATCGTTTAAAAAAAGTACGCTGTCTTTTTCCTGACGCACAATCAGGACTTCTGCTGTCTTACTCTTCCCCGGCCATTCTCTGAAAAGCGGGTACACAGAGATTTCTGGATCGATCCTAAAAACAAAAGCACCAGATATTTCACCTGAGTTGGAAATTACTGGCGCAATAATATCATGATGAATGACATTATGATATTCGCACATGTAAAGATCAAGCAGCATAACATCATGCCTGTATATACATTCCTGAATCTGTGGAAGATATGAACTTTTAACAAACTCACTATCCAAAGGATTTAGAAGATTTTCACCTTGTAGCGAGATTAATTTTACCTCTTTACAATTAAATGCATCGCGTAACAAATGAATAAACTGTATAAGTTCATCACGTAGCTGCGGATTGAACTTATCCTTTTTCCATTGTTCAATTCCCTTTTTTATGTATGGTGATTCTGCAATAATACTGATGTCAGCCATCCGTTCTGTGTGAAACTGAACAATCTGATTACGCTTGAATTCACTGACAGCATGTAATTCTCCATAGCGCGCATTTAATGTACTGTTATATTCACTCTTAATAAATATGTATCCCAGCACAATGAGTATCGCTGAGATAAGCACAATGAAAATTACCGTTTTTTTCAACTTTTTCGGCATAGCGTGTATTCTCCTGCATATCCAAATTACAGACCGTATGTCAGATTATCTCTTGCCTGACTATATCACCAGATGTACAGTATTTCTTTGAATGTAATTACTGTAAACAGTCTTGATAAATTACCAGTTCCCCTGGTATCCACAACTGTCTTATATTATCGAATTGATTGTACAACAATCTGATTTTAATGTAAATATCCATTTAGTTTTTTTATCATTTTAGCATTATTTTAAATATCACATTCATTTCGGATTAAAGAATTGAGCAAAATCATTGTACATGTATCATATGTGCATACATTTCCATACCTTAAAATAATCCTTCTTTACGTCCCCAAATAGTTATGGTATAATCTTCTCTATCAGGACAACAGGAATCTACATGAAGCGGGGATTTAAATGAGTGATGCATTCGAAATGAAACGTCAGGAATTGTTGAAGCAAATATCATCAATTAAAACACAACAAAAATCAAAGAAAAAAATTGAATCACAAGCAACTGTTTATCATGGCAGCTCAAATTCTTTAAAACCGTCAGCAGCAATCTTTGGATCGCCAACGCTCTTTTTTAAAAGTATCAAAGAGATTCTTGAGCCTCGCTCTCAACTGCGGGTCTTTTCAGGAACGACGACAGAAGTAATTGACACATGCGCAGAAAATCAAATATTGAATATCATTATTGATATCGATGAACCTACCGGTTTAAAACCGGCAATTGAGATACTTGGAAATCTTAAAGCGATCCAGCCAGAGACTGTATTTATCTGTTGCACAAAAGATCCTTCATCAAAAGATGCGGAGATAATCATTCAAAAAGGTGGAATTGTTTTGGGTAAACCTATCAATACAACACTTCTGATTAAGTCACTCAAACAGCACCAGGCAAAAACAGACCATGCAGAGCTACCATCCCGGGAGCTGAATAATTAAAAGGTCGCATAAAAACCTGATTATAATTAATTTTTAGTTATGCCCTAAACCACATACAGTAACCAGTTCATTGAATATTTTGGCAGAATCACCAAAAACAATACTGTTTTTTCTTATGATTTGATTGTATTTTACAGTCGCATTAAGAACACTTTAATCAGGAGTTATCAGTCATGGCAGAACATGTCCAATTTAATAATGTCAGTGTTATATCAAAAGCCAACGTATACTTTGATGGAAAAGTGGTAAGCCACACTATTTTATTCAATGATTCATCAAAAAAGACTCTTGGGCTGATCTATCCCGGAACGTTTAAATTCAATACAGGAGCTCCGGAAAAGATGGAAATTATTGCAGGCAAATGTACCGTTAAATGTGCTGGTGAAACCAGCTGGAGAACCTATGAGGGAGGTTCTTTCTTCAAGGTCGCCGGCAATTCATATTTTGAAATTGCAGTTGAGTCCGGTATCGCCGAGTACATCTGTTCATTTGAATGAAAGTATCATTCAGCGCTATCTCATTGCCGCAATCGTAATAGACTACAATAATAAATTCTGAAACGATTGCGGCTGCATCCATAACTCTTCAATAAAAATTGTCTCGATCTCTGCAGTTGTAATTACCTAGGCGGATGTATTACAAGCTTTTTTATTTTGCTTTTTGTCATTTTCTGAAATGCGGTATTGTATGCTGAGACCTGATAAAGATATATGTTGGGACTCAGCAGATTACCAGCCTGATCACGCCCATCCCAGACAACCCCATTTTTTGCATCATTGAAAGTGCGAATAAGCTTACCGCCTAATGTGTAGATTTTTACATAGATTGTACCAGGAAGAATTTCTGATGTTGTATTTGATGGATAAAAATAAAAACGTGTCGTCTGACCCATTTTAAAGGGATTCGGGTAATTAAGAACCTGACCCAGCTTTATTTCTTCTTTTTCAGTTACTTCAAGAGCAAATTTTCTCAGTGCTATATTTCCGATAAGGTCACGTGCATAAACATGCAATTCATATGTTCCCGGTTTGATTTCATTCTCCTCAATCTCAATAGATGCTGCGCCTTCCCTGAAATCACCCTCTTTAAACTGAAATTTATTATTAATTGTCTTTCGGTTGATAATTCCAGGAATATCAATAATCAATCCTTCATCCGGTCCGCTGCCACTGACATCAATACCACTTTCGTCAAATAGATCTATTTGTAAACTAAACGGAAGCATGGTAATAATTTTATCAGTCAATGACATATTGACACTTGACATATTAGCATTATCATAAACCGGACGAATTGAGATTTTGGGCCCTATAGTATCAGTACCTGTGGTGCTATCGATTCTTGTCCCATGAAATATGAGTTTTTTATTTACCCCTATTGCAACATCTTCAACGCCGTCTTTCCATGCATATGCAGTGAGTAATACACCAGGTTTATCAAAGGAAAGATTTTTAGGCATATACACAGTCTGTTCAAAAGTACCTCTGACTACTACAGTTTTCCCGATAAACACCGGAGTCCCCGGCATCAGATACCGTTCATCCTTCAATCCCCCATCCTTGCGGGAAGTAGTGTCCGGTGCATTAAACAGGCTTATTTTTACATATGCAGGTGCCTGCTCAGAGCCATATGCTGCATCGGTTACCAGTGCTTTATTTTTTACTGTTCCTTTTATGACTATCTGCTCAAGTGCAGCGATTGAATCAACCACATTATTATCTTTTGTATATACACCAAGATCTATGGTTTTGTCAGGCCGGACAAACTGTATTGACGGATCACCAAGAAGACTGTACGCCTTATTCCCCGATGACACACTAATTACTTTTGCCCTGAAATAAGCATCTCCGATACATGTCTTTGATGCATTAAAAAGGTTTTTGTAGAAATCAAGAGCAAGCATTTCGTTTTCACTTGCATACGCCAGACGTGTACTTGAGATTGCTGCTATAGCTCCTGCACCGTCAGCCTTTACAAGTGCAGCAGACAGACACTCTTCTCCTGGAATGTCAAACTTTCCCACAGAACATGAAAATGATGACACTAAAGGGTACTGTTTACGGTTTGTCATTGACGCAATATTTTCTTTTCGCAAAACATGTTCATCAGCCCATAAGACTTCTGCGCCATGCCCGAAATAATTCACATAAGCAACACCATTATTAATTTCATTCAAAATTGCCTGCGTCGCGCCAGGCTTTTCTTTGGCGGCATTCCATTCATACTCAAATAAATATGCCTTGCGAACATCCATTGACGGCCACTTTGACCACATGGTATCTGCAACCTTCTCTGATGATTTGTGATGAGGATTCGTATTCATTATCCCATCATATTTATCACCCTGCATATCGTCATCGGCTACAAGCAACGCCCGGTTTCTCCATCCACTGAAATCGGCTGCAGCAGGGTCTTCCAGTTCAATTATCTTTTTAACCATGATTGCAGCCTCTGTGGCAGTTTTACATGGGAATCTACCAATCACACACTGTGGTTTGGTATCATCTTGATACGAAGATTTTGACGTATCGGGCTTTGTATAGGTGAAAAAATCCTCCTGCAATAATGAAGAATTCTGATATATAGGTATAAAGTCCGTTTCAGATGTTTTGTATCGTTTGGGATCATAATGCCCGGATCCTACAAGTACTGTGAAAAGCAGATTGTCTCCACTTGTCCAGTTATTTTTAACATAGGCAATAAAATTTCGTATTGCCACCGGGTCCTTGCTTCCTCCGTTGAAATACCTGTATACATCGTCAATAAGGACAATTACCGGATTTTTGAAACCCATTTTCCGTTTATGAGTACACAGTTTTTCACATTCACCTATAAATTCGGGATGAGTAATGATCAGATAATCAGTATTGTTATTGACAGAACGAAGATCTGTCACCAGGGATGAACCTGTAAGTGTAGAAGGCATCTGAATATCAGGTTCTGCTATAAATCCACTATCTGTACAGATAAAATACCTTGTCCCGATACTACCGGTATCTGCCCAGGTGACTGTATCAGTAAGGGACATTTTTAAAGTGTCAATTATTGTTACTGTATCTTCAGCAGCATCAATTCTGAAAATGTAAACATTCCTGCCTTTAACTCCGGATAAGTTGTACGCAACAATACTTGAATCTCCGCTGGAAAAAACGGTCATGGATTTGACTCCGCTTGTCAACTGAAGTCTGGATGAATACTCAAAGGTAATATCTTCAAGTTCATAATAAGATTCACCGGAATAGGTAAAATCAATTGTTAATGTCCTGTTCCCCCACTTATTGACAGGATACGTAAATCCTGACCCCATTATCAGGAGCGAATCTGCAAAAGTCACATTGAGTCCGTCAGAATTTCTACTAAGATACATTAACCCGGCTTTTGTTGTGTCCAGATGTGGAAAGTCAAAAGTGTATTTAAATGTGCGGTCATTACTTTTGAGTTTCTGCCATACCCATCTGTTTCCACCTTCTGAACCGCTTTCACGCAATTCCGACCGCTTCGCATATAACCTGTTTGTAAATGATGAATAATTTCTAAGTGGATTTTGCGGTTGCTTAAACTTTGAATATGAACGTCCATCAGAATTACCTACTGTCAGCCAATAAGTACGATAGACATCATAATAATTGATCTTAAATCTGTAATCATAATCATAATCCCAATCAGAAGTACCGCTAACATACGCAAGACAATAATCAAGACTATCAACATAGCCATTTCCGTTAATATCAACACGAATCATCGGGATTTCAGTTATTCCTGCCGGAATGGCACCCTCATTTGGTATTTCTGTTGAAAGCATACCTTTTGTCGAAGCATACAATAAAACCTTTGATAATGGAATTGATGGGCCAAAAATCTGACGGAGTTTGTTTCCTGAAATTTTTACAACACCATTCTCATTTATGGTTCCCTCATTTAGTTTTGAGAATCCATCACCAATCTTGAAGAATGCTGCCTTCTGTGTTCCTGCCAAAGGGTATTGCTCAACACTCTTTTTACCAAGTCTTGATGTCCTTGCCCATGCACCGGCAACTTCTGCATTCAATAACAGTTTTGACATCATTAATGAGAAACGGGATTCACTGCGTGCGATTGACACCATTGACACAGATGGATATGAAATTGTCACCTTTGCTTTACGTAAAAAAACAAGTGAAGCATTGACCTGATTATATTCCACAGGCTTTATAACTATCTGTGCAGTCCGATAATTCCCAATCATCGAATACTTCGGCTCACTGATCCATTTTGATGTAAAACGGAATGTACTTCTGGCACTGCTATCGCTATTATGCCGTAATGGATTGCTTAAGTAAAGTTGACTGGTTTCAATAGGTTCTATTGCAATTTGTATCTGACCGCTGAACGGAACACCAAGAAGAAATGAATATCCAGGAATCGACGGTTCATTAAATTGTGCGACATCAATATTCTGTCCGACAAATCCCAGAGAGATCAACCTGCTATCACCTTTTTTATACGATGTTGTATCGACATCAGGTAGATTCCACTCAAATTCCAACTTTTCTCGTGTATTTGTAATAACAGAAACTTGGGCATAGCTGCCAATACTTATAAGGGCTAACCAGACAATGCATGCAATTTTTTTCATAAGTCTTCTTTTAAGTGTTTAAATTTTAAGCAATTAAAAATGTTATCAGAAAATAATTTCTTCCACAAATTATTAATAATAATAAGTACGGAAAACAGAAGCACTATATTGTGATGATTTAACCGCGAATGGTCTGCTGATACACAGGATCATTGAATTTAAAAATACACAAGGTTTTGGCATACACGGGAAAAGTGTTTGAACAAAAACCAAACCGAAATACAGTCTGATAATTTGCGGATTAATTACATAACCCGGGATTCATCTGTGAACAATAATTTTAATGAACACACACGAATCCCGGATCTGAATGTCCTTTATGTGCGAATTTTTTTCCTCTCAACGCTCTGCCCGTTTCCGAGAATAATATCGTACCACCTGAATGCGCTTCGAAGTGCATTCTTCGTATGCCGTTTATCCCTGATACTTATCAGATGCTCATGCATTCTTTTTGCCTGAAGAACAAACGCTTCCATATTGGCCTCGACAAGCTGAGGAAAAGGCGCACCATCTGTTTCGATAGATAAAAATGGAAAACGATCAAGGGAATCATACATTGACGTTTTGTTTTCCCATCCGGGCATCCTTCTCTTTCCATCAACGTTCATTTCCCTTTTGAGCACAGCCTCAGAGACGCGTGACGGCATACATCCAAATGGACCGATAGATATAACTCCACAGGAATCATGAAGAATTTCCCTCATCCCAAGACCAACAGTGAGAACCGTTTCGCCTCTGAAATGTTCATTTACAAGATGCGAAACGCCTTTAATGGTCTTTTCAACCTCAACCATTTCAAAATTGTAAAGTTTACTTGTCGAGAGAATTGATTTAATGCGCCATTCCCACCATTCCTGAATTTGGGCAGTCAAACGCATTTTTATCTGGTCCTTAATATTAAACGATTTCTCTCCAAGGCCGGAGCTTACAACGTAATTGCTGTAACACATAAACTCTATTACCGGTGCAACCCTGACCATAAAGCCGTTTTTCTCAAGATAATCAACAACATTTTGCCGCGAGAATTCATCCTTTCTTACATATATTTCGCCAATAAGCGATACAACCGGTACATCATGAGGATCTTTTTCAAGTGGTATTTCAGATAATCTGGCAGCGATGGTGGAAAGCAGCGTTGACAACCTTACCGATAGTTTCCCTTCAAAATAAGAAAGGATATCATTCCAGCAGGAGTCAAAAGTAGCAAGAGCCTTTTGTTTATCTTTTGCTGCAACTGTCAACATACTCCGGATATCACTGAATACATCAGCGATAAGAATAGCCTGCCAGGCTTTCAGCAATGTACGTGCGCCCATTCCACCATACTGGTTTTCATCAGTAACAGAAAGTACTGCAACATCCCTGATTTCATGTTTTTCAATCAGTTGTTCCATTGCAGTGCCGTATTGTCCAAGCCGGCAGGGGCCACCGCCTGTTGCCATAAGGTAAACAGTTACCTTATCATTGCTTCTTTTATTGATATGGTCAATAAGTGAACCTGTAGTAAGGATATACGGCAGACACTCCTTACAGGTAGTGTTTTTTCTACCTGTCAAAAGGACATTATTATCGGGGACAGGTACAGCACTCGCGTTAACCCCCAACCCTCTGAATACCGCTGCAGCACCCTCCGCACTAAGCTTTCCCATTGATGGAATAATCATCTCGACTTTATCATGTGCAAGTGGATACTCAATCCCGTCAGATGAGACAATTTTAACATCTTTACCACTATATACCGCCTTTGCAGGAACGTATGATGTTTTTTCCGGTAGAACTTTTTTCAACCTGCGATAGCGTGTAATAATATCAACAGCAGCCTCTATTCGTGTGTCAATTCCGGCATCCGCAGTATGCTGATCAAGTTCGAGGGTAAGTGAAGGTTTATCCTTCATGTAATTTCTAAAGTAACCAAGAAGAAATGAGTCAGGGCCACAGGAGAAATTAGTAATGTAAAATCCAAAAAGATTCTCATGTTCCTTTACATATTGTGACGACTTCATCATTTTCTGACCCATTCCCCAAAACATTTTATGATGAACCTGATAATCAGAAGCTGGAAGCATATCATGAGGAATTATTACATATCCGCGTGATGCTACTTTGTGAGGTATACCCATGTTGGTATCACCTGTAAATGCGCTATATGGTCTTCCGAACAATACGACACCAAAAGTATCTTTGTTTTTATCAAGATACGCAAGAGCTTTTTTACCGTGCTCAATAATCTCCGCTTCAAAACCGCGCTGTTGACGGCATGCCCATTTAAATGCCTCTTTAGCACTCCGTTCTGCAACGCCCATTTTCTTTGCCATATCGACAAACTTCTGTTCCTCCGACTCATATCCCTTGTCAAGTCTCAATACAGGTGATAATACGACCGCAGCTGATTGTTCAATTTCTTTTCGAAACGTTGCCCGTAGATAGTAAGATTCTCCCTGAACAAATACACATGTTTTACTATATGTAGGTACATTCTTTACCTCAATCTGTGTTACATGAGGAAGAAACAGGTAATCCGGTTTCATTTTTAGTAAATTTGCAAAACTACCATGACTTACTTCCGCTGGAAGGCAAAATGCAGATTCAATCCGTGATATTCCTTCCGGATCAATTGCATCAGAAAGTATGACCCTGTATCCTAATTTATTGAAGAAATTTGAATACAACGGATAAAAAGAATGTGTCAGAAAGGAACGCACAATTCCAACTGTTCGTGATGGTTTGTCCTGGTTCGAATTATTATCTTCTGACAAAACACCATATTTCCCGTAAAGCAACTTTTGACGTAATGCGACATAATCAAATTGCTCTGCATCAACCTCCCGATTAAGCCGTATGTTATAGTATTTATTACAAACACCCCCGAATGGATATACTTTTCCTTCGATTCGAATACGGGAAATCTGACATTTTCTATCACATTTTTCTTTTCCACCCTGACAAGTAAATGCACTTTCTCTGACAGCATCACGATTGATAAGTTCATCAAGATTAAACTCGCAAACCTTTGAAATGCCCAGCTTGATTCTGCTTTCAACTTCCAGTGCAACACCATACGCACCTGTCAACCCAGGGTCTGGCGGTACGATAATGCTGCTATTCATAAGTGATGCAATAGCGACAGGAACCGCTTTATTGTAACATACACCACCCTGCATAAATATTTTTTTACCAACCGGACGGGAGCCCTTGACACGATTCAAATAGTTAAGGCCGATAGAGTAAACAAGACCGCCAAGAATATCATTTTTACTTACCCCCTCCTGTGCTGCAATTTTAATGTCACTCGATATAAAAGCAGAGCACTGATCCGTAAAGTTGGGTGGATTGGACCCCTCAAGCGCCAATGGTCCGATCATCTCTGTTGCAATATTCAATGATTCCTTTGCTGACTCCTCAAGAAAGGATCCGGTTCCTGCACTGCAAGCCTCGTTCATTGCGTAATCAGAGGGTACACCACTTGTAAGATAAGTGTATTTCGCATCCTGTCCACCAATTTCAAAAATGGTATCAACATCCTTGTCAAAATGGGTAGCAGCGGTAGCATGAGCAATGATTTCGTTGATAATATTATCTGTCAACGCATGAAGACCCGCAATCTGCCTTCCGGACCCGGTAACTCCAAGACCGTTAATTGTGATTTTTTTATCACCAACCTGGGATTTAATTGACTTGTAGCATTCAATTGATGCATTTACAGGGTCTCCGTTTGTACGTAAATATATTGACGCAAGTATTTGCAAATCAGATCTTCGTACAAGTACCGACTTTGTTGTTGTCGAACCGACATCCAAACCAAGTATGCACTCATCTCCGTTCTGTACAACACCTCTGCATGATTCCTTGAATTCAACAAAGTGTACAGCATCCTTGAGTGGTTTATGCGTTTTAAACGACTGTTCATTTTTAATTATTAACGCGTTGATATCAGGATTCAATACTTTGCAATCGTGCTCTGATGCCCATACAGCTGCACCCAGAGCTTCAAAGCAGTCTGCATGGTCAGGAATAACAAGTTTTTTAAACCTGGATCTTAGTATATCAACCATTGCATGATTATTTGATCCACCTCCGATCACTGCTGCAAAATCGCTTTGCAAGTCCTTTACAAGATCAGATATTTTATCAGCCATCATTAAACATAAACCGGCAGCAATATTTTCACGCAACTCCCCTTTATTCAATGCATGTGTACAGTCACTTTTACAAAACACACTGCAGCGACCTGCAATTTTATGTGCTGTACCCCTGGAAGCCATCTCAACAGCTTCGTCAAGAGTCAGACCCATACGCCTTATCTGCTGAAGAAAAAACTCCCCGGTTCCCGATGCACATTTATTTCCTGAATGTACAGCATTTATTCCGCCTTTTGATGTCATCGTATAAACAAGCTGAGTCTCACCCCCGGAACTTACAACCAAATCAGGGTATTCTCCATCGACAAATGAAGACCTTATCGCATATTCAAGTGCTTCCGGCTCTGATATACTGGTCAGATTGATATGATTTCTAAACGCGCGCCCGGTGACCGCAACCCTGTTTATTTTCTCCGTCCGTATAGTCTTGACATATTCAGAAAACGCATTTCTTGGATTTCCTTCATGGGCTACACGATAAGTACTCTCAACACATACGTTTTTATTGTTAATGTCTGCAATTACACATTGCATTGTTGTTGAGCCAAAACAGATACCTAACGTTCTCATCACAACTCTCTTTATAAAATGTTAATAATGACAAAGTGTTAAAGTACATAATACAATTGTGAATTAATGATAAGTATATTTTAATACAGTTGCATTATGGATCCTATTTCTATTAAAATGTAATATACGTATTGTAGAATCAATACATAATCACAAAAAATCGATAAAAAGCAAAAAACTTTACATCAACTGGTGTGAATTGATAACTACAAATAGTATTTTTAAAGTAGAGTATGGCATATAAATAAGATTCTTTAACAATCTTATTTACTTAAATTTCAATGACTTCCTTAACTTCGACAAGTAATGGTTCATTGATACAAAATCGATCAGGTTGCCACAGAATATATGTCAAGGATAGTCATATACAAAGGAAAGAAAAGAATGTTTTATAAAAAAGACGACTCACAATCTCTGGAACGTTATTCATCAGCCATCACGCTGTCTGATATGGAAGTTTTCATTTTTCCGGAACTGTTGTATGCATTAATGCTTGCCAATATTATGTCGCCGCGCCTTTGGAAATGGAAAAATGATCCATGGTTCAATTCAATTCACAAAATGAGTCCCGTTAAACGGATGCAACGACTAAAGCAATATATAATGGA
This sequence comes from Fibrobacterota bacterium, assembly GCA_023459055.1. GTDB lineage: Bacteria > Fibrobacterota > Chitinivibrionia > Chitinivibrionales > Chitinispirillaceae > JAAZBG01. The sequence continues at coordinate 181,638 of JAEWVR010000031.1, forward strand.
TCATTTTTCATTCAATCTCGATCTTGATACATGGGGGCTAACCGATAAGAATACAGAACTTTCACGTTTTAATGCTTTTATCAATCAACAAATTCTTTCTGAAAGTAATGCTCTGTTTGGTTACGAAGGAGATAAGTACTATTTCGATATTGACATCAGAAAACATTTTGGACTTGATAAATACAATTCGGATATTATTCCGTACTGGAAAACAGAAACGCTTGAAGCAATGGAGGCATTCAGGTACAAAGATGGCTATCCTGCAGGAGCCGGTGAATGTGTATCCCTGGCAGCATTATATGCATCAAGTTCTTTTGCAGTAGCTGATATTCCACTTCAATCAATATACCTTTTTGCAACACCTCTCCATTCACAGAATTTTCTTGATATCGGAGACGGTATAATCACTAACAACCGGCGTATTGTTACAAAAAACATGTGGTATAACGGTACAGAACTCAGTGCGAAAGCCAGACGTGCACTTGAAAATGAAAAAGTGACAATCGTTGCAAACAACACCGGGTACATTCATACAATGTATAATACTGCAACAATCAATCAGGATTCATATAAACATTTTCGCAATAAAATAAAAAATTACCTTAAAACAGAAATTACATTTGAAATTCTTGCTAATTTTCTTCGTCAAAATTCACAGCTTCAGTGCTGTTTTCAGATTGCTCACTGCTGTTGCGGTAAACCGCGATATCTTCCGGCAGAACGGGCATATCAATATGAGCACTCCAGTAAATTCAGAGTTGGTGATGCAACGCAGGAGAACCTTCTTCATGAAATTGAAGAGGATGAATATTATACATCACCACTTCCACATCGAATGGTATTACGTGAGCTTGAGCTTTTTTTTAGTCAAAACAAAGTAATTATCGATAGTGCATCAACTATCGAGTTACTTCAAAAATCTTTACATCATGAATGCATTAATGTCGAAGAAGTTGTCAAAGATTTAATTGCATTCTGCAAAACAATTCCACGACTTCCCGATACAGATAAAGAATGGATTGCTTCAGATCCAGTAAATCTTGACAATGTTAAGAATGCACATGATGCGTTGGAGAAGATTTCAGAATTCAGGACTAAAAACATATCTGCAGATCTTGCATTCAGTGCCTATCGTGATCTATCAAGATCTCCGTGGAAACCATTTCTCAAAGCAGCGCTTGAACGGAATCCGGTTATCCTTCACGCATTGCGCGATACAGATATACAGACAGTATTTACAAAAATCAATGTACTTGAAAATGAATCCATCTACGATGAATCAACACGCCTTGCACAACCCGATGAAGTCTGGAACTTTGGACGCGGAGATGGTCTTGAGAAAGCTTTGTGTTTTGTCAATGTACTAAGAAAACATTTCCCGCAGGAACGCTACACTCTTGATTATTCAGGAAAAAAAGTGAATGTAAAGGTAAAGAATGCTGATTATACATTTACAACCACTAAACAGCTCAATCCGCCATCAGAAGAGGATTTCTTATTGTAACTACGCAAAAACAATCTGTTGAGATCAACAATTCAGAGAGTACGACACCCATCCGGTCATTCTGCAATTTTACTCTCTGACTATGTTATGACTGATATGAAATTACTCCGAAGATGAACCTGACATTTCTATCTTATCTTCACGAGCATGAATATCTGAATAAATAAGGTTAACTTCCCGATCTGTAGCTGGTCTGAATTTATCAATCTTTTCGAGATCTGCAGCAGGAGCATTTGAAGCAAGTGCTTTTTTATACTCGTCAGTATAGAATAGTTCAATCGAATCAAATACCGGTTCATTATTGAAACGCATAGAAAGAAGTGTATTTATTTCAGACATAGTCAATGGACGATTTTTTGAATTCTGACGCAGACGCTCAACCTTGGCATACAGTGATGGAAATTGTGATTTTGCAAAATCATTTGCCATTTCTTTTTCCCTTCGTAAACATTTATTCTATAATCTCACATTTTTCAATGTATGAATCTTTATCAACATCAACAATAAGTTGCTTATACCATTAAAAAGTATCATTTATATCATATATTCCGCATCCGGGTGACATACAAAAACACCAAGAGTCGAATGCTCCGGATCCATTTGAAACCCGTCAGTTAATGTTATTCCCAATCGCTCTTCACCACCAATTACTTCGAATAATTTTTTCTGATCTTCAAGTGATGGTAAACCGGGATAACCAAAACTATAACGACGCCCTCTTTTCAAATCAAGAACAAGTGCTTTTCTAATCTCCACTGTCACCTTATCAGCAAGACTTTCAACCAGATAATTTCCAATTCCGTTGAGTAAATATCCCTTTTTATATTTATCTTCCTTCTGAAACAGATTCCTGCAACAGTCCCCAATCTTTTTTCCAATTGTTACAATTTGTACACCAAGAATATCACCTTCCGGACGTAAATAATCAGCTATTGAACGATTGTTTTTTTTAGGCATCCTCGGATACACAAAAGAAGCGATTTCCTCATTGTAATTATCCGGATTAAGCAGGATTACCCTGCAATCTTCTGTAATAACCGGGAAAAACGAATAATAGCCACGAGCATCAATCAGATTATTCGAAATAATTTCATCACGTAAAGTATTGAAGGATGGAAGAAATTCTTTTTCGACAGCCTCATTATATTCCTTACTATCAAGTCTACCACCAGCCCATTCAGCTTTAAATAACCGCTCAGTGTTAATAGAACTTAAAAGTTGATTTACATCCCAAACGAGCATTTCCCCAGTTCCCCAGAAAGGAGGTTCTGTCGGTGCCTCATAGGTAAGTTCCATCGCAGTATGTTCACATGTCACCGCGACACATTCAGGTTTTCGTACCGCAACAGTCTTACCAGAAACAATACGCCCTGATCCCAATTCATCAAGCATCCGTGATGCATCAAACGCATCGCGGGCATAAAATACTCCACCCTCATACATTTTGTCGTCAAAAATTGCGATTCGTTGAGCAAAGTCGCTATTGACCGCTGCACCACCAATAAATACAGGGACATTAATCCCCTCTTTTGCAAATGTCTCAACACATAAACGCATCTGCTTTGATGTCGTAACAAGTAGCGCTGATAATCCCACGGCATCAGGTTTTTCTTTTTTAACAGCCTCAATAATCGTCTCTATAGCGACCTGCTTTCCGAGATCAATTACAGTATATCCCTGATTACGTAAAATAGACCCAACAAGATTTTTTCCGATATCGTGAACATCACCATACACAGTCGCAAGGATAATTTTGCCTTTTGATACAGCATTTGAATCTTTTAAATATGGTTCCAGTATTGTTACAGATTCTTTCATAACCTCAGCTGCCTGAAGTACAAATGGAAGAATCATTTCCCCATTTGTCATTTTTTCGCCGACTTCGGCCATTGCTGGCAGAAGAATTGTGTTTAAAATTTCACTTGCATTTCTATTTTGTAATAGTGATAGAATCGTTTTCTTTAAATCACGGCGATCACGTTTCAGAATTGCATATTTTAATTTTTGCTCATCAGAAAGTACCGGTAGTACCTGTTCTGAACCAACAGTTTTTTCATCTTTTATTTTTTCAAAATAATTTACAAATTCAGACAGAGCATCAATAGATCTGTTGAACAGAAGATTTTCCGCGAGTGTACGAAGTCCTGCATCATAATTTTCAACATTATCTTTATGCAAGGGATTAAATATCGCAGCATCAAGACCCGCTTCTACTGCGTGATACAACATAACATTATTAAGTATTCGACGAGCTTTTGGTTTTAATCCAAACGATACATTGCTGACACCCATCACGGTTCTGACTCCGGGCATTATTTTCTTTATTTGTCTCAATGCCTCAAGACTTTCATTTGCTGCATTGGCAGTATCTTTTTCACCAGTAGCAAGTGTAAAGACAAGCGGATCGATGTATATATAATGTTCCGGAAGACCAAATTCGCCGCATGCAATATCCCGCAATTTTCTGGCAAGTTCAACCTTTTTTGCAACGGTTTTTGCCATACCCTCATCGTCAATTGTCAACGCAACAACCGGTGATCCGAATTGTACGGCAAGAGAAAGTGTCTTCCGCGCATTCTCTGCACCATGTTCAAGATTTATCGAATTGATCATCATTGATCCGGGATTGATCTTAAGCGCATCAACCATTATTGAAGGTTCAGTTGTATCTATACAGAATGGCGTTGATGATCTATCGGAAAGATACCAAACAAGATTCTTTAGCGTTTCCTTCTCGTTATCCTTTTCATTTACAGCTACACATATATCAATTACAGCACACCCGCTGTCGGCCTGTTCCTGCGCAACAAGAAACAGCTCTTCTTTATTGTCGGCAAGAATCAGTTCTTTTGTTTTTTTGGATCCCTGTGCATTCAGACGTTCACCAATTATTACCGGTCTACCAATTGACTCAAGATCAATTCCATGAATACCGGTTGACAACCAGCAACTTGGCCGGTGTAATTCCCTGATTGCGACCTGCTTATTTTTTAGAATATCAGCAGCAGCTTTAATGTGTGCAGGAGTCGTACCGCAGCACCCACCAACGACATTTAATCCGTGAACAGTAACAAGCGGTTCCAGTAATGCAGCAAACCCCTGAGGATCTAAGGCATAAAAGGCTTTGCCGTCAATATTTTGAGGCATACCGGCATTGGGTAGGGCAACAACAGGTACTGGAGAATGCTTGAGCAATTTCATTATTGATGGAGTCATCTCTTTGGGTCCCATTCCGCAATTAATACCTACAACAGCTGCTCCAAGCCCTATAACTGCTCCGAGAAATGATTCTATTCCGCTTCCAAGAAGCATATGACCGTTTATATCGATTGTAATCTGTACCTGAACAGGTATCTGTTTGTCAACTTTCCGAATTCCTTCCATCGCAGCACGTACTTCAAGAAGATCCTGTGATGTTTCGATTCTTACAAAGTCAACACCACCTTCGATAAGAGCAGATGCCTGCTCTTTATAGATGTCAACGAGCTGATCATAATCAGCGCCGACAAGTTCCGCATTTTTGGATGACGGAAGGTAACCGGTTGGTCCTAATGATCCGCACACAAATCGCTGTATACCATCACTGAACTTGCATTGGTCAATTGCTTTACGTGCATTTTTTGCAGCAGAAAAATTTATCTCATGGACACGTTTCTCAAGTCCATACTCACCCAGCTTTATCCTGGTTCCGCCGAATGTATTCGTCTGTATAATATGCGCACCAGCATCAAGATATGCTCCGTGAATCGAAATGAGTACATCCGGACTGTTTATGTTTAATATTTCATTACATCCCGCAGAACTACCATATACTTTTGGATCGACTGATCTTTTTTGAATCTCAGTACCCACAGCTCCATCAAAAACAAGCGGAATTCTCTTTTCAATCAACGTAAGATAAGGATGCATCTTCATTTCTTTCCTTAGCTTTATTCCCACACGGCTAACATTGTCTTACTATTATTATAGCACAGACACTCACGCGAATACAGAAATCAAGCGTAAAAATAAAAGAGCTATAGTTGTTTTCAACAACCATAACGACATTACTAGTATTGTACTTGGTATAGAATTAACTCAAGTTTAGACCCTAAATGCAATTATTGCATTGTACAGAATTACCCTGAGTTCATTGTATAAAATAATTGATGAACTCAGGATACACCTGATAATTTAATCTGCGAGGTACATTAAGCGGGAAACACCACTACCTTTTTTATGGCCAATCTCATCTTCTGCTGTTAATCTCAAAATGTATGTTCCACTTGCAAGCTTCTTTAAGGAACGAGCCCCTGGCTTCCAGTTGAAGACATTCAAACCCGGTTTAAGATCCCTGTCAATATTAAAATTCCAGACAGTTCTCCCCAGAGCATCAAAGAGACGGCAATTAACAAGATTAACACCTGTAAATGGAATTGTAAACTTTATCGTGAGATTCCCTTTAAACGGATTTGGATACATTTGCAACAGAGCAAATTCAACTCCCGCATACAGTGATGCAAACTTTCGTATATACAGATCAGATCCCGCAAGAAGAGTCTGATCCGAGGATGATCCGGCTGCAACAGTAATTGAGAATCCTTTTGTAACATCGGTCAACTCACCGGTAACATTGTTAAACAATTTGAAAAATTTACCGGATGGAATATTTTCTGTAATTTGACAGTTAATCGTTTTTGCTTCATTGCCATCATTGACAAATCTAACTGTATAAGCATACCCTTCTTCATCTTTTGCTGAGAACAATTGCCCGCACATTAAATTATTGTCAAGAAATCCGACCTTTATTTCAGACATCGTTGGTGGTAATGCAACCTTTATTTTTCCCATCGCTTTGAATTCAGGATTGTATCCGGCATAAACCGATGTAAAAACGCAATTATTATCACTGCTGCTGATTTTAAAATTCCAGTCAGACTTGTCAACATACTGTTTTGAGATCTTTTGAAATCCTTCACCTAAGAAGACCGAACGCGCAACCGGTACAGCAGGGATTTTAAGATCAAAAAAATCCTCAGTCCCCGGGGACTCAAATGCTACGGTATACGTTTCTGACAAACTGTCAAGTAAATTGTTCATAGCCAACTTGCTGTATTTAAGTTCCGTTTTATAAACTCCACCCTCTTTAACCCATTCATAAATACTCAGACTGATGTTTCTATTGCTGCCGTCCTCAATAAGCTGACTTGCCCGGGCGATATCGCCAATTTTTACTTTATATCCAAAAGGCATTGCAAAATCAACATACTGATTCTTTGGAATTTTAACAACCACAGAATCTTTCATTGACAACGTCTTTGCAACAGTATCAAGGACGATCGATTGAGCCTCGCGAGTTTTTAACCAGAGAAGATTTCCTGGTTTCAGATCAAAAAGTGCAGAATCACCCGGTTTAACCTGATCCAGTTCCAGATACTTATCTTTCCGTGGATTTGGATTCTTTTCAGTACTCTCTTCCCACTTGAAAATTCTAAACTGTGTCTTATCGTATTTATTGTCTTTGTTTAAGAGCGACACAAAATGTCCTATCTTTACATTATCGACATCGTAACGAACACAGAGTGGATACCACTGTTCTTTTTCGGTTTTTATTGTCAATCTTGAAGTAACTTTTTTGGATAGATCGATCGTATCAGTAAATCGTCCATCAGAAACTATTAATGATGCATATAATCCGCTTGTTCGTTCAACAGCTCCAAATGGCAGATCAAAATCAATAGTTGTATTCCCGAAAAATCCGTTAACCACCGTTGTACCGGCTTCTCTCCAGGGACCGGCGATGAATTTAACATAAATGTCTGAAACATTATCTTTTATATTGAACCTATAAGAAATGTTACTCATATCGCTTACAGCATCTGTTTTAAATGTGTCAAGCTGAGTAATGGTAGGTCTGATAGTGTCGATAAGCAGTACAAATACAGAATCTTTATATTTTGAAGGTTTTCTGGTATTAATTAATGCAGAAACCAGAGAGTCTGAATTCTGAGTCTGAACACCCGGAACGACATATACACCAGAGAATAAAGTATCACATAAATATAAACGCACATCATTTATAGAGTAACCTTCCGGAATAGAATCCGGTTTCATTCCCAGATACACAGCAGGTACATCATTACCCTTTACAAACTTTACACCTGAACTAACATTAATAAAACCATCAAGTTTTTTTACATTCCTGACATATTTAAGTGTATCATTGATCCTGGCAGTAGTTTCTTTCTGCCAATCTTCACCCTGTCTGATAACAACATTATTTTCAAAAACACGAACTTCCTGAACATTTACATTCATTGAAACAGCCGCCCAATTCATTGAACCTGACGTAATTGCCGCTATTGATTCATCAGTAGCACTCACATAATTTAGTGTTCCATTAATTTTTATAAAAAGTGCAAAATAATATTTCGTATTGTATTTTAAAGAATTTCCCAGTGCAAAATTGATAAAACTGGATGTATCGTTGGGAATAAGCTTGAATGTTTCAATTCGTACAATCTCATTTCGACTTGTTAACGCATCAATAACAACGGATGAATCACGGATAAAATCAGTTGTTGAATAGGTGTATCCCAGCTGGTATTCTGATTTTCCAATTCCAGTCGTGTCAAAGAAAAATTTAATTTTAAAGATATTCTCTGTTGAATCAAATGATGAACCTGTTATCTTGATAAGATTTGGAATTGTTGCGGTGTCAGGCAATCTGGTTGCTCTGGATTTGATTGCATCTGTTGCGAGACCTGACCATATACCATTTTTCTTTTTAAGTAAAGCGAAATAGTACAACGTTGATCCCTGAAGTCCATCAACCGTTGTTTCGGTTATGTCCCCTTTTAATCTGAACATCTTATACGCAGTGTCGGTCGTTGCTTTACCAACCTCAATCTTCAATTTACTGTATATAATCGCTACTGAATCAGCCGGAGTGCTTAACGACCATGATAAAAATGCCTTATATGCCTGCGTTGAATCAACAAGCAAAGTAGCATCGTTAGATGGCTGAGGAAATCCAATCTGCAGCTGTTTTGTAACAGTATCACTGTAGCTGCCGTTCGTGCTGCGCAGATAAATACTCCAGTTAGTCAACTTCTCAGCAGTCAGAAAATCTTCATTAACAAGTTTTAAATCAATAGATTCCGCAGGAAATTCAGTATTTTGCAAGGTGTCAATTTTCGTTGATTTTTCTCCATAATAAATCACCGCATACGCAGCATCAGATTTTTGAAGTTTACCAAAACCGCTTACATTGACAACAACGGTATCTTTAGTTTGTTTAACTTTTGTGAGAGTCAGTGTATTTACCAGATTTTTTGCACCACAGGAATATACTTTTGCCCCGGCACCAGTGTTAAAAGCGGGAAGAGAGTCGGGTTTTCTCCAGAATGGAGTTGACAAGAACAACAATGTATCACACTCATCATTACCAAGCGAAACCGGAACAGTTACTGTTACAGTATCCGCACCACCACTTAAACTACCCAATTCTGCCAAAGAATACTTTTTTAATCGCGTTGAACCAGGGTTTGGCTTTCCCGGGACTGCAGTGTTTGTCATCCACCAAACACCAATAGTATCAACATATCTGTCATTATCAGCTGATGATGGCAAATTTGAAAAATTCCTGATTGTAATACTCACACTACCTCTGCCTACGAAGTACCCGGAGAGCTGAACCGGATTATATACATCAGATTCACCCCGTATAGTAACTCTAATCTCTGCAGATTTGACTGATCCACTACTATTACTCAACATGCAGTAGTACACACCTTCATTGGATTTTGACACATTGGGAATTGTGAGTGTCTTTGATGTTGCGTTTTTAATCAGCGTATCCACATGATACCACTTAATTGTATCTGTCACACCCTCAATTCCGGTATAATCAATAAAGAGGCTCAATGATGATCCCTCACGTGTTTCGATTGAGGCTCCGGACTGTGCGGTAATTTTGGGTTTTGGTACAGACTTTACAATAAGAGTAGCGACTCTGCTTTTTGCCGTATCCCCTGCGAACGAAACATGACATTCGATTTTTGAATTACTGTCGGCTAATGCAATATTTTTCAACACCAGCGAATCTTTATCTTTTGCTTCGTCAATTCTTGTTCTCACTCCTGATGATGTCGTTTTAAACCAGGTGTATTGCACAAGAGGAGGAGTTTGATGTGTTGCGACAATTTTAAACCGTGCGCTACTGCCAACATAGGTAGTAACGTCTTTAAGATCAGTCGTGATTACTGGAAGATTTTCAGAAACAATAATTGTATCGGATAAAGTCTTAACACTTGAGAATTCATTTGAAACTTCACAATAAATTGTTTTATTCTGATATGTGTCTTTTGTAATAGATGCAATTGTCAGCTCTGGTTTCAGAGAATCAGATTCCACTTTTTTATTGTCAATATACCAGTAATAACGTAACAGTAAACCTTTTGCAGTGACAGTAAATGTTTTTGAACCTCCATTGGGAACAGATATGCGGCTTGCAACATCATCAACAAGTACCGGTGCAGTAACAACTCTCAGGACAACGGTATCAGAATGTTGTGTTGCCAGAGCATTTGATGCAACGCAATAGATTCTTGCACTATCAAGTTCTGCTGTTGCAGTAATTGAAAGTGTATCTTTTACACCAAGTGTATCCGTCGAACCGATTCGACGCCATCTGTAACTGACACCTTCAGGATTTGTAACGGCCGCTGTAAAAATTGCGGTTTCATCCTGTACAACAGTATCGGACATCGGTTGTTTGGTAAAAAGGACTGAATTATCTACATTCCAACACCCTGCATCAACCTTTGATGTTGCACGAGGTTCACCTGCAATATCAGTAGTTACACCAGCATAAAAAGCACCGTAATCCTTAGCTTTTGATGATGTCCCGATTCGCCATGCTGATGGAAGTGTATCGGCTGCTCTGTTTGTTTTTTGGAATAACGCGGCTGTATCTGTAGTAAAAATTTGAGTATTTCCAGCACCATACCCGGTCGTCGCCTCTGATGTCAATGAATTTTGGATTTTGGATTTAATATCTGTAAATTTTGAAATACTTGCATTATTTATAAAAATGCTATTCACGAGAACAAAATTTGTAATCCCGTTAACACTAGCACTAGTACCACCAAATATCCCTTTATTTTTGTCAAAAGTACAGTTAATAATTTTAAAACGGGTGGTGTCAGTCCAGAAATTAAGCTTGAAGATTGTATCGGCATTGTTTACAAAAAGGCAATTATCAAATGATATATTCTGTTTACCATCACCGGCAAACGTAAAAAACGATGATGTAAAATTCCTGACAACACACTTACTGAACACCAGGGGTTTCGCCCCCTGACCATTATCAAATGTTGTAGATCCGGTAAAAATAAGCCTTTCAAACTTTACAGGAGCATTTTGGAAAAAACCATAGCTGTTATTTACTGTATGATTAATAATCGGAAATGAATCCGGTTCAGACTTACCACCAATAAAAAATATTGTTTTGGAAATACTTTGTACAAAAAAATCTGATGAGTAAGTGTACGTGTGCTGATTTGAACCTGTAAATAATACGGTATCGGGAATTGTCGATTCACCGGCATTTTTAATTGAGTTGAGAAACAGATCCAGAGATGCGTATGTTGCTGTACCATCAGCATCGATAGTCACTGTTACTGCTTCAACAGATATGTGCATCACCCCGAGAAGTGCAACCACAAATCCGACATTACTTAAACGCGAAAATAATTTGGACAGCCCAGACAAACTGATCATAGCACAAAAGCCCTCACTTTATCATTAACCCGGATCTGAAATCTTGTACATTACATAATATAATAATACATTAAGCGTTAAACAATTCAATATCATGCTTTTTTTGTATTCAATTGTATTCTTTTCCTGAATTTTGCATTCTTAACGACTGCACAACATCCAGGTTGAAGCCTGAACTGCGGGATCGACCGGTTGAATTTACAACGACAAGGAAATTTCAACTGATAAATGATCAGCCGTATATAGAGGTGAACAGGTTGGTTTGTCCAAAACGAAAACATGCATCACAAAAATCTTGGGGCAACGGGGCTGTAATGAGCATAGTTTTTTTTATAACAGGGTGAATGAACGATATTGTCGCTGCATGAAGTGCATGTCGATTAAAGCATTTGAGAATACTGTGTGCAAAAGGACGGTCAAGAGGAGGAATTTTTAACAGATGTTCTTTTCCTCCACCATACAGCCTGTCAGCTACTATCGGAAATCCACGTGAACTGGCATGAACCCGAATCTGATGTGTTCTGCCGGTAAGCGGTTTGAAACAGATTGCTGCGATCCCGCTTTTAAACTTAATAACCTCATACTCCGTACGGGCATCTTTCCCGTAATTCGACGCAGCACGCTTAATCGGATCCTGATGACTCCTTGCAAGCGGCAAATCAATCATTCCTTTGTACTCTGATGGACATCCAAGACAAAAAGCAATGTAGGTTTTCCTAATTTCGCGGGATTGGAACAAAGAAGCCATCGCAGCGTGCACCTGATTTGTTTTTGCTACGACAAGCACACCTGACGTTTCTTTGTCAAGACGATGAACAATGCCCGGCCGATCATATGAAAACCCGTCAGAAAGTGTCTCAAACCTGTTCATTAATCCATTGACAAGTGTACCATCATGAACCCCGTTTCCCGGATGTACAACAACACCAGCAGGTTTATTCACCGCGATGATATACTCATCCTCATAAATGATATCAAAAGGAACATCACTCTGTGGTTGTATCATTATGTCATGCACGACATGTAAACCAGTGACCTCAACGGATGATTTTTCGGTGAGTTTTGTATTCTTTGCAACAACGACACTATTAACCAGCACTTTTCCACTGTCAATAAGTTTCTGTATCTGTGAACGCGAAACACCTGCAAGAGCTTTCGTAAGGAAAAGATCAAGCCGTTCCCCTGCATTTTCTTTATCAACATTGAAAATCTTTGATTCCACGTTGCCAATCATTTGTTTTGTTATGAAGGATATCGTCACGATTATCAGGTTTACTTATCCACAGCCACCCTGAATACCACATTATCAAAAAACTATTACTATTACGTAAACGCTATACTGATGGCGTTGATTCCTTTGAAACTGATACCTGTTTCGCAGTATTACGGCGTTTATCTTCTGTCAAAAAACACAGCATCAAAATTATTACACCAAAAGTGACATAGATATCCGCGAAATTGTAAATTGGCCAGTAGTGCTGTTCCGAAATACCCATTTTAATAAAATCAACAACGCCCTTTGATGGATGCAGGAATCGATCGGATAAATTACCAAGTGCACCAGGAATAATAAGCGCAATACCCCAATGCATCGCTCGTTCAGTTTTTGGAAGACTTTTATAATAAAGAATCAGTAACACTGTCGCGATAGAGTTAAATATCATGAAAAAATAGTGTGTAGGAAAACCAGGAAACAGATCTTTTGGATTCATGCCAAATACTGCACCTTTGTTGTATACAAGGAAAAGCTGTAAGTAATCACCAAAGATCACTTTCGGAATTGCATATGTCAACTTTGTATCAGCAAGATACTTTGTCAAAATATCGAGAAATAGCCCAATAGCAGTAACAATTATTATAAGTGCCCACCGGTTTTTAATCTCTTTCACGAACATGTCTCCTTATTCGACCATTTGTTATATTTAAATATTGGCATTACAAAATACGTCTTTGTGTTGAAAAAGTAAAAGATATAGTTTATGAATACGTTTAAAGTCTACCTGAAATTGCTCAGAATCAATAACGCACTAATTGCAGCGATCACTGTCGCGCTTGGATTCTGGCTTTCACAATCCCCTTATAGCGCCTGGATGCTTGTGTTGCTTATGATTGCAACTATCGCGGCAACCGGTTTTGGTAATGTAATTAATGATATCCTGGACATCGAATCCGATCGTATCAGCCATCCGCAGCGACCTCTTCCAAAAGGCGACCTTTCCATATATAATGCAAAAATTTTCAGCGTGGTACTGATTCTTATCTCGTTGGCATGCGGTTTTGTTGTTTCAATTACACATGGCATTGCCACCCTCATCCCGCTGATACTATTAATTCTTTACGCCCGGTATCTAAAGGGAACTCCTCTTGCAGGCAATATCGTCGTTGCACTCCTTGTCGCATATTCAATACTCTACGGTGCACTGAATGCTCCGGGATTTTCACTGGTAATCTATCCGGCGCTATTTGCATTTCTTCTTAATATATCAAGGGAGATGATAAAAGACATTCAGGATGAGGCAGGAGATAAAGCAGCCGGAGTGATAACATCAGCAGCACTCCCCCACACCCTTCTTCGCGGGATGATCTATTGCATTTCGATAGTGTATCTACTTTTTATACTTTTACCGTATTACAATAAAAGTTTTGGAATGCCTTATCTTGTAATCTGTTTAGCCATTATTATTCCAATACACTCCTACAGATCATTTCTTATAATGTCAATAAAGTGGAAGAGTAAGCTGTCAACAATTTCCACGCTGTTTAAGATTGAGATGGTTTCAGGTCTTGCGGCGATTGCTGTTGACCATATATTGTAACCAGCATCCCGTTGAAAGTTTCTTCACCTATATTTATTTGTTTTAGCACCCTTGATCTATATACTATCGCAGGTGTGTATTGCAGGTACACACCTGCGATGCAGATAGGATTATAAAAAAAGGCAACCTGTCAACAAACAGGTTGCCTTAATCATTAAAAACGAATTTCTTCGTTAGTAAATCAATTATTCAGCTGCAGGAGTAGATTCTTCTGCTGCAGGAGCATCAGTTCCTTCTTCAGCTTTTTTACTCTTTGCTTTTGGTTTCTGCTCAACAGCAGCCTTGATCGGGTACTGTGCAAGATATTCAAACCACTGTGTCTCTGGTTTATCCTTAAAGTATTCGCTGATACTGAGAACGATCTTACGACCTTCAAGATCAAATTCGATTACTTTGCCAGGTGTCTTATCTCCTATTTTGTAAATACGTGCAGGCTGATTGCAATCCTGTCCGAGTTGATTTAGAGGAATGAACCCTTCAACGTCAGCGCTAAGATTTACAACGACACCTCTGTCAAGAATACGGGCAACTTCACACTCTGCGACTTCAGTACCTACTGAGAATGCAGTTGCAAGTTCTGCCCATGGATCATCAGAAAGCTGCTTGATACCAAGAGAAATTCTGCGTTTTTCCTGATCAACATCAAGAACCTTAACTTCAACAGTATCACCCTTCTTTAACATTTCGCCTGGATGATTGATTTTCTTTGTCCATGACATATCGGAAATATGAATAAGACCGTCAACGCCCTCTTTGAGTTCAACAAATGCACCGAAAGCAGCGATATTGCGAACTTTACCTTTTACGATTGTGTTGATCGGGAATTCATTCGGAACTCTTTCCCATGGATCCGGTTCAAGCTGTTTGAAACCGAGGGAGATCTTCTGGCTTTCCTTGTCGATCTTGAGCACAACTGCCTCAACGATATCACCGATACCAACGATCTTTGACGGATGCTTAATGTGCTGTGTCCATGACATTTCGGAAATATGAATAAGACCTTCAATACCCTTTTCAAGTTCCATAAAGGCACCGTAATCAGTGATAGAAACGATCTTACCACGAACGCGTGAACCTTCAGGATATTTCTCTTCAATACCTTTCCAAGGATGCTCACTGAGCTGCTTAAGACCAAGAGAAATGCGTTCTTTATTTTCGTTAAAGTCAAGAACTTTAACTTTAAGTTTGTCACCGATTGCAACTATTTCTGACGGATGATTAACACGTCCCCAGGACATATCAGTAATGTGAAGAAGACCATCAACACCACCAAGATCGATAAATGCACCGAAATCTGTGATGTTTTTAACAGTACCTTCACGTACCTGATTTTTGTCAAGCTCGGTAAGGATCTTGTCTCTCATTGCGCTGCGGTCTTCCTCAAGAATAACGCGGCGTGAAACAACGATATTTCTGCGAGCCTTGTTAACTTTAATTACTCTGAATCTGAAAGACTGACCGATAATCGCGTCCATATCGGGAATCTGGCGAAGATCAATCTGAGAACCAGGAAGGAATGCATCAACACCGAAGAGATCAACAACAACTCCACCCTTGATACGGCGAAGAAGGCGACCTTCAACAGTTTCCTGATCTTCGTATGATTTGTAAATTCTATCCCATACTTTGAGGAAATCTGCACGTGATTTGGAGAGGATGATCTGCCCTTCACTGTCTTCAACCTGTTCGAGGAAAACACTGATCTCATCACCAGGCTTGAACTCGTGCACATTCTTAAACTCAGAAATAGGTATAATACCTTCTGATTTGAAATTGACATCAACAATAACTTCTTTATCTGTAATACGAAGAATTTTTCCGCTTACAACCTGTCCCTCTTCAATACCCTCGAGTGACTTGTCATAATCTTTGAGAATCTCATCGATCTGACCTGGTCTGTAAAAGCTTTCTTCGAAATCTGAAAGATCAATTTCTGCACCAGTTGCATCAACGCCCATAAGAGACAGTTTGTCATCCACCTTAACATCTGACATAGTAAGGTTACTCCATAAATTTTGGTTAAAGGTTAATAGTTTGTTATATATATGTAATATCTGCCTGGCAGATATTTACTTCCTGTTAAGAATCGCATTTGCCTTCGCAGCAATATACTCAACCTGCTGATCAAAAGTAAGCTCTGTTGTATCAATTTCTTCTGCGTCAGAAGCTTTACACAGTGGGCTGTTTGCCCTTGTCGAATCCTTGTGATCCCGAACTTCAAGTTCCTTCATCAATTCTTCAATTGATTTCGTCACACCCAGTTTTTCAAAATCCTTCTGCCTGCGACGTGCACGAGTCTCAACAGATGCAATCATGAAAAACTTAAGCTCCGCATCCTGAAATACCACGGTCCCGATATCGCGGCCATCACACACAACATTTGTATTTCCAGCTATTGCGCGTTGCTGATCAACAAGCGAATCTCTTACAACAGTTGGTGCACAATAATCACTAACACTTTTTGTGACTTCATCACTTCGGATCGCATCAGTCACATCTTCGCCATCCATCCATACTTTTATCGCCGGTGGTACTCCAGTAAAGGTAATTTTTGTTGAATCGGTGAGTTGCTTTAATGCTGGAAAGTCGTTTGCAGATATTGAGTTGCGGAGAGATTTAAGTGTAATAACACGATACATCGCGCCGGTATCAAGGTAGGTAAACCCGAGTTTCGCTGCAACTGCTTTTGCTGTAGAACTTTTTCCCGATCCCGCAGGACCATCAATGGCAATAATCATTTAGGCCTATTCATATATATGTAATAAAAATAATCACCAAATATATGATATTGTATGGGAAAATGCAAGGGGAAAATTTGTGACGAGTAACCTGTGACGAGCGACGAGACATTTCCCTCTCCTTTTGGAGAGGGAAATCAAGGGATACTCCAGATCAAATCTTTAGATCGGCTTCTGTTTCAGGTGTGGTCAGTTTATCATAAAACTTGACATAATCATCACGCTCGGCACTGTCGCGATAAGCAATCGCAACTCTTGGATGTTCATTGAGATATCCGGTAATCATATATGGAATTATATACCCCCATTCGATCTCTTTACTTAATGGAAGATAGTGTTTCTGTATAAGATCAAGTACCGGGCGCACTTTATATTTTGGATTCTGAAGGAATGTCAATAATAGTTCTATATTACAGTTTCCTGGGCCACGGCCGATTCCAAACACCGATGCATCAAGTAGATTTGCGTTATCAATAATCGCTTGAATAGTGTTGGCAAAAGCGAGCTGACGATTGTTATGAGTGTGAATACCTATAGTTTTTCCCGGAAGGGCATTCTTATATTTCTTAACAAGGTACGTAACGTCTTCACAATACATATTACCAAAAGAATCAACAACATAAACAATTGGAACATCTGTTTTGCTCAGATCGTTCAACGCTTCATCAATTTCACGCTCAGTATTGGTAGACACTGCCATAATGTTTACCGTTGTTTCATATCCTTTATCCATGATCATATTGCACAGATCAATCGCCTTATCAACTTCCTTGATATAACAGGCAACGCGTATCATTGAGAATGGAGATTGTGACTGAGCAACGATATCTTTGTCTTCAACCCGGCCAATATCAACCATGCAGGAGAGCTTACTTGCCGGTTCAATTCCATCAATAACACGGCGAATATCATCATCATCACAAAAACGCCATTTTCCGAATTTTTTAGGATCAAAAAGACTTTTTGTAGCTTTGTAACCGATTTCCATATAATCCACACCGGCCTCACACAATGCCTTATATGTGGCGCGGACAAATTCATCGGAGAACTGCCACTCATTAATTAATCCACCATCCCGGATCGAGCAATCCATAATTTTAATCTCAGGTCGGAACATCACAACTCCTTATATTACTGAATATCATCCATATTTACTTCATTACCGGACAAACCTTGGTAAAATAATAAGTGCACAATACATAAGGTGATTCTCTTTTTACACAAATTTCTGTTAGCGGGTATTATTTTATGATCGGTTGATCTATTACAAAATAGACAGTTATCAGTGCAAATAACGTTCTGGGGATTCACCCCGTACGTAAAAATACCGGTAGAGACCCGCGGCAGCGCGTTTGAATTTTTTTTATAAGTAATGCAAAATGTTAATTATTCATGGAGTTGTAATGATTTCAAAACAGGTTATCAGTAAAAATCTTAAAAATTGTCTTGATGACACCGGTTTTTTATCTATCCCCGGCAAAAAAAAAGGAAAAGTTCGTGATAGTTACGATCTTGGAGACAAAATTCTTCTGATTACCACTGATCGTCAAAGCGCATTTGACCGTGTACTGGCAAATATTCCATTTAAAGGTCAGGTTCTTAACCAGGTTAGTGCCTTCTGGTTTGAAAATACAAAACATATTGTTCAAAACCATGTCGTTTCTATACCTGATCCAAACGTAACCATTGCGAAAAAATGCACGGTCTTCCCTATCGAGTTTGTTGTCCGCGGTTACCTCACCGGTTCTACTGACACATCAGCATGGACTCTTTACAAAAACGGAAACAGGAATATTTGCGGTAACAAGCTTCCTGACGGAATGGTGAAAAACCAGAAATTTGCAAAGCCAATTCTTACTCCGACCACGAAATCTGATGCACACGATGAGTCCATTTCCGCAGAGGAGATTGTCTCCCGTGGAATTATTGATGCTGCTACCTGGAAAAAGCTTGAATCGATAGCTTTTGGCCTTTTCAATTACGGTACTGAGGTTGCAGCAAAGAACGGTCTTATTCTTGTCGATACAAAATACGAACTCGGTATTGATGCAAACGGGGAGATCATGCTCATTGATGAGATCCACACACCCGATTCATCACGATACTGGATTGAAGGTTCATACCCTGAGCGGTTCGCATCAGGTAAAGAACCTGAAAACATTGATAAAGAATTTCTACGACTCTGGTTCAGGGATCATTGTGATCCTTACAAAGATAAAGTATTACCGGAAGCACCGGAAGAGCTTGTTACAGAACTGTCATCACGATATATTCAGCTTTACGAAATGATCACAGGAAAGCAGTTTGAGATTGATACGTCTGTTGATATCAAGGATAGAATGAAAGCAAATTTGACAAAAGCAGGAATTATTTAAGAAGAAAGCCTCACCCCCCGGCCCCCTCTCCGCCAGGCGTAGAGGGGGAGCAGGAATAATCCACATTGTGGATCAAACTTCTTTTCTCCCCCCTCTACGCTTGCGGAGAGGGGGGCAGGGGGGTGAGGCTGTTCTTATTTTCGAACAAATATAACAATACATATAATATCTGGAGGATGTGAAAATGGCAGCTACGCCTGATTTGATGAGCACAATAGTCAGTCTTTGTAAACGACGCGGTCTTATTTTTCAGTCAAGTGAAATCTATGGCGGATTAAACAGCTGCTGGGATTACGGTCCCCTTGGTGTTGAACTAAAGCGTAATGTCAAGGAAGCCTGGTGGCGTTCCATGATCACCAACCGCCGAGACATTGTCGGTATTGATGCATCCATTCTTATGCACCCCAAAGTATGGGAATCATCAGGCCACCTTGCCGGGTTTACTGATCCGCTTGTTGATTGTAAAAAATGTAAATCACGTTTCAGAGCAGACCACCTTGAAAACACCGAGAAGTGTCCAAAATGTGGTGGGGAATTTACAGAGGTTCGTAAGTTCAACCTGATGTTCAAGACATTTATGGGACCCGTTGAAGATCAATCAGCAACAGTTTTTATGCGTCCGGAGACTGCTCAGGGTATTTTTGTCAATTTTCTTAATGTTCAGCAGTCAGCACGTCTTAAACCCCCATTTGGAATTGGACAGATAGGGAAAAGTTTCAGAAATGAAATTACTCCGGGAAACTTTACCTACAGAACACGTGAATTTGAACAGATGGAAATGGAGTTTTTCGTACCGCCATCAGAAGATATGCAATGGTATGAATACTGGAAAAACTTCCGTTTAAACTGGTATATCAATTATGGAATCAAACCGGAAAAGCTTAGACTTCGTGAACATGCCAAAGATGAACTTGCACATTATGCAAAAGGTTGCGCCGATGTCGAATATGAATTCCCATTTGGTTGGAGTGAACTCGAAGGTATTGCAAACAGAACAGACTTCGATTTGAAAGCACATTCTGAGGGCAGTGGTAAAAGCCTCGCATACTTCGATGAAGAAACCAAACAGCACTATTTCCCTTATGTTATTGAGCCGGCTGCAGGTGCAGACCGTGCAACACTCGCATTTCTCATTAATGCTTATGATATTGAGGGTGAAGGCAAAGATGCCCGAACTGTACTTCGTTTCCATCCTTCGCTTGCTCCTATTAAAGCAGCAGTACTGCCTCTTGTTAAGCGTGATGGAATGCCAGAGAAAGCTGAAAAAATATATAACGATCTTCTTGACAATTCAATCAAGTCATTTTACGATTTGAATTCAGCAATCGGCCGTAGATATGCACGCCAGGATGAAGCCGGTACGCCGTTCTGTATTACTGTTGACAGTCAGTCACTTGAGGACGATACGGTAACACTTCGTGAACGTGACAGCCGCGAACAGACTCGTGTTGCGTCAAGTCAGGTTGTTGATGTTATTTCAAAGAAACTCAAGGATTCGAGAAAATGATTAAAACAGTCAATGTCCTGATGGGTGGTCCATCGGCTGAATACGAAGTATCGCTGCGCTCCGGTTTTGAAGTATTGTCTAACCTTGACAAGTCAAAATACAGGGCCAGAGCAGTGGTTATATCAAAGTCAAAAAAATTCTATATTTGCAATACATGGGATATGATGCCATCACTATCCGACATCGAATCCTATGAAAATTCAAGTGCATTTTCAGGACCCTTTACACCATCAGACTGTCTTGTAATGTGGAAAGACTGCGATGTTGCATTTCTTGCACTTCATGGTGAATTTGGTGAAGATGGTGTGATTCAGGGATATCTTGACACATTAGGTGTCCCCTACACCGGATCCGGAGTATTCGGCAGTGCGGTCGCAATGAACAAGATTACAACGAAGTATCTTTACATTCAGTGTGGCCTTGATGTCCCTCCGTATTGTTTATACGGGAAAAATCATCCACAGACAACAATTGAAGCAATTATATCCAAAATCGGATTTCCCTGTTTTGTAAAGTGTCCTCAATCAGGTTCAAGCCGTTTAATGGGTAAAGCCGACACAAAAGAACAACTGGAAAGCCTTTTAACCGAATATCAGGAATCCGCTGATGAAATTCTTATTGAAAATCTTGTAAGCGGTCCGGAGTTCACCTGTGGTGTAATCGATTATCCAGACGGTACAACCAGAGCACTTCCTCCTGTTGAGATTCGTCCGAAAAATGCGGCGTTCTTCGATTACGAGGCAAAGTATTCTGATGGAGGTTCGGATGAACTTGTTCCAGCTCCCCGTCCGGAAGAACTTATTAAACGAATTCAGGATGCTGCACTCAGAGCGCACAAAGTCATTGGTTGTCATTGTGTATCACGTACCGACATGATTTACATGAACAACAAACTGCATGTTCTTGAAACAAATACACTCCCCGGTCTCACACCGGCATCACTGCTTCCAAAGTCTTTCAAAGCCATCGGTGTAAATTATCAGTCTATGCTTGATATATTAATAGAATCTGCACTCAATAAAAGGAATAATTTTAAATGAGCTGGATTCTTGGCATTGATACATCGTCGGTTGATCTCGGCATCGGATTATATCACGGTAATGATGCAGTCGCATCATATTCCCGTTTTGTAAGAAATTCTCACGCTGAGCATATTGCACAAGTTGTTTCCATGATGCTCAGTGTGAACAATGTGAAACCACATGATGTCAAACACATAGCAGTATCGGTTGGTCCGGGATCGTTTACCGGCCTGCGGATCGGACTTGCATTTGTAAAAGGTTTCTGCTTTGGTCGCAGTGTGTCAATCCTTCAGGTTTCATCACTGGAGATTCTTGCGTATGCAGCACAAACACATAACGGACGAGTGCTAAGCACAATTGATGCGCGAAATGGTGATGTATTTTATGGAGTATTCGCATGTAAACAGGGATTAATGAGTCGTACTGGTGACGACACTGTTGCATCACTTGACACATTTAAAAACAACATCCAAAAGGATGATATCATTGTTACCGACACAATGGGCTATTCAAAAAGCACCGCATTTATATCATTACCTTCAGATGTAACGGTGCTTCCTGTTGAGCAATACCATATTCAGCGCGGTGCTATTTGTGCCGGTATCGGTTCAAGAAAATTGCATGATACATCTTTATGGACAAATGATACAACAGTTGTGCTTCCCAATTATCTTCGTGAATTCACTGTTACAAAAAAGCCATCAGGAAATTGAATTATGAGTAGTCTGTCAGCAGTACTACTCATAATTGCTGTTGTCTTTTTTATTCTGTCAACTGTTCTCATTCTCTATTACCGCTTTCCACTTCATAAAATTATTAAAAGCAAATCAGGTTTTCAGGATATGCTTGATGGCATCTCTGATCCACTTGTTGCCATCTCACCATCGTATGACATTATAAGAGCAAACAAATCATACAGCAACTTTACGAAGTTATCATTTAATCAGATTATTGGCAGGAAATGTTATAACCTGCTACGCAACAGAACACTTCCATGCGATGATTGTACATTAAAAGAGACCTTAAAGAATAAAACGATCACATGTATTGAGCATACAGAGCATCCATCCGGTAAAGGTGCGATATCAATTACGCTCTCTCCTTATGCCAGTTCTGATACCTGTGAGGATTTTAATATTATAGAGCATATTCGTGATATTTCACTTCTTGAAACACTAAAACATGATCTTGAAAAAAAGAATTCCTCTTTAACGAATATCATGATGCATCTTAAGGATACCCGTTTGAAAATCAAGGATGAACTAAAACTTGCCAAACGTATTCAACTTGGTACGCTTCCTGAATCATCACCGGTATTTAATGGGTTGAAGATTACATCCGCATACCATCCAATCGCTGATGTTGGCGGGGATTTTTACGATTTTATAGAGTTTTCACCAACTAAACTTGGAGTATTTATTGGTGATGCATCGGGGCATGGTCTTGCCGCTGCATTCATCGCAACAATTTCAAAAATGTCATTATTCCACAATTGTAAATCTATTCAGAATATTGAAACAATGCTTACAGCAATCAACAACGACATGATAAACATTGTGCATACCGGTCACTACCTTACCTGCTTCTGGGGTATTATTGACACAGAGTGTAATTCAATAACTTTCAGCCGCGCGGGACATCCGCATCCTGTTATTATAAAGCGTGATTCATCAATTTACAAATTGGAATCAGCTGGCCCTTTTATCGGCATAATGGACGCAGCAAAGTTCGAGGTTAAAACGGTAACACTGGAAAAAGGAGATCGTCTGTTTTTGTTCACTGATGGCATCTATGATGTTTTCGACAGAAACGACTTATCACAGAACAGATTCGGTTACGACCGGTTTATTCAGATCCTCTCTGAAACAAGTTATTTACCATTTGGTAAAATCATTACGACAATCCAACATATGCTTACGGATTATATCTACAGTGACGACTATACACTTATTGCCATAGAGTTCACAAACAATAACAATAAAAATATTCATTTAACTGAAAAAATAGAAAGTTAACAATATGCGAATACTGTTTTTTATTTTAACAATAACAATGTTGTCAGTTTCTCAGGTTCAACCGGAGAAAACGCCGACACTACCACTTGACACAACAAAAAACAGTTCATCAAACGACTCAATCAGCAGAATTCTTTCAGAACCGGTGACAAATGACACTATCGATTCACTTCAAAAAACAATGGATTCTTCAAAAACGATATCAACAACCGGAATTGCAGCCAGGGACACTATACCTGATTCACTTTTTCTAAGAGGCACTTATGCAGGAATTGGTATCGGCTGGTCACTTGGCAATTTCGAAGCTGCAAAAATATGGAAACAGACGATTCATTCCGACTTGAAATCATTTCACCTTACCGACACTGCATTTACAATTTTACAAGATACGACAAGCAGCGATACCCTGATTCGAAACTACGGTGACACATCAAAGATTCGCTTTACTGTAAAAGAAAAACCATCCGGGTACAACATGTCATTCCCTGTTTCATTGTCACTTGTCACATTCGGACCGGAATCAAAACATACATGGGTTCTTTCGTTTTTTCTTTTTTCAAAAAATCAGAAAAGTTCACTTTACACAATTGCCGACTCTGTAAATCGCAGGATCGATATTAATCAAAAATTCCGTCTCTATTCTGTATCGGTTCACTATCTTTACAGTCATCGGATTCCCTCATTGTATATGCAGGTTGATAATGTGCACCGCTCTGATGTTGTCGCAGGTATCGGTATCGCCCCCCTTATGAATATTGGATCATCGAATATTGTTAAAAAGCTTTCTGATGACATACGGATAACCACAATCTATGACAGTATCAAGTCGCAGTTCCAATCGTTTGAAATGTATGGTTTGAGTTTATCGTTCAAAGCCGGATTATCGACAGTAAGAAAAATCAAGTCGGGTGCCCTTGAAGCATCAATACTTTACACGATGACATGGAACGATTATTTTTATAATGATGGTAAAAGGATTCACCGGTCGGATCTTGATCCGCTGGATAGTGAAGGCAGTAAACGTCTCTCTTTTATGTCAAACAGATTTGAAATCTCGCTTGCACTGCTTAAGGGGATTCGTAAGAAATCGTGAAACAATACAGTACCGATATCGGAAAAGTTCATGCTATCCTGATGAAAGAGTATGCGCGTCATCAGATGCCTGTTGTGGAGCTTATTCAGGCGCAAACGAAAGAACCGTTCTATGTTCTTGTTGCAACGATTCTCAGTGCACGGACAAAGGATCAGACGACCGCGAATGTTGTCAAAAAACTCTTTGTACATATAAAAAGAGCTGATGATTTCCGTAAATTTACTGTTGAGGAAATCGAAAAAATGATCTATCCTGTCGGGTTTTACAGAGAAAAAGCCAAACATCTTAAAAAACTTCCCGACGTACTTGATACCAAATTCAAGGGAATTATTCCGGATACCGTGGAGAAATTAATTGAGCTTCCCGGTGTAGGCAGAAAAACTGCAAATCTTGTTGTAGCAGTTGGATTCAATCTTCCTGCAATCTGTGTTGACATTCATGTACATCGGATCAGTAACCGGCTTGGTTATCTGTCAACAAAGACACCTCTTGAGACAGAGATGACATTACGCGAACACCTGCCACAAAAATACTGGATCACCTATAATTCCTGTTTTGTCTCATTCGGTCAGAATACCTGTAACCCGATAAATCCCAAATGCAACATCTGTCCCATATTTAAATACTGCTCCCGTATTGATGTTAAAAGTAAATTTTTACCATCCTGATCAACATCATTTTTGTATTCATTTTCGCCAACACAACAATTTTGTAGCAGGCTCATCTTTAAATCTTTGATTTAAGCGCAAATCTCCGCACGGCATATTATTTGCGCTTAATAGTAGATGAAAATTACAATTTTCAGTTTAACTCAGATTTAAAGGGGTGTCAGTGATGGATAATTATACAACTTGGTTGGAAAAAGGCGACAAGTATCTTGCATCTGTAAAAGATACCGGTAAATCGGGGAAATTTTCACCTGTTATTCAGTATAATTTAATCGCGATGGCATTTGAAAGTTATGCAATGGCAATTCTTGACTATCACAAACAGCTCCCTGATAACCACACATTTACTGATTTACTTGATGCGCTTGATAAAGTAATTCACATTGACATAGCTTTACGCAATGCAATTATTCGTCACGAAAACACGCAGATGCTTTGCCCGGTTATTGAGTATAACCGACGTGAACCAACAATTGAAGAGGTGATGGGGTTTCGGAGTACCATTGTCACCATAGCTGCAATTGCGAAAAAAATAATCAGTCATGAACTTGTTGATATTTAACGAACCGAAATGCTTATTCCGTTTTCACCGCCGACAGAGGTTTAGCCTCTCCCCCCCGGTTCGATTGTGGCATTATCTGTTCATGCAGATAATGCCCTTTTTTAGTAAAATCATTTTTTGGAAAATAAAAAGGCCGTTTGACACGGCCTTAATTTTTTTAATGGAGCTGAGGGGGTTTGAACCCCTGACCCTCAGACTGCCAGCCTGATGCTCTCCCAACTGAGCTACAGCCCCAAATTCTGACATAAATTACAACAACGGCATCAATCATGTCAACGGTAAATTTAAGATATTTAATATTTTTCATGATAAAATCATTCCAATTGAACGTCAACATACCAAAATGTAAACCCACTATTATCATAACCCTTTGAAAAATAACTCTATTATTTATAATTTGAATACATATTTAGTTTTTAATTTGTTATGTCAAACATGATATATATTTACAGGAAGTTACTTACAAGTATAACAGGTTTAAGTATAGTGAATAAGATAAAGCCGCTAAACATCTATTCGTACAATGATTTTCGTGCATTTCTCCGTGATTATTTCGCTTATCGATGTCAAATGCAGAAAAGCTATTCGCACAGAATTATGGCAAAGGAGCTCGGCTTTCCATCACCAAACTACATAAAACTTGTTATGGATGGGCATAGAAATATCGGACTGCGAAGTATTGATCGCCTTTTGTGCGGGCTTCAATTTCGTGACAAGGAACGGGAGTATTTCAACCACCTGGTTTTCTTTTCTCAGGCAAAAACAAATAACCAAAAAAATTATTATTACGGTTTAATGTCATCTTTCAGGAGCCCGCTCAATTCTGCTACAATTTCTACAGGTGCTTACCAATATTATAGTGAGTGGTATCATTGTATTGTTCGTGAATTGATAACAAGGGAGAAACCACCGGTTAATGCAGGTTCAATCGCGAAAAAAATAAAACCACATCTTACCGCAACGCAGGTAAAGAAATCAATTAGTCTGCTTCTTGAACTGGGTTTTATTGTCGCTAATGAGGATGGAACCTACTCACAGTCATCACGGATTCTTGAAACTGAGAACGATGTTGTATCAGTCGGTATTCGTAACTATAACCTGAAGATGATTGATATTGCAAAAGAATGCATTGACTCAGTGCCTTATGACAAAAGGGAATTTTCATCTCTGACAATCAGTATCTCAAGTGATGCCATGACTCGCATAAAGAAGAGAATTAAAGAATTTGAGCAGGAACTGTTTCAGATTGCCCGTGGAAGCCAGAATCCAAAACACGTTTACCAGGCAAATTTTCAGTTCTTTCCATTGACAGATGAAGATTCGTAAATTAGTATAATAAAAGGAGAGAAGTTACTTGCCAGTATCTTCTCTCCCGGATTCTCTACTTTAATAATGAGTACTTATAAATTACCTGCTAATACCCACCTGATCCATCACACTAAAAAGTTTTGTCTTGTTTGCTTCAGACATTTCTACCATTGGTAAACGTACACCTTCAGCAGCAAGACCAATTCTGCGCATCGCAGTCTTGACAGGTACCGGATTTGTTTCATAAAAGAGTGCCCCAAAGAATGGCAGATATTTTTCATGGATTTTTCGAGCTTCTGTAATATTTCCACTCATAAAATTCGAAATCATTGTGTTCATGACATCAGGGATAATATTGCCTGCAACAGAAACGACACCTTTTGCACCAACAGCCAGCATTGGCAGTGTTGCCAGGTCATCGCCACTAAGAATCGTAAGGCGATCACCACATCTGCGATGAATCTCCGAAACATGTACCATATCCGAGTTACCCTCTTTGAGTCCGATAATGTTATCAAATTCCATCAACCGTTCGACAGTCTCAGGCAGCATGTTTACAACACATCGTGCTGGTAAATTGTAGAGACATACAGGTATACTGATACTCGTTGCAATTGCCTTGAAATGCTGGAACATTCCCTCCTGAGTAGGCTTATTATAGTAAGGAACGATACAGAGAACGCCATCAGCTTTAAGCTTATCAGCATGCTGTGCAATAGTAATAGCTTCCTGTGTATTGTTTGAACCGGCACCGGCAATAACCGGGACCCGGCCAGCCACAGTTTTGATTGCGATTTCGATTATTTTCTTATGTTCTTCCCATGCAAGCGTAGCCGATTCACCAGTAGTTCCACATGGAATAATTCCAGATACTTTTTTACTGATAAGGTACTCAATATTAGAGGCAAAACCGTTTTCATCAATTTTTCCATCCTTAGTGAATGGAGTTACAACTGCCGTAATACAACCAGACCACTTCATTAAAAAACCTCCAGAATATTGAATAAAAAACCATCCGTTTTAACGGTTCTCAAGCAAAAAAAAACTGTAATAAGATACATTATAATTGCTGCAATGACCACAATTTTTATTGATAAAATCAAGCACATTAATGAGAAAAGTTCTCTTTAGAGAACAGATATAACAATTTTCACCATCGTGATCACCCGGATTGGGCTGTTTGTTTACGGAAATGGTATTAAGTGATTATTCAAGAATTATCACTTATCCATTATGATAAACGCTGTTAATTTTAGGTTTTGGTGAAAATGGGTATATGCGGAGATACTGCATGATACGTGTGTTTATATAATTCTAGAGACGCACAAAGAATAGCGTCTCTATACTATGTGAATTATATTACTTTATCAATTTACAGACTGCATCTGCGATTATTTTAATACCTTCATCAATTCGTTCCTGCGGTGTATGTGAAAATGCCATTCTGAAACTGTTATTTTTTACACCATGCGGATCAAATGCATTTCCAATAACAAACGCAGCACCTTTTTTGATTGATTCCTGGAATACGTCAGATGAATTCATTGCTTCTGGCAGAGTAACCCAAATGTAAAAACCACCTTTTGGTGTAGTCCAGGTAACACCTGACGGCATATACTTTTTTAGTGCATCAAGCATTATTGATGCCCGTTCTTTATATGCTTTACGTAGTTTCTGAACATATGGTTCGAGCATTCCTCTGGACAGGAATTCATTTGCAAGCACCTGGGTAAACGTTGATGTACATGCGTCCATGGATTGTTTGGCTAGTTCACATTTTTCTACGATTTCTGTTGGTCCAAAGAGCCATCCGAGCCGGAAACCTGGTCCAAAGATCTTTGCAAATGATCCTGTATAGCAGATAGGTACAGGTTCATTTCCTGCTGTCAGTGCCTTCATCGATTTTGTCAACGGTTTACAGGATTCATCAAAATACAATTCACCGTATGGATCGTCCTCAAGCAGAACAATATCACGTCCTTTTAACATTTCAAGCAACTCACGTACTCTGTCCTGACTGTAAATTATACCAGCAGGATTGTGGAAGTATGGACAAAGATAGAGCATTTTTGCTTTGGTACCGTTTTTGTCAAGAGATGATTTTAATGCATCTATAGCAATTCCATCATTGTCAAGATCAACTGCATCAAGTACTGCACCATAGGATTTAAATGCTGCAAGAGCCCCGATAAAACTCGGCTGTTCAGTAATCACGACATCATCGGGATCAATAAGTACTTTTGACAGCAGATTAATCGCCTGTTGCGCACCGGTTGTGATAATCAGCGATTGCCCTTTCATTGACATACCTTTGCTATCAAGATACTTTTTCAATGACTCAAGCAGTGGAGGATAACCTGAAGTTGGTCCATACTGCATCGCAACCTGCTTCTGCTTCTCGCTCAGTCCATTATAAATCTCATCAATTACATCAACGGGGAATAGTGTATTTGAAGGCATACCACCAGCAAAAGAAATTATTGATGGATCCGCAGCAAGGGCCATCAATCTGCGGATTTCTGATGAACGCATCTGCTGTGCGCTTTGTGAAAATTGTATCATTTGTACTACCTTTGATTTTATAAGTATTTCAAGAGTTTTGAAATATAAATATAAATTAAAAATTATAGTAAACAAAAAGTTTAGCAGTGGTTGAAGCGTTTTTAAGAATCAAAGAGTTATGGTAAACACGATTTGACTTACCGGTCAACAAAATCTATACTGTAATACCCGGATTTTAAAAATTTGCGAGGTGTTTTTCTATGGATGTAATATATTTAATGAACATACCAGAGGGCATAGGCGATTTTCTAAAAAGTCACCATACAACTGGTAATGTGCATAATCGTTAAAAAACAGGCAAGGTTTTATATTACACATGCGAAAAATCAGAATCACAGTTCAGACTATTTTCTTCCTGGCATTTATAATCTTTTTTTTCTTCCTAAACAGATACCCATCATCCTACTCTTTCGACAGCGATCTTTTTCTAAAACTGAATCCTCTTACAACACTTCTTATAAGCCTGGCATCCAAACAGTTTTTGCTCAGCCTTGTTCTTATATCAGGTATAGTATTTGTAGTTACAATCATATTTGGAAGAATTTTCTGCGGAGCAGTTTGTCCACTGGGTACACTTATTGACATTGTTGACTCTGCGCTTTCAAAAATCCGTTCACATGAACGTCGCCCTGCCATCTATCTTCATCGATTGAAATACATACTTCTGATTATTACTGTTACATTAAGTGCATTTGGCATTCTTGTACCACTTTTTTTTGATCCTATCCTTCTTATTACCAGAATCTTTACAACCGTTGTTAATCCTGCACTTAATGTGTTTGCCAGTGATTCTCTTCACGCAATAGGAGCCGTATTTCCTGATGCCGGCAGTTACCTGAATCAAACTTTTACAATAAAAGTTCCTCTATTTACTGGTATTGGCGTGACGCTTACCCTTATGCTCATCATCTTTGGTGGCACATTCTGGGACAAGCGATTCTGGTGTCAATATATTTGTCCATCAGGAGCTTTTTTCGGACTACTGTCCAACTGGTCAATTTACAGAAGAAAAGTTACTGAATCAAAATGTAATTCATGTGCCCGCTGTGCAAAAGCATGCCCTACCCGTGCAATACCTCAGAAGGATGTCAAAAAGACATCTGCATCAGAATGCGTTCTCTGCGGTATTTGTGTATCAATGAAAGATGAGTGCAACAGGTTTTATTTTAGCAAAGTTGCCAAAAATGAATCAGTTCCAACCGATGTACAACGCCGTCACGTTATTGGAGGACTTGCAGGAGGTTTTATTGCACTTCCAGCATACAAGGCAACAGCATCGTTAAAGCGTGATGACCATGGGAAACTGATTCGTCCGCCGGCATCACTACCCGAAACAGAGTTCCTCGCAAAGTGTCTTGCCTGCGGTTCATGTATGAAAGCATGTCCGACAAACGCACTTCAACCTTGCATGTTTACTGATGGTTTTAACAAACTATACACTCCGAAGATTGTCCCGAAAATCGGAGGTTGTGAAGGCCAGTGTGCGATCTGCGGGAATGTCTGTCCGGCAGGTGCCATCCGTAAAGTTTTGCCAACAGATAAACCCTATATTAAACTAGGGACAGCAGTTCTTGACAAAAACAAATGTATTGCATGGGAGCAGAATAAGGAATGCGTTGTATGTGATGAAGTCTGTCCGTTTAATGCGATTGATTCTCTTGAACTCGAAACTACGGGAGGGAAATTCACAGTTCCCATTGTCAAGGAAGATTTGTGTATGGGATGCGGTATGTGTGAACACCACTGCCCC
The DNA here is from genome assembly GCA_023459055.1 of Fibrobacterota bacterium. Taxonomy (GTDB): domain Bacteria; phylum Fibrobacterota; class Chitinivibrionia; order Chitinivibrionales; family Chitinispirillaceae; genus JAAZBG01. Next base: position 213,320 of record JAEWVR010000031.1, read on the forward strand.
GTTAATGATCAGGCAGCAATTTCAGTAATGCGTTTTGGTGAGAACAGAAAATCCAGTGGTGATTATCTAACACAATCACAACGTAAAACAATGGATTTGGAAAGAAAAAAGACTGGCCATAAATCACTTGACAATACTCCACAGGAGAATCAGAATGATTTACCGGTGGGGTTTGAGTAATAATAATAGTAGTAGTAGTAAGAAGTAAGAAGAACTTGATTGTAACAACTTTCAATAAAGTAGTAATAGTACAATAGGAGAGATAAATCATGGATATTTCGAGACGTATGTTTATAGAAGGAGCAGTTGCAGGCGGTGTTGCGGCTGCGGTTGGATCAAATGTATTTGCTCAGACAACAGGCAGTAAAAGTGAGGTTTTTGTAGGTAAAGGAAGTGCTTCTGATGTAATGCCGAAACTGTTTGAAAAACTCGGCGGGATTTCACGTTTTGTAAAAAAAGGTGCCCGTGTGATGATCAAGCCGAATATGAGCTTTGCAAATCCTCCTGAATGGGGCACGGGAACATCACCGGAAGCCGTTTACACTGCCGCGAAACTCTGTCTTGACGCAGGTGCATCACGGGTGATTGTTTGTGACAACACACTCCATGATCCTGCACACTGTAAAGAGAAGACCGGTATCGCTGAGGCGGTGAAAAGTTTAAAAGGTGTCGTCGTATATACCCCGAAACAGGATTCAATGTTTATCACTAAAACAGAGAGCAAGGCAAAACAACTAACCACCACAGATGTTGTCAAGGAAGTGTATTCTGTAGATTTCCTGCTTTCGCTACCTACTGCGAAATCACACAGCGCTGGCGGGGTATCCTTTAATATAAAGGGACTTATGGGCCTTGTAAAGGATCGCGGTATTTTCCATCGTGATTACGAAATGGCAACTGCTATAGCCGAACAGCTATACTATATCAAGCCGCACCTGTGTCTCGTTGATGCATCACGGGCACTCATTGATAATGGTCCTGCTGGTCCGGGAAAAGTGACACAACTCAATACGTTTATTGCAGGAACTGATCCGGTTGCAGTTGACAGTTATGCGACCACGCTTGCATCCTGGTATGGTAAAACCTTTGAGGGAAAACAGGTAAAACATTTAAAGGAAGCTGCTGCACTTGGCTTCGGTAATGTGGAATCATCAATGATTAGTGAAATTATGGTGTAAAGAACAGGTTAAGGTTGAGGTTAAGGTTAAGGTTGAGGTTAAGGTTGAGGTTGAGGTTAAGGTTGTGACAAGGTTGTGACAAGGTTGTGACAAGGTAAGGTCATTTTATATAAGGATACAGATACTAAGATGCGCAAGCTGTTACTGATTTTAATACTGATGTTTACATCATTGATTACTGCAAATCCGCTTTCGTGGCAGACGTTTTCCAATGGGAAAATAAGCTGGATATATAATGGAACATCAATTTTTGTCTACTCATCCGATTCGCGTAATGTTTATCCACTTACTCTGGATCAGACACGTACAACCGGGGCTATCCATGATATTATTGAGTATGAACAATCGTTATTGATATCAACCGAAGCAGGTATTTATCAGATTGACATGTCTACGCAGGCAATTGAACGGATAACTTTTTCGGATGATAATAACCGCACCGGAAAACTTGCATCCGATATGGATTATCTTTGGCTGTCAACTGACGATACACTCTTTCGTTTTGACAAACTTGGAAGAGAATGGCAATCTTTTCCTGCTCCTGAAAAATTTACTAAATGTGCGATCATCAGTGATGGGACAACGGTGGAGTGTCTTGGGCAGAAAATGCTTTATACCTTTACCATTGGTACAGAGAAGTGGAACCGTTTTGCATCAGATATATCCTCATTCGACTCTTCCTACTTTATTAAATCATCACGATCAATTACTCAAATTTCGGGTAACCGGTTACATATTTATGTACCAAATACACAAATCTGGGAATTAATTAAGTCGGATAATGTAATCCTTGATGCGTGGGTCGAATCAGATGTTACTTACTTTTCAACCATTGATAAAATATACAAACTGGAAAAAAACACTGTTTTGAAACAATTGGATATTAATATTACCGAACCAATTGTGTCGTTTACAAAAAACAATTTCGACATGTGCCTTTCGATGAAATCCAGGCTCATGTTCTACAACACTACAAAATCAGAATTTTCATTCCTTGATTATCCATCAATAAAAGAGGGTGTGCTCCCCGAAAAAGTTGTTTACAAATCTGACTTACTGTTATTTTATAAAGATGCAATCTCTATTTATAACTTCAGCAGCAAGACATGGTCCGGGATTGAAGCAAAGCAAAATAATTCCCAATCAAAGGTAAGCTGGACCGATGCAGGTCCGATGTTGCAATATAAACCGGGTTTCTACACGAATGTCAAAGGTTTTATTGAAAGTAAATCATCATTAAACAGTGCCGGTTTTATTCATGATTCTGTCAGGGTCGGATGGGATTCTTTGAATAATCCTATTTATGCTGCGGATTCAACCGACAGCACACTTCTTGTCAAATGGACAAAACCTGATTTTATTGCTGATGTAAACATTCACACAGCAGATGCAGATGGCCGGACACTAGACGTTTCATTTAACAACACGAACAGTTCTGTCCCTGCAACAAAGCTTGCAATTTACAAAGGTGCATCAGGCGATATTGTCCAGACGGTTCGTGGTGGCACATGTGAAACTGATGTCATGAAATCAAAATTATCAATTCCAGTTTCTTATGAAGGATTACAGATTGGCCTTGATACCAAAAGTAAATTGAAAGACAAAGATAGAAAAATTGCAAAAATGTCAGCTGGTGCCGGTTTCATAACATCCCGGTCAAATTGGAAGGTACTTAAATACCGTCCTGATGGCAATTACCAGCTTGAGTCAACTCCTGTTGACACTCTTATAAATACGCTTTCCGATTCAATCACAATTGATTCATTAGCAATAACGCAAATAGCGGATTCATTGACACAAAAAAAAGATATCGTGCAATTACTACCCGGTACAGTAAGAGTCTGGGTTGATGGTGTCGAACTTGATGCAAAGTATTTTGCATTCTATCGTTTGACCAATTCTCTTCAGATCAGTATGGATGCGCCGGTTGATCCAAGTTCACTCATTTCAGTTACCTATAAAGTACAACCGTTACCAAGGAATGGAAATAAAGAGATCGAATTCAAGCCCTTTTATAATTTTGGTGAAACATTTTATGGGACCGGTATCATTTCTCCCCTATCCTGGCTTTCAATACGCGGCGGTGTTGAGAATATTAAAAAGGATTCAACTCAATCTATTGTAAATTTTGCTGTACCAGTTGAATATCGTAAAGAAAATCCTAATTTACTTTTAAAAGTGACCCCAGAGTATTCATTTAATCCACAAACAAAGAGCAGTGCCGGCGCAGTAGATATCCAAAGCAGAATCGGTAAAAATCTCGGCATTACTTTTAATGGACTTATTGCAGATACCGGATTCTCAACTGCGGATACATTTACACGCGGTTTTGGTAAAATTAAAAATGAGTATAATTTTTCAACAAATTATAACCTGAAACCTGAAATTCCAATAACCTACTCACAGCACCGTTACTCTGCCCTTTCCGGAACAGAATCGGGATATAATGCACAAACCGGTGTTCATTATCAGGGCTTTCCATTTCTGGATTTTGACATTTCAAGAGTTATCCTTGATGATAATTTAAAAGATACGAATAATCTCTTTGATAGTATTTTCCATATTAAAGACCGATTCATGATCAAGTTATATGAAACTTCGTCACCATACCTTGCTAAACTTACACATTTTCAAAAAGTCAAGTATGAATTGACCCATACACAGTATCGATATAACAGCTTATTTGATGATAATTTCAAATCCGGGCGTTCAACAGTTGGCAAATTAACTCTCAATCCTGTTCAACCTGTAACCTGTATAATCAGTAGTGAAACAAAGAACGGTGATTTAGGAAATAATCTGACCAGCTATATTGCACCTTCTATTCAGCTTGTTACTGTGGAATTTCCAAAAGGTGTCAATTTCATGGGTACTTATTCAAGTGTTGCCAACAAATATGCAGATATTGACAGCAGTAGCATTTCTGTAAACCGTCAATTGACACTAACACTAAGACCAGGACGATGGAATAATAAACTTGGCTGGTTCTCACTTAACGGTTCAATAAAACAAAGTATTAATGGAACTGATACAAGCAGCGATCTTTCTACCGGTGATTATTTTACTGGCGCTATTGGTATTCAACGAAAACAACTAGACAAAGGTGCCGGTTTAAATGTTTTTTTAAACGAAACATTCTTTTTATCTAACCAGAACACCTGGTCGGAAAACGATTCAACAGAAACATTCTCTTCTAATAATAATTTTAAATTTTATTTCAATTCAAAGAATAACTGGAATAACACTGTCAATTTTACCACAAATTACGATGATTTCTCTTTTAAGGGATTAACAGAATACAACTGGAGAGCGTTAACATGGCTTCAGCTGAAACCAAGTTTTGAACTTACCTATACTAATGATTCATCGGCTTCCAGACAAACAATTGCTCCATTACTTGAAGTATCTCTTTCAATGAACAAATGGCTTTTCATACGATCTCTTACTAATCTGCACAGCCTCAAACTTCAGTGGAACAAAGTTAACAATGTTCCAAATGAACACCCTGATTTGGAATATGTTTTTATGTTGATTTTACATACATTGCCAAACATTACACTCAACAATCAGGAATCATTTACGTTCTCAAATGGCGGGTTTAGTAGTTTTAAAGTCAATTTTTTGTGTACAATTACTTTCTAATATTATTTACAGAAGGAGTATCCTATGATTCGCAGATTATCAATCGCAATTATTACACTGTTATCTTTTTTTGGATGTAAAGTCGTTGAAGAGGAATCGGGCGGGGATGTATTTACTGCATCAACATTTAGAATTTATGAATCTGATATTCAGGGATGGTCGTTTGAATCTCCAGATTGGGAATGGGCAGAATTTCTTGCCAAAACAAGTGGAACAACAAAAGGTATGGATGAACTTGTTGATGGTGACGCGCCTGTGTTCGTTGATGCCGGTTTGATTAATGGAGCTGCTCAGCGCCTTATCAATTCCAACAGTGAAAAGAATGAGATCTGGATTATGACCTACCCTACAAAAGATGCCGCCTCGAAAGCATTTAATACCTATGTTGCAAGCGACAAGTTTACAAAATCACCTGATGCAATCGCCGGTGCATCCAAATCAATTGCATTGCTTGATAATGAGTCAACCGAGGGTTGTGCATGGATCGCAGTATTTGGTGAAGTTCTAATTCTTTCATATCATACAAATTATGGCAATGATGCAAAGTCTGTTATTGATGCAGCAAATCTTTACAATGTATTCAAGAAAAAACAAAATTAACAACGCGTTCAGGGAGTTACTATGTCTATTACAAGAAGATCATTCTTAAAAGGCTCCGCTGCGACGGCAGCTGTATCAATGGTTGGTGCAAACGCATTGGAGACTTTAGCAGCTCCATCAGCAGCACTCGCAAAAGGTCCTGGAAATAAATGGGAAGGACGTGTTGTTATTAATTATAACAAAGAAGCGACTTCCGGTGTGACTGTTAATGAAGCAGTAGTTAAGAAAATGGTTAATGATGCAATCTTATTATTGACAGGAGAAACAACTGTCGGTGCTGCATGGAAATCAGTTTTTCCATCAAGCCTGACATCTGCATCAAAAGTTGCTATCAAGACTAATATTCTTAATGCTGGTAATCCTTGTCCGCATGCGTTTACAGTTGCAGCAATTTGCGAAGGTTTGCAACAAATGGATTTTAATGGTACAAAATTCTCTGCAGCAAACATTACTGTTTACGATATGAATAATTCCAATTCAATGGATACAGCCGGATATACTGCAGCTCGTCTCCCTAATATTGCACGTGTTAAAGATTCAGCTGCAGTACATGGCGATGGAGCTCTCAATAACAGATCATATGCAAAAACATTGAAGAACAGTGATTTTCTGATTAATGTTTTCAGCCCACGCGGGCACAGTATCGGAAGTACTTTTTCTGTTGGTTTTAAAAGCCATTACGGGACCTATTCAAATCCTGGAGGTATGCATGGTTCTGATGCTCCTGATTGTTTAAGGGATATTAATTGTACTGGTCCGGTTTTTAATAAAACAGTACTGAGTATGTGCAGTGGTATTTTTGGTATGCTTGAAGGTAAAGGCCCAACTGGTTCATCAGGGGACTACTCTACCTATTCAAAAAAAATGGATCCATCATCAACCAATACCAACCCTACAACGATAATTATGAGTACCGATCCTGTCAGTTGCGAAATGCAAACCATCAAAATGATGCGCATGAATAATGGTAATTCTTATGCAGTTGCAAATCTTCCAACATATCTGAGAGCATCAGGAGGTGTTACAGGGGCACTAAGCCAAACCTATAACATCGGCGTTATTGACGAAACAAAAATGGATATCAGAACAATCATTAATGGTTCCAACGTTACACCTGTCAAGCATATCCATGAATCGGTACAGACCGGGGCAGAAATCAATGCACGATCAATTGCTACACAGAATATTTGTTTTATCAACTACACAGTACCACTATCATTTGTTAACCAACCAGCTAAAATAGTAATTTTGACTCTTGATGGCAAAGTGGTTCGTGAATACAGACAAACAATTCAGGGTGCCAAAAATCACTTTTCATGGGATCAGTGTGATGCTGCCAATAGCAAAGTTTCAGCAGGTGCATATCTTGTTTCTTTTAAATCCGGATCATTGACAATGTCAACCAGAGTTACCATTTCCTGATTATGTCCACTGGCTTTGTTATGCAGTACAGAGCCAGTGAATATTTTTAAATTATGTTTATATTTTTAAGGTGTATCGCATTAGTTATAACAATTGCTTTTTGCATATGTGCAGATTCGATTACTCAACTTAATTCATCACCAAATAATCGGTGGCCAGGTAGAGTAGCACTATCATACGATTACCGACTGACACAAGGTATCAGAGTCGATACAGCAATTCTTCACAAAATGCTTGATAGTTGTGTCACAGGATTAACTAATGCTGAAACAGTAAATGAAGGATGGAAAAGTCTCTTTCCTGCGCCATTAAATAAATCGTCAATAATTGCCATTAAAACAAATCTTATTAATCCCGGAAACAATACACCTCATTACTATCTTGTTTTGTCAATAGTAAACAGTCTGCTTTCGATTCCCATTGACAACAAACGTACACTGCCGCCTGAAAACATAATTGTTTACGATGCAAATAATCGTCATGCTTTTAGTGAAGCACATTATATCAAGTCACAGTTTCCACCGATCAGGTTTGTCAAAGATACCATTATAAACTATGGTGATGGTGCTGATGGATATGCATACGCCTCAAGTTTGAATAAATGTACCTATCTTATAAATGTATTTGGTTTGAGCGGACACAATCAGAATTATGGTGGATTTTTTCTTGGATTTAAAAACCACTATGGTTCGTACGATCCATCATTTGCAGCACAAAAGCAACAGAGCCTTGTTTCTATGAACTGTACCGGACCAGTATTTAATAAAACAGTGCTCTCCGTTTGCTGTGGCTTGTTCGGAATCGATGAGGGCAAGGGTCCATTTGGCGGGATTTCAGATTTTTCAACCTATGTCAAGTCTATTGACCCTAATTCCAGAGGTAATAATCCAAATACACTTATTATAAGCACCGATCCGGTCAGTTGTGAAGTACAAGCGATAAAAATACTCCGTATCAATAAAATTCGTTCATCTGTTATAGATTCACTCCCCGACTATCTGCAGGCATCAGCAGGAATCCATCGCCCCGGCCTGTCCGTTTACAACATTGGAATTATTGACGAAAAGCTAATGGATATAAGAAAAGCTGTTACTACTTCGTTCTGACATCAGTTTGCACCCATATATAATCCTTAAGCATAGTTGTTTTTTGCAATTACTAAAGACAATTGGCTATCTTGAACATAAACAACGACTAATTGTATACTAAAGATATAGCTTAATCGTTATTTATTTGTTTTTTTTGCAACTAATAAATTTACAACTACTTACAGATTACTTATGACCATTGTAGTTGATTATTGATTTATCATCATCAACTATATACTACCATGAAAAAGGAGAATGTATGTCCCTAACAAGACGTTCTTTTATAAAGGGCTCAGCTGCATCTGCTGCTTTAGCAATGGTAGGTGGATCCGCTATAGATTCACTAAGTGCGCAAACATCCACACTTGCAAATGGACCCGGCAATAAGTGGCCAGGCAGAGTCGTTATTAATTTTAACAAAAATGCAGCCTCTGGTGTAACTGTCGATGAAACTGTTGCAAAACAAATGGTCTCTGATGCCATATGTAAGCTTACAAATGAGACTAGCGTAGCAGCAGCATGGAAAGCGATTTTCCCGACAACTCTTACGGCAGCATCAAAGATAGCTATCAAAATTAACATTCTAAATAACGGTAATCCTGCACCTCATGCATTTACTGTTGCAGCTATTTGTGAAGGCTTGACAAGTATGAATATTAACGGAACAGCATTTCCTGCAGGTAATATCACGATATATGATATGAACAACGGAAATGACATGGATAGCGCTGGATATACTTCAGCACGATTTCCAACTGGTATCAAACGCTTAAAGGACTCTAAGAGTACCACTACAGGTGCCCTCAATGAAACATATGCATCAATTCTTGTAGCTGCAGATTTTCTAATAAATGTCTTCAGTCCTCGGGGCCACTGGCCTGAATTCGGAGGATTCACTCTTGGATTTAAAAGCCATTATGGTACCTATGATCCAGTGCATGGTGATGGTGCACCTGCATATCTCCGCGATATTAATTGCACAGGTCCTGTTTTCAATAAAACAGTACTCTCCATGTGCAGCGGTTTATTTGGTATGAATGAAGGTAATGGGCCAACGGGTGGCAAAGATGATTACAGTAGTTACTCAAAAAAAATGGATGCGACTTCAACAAATAATAACCCGACAACAATTATTATGAGTACAGATCCGGTCAGTTGCGAGATGCAGTCAATTAAGATGATGCGGATGAATAAGGGTAAATCATATGCTACAGCCGATCTCCCCTTGTATCTTAAAATGTCAGGTGGTGTTGCCGGTTCTGGTACAACTGTTTACAACATAGGAATTATTGATGAGAGTCAGATGGATATCCGTAAATTAATTAACGGTGTAGATGTTTCACCTGTAATTAATAAACGTAAACAGAATTCCAATGGTATTTCTCTTCAAGCTATTTCAATACACAACACGACGTTCATTGAGTTTAATGTACCGGTATCATTCGTTTCAAAGAACGCAGAATTTACAATTTTCAGAGCGGATGGTTCAATTGTAAATACAATCAGTCATTATGTACGGGGTTCTGTTAATAATTTTTCATGGGATCAACGAGATGCTGTCGGAAAAAATGTAAATAGCGGGATGTACATCATTAAAATGCAATGTATGGAGATAGTAATTTCATCAAAATTTACGATACTATAACACTTCTAATGGAATACGACACGATCTCCTCTGCCAAACATATAGCAAAGTGCCACTATTCACTTTGCTATATGTCAATGTATTACACAATAATTATTTAATCAGCATTCTGCAATATTCTGATGCTCCTTGTGTTTGCAAACGCATGATATACATCCCGGATGCAAAGGCTTTACTACGTGATGATATGTCCTTATTGACATTGAACGCCATTCTCTTACCGCTGATATCACCATTGTAAAGTGACGCAACTATTCTTCCGGAAAGATCACAGATGGATAGTGTGACAGGACCGGATAAGCATCTTGAATAAAGCGTTGCCGCTACCCCTTTACCTGAGTATACAATAAACTCTGTACCGGTTGCTTGGTGTCCAGCCGGATTTCTGACAACAGGATTCTGGCCATTCTCAATTATTAGAGAAATATTGTCCAGATACACCGTTCCTGCAGATCCAGTACCTTTTCCACCCATGTCAAACGAGAGACGTCCGGCCGCGTCACTGCTATCCGCTGTAAAGGTATAGGTATATGATGCAGCAGGTTTAGCAGTACCAAGTGTAATTGTTTTTGCAAGAGCACCTTTTGCAGCGTATACGTTCAATTCATGCTCAACAAGTGCCCAGGCATCAAAAGACAGTGTGTATTTCTTTCCTTTGACATACGAGAGTGTATTCTGGAATATCTGGATATTCCAGGTTTCCGGCCCCCCATTCTGAATAACATACGTCAATACGCCATCAACTACGGTTGCCGTACCCTTTGATGATCCGTCTTCACTCCAGGTGTTAAGGCTCCAGTTTGCTGTGCCATTAGAAAAATCACCATTAGGAATAAGTTCCTGACTGCTGCTGAATTGTGCCTGAACCGATTTATTACTGTTCATGGTTATGGTTATTGTCTTATCAGTACCGGAGTCTGTTCCAACCCAGCCATCAAAACTCCACCCGCTGTCAGGAATAGCTGTTAATGTTACCTGTGATCCTTCTGTAAAGCGTGTTCCGTTAACACTTTGAAGAATTTTTCCATTACCAAGTGTTGACGCATTTAGTGTGTAGGTCGTTTTTGTTAACAGATCAACCGAATTGTCAGTTGACAATATAAAATGAAGTACTGCATAGCCTGGAACTGTATAACTGACATTATTATCAGTGATCGGATCGACATCGTTCAGACGACCGATTGCTGCACTGTCTTTTGTGAGCGCATACACAATACCTGCTTTATAGTGCTTTGTTCCCTTGATCTGAAGGGTAACTTCTGATTCTGTACTCTTTTTGTTAATAAGCATGATATGAAGCAGTTTGCTGCTCTTTGAATCAACTGATGCATACACAGAATAATCTTCAACACTTGGTGATGATGCAGCAACACTCGTATCACCATACGTACTCAATTTTCCGTCAAAGTTCTGATACATCTGGAATGCCGGGGCAATAAAACCCTTGACTGCTTCATGATAATTCGCTACATAAATACCGTTACTTCCAAATACACCAAGCACGTCACAAAGCGCCAGTGCTCCGGATATGTGTGCAGATCCGCCATAATTATACTCGGTGATTCCGAGCTTTGTTCCAGGGTACGATGTGTCAATTGACTTAATAAGACGCGGAATAAGGTTAATCGGTTTATTGCCGTTGGAGCTTGTAATCCAGCTTGTTTCCACATAAGTAGAATCCCAGAGAGAGCGTGCTGCCTGTAAACGGGCCTGAATTGTTGACTCTGTCCCTGCAGTATCTTCACAAATGCGCTTATCCCCCTTTGCCTCCGGATACCAATGTACGGTGAGTACGTCAAGGAGACGCATTCCCGCTTCTGAAGATTTTTCCTTCATTTCACTCAGGTAAGCACTAATCGCCCAGTCGTATTTTGATTTATAATTGTCCCATCCGTTCGATTGATAGAAATTGAGGTACTCCATCCAGCCAAATGCTTCATAACCAAGAATTTCTGCTGATGGATCAACTGCCTTGACAGCTTTTGAAAGTGCTACGGATCTGCCAATCACCGTGTCAACTGATAATGGTGTTGGGATGATACGTGCATGTGTTGAAGACCAGAGTCCCGGCTCATTGTCAAGACAATAACTTCTGACTCCACCTTCATTAGCTTTGCCATATTTCTGTACCATAAAATTTACAAATTCATCGATATATACATTTTCATCAGAAACAGAAGGTGTTGACGCAAAAGCACTACCTTTCTGAAAAACTACTTTTTTCCAGCGTTCAGATGGAGCAACCTGAGCCTCAGTTACCGATCCACTATTATCTGCAACAACATACCCGGCAAGCGGGAGCTGAATAGTTGCATATTCATTTAAATTTCTGCAGCGATCCATAAATGTGGTCATCGTTCCACCGGGAGTTGCTGCGGTTTTAACTGGATTATTAATCAAATGGTCATCACTGTTATGAATCCAATCGCTTCCTGCATTTGAATAGTTATTCTCCCAATTGTACGCGGTTAACCTGTTTCCTCCAATACGCTCTGCTTTCAGATTTGCAGATAGAAGATATGAATTGACATTATCCTTTGTAAGAACAACGGAATTCACACCGTAGATTGCCGGACTTATAGAACGTTTTGCTGAATCCGGATTGATCTCAAATAAAGCCTGAGAGAATAATGGCACAGTAGATAGAGCGATACCAAGAAAAGAAAGAAAACTGATAAAAGTTCGATTCACAAAACACCTCCAGAAGTTGTATATATAATTAAACTAAACGTAATTGATTAGTTTTCAGCCAAAACAACAACAACACTATTGATGATCATTATTTTGGCAACATAAACATAGGCATTAATTTATAATATAAGGTTTATTCAGGCGCTATACAACTTTTTTCATCTTTTATTGGCAACACAATACATATCTTTGTATAATTATTGACTATCATTTCTATGTACACATTTTTTACACGATTGTACAATAAAAGAAATTCTTATGGTATTTGCAACTGGAGGACCCTTAATGCTTAAATTCTTACAAACCAGCATCCGTAATAAAATACTGGCTATTCCACTTGTCATAATCGTATCAATCAGTGTACTTGCAATTTTATATTTCCCTTCAAATAAAGCATCGGAATCCAAGCAAACATTATCTGAAGAAATTGATATTGTTGCAGACCTGCTGTCATACGGGTTTGGTGTTGCATTGGATGCCGGCGATTTCAAAGCCATGAATACGGCCCATGAAACGCTTAAAGAGAAAAAACAGATATCTTATGTGATAATTTTTGATGACAATAATAAAGTAATTAATTCATACAATCCGCATGACTTTAAAATTGATTTAAATCGCAGCAGTTTCAGCGATAAAATCCTTATGAGCAGAGACTTCATTGAAAAAGCTAAACCAATCAAGACAGCAGCAGCAACATATGGTACTGTTGTCGTTGGAATATCGTTGCAACCTGTCAAAGAAAAAGTATCATCAATCATTACATCCACACTGCTGGTTTCACTGGTATTCCTTATTCTATTTATCACCATGGCATTACTAGTCAGCAATCGCATTATTCAACCTATAAAAGCGGTCATGGAGACACTCAGATCTCTAAGCAGTGGTGACCTCACTCACAAGTGCAAAGTTACTTCGATTGACGAAACAGGACACATTGCTGCTGCAGTTAATCAAACTATCGATTCATTCACTGAAATCATACGCAATATAAAATCATATTCCGGTGTATTGACTGTTGAATCCGGACACCTGTCTGAAAAATCATCAGTTATATCCGATAACAGTTCTTCAATTGTCGCAAAAACCGGCCAGACAACGCAATCAGTAAAAGATTCGGATGACAGTGTATCTGCAATTTCTGATACTGCAGGTCAAATGTCATCGAATATCAATACCGTTGCATCATCAATTGAGGAAATGAGCTCGTCGCTCAATGAAGTCGCGCGAAATTGTCAGAAAGAATCACAAATCGCATCAGAAGCAAATACTCAATCAAAGTTAACCCGTCAACTGATGGATAAACTCGACCTGTCAGCCAGGGAGATCAGCAAAATTGTAGACGCCATCAACGCCGTTGCGAAAAAGACCAACCTCCTTGCGCTCAATGCCACTATTGAAGCAGCGTCAGCAGGCGAGGCAGGAAAAGGTTTTGCTGTTGTTGCATCAGAAGTTAAAGACCTGGCATACCAGACAGCAAATGCCACGGGTCAAATTAAGAAGTTAGTTAACGAAATGCAAAACAATACAGATAATGCTGTCGATGCAATCGCTAAAATCGACGGTATAATCGGCGATGTAAATATCATCAGCCAGACAATTGTCAGTGCAGTTGAAGAACAAAGTGCAACAATACACGAAATTTCCAAAAACATGACAGATGTAAATTCATCAGCGCACTCAATTGCTTCGAATGTCAATACATCGGCACATGGAATCAAACAAATTATGACACTAATCGTTGATGTCGATTCCAGCCTCAAAGAGACAACTTCGAGCGTATCTGTTATCAAAGGCAGCGCAGATCAGCTTGCAAAAATTGTTGAAGGCTTAAATAATATTATTATGAAATTTAAGTTATCAGAAAAAGCATAAACGCAACTATCATTGTACTTATCAGTGTGTCAAATCAGTCACGCAACTAAGAACAATAACCGGTAGATTACTTTTCCCCAATAAATTCTGATACTTTTGCAAATATTTCTGCAACACGATGATCATAGGTGTGCATTGATATAACCTTTTCGTATCCCCGTTCAATGATCGCTTTACGTTCCTGGTCATGTTTTAAATAGTAGCGGATCAATTCATACAACTCATTTGAATTATGAAACATGACAATCTCCTTTTTATCTCCTGATGTTATAAAATACTCGGAAACAATATCCTTTGCACTTGTTATACAGAAACATTTGCATGCAAGTGTATCAAATGTTCTCTGTGTAAATCCGTTTCGTATTACCATCCTGTTAATATCAACATTAATAACACTTGCGTTGTACAACTGACGCAATCCACTGTAATAACCGACTTTAATGACTCGCTTTGGATCTACCGCCAGTTTCCACCCGGCATCGCCCACAACAGTAAACCCTGTGAATGTATTTACAAGACCGGTCACGATCTTCTTTCTGTAAAGATACCCGATAAAATGTTTCGCAAGAAACACTGCTTTATCAAAAGACAATTCGCACGACAACTCAGTTTTTTTCAGGTAGGAGGCAAGCTCACTTTCAATATCAATCTTGTTATTCTTGTTAAAAAGGTGTATCAGGGACGCCAGAAAATCGGTCATTGGTATAATCAGATCATCTGCACCAATGAGCAGCTCATCCATTTGCTGCACATAAGAATTACCCACAAACACAGATTCATACGCAACAGGACTATCACAGGGAAAAAAAACTGATGGATCAGTGCCCAGCGGCAGAAAGTATGCATGATAGCCTGATTCAATCATACGCGGGAGGTAATCTTTATCCGAAACGAAATCAATTCGAAGTTCTGACGGGATAAATTTTTTAGTAAGTATCAATTCCTCATAGAAGGGATCATCAACAAACCAGTTGATATGAATAATGGAATGTTTTTCAAGAAATGTTTTCAAAATCCCCTTGGTATCAACACCCCATTCATTTACAGTAAAGAGTATGCGGCAGTGATGTTCGAGAAGGAGCTTACACAAATACTCAATTTGTACATGATCAGGATGCGATGTAATATCAACGCTGACAATCTGTAAATTCGGTAGCCTGCGTAACGCATTGATTGTTTCGGGTTGTATAAGAAACCCCTGGTTAAGAAAAATAAGTGTGATAACACCTCTCCATTTTGAAGATTTTCAATTTTGTGTTGATAATCATTATCTTACATTTAAGGACACATAATTGTAAAGTGAGATCACCAGAGAACAGAATCGTGCAAAAAATATAGTTTATTTAAAAAATTCTTTGACATGAGTTCAAAAAGCAGCTATTTTTAACTGGTTTTACCGAAAGACAGGTTTAAACCGGAAAAAGTACCAGCCAAAAGATTCCCTCATGAGTCTTTTGGCTATTTTTATGACCAAACCAAGAGGAGCCAGGAGCTTTTTATGAACTACAATCCGCAAGCGGTTGAATTAAACGATGCGATCCAATCTGTCAATCCACATGTTTTTAACATGCTCTCAGACAAAGGAAAAGCTATCTTCTTTCCCAAAAAAGGAATACTTTCACAATCTGCGGAGGCTAAAGGCTCTAAAATCAACGGTACTATCGGGACTGCACTTGAGGATAATGGAAATCCCATGGTGCTTGAATCATTAGGAGCACAGCTCAATCTAACAGACAAGGATGCATTCAACTACGCACCCAGTCCTGGTCGTCCGGATTTCAGAAAAACCTGGAATGACATGATGACAAAAAAGAATCCGTCGTTGAAAGGTAAAGCGTTCAGTCAGCCGGTAGTTACAAGCGCACTAACGCATGGCTTATCAATGGCTGGATACCTTTTTATCAATGAAGGTGATGAGGTTATTTCACCGGATCTTTACTGGGAAAATTATGATCTTATTTTCGGCAATGCATATGGTGGTACACTTAAACTGTTTCCAGCATTTGTTAACAATTCATCATTCAATCTTGATGGGCTTAAAAATGCAATTGACGGGTCAAAAGGTAAAAAAGTAATTGTTATCCTCAATTTCCCGAACAATCCGACCGGGTATACAATCACCAATGATGAAGCTATTGCAATAAAGAACCTGCTTGTAGCTGCAGCTAATGGCGGTAAAGAGATTGTAGTCATTATTGATGATGCTTATTTTGGTCTTGTTTACGAAAATGGAATTTTGACTGAATCTATTTTCGGTTACCTTGCAGATGCGCATGAAAGCATTCTTGCGCTCAAGCTTGATGGTCCTACAAAGGAAGATTACGTCTGGGGTTTCAGGGTCGGTTTTGCAACATTCGGCTGCGCAAAAAACTCACCGGTTTTATATGGTGCACTTGAATCCAAACTTGGCGGGGCGATCCGCGGTAATATCTCGAATGCATCAAACCTTGGCCAGACACTGCTCAATAACGCATATCTGCATTCTGGATACGATAAAGAAAAAATAGAAAAATTCGAGATACTCAAGCGCAGATATTCAAAAATAAAAGAAATTTTTAAGGCACATCCGCACTACGCAGAATTTTTCAAAGCAGTACCATTCAATAGCGGATATTTCATGTGTGTAAGAATTAACAGTGGCAATGCGGAAGCTGTCAGAAAAACACTCATTGAAAAATACAGTACTGGAACGATAGCATTTAATGATGTTATCCGTGTTGCTTTTTCGTCAGTACCGATTGACCTGCTGGAAAAAATGTTTGATAATATTTATCTGGCAGCAAAAGAATGTGCAGGTAAATAAGCAATGTTTCCTGAGCTTGACAAAGTTAAGGGAATCATTTTTGATCTTGACGGAACGCTGTACCGGATGCGCTGGTACATGCGCCCGTTTTTAACAATAATGTTGTTTCCAAATATGATGCGCCTTCCAAGATTTCTTAAAATCAGGGGAAGATATGCAGGCGTTGATTTGGAATCACCAGCCGCACTCTATCAGGAAGTTGTGAAGCAGCTCGCACCTATCGAAAAAAAATCAGAAGAAACGCTTTTACGCTGGATTGACAAACACTTTTACAAGGCATTTGTCGATGTTATGATTTTTCTAAGAAATTCCCGTCCGCACGTAAATAAAACGCTTCAAATACTCAAACAGCATGGGTTTAAACTTGCGGTGTTATCTGATTATGACCGGATTCCGGAACGCCTTGACAACCTTAAGATTGACAAAAGTGTTTTTACCATAATGACATCATCGGAATCATTCGGAGCCCTAAAACCATCACCAGTACCCTTCAAAAAAATAGCTGCAAAATGGAATCTCGATCCCTCCGAAGTTCTTGTCATAGGAGACCGTGACGACACCGATGGTGAAGGGGCGCGGCGTGCCGGAATGAAATTCATTCATATTGTCGAAAAACCAATCAATTCAGATAAAAATAAAATGTCCTGGATAGATGCGATAAAGTATCTTTCTCACTGATCTGGTGATTTATCAGCTACGACACGCTGAACTATCACTTGAATCGTATCGGATAAATCATTCTGTTAAAGTTCAGGATCAGGTTGATAACAGTATAGCTATTTATGAAATACTATCTGATATGTTGCTCCTTCATGATCAATATTTTACAGTATAAAAATTGCACAGTACTTTTATTGTAAATCGTAAGACAAGAGACTCTATGAAAAAATTATATGTTTTTTTTATTTTCTGGATGTATATGACACACTCATTATTTGCACGAGAGTCTATCAGCTATGAAAACTACCGGACATCAGGCGGTATTTCATACGTAAAATTATCTGATGGTATCACAAACTATGAACTTACCGGACCAAAGGACGCAGAACATACTGTAGTCCTGATTCATGGTGGCACAATACCGTTATGTATCTGGGAGCCTCAAATGGATACGCTTCACAATGCGGGATTAAGAGTGTTACGGTATGATCAATATGGTAGAGGCTTTTCATCCAGACCGCTAACAGTGTATGACCGCGAACTCTTTTGTCGTCAGCTAAAGGAACTGCTTGACAGTTTAAACATTACCGTACCTGTTGACATAATCGGCCCAAGCTTCGGAGGTGCGATTAGCGTTACATTTGCCAGCAAATATCCATCGAGAGTAAAATCGCTGCTTTTAATATCACCAGCACTTAATGTGATCGGATCAGATTCACCGCTTGCGGGGCCATTTAAAATATTGCGTAACAAAATTTTTGGAACAGCGGCATATAAACTCCTGATAAAGAGAAAATTGATCAAGCGGGCATTGGTGATGTTGCCCGGAGTCAATGATGCACCTTGTGCAGCAACATTTACAAATCAGTTTAAATGTATTGGTACAGACAGATCACTGCTATCAATGTTTAGAAGCAATGCGTTTGGTGATTACCATGATGAAACAAAAGCAACTGGCGCATTGATTAAAAAGGTTCTTCTTTTAAGGGGTGAAAATGATAAAGAGATAACTCCGAAGATGGTTGAAACTGTCAGAAAAGAATTGCCCGATTGTAAATTTATTGAATTAAAAAACAGCGGACACTCTCCGGGAACGACCACCACGCAGATACTTAATGGAATTATGGTAGATTTTATTGCATCTCATTAGAAACTGTTAAAAACTATATAAAATCACAGTAATGAGGTAATAACGTACCAATCAGTGCAAATCAGCCCTTAGCCACTCACTTTTTTATTTTACAGCAGGTAACGTAAGTACATAATGTAATAAAAAGTAAGGAGCTATTTTGCAGCCTGCTGGATAATCCAGTTAAGGGCCATAATAAGTCTGTAAACAACCGCGATGCCCGATAAAACAAGACCATAAAGCATTGCGACAATAAAATTTCGATTTTTAAATATTTCAGATAGCTTATTTTTATTTTTGAAGAGCAGCAATGCTCCTGCAATTAAAGCTGATACTTTTACAACTATCCCAAATATCCCTGACTTCTTTTTCATAAACGGAATCACTTTCGTTAACACCAGCAAAGAGTAAACACCCGATTGTAACAGGTTACAAAGAAAATAACATTTCTCAATCATAATTGCAAAATCATCAGTTGTTTTGCACTATTTCTCTTTATTCACACCAATTCAAAAGGTATTTTAACCATTATAAAGTATTAGTCTAGTGCTATTCATTTTTTAAAAGTATTAAAATATGTAACTCGATTTGATTTTTTTGCAACCATTTCTACGCTAATCGTTCACTGCGTTATGATGGCTTGGGTGACTTGTTGCTCTCAGGTATTAAGTTATTGATCCTTCAAATAGTATTTTTATCAGATTGCACCACTTAGTACCTATTTGATTTTGAAAAGGGCATCGGAAAAACTATTTTATGCTCCAGATAGCATTCTTTTAAATGGATATAGATCTCTCATTTTTTTCATTTTACACATATATTAATTAGTATAATGCAGACAACTATGGATATTAAGAGACCAACAGAAAATAAAAGACTACGAGCAGCCCAGGCTAAAACTGTTGATACTGATACAGTTCTTGGTTCCGGGAAGGTTACTGCTATTCTCGGAAAGGGTGGATTTGCTACTGTTTACGAGATTTGGAATCCCAAGCTTGAAATCAAACGTGCCGTCAAACTCTGGCATCCTGACATATCCGACAAATCTCTTGAGCGATTTGAGACAGAAATCAAAATAACCGCCAAACTTCATCATCCAAACATCGTTGAGATCCACAATGTCGGCGAATGGAATGGACTTCCGTATATTGAAATGGAAAAAATCAACGGATACTGCCTTAAGGAGATACTTGCAGAAACCGGGGCACTTCCTGTTGAAGTGGCAACAGCGATATGCATTCTTATTTGCAGAGCACTAACCTACGCTCACCGTCAGAATTATATGCTCTACGGAGTTCAGAGAAAAGGCATTGTCCATTGCGATATCAAACCGGCAAACATCATGATTACCCGTAGAGGTATTGTAAAATTAACCGATTTTGGCCTTGCAACTCCCACTGATGAGACGCTGCATCTTGAAACAGATAAAGTAAATGGTTCAATCCATTATTCCTCTCCCGAACAGCTTCATGCGGTTCAGGTTGATCAGCGAACAGATATTTACTCTCTTGGAGTTGTAATGTACGAGATGTTCAGCGGAACCAAGGCATTTTTTGGAAAAACGCTTGAAGAGATCGTTCATAAACGACTTAACGATGAATATGCACCGTTTCATGAAGTCTGCAGAGATATCAATCCGGCAATTAAGAAAATCGTAAAAAAGTGTATGGCACCGGACCGGGATGCACGATATGCTACCGCACAGGAATTGCTCGTTGATATTGAAAAAGCATTTTATAAGATGACAAAAGAATCCCCGGAAAGGGTGATTAACCATTTTTTTGCTGATCCAAAACGCAAAGTCCATATTAATAAGGGACCCATTATACTTGGAATGGTTTCTGCTGTGATTGTTGCAGCACTTATTGCAGGCGGAATTTTAATTACAAAAGGATATGATTTAAAAAACATACGCCAATCTCTTTTTAACCGTACTGGAGACACGTTAACCAGTCTTAATGACAATGTCCCGGCCACAGACTCTGAATCATTGACAAAAGCACCTCTGACTGAAACGCTGGCAGATTCAAACTCATCAGAATCGACCTTCAACATTCTTCCAACAATCGACACTATCGACAGTAGCAAACCGAATGTACAGATTCACCGGAAGTTTAAAAAAGAGACTATTAAAAACGCTACTAAGGAACCGTCATTTGAAAAGCAGGTACAAGCTACTCAATCCAGACAACTTCTTACAGATGATGCAATTTTGCAGCAGATCTCTACAGCTCTTATTAGAAACGATCGGGATAAAGCATCATCTCTTTTCAGTTCACACCAGATTGATGATGGTGAGTACTACTTCCTGAAAGCTCAATATTTGTGTGGCGCCGGGCGATGGCAGGATGCGTTGGCATCAACGGAAAAAGGATTTAAATTACAGAGTAAGCGCCTTACTACTGATCAGCACCGTACTCTCTACATGTCAACAAAAGCACGGTGCCTTACTGCAGCATTTGATATTACGGGTTCTCGCGACGATGGCGATAAGGCAATGGAAGCATGGTTTGATGTAAAGTATATCCTGAAAAATATGCCATCCAATCCCCAGTATATTTATGCGGATTCGGAAATCAGGCGGATTAATAAGGTCTTACAAAATGTTACAAACAACTGATTCTGATTTTACTACCGGAATTGTTGATTCAGGGGTTCGTTCATTCCGGTATTTTATTATCATTTGCTTACTCAGTATCAATGTCCTTTTTTCAATGGATACATTGACCAAATCACCAGAGCAATCCACAGACAATCACTTTACCGTACTAAGCGGAAATCTTCCTGAAGTAGTAACTATAGACAAGTCACCCTACCTTGTTGAAGCTGATATATTTGTTGCACCGGGAACAACAGTGACAATAGAAAGTGGCGTTGTATTTTTATTCAGCAATTTCACAGGTATTCATATTCAGGGCACTCTTTACGTAAAGGGATTAAAAGAGCAACCCGTGGTGTTTACATCTCGAAACGATCCTTACTATACACAGATATCCGGTGTAAATGCCGCCCCTTATGACTGGAATGGTGTTGACATATACGAAAACGCTATCGGAACGACCTTTGATAACGCTATTATACAGTTCAGTGTTTACGGTATCCGTTCACAAACGGAACATATTAAAATCATCAACTCATTCTTTCTTCAAAACGGTAAAGCTAATCTATCTGTAAAGTCCGAGTCGTTCGAAATCAGTTCAAATGCATTTTCATACAACACCCCCGTAACTGATGTTGCACTTTCAACCATTTCAGCAAAAGATACCGTTTCGCCTTCACTACAATTACAAAATCCTTTCATGAAAAATATCGCAGTGAAGAGCATACTGCGATACTCCGGCCTGGTACTTGCACTTGGAGGCATTGGTGCAGGAGTTTATCAATACCGACGCTATACAAAAGCTGCTGATCAAATAAACGAAATCAGTGAGATCAATGATCACAACCTGCTCACCTATACATCAAGTGACTGGAACAAATTGAATCAAAACTACAAAGATGAGCGTTTAAAACTTGGCATGTGTGGAGGAGTCGGAGGCCTGGGACTTTTGTTGTTTGCAATTTCATTTACTTTTTGATTTTCCAATGAATTGATTCCCTTCAATTCATATTTTTCCCAATAAAAACAATTCGATATTACCATGCTTTCACCAGGGTATGTTATTTCTGTATCACCTTCCCGGTTGAATTAACAATTAATAAAAAAGTTAACCTTGTTATATTGGCACCTGATTCTTATGTGACAATTGAATATTCCCAGGCTCTTTGTTGCTGCAATATTTTTGAATTACTTTTATTACTTTTCATTGACGATTCGTAACAAAAAGGGTATATTAAACATGTTTTGCTCGTTTTTTATATAAAAATGCGAAAGGACAAAACAAATATGTATCAATTGAGATTTTACGTATTATTTGTAGTTTTTTTTATACAATTTTGTTTCACACAATCTGTTTTTTCCCAATCAATGGGTAGCATCTTATCTGAAGAATCAATCGTAGAATCCTGTAGTCTTTCCATTAAAATAATCCCCATAAAACCTCAACCCTCAGATCCTGCAGCAATGGCCGAAATTACTGTAACAGTACTTAACCGTGATGGAATACCGGTTAGCGGGAATCAAATCAATGTAACCGCAGATGCCGGCACGTTAAATTGTTCTGCACTGACAGGAGAGAGTGGATCTGATGATAAAAGCTGTTTTTCAACCAATCAGGATGGTAAAGCAATTATCAATCTGATTAATCTTCCTTTTAACAAAAATATCAAAGTAAAAGCATCGACACAATGCGGTGATTATGTACTTACAGCATCCGGATCAGCAATAATTTCCAAAAAGGTCATTAAAAAGAAATAGAATGTCTGTTGCCGGATATAGATACTGAATGTGAAGGTTACGCACAATTGAATTGCAGAAAGAAATTGGCAGCTTATTATTTAATTATTCTGCGCGTTATCAAAATTGTAGTAATCACAATTTAAATAGGCGCAAAAAGGTGTGAATCCCTTACAAAATTTATGAGAATGATGAAACTTTCGGTTTCGTCAATAGTCATGCAGTCTTGAAAAGAATAAAAAATGTTACTCAATACACTTAACCAGAAAATGAGACCGAGGTACTAACAAGAATGAAAAAGCAGGGCCTGTACGATCCATTTTACGAGCACGACAGCTGTGGTGTCGGCTTTGTAGTCAATGTCAATGGAGAACGATCACATCAGATCGTCATTGATGGTATTACGATTCTTAAGAATCTTGCACATAGAGGTGCTGTTGGTGGCGATTCTAAAACCGGTGATGGAGCCGGGATGCTGTTGCAGATTCCACACGATTTTTTCGTAAAAGAGAGTAAAAAACTCGGGTTCAATCTTCCGCAGGAGGGTACCTATGGCGTTGCCAAATTGTTTCTTCCAATGGATCTTACGAAAAGAGAAATAATCCGGAAAATCATAGAAACAACAGTAAAAGCTGAGGGTGGAGAAATTATCGGCTGGCGTGATGTTCCTGCGAGACCCGATTGTCTTGGGGATATGGCTCGTAACATTATGCCATTTATGGGACAGGTTTTTGTCTCTTTTGATAAGTTAGAAGGTGATGCTCTCGAGCGGAAGCTCTATATTACAAGAAAAGTCATTGAGAATGAGTCAAAAAATCAGGGTTTCACTATTGATGATTTTTATATTCCATCATTTTCATGCAGAACCATTACCTATAAAGGTATGTTCGTTGCTCCTCAGTTTGAATATTTTTATCCAGATCTAAGCGATCCGGACTTTAAAAGTGCTCTCTCTCTTGTACATCAGCGCTACTCTACCAACACATTTCCTTCATGGCCACTTGCGCATCCATTTCGCTGTATAGCACATAACGGAGAGATCAACACGCTCCGTGGTAATATCAACAAAATGATTGCCCGTGAACGTGCACTTAGTTCTCCACTGTACGGTGAAGATATCAAGAAGCTTCTTCCTGTTGTTGAACTAAATATGAGTGACTCGGGTATTTTCGACAATGCATTTGAACTTCTCGCACGTACCGGTCGTTCTATTGAACATGCCATGATGATGATGGTGCCGGAAGCATTCGGTGCTAAATACCATATCTCTGAAGATAAGCGTGCGTTTTATGAATACCATGCATCAATTATGGAACCATGGGATGGACCTGCAGCGATTGGATTCACCGATGGTATCAGGATTGGTGCAACACTTGACAGAAACGGACTACGTCCGGGCCGTTATGTTATTACCAAAAGCGGAAAAGTCGTTGTTGCCAGTGAAGTTGGTGTTCTTGACATTGCACCTGAAGATGTACTTCAAAAAGGCCGTCTTGCCCCGGGTAAAATGTTCCTCGTTGACACATCAAAAAACAGGATCGTTTACGACAACGAAATTAAATCAAATATATCACGCCGTAAACCATACCGTAGATGGCTTGAACAGAACAAGATTGAGCTTAAGGGTCTTTTCGAGGTACCTGGTCCGGTTGAGTTTGACCGTGACACACTTCATCGTCGTGAGTGGATTTTCGGATATACTCTTGAAGATATTAAAATTCAGCTTCTTGGCATGGCAGAATCGGGCCAGGAAGCGGTTAACTCAATGGGAAATGATGCTGCACTTGCAGCACTTTCCGATCGTTCTCAATTGCTCTATAACTATTTCAAGCAGCTCTTTGCACAGGTAACAAACCCGCCGATCGATCCATATCGTGAAAATCTCGTTATGTCGCTTATGAGTTTCATCGGGCGCGAAGGCAACTTGCTTGACGAAACGCCTCTTCATTGTCATCAACTGAAACTACCTCATCCTGTTTTATCAAATGATGATATGGCGAAACTGCACAACGTTGACATTGAAGGATACCGTTCATGTGTGCTTCCAATGCTCTTTAATGTATCAGAAGGTGAAAGTGGGCTTGAGAATGCGATTGATTCTCTTTGTAAACTTGCAGAAGCAAAGGTTGATGAAGGCCATACGCTCATCATTCTCTCCGACCGTGGTGTTGATGAATCAAATGCACCTATTCCGGCACTTCTTGCAACTGCCGCAGTGCATCACCACCTGATTAAAACGCAGAAACGTCAGATGACCGGGCTTATTATCGAAACCGGTGAAGCACGTGATGTTATGCATTTTGCAACACTTATCGGATTTGGTGCAAGTGCTATTAACCCATACCTTGCATTTGAAATTATTGCTGAGCAGAAAAAACTGGGAAGACTTACCGGAAGACTTGAAACACTGTTTGAACAGTACATTACAGCAATTAAGAAAGGTCTTCTCAAAGTAATGTCCAAGATGGGGATTTCGACAATACGCAGTTATCGTGGTGCGCAGATTTTCGAAGCCGTCGGACTTAACGAAACGTTTGTTGATAAGTATTTCCCGGGAACATCATCCCGTATTGGCGGTATCGGAATTGATATTGTAGCAAAAGAGACACTTATGCGTCACAAGGCAGCCTTTTCAAAAGACGACATCGGCCTTGAATCGCTTGATTCCGGTGGCAATGTGCATCTCAGAAAATTCTCTGAAAAACACCTTTATAGCGCAGAGGCAATTACCAATATCCATAAGGCTGTTCGTGAAACTAATTATGATGCTTACAAATTGTATGCAAATCATATTAATGATACAAGTAAAAACCTCTGTACGCTTCGCGGGCTTTTCTCTTTCAGGAAACGTGATGCAATACCGCTTGATGAAGTCGAACCGGTAGAATCAATTGTAAAACGTTTTGTAAGCTCTGCTATGTCATTCGGTTCTATCAGTAAAGAAGCACACGAGAGTATTGCGATTGCCATGAACCGTCTTGGTGCAGCAAGCAACAGCGGTGAAGGTGGCGAGGATGAAGAGCGTTATAATCTGCTGCCAAATGGCGATTCACGTAAGAGTATGATCAAGCAGGTTGCATCCGGACGTTTCGGTGTTACCAGTAACTATCTTGTAAATTCACGCGAACTTCAGATTAAAATGGCACAGGGTGCAAAGCCCGGTGAAGGCGGACAGCTTGCCGGGCTCAAGGTTGATGACGTTATTGCAAAGGTGCGTCATTCGACACCAGGTGTAACGCTTATTTCCCCTCCCCCGCATCATGATATCTATTCTATTGAAGACCTTGCACAGCTTATTTTCGATCTGAAAAATGCAAATCCTCAGGCACGTATTTCTGTCAAGCTGGTTGCAGAAGTCGGTGTTGGAACAGTTGCTGCCGGTGTCGCAAAAGGTAAAGCCGATATGGTACTTATCAGCGGTCATGATGGTGGTACGGGAAACTCTCCGATTTCATCAATCAAGCATGCCGGTATTCCATGGGAAATCGGTCTTGCAGAAACACAGCAGACACTGGTCATGAACAGACTGCGTGACAGAATCAGGGTCCAGGTTGATGGACAGATGAGAACCGGACGCGATATTGTTATCGCAGCGCTGCTAGGTGCTGAAGAGTACGGATTCGGAACAGCATCACTGGTATCGCTCGGATGCCTTATGATGCGTAAATGTCATGTGAATACATGCCCTGTTGGTGTAGCGACACAGGATCCGAAACTCAGAGCGAAATTCGACGGTAAACCAGAACACCTTATGAATTTTATGAAATTTGTTGCTCAGGATACACGGGAGATTATGGCTAACCTTGGTTTCCGTACCATCGATGAAATGGTTGGACGTGTTGACGTTCTGAATGTCAACGATGTAATCGATCACTGGAAGGCAAACGGACTCGACTTTTCAAAAGTTCTTGCAACACCGGTTGTGCCGGAAGGCGGTTCCCTGCGCTGTACAACAAAACAGGAACATGATTTCTCATTATCTATTGATGACAAGCTTATTGAAAAAGCAAAAAAAGCTATTGACAATAAGGAACCTGTTCAGATTGAAATGCCGATTAAAAACTGTAATCGTACAGTAGGTTCGACACTGTCATCAGAGGTTTCAAAGAAATACGGCGGTAAAGGTCTTCCGGCAGATACTATTAAATGTAAATTCACTGGATCAGCAGGTCAGAGTTTTGGTGCATTCCTTGCTCCGGGTATTACCTTCGAACTTGAAGGTGATGCAAATGACTATTTCGGCAAAGGATTGTCGGGTGGCAAAATGATCGTCTATCCGCATCACAAGTCTACATTTCGGCCTCATAACAATATTATTACCGGTAATGTAAACTTATTTGGTGCCACAAGCGGTGAGATTTACATCAACGGAATGGCCGGTGAACGTTTCGCCGTACGTAACAGCGGTGCGACAGCTGTTGTTGAGGGTGTTGGAGATCACGGTTGTGAATATATGACCGGTGGCGTTGTGGTTGTACTCGGACGTACTGGTATAAATTTTGCAGCAGGCATGAGTGGTGGAATAGCATTTGTACTTGATGAAGATCAGCTGTTTGATACAAAGTGCAACCTGGAAATGGTTGATGTCGAACCGGTATTAAATGAAAATGATCGTGCTCTTCTCAAGATGCTTATTGAGAATCATGTCAAGTACACCAACAGTGAACATGCCACACGAATTCTCCGTGACTGGACAGAGATGCTCCCCCAATTTGTTAAGGTAATGCCGATCGATTACCGCAAGGCACTTGAACGCCTTAAAAAGGCAGAAGCAAAAGAAACTGAAGTTGTGTCAATTACTGAGGAGGTTTACAGATAATGGGTAAGGCGAGCGGTTTTCTTGATTACAATCGTGTCACAGGCAAGTATCTGCCTGTTGAAGAACGGCTGAAGAACTACAATGAGTTCACAATACAGTTACCTGCAGAAGAACTGAAGACTCAGGGTGCACGCTGCATGGATTGCGGTATTCCCTATTGTCATGCAATGGGTTGCCCTGTGTACAACCTTATTCCCGAATGGAATGATGCTGTTTACAAAGGTGACTGGCGTGAGGCAATGCTTCGTCTTGAATTGACCAACAATCTTCCTGAAATAACTGGCCGTATTTGTCCTGCGCCATGTGAATCAGCTTGTACACTATCATATAACAGTGCACCGGTAACAATCAAACAGATTGAACTTTCCATTATTGAAAAAGCATGGAAAGAGGGATACATTGTACCACGTCCTCCAATGCGTGAAACCGGAAAGAAAGTTGCGATTATCGGTAGCGGACCTGCGGGTCTTGCTGCAGCTCAGCAGCTCAGACGCCTGGGTCATTCAGTAACATTGTTTGAAAAGGCTCACAAAATCGGTGGTATCCTTCGTTATGGTATCCCTGATTTCAAACTTGAAAAGTGGGTAATTGACAGACGCGTTGAGCAGATGCAGGCTGAGGGTGTACAGTTTGCGACAAATGTAATCATCGGTGAAGATATCAGCGCACGGTATCTGAAACGCACCTTCGATGTTATCCTTTTAACAATGGGTGCAGGTGAACCAAGAGATCTTAACGTTCCCGGACGTGGCCTTGACGGGATACATTTTGCGATGGACTATCTCACTCAGTCAAACAGACTGGTAAGTGGCGAATTGTCAAAGGATCAACAGACTATTAATGCAAAAAACAAAACCGTTCTGGTTATTGGCGGTGGTGATACAGGATCTGACTGTGTTGGTACTGCAAATCGTCAAGGCGCAAAAAAGGTTTACCAGTATGAGATCATGCCTAAACCACAGGTCTGGACTGAATCAACCAATCCAAACTGGCCCTACTGGCCTAATATTCTTCGCACTTCGTCATCACATGATGAAGGTTGTGAACGGGACTGGTCAATTACAACACGTAATTTTTCAAGTACGACAACGCAGGTACAGGAGGGTCATTTCGCCCGGGTTGAATGGAAGAAAGAAGCAAACGGTCAGATGAAAATGGTTGATATTCCCGGTAGTGAATTTTCACTTAAGGTTGATCTTGTTCTTCTTGCTATGGGTTTTGTTCATGTTCAGCACAGCAAGCTGCTTGAGGATCTTGCTATTGAATTTGATAATCGTGGCAACATCAAATCAAGTGGTGGCTACGCTACATCAGCAAATGGTGTCTTTACAGCAGGAGATGCCGGCACCGGTGCTTCACTTGTCGTTCGTGCGATATTCCATGGCAGAGAAGCGGCAAAGCAGATTGATGAATATTTGACAAAATGATGTAATCATCATATCGTAAATAGTTGATAGTACAAACCTATAAAAAATGGTGCATGATTCATGCACCATTTTTTTACACCCATTATTACATGTATCGGTTTTTATTTCATTCGTCCAGCACCTCTTCACACCAGAAGCAGAGGTCCTCTGACCATTCGCAAGCATCCCATCCGTTTTCTGTGGTGACACCAGCTAACAAAAAGGGAAAATTCCCTTTGAGGTTCTCTTTACGACTGAATCGTTTCAAAAAGAGAAACGATTCAGTCGAATAAATGTTTTTGTTGAACAAATTATCCCACTTAAAAATCCTTAACGTACTTTTTTTATCCGTCAACTATTTCGTTGCATTCCCGTTTCCTGAAGCCTCCCCCTATAGGGCAACGCAATGCCACGCTCGTCAAATATGTGGCAATTTTCCGGATGAAAACCCAAACTCATGACATCGGCTACCTTGAAGTAACAGTCACCGGGAATTTTCGCAATTAATGTTTCTGAATTCTCCATGTTCATGTAGATGTAGCTGTATTCACCAAAGCGCTCAACCTGCCTGACCGGACGCGAAAGCCGACACTCCGGGTCATCTGCAGAAAGCGGGTGCATATGTTCAGGACGAATGCCAAGCGTTACTTTTGCTCCAAAATTGAGGCTATGATCAAAGAATGGCAATTTCAGCAATACTCCACTTAAAAGGCGCAATTTCAAGCCACTCTCGCTGCATTCCTCCACACAAGCAGAAAGAAAATTCATTCGTGGGCTACCTAGAAATTCGGCGACGAAGCGGTTGCCGGGTCGATGGTATAAATCCATCGGTGTTCCGATCTGCGCAACACTTCCGTATTTTTTCATATCGGCTCCAGCTCGCAACAGGACTATTTTGTCGGCCATAGCCATGGCTTCAGTCTGGTCGTGTGTGACGTAGACAGCGCTGGAGTGGTTGAATTTCCTGTGAAGTCGTGAAATTTCAGAACGCATATGGACACGCAGGGCAGCATCCAGATTGGACAATGGCTCATCAAACAGGAATACATTGGGAGAACGCACGATGGCTCGCCCAATCGCTACCCGTTGACGCTGCCCACCAGAAAGGGCACGCGGCATCCGATCCAGCAAGGATTCCATCTGGAGAATCTGCGCGGCTTCTCTGACACGCTTGTCAATTTCTCTTTTGTCTACTTTGGCCTGACGTAACCCGAACGACATGTTTTCGTAGACACTCATGTGCGGATATAAGGCATAATTCTGAAACACCATGGCAACCTGTCGTCTGGCAGCCGGCACTTCATTCATACGGATACCGCCAATCCTGAGTTCACCGGTTGTTACGTCTTCAATCCCGGCAACCATACGCAAAAGAGTGGATTTGCCACACCCTGAAGGCCCCAGAATGACACAAAACTCGCCGCTGGCAATATCGAGATTGACATCCTTGATAACTTGTGTGTCCTTACCAAAAGTCTTTTGAATATTGCGAAGAGTAATACTAGTCATAAGTTTTCCTGGTTAATTTGTGTATCCCCGGATACCTCCAGGGTTAATAGTACGAAATGACGTTACGCTATTTAACCTTTTAGTGCGCCGGCCATCATTCCTTTCACAATACGTTCCTGGCCAAATGCATACGCCACAATCAGCGGCAGTGACGTCAATGTAACAACGGTCAGAATCGCCGGAATATCGGCAGCATACTGGCCTTGAAAATCCCAAACAGCCAGTGGCAAGGTCCGATAGGCCGGTGATGAGGTCAGCACATAGGCAAAGATAAATTCGTTCCACAAACCTATACCGTTGTAGATCGCCACAGTGGACAATCCAGGACCGGAAAGCGGAAGAAATACTTTCCAGAAGACCCCAAAAGTAAGACACCCATCAAGCTTCGCAGCTTCTTCAAGCTCTTTTGGTATCTGCCGCATAAATTCGGTCAGAATAAAGATTGATACCGGCAGTGCTGTTGCGACATACGGTCCGATCAGCGCAAACAGGGTATCGTACAGACCGATATTGCGCGTCAATAGATAAATAGGAATCAGAGTAATATGGATAGGAACAATCATCCCGGCCACGATGAGTGCGAATATTGGCTTGTTCAGTCTGAAACGCAAACGTGCAAATGCGTAAGCCGCCATCGAACTAATGACAAGAATCAACATAATAGAGAGTACAAGTACAAAAACACTATTGCGTAAATATACCCAGAAACCACCCTGTAACACAGCGATGTAGTTTACAAAATTCAGTTTCTCCGGAAGAGCCCAGACAGAGCCGGAAAAGGTTTCCATTTGTGTCTTCAGGCTGGTCATCAGTACAAAGATGAACGGCAGTGTTGTCACAGCCAACCAGCACAAACCAAGAACGGGAACTGAAATTCGTGTAAATGAACTGCCACGAACTGTCATACCGGACAATGGTGTTATTGGTGAACTCATTTAACCTCCGTTTCGTAACGACGGGTAAGCCACATGGTAGCTGCCGCCACAAAAGTGACAATCATGAACATCGCCGAGGCTATGGTACTTCCATAACCAAGCTGAAAAGAGCTGAATACGGTTCGGAACATATAGGTAGCCATCAACTCGGATGCCCCCTCGGGGCCACCGTCTGTCATGATAAAAATCAGGTCGAAATAACGCAGCGATCCGATCACCGCAAGCATGATAGCGGTTCTGATCGTTCCCTGCAGGTGTCGAAGCTTTATCTGCCAGAAGATCGTTGAATCGCTCGCGCCATCAAGCCGGGCAGCCTCACTCAATTCTTTGGGAAATGATGACAGACCGGCAAGAAAAAGTACCATATAGAACGGGATGTTTTGCCAGCAAACAACCGCAATAACTGAACCCAGCGCCAGACGCGGATCACCAAGCCAGTCACGAGTCCATCCGTCAAGATGAATCGCACTGAGGAATCCGTTGATCGGTCCGAAATTCGGATCATAAACATTCTTAAAAAGAACTCCAAGCGCCACACTCGACATCAACAGAGGCAAAAAGTAAAGGATCTTCAAAACACGCGAACCCTTGCTGGCCTGATCTAAAACAACCGCCAGGATTAAGGCTATAGGCATCTGGATCAACACAGAAAAAAAGGCGAGTGTCAGATTGTTACCCAGAGATTTCCAGAACATCTGATCCTGAGCAAGGCGCAGCCAGTTGGCGATCCCTACAAAGCGCTCACCAGTTCCAAGGCCATTCCAGTCCAGCAATGAAAGCTGAAAGCTGCTAAGCAGCGGATAAAGAATAAAGACAAAAAGGAACAAAACAGCTGGTAGAAGGAATACAACAATAGGTATTGTTGCCTTTAACGATTTAAACTTCTCGTGTCCAGGTATGGCTGTCACCTGTGTATTGTGAAGCGCCAATGTAAGTTCTTCATGAGAACTACCTTTTGGAAGAGCAATCGGTTTGTCTGGAGTTTCTAGCAAACAGCTCATCTTTTGACTTCCACCTTTGCGGTTAATGGTTCAGTAAATCGCATTGATGCAGTTATGTGCTTCTGAGTAGCCTTGAGCCACTCCAACATTTCAAATTCCAGTTTCTAAAAAAAAATTCTGAGGACTACCACCCTTAAGTGTGGTAGTCCTGCTGCTGGAAAAACTTACTTGGTTTCCGCCTTTGCGACATCTTCCATCTGCTGTGCGGCAGCTTCCGGAGTAATCGAAAGACCGAACAATGCCTGTGTCGTATTCAAGTGAGTTTGAGCGAGGCTCGGTGAAAGTTCCTGGTCGTACCAGAGCTGGACATTCGACGCTTCTGCCACCAGCTTCATAACGCGATTCAGAAATGGATCATTTGTTTTGAGTCCCTTGACCGGAATGATCCGTTTGTCATCAAGACGAGCTTGTGCGGATACATCGTCAGTGAGCGATTGAATCAACTTGAACGCAGCTTCCGGTTCCCTACAGGAGGAGGAAATACTGAAGAAGTTATCGCCAACGGTTCCGATCACGGCATTTGGATGGCCTTTTCCACCCGGTACTGTCGGGAACGGAAAGAAGTCCAGTTTCTCATAGAAACCTGGATTTTCATTGCGAATTGTGGCAGCCTCCCAGGTGCCCATCAATTCCATCGCGGCTTTACCGGAATAGAGCAGACGACGCGACGCACCTACGTCATAGTCAAGACCATTGTAACCATCAGCAAAGGCGCCAGCTTTCACAAGTTCCTGAATGCGCTTGCCAGCCTCAACGAACGCGGGATCGGTAAAGCTGCCACCAGACGAGCGTGACGCAGCATTCTGGAAAACCTGTGATCCACCAATACGGTCAGCCAGATAAACGAAGTACATCGAACCTGTCCATTTATTTTTGTTGGCCAGGGCAAACGGTGCAATATTCTTCGCCTTAAGTACTTTAACCACGTTCATCAGCTCATCCCAGGTTTTTGGAGGTACCAGGTTATTTTGGGCAAACATCTCTTTATTATAAAAAATAACAGCCATGGCGGTATTTTCAGCCGGAACACCATAGATCTTGCCATCAAACGTGACCGAACTAAAACCAGCAGGCGCGAAACGGTCACGATAGGCGGGATCTTTAGCCAGGTAGCTGGTTAGATCGACAACCTGACCAGCCTTGACATACTCTTTCAACGGTCCACCACCCCAGCTGCTGAATACGTTCGGCGGTTGATTCGCACCAAATGCAATCTTCAATTTGGTTTTATATGCATCATTCTGAATATGTGATTGCTCAACCTTATAGCCTGGATTGGCGTTTTCGAACCGGGCACCACCATCATTAAGAATCTTTACGGCACCTTTTGTGGTTTGCAGATCCCATTCTGTAATGGTCTTGATTTTGGTTTGATCAGCCAAAGGCGAAAGAGCAAAAACGGTCAGACTGCCAACTATAACGCACACTCTTGAAACAGACTTCATCATTTACCCCCTGACATTTTAGAATAATTAATTGTTACTACAACAACACTGAACAGATATGATTTGTTCATTCAGTCAAATAGAAATGAAAATGCATTTTTTCTTTCTGACGATTCTACGTTTGTAAGCTTACAGACTAAACAGAGTACATTGGTTGGTTTCATAGCGTATGTTTTTCCTTTCAGTTATTGATTTGAAATAGTTGTGTCTGCCGGCATATTTATAAATTTCCGATATTTTTTACCGAAAAGTTGTAATTAGTATTTCCGAAAATAGAAAGAAATTGCTGGAAATTGGGTTTTAACGTAAATGAAATTGAATCTATCGGTGTAGCTTACAAAAAGGAATATAATGCACTATAATAACAATATTTTACGCTCCGATTCTACTCAGATGTATAAATCATCCTTTTATAAAAATAACAATCATTCATCCTGGACATGCTGAGAATTGTGATCTTTGGGAGGGCTATTCATGAAACAATTTGTGGATTTATCACTTACAATTAGCTATTCATTATATAATGCTACATATAGCATATTTATCTGATATTTCATTTTGTCATTTATATAGTTGTAAATACTACGGCACAGTAATTGTTTTTCTTCCAACAATGTCTTTTATCTTTCTCCTGGCAGTAAAAAGATAGTTGATAAATTCATATAATCGTGCAAACACTTGTAATCGTTAGCTATATTTATAACTACATCAATAACTTAATAAAATAATTATTATATCTGTTTCAAAACTTATACAAA
The DNA here is from genome assembly GCA_023459055.1 of Fibrobacterota bacterium. Taxonomy (GTDB): domain Bacteria; phylum Fibrobacterota; class Chitinivibrionia; order Chitinivibrionales; family Chitinispirillaceae; genus JAAZBG01. The sequence continues at coordinate 248,259 of JAEWVR010000031.1, forward strand.
AAAGGAGTGAAAATGATACACAAATTAATTAAAACTGCAATAGTATCATTATCTCTGGTAGCTTTTACGTCTACTATCTATCCATGCTCGACTTTTTCTTTAAGCAGTTTTAAAAACCACTGTTTCGGAAAAAGTTATGATTTCCCGATTGGATATGGTCATATTTCAGTAAATAAAAGAAATCTTGTTAAGATTTCAATTTCGCGCAATGATGAAAAAAAGATTGCGTGGGTATCAAAATATGGAAGTATAACCTTTAACCAATTTGGTAAAGAGCTACCTAATGGCGGTATGAATGAGGCCGGACTTGTAATTGAAGAGATGACTCTTGAAAATACTGATTATCCTGCTATTGATTCCAGATTCGGTTTAGAAGAACTTCAATGGATACAGTATATGCTTGATAATTTTTCAACAGTCGATGAAGTACTGGCAAGTGATAACTCCATACGTATGTCTGCTTATTCCGCACATCCTATTCACATAATGATGTCCGATAAATCGGGTGATGTGGCAGTTCTTGAGTATGTCAATAATAAAACTGTTATTCACCGGGATCGCTCGCTGCCTTTTACAGCACTGACCAATGATACCTATGATAATTCACTTGATTACATGAAACACTTTCGTCATGTTCAGTCTCCACGGCAGCTACCCAAAACGATGTCATCATTGGATCGTTTTGTCCGCGCGTCGTACTATACCAAGAATTATTGTAGTCAATACAACGCAAGTGACTATTCTTTTATGATACTCAGTTCTGTCAATCAGTATAACCATACTCAGTGGAGTATTGTTTACGATATTAAAAACATGAGAATAAGTTACAAAACATTGAACAATGATAGAATCAGATCAATATCATTGAATAATTTTGATTTTTCACCAATGACACCAGCGCTCTATACCGATATTGATTCTGATATACAGAATGGAAGCATTGATTTTTTGCCCTATTCATTTGCGGCAAACAAGTCCTTAATTGACGTAGTTTTTTCATCGCTTAATGGATTCATTAATGTTTCACAGGAGGATCTTAATCAATTAACGCAATACCCTGAGACAACAGTTCCTTTGCCAATGGTTGGAAAGTAACGTATTATGCCTGATGAAGTTCGCACTCCGGATATATATATTGAATTTGTTAAAGCTAAACTGTAAAAAGCATCGGGTAAATGTACCTTCGCACCTGTCGTATCAGGTAAAAATGACACGCTCGGTACATGTATATTGAAATACAAATAGTCTAAACAGGTATAAATATCTTTTATAGACACTTATACCTGTTTAGTTAAGAATTCCCTTATGGTACGTTATCAACACAGATGGATAACATTCCAGCAACTCTCGAGGGCGCCCACAGGATTTAGCCACAATGTTGACAACTTATTATCGGGGATATTATTCATTAATGCAGCATTCCAGATCCTGTCTTACTACAAATCAGTTCTTATCCATTTTTACAAACAATCGATTCGTCTGATTTCCCTGAACCAGAAAACGTTCTGTTTTCAATCCTGCGGTAATTGTTATCACATACACTACGAAATTCTGTTGCGGCAGGTTCCACTGTACAATATTTCTTCCTGTCAACAACGCCACCTGTCTTCCCCTCAGATCCATTATCTTTACCGATAGTTCATTACCCTGTGATGTAATTATAACAGATTGACTTGTAATCCGGCAATTAATGCTGTTCAATGTAATATTATACTTATTCACCTGTTTGCTTTTTACAAAATCGTAACTTGGGCAGATTTCGAAATCTCTGATCAGGCTCTGATGATTTGTATTTGGCCCGTTGCCATCAGTGTCCTGCCAGATGAACTGCAATGATAGCAGATATGTCCCTGCATTTTTGGGTACCATTGTTCCGCGGTATTCCGTAAAGCCATCACTGCCTGTTGACTGTGCGGCAAGTTGGATAATATCATTTGTGGAGTCAGCCGGTCCGTAATTTCCAACAGCCGCTTTTGTTGTTAGATGAAATTTCAGCACAGCCCAGGGAGAGCCCGGGTCATTTTTCACCTGTACCGAAACAGTCTGCTCTGATGCTGTCAATGTTACAGGTACTCCACCACCGACCACCCATACAGATTCACTACCCCACTGCGGATTGTTTACTCCCATTCCATCAATGCGATCAGTTAATGAAATTGTTCCCCAACCGGAATAGATCTGCCAGTCTTTAGCTTTAGGAGGTGCAAAAAATGCGCTCTTTGACGGATCAAGAACACGAATTGACACTGATGCAGTATCTTTTGCATCACTTCCACCAACCGCTATATAGGTAAATCGATCAGTTCCCGTCCACCCTGCTGATGGTGTATATGTAAAGGACCCATCCGCCTTTAGCTCCAGTGTACCATGCTGTGGCTTTATCAGAACAGATGCAGTTACTTCCTGACCTTCGGTTGGTTCACGATCATTGACAAGAATACCGGGCTTCGCAACACTCAACACTTTTCCTGTTGTATCAATATACCAGTCATCATTTGCGGTAGGTGGAAAATCAAGGGTGACATCAGCTTCATGCGTTGTTTTCAATGCACGCATTCCCTGCCCTGCTTCATCCAATCCGCCAAATCCATCATGCGCTGTGTACGTCCACCCCATCGCTCCTGCATATCCGTTATCCATCAGATACTTCCAGCATTGAGCCGGTGTCATCGGACCAACTGCATCAGAAAGTCCTTTTGCAGGAAACTCACCAATCACTAACGGTTTGTCAAGTCCCCAGTATGATGCCGGATGATGAAACGGGGAGATCTCTGTTTTCCCCCACTCATAATAATGGACCATATAAAAATCCAGTGTTCCATCCGGATCGCCACCGGTTGCAATCAATGCAGAATCGGAATAGTAGTTATGCTGTCCGGAAATAGTGTTTGATCCGGCAATAAACGACCAGCAGCCATTACTGACAGGAACACCCGGCATGGCTCTGTGAATCGCACCGGCAACCTGATTTACTGTTTTCTGAACATCTGTTATTTCAATACCATTTTCCATGCTGCCCCAGTCACCGGCAATCGCTTTAACCATACCTTCAGGTTCATTAAAAACCTCCCAGCAGGCTATTGCCGGGTGAGGTCCGATTGCCTTTACAAGAGGAACTACGGCGTTGTCAATAAAAGCCTTCCGTCCCTCATCTGTCTGAAGTATCATTTTATTGGCGGTCATATTAACCTGTGTTTTCCCGGTTTTCATCATATCAAACGAGAGAAGACAAAGGTCAATACTGACACCGCGCATATAGCCCATATCAAGCACTTTTTTAACATTTGCTACCGTTGATGTCTCCAGGCCGGTAACAAGGTTTGTTTTCGAATCAATCTGAGGATCATTTGAACAATCAGTAAAAAGCCACCATCTTATAACATTACCACCAGAATCGGCAACACCCTGCAGCATTTTCGCAAACCATACCGTATCAATCGGATACCTGCCGACATCACCCCCGAATTGTTTCCAGGCAACGTTAATACCGGATAGAAACACCCTTTGCCCGTATGAAGTTATTACCCTGTCAGGATTAGCCGCATGTGCAGCTACCACAATTATAAATACTACCATACTGGTTAAAAATCGTTTCATTAAAACCTCCGTTATAATGACCGGCAATCCATCCAGCCAGTGTTACAAAATTCAAACTTGCAAATTCAATTATTACAATAGTGCTCTGACCAATAAACTATGTGATCAATCGTAGTAAATCAGTTCAATTCAACACCAAAAATATCATATAATACCATATATTTTGGCAACACTCAAACTATAAGAACAGATCGTTCTTCATTCGTAATATACCCAAAAAGGAGTATTTTAACCACAATTTCACGACCTATACCCGATAAGGTTCTTTTTAACCATGGTATATTGTGAACATACCATATAATATATAATCCACAAATTAGTCCGCCAGGTACAATTGCACCTTGAAATACCACTGGTGAATGTCTATTTTTTAGTGTATGAGATCAATGTAGACTGGTTTGAATGCATTATTATATTTCTTTCACGAAGAGTTAACAATGAATCATACGCGTTCCCGTCGTGAAATACTGAAAAGTTTTGCAGTTCTGCCTATGTTCCCTCTTACTGAAAATATACTTGTCAGTAATTTACTTTCTGCTAATGAGGTAAAAGGCAGCCATGATGCCCGTTATTGGCACAGGGTTGACAAAGATAATATTCAGTGCGACCTCTGCCCTAACGGATGCACTCTTCCACCAGGTACTACCGGTATCTGCCGTGGCAGACAAAACAAAAACGGGATACTCAAAACACTCGGATATGGTTACCCCTGTGCGATTCATCTGGATCCTGTTGAAAAAAAACCGTTGTATCATTTTCTCCCCGGTTCAAAATCATTCTCTATCGCAATTGCCGGATGCTGTTTGCGTTGTAAGAATTGCCAGAACTATACGATAAGCCAGGTCAGCCCGCTTTCTACCGATGTCCCCTACATTCCCCCTAAAGAACTGGTTCATCAGGCTGTAAAATCGGGAGCTCAATCAATTGCCTACACTTATTCGGAACCAACTGTCTGGATTGAATATATGTACGATACGGCAAAACTTGCGAAAAAGGCAAATCTCAAAAACATTCTGGTCTCCTCCGGGTATATAAATGCTACGCCATTTTCTGATCTCTCACCACTAATTGATGCAGCACATATTGATCTGAAAAGTTTTGATGACTCCATATATAAAAGTTTGAATTCCGGAAAGTTGAATCCTGTACTTGAAACAATAAAAGCAGCAAAACAAAAAGGTATCTGGATTGAAATTGTCAATCTGGTTATTCCAAAATGGACAGACAATCCTGAAATGATCCGAACTATGTGCCGCTGGATACATGACACTACCGGAAAAGATACGCCGATACATTTTTCACGTTTTTTTCCGATGTATCAATTAAGCAATCTTCCGGTTACATCAACAGAGATTCTGATTTCAGCTCAAAAAATCGCCCGTGAAGAAAATCTCTCTTTTGTTTATATTGGCAATGTCCCTGAAATTGACACAAACACCTACTGTCCATCATGCAACGCACTGCTTATTGAACGTAAAGGCTACCATACATCAGTAAAGGGAATTGTGCAGTCAAAATGTTCACAATGTAAATCACCTGTTCCAGGTATCTGGTCGTTGTAGCATTGCATCAACTATGAAAACCATTACAGAATCAGTATCAGAACATAGTAAAACTAATCAAAGTAGTTTATTTCTGATGTGCTGTACATCCCTGACCGGTGTTACCATTCAGACAATTTTTCTTCGTGAATACCTTACTATTTTTTCAGGCAATGAATTTATCATAGGGATAACATGGGCCCTCTGGATGCTTGCAACTGCATCTGGAACATTTATTGGCAGTAAAATTCATTTCTTCAGAAATATTTTTCCCTCTTTGTATATTGTTTCAATTCTTGCCGGATTACTTGTACTACGTGCTTTTCCCCTATTATTCACTCCCGGTCAACTGCTACCACCCTGGTCAAGTGTTTTTTGTATAGTTCTGACACAGAGTGATCCAGCTTTTTTTGGAGGACTTGTTTTTGGTGCATTAGCACAATCATCCCGGACAGCACCTCTTTATGCATGGGAAAATTGCGGATCACTTATCGGGCTGGCTATAACATCATTATTACTCATTTTTAATGTGCCGCATGTATATATTATCTGTCTGGTACTTTTTATCTTTGCTCTGGCAGTACAGAGCAACAAGCCCCTTTACCTTGTTGTTTCTCTTTTACTATTAATGGCCATACCGTTTATTAATTCTGTTTCTCTTTCATGGAAATATGCATTCAATTACACGTCAATAAGCAATGGAACAAGCGGTGAAATAGCTCAGAGCGGCAAGGATGAATCATTGTGCTGGTTTCTGAACAACCGTATTTACAAATGCGAATCCGCACTTCCATCAATAGAACAATCGGTACATCTGCCTTTTGCAATGAGCATGACATCTGTCCATTCAGTTTTACTCATTGAAAATACCGGTCAATTGAAAGAATTGCAGCGATATCCATCACTAACAATTGATTGTGTAGAAACGGAACCGCTTTTCAGAGAAAAAGGTTACCGCTATATCTCCTGGCCGCCAATTGACACATCACACTACGACCTTGTACTTTGCGGTGCATCTGTCCCGGTAACAGCATCCGATATTCGTTACTTTACGGATGAGTTTTTCAGGAGAGTTCATACACTTACCGGTACTGACGGGTGTTTTTCCTTTACGGTACAATTAAGTGAAAATTACCTTACCCCGGAAGAATCGTCAATAAAAGATAATATTCTAACAACGCTGAAACGTTCTTTTCGCATGGTAAAAATCATTCCCGGTTATGGGTACACTTTTGTTGCATCAGACAAGCCACTCAAGTGGCCTGTTACACCGCTCGTTCCAACAGATTACCTTGAACCGTATACGTTACAATCGTTATCATCAGAACGAATCAGTCAGGCGCAGGAGCAGAAAGATACCGTTTCATTTTCTACGCGCAATAAGCCATCTCTTTTGTTATACAGCCAAAAACAATGGTTCTCTCTTACCGGTACTTCAATACTACTAATACTCATTTTCTCATCATTACTCATTATCGCAGGTATTACATTTGTCCAGAAAGATTCCAATGGTATTTCAGTAGCAACATCCGGTTTTATTGCAGGAGTTTACTCGGTAGCACTGATGTTTATGTATCAGTGTACCTATGGGACACTTTACTCAAGTCTGGCACTGCTTATGATTTCCCTTATGGCTGGATTCGTTATCGGCTCCCGCTGTTTATATTTCAAATATTCTGATTTTGTTATTGGTCTTTATGCATCACTATCCCTTATTCTGATTGTGTTAATTCCGTACCCTCCGTTGATACTGTTTTTACTGCTGAATTTCGGTATCGGTACACTCGTTGCGGCACAGTTCGTTTCAAGAAAAAACAGCCGGGCAGATAAACTGTATGCTTCTGATCTCGCAGGTGGAGTATGCGGAATGCTTCTCTGTTCGTCTATTATTATACCGTCAGTAGGAATAATTAATCTTGCAATAGGTCTTCTTGCGGTAAAAGCAGGTACAATTCTCTGGAAAATATGCCGCTGAATGCTGCTTTATTTTTTTTCAAGGACTGCAAATCCATAATAACTGTTTACCCTGAATTTTCTTACACATACAAAGCCTCTCTTTGTAAACAGTTTACGTAATTCACTATTTACTATGCCGAATAAGGACTACTTTTTCCATTGTTCCGTACTATTCCTTATGTATACGTTCATAATCGAGAAGTGTTTTCTTTATTACTGTACCCCGCAGGTAATTACCGGATAAACCATTCGACAAAACAACACGATGGCACGGTATCACACACAAAACAGGATTCTTTCCTATTGCAGTACCGGCAGCGCGGACTGCTTCAGGATATCCTGCATCAGCAGCAATTGCTGTGTATGTTGATGTATCACCCCATGGAATATCAAGAACCGATTTCCACACTGCCAATTGAAATTGTGTTGCCTTGACAATTACAGGAATGTGATCATGAAATGCTAATGGTTCAAGTAGAAATGATCTCACTATTAGAAGAAGACTGAAATCGCGTTGACACAATATTACTTCCGGATAAAGCAGTTTATACCGTGCCGTATACTCTGCCGGATCATTGACAAAATCACACAATCGTAAACCGTCTGCATCACCCCCGATAATCATCAATCCAAATGGGGTTGAAACAATCTGGTACAGCAGTTTAACTGGTGAATTTCTATTTTTCGTGGGATCTGTATGAATAGTTACAAAATCACTATGACGCACGTTGATTAATCCATTGTTATTTGCAAACAGATAACATGCATACCTGTATTGTAGTGTTATTTAAAAATCGACATTGTTGGCCGTGCACCAGCATCCTTAAGTAGCTGAATAATTTTATGATCTTTACGCGCATATGCATAATCCAGCGCATTGCGATTGTTTTTATTTTCAATATTTACATCAGCACCAGCTTCAACAAGCCTTCTTACTACATCAATTTTACCATTAACAACCGCATACATAAGTGCTGTGCCGAAAATATCATTCTGGACATTAATATTCGCACCATACATGATCAGTTCATCAACAATAGTCAGGTTACCCTGCGATGATGCAACTATCAGTGCAGTACTCCCATAATCGTTCTTTTTATCAACAGATCCCGGCTTACTCATCAGTAATTCCCGAACCTTCTCGACATCGTTATTACGCGCGGCGGTAAGCAGTGGCGAATAACCATCCGGACTTTTTTCGAGCAGTAGTTTTTCCACTTTGTTATATCCGTACCGCATGGCCATCATAAGCGGTGTACGGTTATCCTTATCCTTTAGATTGACATCCGCACCAGCATCAAGCAGTACCTTTACAATATCACTATTATTAATAATAACCGCAGCAAAAAGCGCAGATCGCCCGTGAGCATCCTGAGCATTAATATCAGCACCATAAGTTACAAGCATCTGAACAAGCCGTACATTTGATACATCCGCAGCAGCAATGATTGGTGTACGCATTCTCCTGTCACGTGCGAAGACATCAGAACCAGCCTGGAGCAGCATTCCTGATACAGCTACCGATCGTCTTTCTAGCGCATACAGTAACGGTGTCATTCCTTTTGCGTCAGAAATAAATGTATTGGCTCCATACCGTAACAGCAATGCAACCATAGCAGAATCACTGCGCATTACCGCATGCATGAGCGGAGGAATTCCCGCTGAATCCCCCTGATTTACATCTGCACCTTCATTAAGCAGATCTTCAGCAACTGATGGCATATTATTGATAACGGTATATAGAAGCGGGCTTTTCCCGGAACTGTCAGCTACATTTATATGAACATCTGCATTAATAAGCATCTTAATTATTGACTGACATCCGGCCGCTGATGCAGCAATAATCGGAGTCCTGCCTTTGGCGTCAGCTATCTCGGGATTTGCACCATTATCAAGTGAACTTTTAACACCGTTGCTGTCGCATACAGCAAGCGCCTGAAGCAACAATGTGTCAGGTGAATTGGTAACATTTGTTTCAGAAAATGTGATCACACCCAAAAATGGACACAAAATCAATAACATCACTGATATACATTGTAACCTGAACATACCAGAGCCTCTCAGTTATATATCAAATCCCAAAACTTAGTGTGTTTGTATACGTTTTAATGGCTATAAATATGTCATTTTTTTTACACGCACAGAACTTTTAGTGCTTTTGCCTCAATAGCATCACGCTGAAGAACTGTTATTTTTGAGTATCCCTGCTTAATAAAATTCTGCCGAGTAAGCGAATTAAACACCGCAATCGTCTCTGTTGGTTGAAGCATCAACAGATCCATAATCTCATCCTCAACATATTTACTTGATAATTCAAAACCGCAATCGGTCTTTACACAGTGATCACCGGCAAGAAGCAGCGCCAGAAGAGCACAAACCTTTTCCTCATTACCACAATCGGCTGTTTTTTTAATTTTCAGATCAACTTCACGTAACCGCTGAACAAGAATCAAGGCAATTTTCCGAAACCATTCAGGCATTTTGGAAAATACAACATCAAAATCATCTGCACTGATCGCAATTACCTCAGTATCCTCAACCGCAACCCCGGATGCACTCCGTAGTCCTCTGTCAATAACAGTAATTTCACCAAGGACTGCACCCTGTCCTACCGTAGCGAGATCAAATTCAATATTACTTTCAATTTTGAATATGCGGACTGAACCTGTCTTAATAATAAAAAGCACCTGTGTCGGATCACCCTGATGAAACAGGTATTCTCCTTTTTTAAACAACCGCACATTCTTTGGAGAATCACTTTTCATCATCTAAAGTATATCCTCATTGTTTTACCTGTGTACCGCCTTTAATCGTTGCAATCCAGGCATCTGTATAACCAAGCTTCTTTATTTTTTGCAGTAACGAGTCAGCATCACTCTTCTGATTGAACTCACCTGCATACAATTTGTAATAGGCTGCCTCCTGAACAATAGTGAGAACAGCAGAAATTTGTTTTTCAAGTTTCCTTTTGTCCTCTTTTAACCTCTCAGGTTGGCTTGCGGCCATTATCTGTACTCTATACCTCGTTACTGTTTCTGATTGTACTGCTGAAACCGTACTTTTTCCAGTTTTTGTTGATTGTAGAATGAAATCACTTTCAGTAAGTGCGTACTCATTCCCCTTATTCAGTGTATCAAGAAGTGTAAGCGTTTGTTTTTCTGAACTAACCACTGCAGGTGCTGGAGTGAACGGTGCAATAGTCTCCGTTTTTTTCTCAGATGGTGGTGCAGTTTGGTCACTTTTTTTTCCAACATATGGGGTACAACCAATTACCATAACGGTTACAGATACAATTGTTATAATTTTTAAATCCATTATATGATTCCAGAGGTTAATGTTCAACGAAATGTTACCTCTAAAAGATAATTAATAACGCACTATTTTGCAGAACACTTTTTTAAATTCCATTTCATTATTCGGTATTTCATTTTTCACATGCAATCTTTAATTCCTGTATGTTTTTCTGAACACCTTTATCTAAATTTTCATTAAAATAATTTTTAAAAAGCCTTGGAAAGATTCCCTGTAAACTTTCTTCAACTTTTACGATCGTTTTTCCTTCACCATCATCTTTAATAAACCAATTATGAATTGCACTTGTACCAATTGTTTTTCCAGTCCATCCAAATTCAGTTATAGGCATTGACGTATGAATTTTCGATAAAAATGATAACCCACCAGCTTTCCATTTAAATTCAGCACCTTCCCTTAACTCTCCCTTTAAATTTGAGTACGTAACTTCCGATTGCCAGCTTGGCCAGTCATTAATGGATGTTAAAATTTTCCAGACTTTTTCTTTTGATGCTTCAATTATAATTTCAGTTTGTGATTTAACAGGAGCATCTTTATTTACAGGTACATTCATTCTTCCTCCCTTTGTATTATGCTGCTTTTTTGATGATATATTGATACATAAATAACATCAACACAGTATTCTTTATTTAATATTGCATAAATTGACTAAACCACTCAGCATTCACATCTTATCCGCAACACTTAAGTACTAATATATCATTTGACACATAAGCCGTATTTATTTGACATAAGAGTTGTTAGAATAAATGTTATAAAAGTGCTGTTATGAGTAAAAATTTCCTATATGATTCCTGATCAACATTTTCTTCCCGCATATTTTTTTTTCAAAGCAATTATAGTATTTTAACACTAGATTATGAATGTGAATATCAATTAAGCTGCTCCTGATATCTTTCAGAAACAACTGCACTGTTTTCTTTATTATGTAAAAACAGATTTCACATTGCTAAATCAGATTCAGAAGATATTTTCGACATATGCTTTTTCAGAAGGAGTAAATACAATGCAAATCGCAATTCGACTGAAACATAAAATTACATCAGATAAAATTGTTCTCTCTGCACCTGAGATTTCCAGAATGATAGGTAGAGATGCAGAAATACTTATTCTTGTTGATGGTGAATTGGATCACTCTGCCCCTCCAAAAGGTCTCAAAAACAGCGGGCATGTTGCAGGTTCCATTATACTTGATGAAGAAGCGATGGAAGAACTACTTAAAAACCGATTCAGGTAAATAGGGACTTTTTAAAAATTTGCGGGTGTGTGAAAAAAATATTTCACACACGTAGTATTGGCCATGTTGTTTTTAGGCACCAATACTTATTCAAGCTGCTTTTTGAAATCAAGGAATTGCATTTTTAAATCGTTTAGTTCAGTTTTCAATGATGCGACCTCATTTTCCAGTGATGAAATGCGCTCTGACGTCGAACTAATCGATATTTTAGGATGTTCTGTAACCTGATTCACAACAGAACTATCCTGATTAATCTCGATCTCTCCGCCCAAAAGATGCATATATCGGTTTTCTTTCCTTCCAGGTTGACGAGGTAGTTCAACAACAAATGGACCATCCTCCCTGGAAATTAAACCTTTTACTGTTTTTTCTACATCCTCAAGTGATGCAAACGAGCACATGCGATCGGTTCTTGTTCGTAACTCTCCAACCGTTTGAGGTCCGCGCAGTAAAAGAATACATAGTACAGCGATTTCCTCTTTCGAAAGTGTAAAAAGACTTCTTAAATTATGCTCATATTTGGGCACCCTTGCCCCGGCACTGGTGAACTGCCATCCAAGACGCTTGTCCCGAAGTGTTTCTATCGCCGCATGAACTTCATTTTCAGAAAGTTCCATAACCGGTTCTCTGTTTGATTTTTGGTTACAGGCATTTGTGAGTGCATTCAAACTCATTGGATAATATTCCGGTGTAGTGATCTCTTTTTCTATTAATGATCCGAGAACCCTGATTTCTACTGTGTTCAATAAAATATTCATAAAAGATCTCCTTAAAACGCAGTATGCTTTACTATTACTAACGTTTTGTCCTTGCTTTCAAGATTACGATAATAGACACATTTACACAAATAAAAAAATCAATGCATTTTTTAAACCATAAATATATACTAAAAATAATAGTGATTCAATCGCTTAAAAAAATGTTTAATTTTCAAATTAATTGTCCAAACTTTTTAGAAGGAGTTTGTATGGGTCCTTCAGCGTTAATTAAAGTTCTGATTTCAGTTGTCACACTATCTGTTGTGTCGGTATCTGCACAAAAAACAGTTTCAGCTCAGGAGCAACAACCAGTGGCATCACCAGTAGTATCACCCGACAAATCTAATATAGGTGCAAATGGTGCGTATGTTGACAGGATTGCATTATGCCTTGATATTAAGGATAATGAACCAGATATTATTGATTCTGTGTTTCCCCCGAATGTGAAAAGATTGTACTGTTTCACTGCAATTAAAGGTGCCAGAGATGTCAGCGAGATACAGCATCGATGGTATTATAATGACGACTTACAGGCATCAGTCAGTCTGAGAATTGGCTCAGCAAGCTGGAGAACATACAGCGCGAAATCAATTCCATCGGTATATACCGGTGAATGGCGTGTATCAATAGTAAATTCAATAAATGAAGAAGTACTTAAAACAATTAAATTTCACATCCAATAAATCAACAGATCATGTGAACTACTAACACCTTATAAAGTATTAATTTTTTACAAAAAAAGGCTCGATTTCAGAGCCTTTTTATATAATAAATATTATTAATTTGCTACCTGCTACCTGCTTCTGATTTCTGGCTCCCTACTCCCTTCCCCCTGCCCCCTAACAATGCTTCGAGCTCATTCTTACTTCCGGCAATTGCAGTTTCGCGATTATCAAACAGCACTACAACCGGTTCACGTATTGACAATTGAAGCAACAACTTCCAATGCTCCATAAGTGCATCAGAGTTTGCCCGAAGCGTCGTTATAAATGTATCGGATGGAATTGATAGCCCGTCAAGTAATCTGAACCAGTACGAATTACCGGGAGATTTTGCATACTCTGTGAGATATGTTTTTGCTTTACTGCTGAAAAACTTTTCCATTGTCAGCCATCTTAGTGCTTCCTCATGACGAAACCCTTCCTCGGTACCCCACAGATCTTTCTGAGGATCATCATAAAACATTGGCAAAATAGAAATTTTTCTATACAGTGCAGTATCTCTTTGTATGCTGCCAAGTATCCCGGAAATATCTTTAAAAAATGGATCTATAAACAGTACAATTGTACCATTCTCCATGGGACGCTTGAGAAAGTAATTACTCCGTACAATCCCTTTCTTAAAAAACAATCCTCCATTTTTATCAACCAGTCCCTTTTCTACCTGTTCATAATTATATGCCTGTTTTACATCCCTGTTGAAAAGATAAAATGGAAGAGCATCAACCTGATACCGGTTGATTATATCTTTCCCTTTCTGTGAACTCATTGCCACCTTCTCAATTGTCACACCGGCAAAGAGCTCTTCGGTTGTTGTAATTACCATATCCTCAGGTTTTTGCCGTGATGAATCGGGTACGACAACCGTAAATGTAAACTTTACAGCCTCTGCAAAAATGCATTTCTTATTTACACACTTTCCCAGTTTCCCTTTTTGTTTGCAATCAGAATTATCGATACACTGAGGTAATGAATCACAATATTTTTCTTTTCCGGCACCTTCGCACCTGTTTTTCAGGAGTCTCTCAAGTGTCAACTGTTTTTCATAAGGGTTATTATTAATGAGTAGTGTTGGTGATGCTTTAATGTTGACACGATCGGATCGAAGATAATGTCCTGCAAGTTGTGATACTCCATTTTTTTCTATCCACGTATCAATATCAGCCTGGGCAATACCCATTTTCTTAAGGGTGATCTCGGTTGTTATTGATGAGTCGGCGATCGTTTTTAAAAACTCAAGCCATCGTGATGGATACAGATTCTTCACCGCAAGCCACATCATTTCTTCACGCACTTCAGCCGGCCCATGAAGAGAACTGAGGATTGAATCATTTTCAACGGAACCTATAAACCAGATATTCCAGTTTATATCAGGATTTTTGCTGATAAATTTTACGAAGTCCGGAAGCGATTCAAGACCGTAAGGACATTGGCTCATCATGTAAAGATCATAGACATCCGTCTGCTTGCCTTTTTTTAACGCATCGATAACAACGGATACTTTCGGATCATCAGGAAGATCGTTTGTAATTAAGTACCATCCACTCTTGTCAACTATCAGTTTTTTTTCTTTTTCAACCAGTCGTGCATATGACAAACTTTTTCCCTGAAACCCGAACTGCATCACCGGTATGTTATTTACCATTGATAATGCATTCGTTTCAGTTTTACGGTGACCGTTTACTGCCAAATCAATATCCGGCAGAGAATCAAGCAGTTCCCGTGTTTTGCTGCTGCCCAGATGCGATAACACAATCTGATAATCCGACTTCGCGCGTAGTTCATTCCAGATTTTTTTCAATGATTTAAGTGGATCCGCAACAACGATCTTTGGATCACCGGCAAAGAGTTTTTCCTGTGTTACCACAGATGTAACAGCGATTCGCTTCCCCTCTTTGTTAAGTACAAGATAGGGTGTAAAAAGGAGCGATCCATTTTCCCTGAAACAATTTGCAGAGATAAGGGGCAGTGATGAAGCCTTTGCTCTTTGAAAAAGCCATTCTCCACCATATTGTAAATCATCATCACCCACTCCTATTGCATCATACCGAAGCAGCTCCATACCAGCAATCGTTTGTTCTGTACGAATCGAATCTGCTTCACGTCCTTCTGTGTAGGTGTCGTACAAACCACCGGCAGAAAATCCTCCTGCATCAAGAAGAAGCATATTTTTTCTTCCCCCCATTGCATTCAGGAAAAACGATCGTTTCGGTAAACCACCACCGGGCTCAATGCTGCAATCGCAGGCCTGAACCATCCCATGCGTATCCCCACTGGCAATTACGGTTATGCTTTCTTCTGCAGCAATAACCGCAGCAACAACAACTAACAATGAAAACAATGTGCAGGTACATTTCATGACCTTGTCCCTCTTTATGTCTGATGTCGCAATTCGATCATCTTAGCATACTCCCCACTATGATTACCACAACAAATACACATTTTCCACATTTTATTGTGTTTAAATTTTACATGGAATATAATGGTAATCTACAGATTTACACAGCAACCACAATGTAATAACTTTTCTTGCCCTTTTGAAAAAGCAGGTATTTATTATTCAAAAGGTTATCTGCTGATATGATCATTGCGCTATCAGATATTTTCTCTTTATTAAGCGACACTCCTCCGCCTGCGATCATCCGTTTCGCTTCACCCTTTGATGGAAACATTGGTGTTTTCTCACTAATCAAATCTACAACTGGAATTCCTGCAGTAAGTGAGTCCCTTGAAATTTCTGCTTTCGGAACACCATCAAATACAGAAAGGAAATCGCTTTCCGACAATCCTTTTAATGACTCTGTTGTTCCTTTACCAAACAGGATCTCTGATGCCCCCACGGCAGCGTTATAATCCTCTAATGAGTGTACTCTTACAGTAACATCTCTGGCAAGTGCTTTCTGCATCGCCCGTTCATGAGGAGCTTTTGCGTGTTCCTGCAGAATGGCTTCAATCTCATCCTTTGACAGGAGCGTAAAAATTTTCAGCAGATTTGGCGCATCCTCATCAGCAGTGTTCATCCAGTACTGGTAAAATTTATATGGTGATGTCTGTTCCGGATCAAGCCATACACTTTCCCCACCTTCTGATTTACCAAATTTTTTGCCATCAGCACGCTTTAGAAGTGGACAGGTGAGCGCGAATGCATCACCGGATGCTTTACGACGTACGAGCTCTGTTCCGGATGTAATATTACCCCACTGATCAGATCCACCGATCTGAAGAACACAATTTTTATTTGTATAAAGATGATAAAAATCGTATGCCTGAAGCAACTGATAACTGAATTCAGTAAAGGAAATGCCGTTATCCCACCGATTCTTTACAGAATCCTTTGCAACCATGTAATTAACAGTAAGATGTTTGCCGACATCACGTAAAAACTCAAGGAAACCAAATTTTTTAAACCAGTCGTAATTATTGACAATTTCAGCAGCACATTTTCCTGAAAAGTCAAGAAATTTTGCAAGCTGTTTTTTAATGCATTCCTGATTATGAGCTATAATATCAGGAGAAAGAAGATTACGTTCCATTGACTTCCCCGATGGATCCCCGATCATACCGGTTGCACCACCAACAAGCGCAATCGGTTTGTGACCGCACCGCTGAAAATGCATCAGTAACATGATCGGAATCATATGGCCGATATGCAGTGATGACGCAGTCGGATCAAACCCGGCATATCCGGCACAACTTGTACTATTAAGTTTTTCCTCAGTTCCCGGTGTAACATCGTGAATCATTCCACGCCATTTTAATTCTTCGATAAAATTCATGTGCTCTATATCCTTATGCTGTAAAAGCATTTTTTATATGTTTAATTTTCCCCTGTAGAACAGCGATTACATCAAATCTGCATCTTGCTGTATTCATTTTATGTTCGTAAAGATACTGTCTGGCCATTGAAATTATTGTTAACTGCTTGGAACGGGTAACCCACTGTAACGGATTCCCGAATTTAAGCGAATTTGCTGACTTTACTTCAATAAAAACAATCATTCCATTTGAATCCTGTGCAATACAATCAATTTCACCATGTTTCGATCTGTATTGACGACAAATAATAGAGTAGCCATTTGACAAAAGATACTCTGCAGCCAGTTCCTCACCCTGATCACCAATGTCCCGTGTTGAAACGATATCATCATGCATATGCTATCAATCCTGGAAAATGTGCTTTACAACAAGCGTTCCAATTGCCACAAGCGCAATCCAGGTGATCCAGTTCATTTTCACCATTTCAATCCAGTATTGTCCCGATAAAAACGGCGCTGCCGAACCTTTTTCGTGACGACGGTCACCATTTCGCCGATCGGTAATGCGGCGTTCCTTTTTACTTTTTTCTTTTTTTTGATTATCGTCGTTATCTGTTTTTTTTGAAAACGGTCTGAAAAACGTGGTTGTGCGATACACCCGTTCCTGAAGATTAACCGAATCAAGATGATCAAGCATCTCCTCTACAGATCCATACCGTTCCTTCTTTTCCTTTTTCAACGCTTTTAAAATGATCAGTTCAAGCCGCTTTGGCGTGTCCTTTCGTTTCAGTGATGGTGGCAGGGGTAGCTCGTGTACCTGCTTGTATGCAACTGCCATCGGATTATTAGCTGTAAAAGGAGGCTTTCTGGTCAGCATCTCGTACATCACAATTCCCAACGAGTAAATATCTGTCTGTAAATCAGGTTTCTTTCCCTGAGCCTGCTCTGGTGACATATATTCCGGTGTTCCTACTGCTGAACCGGTAATAGTAATATCCGTTGATGTATAAATTTTTGCAATACCGAAATCGCTTAACCGCGCTACGCCCAATTTGTCAATAAGCACATTCTGCGGTTTTATATCACGATGAATCACATTACAGCTATGCGCGTAACGTAACCCTCTGCAGATCTGCTTTGACAAATCAATAATCTGACCAATCGGCAGCATCTTGTTTTCAAAAATACACTTTCCAAGATCATAACCATCCACATACTGCATTGCGAAAAACTTTAACCCATCATCCTCGCCATACTCGTAAATATTAACAATATTCTGATGCTGCAACAGGGAAATCGCTTTGGCTTCAATTTCAAAACGTTTTGAAAACTCCTCATCCCTTGACATTTGTGGAGACAGAACTTTTAGCGCAACAATTCGATTAAGCGGTTCCTGAAGCGCTTTGTAAATATCGCCCATTCCCCCCTTACCAATCTTACTGAGAATTCGATAATTCCCGATATATGATGGTATGTTCTCAGAGTTTTTCTGTTTTAAAATTTGTGCTAACATGCTCATTCCATTGTAATATTGTCATTTGCTTACTTAAAGGTTACCGCGACAAAAGGTAATTCAATAGCCTCACCTTAAAATCACGCTGCTTATTGGCTATTTGCTGATAGTTCCGGTAATAATTGAAGCTGTTTCAGTCTCCGCGATTTTGAGATCATTATTGATAACAGTATATTCGTATTTTCCTTCTGTTTTTGCAAAGTTCATTTCAGTTATAGCATTTATCAACCTTTTCTGAATCGTTGCTTCATCGTCAGTACCTCTACCCCGCAACCGTTTTTCGAGAATCTCCATTGATGGCGGCAGGATTAGAATACCAATTGCTTCAGGGTATGATTTATCAAAATTTTTTTTACCGAAAACATCAATGTCCATTACAATGTGTAAACCTTGTGCAATCGTTGCGTCAATGAACGATTTCGGGGTACCATAATAGTTTCCGTGAACCTGTGCCCATTCTGCAAATTCATTCAGTTCAATACGTGCCTTGAACTCATCAACACTGTAAAAAAAGTAATGCACACCATGCACTTCCCCATCCCGCGGTTTTCGGGTTGTTGCAGAAATGGAGTACACCAGATTCGGAATTGTGTCTCTCAAATAATTAAGTATTGTCGTTTTTCCTGCACCTGACGGTGCTGAGAAAACAAAAATTTTACCTTTTTTTGTCGCGTTCATTGAAGTGATTTCCGTTTTTCGTCTCGTTTTTGTTCGCTTATCGCTGTTTGCTCCTCCATCAACTTTCTGACTTCCAGAGCCTCAAGCTTGAGTTCATGCTCCTTTTTCAGAAGATACTCAGTCTTGATAAGTACGTTGATAACATTGTTCAGGGTTTTACTGATAACCAGAAAAAGCGCAAACAACAAAAATAGTGTGATTGATGCAATAATCAGATGACCAGTCATAAAACCTCAATGTTTGTTGATACAACCTTTGACACATACAATATATATCGTGAATAGAAATTTCTCAAATTGATTATACTCCGTTCAAGACCAGAACAGGTGGGATCTTATGATAATGGAGTTTCATGTGCTAATTCAAACTGTTGAGATAAATGTTTTACAATGTGTGTAACATTTAATTCTTAACGGCGTTTTTAATTACAGAAGAGCAGGTGACACTCTTAAACAATCAGCACGGAGGTAGGTATGAACAGAAGATTCAATAGTCAGGCGTCAACAGAACCATCACACGAAAACATTGATCTGAAACCGTTTATCAATTTTCTCGTAGTACTTATTCCAGTACTGATGCTGTCTGCGGAATTTGCCAAAACATCAATTAACAAACTTCATGTTTACAAAGAAGGTACAACCACCGATACCAGAGATACTGTTGAACCCATTATCAGGGAACAATTAAAACTTACCCTTTTTGTTACCGATTCCGCATTGACAGTTGCAACTAATTATGGCTTTATGCCATCAATGTATTATAAGGAATATGCCCAGTATGTTCAGAAAAATAACAGCAGGAATATCAATATTGTTCCAAACACTGAACCGGAAAGGAGGAATGCTGAAAACAAAGGTTACGAACTATCTGAGCTTCTTCTCTATGCCCAAAATGAGGATAAGGCAGTTAATCAGGCCTGTTATTACAAAGACAAGCTGCTTGTTGATATCAACATGAAACCAGTTACAGAAGTTAAGGAGAATATGGATCTCTTTTCAATTGACAATCCAGGAATTAAACTATCTGATATTGTAATAAAGAATATCGAGAAGAAGCCGCTGTCTGTATATGACAATCTGCAATGCCTGCTGCTTCAGGCACACGAACGGTATGGCCAGAGTGTTGCAGACGGAAACAGTATAGTCATTGCATCAGACGACAGGGTAGTTTACGACAAGATAGTCCAGCTTATGGATGTGTCAAAAGCAAGCGGTTTTACCGAGATCTCAATTGCTAAAATACGGACCTGAGACAAACGGCAAATGAGTTTGACAGAATAACATTATTCTCCCTGATACCACCGGAAAACATCCGCTGTTCCGGTGGTTTTTATAGTACCACACTCATTCCTTTTTTGACAACAATCGATTCTCCAAGCCCTTCTTTCGTAAGTGTGTCACACAACCCCTGCGCTGCACTTTTTTCACCATGATTGACAAACCAGCGAATGGATTTTCCAGGAATAGCTTTTGCCCATTCGATGAGTTCGTTCTGATCTGCATGAGCAGAAAAACCGTTTAATGTAGCAATTAACGCTCGCACTTCGCACATTTTGGTACCAATAATTATGTTTTGATCACCATCAATCAACCGTCTTCCCAAAGTTCCTTCACCCTGATATCCAACAAACATTACAATGGTATTATCCTGATCAATATGATTCTGTAAATGATGTACTACTCTTCCACCGTTACACATTCCGGACCCGGCGATAACAATAAACGGCGGGATTGTTTTACAGATTGACCTGGAATCCGATGATGTAATAACATGATTCAATCCTCTAAATTCAAGGGGAAGATCTCCTGAAAGAATCTGTGCCGTCGTTGGCCCGTCATAACAATCAGTATATTTTTTGTAAATCTGTGTAACCCGGTTTGCCATTGGTGAATCCACAAAAACAGGCAATGGCTTTACTTTTTTTGTTTCGACAAGATGGTTCAGATGGTAGAGCAGCTCCTGAGTCCGTCCGATAGCAAATGCAGGGATAATGATAATCCCCTTTTCTTTTATCGCCGAATCAACAATACTCCTGAACTCCTCAACGGTTTTCTCCCTGTTTTTATGTATTCGATTTCCATAGGTTGATTCAATGACCACAGCATGTACATTTCTTTCCCACTGAGTAAACGGATCCCGAATAATCGGTGTACGTTGCACCCCGATATCCCCAGAGAAAATAATCCTCTTTCCCTTATAATTCAGCAGTACATGTGATGATCCCAGGATATGACCGGCATCGAACAGTGTTATTTTTACATCACCAATTTCAATTTCCTGATTATATTTAATTCCCTGCACAAGCGTCAGCGTATCGTTCACCGCTTTTTCATCATAGAGTGAACCTCCGGAGTCATGCATCCTTACAGAATCGAACCAGATTAATGCAGCAAGCTCCGCAGATGCAGCATGGGTAATAATTTTCCCTTTAAAGCCAGCACCTGGAAGTAACGGTACACGCCCGGTGTGATCCATATGTCCATGAGTAAGTATCACTGCGTCAAGCTCTGCTACCAGGAATGGAAGCGGCCGGGTATTTTCCTCTTTGTCATTATCAGTTCCCTGAATCAGCCCGAAATCGACCAGTAACTTCGTGGGTCCGCACTCAACAAGCGTACAGGAACCGGTAACCGTCTCCGCTGCCCCATAAAAGGTTAATTTAATCTCAGACATGCTTTTTTCCCTGATGTTATTCTACATTTATTCGTTGTTGTTAGCAGAAAAGAGACGCAGGTCTTGCGTCTCTGCAATTGAATCCACAGCCACAACCTCCTGGCTTCTGGATTCTATTCACTAGCCTATCTCAGTTCCTGAACCCCATTTCGAGCCCGAAAAACTGTGGCTTTAACCCTTCAAGCGGTTTTCTTAATTTAACAAGTTCAGATTCAGCACCGTGAACTTCGAGGATTTCGATGTCAGCATACATTGATGATTCTTTGAGCAGTTCGCCGACATTGTCAAGATGTGTTAAAAGCCCTTCTGCGTTTTTGTATCCTTCACGACAGTGTACACGGTTACCATTAAAACTGAAACCATAATACAAACACTGTGATTCCGGTTTTGTTTTGTCAACAAACCTGCGGCAAAGATCCCTGAACTCGTTCATTTTCCCGTCTTTAACTTTGAAATATGGAACGATTGAAACACATGAATCATTGGCAAACATGGTGACTCCTTTACTTGATGTGGTTGATAGAAAGATTAAGATTAAGGTTAAGATTAAGATTGAGGTCTTGGAATGAATAACCTACCTGACCTTAATCGTTTAATGTATTTATGTAAATTGTGTGCTTTATTTGTTGTTATTGAAACGCTCCGCGTGATGAAAAAAATGAAGATATTCTTATATTGTTTAATATAATTCTGATGGATTTTTAATACAAGGTATTCGAATGGCAGGTGAAAAATCACCTTCGTGACAGGTAATTATTTGTATCGGGTGCAGAGTAGTTGAATCTATGAGAAAAGATTCATTTTAACCAACGAGATTGATAAGTTCTCCAAGCATGCGGTCCTGCATTTTAAAAGCCTTCGCATTCATGGAGTACATGTTCTTATTATCGTTGAGATTTACCATTTCCCGTGCAATATCATTTGAGCCAACTGCATTTTCACGAACCGTGGATACATTGGTTCCTACCGGAAACACATCTGTCTGAAGCGCTTCTTTGGGAGCATATGGATCTGTATTTATGTTTGCAACGTTTTGAGCTGTAACATTTTGACGAATTGTCGCAGCATTAAGTCCTGATACTGATACATTTACTGACATATCCATACAAACCTCCTGAAAAGAGGGATATACTTATATTATATCGGTGGTAGTGTTAAAAATCAATGTAACAATCAGGATGCTATGAAACTGATGAATGGTGCCATTACTTTCTGATCTCATCCAGTGCAGATTGAGCAGCAACCGATACGATAGGATCTGAAAATCCCCGACGTGCAACCTCTTCGAGGGCAGTGATCGAACGTTTATCTTTGATCTCGGCAAGTTTATTTGCAGCGCGGATTCGTACACGCATACTGTTAGCATATTTAAGGTCAAGGATATACACATTTACCATGTCTACTTTAATCCCGACTTCCTGAAGAATATTCACAGAGTTCCAGCGCAGCCAGTAGGCTTTATCATACACCCATATCCTGAAACTTTTTTCGTGACCCATATGTAACGAATAAACGATACAATCAACCATCTCCCTGTCAATTTCCTCATTTATAAGATACTCACGAAGTGCATCTTTGTAAAGTTCTTTTTCTTTACCGAATGCGCCCTTAAAACCATGTACTTTTTTACCCTCATCAATTTCCTCAACCGCGTCATCACCATCCTTATCCTTAAGTTCTATAATCGAATTAAGCACATGCGCATGCGCCGCATAACGTTTGATCCTGATAAGTGCCTCAGCAATCTCCTGTGCATCATTGAGTTCATTACGTTCAATTAATGTACGGCACTTATTAATAAGCTGTGATGGAGTCCCTTTATGCCCGTCCTTGACAGCAAGATCCCTGAGAACCGCAGTATCTTCTTTACTTAAAGAAAAGTAATTATCATACAGGTAGTACCCACCTGACAGAACAAGAACAACAAATGCCAAAGCACCAGCCAACCGTTGCACTCGCCGGCTATATGCAATTCTTCTGACTGGAACACTTTTCAATACCACAAACGCAGCGGTAAACGCCTTTTTAACAGTGGTCGTTGATTTATCTACAACGATTTTAACGGTCTTGTTTCGGGCTGTACTCGTAATGACATCATCGGTTTTTTTAATTATGTTAATCACCGGCTGAATAGTCTTGACAATTACAGAACCGGATCTAAAAATTCCCTGTGCCCCGACACTTCCGATGGTACATTTAGCAAGAAGCTCCAGGAATTCTTCGGCACTACGGACCCTGTCATCCCTTGACACCTTCAGCATTTTTGCAACAAGTTTCTCTGTATCACTGCTGATATCGTTTCGTAACTGTTTTATTGGTGTATACTCACCCATAAGCGTTGCGTACAGTGTCTGCTGAAGCGTCTCGCGGATAAAAGGATGAACACCGGTTATCATCTGATAAAATATTATCCCCAGTGAAAACAGATCACTGCGACAATCAACCCCGGTACCATCAATCTGCTCCGGTGACATATACCCCGGTGATCCAAGCGTCATCCCCTCCTGTGTCGCCATCGAAAATGGTGCCTTTATCACCCCGAAATCTGACAATTTTGCAATTCCGGTTTTCTTCTCGATCAAAATATTCGCCGGCTTAACATCGCGGTGAACAATTTTTGCATTGTGAGCGATTTTAAGCGCAGACCCGATATCATAAAGGATTGAACGAACTCTCTGCATATCAATTAACTGCTCGCGTTTCAACAGATCCTCAAGACTTTCACCATCAACAAATTCAAACGCAATCCACGGAAAACCGTTCTGCTCCCCGGCATCAAAGACAGTTACAATCGATTGATGATTCAACTGCGCGGATGCCCGTGCCTCAAGGGTAAAGCGATCAACAAATGATTTGTGGCTATCACTATCGATGTTATCATCAAGTGAGATTACTTTTACTGCTACCGAACGCTGAAGTACCGGATCAAGTGACAAATACACCCGCCCCATCGCTCCTTTTCCAATGAGCTTAAGCGGCACATACCGTCCAAACCGCATATCTTCGGTGATATTTTCTTCAGAAGAAGTCTCTGGTTGCATAGTCTCTACAAGTAATTGATTACAAAAGCTGTTTGTCGTTTTTTCGAGTATATCTGATTCAAATAGAATCTGTGGAGTATTAACCACAACGTATAATATAATAAAAGCGGTGATCAGCCGTTCAATCTTCGAGCACCTCTAATCCCGACCTTTTATAAGTATAAAAAATGTTTTTCCTGTTTACGAGCATTATGTCTCAATGTTACACTTATCAAACTCGTGAAATTTACATATACTTAACAAAGGAATTTATATGTTTAAAAATGTTAGTTTTAAAGTCATGCTCGCAGGTGGAAATATCATTATCCTCGTGCTTCTGATAATTATTTCGACGTTGTTGTTTACCAGTATCAATTCTTTAATTGCCTCATCAAAATCGGTCACTCATACCCATGAAGTACTATCGCATGCGACAGTACTTGCAAAAGCAATGGTAGATATGGAAACCGGTCAGAGAGGTTTTATGCTGACAGGGAATGATAATTTCCTCGATCCATATGTTGCTGGTCAAAAAAAATTCGATGAGTATGTCATTGCAGCAGAAAAACTCGTTTCTGATAACCCTGAACAGGTAAAACGTTTTGAACAGGTTGCAGCGCTAAAAGAGCTGTGGTTAAAAAATGCCGGTCAGTATGAAATTGATTTGAAAAGAAAAGTTGACAAAGGCGAACTTCCACCTGCTGCGTTAAAAAATGTTCTTGAAGGAAAAAAGATTGACGGCACGATGCAGTCGCAGGGATATAAAGCAGGAAAAGATATCATGGATGATATTCGAGTGCAATTAACTGCAATTGAAAAGGTTGAACAGGAACTGCTGAATAAACGCTCACTCCAAGATACAAAGACCGCTTCATTTGCAAGAAATACAGCTCTTTACGGTACTCTACTATCGATTCTTATTGCTATAGGTCTTATTATTTATTTAACAAAAACACTGTTTAGTCAATTAGGTGCTGAGCCTAAAGATCTTCAGGAGATTTCGCAGAAAGTTGCAGGTGGAGATCTTAGTGTAAATTTGTCAGGCAGTAGTTACATGAGTGATGGTACCCTTGCAAAGTCATTCAGCGATATGGTTAAAAATCTGAAAAATCTTATATCGGCAATTGATATGAATTCCAGGAAAACGGGTGATAAATCAAGCGAATTAACCCAGGCAATATCTGAGGTGAAGAGATTATCTGATGATATGAGTTCGCGTTCAAGAGTTGTCGCAGCCGCATCGGAACAGGCATCATCCAACATGCAGAATATCGCATCAAGTGTTGAAGAAATCAGTTCATCAATAGCTACTTCCGCAACGTCTATAGAAGAGATGAGTTCAACCATATCTGAAATATCAAAAAACTGTCAGAAGGAATTAGCTGTTGCAAGTGAAGCCAACGAGAAAGCACTTTCTACAAATAAATTAATGGAAAATCTTGAAGAATCCGCTGACAAGGTTGGTTCAATCATTGAAATTATTAAAGCGATCGCAGACCAAACCAACCTGCTTGCACTTAATGCAACCATTGAAGCTGCTTCGGCGGGGGCGGCGGGAAAAGGATTTGCAGTGGTTGCTGCTGAAGTAAAAGAGTTGTCAAAACAGACATCAAAGGCAACTGACGATATCGCTACACAAATCAAAGATATGCGATCAAGCACCAAAAATTCTGTCCTGGCAATATCTGAAATCACCGAGAAGATCAATGAGGTCAATATGATTTCACACACAATTGTCAGTGCGATTGAAGAGCAGTCTGCAACGATCAATGAAATCTCCCGCAATATTTCCAATGTAAGCGAAGCAACTAACAACGTTTCCATGAATGTTCATGAATCAGCAAAGGGTCTGACAGAAATTTCATCAAACATTTCGGAATTTCACCAATCAATAGAAACCATTACTTCAAAAATGAATCAGGGCCAACAGTCAACCAGCGATCTTACCGGTGTTGCCGGTAAACTCAAAGAATCTGTAGGTACCTTTAAATTGTAAGAAACACTATCGATGCGCCACCTCCCGCGTTCATGGCAACGCGTCTTCTCTCGCGGGAGGGTGCTATTGATTTGTTAATCGTAACAAAAAGTAAAAAGAAAGTTGAGCAATCTTATCTGATTTGAATAAATCTTATGAACATACTCTTCATACGCTCCCACACATTTCTCATAAACGAAGTCGAAAATGCTCTCAGGAAGCGTGCAGATCTCACGATCACCACTCTATCGATGCCGCTCAATCCGGATCAGGATACAATCGCATCTGCACTTGATGGCATACAGTCGGTACTTCCCGCACTTGTTATTATTATCAATGACACCGGTACGGACAAAAATGGCGTTTTTGTAACGGAACTCATTAAACGGAGGTGCTTTATTGTCAACTGGTTTCATGACTATCCGTTATATGAGGAGATCTTTTCGGGAAGAGTGCTACAGACAGACGCTCACATTATCTATCTTGTATCAGAACAGTCTTTTGTTGACATACTGCAAGCACGCGGATGTACAACGTTTTTCATACCACTAGCAACAGATCCATCCTATTTTCCGAAAGCTGATGATACCCGATTTATTTATGATGTCTCGTTTGTCGGAAATTCCAGCAGCCTTTTTATTGATTCTATCATGACCGAAGCGCGGGGTAACGAAATCAACAAACTGCTCCCCCTTGTTGCATCACTTAAGAAACTGTATTATGCAAACCCCCAAACCGACATTCATCAGTACCTTTTTGACATAAAAACTCAATGGGCTGACACTACATCCCTTGACGTAAATGAAACGGTTTTTCTTCTTGAGTGGCTCTGCGGATACTTCTATCGCCGTGATTTTATTGTGGCAGTATCAGAGCATTTTAAGGAACGTTTTGTCTGCTTCGGTGATGGCGACTGGGAGCATTTTATCAAACGATCGCGGGTATCGGCTGAGGCCTGTTACTATACCACTCTTTACAAGTGTTATGCAGCAACAAAGGTAAATCTCAATATCAACCGTATCCAGATCAGGACATCATTTACACAAAGAATATTTGACTGTGCCGCATGCGGAGCATTTCTGCTTACTGACAAACGTGAACTAAACAGTAGCTATTTTTCCCTTGATGGCAGCGATCAGGAACTTGTCGAGTTTACATCGCTGAACGATTGTATTGACAAAACAGAGTATTTTATCACCCATGAGTGTGAACGCAAAGCGATTGCCGAAAGAGCACAGAAAAAGGTACTTGAACTGCATACCTACGATAACAGGATTACATCAATACTTGCGATATGTAAAGATGTGTGGGGTGTTTGAGGTGTGAATTATATAACGCTTGCCTGTTTAAGCTTTAAATAATATTTTTAGGTGGAAAACGTGTCACGTAACAAGTGACTAGTGACTAGTACAAAAAACAGTTCAAAAGGACTAAACTATGCCGATATTTGAATATAAATGCACAAAATGCGGGAATAAATTTGAGGAACTTGTAACTGGTGATCGTAACAAGGCAATCCCCTGTCCATCATGCAAATCCATGGAAACAGAGAAGCTTATGTCTGCAGTCGGATCGATCAGCATGGGCAAGTCAATGGGTCCGTGCGGAACATCCTGCGCAAGTGCGACATCCTGTGCTGCATCAGGTGGTGGTTGTTGCGGCGGGCATGGGCATTAAGCTGTTTTACTTTTTATTTGCAGTCACATAGTCATCATATGACTGCAGATACCCCTTTTTACCAGGTACAACAATGTGTTTTTTTGCAAATGCCCGGCCACCACTATGTGCATCACCCATATAGAGTTTATCACCATTTGCCATTTTGTCTGCAATCCCTTTTAATTTTTTTGCCCGGGCAGTAGCATCAGCGTATGCATTGTGCAAAACAACTTTCACGGAATCATCACCAAGTCTGTAGCTATCCGAAATAGCCCAGGTCAGGTGCCAAATATCAAACTTTTTCTTTAAGATGCCTACGTGTTGGAAATAAAGATTTGAAATCTCTTGTGCCTGTGCAGGGGAAATCTTCTGATCCCTGATCACCCAGATCGGAAGTGATGTACCCATCTTACCCTGACGTTGAATCATTTTCAGAGAGGCAACTTTAAGTGTCTGATCAATATCCACACCCTCAAGCAGAACCTCATCCCGGTTGTTTGTAAGATATCGCATACAGCCACATAACAACAGCACACCGGTAATAATACCCGTTACAAGCAATGCAGAGGGAAGTTTCTTTGTATTCAATCTATTTACTCCCTGTTTGCAAGACTTCGCTTAACCAAACTTTTAATGTATTCTACCTGTGTATACCTCATACATATCAAAACCGGTACAACTATTACTTTACAATACAAAAAGGCACCGATTCAGTATAACCATCCTGTGAAGAAATGGTTAGAAAATAATAACCTTTGGTTATACAATCCGCAGTTGCATTGATTATAAGTGTATTTGCGTTTGTACAGTGCTTCCGGTAAATCTGACGTCCTAGGTTATTAACAATCTGTATGTTCCCTGTAAACTGTTTGTTAAAAGTAATTTTTATGTGACCGGTGCTGTGACCAATAGTACCAAAATATCTATTTATACCCCGTATATCTTTTTTGGTGAAAATACTTTTGGCAATATATTCCGGCGGAGCAGTATACAATGATGCAAGATTACCTGCAAACTGAATGCTGCTGATTGTAATGGTACCCTCAGAACCGGTTTTCTGCTGTACCTGTATCCTGATCGCAGTGACTTGTGACGGGTCGAATTTCATGTCTCCGCCAAAGCGCTGCCTAAGCTCAGTAAGAGGAATTCTGAACTCTTTCGGTGATGTTGTCAGATAGAGAGAGTCATCATAGTAACTGAATGATCCCGACTTGACAATATCATCAGTGACCACCTGAAACGAAACACCAAGATCCCTGTTGGCAGATGCAGTAAGGATAATCGTATCCACACCGGTCATGTTGAACAAATTGCCATTCTTTACGAAGTTCAACTCAACTGCAGCATAAGGATCATAGCCAAGATTTCCGGCGTTCAACAGATAACTCCAGACAAGCTGTTTCTGATTCCCGTTTGTCTCAACGGCAAGTTTCTTCACCGATGATGCACCGTTTTTTCCATCATGGCTGTCAAGATAACTTGTCCAGGTGTTCCCGAAAAACGGTTGCAAATCGTTATCCCTGAAATCATCAATAATAAGCCGGTTATTTACAAGAAGCGATATCGATTTTCCAAGCCATACTTCAAAGGTTGTTGGTACGGTAAGCCCCTTTGCTGTCACAGTTACATCATAAAAGCCTTGAGGCATGGCTTTTCCGGAATCCGATAAACCATACCAGGCAATATCGATCCTGCTGCTGTTATCAGAAAAAGTAACCGATTCATCAGTATTATCCCTGTTTTTAAGCACAACCGACCATCGTACCGCTCTGCTAAGTTCACCGCGTATCATTAGCGGACCATTATCAGCATTTACAGTTGCAGTACTCAGTGAAGGTTTCGTTTTCCACTCAAGTGGTACTGTAATATCAGAATTTTTCATTTCATCCCAGATATTTGTAAAAATACCGGAGATCAGTGATGCACCAAAGAATGCGAGAAACTGATCGAAATACATTTCATTATGTAATGTATCTTCATTACCGGAGTCCGTTGCTTTCCCCCAGTAATCCGCTCCATCGTAAAATGTCAACAACTCATCACTGTATTTTTCTGCTTCATCAAGGCCTAAAACAACTGATGCACACGCCCACATGCCTATTGTCAGATGACTATGTTCAGTACGTGGTCGTTCGACACCGTTACCCAGTTTAAACGTCCCATTTACAGGACTGCCGTCCATCTGATAGAAATTCGCCTTTGATGGACTAGCAATGAATTTCATCGCATTCTGTAAAAATGGTTTTGCCCTTGGCTCATCATACCAGAGATAATCCGTTGCCAGACGCCAGTAAACACGGATAGCATCTTTGTAAAGCCATCTTCCATCACCGGTAGGATTGTACCCAAGCGATGTTGCATTATACTGCCCATCAGGTTTCAACCAATCCGGTATAAGACCCTTTGAAAAACCCGGCGAAAGATTGATCGTTTGATAACATTGATTGATAAGGTTTTCCCAGGTTGTTTTTGAACCTGAATCGTATTCTGCAAAAACTTTATACCATGCAGGTGCAAAATAGCCGGGATTAACAAATGCAGCCCCGCCCCATCCTGCACCGGGACGCAAATAGGATCCTTCAAGCATGTTTCTTTTTATGCTTTCAAGAATTGACCGTGCACGGGATTCATAGGTTGTTCCTGACGGTGTTTTGTTTGTCAATGTCCATATATTTTTCTTCATAAGCTGATCTGCAAAGATCAGTGCAATTGCAATATCTTCCTCCGCATCGGTTGCAGCACCGGTTCCCTCCACTTTTCCATTTACATCAACACGCCAGTTGTAAAATTCTCCTGCCCACATATATTGTTCTGCTGCAAACCAGATCTTATTAAAATACTCCTGATCATTGCAATAAAGCGCCCATAACATTCCATACCCGGCACCTTCAGAGACGGCATCATGGGGATACTCCGATTTTGGGCGATGGATCAGTTTTACATCATAAGGGTCGATATTGCGTTTTTTTATCCCCTGCCAGGTTTTAAGGATAATGGAATCATATGATTTCGAGACTTTGGGTAATGATGACGTAATGGGGAGAAGTTCTGCGAATACACTATAGCAACAAAGCACGGTGCTGATAATAGAAACGTATATTAATTTTTTAATCACCGGAATACCCTTTACAAACAAATTGATTTATATATGAATGTCAGTGGATTAGTACGTTCAATAATTAACAAACTAATCAGATTTTAAAAATTTTGTTCACCACCGGAACAGGAAATGACGCACAATTGTGGAGCAATAATAGTTACACAATACTGTCAGATACGTTTACAATAATAGATAAACTGCATTTTTTCAGAAAAAAAACTAAAGTTTATAAAAAAGCGTGGACACGGGTTCAAGATTGTGAATCCATGTTGTATCTGGCGTTTGAAGTATCAACCAATA
This sequence comes from Fibrobacterota bacterium, assembly GCA_023459055.1. Lineage (GTDB taxonomy): Bacteria > Fibrobacterota > Chitinivibrionia > Chitinivibrionales > Chitinispirillaceae > JAAZBG01. The sequence goes on from JAEWVR010000031.1 coordinate 280,052, forward strand.
TTAAATCCGAGATTTGACAGTAGAATTGCTACATCGCTCTGCTCTTTTTTGCATTTTATAGTATAATGAGGAAACTCATCACGGCGTGGGTATTTTTTTCGCAACTCATCAAAAAACTTCTCCTCTTCCTCATTGGTTTCCTTTTCCGCAATCTTTCTCAATGCAGCATCATCGTGCATGATCGGATATGCACTCAGAACTGCATCATACACCGGATCCTTCGATTGTGAAATATCAATGGTACCGGCAATTTCAGTAGTTATCGACTCTGGAATGTGCCAGGATGGTTGACGGAAAAAGAAGGCACAGGCTGCGTCGTAGATCATCTGTGTTCCGCGCAACTTTCCATCATAGGAGTATCCTGCGATATGCGATGTACCGATATCGGTGATTTTTAACGTCTCAATATTAATTCCGGGTTCATCCTCCCAGACATCAAGCACAAGCCCGCCAAGTTTATACCTGAATGCCCTGACACTTTTTTCATCAACGACTTTTCCACGACTCGTATTAATCAGTATCACTCCATCTTTGGCTTTAGTCAGAAAATCATGGTTGATCATTCTATATGTAAGATCTTCACCCTGCGTAATTAACGGTACATGCACCGTAATGATATCGGCACTGCTTAGTACGGTGTCAAGCGGTACGTAAATATCGCTTTGTGTCAATCTTTTCTTTGGTGGATCATTAAGCAGACATTTAATACCAAGTAATCCGGCTAACCTGAATACACGACTCCCGACATTACCGACACCAATGATACCAAGAGTCAGATCTGATAATCTGACATTACGTTTTTTTGCAAGTGTCAACATTGCTGCGGTAACATACTGTGCAACAGAATCCGCATTTGATGCCGGTGCGTAGGCAAAACCGATATTGTTATCCCGTAGATAGTTTAAATCAATATGATCTGTCCCGATAGTTGCAGTCGCTACAAATTTAACCGGCGTGCCGTCAAGAAGCCCCCGATTCACATTTGTAATTGATCTCACTAGCAGCATTGATGCGTCAGCGAGCATCTCTTTTGTAATTTTCCGCCCAGCAACTGTTGTTACTTCTCCAAATTCAGAAAAAGCATCTTTCACAAGCGGAATGTTTTCGTCAGCAATAACTTTATATGTTGTTTCTGTACTCATCGCACCTTTATTGCCTCATTTTTAGGTTGTACCTGTTTATCCTTGTACTAGTTTCGATACCGGTATTGGTGATCATAAATTCTTATAATGCTGCAATAGCCGACATCACTTATTTATATTACAATAAAAGATACATTTCCCAAACTGGTAAATTGATGAATTTTTCCAGATTCTTGTCCTTGCAGGCGTGGTTCCATTTATGTACTAGATTTGCAGTCTGAATTTGTGCATTTTTGTCTCAGTATTACAGAAGTGGTTGCAAAATTGCACTCACAATTGGCAAGTACTATTTTATTGAAATATTTTGAAAATTAATGTATCCTTATGGTTTATTTGTGCTAAATTACAATAAAGCTGGCAAATGTCCGGCTGAAGTACTTAAAAAGATTGAATAACATGGATTTAAAAGAAAAAATCGTTTCAGCCATTACATCCGCTATTGTTGGCGATGCTCTTGGAGTTCCGGTCGAATTTACACCACGAAGCGAATTATCGCTCTGCTCAGTAAAAAACATGCTTGGCTACGGGCGGTATGATCAGCCTCAGGGAACCTGGTCTGATGACAGCTCAATGATACTTTGTACCATGGAAAGCCTGTGTAAAGGTTATGATATTGAGAATCTTGGAGAAACATTCTGCAGGTGGCTTTTTGAGGCCCACTGGACTCCGGCCGGATTCGTCTTTGATTCCGGAATAACAACATTCATGGCTCTTGACAGAATAGTAACAGAGGGTGTCAGTGCACGGGAAAGCGGTTGTGGATCTGAGGATGATAACGGTAATGGTTCACTAATGAGAATCCTCCCGGCAGCACTGTATTTCCATGGTGAGCCAACAGAGATATTTCTTGAACGAATTCATGAGATTTCATCAATAACCCACTCTCATGCACGATCATGTGTGGGATGTGGAATATATTCTCTTTTTGTACGAGAGCTTCTTTTTACAGATGATAAAAACAGTGCGCTTCGTCAAGCTGTTTCAAAAGCGCTTGAATACTATAATTCAATACCTCAATACAAAGATGAACTTTCTCATTTTATGCGTGTACTCACCTTTGAAGTACCAGGTCTTGACGAATCTGCAATTGGTTCCACCGGATACATTGTTGACACTCTTGAAGCAGCGATCTGGTGTTATATGCGTCTTAACTCGACAAACGAGATCCTTCTTGCAGCTGTAAATCTTGGTCTTGACACAGATACAACTGGAACTGTTGCCGGTGGTCTTGCAGGTCTTTCACATGGCATTTCTGCCATACCGGAAGCATGGTTAAAATCAATTGTCAGGAAAACCGAAATTGACAATCTCATATCCAGTTTTGCTGATGTAATTGTCAATCGATACAACCACTAATAGCACAATTTAATGTGCGGAAAATTAAATGAAACCAATACATATACGTGACTATGACTTGCTTGTCATAGGAGAATGCTTCATTGAGTTCAGGTGTGATGGAGACATATGCCTGAACGACTCATATAAAAAAGATATCGGCGGAGCTGATATTGTCACTGCTGCAACTGCAGCACGTCTGGGTTCTGGTGTTTCATTTCTTTCGTCAGTTGCACGTGATCCGTTCCACACGATGATCCGTGAACGATTACTTTCTCAGGGAATCAATATTGATCATGTTATTACAAGCCAGGGATATAACGGCATTTATTTTGCCAGCACCAGATATCCCGAACAGCGTGAATACCTTGTTCACAGACCAGGAAACGCAGCAGAACACATTACACCATCCATGATCTATGATGATCTTATCGAAAATTGTAAAATTGTTTATGCGTCAAGTGAACTTCAATCTGTTTCAAAAGCTGCACGACACGCAATTTTCAAGGCATTTCACTTTGCACATAGTAATGACATAATGGTAGCGTATGATCCGAACCTGAGACTTCAACGCTGGTCTCTTGATGACGCCAAAGAGTGTTTATGGGGTGTGTTACCACTTATTGATGTCATTTTCCCATCATCGCCGGATGAAACCAAAGCGTTATTCGGCTATGAACGGCCTCTTGATGTAATCGGATTTTTATGGGACCGGGGTGTTTCGATTGTTGTTGTTAAAACAGGCCACGATGGGTGTTTTGTTGGCTATGATGGCAAAGTGGAGGAGATACATCAGGAGAAAGCTGATGAATCAATTCAGGATTACACACTTATCGGAAGTGCTTTCAATGGCGGCTTTCTTCATTGCATTGCCCGAGGTTTTGATGCATTTACTGCTGCCCGTTTTGCGAATAGTGTGGCACTTTACAAAGGACTAAAGGGGGGCGGAATCGATTCATTACCAACATCGGACGACCTTAAAGCATGACAAATGAAACCAGGCGATGGATCGTTGTCATTCCACCCGATGGTGCTGCCAGAACAGTTGCTCTTAATGCGTATAATGCGGTATCAATTGTAGCTGGTACCGATAATGTAAAAAGCTTCGATTGCCACACTTATCTTGATGCTTTTAAAAAACTTCTAAATACTCCAGATGAAAACATTGCTGTCGACCTGATGAACCAGTCTCTTCTCACTACGGTGCTTGACTTCGGTGGAAATTATGTTTTGACAGGAGCCCTCTCCCCTGTTACTCTTTTCATGCTTAACATTTTAAAAAAACAGAATATTACAACAATACACTGGTTTTATGAAGATTATCGACGGGCAGGATACTGGAAAGATATTATCAGTGGATATTCTCATTTCTGTGCTATACAAAAAGGTGTATTAGAGAAAGTTTGTTTACAAAACAATAGCAGGTATCATTTTTTAAATACAGCACTTTCTTTCGAACCACATCCAAATCGGAAGACTGAGAGGAAATACGACATCAGTTTTATCGGTATTCCATCAACGTATCGTATCCATTTTCTCGAATCAATCGTTAAAGCCGGCTTTACATGTGCTATCGCCGGAAGCGGCTGGGATATGTATGACGGTCCGCTTAACAGCAGCATCGTAAACCGTATCTGGACAGACAATATCCAGGTGGAAACGCTTCTGTCAGCGGCGTCAATCGGTATAAACCTGTCGGTAGAAGATCCACTCTGTCGCGATGATGTACATATAAGTCCCCGTGTATATGATATTCTCGCCTGCAATGCCGTACTTCTCACCGAGGATGTACCTCTTATCAGTGATGCCCTCGCAGATTGTACTTACATTACATTTACATCACCGGATGATTGTATTGTAAAGATCCGGTATATCCTTGACAATGCACAACAGTTTCAGGAATCACTCTCAGAAAATTTCAATACCGTTATCACCAGACACACCTACCGCAATCGTATACAACAGCTCATTGAGTTTGTAACACACTGAGCTGCAATCAACCTAATATAAAAGGAACACCGGTGTTATCACAAAGTTCATTTGAGTTCTCCTATGATATATCGTCAAAACGCGACATTATTGCATTTCGTAAATTAGTGTATTCATATTACAGAAACAATTCCAGATCACATCTTCCCTGGCGTACAGATTACAATCCATACCACATTTTTATTTCTGAAGTGATGCTTCAGCAGACACAGGTTGACAGAGTGATCAGCAAATTTATTGACTTTACTGGATTATTTCCTGATTTCAGAACGCTGGCAGAATCCAGTCTTGAAGATGTTCTTGCAGCCTGGAAAGGGCTTGGGTATAATCGACGGGCAATGGCTCTCAGAAATGCAGCAAGAATGATTGTTGAAACATTTGACTGTACCTTACCTGATTCACCGGAGCAATTAAGAACGCTTCCCGGTATAGGAAATGCAACAGCAGCATCGATTACCGCATTCGCATTTAATAAACCGGTTGTTTTTCTTGAAACTAATATTCGTACAGTGCTCATCTACCATTTCTTCAGAGATAAACAAAGCATAAATGATGTATTGTTATTGGATGCTGCAGAAAAAGTACTTGACAGAAAGAATCCAAGGGAGTGGTATTCTGCCATGATGGATTACGGGACTATGGTAAAAAAGTCAATTGGTAACGAATCTAAAAAAAGCAGCTCATATAAGAAACAGACTGCGTTCAGGGGTTCCAGACGCGAACTTCGTGGAAAAATCTTAAAAGTACTTCTGGAAAACAAATTCTGTACAACCAAAAACCTATCGTCATTGCTCAACAATGACATGGAATCATTGCATCCTGTACTCTCGCAGCTTGTGCATGAAAACATTGTCAGATGCGAACGCGGAAAATATTTGATTGCAGAGTAGAACTGTTAATTGAAATAGGATCATCTAAAAATTAAATCATCAAGTGATACCGTAATGGTAAACTACACACCCTCATTCTCTTCCTCCACCCGACCATCATACTCATTAAGTTTATTTCGCAGTGTTCTTATCGAAATCCCCAATAGCTCTGCGGCTTTTGTCCGGTTGTTATTACAATGATCAAGCGTCTTGTAAATTAACTGTTTTTCAGCTTCTGCAACTGTAGTTCCCGGCTGTAAACCAGTTGAGTCATCATGATGCAGCCGGGTGTGGAATTTGAACATCTCCGGTTTTATCAAACCTACTTTTGTCAATACAACTGCCCGTTCAACTGCATTCTCGAGTTCCCTGATATTGCCGGGCCAGTTATATGATGTAATCACCGGAATACAACTGTCATCAAGCCCATCAACATGGAAACCGTTTTCAAGATTGAACTTCTGGATAAAATAAGAAATGATTTCCGGAATATCTTCTTTACGGTCACGCAGTGGCGGCAGATGTACATGAAAAACATTCAGCCGGTAAAATAGATCCTCCCGGAAGTTACCATCATGTACCTGACTCTCAAGGTCACGGTTAGTAGTAGCAATTACTCGTACGTCAACCTCAATCGGATCATCACCACCGACCTTGTGTATCTCTTTTTCCTGAAGAACGCGGAGTAGTTTTGCCTGAGCGATCATCGGCATCTCCCCGATTTCATCAAGCAGCAGACTTCCACCCGATGCGCTCTCGAACATGCCTTTTTTTTGCTTTATTGCACCTGTAAATGCACCTTTTTCATGCCCGAACAATTCAGATTCTATCAACCCTTCAGGAAGCGCTGCACAATTCACCTTTACAAAAGGGCCATTACTCCGTCTGCTCTGAAAATGGATTGCCCGTGCAATTAACTCTTTTCCTGTCCCCGACTCCCCGGTTATGAGCACTGTTGATTTACTCTCTGCGACAGAATGTATCATCGAACGGATGTCGTTCATAACATTATTATGGCCAATAAAATCAGTCTGTTTTTTAATGACTGATTTAAGGTTCTTATTTTCATTAAGCAACGATTGGAACTGAAGCGTTCGTTCAACAGTCAATTCAAGTTCGCGAATGAGATTATCGGATTTCTGAAGAAAATCGTATGCACCTTTTTTCATTGCATCAACAGCAGTTTCGATTGCACCGTACGCGGTAATAATCAGAAAGGGCATATCAGGATCAAGTTTTTTGATATTTTCAAGTAACTGAATACCAGTCATTCCGGGCATTTTCATATCGGATATAACAAGATTATATTTATTAATCTGTACCATCTGCAATGCGTTAGGACCATCTTTAGCAGCATCAACAGTATAATTCTGCCGTCGTAAGGTTTCCACAATTGATTCCCTGAACAGTTCATTATCATCAACAACAAGGATTCGTTTGTTTACCATTTTATTTCACCTACTCCTTTAATAATGGCAGAAAAACTTTCACCTGAGTACCTTCACCCGGCACACTTTTTATATCAATATAACCACTGTGCGACTCGACAAACTTTTTTACTATCGCAAGCCCCAGCCCGGTTCCATTTTCTTTTGTAGTAAAAAAAGGATCGAATATTTTACTGATCAGTTCTTTTTCAATGCCGATTCCGGTATCAGCGATAGTAAATACAGCATATCCATGTCCAGCATCTTCCTGTTTATCAATATGAACCGTAAGAGTGCCATTTTCAGGCATTGCCTGGATTGCATTCAAACATAAATTCAACACAACCTGCCCCATTTTCTCCGGATCAACAAGAACAAAAACAGGAAGATCACAAAACTTTCGTACAATAATAATATTCTGCCTGAGCCGTTCAATTTCAATCTGAACGAAGTCGATGATTTCTGCTATCACTTTATCAATTTGTACTTTACGTAACTCTGTTTTTACCGGACGTGTATAGACAAGAAGATTAGATACAATTTTGTTAAGTTTCGACAATCCTTCTATAATTTTTCCAAGCGTTTTTCGCCGTGGATCATCAACACTTATATCTCTCTCCAGTAAGCCAGCCCATACCCCCATTGCCCCGAGAGGATTACGGATCTCATGTGCAACTGTTGCAGACATTTCACCGAGTGCGGCCATGGTTTTTGCCTGCTGCATCTCTTTTTCGAGCGCTTTTATTTTGGAAATATCACTGAAAATCTCGACAGCCCCGATCCGTGTACCTTTACTGTCGCGAAGAATTGCAGTCTGATACGATACTGGTACCGGATGCCCATCACTATGCCACATAACTTTTTCATCCCGAAGCTGCTCTTTTCCGGTGTTTAAAACATGAAGCAACACCGGTTCTTCCTGAGTATCACTGCCAAAGAAATCAATAAATGGTTTATGCATGACAACCGCTACATCATATCCGGTTATTTCGGAAGCTGCCCGATTAAAATGGGTGATATTTCCCTCAATATCAACTCCAATAACACCATTTTCCATACTTTCAAGAATGCTGTTTAAATAGGTACGCATCTCCTCCTGACGAATCAGGCTCTCCTCAAGCTCACTGTTTTTTTTGTCCAGTTCAAGATTTATTTTTTTGAAATCAGCCTGCATCGCTTCATAAGCAATGCTAAGCCGTTCTGCTTTTACCTGAAATTCAGAAAAAGCTATCCTGAGAGATTCAAAAATCTCCGGCGACATTGATGAAAGATCGTTATTGCTGGTATTATTTGACAACTACGATCTCTCCGTTGTTATAAATGGAATGATTATTTACAAATACATAGCTGGAAGCGGGATGTAAACAAAAGTGTTTACTAAGAAAACTGAGACGTTTCTTTTTTGACGACACCTTCGATGTATTTCTTAATCTTTTCTTCTTCATCAAGAAAACCCTTGATTGCATTAGTAGTCTTTTCAAGAATTGCATTCAACTCATCAGTATCACCACACACTGGAAACGTACTCTTTATCTTTTGCCAATATTGTACGGCATCTGATGTACGCGTGCGTTCGATTTCGAGGTTGTCAATTAACAATTTTTTCTTTTCAAAACTGTTCATCATTTCGTGCATATCACCCCGGGAAAGGATTAGCCTGCTTAAAATTTTCTGATCCATTACCCGAAGCTGTTCATACCAGTCATATTGTTTCCTGTATGATTCAATTAATTCACGAATTATTAGTATATCATTGTCATTCATATAATTCAACTACTTATAGTTTACTGGTTGATTTATCTAAGTATATTCTGATATTCACTTTCCCAGATCGTATCTTCCATTTTGGCTTTCGCCTGTCTGGCCCAATAATCATCGGGAAACCGTTTGATCAAATCCTTAAAAGTATCTATCGCTTTCTGGTAATCTTTAAGATTTTTATAAATAGTACCGATCTGAAATAACCCCCATGGAGTTTCCTGAAACGCTGTATATTTCCGGGTTACTTTTGTATAGTATTCAAGTGCGATTTTATATTCCTTTTGTTTATACATTTCATCAGCAATCCGGTAATAGGCATCAGGTACCCTTGTAAACACCGATTGTTTCTCCCCGATTGCAATCGCTTGCTTATATGCATCAATTGCCCTGGATGGGTTATCAAGCTTTACATATACATTTCCGGTCTTGAAATAAATTCTTACATGATCTACAGGGTTATTGACTTTGGCGACTGCCTGTACATAGGCATCAATTGTTTTCCTATCCTGTCCCATTTCCAGATATGCGTCCCCAAGACGCTCATAAGCATATCCAGCCCACCGGTGGTCCTTATTTGCCTGAAGAAATTTCCGGAGAAGTTTCTCAGCAACTCCATTATCTTTCCTTTCAAGATAGGTACAGGCTTTTAAAAAAAGACATTGCGATGCTGCCCCATGATCTGGAAACTTATCGATTACCTGCTGGAATTGATTCTCAGCATCCTTAAACAGATGCAGCTTGTAATAACATATTCCTGTATTATAAATGCAGTTCAATGCGACAGTACCGGCAGGATTCGATGCCAGAATACGCCTGAACTCCTTTATTGCCTGATCATAATTGGCGTTTTGAAACTCACGGATTCCACCAAGTAATTTCTGCCCGGCATCTGTCAATGTATCAACAGTCATCATTGATAATAACGAATCGATCTGAATCTCAATCGGCGTAATATATTTCTCCTGAGGAATTACACGGCCGGCAACAGGGTCATTACTATCAGGGATTTCACCGGTACCCTGCATTTTTAATGATGTTTCACCTGATATATTTTTATCAACTGTTCCACCACCCATTTTTTTGCGATATGATGCAATCAGGTCCCTCCCGTTTTTTTTATCAGTCTCTGATGATGCTTTATCAACAAATATTGACATGTACTTTATTGCTTCATTATAGTTTTGCTCATCTGCAAGAATTTTCCCTATATGTAAATAGCTGTTATAACCCACTGATGGATAGTCGACACCTTTGAGAAAGTTAATTTTTGCCATTTTGTTCTGACCGGTTTCCATGCGGATCAATCCACCATAATAGTAGACTCCCGGAAATGATGGTACAACACTTCGTACCTGTTTCAATTTATCAAGCGCTTCCATATATTTTTTAGTTTCGTAGAGTCGTACCGCTTCTTTAAACAACTGATCTGCCCCCTCATTTCCGGTGCCAGCCAACACCACCGGAAATTGTTTCCTTAGAGTATCCTTTGCCGGGACACCCTGTTGGGCTGTAATTTTTTCTTTTAATAGTTCCGTTTTTGTTACCTGTTTTGACTGATCATTTTTACTTGTCTGCGACGGTTGCAGTTGAGGCCCTTTTACAATTAAACGATCAATAACCTTTTGAATACTATCACGTTCAGCAGGATCGCATAGCTGCATATATATCTGTAATTCGGAGATCGCATTCTGCACCTGACCGTCAAGTTCATATTCCCGGGCAAGCATTTTATGTGCTTTGTTCCAGCCGGGATTATACTGAAGTGCCTTCTTTAAATTGTAAGCTGCAAGGTTATGCTCACCCTGTAAAGCGCGGATTTCTGCTACATGCATGTATGCATTATAATTATCCGGATACGATGCCAGCGTTTTCCTGAACTCCTCAATTGCATCATCATACCGTTTTTCCTCTTTATATTTGATACCCAGACGATAATGAATATAATCGCCGGTTTCATCATCATCAGGTGCAGCAGCGGACAATGTTGACAGTATACATACTGTACAAAAGATTACTATCGAACGGAAATATACCTGTGACATTCTAATTACCTTGTGCTCCTGCAAACAACTTGACATGTTTCAATAATTCCTGTACCTGACGATCTCCGTTACCGAATTTGATAAATGTGTTCGGATAGATACATTCTGCAATTATTCCGCAACAGGAGCCGATTGTTTTTTCTTTCTCATTAATACAGTTAATTCTCTGTCTAATTTTATCATGAGTTTTGATAGATTCCACTGTTTTGTTTTTTATAACTTCAAGTTTATTAATATCTTCCTCGTTAAGCAGACCATTGTCATTCATGTTATTTCGGACAAGAGCAAATTGCTCATTCTTTAATTGTTGAATATAAGAACGCAGTTCTGTTGACTTTTTATTTAGTTCACGCCGTTCTTCAATAAGCTGATGCATTCTCCCTATATCAAGAACTGTTCGTGTTTCCGCTGTACTACCGATCGTTTCACATTCAATTCCAAACGCATTAACAGAACCGCCGATAATAGATTTTGCCCTGATTTTCCCCTCTGAAACAATACTACTGTGAAGCGAATCCTCATGAATAATTACATCATTACCGGAACGTATGGAGAAATTCTCAAGATGACGCACTTTCACATGATTAGTGCACTCAATCAATCCGGTGCCTGCACCAACTGCACCACCATCAATCTCTATCCATCCACCTGACTTGATCCGTGTATCCTCAACATTTCCAGAGACTTTTAGATTCCCCTGCACATCAACAGTAAAACCAGCCCTGACAGTACCGTTTATAATAAGATCACCGGCAAAACTTATATTTCCTGTTGAGTAGTCGATATCGTTATCAATAACCCGCTGACGCTTGACATCAATATTTCCATCTCTATCAATTGACACAGCACCCTCAATTGATGACAATAACAGATTAGGATCATCAGAGGAAATACTGGTACCTGCACCAGCCTTCAGAACAACATCTTCCGGAATCGGAGGTGGAATGGATTTGCCAAAAACACTTTTTCCTTCAATACCTGCAGCAGGAGGTATACGGCGTGCAAGCGGGATATTACACTTGACATTTATAACAGAGCCGATCTCATGATGATCCACACGGCCATCATCAAGCTTTTTAGGTTTTCCAACAGAATGAATATCTATTAAGATCTCAATGTGGCCATTAACACCCGGTAATGGTACAATGCCCCTGGCAATTTCAATCAATCCAGGATTCTTTTTTCCGCAGGCAATCTCACCAATTGTCTGATTATCCAAGCCAAAAACAATCCCCTTGTTATGCAGCTCATCAACAATCTCTTTCTCCGATGGAAAGACCAGCGTTTTTGGTTGTATCTGTAAATACGCTTTCAGGCCATCGGGTGTAGTAATTATCGAAAAACCTGTAAGCACACCTGTCTCCTGTTACGTTATTCACCCAAGTATCTGTTATGCTTCAGATAGTTATTTATGTAGTCATTGATCGCATCATCCATCGACATACATTTGTGTGTACATCCATGAACAGCCAGCTTATCCATATTTGCTTTTGTAAAATATTGGTATTTTTCCCGAATCTGTTCGGGCATATCAGTATACCTGACATTAAATGGTTTCCCGCACGCTTTAAACATCGCGTTTGCGAGATCATTCCATGAATGCTCTCTACCTGTACCAATGTTAAAAACGCCATTGACAGAATCATTTTTAAAGAAATACATAACCATTTCAACAGCGTCCTTGACATAAATAAAATCTCTTACCTGCTCACCATCTTTATACTCATTGACATGTGATTTGAAAAGCGATATTTCTCCTGTATCTCTGATTTTCGGATATGATTTACATACAAGACTCATCATGTCGCCCTTATGATACTCGTTTGGCCCAAACACATTAAAAAATTTCAATCCGACCATCCTGTCGAGCCATCCCATGCGCAAGGCATACAAATCAAAAAGATGTTTTGAATAACCATACATGTTCAGAGGCTTTAACGAATAGAATTTCATATGCGTATCATCATAACCAAATTCTCCATCACCGTACGTTGCAGCACTTGATGCGTAAATGAACCTGCACCGGTTGGATATTGCCCATTTTGCAAGACGCAGCGTATAATGAAAGTTGTTTTCAATCAGATAATCAGCATTTCTTTCTGTCGTTGCAGAACATGCACCCATATGAAAAATGGCATCAACTGAAGAATTAAATTCACCTGCCTCAAGTTTTTTAATAAATGCATCTCTGTCAAGGTAGTCGTTATATTTCAGATTAACGAGATTTCTCCACTTCTCACTCGTTCCCAAATGATCTGTAATAATGATATCATTCATGCCCATCTGATTCAATTTCCAGACAATTGCACTTCCGATAAAACCTGCACCACCTGTTACTATTATCATATATCCTCCAGTGTGAATTCAACTTAAAAAACTGATTTAAAAAACTTTATCCATATATATTTCAATTTAAAATAAATCATAGAGTACCAAAATTCCAATGCGGGTATTATTTTCACAATCTATAGACGTTATTATTTAAAACCTGATTGTTTTATTCTATAATAAAAAGAAGAAAAATCAACAAAAACGAGGTACCAATTCATGATGTGCAGTAAATGTGGAAATAGCCATGACTCATTCTCAACCTTGAACTGTTCCTCATGTGGTAATTTCTACTCTGATAACAATACATTATCGTTGCCACCTACTTCCCCGGAATTATTACTGCCACTTTGGGAGTCTCCAGCAACAAAAAATTATCCTCTTACAGTTTTTTTTCTTACTGTAAAAGAACTTTTTTCTGCCCCGGAACGCTTCTTCAGTACGCTTCAGGTTAAAAAAAACCTTTCAAGTGCATGGTTGTTTGCACTTGTCGCAGGAAGTATCGGTTATACTGCTGCGTTTCTCTGGTCACAGGTTCTGCCCGATTCTATCAGTTCCATTTTTGAAACCAAAAACGACGGAATACTCGCAGGCAGTGAATCATCGCCGGCATTGACCTTGATGTTTACTCCTGTTTATATCTCGATTGAATTTCTCATTATTGCTCTATATACTCATCTCATGCTGTTGATAACGCGGAAAAGTAAAAACGCATTCTATCAGACAATCAAAATTACAGCATATTCCCAAAGTGCCATGCTCCTGAATGTATTACCATTTATTGGACCATTACTTGCATCAATACTGTTTATCTGGCAGTTGATCACCGGTATCTCAGTGGTTCATAACACAACACGTATAAAAGCATTTACAGCCCTGATTTTTCCACTGATTGTTCTTGCACTTCTTGGTTTAGCAGTATTGCTCCTGCTCGCATTTCTTGGTGTAGCACTCAGCGGTATATTTAGTGATATTCTTCCATTTTTACAAAAGTAATGTGTAACCTGACTCTATAATTTTTATACTCATTATTGATAGCAAACAGTATGTATCGAACTTTTTCCTTGCCGATCTTCTTAATGGATTGTACTATAATATAAGACAACGACCATTGGAGATATGCATGTCAAACAGTATCAATATGCTTCTTGATGTCAATGTTGGCATCTCCGTGCAATTAGGACAGACAAGAATGACAATACGGGAATTACTTAATTTACATCAGGGAAGCATTGTCCGTCTGAACAGAATGGCCGGTGAGCCAGTAGATGTATTTATGCGTGGCAAGATTGTCGCAAAAGGAGAGATCACCGTTGTTGATGACAAATTATCAATTCGTATCGGTCAATTATACGGTGCAAAGGAAAAGTTCAAGCATCTGTAAATCATTAATCATTCACCGACAAAACTTACGGTTACAATCCTGTTTCTGGGACCATCAAATTCACAGAAATAAATGGACTGCCAGGTTCCAAGTTTCAGATCCCCATTAACTACCGGTACCTGCACACTGAATCCAACCAGAGATGCTTTAATATGACTATCACTATTGCCTTCACGATGAGCGAATGATGCATCCTGAGGAAAAACGCTATTCAATTTCCAGAAAAAATCCCGTTGAACATCCGGATCTGCATTTTCATTAATTGTCAGCCCGGCAGTTGTATGCTGACTTGACACAAGACAAATACCGTTATGTACATTACTTTTTTTAAGCACTGACGCAACCTGTGATGTAACATCAAGCCAGTGTGTTCGGCTGATGGTTCTAAGCGGGACTTCAGTGTGGAATACCATTATTAATCAACAATTTCATCTTCAGGAAGAATGTAGGTACTTGGATTTACACATTTACCATCAACGCGTACTTCGTAATGAACATGGCTGCCGGTCGATCGCCCGGTGCTACCCATGTAACCAATTATTTCACCTCTTTTTACAAATTGCCCCTTCTTTACAGCAATTTTGTTCATATGACCATAAACAGTTTCTGTTTGACTATCCATATGCTTAAGAAAAACAGCATTTCCATAAAAATTTCTATATCCCGATGATGTTACAACACCATCAGCAGTCGCGTAAATATTTGTATTGATCTGATTGGCAATATCAAGACCCTCATGAAAGATGTTTTCACCAAGAACCGGATGACGTCTGTAACCAAAGTCTGATGTAATTCTACCAGTGGCAGGCCAGATTGATGGTCGTGATGCCCATATTTTATGAATTTCTGAAACTTCATTTGACATTTTAGTAAGTGTTGAATCCTGAAGTTCTGCGCGGCGAATAAGCGTCTCAATGTTATCCTGAATGATAGCGGCATCAAGAAGCACCGGATCGAGAATTGCTGCAAGGATAATATCCTGGGATGTGGGCAACCCTCCAACGCCAGCCATTCTTATATCACTACTGATTCTTGCAAGTCCATATTGAAGACGTGTACGATCTTCAAAATTTACAAGTTCATTTACTCGTGACATCTCCTTGTCTGCGTATTTGTGAAGAAACTTAATTTTCATCAACAGACTTTCATTTTCCTTCCTGGCATCATATACACCAAATTTTGAAAAAAAATAGGATGTTGAAAACCAGATCATTCGTGAAAAACCAGCTGCTGAAGCCACAAAAAGGAGCAAAAAGAGTGCCACCCCTAGTGCAGATATCGATACCTGACGCACCCGGGAAACCGTTTTTGGCGTAATAAATACAAATTTCCAACCAATTCTTTTCATGAACTCTTCTTTGTCTCCAAGCATTTCTATTACTAATTGTACAAATCGGTTCATGTTTTTTCAATCTTTACGCATTTACAAGTAACGGTTTAAAAAATTATCCCTGCTGAAACGAGACTTTTTGAGGGTTTTTAAGAATAAAAATTGTAGAAATAATATCTTTTTTCCTTACAACACCTTCAATAAGACCTGTTGTGTTTCTTAAAAATATTAAATTCCCGCGATAAGGCAATATCATTTTTAATGAAGCACCAATTGAAGAAGCTGTATCAACAGTAACTAAGGGTCGCAGAAATGATGCAATGAGTAGTTGTTCATTTTTTCCAACAAGTTCATCTAACGAAACAACACCAGCCGGTTCGACCCCATTCTCTTCATATATGATAACCTCACTATCACGAAAATGATGTTTTTTTAAAGTATTGATTGTATCGCTTTTAAGAAAGACACCTTTTTGTACATCCTTAAGCGTAAGTCTTAACTCATTCATTGATAGTTTTTTAAGTTTAAGCACATTTTCAATGATTGAATTTGATGACTCAAAAATTGCACCGGTTCTAGCCCCCTCAGCGGCAACCATAACCATCTCTTCCCTGAGCTTTTGTTTAAACGATTCATCACCCTCACCTTTTTTTCGGATTTCTCCGGTAATAAGCGAAATAATCCAACTGAACGGTAATACAATGAAGTATGATGCCATAAGAAACGGGATGAATTTCAACGTCAATTCAAAAGAATACAACCGGAATAACGATTTCGGAAGCATTTCACAAAATAAAACAACAATTGGTGTCAGAAACCAGGACTCCGGGGATGGGACTCGTGATAATAATGGAAGTGTATCAGAAAGTTTTAGAAAGAGTGAATTAAAAAAAAGCGATGCACCAACGATGCAAATGTTACTTCCGATTAATACAGATGAAAGAAATCGCGTCTTATTTTTGAAAAGAAACATGCACCAGCTGCCCCTTTTCACACCCCGATCAGCAAGATGACTCACTTTAAGCCGGTTTAGCGAAACAAAACCGGTTTCACTTCCTGCATATAGAAAGACACCAACAAGGCATACTACCAGGAGAAAAAACTGTAGTTCAAACGTCATAGTGTTAAAATATTTAATGAATTATGGTGATGCAAGAATCATTAATCCAAATACCTGAATTGGTGTGGACCATAAACTGAAATCCGATCGAACAGTACGTTCAGAGCTGTTTCTCTTGATCAGAAAGCACTTCATTCATTGCGCCTGTTCGGTATCCCTCAAGATCAATGGCAACGTATGTAAAACCTGCATTTTTACAAATTGCATTAATAACCCTCCTCTGGTTCCAGGCCTGATCCAGATCCGCAACCACAAACTCTATCCTTGCAAGATCAACATGACTTCGCACTCTGAACTGGCGGAAACCAAGGTCATAGATCTTCTCCTCAGCCTCACCGACCCTGTCCAGTTTCTCCTTTGTGATTTTTTCTCCATAGGGAAATCGGCTCGCCAGACATGCAAAAGATGCTTTTTGAGCTGTAGGAAGCCCCATAACAAGTGATAATTCCCGTATTTCTCTCTTAGATAACTGTGCATCAAGAAGTGGTGAACCTATTCCTAACTCTTTAATCGCTATCCGCCCCGGTCGAAAATCATTCAGATCATCAGCGTTGCTTCCTTCGAATACCACCTGAAAGTGCTCTGATGAGGCAATCTCCTGTATCTTTGCAAATAACTCATGCTTACAATAATAACATCTGTTACTTGGATTATCTGCAAATTCTGCAATATCAAGCTCTTCTGATTCAATTATTCGATGTGGCAGATTCAACTGCCGCGCAATCGCAATTGCTCCATCGAGCTCTCTTTTGGGATAGGTACTTGATGATGCAGTGACTAACAGAACCTTTCCCTTAAGAACATCACCGGCTACTTTAGCAAGGAACGTACTATCAACCCCACCTGAAAAAGCAATAACTGCCGATGAAAATCTGCCAATGTTTTTTTTCAATTGATCTAATTTCACGTTATCCATGCAACTCCCTGGCAACTTATTTTTGTAAGTGTGTTGTGTAAAAAAAGCACCCATATCAGGACAGATAATCATTTAAGGTAATATGGTTATCTCTTTTACTAAGAATACTATCACAAGTAGATCGCTTCGATTATCTTCATAACTGCAAGTGCCTGTTCTGCTGTGCAAAGATGTTTTGGATCCCCGGAAATACAATAATTTACGAAATCTGCAGCCTGAAGGTCATATTCATTTACAAGTGAAATTGATGGAATATCTGCAGCACTGTAACTTTTTGATGATGAGTAAACCTCCGGTGGACACAATGATGCGCCACATTTATCTCCCCATAATTCAACATTGAAACGCTCTTCCTTTACATGTGCAGCCCAGGCACATTGTAACTGAATAGAAATGCCACTCTTTGTAATTATCTGAGCAGATGCGTAGTCATCAACATCGTAAACAAACGATTCTCCCGATACCCTCCTGCCGAAATTTCCTGCCCCAAGTCCATTATGCCCAAACCGGGATCCACAAATTCCACAAATTGTTTTAGTTTCCGGGAAATCAAGAAACCACATTGACAAATCAAGTATATGTACACCAATATCAATGAGTGCTCCACCACCGGACCTGGACTTGTTAGTAAACCATCCGCCTATTCCAGGAATTCCCTGACAACGAACCCATTGCGAATGTACGTTGTATACCTCCCCGAGTACCCCTTTGGTTATAATCGTTTTGAGATATTTAGCTTCTGTTGTAAATCGCTTCTGATGTGCAATAACAAGCTTTTTTCCGGTACTATGCCGTATATTGATCATGCTGTCAATTTCATCAGAATTGATCGCAGCCGGTTTTTCACAGAGTACATCAGCTCCGGCTCGCATTGCATCAATGGACATGGCACGATGAAGATAATTTGGTGTACATATTGCTGCAATATCAGCCTTCTGTTCCCTGAGCATTTGATTATGGTCGGTATACATATTTGGAATTGCATACTTTGAAGCAACTCTGGCGGTGTTTTCATAATTATGCCCGCATACCGCAACAACTTTAACATCCGCTAATTTTTGAAACGCCCGGATATGCATCTCCGCAGCCCATCCGCTTCCCATAACAACAACATTCAACATCTGCAACCCACCTGGCCATTAATTCTATCAGTATATAACTTGATAATGCAAATTGCCATCATCAATCCAAACCTGTTACAATATAAAAGATGTAATCAGGTAAGAAGCCATAGACATGCATCAATTTAGCGGAATAAGTAATCCATCCTGAAATGCATAACCAAGTAATGATATCAATTTTGATGAATCAAGAGATACATCCCCCATTCTTGGGGGGCCATTCCACTCATCTTTTCTCATAATTCCTTTGAGCAGAGTGGCCGGATATTTGTTTTTATCAAGTACATATTTTCCAATACTGTAAAGACTGTATTTTACAGGTCCACCTAAATGCCAGTATCCACGGATATCAAGATTGGTTATTGTCATTATCGACTTTACAATATCGGAGCACTGGATACAGCTCCGGAATTCATCATGAAAAAGAGTTACCGGGAGATTTCTTCTAAAGCGGTTTTCGATAAAATCAATAGCACCTTTTGTTCCTGTTACCGATGTGCCGATTGGTAAACCAAGCCGCACAATACAGGCGTTATCACATTGCTCAATTATCTTTTCGGCTGCTGCAATTGTTTTTCCGGCAACACTTACCGGATCCGGTATGCAACACTCGTTATACCCCCTATCCGGAGGCGTATTTCCGGAAAAAACGAGATCAGCGCTTAAATAGATTAATCTGGCCGCACCATTAAACACCTCTGCGATTGCACTTGCACCATCAGTGTTCATTGCATGTGCCCAATGAGGACGCTCCTCACATACATCAAGATCACAAACACCCGCACAATGAATTACATGTGTCGGTTGAAATGATTTCCTGATATGATACAGCATGTCACGATTAGTAATACAGCAGGAAATTATGTTTGCTCCGCCTGGTTCATGTACCTTTGGAGGACGTATTCCATATACTTCGCATTCCGGTTCGTTTAAAAATGCGTTAAAAACCGGATAACCATGAATTGAAGTAACACCAGTAAAGAAAATTCGTTTTTTCAACCCGTGCCTTTGAACCAGATCATTATTACAGCACGGTAAATATACAAAAATCACTGATCAGCTGCGTACGTTTTTTTAACGATCATCATGATGATTAAAACCTTGAAACAGTCCCGGAAATAGAACAACTGTCAAGCACATAGCTAACCGGCCATCTGCCATCCAGATCCTGCATCATGATAACACCGATTTTTTCCGCAAACAGAATCTTATCAAACCCGTGAATTACCGGTGTATCATATTGTAAACTTATTACTCTTTTGAATGTCAAACCATTGATCACAGCAGAATCAAAATATTCATAATTAATCACATTACTTCCGCATGTATACCTTCCTCCCTGTGACTCTATTCTTGACGGGAGGAAACGATCGTAGATTCCTGTCAGCGAGGTACCAAAAAGAATATCCCCGGAAGAACGCTTGAACCAGTCATCTGTTGTATCAACCCTGTTTTCCATAAATGACACACGATAATAGGTAATGAAATCATCCGAAATTGTATCAACGATTTTAATTGCGCACGGATTTCCTGATGCTTCTGAGAATTTCCACCAGTTGGTATTATTTTCAAACGGAAAATATGATTCCGTATTGATTGAATAGGAACGGGTTGTATGTATAGTTGATGTATCTCCGGTGTTGTCAGGATCATTAATCATCATGGCACAATTCATATTGACAAGTAAACCAAATGTTCCAATTATTGCAAGTTGTTTTTTCATTCATTCCTCCTGTTTGTACATGTTACTATCCGGTTAACGTGCGGATAAAGGATTTCCTTTCAAATTTGAATAAATTATAGTAATCGTGTCTTTTGATGAATCACGGCTTTTTCTCTCATAATCATCATCGTCATCATGGATAAAAACAGCACATGACATAAACATTGACATAACAAAAACACACGCGGTCATAAGTACGGTCTTCATAGATTCTCCTTTTTTAAGGTATAAGCTTCGCTATTATGGTTAAAAAGATATCTTTTTAACCATATAACGTAACATTGGATTATTTCAGTTGTTAAAAATCCGTAAACGGCTGTAACGTAGTAATATCACCGATCTTTAATGATGGCACCGTTATATCTTTACCATTATTAAATGGCTGCAAAACACGTATTGTAATTGTATATCCATCAGTCAATCCCACCGGAATATTATCCATCACAGCATAAACATTTCGTTCTGTACACTTGATAGTAATTCCTGTACCACGAACGCTTACATAGAACAGAACATTACCAGGTATGGTACCCTGATACAGAATCTGTGCTGATGCAACCGGTGTTGCAATGAGAGTACCACAATCTACTCTCGTTCCATTGTCCGGAACAATAATTTTTCGAGCCACCGCTTTACCGGCACTATCACGTACATACACAACATGTTCACCGGGAAGTACATTTTTAATTCTGAAAGTTCCATCAGCTGCAGTATACACAACAGGAATATCTTTAACACTTTCATTCTCTGCATAATATTGCTTCGGATGAATAAAAACACCTGCATTGATCACAGGAAACACCTGCTTCGTTCCAAAGAGTTTCTTCATCGCTGTTGATGAATCCGGGTAGTTTACAACACCAACGACTTCAGAACCGGTTCCACCTGTTGACACACGATCATCATTGGGTGCAAAACCGCATCCGGTGAAAACGATTGTACTACCGCACAAAACGACCAGCAAAATTATCTGTCTAAATAAGTTTTTCATTACTATTCTCTATTTATTTATACTGTTTGTCTTTATATCAATTTGTATATCAAACGCAATCTCTTGTAATCAACTCATAGATTTAACCCGTTTACATAAATGTTCACTCACCAATCTTGCCTTTTGTCACCGGGAAAAGATGAAGATTCAAATGATACACTTTATCAAGCACACCCTCATCCGTTTCAACCATTGCCAGCAGTTCTCTTCTGAATTCATCGATGCGTTCACTGATTTTTTTATATCCGACCTGTGACACACTGAATGTAAGTGTTGATAATCTTCGCTGATCGCGGGGAATTGCATCAATCGCGCGTTGTGCAAGATCAGTAAACTCAAGTAAAAACCGGTTAGTAATTACTTGTGGAATCGCCTCACCACTTGCAGTAAACACATCTGCTGCCCCGATTGTTCCATCACTTTTTTTCTCCAGCACACCCAATGTCATTAACAATTCAATTGCACTCGAAATTTCACCCTGACTTACCTGTGGAATCATCATTTTTCCAATTTTGCGACACTCGCTCTCACTGCGATCAGTACATTTGTAAATTGATAACAACTCACGAAGGACTACATTATACCAGTGTGAATACAACTGATACTGATCTGCAGAGATCTCTTTGATATTTGCTTTTCTGAATGACTGCATCTGCTCGAAATTATACTCCCGTTCAGATTGTTTTTTGGAGTGATTGTATGCCGTAAGCAGTTCGAAATAACGTTTTTCCTTACGTGAGAATTTCAGCGCTGTACATATTTCGATAATTAATGACGAGGTCAGATTTCGCTCCCCGTTAAGGATTCGATTAAACTGCCCGGGATTACACTGAATCTTTGACGCAAACGCACGCATGGAAAATGATGGATTCTCAAGCTTAACAGACTCTATATAATCTTTAAGAAACGACCGGTAATCAAGATAATCGAGAATGTTAATTTTTGTTTCCATCATTGTGCTCCTGTCTCTAATATACCATCAGATCAGTATCCGCACTACAAAGTGATACCGAAAAGTGATGCCAGATGGCATCAGCCGGGACAGTACAATACAGTACCTATGACTTACACATTCCATATACCTTAACTTATGTGGTTTGAATAGTGTAAGCGGATAAATAGTTATACTTTTTTATCCGTTTTAAGTATACTGATATTATTCGGTATTATGAAAAATAAATCAAACTCACATCCTATCGAAAGGAATGTTCTATGGCAGATAAAAATTATAAAGTCGCGGATTCTGTTATTGGCAAATATTACGTTGACAAAACATGTATCAGCTGTGAGGCATGTACCTATACGGCACCGGACAATTTCAGAATGAAAAAAGATGGCAGCTCATCAATGGTTTTTAAACAGCCATCAGGGGAAAGCGAACTCGCAGCGTGTAACGACGCTAAGGCTGGATGTCCAGTTGGTGCAATTGGTGATGATGGAGATGTGTAAGTAGTATATGAAAGGTAGTTGATTCCATACGCAAGGTGCCATAAAAACGCACCCTGGTATGGATCAATACTAGTTATCAGCGAACCGGACTGATCAGAAGTTTTTCGTTACTGAACGATGATGGCAGTCTGAAACTTTTTATATCGTTGATTTCGACAAAGCCAGCATTTCTGCCTTTTAAATCCGTTATTGAGATTGCGTTTATGGTACCCATCCATGCTGATGGTACGGTAAATGTTGACATAGAAGATATAATCTGTGGTTTATAGACAGACATTGTTGAATACGATACAGGTTGCCTGTTAATAATACCGGTTGTCTTAAAGTTATTTGTGTGGAAGATTATGCTTTCTCTAATTGTCGTTTCATTTCTCCCCCCACCATGCTGTCCACCCTGAATAATCTTAAATTCAGGATTCAATCCTAGTTTGTTAAGTGTATCGCGCATTGCTAAGTTATAATTGTAAAGTGGTCCCATCTGAAAATCATTACTACCGGTAACCATCCGTACTTTAATTCCAAGTGATTTAATTGTTTCAACATTTTTCTTCGCAAATGTAAATGGATAGCAATTATCGGTAAAGTATTGTTTGTCACTTCCAAATATCTGTCTTGGAATCGACTGGTCAAACTGCTGCTGACTGATTGTATCCCATGTTACCAATGCGGCATCATAGGTGCTGATGCTGGTATATTGATCTGTATGTTTAAATCCATGCAAAAGTGCACCAAAACCACCCATGGAAAAGCCCTCGATTGCACGCTGGGTTCTGTCGGCTTTGGTACGATAGGTTGCATCGATGTGAGCAATAAGCTCTTTGCTGATTGTTGTTTCACATTTTACAGCTCCATCTTTTGAATCACAATAAAACGTATTACCGCGTCCGTTGACAAACACAACAATTACAGGTGGAAATGTCTTACTGTTGATTCCACTCTGTAAAACTTTGGAATATGGCTCAGGACCTTCATTTTCACTCCCCCCCATCCCATGCAATGCATAAATAACAGGATAGCGTTCACTCGAACTGTTGTAATCGGATGGAAGAAATATATTATAACCGATGTCAACATTCATCGCTGTACTTTTATATGTTGCATGCTTAAATCCGCTCGGTAGTGAACCGGGATTATTATTCCAACTGTAATTCTGCGCCTGACTTATTGACATAATGCTTAATGCAATAATCGTCGCAAGTTTAACCACCTTATTCATCTTTTACCCCTTGTTAGATGCACCTAATTCAATTAAAAATTCAAAATGTAGACATATGCCTGTCCATAATACTCCATAACATATATAGAGCAAACCGTAAAAACACTCTTTTTATTGATAATTATGCGACAAAGTGTGGACATTTAGAATCCACGCAGTGCATAAGCATATAAAAAAATTGCCACTGAGACACGTTCTGTCTCAGCGGCAACTCTTTTATAACAATAATACTACTTAGTGTAAAACTTACTTAATAAAGAGCATTTCTCTATATTTCGGAAGCGGCCATGCTGCATCCGGCATCGAACTTTCAAGAGCATCGACATGTTTTCTGATATGAGCCATGTGAGCCTTGATTTCAGTGAAGAAAAATGCGGTTTTCGCTTCAAGATCCATCGAATGTGCCTTATGAAGAGCTTCGTCAAGTGCTTTGAGATTCTTACTTATATAATAAATATCTGCTGTAAGTGCCTCAAATGCTTCTTTTCTGTCAGTAAGTGCGCCATCAACAATTGATGCAATCTTTGAATCGACAACATCCTTGAGCATTTCAAGACTATGAGCAAGATCAGTCTGATAATCGTAAGCCACGGGAAGCAATTGAGTTTTTACAATTTCAGCAAGACACTTTGCCTCAATATCAAGCATTTTCTCGTATATCTCAAGATAGATGGTATACCGTGCTTGAAGTTCTACTTTCGAGAAAACGCCATGACGTTCAAACAGATCAAATGCTTTCGGTTTGATAAATGCCTTGAGCGCTTCGGGTGTTGATGCTACATTTGGAAGTCCGCGTTTTGCAGCCTCTTTAACCCACTCCTCTGAGTAGTTGTTACCCTCAAAAAGAATCGCTTTTGACTCTTTTATAAGGCCCTGAAGAACTTTAAGCACAACAGCGTTGAAGTTATCACTCTTCTTCATCTCCGCCTTAACTCTTTCGGTAACAATACTCAATGAATCTGAAACTATTGTATTGACAACTGCTATAGCTGTTGAAATATTCATTGAGCTGCCGAGTGCACGGAATTCAAACTTCTGGCCGGTAAATGCAAACGGTGATGTTCTGTTTCTATCTGTTGTGTCTTTAATGAATTTTGGAAGAAGCTTAACACCAAGATCAACAAGATCCTGTTTTTTCGCTTTCTCCATCTTTCCACTTTCGATCATATTAACAACATTTGTCAACTGTTCGCCAAGAAAGATACTTACAATAGCCGGTGGAGCCTCATTGGCACCAAGACGATGTTCATTTCCTGCAAATGCTACTGTTGCTCTAAGAAGATCTGAATGAGTGTACACAGCATGAATCACTGCAGTAAGCACAGCCAGAAAACAGATATTCTCTTCAGGTGTATCACCAGGATTAAGAAGGTTGTTTCCTTTGTCATCCGCCAGCGACCAGTTCAGATGTTTTCCACTTCCGTTAACACCGGCAAACGGTTTCTCGTGGAGAAGGCAGACCAGACCATGACGATGTGCAACCTTCTTCATAATATCCATAAGCTGCTGGTTATGATCTGCTGCGAGGTTTGACCGCTCGAAAATCGGAGCAAATTCATACTGGTGAGGCGCAACCTCGTTATGACGTGTTGTTACTGGAATACCAAGCTTGAATGCTTCAATTGATACATCATGCATATAATTCAGGACACGGTCTTTGATAGAACCAAAATACTGATCCTCAAGCTGCTGACCTTTTGGGGATTGTGCACCGACAAGTGTACGACCTGTAAGAAGAAGATCAGAACGCATACGATAATACGCTTCATCAACGAGAAAATATTCCTGTTCAGGTCCGCATGTTGAATACACCTGCTTAACATCTGTATGACCGAAAAGTTTTAAAAGTTCAACGGCAGCTTTGTTGATTGCGGCATCAGAACGAAGAAGCGGTAGCTTTTTATCAAGCGCTTCACCGGTATAGGAGATGAAAATCGTCGGAATAGTCAGTGTTTTGCCAAGCTCCACCTCGGTAATAAACGCTGGTGATGATGGATCCCAGGCGGTATAACCACGAGCTTCAAATGTCGCACGGATACCCCCTGATGGAAATGATGACGCATCCGGTTCGCCCTGAATAAGCTTACTTCCTGTGAATTTTTCAATAACGCATCCACTGGTATTAATATTGATAAAGGAATCATGCTTTTCGGCTGTGAGTCCAGTCATTGGCTGGAACCAGTGTGTATATGATGTCGCCCCTTTTGAAATCGCCCATTCTTTCATGGCATGCGCAATTTCATCAGCCTGGACCTGTGTAATCACAACACCCTCATCCTGCCACTTTTTAAACGCCTTAAATGTCTTCTCAGACACCATTTTCTGCATCGTAGCTTCACTGAATGTGTTCATTCCATAATAACTGGAAACCTGTGTCGGAAGATCACTCTTCACAACCTGAACCGGCTCAATCAATTGAGTAACTTCAAAACGACTGCTCATAAGCACCTTTCTGAAAAGTTTATGCTATTAAAAAGTTTTATTACCAAGCTATCACCAAATACATTTTTGTATCACAAATTACTACAACATTAATAAATTACATCATATTGTGTGTTTTTGCAATAAAAAATCATTTGAATTCAGGTACAATGAGGCTTAAAATTATTATTTGTACACAATAATACAGTTTTGAAACATACTTAATTTATTATAAATATTAGATATTACACACAATGATACATTTTTGAACCACACTTTATATTTTCCTATTTTTTTAATGATACAGTATTCTTCCATTATCCGACACTATTCAATTCCATACATTTTAAGCTTGTCATACCTATAATTCCAATAAGGATAATAAAACGGAATAATATAACTGCTTGACCAACTCATAGGCACTATGACATATCAAGCCATTAAGATACATCTGTTTATTAGTGGCATATGACAAATCGAGTGGTATTGCAAAAATGCGACAGCACTACCACCGAGTCGCAAAAACACAACAAAATTATTTGCTTTTGGTCTCATATTTCTAATGTTGTTAGTAGTGTCAAGTGGTACGTATTTAGATATTTTGGTGTTTTTCCCCTTATTTATCAATTGTTTGTACTTTTTGATCATTTTGATAGCAGGAACATTTCTTACAGTGTAATCGTAGTGGCACACTTTATGCTACATTTTTTCTAAGCTATTGGTTAGATTCACACACATCAGGATTTTATCATTATATGAACACAACTTATCCAAGCCTCAATAAAGGCGTTGTCAGCAGAGACCTTTATTCCAGATCTGTAGACGCGATTCGTAAACAACCACTTTGTCTTGATGTGTTTTCACCCGATTCCGTGTTACCATCACTGGAAGAAATTCCAGTATCAAATAAAACACTTGTATGTTTCCATGGATCTCCAGGATGCAAAGAAGACTTCAATGAATTGAAAAAAAACATTCCAGATATTTCATTACATGCATATCCAAGAAAAAATTACCCCGGCTTTTCAAACGCATTTCTTGATTGCATGGCACAGCGAAAAAATCAGGTATTGATCGGATATTCCTGGGGATGCCGTGAACTACTTGAATATTATGCAAAAAACCATTCGAATATAGAAATGGTTATTCTGATATCACCCTATATTCTTAACAGCAGTAAATCTTCGTTGTCAACGAAAAGCCGATTGATTGCAGGATTGATTAAAGAAATCCTAATGATAATCGAAAAGAGTATGTCAAATAACAACAGGAAAAATCATAATAGTTTTGGTTCTGATAAACATACAATATTGAAAAAGTCACTATTGTATGTATGTGGTTTGTATGAAAAAACTGAGCATCAGGTAATTTCGTATGCGTCGATACTTCGCCTTATTGCAGAACTTGGTACTTCGGTACATGTAATTGCCGGTACAAGTGACGCAAGTATACATTGCCAGCAGTCTCAGGAGCTGATCAAGGCAATAAATCGTAATGTTTTTTATCACTATATCAATGGTGGAAATCATGATATTTTAAAGACACATGTACACCAGATTGCCCGGATACTTAAACTTATTACTCAACATTCATTTAAGGTTGATCAGAATCACTTTAAATGTCAATCACGGGAATCATCACCGCATAACGCATGATGAACTCATCTGTAATTTTGGAGTGCAGTATGATCATTACATCAAATACACACGAGAATGAAGCCCGAAAAGAGTCGGGGGTTAAAGGATTTTCATTATACAAACTGACCGGGGAAAAGGTAAATGTTCCTGCCTGGGTTGTTCTTGGAAAATCACTTTTTAACCAGTTTATTGAGTACTCCGAAATACGTCATATTATTGAAAATGCTCTCAAACAAATAGTACGCGATTCAGGAAATCCGGATACAGTATCAAGTGCCGCCATTCTAATCAGAAAAGTTATACTTGAAGCGGCAATTCCCGGAGATATTTATCAGGAAATTCTTAGTGCATACGATTCTCTGCAATCACATCAGATCGCAGTCCGTTCATCGGTTGTTTCCAAAGATGAACACCTTTCTTTTGCAGGTCAGCACCAGTCGTTTCTTCTTGTTTCCGACACTGTAAAATTAATAAGCTCAATAAAAGAATGCTGGATGTCTGTGTTTTCCACTTCTGCAATCAATTACCGTATTGCAAATAAATTGGAAATTACTGTCTCATCATTTGAGATCGCGGTTATCCTGCAAGAGATGATTTTCCCATCAAAAAGCGGCATAATCACAACAGCAGACCTGCTTACCGGTGATTCATCAAACATTACCATTAATGCATCATACGGTTTTTGTGCAGGAATACAGCGTGGTATCTCAGACACAGATACATATAAAGTAATTAAAGAAACCGACAGAATAAGTCTTCTTTCAATAATATCCAAGACTTCTCAGGCCCTTGTCAATCAAACTATGACTGCTGTTGAACGCCGTCCGGTACCTGACAATCTCAAATCGGCATCATGTCTCTCGTATCAGGAGATTATTGATCTTGCTCAACTGGCAAAAAAAATTGAAAATCTTTTCAATTCGCATATTCTCATTGAATGGGCATGGACAAACCAGAATGGTTTCAACCTGCTTCAGGTAAACCAGCTAAAACATACTGCAAATTGCCACAATCAATCCGGCGAACACCATACTGGTGCAGATTATAAAAACCAACTGACCTATCCTTTAAATTTCGGTTTTATTCGCCATGTGTCTTATAATTCCTTTCTGCAGCTTTGTAAAGCAATGCATATGTCAAAAAAACAAATAAGTAAAATTGATCCTTATCTTGAGAATATTCTTAGTTCTATTTTTGGAAGAACTTATTACAACGTATTAAACCTGTATCGTTTAACATCGGTAATACTTCCAGCAAAACGTGCGCGCACTGCCTATCTTGATTTTACAACAGGACAGCACGGTTTTGAAAAATTAAATTTTGATAAAAACGATTCATTGAACGATTCGGCTGTAGTATCCGGATTCAGACGATTAATCAGCAATATTTCATTTATCAGATACCATTTCTTTTTTTCCAGTTTCATGAAAAAATTTCAGAAAAAAAGTGAAGAGGTGTGTAATTATTTTTGTAAACTTGACTTTTTATCAATGACTGCAAATGATATCTATTCAAATTATAAAGAATTTGAAAAAAATATTTTCTCAAACTGGAAGGCCCCCGCTATTAACAACTATCTGTCAATGGTGTATTTCAGGGCATATAGATTCCTGACAACGCACTGGTTTGACAGAGCGCCATCACAGTTTTACAAAGATTTATTACATGTCAAATCTGTTCCGATGACCGATACACATACAGAGTTATCAAAAATAGCTGAGTTTATACAACAATCAGATATGCTCCAAAATGATGATCATGCTCTATCTGAACCTGTTCTTCCAGATGCTATAAACAGCCATGAATCCATTCATTCGAAATTATCGGTTAGTTACATAGGTGCGTATCATAAACACGCAAGTTCAAATTCTGTACATAATGAACAATCCGGTGAAGAACGGTGTTTTCTGGCAGAACAATTTATTGACAAAAATCTTTATGGTATTAAAAAAATAATTTACAAAAAAACACTCGAGCTCACACGCAAAACGATTAAAAACCGTCTGATGATAAATTCGTATAAATCACGAATCTATGCACTTGCCAAAGTCATGTTTAACAGTATTGGCGAAGATCTGAAGCGCAAGGGACTTATTGAAAAAAGTGACGATATATTCTATCTTGATTTCAAAGTGCTCCCAAAACTTTTTTCCAACAATAATGAGAATATCAATATCAGGAAGTTAATTGCCCAGAGAAAAGAACAATATAAATATTTCCGCCAAATAGAACCGCCATCACGCATAGTTACCAATGGCCCGATTTACTGGCTCAATCAGACATCAACTAGTAAAACGAATAATAAATCCCTCACTGCATCAAACCAAATTCGGGGAAATGGTGTATGTGGTGGTCTTGCAGAAGGTGAAATCTGTATGTCATATCAATCCACAGAGTTATCAAGAGGCACAGGAAAGATTATTGTTCTATCAGGTTTTTACCCGGTATTTTCGATGCCTGATAAAAATATCCGGGGAGTGATTATTGAAAATAATAATGTTTATTCCAACTACGCGATTGTCGCACGTGAGCTTGGAATACCGGTAATAATTGGTGTAAAAGATGCCGGAGCACGTTTACGTAGCGGGATGCTTGTTAAAATGGATGCAAAACGGGGAACCATAGCAATTGTTGATAATTCATCAAAAACAAATAGTACCGACAGCTTCAAACCTGATGAACTTGTTATTTATTGAGGATTAGGATAAGATTAAGGTTTAGATTGAGGTTGAGGTTGAGGAAGAACTTAATATTACAGTAAATTCTCAGCCTCTTCCACTACCTTAGATTTAACCTCAACCTTATTCTCACCCACTGCCTATTTTTTATTAGCAGCTTTTTTCTCGGCAGCAGCAATTCGTTCTCTCATGTCAATCAGTAACGAACTGCCGGGATTATGCCCGATCCCTTTAAGAATCCATTGTTTTGCTTTTGCAAATTCTTCAAGCTCAATATATAAATTTACCAGATTTGCATAGGTTTCAGG
The DNA here is from genome assembly GCA_023459055.1 of Fibrobacterota bacterium. Lineage (GTDB taxonomy): Bacteria > Fibrobacterota > Chitinivibrionia > Chitinivibrionales > Chitinispirillaceae > JAAZBG01. Next base: position 311,239 of record JAEWVR010000031.1, read on the forward strand.
AATATCGTGTTTTCTCTCAACAGCCTTGAAATAAGCTTTCTCGGCATTTTCAATGTCCCCTTTTTTCCCGTAAATCGCACCAAGATTGTTCCAGGCGAGACTGTAAAGCGGATCCTTTTCAACTACTTTCTTATACATTATTTCTGCACTCGAATCATCACCGGCAGTCTGGAACTCAACAGCTTCATTATACCATAAATCCGCAGAGTCGTAGTGTACAGCAGATGCTTCCGCTTTAACCTGCGTAGTTGCATAGCGGGTCTCAATATCCTTATTGTAAATTGACGGATTTAGTTCTTTTGCTTTCTGGTAATATTTCCACGATTCATTGATATCATTAAGATTATAAGCTGCTACCGCAAGATTGAACTGTACGACCGGGTTTCGCGAATCAACGCTTGACAATTGCAAATACCATTGTTTTGCAACACTCCACTGCTTTAGCGCAAACGCGGCATTTCCTGCAAGCCGGCAGACATCTGCCCTGTCATTCCCACTTGCACCACCGGCAATACTTTGCGCAATCCCGAGTGCATCACTATACCGTTTTGCGTTATAGGCAGTTAAGGCTGTATTGTATTTTGTCACAAATGATGTATCCCCGGCTGATTTCATAATTGTCAACGCCTGTTCGTAATTTCCATCCGAAAATGCGATCTGAGCCCTGACATTTTCAATCTGTTTACGGTTTTGTTCATCGGGTGTAACCTTATCAAGATACTCAAGAGCTTTATTTTTTTGTTCTTTCATTGCCGCAAGTAACGCAAGGGAAATAAAATCCCCTCCGTCTTTATCACTTATGCTTTCCAGAATAGAGATCGCCTTTGTTGTATCATTATTCCACAATGCATACTCTGACTGTGCTCTTTTTGTCAATGATGATGACTGGAATTCACTGTTTAAAATTGAGATCATTTTTTCGGCACGATCTTTATCTTTTTTCTTTCGTGCGACAAGAAAAATGTTGTATGCTGCAAGATCCCGCTTTGATGTCGATAGTGCCTGATTGTACGCTTCAAGTGCATCTGTATATCGTTCAAGGCCCATATAGGCATTACCAACATTTATTTGAAGTTCCTTATCGTTTTTTAACGTTGATGCCTTCTTGTAATACTCAAGTGCATCAGGATACTTTCCATCTTTTTCGAATGATAATCCCATATTTATCCATAATGCCGGATTGTTAGGATCATCTTTGAGATTCTTTTCCCATAAAACCCGTGCATCGGCAGTATTACCCATTTTGTTTAGCACAAAAGCGAGTAGCCCGCGAGCAGCTACATTGTCACTTTTACTTTTCATACTTTTTTCAAAATATTCCCTGGCATTTGTCAGATCATTTTGCTCAAGATATGCATAACCGGCCTGATAATAAAGGCGCCAGGGATTACTTGTCCATTTAGAAATAAGCACAGAAAATTTCTCTACTGCTTTCTGATACTTTCCCGCAAGCAGATAAGCATCCGCAAGTTCATATTCGGTTTGAATATCATACACAAGTCTCTTCGATCCGTTTTCAAGGATCTCAATAGCTTTATTCCACTCATTGATTTCCTTATAGTAAATTGCCAGATGCCTGCAGACAGATTCACCTCTATCACTTTCTTTTATCGCAAGAAGTACATCTATCGCTTTTTTGATATTTTTTGTATGATAATACAGAATAGACAGCTGTAACGCCATATCTTCACAGGTATCCGGAGTACATGTTTTCATCTGCTGTTCCAGTGTAGTTATGATTGCGTCAAAATTTTCACCTTTACCGCTAATAAGCGCAAGATTAAGCTGTGCACTGCGTAACTCAGGATTCTTTTTAAGTGCTTTTTTAAAATACTCGCCCGCAGCTTTGTCATCCCCCTTCTTATGATACACCACACCAAGAAAATCATCATATTCCGCACGATCATCAAGCTCGATTGCTTTTTTAATATATGTTTCAGCCTGGTCCAGTTTACCCTTTTGTCGGGCATTAAGAGCTCTCATGTAGAATAGTGATGGATCATTAAGTGTGTCTGTCAATTGACTCCATATTGTCTCCGCTTTTTCACCTTTTTGATTGTGGAAATAAACCTGACCAAGATTATAGCGAAGTATGGCATCTTTGGGATACTGTTTCAAACCCTGTTCAAAGTACGACTCTGCAAGGGTAAGATCGTTACACTCTTTGGCGGCAATTCCAGCCATTAACCACGCATCGGCATCATGCACTACATTAAGGGAAAAATATTTCCCGAACGTCTCCAGCGCATCTCTACATTTCCCGTTTTCAGTATGTATTGTCGCCAGTTCGACAAGCATTGATGGTGATGCGCCAAGTGACACTGCACGTGTCAACAATGTAGTTGCTGCAGTATAATTTTTCCTGGCCGCTTCAATAAGGCCTCTCATTTTTAGTGATTCCGGATTATCCTCTTTCTTTTTCAGGACTGCAATTGCTGCCACTGTATCACCAGTCACAACTAATCCATGCGCATAAAAATTCCAGGCATCCTGATAATCAGGTGAGAGTTTATAAGCTTTTTTTAAGTGTTCAAGTCCGGCTTCTTTTTTCCCTGTCTGAAGCAATAGTGCACCATAGCGCACATATGCCTCAACGAAATTTTTATTGTACCTGATGGCACGTTCAAACAGACGTTCCGCCATGGTACTGTTTCGTTCGGCAATATAAATCAGCGCGATATTATATGATGCAATTGCATACTCAGGTTTACGTGATGCAAGTTCCTCCCAGACTTTCTTTGCATCATTTATCAGTCCTTTACGATAATAAACAACCCCCCTGTTGTTGATTGCATCATCATAGTCGGGATAAAACGAGATCGCTTCATTAAATGATTTCATCGCGCCATCAAGATCCCCTTTATCAAGCTGCCCGAGCCCTTTTACATTAGCGTCATAAGCATCATTAACCGCTTTAAACAGCGCTGCGGGCAATGCACTTGTGTCCTTTAGATCAATGGTAAACTGAAACTCTTCAGAAAACACCCAGAACACAATTGACAGGATAAACACACATCCGTGTATCAATCGCATTTGTTTCCCCCCTCATCGTAAAATGACAGTTTCTCCGGCAGAGACTCCCATGTTGTAAATGTGATATCAGGAATCACTTCCCCGCCGGCAGAACTGATGAACGTAGATTTTCTATCACCACAAAAAAATGCAGTTTTCATTCCAACCTCTTCTGCTGCCTGAATATCTGTTGCAAGATCATTGCCAATGAACACAGTCTGTTCAGGAAGTATGTGATATTCGTAGAGGACATCAAACAATTTTCTGAACAGAAGCTTATCCGGTTTTGCAACACCGTACTCATAAGAGTAGAACGTCATATCTCCCTCAAATATTTCACTGCAATCGTCATATTTTCCATCACTCTGGTCCCGAAGCATCAACGTAAGATCGATCGGAGTGTAAAACTGCGCGTTAGACACAATCCCTAAATAGATATTTGACAGTTTAAGTGCCTCAAGACTATTTGATATACCCGGATACAACGACCTTCCGAGTGAATAGAAATTATACGTATATGCAAGATACCGTGGAAAATCATTTTCGACACACGCACAGTATCCGGTATAATTGTACCCGTTTCTTTTGAGAATTGCATATATAATACTCCAGATTTCCTCAATTTTTACTTCCGGATAGATGACCCCTTTTTTGGATGACTTTTCATGGTTGAGCGCAATTAGTCCATTATAGAAGTCGCTAAGTGTCTTCTCAGGTGTGTCGTTACTATTTAACGTGCTGAGTATTTCCCGGAATCCAAATTTGTCGATAATGATGCGAAAAGATTGAAGTATCGTTTCAGAGCGTTCGCTTTTTGAACTGAAACCCGGTTTCCAATAGTTGATAAGTGTCCCGTAGACATCACAAATAACAGCACGGATGTTGAAAAGTTTTTCACTTTTAGCAGGATATTCAACCGGTTCAAACGATTCGTTATAAACCTTTGATTCAGATTCATGAAGCTCTCTTGCATACTCAGCGAGGTCAGACACATCTTCTCCTTTGTTTCTTGACATGTACAATAATGCAATAAACCTGAAAATTCAACATCTTAACAGATATGATTATGTTTCAAATCCAGATGTCTTCAGATTCGTACAAACGCATAAAGCATTGTATTTAAAAATATTATATCGCACACTCACAGTCATTAAGTTAATTTTCTGCTTACTTTTAAAGTTGACACTGAAAATACAATATTAATTCAGAAAAGAGCCTACTTATTACAGTTCAATCTTGAAAAAAAATGATTTTGAATAGTACTATAATTGCAGATATTGGGGTCTGAAACCAGTAATTTCATTGATATTTCTGTATCACTTTGATTTTTAAGGTGAGGTTGGGGTTTGTATTTTTACACCATCAGGTTTCGGTAAATGAAGAAAATATTAATTGTTGATGATAGTAAAGAGATCAGACATCTTGTTAAAACAACTCTTGAAATGAATGATTATAAAGTAATCGAAGCACCGGATGGTAATAAAGCTGTTGAGATTGCAAAGAAGATTAAACCGGATATCATTATCATGGATCTTATGATGCCCGGTATGGATGGGTTTGAGGCAACCAGATTGCTTACAAAAGATCCGGAAACAAAAGAATGCAAAATTATAATCCTGACCGGCTCGGATTTACGAAACAAGGAACGGGTGATGGCGGCTGGGGCAGATGATTTTTTTGTGAAACCATTCAGTCCGCTGGACCTTATTGCAAAAGTTGAAAGTATCATTGGAAGTGCACTATGATTATTCCCAATTACAATCTTTCTGATTCAGTAACGGATGCAGTCGATTACAAGACTTTGTACCAGCTTGAACTTAAAAGAAATAGTGAATTGGAAAATGAATTGCAAATTGCCGATAATCAATTGAAAATGTACACCAAAGAACTCAGCCAGGCCTTTATTCACTCAAAACACAATCGCAAACAGCTTGCAAGTGCAAATAGTCAACTTGTAAAATATGCATCCGATCTGAAAATTACATTCTCAAATCTGAAACTTGCACATAAAGAACTTCAGGGTGCCTATAAAGACACTATTTTCCGACTCGTTCTTGCATCAGAGTACAAAGATAAAGACACCGGAAACCATATAAAACGCATGAGCCGTTTCAGTGCTCACCTTGCACATCTGCTGGGACTCCCGGCAATAGAGATTGACAGTATTAGCTATGCGGCCCCAATGCATGATGTAGGAAAGATCGGTATCCCGGACAATATTCTTCTGAAAAGCGGTATGTTGACCGAGAGTGAATTCTCAATTATCAAAACACATACGACAATAGGCAGCGTGATCCTTGAAAATTCCCGTTCTAATGTACTTCAGGTTGCCCAGACAATCGCACTGTCGCATCATGAATACTGGAATGGTGATGGTTATCCCTGTGGTTTACAAAAAGACAAGATCCCTTTACCAGCACGCATTGTTGCGCTATCTGATACCTTTGACGCACTGACATCAAAGCGTCCTTACAAGTCTCCCTACCCTATTGATGTCGCATGTGAAATAATCAAAAAAGAACGGGCACGTCACTTTGACCCTGATCTTGTAGATGCACTAGTAAATCACATTGACGAGTTCGCAAAGATCAAACATGACATTGACAATACAGATCCGTATGAGGACATTGAGTTTGCTTATAGCGAGAGAGATCTGGTGCTGTTGTGAGGAAGTAGCCAGAATCCAACAGCAAATAGCTAACAGCAGACCATGTTTTTTTATTGCCAGTTCTTTCGTTGCGGATTCTGCCAGGGAGATTTGCACAACACACAATCGTTACCTCAGAAAAAGTTTCTGGCACCGGTGTCGTTATATACCCAGTAGCGCATCCATGCAACAATCACTTTACGCTCTTCACCACCATTACTCTCAATATACTGATGAGCTGCGTCGCTGAGTGTGGCCATGAAAGTTTGAACTTTGGATTTATCGTAGGTCGACTGCTGAAGTAGCATACCGACATTATCATTGGTACCAGTTTCAACTATGATTTCGTTTGGGGTACGGTTGTATCGATTTTTTTGTGCATATTTGGGGTGTTTCGGACACCCACGAGGGGTGTTCCTACGGTGATATACCGTGATATCCGGTTGATCCTTTTTTACCATTATCACCGGCATTATATTCCTCAAACATCCTCACCCCTCAAATTTTTCCAACCCATTCCTTCACGGGAAATCATCTTACGAACTCCTTCATATGGTTAATATTCAATTATTTACATCAAACAGGCTCTAATTTCAGTCATCATTTTTTCTATCAGGCACACAACTTGCGTATTTTGCACATGAAAGGACTCGTTGATATGGATATCACACCGATAAAAACCACTACGCCAGCAGATCTGCAAAAAACTAAAATTCAGCAGGTCGCATCAGAATTTGAATCAATGTTCACCCAGATGATGCTTAAAGCAATGCGCTCAACCGTCGGTGAAAATCCGCTTATGCCACAAAGTTTTGGGGAAAAGATTTTTACAGAAATGCTTGATAGTGAATACTCAAAATCAATAACAACAACATCAAATCTTGGACTTGCCGAATTAATCGTTAAAGAACTTGAGAAATTGGAGTCACCGGACCTTACAGGTCTTGACACTCCCTATAATCCGGCACAATTGATGAGCAACGCATTTATCAGCGACAAAATGTCGTTGCAATCCACGGCATCATCCTCCAACCCGGCCAAAAAAGTAGCAAAATGGGAATCGTTGATTGATGAAGCCAGTGAGAAATATAGTGTCGACAAGAACCTTATTTCTGCAGTAATCGTTCAGGAATCAGCAGGTAACCAGTTTGCGGTTTCAAAAGCCGGTGCAAAAGGATTGATGCAGCTTATGGATTCAACAGCGCGATCCCTTGGTGTCCATAACGTTTTTAATCCGAGGCTTAACATTATGGGTGGAACTAAATACCTGCGTGATATGCTTGATAAGTATAATGGTAATGAAGAACTTGCACTTGCATCATATAACGCGGGGTCCGGTGCAGTTGATAAATATAACGGTATTCCCCCATACGCAGAAACTCAAAACTATGTAAAATCGGTTTCTAAACTGAAATCACTTTTTGCGGATGATCAGGAGCTGTAACTATGGAAAACCTTTATAACGAACTGGAGCGTATTCTATGCAGTGAAGTTGAAGTACATGTCGCAATTGTCGAAACAGCGCATGCGCTAAACAAGTCACTCAAAGAAAATAATATACCGGAAATTAATTCATTCACGCAACGCCATGATGAACAGATTTGTCAAATAGAGAAACTTGAAGAACAGCGGATTGAATACAGTGTCCTTATTGCAAAGAAACTCGGTATAAAGACAAAAGAGCCAAAACTTGCTAACCTGATTGAAAACGCGCCATCATCATTCAAACAGCGCCTCTGCGAATTGCATAGTAAGCTTTTAAAGGAAATTAACGAATTGTCAAAATTGACAGTTTCAAATCAGCTTCTGCTCGAAAATGCAATGAGTATTATTAATTGCACATTTGCATTTATAAGACAGTCGCAAAAAAAATATCAGCCGTATAGCGCTACACGTAAAACATCATCATCATATAATGCATTTACGATGTTTAACCGTACAGTATAGAGTAGCACGAAAAAAACAGGACTAATGTATGAGCTTATTCTCAGTATTAAATGTTGGTACACGCGGCTTGATGGCTTCACAGCTTGCAATGGATGTTGCCGGTCAGAACATATCCAATGCAGATGTAAAGGGTTATTCACGTAAACGCCTTAATCTGGCCCCGGATTACCGCTACGATTCAACGTATGGTCAGATGGGTATGGGTGTTGAAGTTATTAACATTGAGAGAATGAGAAACGGGTTTATTGACAACCAGATACGCCTTCAAAACCAGGAAGTAGGGTATTTTGATGAGATTAACCAATCATTAAGTGCAATCGAGAATGTATTTACAGAACCCGGGGATACAGGAATACAAACATTCATTGATCAGTTTTTTGATTCATGGCAAAACCTGTCAAATAATCCTGCTGATTTATCAGCACGTACAATGGTAAAAACAAATGCCGAGATACTTAATGATGTATTTCATAATCTTGCAGGAGAACTGACCGATCTGCGTCAGACACGAAATACAGAAATTGAAACCAGAGTTGAAAAAGTTAACGAAATTGTAAAAGAAATTTATAATTTAAACCTTGAAATCGGTGCTGTGGAAATTGGAAACCAGAACGCAAATGACAGCCGTGACCGTCGGGACAGAATTCTGAAGGATCTTTCGTTGTTGATTGACATAAACACAACAGAAAATGATCTTGGTCAGCTCACAGTAACAACAAATGGTAACATTTTGGTATCACCCGTAAACTACCAGACACTTGTTACAACGAGTACATCATTTCAGATGCCCGATGGCACATCAATGACAAATGTCGGGATAAAGTTCAGCGATTCCCATAAACCATATATGCCGCAGGGTGGAGAAATAAAGGGATTAATTGAGGTACGGGATTCTATTGTTCCCGAATATCAGAAAAAACTTGACGATCTTGCGCTTGCAATTGTGCATGATGTCAACAGTCTTCATGTGACAGGGTATAACCTTGATGGTTACAGTGGTAATAATTTTTTTAACCCGGATACGACCGGTGCATCCGATATTTCTCTCGCAGCTGCAATAAATGCTAGTGTTCACAACATCGCAGCGGCATCAGGTGGAGAAATAGAACCTGGTATTGCAAATACATTTGCCGCAGGTATGCACAATTTTGGAGCTCCTCCACTTCAGCTATATCGTGATCCCGGAGCTGTTCCGGTAACACCGGCAGCAAATATCATGCGCGGCTCCGTAATTGTCAATACACCATCAATTACTTTACAGGAAGGCATTGATTATCACATTGATTATGTCAGCGGTACCATTCAGATGCTTCATAATGGTTATGATGCACAAAATCTTACTGTAAATTTCCAATATCGTACCGGAGGATTTGCCGGTCCGGGAGATAACTCAAACTCGGTAGCAATTGCAGCGCTTCGATCCGATCTGACAATGTCACCTGATGTTGTCGGAAATAATACTGCTACCTACGCTGAATATTACAGTTCTGTCATAGGATTTCTGGGACTCAGTAAAAACGAAGCAAATTCATCACTGGAAACGCGTACGTTTCTGGTTGACCAATACGAATCACAGCAGGATTCTATCGCAGGTGTTTCACTTGATGAAGAGATGGCAGATCTGATCAAATATCAGCATACATATCAGGCTGCTGCACGTCTAATCAGCCTGACTAATGACATGCTTGACACATTAATCAACATGTAGTCTGCATCACAAAGGAGTAGCAAATGAGAATTACTGTACAGGAATTAAATCGCCAGATGCTGCATGTTATCAATGACCGTAATTATGACATGTCAAAATTACAGCAGCAGATCGCAACCGGTAAACGTCTCCTGAAACCATCAGATGACCCTGTTGATGTAGCCAATACATTGAAACTTGAAACCAGACTCAAAGAGTTTGCACAATTCAAAAAAAACATCAATGATGGCGTTTCGTATATGAATGTAACCAGCACAGCTCTTGACAGTATGAACACACTGATGCAACGGGCACGCGAACTTGCTGTACAAGGTTCAAACGATACACTTAGTGCTAACGAACGTGCATATCTCAATAGAGAGAGTACCCAGTTGTTCAGACAGATGATTGCATTGACAAATACTGAATACAAAGGTGATTTTATCTTTAGCGGTACTCATACTAAAACAGCACCCTATCAAATCTATGAGTCACAGAATCTCACTGCGCAAAACTATGTAAATGGGGAAATGGCTTATTTTAACGCTGGAGGTATGCCGGTTGGATCAACGGTACAGCTCTTTAACGGTTTTGACAATACAGTAATTCGTAATATAATCCCTGATTCATTTTCAATTTCTGTTGCGGGTGTGAATTATGTTGAAAATACTGACTATACAATTGATTATACGAGCGGTGCAATGACAATTCTCAATCCGGCGTTGCTTGTTGATGCGACACCGGGGACGGCCAATTATGCGTTGGGTCAGGTAGCAATCAGCTTTGAAAGTATCAATACAGGTCGGGATATTTATGGAAATACTATTTCAAACTGGGGCGAAATTTACAGAGAGATTGAAAGTGGAATTACAATGCCGATAAATATTAATGCAGACGAGATGACACGGGATACAAAGACTGGTTACGATATGATCGGTACAATGATCCGTTTCGGCCAGAATCTGGTACAGAATAATCAGCCAGGTATAGAAAATGCAATTGATGAGATTGATGCGGTTTTTAGTGCGATGCTTTCAGCACAAAGTAAAAACGGAGCACGCATCAACAGATTCGAAACCACCCTTGACAGAAATGAAAGCAACTATATATCGACATCAGAAATTCAATCCCAGCTTGCAGATACAGATCTTGCTGATGCCGTTATGCAATATGCAACGATGGAAAATGTGTATAATGCAGCATTAAAAACTGCCGCAAAAATCATTCAGCCATCACTGGTAAATTATCTCTAAACTAAAGGAAAATTTTTCCTGGTATCAATTCATTGGTTATAAGAAACTTTGAAATTCAATTAGTTACAAACGATTCAGTATTGGCATACAGATTGCTCTCTAAATAAAGTGCACGGAAGCAGGATAGGTCAGGAAGACCAGGTGATTGCAGCAAAAAAAACGAAGGTGCTGCAAGGAAGCAATTTTTTTCCCAGGAGGGACCTATGCCTCGTATCAATCATAATGTGACCGCGATGATAACCAGTAGTGCGCTTCATCAGGTTGACAGACAGTTACAAAAATCACTTGAAAAACTTTCGACAGGACTGCGTATTAACCGCGCTGCTGATGACGCTGCCGGCTTGAGTGTCTCTGAGCAGCTACGCACACAGGTTCGCGGTTTAAACATGGGTGGACGTAACATTCAGGATGGCATTGCGCTTATAAATATTGCAGAAGGTGCATTGATAGAAGTAGAATCAATGCTTCAGAGAATGCGTGAATTGTCAATTCAGTCAGCAAATGATACTTTAACATCAAAAGAACGCGGCTATATTGAAATTGAAATCAATCAGCTAAAAACTGAAGTTGACAGAGTTGTAGCCGGGACACAATACAACAGCCAACAGCTCATGAACGGTACTCCTCCGTGGGGTGTATTACCGGGCGGTGTACTTCATATCGGACCAAACAATAATGCTGCTGCAGACACCATTCAATATCGTATTAATCCAATGAATACAACATCATTAGGTATTAATGGTGCCAGTCTTTCTGTTCTCACACAAACAAGCTCTACACAGGCAATCAGTTCGCTTGATGTAGCATTGTCAAGTGTCAACGCATTACGTGCAGATCTTGGTGCTGTTGTAAACCGTCTCGAACATGCTTTAACAAACCAGGAAAATCAGGAAACAAATATGGCAGCAGCCGAATCGGTTATCCGGGATACCGATTTTGCAACAGAAACCACGGCATTCTCAAAGCACCAGATTCTATCACAATCCTCAACTGCGATGCTCGCACAGGCAAACACTGCACCGCAGAACGTATTAAGTCTTCTCAAATAATTTTTATATTACCATGATTTTACTGACAAATAGCAAAATCATGGTAAACTTCTATTTGACAAAGCAACGTATTTGACATATACTCAAGCATATAGCATATTTCAGTAAATGATTATAAACCCTCTGGAGAAGTGCTTCTATGGGCGATTTTTTTAAAAATCTTGTTTACGCAAATGAAGATATCATCACGTTTAATTCAGGTATTCCGGGCTTTGAACAGAATAAACAGTTTGTAATTGTTTCTATTCCTGAATATGCGCCATTTGAATGGCTTGTATGCATTGATGGTTCAAAACTGCGTTTTGCAATTATCAACCCTCTTCTCTTTGAGCCGGATTATGATCCTAAAATTATCAAAGAGCAGCTTGATGACCTTGCTGTGGATGCACCAGAGGATCTACTATTGTATGTAATTGTTACAATAAGGGAAAATCCACTTGAATCAACGGCAAACCTTGTAGGTCCAATAATACTTAACCGGCGCAAGAAAATCGGTAAGCAGATTATTATTGATGATGACCGGTATACAACACGGGAACCAATACTGAGGAAGAATTGACATGCTCGTTTTAACAAGAAAATTAGGCGAATCTATACGGATCGGTGATAATGTTGTTATTAAAATTGTCGATCTTGACGGACGACATGTGAAGCTTGGTATTGAAGCACCAAAGAATGTCTCTGTAAACAGAGAAGAAATTTACGATCGTATACAAAAAGAGAACAAGGAAGCATCTGCGCCGAAAGATTCCAATCTTCAGAATATTGCTCAGCAATTCAGAAAAAAATAGCTTTTCATTGATTTCTTAGTCGATCTGTGCAGACATAACATGTGTACTTGCGTCGCTGGTGTTAAACCAGAATATCAGTAAATCTCCCTCTGTCGTAAAGCATTCCGAAAGGTCCACCCTGTTCGTACACGGATGAATATCATTATAGAGTTCCCGTGCTTTGTTGATTAAGTGTAATTTCATCTGGTTCATATTTAGTCTATCGGCAAACATTATTGGAAAGTTTAGCGCTTAATTAACTTTACTTACACTTTTTATCGTGCCCTCAATTAAATTTTATTCCAGAACAATTCAACAGATTACGGGTACGCACCGCAATCAGCAACGTTAGTTCAATAGATACTTCAGATGGAGAGCGGTTCATTGAAACATTCAGACTACAATCAAAATATATCTTATACACCTACACCCATGCTTGGACTTACGCTTGGCGATCCAGCCGGAATCGGGCCAGAAATTGCCTGTAAAGCACTTGCAGATAAACGGGTGCAATCAAATGTAATTATTATCGGTGATGCAACCGCAGTTCAGGATGCATGCCGGCACTATACGCCCACAATGGATGTACATGTGCTCGCTGATTACAGTAATTTCAAGGATGGCAGTATTAATGTGCTTGATATGCAAATCCTTGATCCTGGATCTATTGAAATCGGAAAAGTACAAAAATCCTGCGGTTTTGCATCATTTAAGTATATCGAAAAATCCATTGAACTGGCACTGGCGAAAAAAATTGATGCAGTCGTGACAAACCCGATTAATAAAGAAGCGATGCATCTTGCCGGTTTTGACTATCCGGGTCATACCGAAATATTTGCAGAAAAATGTGGTATCAAGGATTTTTCGATGCTCTTTCTGCTTAAAAATATTGGAGTTGCACACGTTACGACGCATTGTTCTTTACGGAGGGCAATTGAGCTTGTAAAAACTAACCGCGTCGTGGCAACAATTAAACTCCTTAATACTGCGATGACAGAGCTTGGAATCACACAACCACGTCTTGCAGTAGGCGGCCTGAATCCACATGCCGGTGAAAATGGATTATTTGGTGATGAAGAAATTAATGAAATCAATCCGGCAATTGATATTTGCAAAAAGGCCGGTATCAATGTCAGTGGTCCCTACCCTCCCGATACCATTTTTATGCGCGCTTTTAAAGGTGAATTTGATGGCATCGCAGCAATGCTTCACGACCACGGATTTGTTGCTCTTAAATCGCTCGACTTTGAGCATGGTGTCAATATTACCATTGGTCTGCCGATTATCCGGACATCCGTTGGTCATGGCACAGCTTTTAATATCGCTGGTAAAGGTGTCGCATCACATGAAAGCCTTGTTGATGCGATAAATGCAGCAGAGAGGATTTGCAGGGCGAGGAGAATGATCCAGTAGTCGATCATCCATCAGTGTTATATTTGTCAATTATATATTCGGATGCAGACTGAAACACGGCGCGTCTTGTCCAAACCAGTATCCAGCATCAATTCTAATGATACCTCCATCATAATTACCATCGAAACACCTTAACAAATACATCTTTTATAACATTTCATTGCAATTTTATAATATATTTTATCATCAAACAACATTGAAATCTGAATGCTACATATAAATTCCACGGTACAATGGTGTATACTATATGTATCATTCAAGCAGAAACATCCCGGGGTATGAGTATGAAATATGGATTATTATTTATTATAACTGTTTGTTCATTTATCTGTTCCTGCAATAAATCGACTACCAATACATCCACACTACCCGATGCCACACAGCGCAGAGTTGCATCTGATAGTGGTAGCCAGGTGGTGATTGAAAAACCTGCTGTTCCCTTATTTCTTCCGGTTCCATCCACATTGAATGTACCACTTCTTATTCGCACCGATGTTGCGCAGAAAATGATCAATCAGCAGCTAAACGGTGTTCTCTACGAAACCGATACTATGACAATCGCAAATATAAAACCCGTAAAACTGAAAGTGTGGAAAAAGGATTCCATAACGATTTCTTTAAACGGCGATGAACTGTTGTATCGGGTACCGATAAAAATATGGATGCAGTTTCAGTTTACTGTCGGTGCACTTGGTTTAAGCCATACCGAGTACCAGGACGTCGAGGCATCAATTGCACTTACCTTCAGGTCAAGATTATTTGTCAAGAACAACTGGAAAATCGTGACTATGACAAAGTCGGAAGGATATGAATGGTTATCAGATCCAGTTGTAAAGGTACGTATTCTTTCCATTCCTGTAAAACCTGTTGCAGATTTCATTCTATCCCGTCAGAAGGCAACATTTGGTGAGATGATTGACAAAGCTGTAACAGATCTTCTTGACGTCAAAAAAATGATATCACCACTATGGTATAAAATGCAAAACCCGATTCTGATCGTATCGGATCCAGATTCGCTATGGCTCAGGCTTAAACCTCAGGGAATCTATATGACACAGCTTGAGGGCAATGATGGTTCAATTAAAGGATCAATTGGTGTAAAATCAATTGCAGAAACTTTTTTTGGAACGCAACCACAAGCCCGAACGCAGGACTCACTTCCTGAATTTGTAATACCCGGTCAGGTCGATTCCTCTTTTGTTCTAAATCTTTACAACGAACTCTCCTACGAAAGTGCATCACAGATAACCCGCAATTTACTTGTCGGTCAGAGCTTCTCCAGCGGTAAATATGAAGCAATTATTAATGATGTCAACATTTACGGGGTGGATGGATACGCGGTTGTCAGTGTTGACCTCAGCGGCTACTATAAGGGAAAAATATATGTGATCGGTAAAGTAGTGTACGATTCTATAAACCAGAGTATCTCCATACAGGACCTAGAGTTTGACCTTAACACTAAAAATCGTCTTGTCAAAACAGCAAACGCTCTTTTTCATAGTACTATTATCTCCAAGTTGCAGCCATATCTCACCTACCCCCTTAAACAGACCATTCTTGAGTCACAATTGATGACACAAAAAATGCTTTCAAACAAGGAAATTTCAAAAAACATATTTATTAACGGCCGTCTCGACTCATTAAATATTGCCGCAATAAACTGTACCGACGCAGGGATAAGAACATCACTGCTCGCCAAAGGTGTACTGACTCTGCAGATCAGGGAGTAAAGAACTTACTATCAACGATAGCAACCCTTTGATCCCGGATTGGCCAGATGTATTTTACCTGCTTCAAAACCTGTTCTTCTGAAAAGAATATCTGATGAACTCATCATTTTTTTTACAATATTGAAAGGGATTTTTCATGAAATCTATGCTTAAACTTGCAGCTGGATCTGTTGTTTGTTTAAATCTGGTTGCATGTAATGCAGCAGAAACAGCCAAAGGTAAACCAATTGCGCTTAAAACAAAAAACGACAGTATCAGCTACATGATCGGTCAGGATATTGGTAAATCATTTAAAAATATGAATATTGACACTGTTGTTTCCTTTTCGGTTCTTACAAAAGCTATCGAAAGTGCTATGAAAGGTCAGCCGTCACAGCTCACCGATGAACGCATTAGAGAAATTCAAACGAATTTCAGTGAGGATCTTCAAAAGAAACAAAAAGATGCGGCTGAAGCAAAAGCTGCCAGTAATAAAAAAACCGGTGAGGATTTCCTTGCTTCAAACAAGACTAAAGAAGGTGTTAAAACGACCGAAAGCGGACTTCAGTACATTGTTGTTAAAGAGGGAACCGGTGTAAATCCTGTTGCAACAGATAAAGTAAAAGTTCATTACAAAGGTACGCTTCTTGATGGAAAAGTGTTTGACAGCTCATATGACCGTAAGGAACCAGCTGTATTTGGTTTGAATCAGGTAATCCCGGGATGGACTGAAGGTATCCAGCTTATGAAAGTCGGCAGCACCTATAAATTCTGGATTCCATCAGACCTCGCTTATGGCGAACGTCAAGCAGGACAGGAAATCGGTCCAAATTCAACACTTTGCTTCGAAGTTGAACTTCTTGGCATCGAAAAAGATTCTACTACAGCGCCAGCAGCACCTGCAGAGTCAGCAAAACCAGCAAAGCCATCAGTATCTAAAAAGTAATTTCAGGATAGCTGTTACCAGTTATAAAAAAGGGCTCTATCAAACGATGGAGCTTTTTTTTTTTGGAAGAAGTGACCATGTGACGCGTGACATGTGACAAGTCAAAGAATTAATTGCATTATTTTCAACATCTCACCATTACTAATTTACAGTAAGGGTAATCGGGTAAAATCTTATGATAATCGGCATATGCGGAAATTGTGATCTGAAGGCACTGGCAGCTGCAATTGATACTATACGGCCAGAGTATGAAATAGTAACAGGTGATCCGCAGTACTGGATGTATGAGCTTCAGAACATTCCTCAGGATTTTGCTAACGCGGATTTTTTAATTCTTGCTCTTGACTGGATGATGTGTGTTCCAGCAATTTATGATTATACATGGGGTGATCATTTCGATGATACGCTTCAGGCATTTTCAACATTCTGCAGGTCGTTAACCGATGCGTTTGAACAATTAAAGCAAAAATCGCATTGTAAACTTTTACTTTTCACCCCCCCTACTCCGGTTAGTTTCCCAACCGGTTTTATAACCCGTCTTCTTGACAATTCGCAATTGCAGCTATTTACATCAATACAAAACATTGTTAATGATATATGTAAATCGGTCACAGATTGCTATCCTGTTGACATCAATTATATTGAGCACTCAGATTTTTCTGTGTCACCACATGAGAATAATGGTCACCAGACTTCACCGACTGTAAAGATTGCCATTCATTGTGTGAGAATGATCGATCAATTCGTAAAATACCCGTTAAAATGCATCATTCTCGACCTTGACAATACATTATGGGGTGGTGTTGCCGGAGAGAGTGAACTATCACTTCTTGTCCTTGATCCTCAGGGGGATGGCAAACCGTACTTTGACTTCCAGAAGGAGCTTTTAAAACTCTACAAACAGGGAATACTGCTTGCTGTTTGCAGCAAGAATAATACCTGTGATGCTCTGGAGATCATTGAAACTCATCCTCATATGGTCCTGAAACCATCAATGATTGCAGCATTCCGGATAAACTGGGATAACAAAGTACTTAACATTTTAAGTATCGCCCGAGAGCTTAATATCGGGTTGGACTCAATCATGTTCATTGACGATAATCCTTCAGAACGGGGATTAGTCAAAGAAACCCTGCCCGATGTTGAGGTGCTTGAACTGCCGGAAGATCCTTGCGGGTACGTTGATACACTCAGGAGAAGCAGCCGGTTCTGGCCGATACAATTGACAAAAGATGATCTTAAGAAAAATGCATACTTTTCCATGGACAAATTACGGAAAAAGTCCCGGGATATAGAAACGAATATTGCAGACTTTTTACGCAAGTCCGGACTTACAATTACAGTAAGTCAAACCGGCAAGGAATCGATGCCGCGTGTTGTACAGTTAATAAACAAAACGAATCAATTCAATTTAACCACGAAACGATTTACACATTCAGAACTTGAAATGGTTAGTAAAGAACCATATACCTATCTTCTGCAGATGGAGATGCAGGACACATTTGGTGAGTATGGAATTATTGGCGTTTCATTAATCAGAAACTCGTTAATAGAACTTTTTCTTCTAAGCTGCAGAGTACTGGGTAAGGATGTTGAGGTTGCATTTCTTTCTGTAATATTACATTTTATGAAAGATCGTGGAATCAGTGAAGCGACCGGAATATATATACCATCAGAGAAAAACATTCAGACTGCATCCTTTTATCGCAATTGCGGATTTACACTAAAAGAAAGCGTTGGTAAAAGTACTGTCTGGAGCAGAAATCTTTCAGAGCCGATAATCACAATACCGGACTGGTTTAAAGTTATTTGTAAGTTGTAAAATGATAATTTTCGAATTGTGAATGAGTGAGGATATCATGATTGCAGAAATACCCGTACTGCCGTTTTCTTCATATATTGGCGGGCATTTTGAATACCTGCTTAAAGAACCTTTTGCAGAAGAAATCTGGAGTTATTTTACGAAAAAGGAAAGTATTCAATTGATGCTTGATGCTGTACAGGAAAAAAAGCCACCGCTCTGGCACCATCTTGAATATATCGAGACCAATTACGGACACTATATTAAGTCTGATAAATTCCCTGATGATGATGTCGAGGTGATGATTAACAATATGATTAAACAGATTATGGAAAAACTCGGCTACGAACATATTGCCTGCGGGATGTTGCGTCATGCAAAGTACATAAAACTTAGCGGAGTATACACAAAAAAACAATAACCACTTTTTGCAATTTTATTCAAACACACTCTTTGGGCAACAGTGTAACGGATACTGGAGGTTAAGCGCTCAAGGTGACTTGTATACAATGGCTGTTTATAATTCCTGCCTGAGTTAATTATCATCAGGAGACTGATATCTGAAACATTAGACATACTGTATCCTAAAAATCTGATATATTTTCGTGCAAGATATCTTTTTTCATTAATTTCAATGCATTACATGAAAAATCTGTATCCTGTCAGGATACAGATTTTATTATCGTATCGATACAATTTCTGCTAAACCAGCAAATATTACATATATTATGGTCTATGCGTTCAATATTTGAATATATGGATTATAGGAAATTTCTTGCAGATTATTATGCATTTAAAAAGAATGCAAATAGAAATTTCTCATATCGGGTGTTTAACGCCAAAGCCGGGATATCATCGCCGGTATTTTTCAAACTTGTCATTGATGGCAAGCGTAATCTTGGTACATCATCAATTGACAAATTTGCTGCAGCTCTCAATCTTAATAAAAAAGAAACTGTCTATTTTAAGAAGCTTGTTCTTTTTGATCAATCGGACAATCCTGAAGAGAAGCAGGAGCATTATGCAGTAATCAGATCGATGCGCAATATGGTATCAGAGAAAGCACTGACCAACGCACAGTATGAGTATTTCAGCAACTGGTATAACGTTGTCATACGAGAACTTGTTACGCTGTATAATTTCCAGGATGACTATCAACTGCTCGCAGACGCAGTACGGCCATCAATAACATCGTCTGAAGCCAAAGCTTCAGTTGAACTTCTTTTAAAACTGAATCTTATTAAAAAGAATGATCATGGCATATATGAACAGGTAGATACAGCTATCGCTGCTGATGGTGACATTGGACTTATCGCAATCCGTCATTTTAACCGGAGCATGCTTCTTAAAGCAGCCAAAGCTATCGATGAAATTAACCGGAACGAACGTCATATTTCTGGATTGACAATTGGAATATCAAAATCACTTTATTCTGTTCTTGATGTAGAGATAACAGCTTTCAAGGAACGAATTGTTTCTCTTGTTAACCGGGATGAAAATAGCAGCGCTGTATACCAGTTAAATATTCAGCTCTTTCCAGTAAGTACTCATGCTGATGAAATTAAGACAAAGGGCAGGAATATAAAGTGAAAAAGCGCATAACAGTACTATTACTCATCACTATATTCATTTGTCAATGTGGTATGGGGCCTGATTTTTCCGGAGGATCAACTAACACCGGAAATGCACGTATCGCAGGAGTTCTGATCAATAATGACGGTACAAAGGCATCACAAGCTCTTGTTTTCTGCATGCCATCAGATTATATCCCTGGTATTTCTAAAAGCAGTACTATCTATCAAGCTATCACAAATGACAGTGGTTTATACATATTTGATTCACTTAATAGTGGTTCTTTTACTATCACCGCAAATCATCCATTACGTGCAACCCGTTCTTATTTCTCATGTTCTATCAATGACAGTGATGACGTAAAACTTCCTGATGATACACTTGACACTCCAGGATATTTACGGATTGCAATTCCTGATAATGCAGATTTTTCCAGAGGATTCTTTTACATTCCGGGTACAAATATTGCATCAAGCCACATTACCAAAACCCTGGATAATCATGTATATCTTGACTCTGTTCCGCAAGGTATAATTGAGTCAATTAAATTTCTCTCATTAGATGATTCATCATCACGAACGATCCGGTATCATGTACCGGTATTGGGTGGTGACACTCTTGAATTAAGCAACATAGCATGGAAACATGCAATATCAATACAGTTAAATACAACAGAAACGGGGGCAAATATCCCCTCCAATGTAACAGGATTCCCGGTTCTGATCCGTTTATCGAAAAGTAACTTTGACTTTTCACAGGCAAGTCCTGATGGCTCTGATCTCAAGTTTACAAAAAAAGACAACACAGTGTTGCCGTTTGAGATTGAATTCTGGGACACAGTTTCATCAAAAGCTGTATTATGGGTAAAGGTTGATACCGTCTACGGGAATAACGACAAACAATCAATCACCATGTATTATGGTAATCCAGCTATTTCAACGTCACGAATGTATTCGCCTGTATTTGATTCTTCCAGTGGTTATACGGGAGTATGGCATCTTGGGGATACGTCAAATGTACTGACAGATGCATCAGTGAATCAATTTACAGGAACAAGACAAGGAACATTTCAACAACGACCTGGAATGATAGGAATGTGTCAATTAAGTGCAGACAGCACAGGATATGGAGATTTCGGAAATATTCTAAATCCGGGAATGAGCAATTTTACAATAAGCGCATGGTACAAACGCACCGGTACAGGGCTGAATACCATTATCGCTAAAAGCCCGGGTTTTGGTGCTTCCCCATCAGCAACATACGGTTGGAGCATAGGATTTAATTATTTTGACCAGTTTCATTGCATAATTGCCACCGATGGATACGCATGGGGTGATAATGGAACCTTCAATTTTTACACAATGCTTGGATTGAATGATACTACCACATGGCACAATGTTACTGTTGTGATTGACAGGTCAGATAATAGCAATTGCAAGTTATATTTTGACGGAATCAGTCAGCTATATTATTCTTCAGGTGACATTCGAACTGTTGGAACTATTTCCAATACCGATAATCTTCGGATTGGGACAGATGCAAGTAGTAAATATACATTTAAAGGATATATTGACGAATGCACGATGGCATATACGGCGCGCTCTGCAGACTGGGTAAAACTGTGCTTTATGAATCAACGTAGTGATGACAAGCTGGTAAGATTCAAGCACTATTTTTAATATAGTTTTTACAGAGTATACAAAAACTTTTATAACCAATAATTGGAGTATGATTCATCCGGGTGAAAAAGGTACTCAATGCTCAAGTTAACAAATAGCAGTAGTTATTTTTCATCTGTCAAATTTAGATAAAGGATACGCTCACAATACAATCAAATTTCCAGTCCGGCAAGAATTTATCTCTGTGCCCCCTCACAAGATTTCTACCGGCTGGAAATTTGATACTTTTATCTTCAAAACTGCACGGGATTATTTTTTACAAAAGCCATTAAAGAAGAAATAATCGTTTGTTTTTGTTATTGAATCGCGAGAGCTGTCATGATTGCCTATTTGATTGTTCAACGAAAGATTATGTATTTACATTATGCAATTTACTAAACACCTGATACTGCAATTACCCTCTTATGAAACCGGGGGAGGTTCTGACACCGAAATCTGATTAAAGAAATGCACTCAATTGCTGCGATGTACATAACGTATGAACTAAAAGATCCGGATTCCCTCCATAAGACGAACGAAGTAACCGCGATCTCAGGACGGGAAGTCGGAATGGATGCAACCGCAATATTCATCCGTGTAACTATTGGTGGTAATTTTATTATTCAATCTGAATCTGGCAAAGTAACTAACTTTTACAATAGAACTTCCGCTAATGCAACATTATGCTTGACGTTACTTGACGTTATTAGCATATACATTCATTCTACTATCACGAACATCCAGCACTCTTGAATTTATTACTACATTCTGTTGCTTTTATCTGCTCCGATTTTTAAGTTGTATTTTTAAGTGGTATAATTTATATAGCAAGACAAATTGCAATCCCTTCAAATAATTAATTTCCTGGAAAGGAATGTACATGAAAGCCACTCAAAGTGAGCGTGTATTGCAAAATGAACTAAAAATCCCGCTTTCTATTAAAATTGCTTATGGTTCAGGTGATATTGTCAATGGATTGGCATTTAATACCATTAATTTTTTCTATCTTTTTTTTCTTAATGCGATAGTCGGACTTCCACCCTATCTTGCTGGGCTTGTTTTACTTATCGGCAGAATCTGGGATGGCTTTACCGATCCTGTAATGGGTATGATTGTTGACAACACAAAATCAAAATCCGGAAAACATCGCTTCTGGCTTATCATAGCTATTGTTCCGTTTATCGTAACATTTTTTCTCCTCTGGTTGGATTTCCCCGGTTCCGACATTTCCCGTTTTGTAATATACTCATTCTTATTTGTACTTTTTTCAACTGCGTTTACAATGTTTAATATTCCCTATGGAAGTATGACTGCTGATCTTACGCACGATTATAACGAACGTACATCAATCACCGCTGTCAGAATGGTATTTTCCCTTTTAGCAATGATTATCGGTGCTGGTCTCACCCAGATTCTGGCCGGATCAAAGAGTCTTGGTTATCCCGGTATGGCTGCAATCTATTGTTTTGTAATGTTCATATCAGGGCTTACCGCTTACTTCTCAACAAAAGGGCACGATATTGTGATCAGTAAATCAGATGGTATCAGACTCAGGATCTGGCTTGATGCATTTAAAAATAAGCCTTTTGTTCTTCTGGTTTCATCATACTTACTTCTAACGATTGCTACGACAGGTGTATCCGGCATCTTTATTTACTATGTCAAGTATACACTTCAAATGACAAGTAATATTCAGTCGAGTATAATCATGGGTGTATTGGTAATAGCATCAATTGCAGCATTACCCTTATGGGCATTGGTGTCAAACGCGTTCAGTAAAAAGATAGCATTATTTACCGGTATGGCTGTATTCGGAAGTGGCCTTATCGGTATAATCTTTACAGGACTGAACTACGGACAAGTACTATTTTATACACTCGCTGTAATCTGCGGTATCGGATTGTCATCTTTTTTTATAGTTCTTTGGTCTATGATTCCTGATGTCGTTGAGTATGGACAGCTTCAAAGTGGCCAACGTCATGCGGGTATTTATTACGGGTTATGGTTTTTCGTGCAGAAACTGGGTATGGCATTAAGTGCAACAATCAACGGTTGGGTTCTGACCTGGAGTGGATTCAAACAGGAACAGGGAGGACGTATTCTTGAACAGTCTATTGACGCAATACGGGGTATTAATGCACTGCTGGTATGGATACCCATTGCATTCATTATCATTGGACTAATTATTCTTTACTTTTATCCTATTGACGCAACAAAACATGCCGAAATCCGCAAAGAGCTTTTTAAACGGGAAATGATCTGAAATCACTAACACCCTAACAATACGGTTGCACTGCAATGAAAAAATTTCTTTTAATGATCATTAAATCACCTTTGATTAGCGGACTATTAACATCTATGACTAATATATTCTATGGTCTCGTTGTCGGTACAGCATTATTTCCCGGACTCGTTATCATCATTAAAACCTGGAAGTATCTCCCGGATCATGAATCATATAAATCAATATTACTCCTCGCACTCGCATGTGGATTAAGTATAATTGTTTTCTTTTCATGGGGGGTAATTCTCTTTGGTTCACTAATAAGATTAATCTCCACTGGCATTAAAGCTGGAACATATCCGGTTTCATCAATAACTATGTTGCGATGGCTTTTATACAGCGGTCTTTACAACATTGCTGGCTATATGATTCTTCAGTTTATTCCGATGAGTTTTCTTCTGCGTCTTTTTTTCCGTATTGTTGGAGCAAAAATCGGAAAAAATGTACAGATAAATACATGGTTTCTTAATGATGCCTACCTGCTTGAAATCGGTGATAATGTTGTTATTGGCGGGAAAACAGATGTTTCCTGTCATACCTTCGAAAGGGGAAAATTGTTACTTGACAATATTAAAATCGGCAATAATTCTGCAATCGGACAGCATTGCTATATCAGTCCGGGAGTTGTTATCAATGAAAACAGTGTCATAGGTCAGTATTCATTTGTCCGTAAAAACACAATCATTCCATCTAAAACCATTCTTTCGGCAATAGCCGGCCTACCAATTCGTCAAGTAGTGAAAATAGAAAAAGAAGATATCTGATATTTGCCGATTGGTGCCAGATCTTCATCACGCTGGAGTGATTATTCAAGGTTTTATATTGTTTCTGGCAAACACACTCCTCAACGAAACCCATTTATCCTGATCACCACACAGAATTTAATATTCAAATAATAGCAGGTCAATACACAGCAATTTCTTCTAAAAATCCAGGCAAATGCAATAATATTGTAGAGTTTTACCAGATCCGAATTGTATGATAATGGTTAAATTGCTGTTAATATTGTGTATATTCTTTCAACCTTGCCGGATATCAGGCAGATTATTCTGTCAGATTTATTTATCGCATGCAGCTCCGGCTGGTGTTCACAAAAGCAGATTTATCGTAAGGCACGATGTATATTCGATGCCTCATAGAGGATAGTATTTATGGGGAAGGACATTAAAAAATCATGAAATTAATCGAAATAATTGGATTTCTTGCAGGTGCACTAACATCCATATCTTTTCTTCCACAGGTGATCCAGGTATGGAAAACCCGTTCAACAAAAGATTTGTCAATGAGTATGTTTATAGTGTTCTCTGCTGGTCTTATCTTGTGGTTGATCTATGGTATTACAATGCAGCAGTTGCCGATTATCCTTGCAAACGGTGTCACACTACTTCTGGCATCAGTGATTATTGTATTTAAGATTATTTACAAATAACCGTTTGTCAATTCATTGATTTAAGATGATAGACCATTCTGTTAGTTCATGGTGGTCCATTATCTGCTATGATTTTTGGTTTTACCCGGCACTCACCATTATCCCCTAAAATCTTACTTGATGCATCCCGCTCCTAAACTGTATAATCTAACGTGAGAGATTTTTTAATTTCAACATTTTTAATTGATTACGTGAACATATATGTCAAAAAAAATAGGTGAGATTCTTGTAGAAAATGGTGTAATCACCAAAGAGCAGCTTCTGGAGGGTTTGAAACATCAGACATTCAATGGTGGTATGCTTGGTGAGGCTCTTATTTCAACCGGTGCTATTGCCGATGAAAATGTCATATCGCAATTTCTGGCAAAACAGCTCAATATGGGCAAACTAAGTCTAAAGGATCTCGTTTTTGATTCTGAAGTAGTTGATTTGATTCCCTTTGACATGGCACAGAAATACGAGATGATTGCGATCAACAAAACGAATCGTGTATTAACTGTTGCGATTAGTGACGCTAAAAACATTTTCATGCTTGATGCGGTCAAATTTCTGACCGGATGCGCAATAAAACCAGTTCTGGCATCATCAAGAGAAGTTGTTGATGCAATCAATGCAAATTATGAAGCTTCCCATGAGGTTGACAATATAATAGAAGACTTGAAAGGTGAAAACCTTGAAGTTCTTGCTGAAGAAAAAGATAAGGACGAACCCGAAGATATTGCATCAGCAGTGGCCGAAGCTCCGGTTGTCAAACTTGTAAACCATTTGATTCTTGAAGCGGTCAGAAGACGTGTGAGTGATATTCATATTGAGTCATATCAGAGAATTCTGCGGGTACGATACAGGCTTGATGGTGTTCTGATTGAGTCATCTCCATTACCGTTTCGACTAAGGAGTGCGGTAACATCAAGAATAAAAATCATGGCAGATCTTGACATTTCAGAGAAACGACTACCCCAGGATGGTCGTATTAAAATCAAAATGGGTTTTAAAACTATAGACATACGTGTGAGTACAACACCAACAATATTTGGTGAAAAAATTGTTATGCGTATCCTGGATGCATCAAACCTTATGCTTGATCTTGCTAATTTCGGAATTCCTGAACGTGGCCTTATGAACATTCAGCAGACACTTGCTGCACCATATGGAATGCTGCTTGTAACGGGACCAACCGGTAGTGGAAAAACAACAACTCTGTACAGCGCGCTGAGTGCTCTTAACAAACCGGATATCAATATCATGACAGCTGAGGATCCTGTTGAGTACAACATTGAGGGAATTAATCAGATTAATATCAACCACGATATCGGCCTGACCTTCTCTGCCGCGCTTCGCTCCTTTTTACGGCAGGATCCTGATGTAATTATGGTAGGTGAAATACGTGACCTTGACACTGCAGAAATTGCTGTCAAGGCAGCACTCACAGGCCATCTGGTTCTCAGTACCCTACATACAAACGATGCACCGAGTACATTAACGCGACTGACCGATATGGGTGTTGATCCGTTTCTGAGCGCATCAGCGGTTCGATGTATCGTTGCCCAGCGCCTTATCCGTAAAATATGTCCCGATTGTAAAGAGCAGATTGATCCATCAAAACACGAGATGCTTCCATTTTTGCATTTGACAAAGTCAGAACTTGATAATCTGACCATATATCAGGGAAAGGGATGCTCAACATGCAACAACACCGGTTACAAAGGTCGATGTGGATTATATGAAATTTTACCGATAACTTCAGCCATTCAGGATTTAATAATCAACAAAGCACCTCCGTTTACGATCCAATCCAAAGCTGTTGAGGAGGGCATGCTGACATTGCGAATGGTTGGACTTCAAAAATTAAAAGCCGGTATTACAACTGTAAATGAGGTTGTTGGTGCTACAACGTAGTCAAGTAATAGATAACGTTTGATTTTATAAATAAACATAGTTATTTCAATCACGATTGGATAAAAAATGCTTTCAATGCACGACATGTTAAAACGTATGGGTGACATTCAAGCCTCAGATCTTCATTTGACAGCAGGTTCTCCCCCACTCTACCGTGTTGATGGCAGCCTGGTGCCCAAAGACAATGAAAAATTGACAAGTGATCAGGTGCTGAAACTTGCATATAGTATCATGAATGATGCACAAAAAAAATCGTTTGAACAAAATAAAGAGGTGGACTTTTCATTTGGTGTTCAAAATCTGGCCCGTTACCGTGCCAATGTATATCTTCAACGGGGATGCTGTACAGCCGCAATACGCCAAATACCTTATCTTATAAGACCTCTTGAAGAGCTCGGATTACCGCAAGTAGTCACAAAATTGACAGAACGACCAAACGGTCTTGTTCTTGTCACTGGCCCCACGGGTAGTGGAAAATCAACCACACTTGCAGCGATGGTTGACAAAGTTAACAGTGAACGGGAAGGACATATCCTTACAATCGAAGATCCTATCGAATTTGTCCATAAACATAAAAAATGCATGGTTAATCAGCGCGAGGTACATCAGGACACAAACAGCTTCAGTTCAGCGCTCCGTGTTGCACTTCGTCAAGACCCGGATGTTGTTCTTATCGGTGAAATGCGCGATCTTGAGACAATTCAGGCAGCTCTGAGCATTGCAGAAACCGGACACTTGACACTCGCTACACTCCACACTAATAGTGCGGCGCAGACTGTTAACAGAATTATTGACGTTTTTCCAGCAGATCAAAAGGCAACAGTAAGAGCACAGCTTGCAATGGTACTCGAGGGGATTATAAGTCAGTCGCTTCTACCTAAAATCGGTGGCGGACGTGTAATGATCTGTGAGATTCTCGTTGCAACAATGGCAATCCGATCGCTTATTCGTGATGACAAGATTCATCAGATACAGGGTATGATTGAAATCGGGCAAAAATTCGGAATGCAAACAATGAATTCGGAGTTGTTGCGCTGCTACCAAAAGCGGTTGATTACAAAGCAGGATGCTCTTGGAAGGAGCCCGGACCCGGATCAGATGATGAAAATGCTTGGTGGAGAATGAAGATATGAGGGATGTGAATGCCTGGAGACGCATGCAAATGTCTTTTATAGTAGAAGGAGCATGCAATCTAATTAGGTCGTTGTTTATTTTTGTCGAATAGTATATTTTGAGCAATCAGTAGTGCTGATTTTCAGGTCAGGAGAGAAAAATGCCGCAGTTTACATATGTTGGAGTAACAGCTGCTGGAAAGCAGGTTAAAGGTGATATTCAGGCATCAAACAGGGATGAAGTTATCAGTCTTTTACGAAAGAAGAAACTTCGTCCGGTGTCAATAAAAGCGAAAGCAATGGAACTTAAACTAAACTTTGGTGGTGGTGTCAAACTCACCGATCTAAGCCGCTTTACCCGTCAATTTGCAGCAATGACATCAGCTGGCTTGCCCCTTGTTCAATGCCTTGATATTCTCGCAGCACAAACTGAAAATCAAACATTGGCCGGGGCGGTAAAACAGATCAGTGGAGATATTCAAGGTGGTAGTACACTTGCCGATGCACTTGGAAAACACAAGAAGGTCTTCAATGGTCTATATTGCAACATGGTTGCGGCCGGTGAGGCATCAGGTAACCTTGATGGCGTTTTGAACAGGTTGGCAGATTATCAGGAAAAAGCTGAAGCATTACGTCGTAAGATCAAAGGTGCAATGACCTATCCGGTGATTGTCCTTGTCGTAGCGGTCGGCGCAACATTCGCGATGCTTACCTTTGTTGTGCCAACGTTTGCCCAGATGTTTACAGATATGGGTGGTTCACTTCCAACTCCAACAAAAATAGTTATGGGACTCTCAACATTTCTTCAGCGCTATATTTTCCTGCTTATTCTGGCGGGAATAGGAGCTGTATTTGGATTAATGTCATATTACAAAACAGAAAACGGCCGGATGAATATTGACTCATTTAAACTCAAGGTACCTGTATACGGTGATCTTGAGCGAAAAAGTTCGATCGCCCGTTTTTCGCAAACACTATCTACACTTCTGACGAGCGGTGTAACAATTCTTGATGCACTTGACATCACTGCAAAAACAGCCGGAAACAAAGTCCTCGAAAAGGGAATTTTCAGAACACTGGAAAAAATTTCAGGTGGTAATAATATTGCAGATCCACTAAAAGAAACCGGGGTATTCCCCCCAATGGTTATTCACATGATTGCAGTTGGTGAAAAAACTGG
Organism: Fibrobacterota bacterium; assembly: GCA_023459055.1. GTDB lineage: Bacteria > Fibrobacterota > Chitinivibrionia > Chitinivibrionales > Chitinispirillaceae > JAAZBG01. The sequence goes on from JAEWVR010000031.1 coordinate 340,604, forward strand.
TGACCTTGCAGAAATGTTGAAAAAAATTGCAGTATTTTATGAAGAAGAAGTTAACGCTGCAGTTGAAGCGTTAACTTCGGTAATTGAACCTATAATGATTGTTGTCATGGGTGCAATCATCGGTGGTATTCTTATTGCGATGTATCTGCCAATGTTTGACATGATCGGAACTGTAAAGTGATCTTTAGGGGCGAATCATTATTCGCCCATACATTATGAGCAACCGACCATGCATTTGCATGCAGAGACAGATGATCATTCGTCCAAATATTTTATTCCACCATCAGATCTAAATAAGCAACCCATATTAAAGGCTACTAATGTTGTATACATTCATCGCAAAATAACCAATTCAATACTTTTAAATTTTCACTATTTATACAACTTGTGATATTGAGAAATAGGGAATAATGCATAATGTTATGATTTTCAAGAGATTTTTAAATTTATTTGACAATTCCGCTGTTTTTTTTCATTTTTAATTAAAGGTTTAAAAATAAGTGCCGATATGATAAATAGGTATTAAAGGAAAGGCAGGTGATGGATAATGCGTATACATGCAGTATCCCAACCATACAGCACAGAGCTAAGAAAGATTGAGAACGCTAAAAAGGTCGAAAAAGACCAGAAAACTGGTAAGACCGACAAATCAGAGTTCTCTGCTGGTGCAAAACGCCTGAGCGAAACTAAGGCACAGTTTCAGGCTATTGAGGCATCACTTTCTGTTCATCCGGAAGTCCGTATGGAAAAAATTGCTGAGGTTCGAGAGAAGATTGAAAACGGTTATTACAATACACCCGAATTTCTTGAAAAACTTACCGACAAATTGATGAACGAATTTGGATTTAAAGATCCCAACTCGAAATAATGTGCACCACTCATAAAAAAGAGGCAGATAAAAATCTGCCTCTTTTTTTTGCCTATCTTAGCATAATATGTAGTGATCAGTCGCGACTGATCACTACTATGATATACATATTTACATATTATTCCGGTATATTTTCAGACGTTTACTCCTCGAGCAATGTTTCAGCCTTCTTATCGCCTTTTCTTTAATTTGACGTACCCTCTCACGTGTAAGATTGAAACGTTGTCCAATCTCTTCAAGCGTATGAGCGGTGTCCTCTCCGATACCAAAGTACAGTTTGACCACCTCTTTTTCCCGTTCTGAAAGAGTATCAAGTGTCTTATCAATTTCACCTTGAAGTGAAATATCAAGGACTCCATGGTCCGGACGCTCCTGATTCTCATCCTGAAGCATATCAATCAGCTTCGCATCTTCACCCTGTTGAAGTGGCGCATCAAGTGACATATGCGTATTGCCGATTTTAATGGTCTCCTGAACTTCCTCTTCCTCAATCTGAAGTTCCTCAGCAATCTCCTCTATATTGGGAAGACGCTGAAGTTTCTGCTCAAGACGACTTTGAGTCTTTCCAATTTTATGAATTGTACCAACTCTGTTTAGAGGAAGTTTTATTATACGTGACTGTTCAGCTAACGCCTGAAGAATCGCCTGGCGAATCCACCAGACCGCATAGGAGATAAACTTGAAATTTTTCTTCTCATCAAATCGTTTGGCCGCCCTGATAAGTCCAAGATTCCCCTCATTGATAAGATCGCTGAGCGGTAAACCCTGATTCTGATAGTTACGACAAACGCTTACAACAAAACGCAAATTAGCTTTCACAAGACGCTCAAGAGCTCTGCGGTCACCCTGACGGATTTTCACAGCAAGCACAGCCTCTTCTTCAAGTGTAAGTGTCTTGTTTTTACTGATTTCTTTTAAATAGAGAGCCAGTGAACTCTCTTCTGATATAAACCGGTTTGAATCCGACGATACGGAAGCCATATTTTTTGAGGACTACTCTGCATTCGTAAGAAGTGATACATATATTAACTACTCCAATATAGTTTCCGCCAGATAATATTTCAAACAATACCTGTATGCAATAATATATTTTCAGGTTAAATGTTTCCAACACGTCATGAACTACTTAATAATTTTAAAAATCCTGTGTTCGATCAACATCGGGTATATCCTTTTTTGCGTACCTTTGCATGTCTCAATCAATGGTCAGGAATGCCACTGATTGAACTATCAAAACTGAAAATAATCATTCACAGTCTTGACTACCTGGAATTTTCTGATACAGACCAATCGAAATTCAAATCACAATTAAAATTCCAACAGGATTGCTACCGGTTATGGTATCAGGTTGATGGAACCGGAATATTGCAAAACGTAACCCGCAAAAGTTTTGGTACTGCCCGCCCGGGACTTCTGGGCCTTATGGACAGAGGAGAACGTCATACATACCTTCACCAGAAGGGTAATTTCGAGTGTTTTCAGCTTCTTTTTTCGTTTCTACCGTCACAAAACGCCAAGTGTTACTGGAATTCAGAAGTTGAGGGAAAACTCGTACTTGAAGAAAATGACCGTTTTTACTTTGAAAATCTGGTTTTTGATTTACTTATGGTGTTGTCCAATAAAAAAGAGATTCTTGGTTTAGCAACAATCTCAAGACTTCTTGAAATCCTTGTCGTTCTCTTTAACAAAGGTTTGATTTTAATCGAGGAAACACAATTCCCGAAGAACAAGGCTAAAAGTCTGGTAGTTAAGGCTAAAAGTTTTATGGATCAACATTATTTTGATATGCATCATCAGAATAATCTTGAGCGTGAGTGCGGCGTTGATATAAATTACCTGAACATTATCTTTAAAAAAGAGACTGGCAGAACACTCTACCAATATATTACCGGTGTAAGGATGGAGCACGCAAAGCATCTTCTTGAAACAACTGAAATGTCAATTACTGATATTGCTTCTAAGGTTGGATATCCAAACAGCAACTCCTTTACACGTGCATTTAAACGTCACACCGGCCCCACCCCGCAGAATTATCGATTGTCAGAAAATAAACAGATAAGAAAATAAATATACTTTTACCATGTAACCGGAGATTTTATGGATTTTATAATTTGCAAATTCGGGGGTACGTCTGTTGCGACAAGCGACAAAATGCAGCAGATTGTCAAGATTATGGGTCTGAATGCACAGCGACGCTGTATTGTCCTTTCTGCACCCGGTAAAGCACCTGGCCATTCAGTCAAGGTAACAGACATGCTTATCGATGCAACCAAAAGAGCGCTCAAGGGAGAAGACTTTTCATCGGTTGTAAGCGATATCAAAACACGCTTTTTGTCAATATTCGAACCTCTTAAGGTACCGGTGAAGAAGATTAACGAGGTGCTCTCGGATCTTGATAACCGCCTTGCATCTTCAAAAGAGCACCCTGGCAAATTCAGAGACCTTATTGTCGCTGCCGGAGAGGATCTTAATTGCAGATTATTTGCAGAGTATCTCAACACAATCGGTATCAAAGCTTTATATGTATCACCAAAAGATGGCGGTCTCATTGTTACACCGGTGTTTGGTGACGCACAACCACTTCCTGAATCAACAATGCGCCTTGCATCACTTAAAAAAGTATGTGCAGAACAGGTTGTTGTGTTTCCCGGCTTTTTCGGAATCACAGCAGAGGGCGATGTTGCAACATTCAGCAGGGGCGGTTCTGATCTGACAGGAGCAATTCTCGCAGAAGCACTTGATGTTGCAGAATACGAGAACTGGACAGATGTTGATGGTATTTTCAGTGCACACCCGCTGATTGTTGATAAACCTGCACTTATACCAGCTTTAACATACAGAGAAATGAGAGAGCTTTCCTATATTGGTTTCAATGTTCTTCACGAGGAAGCTGTCAAGCCGGTAATGCGTAAGAAAATTCCAATCCGGCTCAGAAACACAAACAATCTTGAAAATCCAGGTACATTGATTATTTCCGAAAGACTGCCATCCGAACGTGATGTCATTGGTGTAGCATCCGGTGGCGGTTATTGCAGCTTTACCCTTCAGAAATTTCTGATGAACCGTGAAAAAGGATTTGGACGTAAACTTCTTTCAATTTTTGAAGATCTGGGTTTATCATATGAACATTGCCCATCAGGTGTTGATAATATTTCTGTAATTCTTGATCAGACACAACTCAAACCGGAAGCAGTTAATAATATTGTGCGTCAAATAACTGAACAGCTGCAGCCTGATGATATCAGATCAGAATTCGGAATTGCGCTTGTTTCTGTTGTGGGTGAAGGGCTTATTCACAAAATCGGTGTATTAGGCCAGGCTGCAACCGCACTCTCACGTGCAAAAGTCAACATCAAAATGGTAAATCAGGGAAGCTCTGAAATGAGTATCATTTTCGGTATTGATGCATCCGATGAATCTAAAGCGCTCAATGCATTGTATGATGAGTTCTTTAGAAAATAACGCAAACCTGTCTATTAGTCTGGTATTGGGGAGGTTGTTGCCTCCCCGTCGTTTTTAACTACATATATTCTCGAAATTAAAAGCAATATGTTTTTCCATGACTTTTCATCTGTAGTCCAGTTTGAATTGTCATTCATCAGTATGCTTCTTTACTACTGAACCCACTCAGAATGCATGATGTAACAGCATAATAATACAATCCCATGATCACGGGATCTTTAAATGTACAATGCGAGAAACACTCTCATTATGTTAGGTCAAGGGATAATACAGTTTTTAGAGCACAATAGAATCTGTTCAGAAGGATTTAGTACCGAAAATATCCTCCTGTAAAAATTTCTTTATCCTTTTTTTGACATATTGAAATATCAGAAATTATTTATTTTGACTTTTACAATCAGTTTTAACAGATCAATCCATGTGATAATCGCCGAATCAATCAATTATCAACCTTCAATTTCCCGGGGTTTCTGTCTTTTTTTTAATTTTTTTATATTTTTGACAATTTACTTTAAATAAAGCCGTACATATAAGGGAGTTTTTTGGGAAAATTGATTTTTTTAAAAAAAATTATTTATGTTTGCTTAATTATTTTACATGATTATATTTTACATGACATAATGTGATTGATATTGAAGAAATCTGAATAGTAAACCAGAAAAATCATTTACAACCTATATAACCATCAACCCTTAACAAAGGAGCGCGCACTATGGCACGTATTTCAAAAGCAGATCTTTTAAAGCTGCAAAAAAAGTTTGGCACTGATGCAAAAATCGGTGAAGAGTTCGGAATCACACGTCAGGCAGTTCATCAACTCCGGAAAAAGTACGGAATTGAATCCCGGACATCATCAAATCCTGATCGCAATAAGGATATGGTTGATATGCGTGATAGTGGACAAAGCGTTGAAGCTATTGCAAAAAAAGTGAAGCTTTCTGTTCCCCAGACTTACCGGATTCTTAAAGAAACTGCGGGAGAAAAAACTGCAAAGAAAAAAACAAAGAAAAGGTAATCCTATGAACGAGTCCTGAATTTATTCTCCGGGCTCGTTCTAAACTAAGTCCTTAAGCCGAATAGCAATATCCATTTAAGATATGATTTGTATTAGTACGCATTGCAATACGTACTAACATTTACAGTGTTCTATTAAAATTTCAATCCAACACCAGCATTGATCCATCCGAAACCGGCACCCTCTTCAACAAAAGCGAATAAATTCGGTTTAAAATAGTAGCGAGCACCAATATTTTCGCGAATTACAAATCCTCCCACAGACGGATCTGAGATTGATGTTCCCGCACCTTTCCAGGTAGCCCATCCAATACTCCAGCCAAGTGATAAACCCGCATACACATCAAGCTTATCCCGAACTTTAATTTTATCAGATAATACTTTGAGATTAAATGGATGAAACAGCACCCGTGCAACGACAGGAAAATAATTATATCGCCAGTAAGATGAGTAGCTATACCCGTTGTAGCCAAATCCCCCCCCGGCACTTAATGCATCATGAAATGCATAATCAAAAGTTCCATAAAAGCCAAAATAATAGATACTCATACCTAAAGAAACATTCTTGTCGCCTTTTTTATAAGCACTATTATCACTATTTGCCCAATCAGCTGCAAAAGCACTACTAATAAAAGCACAACAAAGCAGCGCAACTAATAATTTTTTCATGAATTTCTCCTGTTCTTTAAAAACGGGGTAACTACCCATAAATGTTTTCTTAGCCATGCACATTATATATGACTCATATAATTTTACATTTCCTGCTGCCTTGATGTCAAAGGAGATTTGCTGCAAGTTCAGACAGTCTGGAACGCTCTCCTCTTGTAAATGTTATGTGTGCTGCAATGTCCTGATCTTTAAATCGCTCAACCAGATAGGTTAAGCCATTACTTGACGAATCAATATAGGGGTTGTCAATCTGATATGGATCTCCGGTTACAACAATTTTTGTCCCCTCTCCCACGCGTGTTATTATGGTTTTTATTTCGTGTGGTGTCAGGTTTTGCGCTTCATCGAGGATTAAAAATTGACTATGAATCGAACGGCCGCGAATATAAGTTAACGGTTCAATAACAAGTATTCCCATATCGACAAGTTCCTTGAATCCACGAACATTTCTGCTGGTACGGCTATCTTTACGCATTAAAAGTTCAATATTGTCAACGATTGGATACATCCAGGGAGTGAGCTTTTCTTCAACCGTACCGGGAAGAAAACCGATATCCTTCCCCATTGGAAGAGTCGGGCGGGAAACAAGAATTCGATTATAGACATTTTCATCCACGGTTTTGAAAAGACTGGCAGCTACCGCAAGAAGTGTCTTGCCTGTGCCTGCTTTACCTACCAGTGTCACAAGCTGGATATCATCATTCATTAACGCATCCATGGCAAAGACCTGTTCTCTGTTTTTTGGTCTGATTCTCCATGCACCATCACGAGGTTCATTTATGACCCTGACGATTGACTTTTTGTTGTAATCAAAACGACCAAGAGCAATCTGTGATGGATCAGAATTTGTTATAAGAGTGACATACTGGTTCGGCTGAAGATCATCACCACTGTACCCGAGAATCCCCTGATCTTTATACCGCTGTACATCCGACGTATCAAACCGTAACTCTTTCATACCGCAGAAAAGTTCTTCAATATCAACTTTTTCCGATTCATAATCTTCAACATCAAGACCAAGTGCATCAGCTTTAATACGTAAATTAATGTCTTTACTAACAAGAATAGTAGGCATACTTCCGGCCTGCTCCTTGACCTCAAGTGCTATTGCAAGAATCGAATTGTCACGATTACGGTCCCGGAGCTCTTCAGGGATTTTGCGTAGCGAAGCACCAGAGCTCATTTTAACAAAAAGGGTTCCACCGTTATCAAGAGTAACGCCGTCTGAAATTGATGATTTCTTGCGCAGTACATCAAGAATTCGTGATGTCTGACGGGCACTGCGGCCAATTTCACTAACGTCCTTTTTAAAGTGATCAATGCTTTCAATCACAGTAATCGGAATAATAACATTATTTGTATCAAATCTAAACATTGCCTGTGCATCATAGAGAAGAACAGTTGTGTCAAGTATGTAATTTTTCATGTTTCGGCTATTTCCTTTTCAACTATACAAACTATTAATAATTAATATACATCTGACACATAAAAATCAATAGTACCCGAACAGGAAATGCAATAATTAACCTAACAAAATCTACCGCAGACAAGTTCATTTTTATAGGATATCTACACTCATTGTATGTGATACAAGATTAAAATAAATTACATTTTTCACAATAATTCTTGCAATTCACCCGATAAAGCTGATATTTTAATAGGTGTTGTTTTTTTGATTCAAATTTGTACAAAACTCAATTCTTATTGAATGACGGCTTTGTAGATATTTATATTTATAGTCTTTTTTTAGTATTATTCCTCGCGTCGTTGCGATTTACATTTTCCTTAGAGGAGTCAGTAGTATGGCCAGACCTAAAGTACCACATGACGGAAATTCCGCCTGTGCACATGTTGCTCATGCAGTTAACGAAGTAATTGCAATATATCCAATCACGCCATCATCACCTATGGGTGAAATCAGTGATGAAAAAAGTGCTGCAAAGCAGAAAAATATTTGGGGTACAATCCCTCAGGTTTCAGAACTTCAGTCTGAAGCTGGAGCTGTTGGAGCTGTACACGGTTCACTTAGCGCCGGTGCAATGACAACAACATTCACTGCATCACAGGGGCTACTTCTCATGATCCCTAACATGTACAAAATTGCCGGAGAAATGCTTCCGACCGTTTTTCATGTTACAGCACGTGCAATAGCATGTCAGGGTTTGTCAATTTTTGGTGACCACAGTGACGTTATGGCTGTTCGTCAGACCGGTTGGGCTATGCTCTGCTCAACAACAGTTCAGGAAGCAATGGATTTTGCACTTATCGCTCAGGCTGCGACCCTTGAATCAAGAGTTCCATTTCTTCACTTCTTCGATGGTTTCCGTACATCACATGAACTTCAGAAGATCGAAGAGCTTACTTATGATGACATGCGTTCAATGATTAAAGATGAGCTAATCCGTAAGTTCCGTACATCATCCATGTCACCAGATCATCCAATCCTCAGAGGTACCGCTCAGAATCCTGACGTTTACTTCCAGGGTAGAGAAACTGTAAATAAAGTCATAGCGGACTGTCCGGCGATCGTTCAGCAGAAAATGGACGAGTTCGCAAAACTGACAGGTCGTCAGTATAAACTTTACGAATACTTTGGTGCTCCTGATGCAGAAAAAGTTATCGTTCTAATGGGTTCTGGTTGCGATGTTGTTCACGAAACCGTTGACCACCTTCTTGACAGCAAACAGAAAGTTGGTGTTCTCAAAGTTCGTTTGTTCCGTCCGCTTGATGGTAAAGCTCTTGTTGATGCACTTCCTGCATCTGTCAAGAAAATTGCAGTACTTGACAGAACAAAAGAACCTGGCGCTGTCGGCGAACCACTATATGAAGATGTACGTACAGCAATCGGTGAAGCAATGCAGGCAAAAACATCTAAGTTCACAGCATGGCCCCTTGTTATCGGTGGACGTTATGGTCTTGGATCTGCAGAGTTCACACCTGCAATGGTTGTTGCTCTTTTTGCAGAACTTGACAAAGCAACACCAAAGAATCATTTTGCACTTGGTATTGTTGATGATATCACTGGAAATTACCTTGATTTTGACAAACACTATTCAATCGAATGTGAAGAGTGTTTCCGTGCTCTTTTCTATGGTTTGGGTTCTGATGGTACAGTCAGTGCGAACAAGAACAGTATCAAGATTATTTCTGACAATACCGATAACTATACACAGGCGTATTTCTCATACGATTCAAAGAAGGCTGGAACTGTTACCGTTTCTCATCTTCGTTTCGGTAAAGCACCAATTCGCCATCCTTACCTGATCACTAAAGCAAACTTCATTGCATGTCACAATTTCTCATTTGTCGAGAAAGTAAACATGCTTGACAACTTGCAGGAAGGTGGAAGTTTCCTTCTTACATCAGAATACGACAAAGACACTGTATGGTCACATCTCCCAGGCCGTGTTCAGAAACAGCTCATTGATAAGAAAGCAAAACTCTACGTTATTGACGCGCTCGGAATCGGTCATGAGGTAGGTCTTGGCAACCTTATCAATACAATCATGCAGGTTGCGTTCTTCAAGATTTCCAAAGTTATCGACGTTGATCTTGCAATCGAAAAAATTAAATATGCTGTAAAAAAGACATATGGTAAAAAGGGTGATGCAGTTGTTAATATGAACATTGCATCAATTGACAAAGCATTTGCAGGTGTTCATGAAGTAAACTATCCTAAAACACCGTCAAATCCTGTTGAACCGATGAAAGTAGTTCCTGATTCAGCACCTGATTTTGTAAAGAGCGTTACAGCGCAGATCATTAAAGGTGAAGGCGCAGACCTTCCTGTATCAAAGATTCCTGAAAACGGAACCTGGCCAACTGGTACAACACAGTTCGAAAAACGTAACATTGCAGTTGAAATTCCGGTCTGGAATCCTGCAACATGTATCCAGTGTCATCGCTGTTCGATTCTTTGTCCTCACGCAGCAATCCGTCCAAAAGCATACGATGCAAAATACCTTGAAAAAGCACCTGCAACATTCAAATCTGCAGATGCAAAGGGTAAAGAACTTGCAGGCCTCAAGTACACACTTCAGATTGCACCAGAAGACTGCACCGGTTGTGGCGCATGTGTCGAGAACTGTCCGACAAAAGGCAGAGGTGATGCAATCGTTATGAAACACCAGACACCACTCCGTGAAGAGGAAGCAAAGAACTGGGAATTTTTCATCAATCTTCCAGACACAGATCCATCAAAGGTTGATGCAGGCACTGTAAAAGGAAGCCAGCTTGTTCGTCCGTTGTTCGAATTCAGCGGTGCATGTGCAGGTTGTGGTGAAACCGGTTATGTAAAACTGCTCACACAGCTCTTTGGTGATCGTCTCTACATTGCCAATGCTACAGGATGTTCTTCAATCTACGGTGGAAACCTTCCTACGACTCCATATGCAAAACGTTCTGACGGTCGTGGTCCTACATGGAACAACTCACTCTTCGAAGACAACGCAGAAGTTGCATTCGGTATGAGAAGTGCCGTTGACAAGTTTACTGAATTTGCACGGGAACTTGCAAACAAGATTATCGCTGATGGTACCGAAAGTGCAGAAGTCAAGACACTTCTTGGAGAAATTCTAAACGCAAGCCAGTCTACAACAGAGCTTATTGAGGCACAGCGCGGACGTGTTGCAAAACTTAAAGCAGGTATTGCAAACAGCAAATCTGCAGATGCAGTTCAGTTGCTCTCACTTGCAGATTATCTTGTAAAAAAATCAGTCTGGGCACTTGGTGGTGATGGATGGGCATACGATATCGGCTATGGTGGACTTGACCATGTTCTCGCAACTGGCAAGAACGTAAATATTCTTGTTCTTGATACTGAAGTTTACTCAAATACCGGTGGTCAGTCTTCAAAATCAACGCCTATGGGTGCAATTGCGAAGTTTGCTGCTGGAGGTAAACCGACAATTAAGAAAGACATGGGTATGATTGCAATGAGCTATGGATATATCTATGTTGCAAAAGTTGCAATGGGTGCAAACCAGAATCAGGTTGTAAAGGCATTCATGGAAGCTGAAGCATATGATGGTCCATCAATTATTCTTGCATACAGCCACTGTATAGCACACGGTATTAATATGCTTAGCGGTTATAACGAACAGAAGCTTGCTGTTGACTGTGGTCACTGGCCACTGTATCGTTATAATCCAGATCTTACCGCTCAGGGCAAGAATCCGCTGATTGTTGACAGCAAGGATCCAACGATTCAGCTTTCTGATTACATTTATAACGAAAACCGCTACAAGATGCTTCAGAGATCAAATCCGGAAGCGTCAAAGCAGTTTCTTGAACATTCACAGAAGACTGTTGCTGCGAAGTTCAAGATGCTTAAACAGCTTGCAGCTCTTGAAATGTAATTATTACTAAATTGCAGGTATTTACCTGTGGTTCGGTGAAAAACATACGTCCCGTGAATTTTATAATTTACGGGACGTTTTATTTATGTATGGTGGGAATTTGTAACTACGCCCATACCGACACAAATAAAAATGGCACAAAGAAGAACTCTTCGTGCCATTTAAGAAGAAGGAGGTAGAAATTAAAACGTTTGGTCTTTCATAATCTAATCTTAACCGAAATTGAAAGAGGAGTCAAGATTTTTTTTGCAGCATGATCAGCATCATTTTTCGTAAACATTAATGTGTGATTAGCCAAAATAACGATCAAACATCTCATAGAGATCTCTTTTTATAACGTCTTAGAGTGATTATTCAGAAAATTATTAACAGTAAATTAATATTTTGAAACATCAATAAGAATCACGAGTCATGCTCTTTCGATTCTGTTGCGGCTTTTATTAATTTGTACTTTTTTCGATGGAAATAATATTGTAAAGAAAGGCGGGCAATTGCGTAGGATAGTAATCCAGAAGCAGTGGAAACAATAAGATTTCCAATGAAATACATCCCGACAGCAACACTGACACTTCCGAAAAATTTCGCAAATTCCAGGTGGCGAATTAGTTCTATTGAGTTTTTAACTGTCGAATAATCGATTCCAACAACAGAACAGGAAAGCGATATCCAGAAGAGCGACGTTAAAGGATTCGCTATAAAGGTCCCAATAATAGCAGCAGTAATATTAAATTTAAAAAAAGGTGCAACCAATGCAAGCAGCAATGCACCAGCCCCAAACGTTGGAAAAACTCCAACAAAAACACCTATAGCAATCCCAAGTGCAATTTCATGTTTTGAAGCACGAAGCGTAAGGAGCTGCTTGACCTTCTGCTCAATCTTAAGCAGTAAGGCTGCAATCTTTTTTATGATCGGAGACACACCCAAATCCTTCTGAAACTACCCAGCGCGGCCTATCCCTTAATGTTGAGCCTCTTTACCCTTTACAATAAACAAACCCTGAAGCATCGGTTACATTATACACAGTTCTATTTGAGACATCAAGAAACTACATATTTTTTTGTTTTTTTGCAATTAATTAATAGCATTTCGCAGCATATTATCAAATATTTTTAAACATGCTACAAAAGTGAATTTTTACTCATTAGAATTGATTACGATCAGGTTTCAAAACATGATATTATTGCCTGATATTTTTTCTTTCTTGTGTTTCCTTATTGAAATGTGGTAAATTTAGTGGTACGGTATAAATTTATTTGTAAAGCTAAAATCTTACTGACAGGATATTCATGGAAGTAGTAATCCTTATCCTTTTAATAGCTATAAACGGTTTTTTTGCATTGGCAGAAATCGCCTTTGTATCATCCAGACGTGAATCTATTGAATCTTCAGAAAGTCAGGGTCATAAGAGTGCTACGCATGTTTTAAAAATGATGGATGCACCTGATAGATTCCTATCGGTAATTCAGGTTGGAATCACACTTATAGGTATTGTTTCGGGTACATTTAGTGGAGTTGCTCTCGCAGAAGACTTTGCAAACGTAATTGATAACATATCCTTCTTAAGCAAGTACTCTCATTCGATTGCACTAGTGGTTGTTGTTACAGTTGTCACTTATTTTTCAATTGTTTTTGGTGAACTTGTCCCGAAATCGATCGCACTTCGCGATCCGGAAAAATTCATTCTTGCATTGATCAGACCGATCAGCGTATTTGCTCTCCTTATGGGACCGATAGTCTCATTTCTCAGTTGGTCAACAAAACTGATTATGAATATTCTTCATATTAAGACCAGTGGTATTGATGAAGAGAGCGATCCTATCAAAGAGATCCTGGGTATTGCAAAAATTGCGGCAATAAAAAACAAGATAGATCCATTACAGGAAAAAATCATAAAGAATGCAATCAGTACCCGTAAACTGCTTGTTAAAGATATTATGGTTCAAAAGAACGATATGCGTACACTGACAACCGAGATGAGTCCTGCAGATGCGCTTGTTGCAGCCCATGTGCATCACCATACCAGGTACCCGCTTATTGACAGTTCACAAAACGGACAGGTTATCGGTTATGTCAATTTTAAGGATATTGTCAATACACTTCGTCTTAACCCGCTCTCCCCCACACTCAAAGGAATTAAACGTCCGATAGCGTCTGTCAACGGCAAGGACAAAGTGACCGACGTACTTAGAAACCTTATCAGAACACATCAGCATATAGCAATGGTAAAAAACGAACATGGCCAGGATACCGGTCTTGTTACCATGGAAAACATACTCGAAACAATCGTGGGAGATATCATGGACGAATATGATATCATGCCGGAGTATCTCTATGAGATAAACGAGACACGTCTTTTAGCTGGAGGGGGAGTCAATCTATTGACATTACGCGAGCGTCTTGGTGATGCAATTCCGGAAGCCAATAAAACATTGTGTCAATGGATTCTGGATATGTCGAATAAACCGGTTAAAATCGAAAGCACGATCACCCTTAACGGTATTGTCTTTGAGATCCGGAAAATGAGCCGTTCACGTATCAGCGAAATAATAATTGACTATTCAGGAATCATTAATTCACTACCGGTAAATGCAGACAATGTGTAATTAATGCAATTCAATCCAGCCATTTGGATGATCCCAAAAAATCTTTCTGTCGTTACATGTACGGGTATCGATACTATGACGAATTCCAGTATTGGGATATGTCGCTGATTCCACGATTGCTAACGTCGAGATATCAATTTTTTCTCTTCTATAATTACCGGTACCATACATTATCGAATATACAATAAGAAAACCTTGCGAGATATCGTAATCCAAAGAATCAATCCACGCCGGATTACCATCAATTGTACGCGATTCAAACACCGTTTTAATTTTCTTCCCAGTTGTATCGCAAAGATAGAGATCATATCGCTCATTCACTTCATGATTCATAAATAAGCCGCTATCCCAATCACTTTGATTAACTGCGACTGCAATTCCGTTACAATTATTATCCCAAACACCAAAACCATAGGGTGCATTCGGCTCAATATTACTACAACCTGACACGACAACAATCGCAAACAATCCAGATAACGTGCATAAACAGACAATAATCTTACTCATTTTGTTTACCTCCTGATTTACCGTTATGTTAAATATCGATCCGGTATTATTCAAAAAGCACAAACGAGAATTATTACACTGTTAATTCTATATTAAAATACCGGTATCTGCAATGAAAGATCCTTAAATAGTAGTATAAAAACAGGTCCCTTTATCTAATTGTGTTTTGTATAAAAATTATTACTCTATAAAAACAAAAATGGGCGAATGTTCATTCGCCCATTACTTCTATATACGAGAGTTTTTAAGTATATGATTATGCAGCCATATCAACCATGGCAGTTTCTGATTCTGATGCAGCTGTCTGTTTTTCTGCTCCAGCATCAACCTGTATACCATTTTCTTTCGCCCATGCATCAAGTTTGCTCATTATCAGATCGTGAGTATCTTTAACGAGATTTGAAACACTATCTGGCATTTCGAAATTACCCCATAACTCTTTTGCCTGTTTGAATCCCTCTTCTATTGCAGCTTTAATCTTTGATAAGAACTCTTCACCTTTTCCTTTAAAAGAATCAAAGAATGATAGTGCAAAATCAACTATTCTTTGCGATGTGTTTTCTGCGTTCCACTCTTCGGGAATCTGTAAAGTCTGATTGATCGTATCAGTACGATTGGATTCTCCGGTCTCATCAACATTTACACCTGAATTTTTCAGAAAGTCTTTCACGATTTTCTGAGACATCTCTTTTAATTGATTTCGAACATATTTCTCAAGGTTCTTAATATCATCTTTTGATCCTTCAGCAGAGAGCTCCATAGTCGTACTTGAATACTTTACAGCCTCATAACTGAATGATACTTTATCACCATCTTTGGAAGTAAACTCTATTGCATACTTCTCAGATGTATATGATTCAGCTGAAATTATAGCATTGAGTGATGACTGACCGGATCTGTTCTGTGAGTGCAGATTTCGGGATGAATCTGTCGATTTTGGAAAACTGTATCCTGCAAGTCCTTGAGATGATGGCTGTGTGGATGGGTATCCGATTGATTGTAATGACATATATTCCTCCATGAATGCCGTTTTTGATCCTATACGTTATTTTTCGGAATGGAGGAAAAAATTCTTTAGCTCTTTTTAGCTTTCTTTCAAAAAAAAGACCTTGAAAAAAAAAATACCTTAATGATGATTTTTTTATATCTCCTCATGTCAATTTACATATAATACATTGTTGTTTATCTACATTTTTCTGAAAATTCATCTTTAGAGCAAATTTAGCGAAAAATTTAAATTGTTAAGTGGAACACTAGTAAATGCATTAACTAACAACTGATAATTCATAGATTTACATACAACACTCCAAAAAAAAACAAACGTAATTGTGCCAAAACAAAAAAATTGGCGAAATCAGAGCAAAAACAGCATTTTCTTGTTTTGTAAAGGTGTTTTTTTTTTGATTAAAATTTTTCCTTTGAGATTTTTAAATGCAATATTATATTGAATTCACGTTTGAGAGTGAGCAGTTTTTGAGTGTGGATAACTTAATGTGGATAAACTGTGGAGAACGATGTTAATAACTGGTGAATTTCTTCAGGTTAATTTAAGTCAAACAATATGTCAACACTCTGTAATACTTTAAAAATCAACATCATGGGAAAATTGCTCCAATAAACATCTTTCGTTAATATCTTTGAAAAAAATCATAATCTCAATTTTGTGACTTGTCAATACAAGAGAATGTTGATAACATGTTGGTAAACACATTACTCCAGGATTACACAATTTCATCTCCATGGCAGATTTGTCTGAAGAGAATTCAAGATAAAGTTGGTGCGTCCAATTTTGAAACATGGTTCAGAGCAACAGACCTTTCAGTCACGACTGATGGAATCGCGAAGATACTTGTTCCAAACCAATTCTTTGCAGATTTCATTGAAGAACATTTTGCATCACTGATAAAAGAGATTCTTATTGAGGAGCAGATCCATTTTTCATCACTGCAATTTGTACCGGTGCAGAAAGACTGGAAAATTGTGCAGCCACTCGTTGAGGAGATTGCTGAAGCAAAAGAGAAAAAAATACCGCAAAAGGTAGAGAACAATCAGAATTTCCATCCAAATTATACATTCGATAAGTTTATTGTTGGTGACAATAACCGGATGGCTCATGCGGCATCACTTGCAGTTGCTGAAGCGCCCGGAAAAACATCCTTTAATCCACTCATTATATATGGTGGAACTGGTCTTGGAAAAACACATCTTCTTCAGGCGATTGGACAATTTGCCCAAACAGAGGTTACTGCGGAGAAGGTCATTTACATGACCAGTGAAGAATTCACTAATCAGTATATCAATTATGTTGTCAACAAAAAAGATTCAACCTCTTTTTATAAAAAATTTAGTGATGTTGATTTATTGCTTATTGATGACATTCAGTTTTTCAGCGGTAAGCCCGGTACGCAAAAAGAGTTCTTCAGAATTTTTAATAAACTTCTTCTCGAAAACAAGCAGATTGTACTTTCATCGGACCGTCAGCCAGATAAGATACCTGATATGATGGATCATATTATCAACCGGTTCATGAGTGGTCTCACCACCGATATTCAACCGCCAAACCTTGAAACACGTATGGCAATTCTTCGGAAGAAAGCAGAAACAGATGGTCTGTTTCTTCCCGATTCCGTTGTGCAGTTTATCGCTGGTCATATTACATCAAATATTCGGGAACTTGAAGGTACCCTGATCAAGTTAATTGCATCGGCATCATTTACAGGAAGAGATATTACCATTGAGGTAGCACAGGAGCTATGTGGTGATGCAATTTCGAAAAAAGATGAGCGGCTTTCTGTAAAATTGATCCAGGAAAAAGTTGCAGAAGCATTTGGTATCAGCGCGAATCAACTTTCGGCTCATACACGTAAAAAAGAGGTTGCACTTCCCCGCTCTGTGGCAATGTACCTTTGTAAAAAATGGACACGTCAATCGTTACGCTCAATAGGACTTGATTTTGGAGGACGGGATTATTCCACAGTAATTCATTCATTTAAAAAGATTGAAACAGATTTAACCACAGATAGAGATCTTGCAGAAAAGATTACCAGTATAGAAAAAGTGCTTGAACAGATAGTGTGATAAAGCCATACTACATTATTATTGGCAGCATTTGATAACAATCCGGTATAAAAAGACTGTTATAACTTACTATTTAATGTTCCAAATGATGCCTTTGCTTCATCAATTGTATCAAAGATTTCGATTTTACGGACAAGATTTGTTATCTCCATCAGGTTTCGGACAAGCCGATTGACAACCGCTATTTTTAAGTCACCCTGTAATGCTGTAAGGCGAGTTTTGGCATCAATAAGTACAGCAAGGCAAAGGCTGCTGATATATTCTGTACCTTCCATATTCAGAATGACTTTACGCTTTCCGTCATTAATAAGATCAATAATTCTAGTCTTCATGTAGCTGACATTTTCCTGAAGTACATTTCCGTCAAGAATAATTTCTACAATATCACCATATTCCACGATCCTGATTTTCATATTGCCCCTCTCAACCTTCCCTTTTAGAGCATGGAACGATTTTTCCATCGGCTTCCAGTTTTATAAATGCATCCACAATTTCGGGTGCGAACTGTGTTCCACTCCCTTTTTTAATTTCTTCCAGCGCTTTTTTCCATGGTACTTTACTTTGATATGAACGACCTTCTGTCATTGCGTCAAATGCATCTGCAACAGCAAGAATTCTGGCACCAATCGGAATTTCTCTTCCCTGCAGCCCATGTGGATACCCTTTACCATCAAATCGTTCATGATGGTGAAGGATTATGGGAATTTCTTTTTCAAGGAACCTGATATCTCTTAAAATGTTAACCCCGACTTCCGGATGACGTCGCAACAGTTCATATTCCTTTGATGATAATTCTTCCTTTTTAATAATAATATCATCACGTATGCCGATTTTTCCTATATCATGCAGTAAACCGGCATAATAAACAACTTCGACATCAGATTCCGGAAGCTGCAATAACTTTGCCATTTCAGCTGAATATGCTGCAACATTCTGAGAATGTTCCTTTGCAAACGGATCTTTTGCGTCAACTGCTTTTATAAGAGCGTTAGTTGATTCCATATAGATATAGCGCATCTGATTTGACAAATCCTGAAATTTACCTTTTAGTTCCTGTATTCCACATCTGTCAATACTATTTTCATCGGAGACATCAATATCCTTCCAGATTCTAATCAGATTCCTACCATCCATTTTTGCCTGATACATCGCAGAATCGGCCCGTTCAATAAGCTCCTGTTTTGTTTTGATATCACTGTTATATTCCGCTATACCGATACTGACAGTAACGCGGATATTTTTCCCATTATACGAAAAAACTGTATTTTCAATGGTCGAATGCAGCTTTGTCGCATAGCGCAGAGCATTGTCCATCTGTAAATTCGTGATAATCATGAATTCTTCACCACCATACCTGCCACAGATATCGATCTCACGCGATTTCTGTTTCATGATTCCGGCAAGCTGGCGAAGCACATAGTCACCAACCTGGTGTCCATAAGTATCATTAATCAATTTAAAATGATCAATATCAATAATCATGCAGGAAAGCATTCCACCATATCTGCGTACCCGTTTGAATTCGTAGTCGAACCGTTCCTGAAGAAACCTGTGGTTGTACATTCCCGTAAGACCGTCAGTAATTGACAGTTCAACAAGCTCTTTATTTTTTCTATCAAGCTCCTCCATCAGGAGTTTTTCTGATGCAAGTGCAAATTTCAGATCATCAAGCGATTTTTTCAATTCATTTTCAGCTTCTTTTCGTTCAGTAATGTCGGTTTGTGATCCGGCAAAACGTAAAGGTTTACCCCGTTTATTAAAGATAGCCATACCACGAACAAGCACCCATCGATAGGTCCCATCCTTATGGAGAATACGGTGTTCACTTTCAAATTGTGATGTCTTTTTGCCAAGATGTAAATCAATCGCATACTTTACTCCATCAATATCATCAATATGAACCCTTGAAAACCACTCCTGAGGTGATGCAGTAATAGTATCGCATTGAATACCGAGCATCTCTTTCCACTGATCACAATAGTAAATCCGGTCATTTTGAAGATCCCAATCCCACAAACCACTATGCGCACCCCGTGTTGCAAGTACATACCGTTCCTCACTTGCACGAATACTGTCCTCAGCCAGTTTCCGGGATGTAATATCACGAAGAGATATTAAGTGGGCGGCTCTATTTTCCCAGTTTATATCAGACACATTCATTTCAATATAACGCATGGGCGACTTTGGGCCATTATTGACAGATATCTCCTGTGTACCGGGAATATCTGTTTTATAAGGGAATCGTGTTGAAAGTGTAGTGTTTTTGATTTTTAGCATCGATTTGGCAGCTGGATTTATAAAAAGGATCTTTCCGGTCATAGTTACAATTGCCATTCCGTCCATACTTCCAAGAATGACATTCAGATACCGTGCCTCATTAGTCCGGAATTCCTTCAGATTTACGTCTGTTTTCAACAGTTTTTTCTGTGTAATTTCTTTTACAACCGGAATAAGGACTTTTTTATTAAAATTCTCAAAGAGTATCACATATTGTTGCCTGGATGCCGTGTAGGCTATATCAGCTTTTGTTTTTCCAGTGACAATTAATGGTATATTTTTATTTGTTTTCAAGAGAGCGATAATTTCAGAGCGCGATTCGTCTTTCGCACCAAGAGCACAAATATAAATGTCATTTACCTCAAATTTTTTTTTTAGCCTGCTGACTGATGTTGTACTTGACAGAATTGAATCAGGAAAGATATCTGACCATATTTTTTTTATTTTACTGATATCAGCAGGATTGCTGGAAATTACCAGCACCTTCAATCCGAGTGTATCCGTCGCATTTTTTTTCGATGCAGCCACGAGATAGTCCTTCATAGAGTTACAATACAGTCAATACCCGCAAGTATATAATAATTTGTATTGTACGTTTATGGTTGGACGATGTCAATGCGAGATATTACGGGATCAGTCAATTCAATCAGTATAACAGCAGCAATCAATTATTTCTATTACCACATCATGAAGGCCTAAAAATGACTATTACACATTTTTTACTTGAAAAATCAATTTCTTATCATTATTTTTGTGTAACCTATATTAGCATTTGCTGTCCACGATAGTTGAGTTTTGAAAATCGTAAACAGACAATGCAATTTTTCATGTGTACATCTGCAGTCAGGAGCATACATGCCTGAGAAAATTCATCATGCCCTTGTTTTAAATCTTCACCAGCCATCCGGAAATCTTGAGTATTTACTTGACAATAACGAATGGGAAGCCAAGGAGATTCTCTGGGCTCTGGATCGAATTCCACGGTCACTCTGGGATTATGAAGATATCGCAAAAGTGCATCTTGCGTTCTCCGGTACGTTACTCGAAACACTTTCTAAAACAGAATTTCAGGATCGTGTTTATGGCATTGTCAAGTGTGGCGATCTTTTGTGGCACTTTCAAAACACAAAAATTTTTGAAATTCTCGGGACTGCTTATTACCATTCTGTCTTTCCATTGATTCCAAAAGAAGACTGGGATGATCAATGCATACGATGGCAGGGTATCGGTAAACATCTCTTCTGGAGAGAAACATTCAACGGATTCTGGCCGCCTGAAATGGGTTTTTGCATGGAGATGATTCCAATGATTAAAAAACTCGGGTACCGGTATGTACTTGTCGATAGTGAAAATATTGAGCCGCTCGAAACTATGCGCTGGGAAGAGCTTCGATATCAACCTCATATTGCGCGTTATGAAGACTCCGAAATTATTGTTGTGGTAAGAGATCGCGAACTATCTGATGCACAGGAATCGGGAATGGATTGGGATTGGTTTTCACGAGAGATCAATGAACGGGTTAAATGGTGCAACTTTAATCCGCTAATAACAACAATTACTGATGGTGATAACGGTGGGTGGTTTCGTAACACATCGGGTAATGGCAACTTCTGGGATGTATTCTATAAAGAACTGCTTAATAAAAGCCGCGCAAAAGAGACTACAATAGTTCCATCCTTTATTTCAGACTACCTAACCACTTATGGTGCAAGGGGATATGTTAATGTTACCACCGCCGCATGGAATACCGGTTGGCATAATGGCAAAGGATTCACCCAATGGACCGGCTCACAGCTTCAAAAACACGGCCTCGAGGAGATAGCCAAAATAAGCAACCGTTTTCATTCGTTTCTGAATTCTGCTGACGATGCAATTAAGTCACGTTTTGAGGCGGAAATCAACGATGCACACTGGCACCTTTTACGAGCTGAAACCAGCTGTAACTTTTTCTGGGGCGAAGCCTGGGTGTATAAAGCGATTGAAGATCTTAATTATGTTAAGAAAATTCTTGATTTGTTAGAAAGTCAGTGACCTGCGATCAGTGACTTGTATGACATATATAGTGATAATACACATTCCAGGATCAACGTTAAATTAACAACATTGCAATAAGGTCCATGGATGAGGGCGCTCATAATACACCCTGCTGAACCAACAGCACTCCAACCCACATCACCATAAAACTGATAATAATCGTTGCATTATTCACTGTACCTACAAACTTTTTGTCATAACCGCACTCGACTGCGTATGGAACAACCGACAAGCTAATCGGAAGACAAAATCCGAGCAGAAGCGTAATTCTGAACATTTTGTCAAATGGTAACAGCACATACAATAATAAGCCAACCGATATTCCGAGAGAATATCTCACCGCAAGAATCTGAAGCAATCGTTTCCAGTGTTTCATTTCGAACGAAAAGCTCAGGAATATACCAAGAAGCAGTAGTGACATTGGCATATTTGCTTTGGCAATAATTGAGCAGATTGATAGAAAAAACGGCGGATATGACAAATCTAAAATAGAGAGAACAAGCGTTGCAACATACGCAAGAAATGGTATTGATGTGAGCGCTCTGAAAATTAAGCGTCCGTAGCTGATTTTTTCGTGATGTGCGCTGTGAAGACAGGCGATGACATAGGCAGCCCCAAAGGTCATCAGTGAGTTACCCATATCAAACATTCCAAAATACTTGAGCCCGTTACTCCCCCATGTTACTTCGATCAGCGGATATGCAAATAGCCCTATATTAAAGGATGCAAACTGCATGGTAAGCATTCCTTTTTCTTCTCTGGATTGTTTTCTGAATATAAAAAAAGCAACAGATGCAAGAAGTGTACAGTACATGATGTTCATAAACGGCATGAGAAAGAGCGATTTATCTAATTGAATCGTACTAAATACGGTTATCACTGTTGCAGGAAGCGTAAAATTAAGTACGATTCTCGAAAGTCCATCACCATCTGATTCCTTAACCACATGAAAACGCTTTGCCAGATATCCAAGTGTAATAATAACCAGCGATACAATAAAACTGAGGTTTATACTATTCATTAAGAGAAGACCATACCGGATCAGGAAATTTTCATCTAAACAACATTATTCGCCGGAAACAGCTTTAAAGCGATCTATAACAGACTGGAGGCTGCATAGTAGTGATATAACAATACGATCGATCATCCTTACATCAGTAGTAATTATTATCGCACTATTATTATATCACCTCAATAAGTAATCCATATAGAAAACCAGCATTCTATTTTTTCCTGAACATACCTTTGCCCAATGCCCAGATAAAAGCAGCTAATCCAAATATCAGAAGAATTCCGATACCAATTACTACCTTCTGCATTGAGCGACCCATGGATCCAAGAGACCGTCCGACAAATTCACCAAATACGCTTATCTTGTCAAGTCCGTTTTCAACAAATTCCTCTACATCACGCGGCTTCTTCATAGCATTACCCTCCGATGCTATTATAATAACATAAAAGGCACAATTCTGTAAAGAATTGTGCCTGACTATAAATAAAAAACTTAATTCAAAAATGGGGTGGCTGAGGGGGTTCGAACCCCCGACAACTGGAACCACAATCCAGTACTCTAACCAGCTGAGCTACAGCCACCATATTTTAACGATGATAAAAATAGTTTTTTGCCTTAAAACAGGCAACAACTTTTTTTATTTACTTAATTCTAAATTTCCCCATGTACCGGGAATGTAATATTGTGCTTTATCAGGAACTGATGCAACTGTGTTATCACCTTTTTTAACAAATACGGCTATACCAGCCTGACGTCCTTCAAATGGTACGATACCGCTATCGTACCATGGAAGTGTCACAACGATTTTATCACCGATAATCTCTTTTGATATTTCGTTATGCCATTCTTTATCTGCATATTTCATCTTTGAGTCAAGAATTTTTCTCTCATAATGGGTACCCCATACGGAATCCTGTTTGATCATGATAAATCTATCGGGATATGCGACAAATGCATTTTTTCCATTTTTTCCATCAATGGCAAATGTCAAAACAGTGGTATCTGTTGATTTTTTTGCAATCATATAGAGTGCTTTGGAATTCCACAGAAGCGCATATGAATGTGTCCCAATTTTTGCGAAGTCAGTATCTTTAAGTCCATCAGCGATTACTTTCAATGATGCTGTACTATCCGCTTTCCGGATCTGTACCAATGCTGTTTTTGGAATCTTTTCAAGGGCGAGAATACCAAATGGAAGTATTTCTGCTTTCTGGGAGTCTGCAGACCATTCAATCTTAAGATAATCAAGACCGCCAAGAACGGAACTGTTTACTTTTGCGATAAAGGCATCACTTGCAACATCAGTGACCTTAACATCTTTTTTCGCAATCACTTTTGTTACTCCGCCAATCACACTGCTTAATGTATACTTTATCATCTTTGATTTATTTAGCGCAGTATCAATCTGAGCTTTTGCAACAACAGAATCGTTTCTTAGAGTCAACCATGGTGCAGGTGAATTTAACACAACTACCTGGCTAACAGCAATCGAAGCACCTGCAGCAATAGTTACTGCTGACAAAATTAACTGTCTGATCATTCTTTAAAACTCCTTTTTATCGTTGTTATATTTTTAACCAAATTTCAATTACGTATAAGATACAATATTATTTATTATCAGATGTGCCGTTTTTAATACTATCTCATGAATTTAGAAACCCTCACCAAGAGTCCATATCGTATCGTTACCGCTGATTAGATCCAATCGTACCCCTTTTACCGTATTGGACCACCCGTACTTAAACTCCGACAACTGATAACCGTCGGGTACCTTATACTCCCTGACACACTCCTCAATAACCGGAACCTTTTTGACTTTATACAGGCTAATAATTCTGCTGGCTTGCTTTGTAAGATAATTCGTATGCTGCCGCAGAAAATACTTATCTTTATTCTGATTTACATACGTATCAAGCTGTTTCTCCATCCAGTGCTCAACTACCCGTGATGGGCCACCTGAAATCCAACCTGAATATGCATAGACAAATGCAGCTGCACCAAGTATTATCAGAATAGTCTTTAGTAGTACTTTTTTGATTCGCAAAATGTTAAAGCCAATGTCGCACAAAATGAATGTCACGATCAGGTAGCTGATTGAATCAACATATGTATTTACAAAAGAAAAACTCATAAGATCAAATAGAAAGGCACAGAACAGTACTACAGCATAGAGCTTTATTCGAAAAGGTTTAAAAAAATTAACTTTATTGGAAAAATATCCCAAAGCGAGAACAATAAATGGCAACAACCAGATTAAAACATTCATTCAACAATCCTGCCTTACAATTAATGCCTGACAATAAATTCTGATTCATTTTCAACAATGCACATATCGCTTGTTGTGTATGAAGTAACTCTGGATAGTTGTGGACCTACCCTGATCTTTTCAACAAATATCTTTAATAATTCGCTATCACCCTGAGCCTCAATCTCCACACGTCCATCATGCATATTTTTGACATATCCGGTAAGATTCATTTCACTTGCGATATCACGTGCAAAGTACCTGAAACCGACACCCTGAACTCTCCCGCTGATAATCATTGAAACCCTTTTTACCATACGAATACATTACCTTCGTGAAAAAAAGTTTAAAATCAGCGTCAGCACAATACTTAACAAAACAGACGTTGCAACAGGGATGTAAATTTTAAATTTTGAATTCCCTATTTGTATATCTCCGGGTAGTCTTCCTATTGGTATTTTGTCATAGATCATGAATATCCCGCCAAGAACGATCAAAACAACCCCTGCAATAAAAAGAAACTTTCCGATTTCATCCCAGTTCATTTCAGCTCCTTTACATTAGAAGAGACTCTGCTGCGAAGCATGGGTCCCGGGGGGAACGATATTAAAATATTTGTATGTTTTCATAGTAACCTCCCTGCCCCGGGGAGTTCGTTTTAAAAAACCGGACTGTATGAGAAATGGTTCATAAACTTCCTCAATGGTATCGGGCTCTTCGCTGACAACAACCGCCAGTGTATTGATTCCTACCGGTCCACCATTGTAATGCTCGATAAGTGATAAAAGAATATTCCTATCCATTTCATCAAGTCCATTTTTATCAACACCCAGCATTGATAATGTTTTATCAATTATTGCAATTGAAATACGTCCATCACCTCTGACCTGCGCGACATCTCTGCATCGTCGCAGGAGACGGTTTGCAATTCGGGGTGTTCCTCTTGCCCGTTTTCCAAGTTCAAGCGCTGCGTGAGGTTCGCATTCGACACCAAGAATCCCCGCAGAACGCATAATAATTGTTTGGAGTTCAAGTGGAGTATAATAACTGAGTCTGCACACATAACCAAATCTGGCATGCATCGGGGATGTCAGCATACCGGCACGGGTTGTTGCTCCAACAAGTGTAAAAGGTTTTAAACCAAGCCTGATCGACCGTGCTGCAGGCCCTTCACCGATCATAATATCAAACACAAAATCTTCCATCGCAGGATAAAGAGCTTCTTCAACAACCCTGTTCAATCGATGTATTTCATCGATAAAAAGGATTTCCCTCTCGCCCAGATTGGTCAGATTACCTGCAAGATCTCCTTTTTTCTCAAGAACCGGCCCTGATGTCGTTTGAATGCCGACCCCAAGTTCACTTGCGAGAATTCGTGACAACGTTGTTTTTCCAAGTCCCGGAGGACCACAAAACAGGATATGATCAAGCGCTTCACCACGTTTTTTTGCTGCCTCTACAAAAATGGAGAGATTCTGTTTAATGGTATCCTGCCCCACAAAATCATCAAATCGCTCAGGACGCAATGATGCCTCAAGCGGATCATCATCATCCTTGCGGTTTTCTCCTGAAACAATGCGCGGTTCCTCTTCATCACTCATTTTACTTCACCAATAATAAACTGCCCCGAAGCACCCTGAAAGTCATTTCTTTTATAACTGCCGCGCATAGTCATCTTATCAAGAACCATTCCCCTGAATGAACAGACTGTAATCCTGCAGTTCTGCCACTCACTAAAATCAGCCTTAACTTTATCAAAATTACAATTTGACAGCTCAAGATCATTAAACGAGGCCCGATTCCCTGTGCACGAAACAAAGGAACACTCTTTAAAAACAGTATGTGTAATTTTTACTCCCGGCATGTTTGCCTCGGAAAAGTTACATTGCATAAATTCTGAACTGCTTATTTTCAGTTCTGAAAGATCACTCTTATTGAATATTGTGTTGATAAAATTTGATTTTGCGATTGTTCCATTTTGACAATTAGTACCTGAAAAATCGCTGTCGTAAACTTCCGCATCTGTCAGAATAAAATTTGTCAATTTTGCACGACCATACTCGCAGTCTTTTAAAATTACTTTTTCAAAAAGAACATCTTCAAGTGTTGCATCAACAAAATCAGTCCGTTCGAGTCGTGCGGATGTAAAGTCAGCACCACGCAGATCGGCATTTCTGAACTGGGTATATTTTAAATTTCCCAACGGTATTCCGCTGATTTTAGCGATAACCATTTTCGCACCACTCATGTGTGCATTATGAAAACTTGCACTCTGTAAACTACTATCCGTAAAGTCACAACCGCTGAGATTGCAGTGATCAAACCTGGCTCTTGTCAGCTTACAGCTTCTGAAGTCCGTTCCACTAAGGTCATTACCAGTAAAGTCTGCATTGGAAAAATCCTTTCCCTTGCAGGAAAGTCCGCTTTTAACGACACGAATTAATTCGCTTTTGCTGCTCATATCACCTGCAATGCTTTCCTGATCCATTCTTCAACCGGAGCACTGCTGTCAACAGTCTGTTCAACACGGGACAGTGCTTTCAATACCTGTTTATCATTATATCCTAAAGATATCATTGCGTCAAACGCTTCATCTCTTACCAATACTTTTTCCTGTTTTACCGCTGGAGTTTTTAAAGCCTGAGATTTCGGTACTGATGATAGCCCACTGAGTGTGTTACCCAGTTTTCCTTTCAGCTCCAGCACGAGACGCTGTGCAGTTTTAGGACCTACACCAGGAATTTTCTCAAGACGTGACGGATCAGCAGCATTGACACTTTGAACAAGGTCACTAATTGCTATTCCTGACAGTACACTCAACGCAACCTTTGGCCCTATTTTGGTAATGCCGATCAGTTGTATAAAAACATCTTTCTCGGTCTTTGTTGAAAATCCATACAGTTTGTGTGCATCCTCACGAACCTGATAATAGATGTAAAGTTTTACTTCCGCACCAATATCAGGGAGCATTTCAAATGTTGACAAAGGAATCCCGGCTCCATACCCCACCCCATGGACATCTATGGTCACATGAGTTACATCCTTTTCACTGAGTATTCCACGAAGATAGTCAATCATTGCAGATCTTTCTGGTTAACGTATGCACACAGAACCGGCGATTCTATCTCAATGATGTCAATCCGGTATTGTAAAAATCACACACCGCTATTGCCAGTGCATCGTATGCATCACTGCGGGTATGTGCCTCAGGTGGAGATAACAGTACCTTTATCATGTACTCTACCTGTTCTTTTGCAGCATTGCCGTTCCCGGTTACCGCTTTCTTGATCTCCCGTGGTGTGTACTCTGTGATCACCGCTTTTACCTGTCGTGCAGCAAGCATTGCAACACCACGAGCATGTCCAAGTACAAGCGTTGTGTGGACATTCCTGCTATAAAAAGCTTCTTCAATACAGACTCTGTCCGGCGTATAAATGTGCATTTTCTCAAGAAGACCATTATAGATAATCTCAAGCCGCTCAGCAAGTGCACCGGTTGCATTAGTGGCAATTATACCGGAATCAAGCCACGTGATTGAGTTGTTCCGTGTTTTAATTACCCCATACCCGGTGACTGCAGTTCCGGGATCAATACCGAAAATGATCACTTATCAAGCTGCTCCAGATCACTGTCAGAAATATCGTAGTTTGCATACACATTCTGAGTATCATCGAGATCGTCAAGTGCTTCCATAAGTTTCATGACTTTTGCAACATTTTCACCCTCAACCTTGACAGGATTTTCAGGTATTTTTGTCAGCTCGGCCGATACCGGTGTGATATTTACTTTTTCAAGAGCTGCTTTAACATTCTCGAATGTATCAGGAGCTGTAACAATTTCAAACTCATCACCATCAAGCACCATATCCTCAGCACCAGCTTCAAGCACTACTTCCATAAGCATGTCTTCACCCATAGCGCTCTGTGCAACACGAATGATACCCTTTGATTTGAACATATATGCAACACTGTTGCTTGTTCCAAGATTCCCGCCGTATTTTGTAAAGGCATGACGCACTTCTGCAACGGTTCTGTTTCTGTTATCAGTCATTGTCTCAACCATAACAGCAATACCTGATGGTCCATATCCTTCAAATACGATTTCTTCGTAGGTTACCCCTTCAAGCTGACCGGTACCTTTTGCAATAGCATTTTCAACGTTTTTACCGGGCATATTTGCAGCACGTGCACTTGAAATTGCAGAACGTAAACGAGGATTAGAGGTTGCATCACCGCCACCCATTCTTGCAGCAATGGTAATTTCCCGGATAAGACGGTTAAAAAGTTTCCCCCTGGCAGCATCAGTTTTACCTTTTGCGCGCTTAATGGTTGCCCACTTGGAATGTCCAGACATTATTATACTCCTTTATTATATGTTATTTTATGCAATGAAATAACATGACACCCTGCCAGAAATCTCCGGTTCACATATCCCCGAAATTGACATATTCAGCAGATGTCAGTTTTGAACCCAAAAACTGGAATACTTTACGTTCCATTTGATCGATATTGTCAGTAAACAGAAACCGGCTCTCTGCTTTGCCATCACCCTTTGACGCAGTAAGAATTTTCAATGCAGTCAGGATATCCTGAGCCTCTTTGGCAGTCCACAAAGCGCTGTCAAGTAACTGAATTCTGGTACCCACAGTACCCTGAATAACTTCCATGAGCAGTGAATAATGTGAACAACCGAGTATCATACAGTCAACGCCAAGATCTATCAGCTCGTAAAGGTAATGTTGCGCCGCACTACGGGTAACATCTCTATCAAGCAACCCTTCTTCCACAAGAGGAACAAACAGTGGTGATTCCCGTTCGAATACCCGGATATCACTGCCTATATTCTGAATTGCTTTTGTATATGCGCCGGTTCGAATCGTTGCATTTGTACCGATTACACCGATTTTCTTCTCTGCGGTTCTAAGCACAGCAGCACGAGCACCCGGAAGAACTACCCCGATTGATGGCAGATCGCGGGCACATTCCTCAATCTGTTCAAGCGCCACAGATGTGATTGTGTTACAGGCAACAATCAGCATTTTAATATCCAGATCAATCAGGTACTTCGCACACTGTAAACCATATCTCCTGATTACTGCCTCAGACCTGTGTCCATATGGTGCGCGGGCATTGTCACCAAGATAAATTATTTTTTCATGAGGCATCATCCGGAATACCTCACGCGCAACTGTCAAGCCTCCCAAACCGGAATCAAGTATACCAATGGGCCTATTGTCGCTCATATCCCACTCCCATACAGATCCTGAAATCCAATAACAGCATTATAAATTGCCATAGCAATTTTATCCTGAAACTTCTTGTCTGCAAGCAGTTTTTCTTCATTTGGATTTGACAAAAAGCCAGTTTCTATCAGCACTGATGGCATAAAAGCACCATTGAGTACCCAGAAGTTGGCCTGTCCGACTCCGAGATGAAGTTTGTTAATCTTATTGTCAAGTGATGCATCAAATTTCTGATCAAGCAGAATGCAGAATTCCTGACTCTCCTTGAGGAATTCATTTCCCGCAAGGTCAATTAGTATATTTTGTAAACTTGTATAATTCTGCGGTTTTTCTTCCAGTTCAATAACCGCATTTTCGCGCATTGCAACAAGTTTATCCTCTTCATTCTTTGCCTGCGAGAGGAAATAAATTTTGTACCCTTTTGTACTATGTCTTCTTTTTGCTGTACCGGGAACCGCGTCAGCATGAATACTGATAAAAAAATCTGCCTTATTATCGTTAGCAAACTTTGTCCTGTCACTGAGAGGTATAAAAACATCCTTATCTCTTGTACACAACACCTTCAGTTTGCTGTTCTTTTTCAGTAAATCCCTGACTTTAAGCGTAATTGCCAGTACGACATCTTTTTCCATAACACCGGTAGGGCCGCTTGCTCCCGGATCTTTTCCACCATGCCCGGGGTCCAATACAATGGTCTTTAGCCCTGACGACAGATCGCTTCCTCCTGCGAGTGCGGTGGGTGATATTGTTCCTGATACTGCCGGTTTTGGCTTTACTTTTTTCTGCCGTAACGCAATAAGTAATGTTTTTGTGTCCTGGATGTAATCAATAAGAGGTTCTTCAATTTCGCGATTCAGGATTACTGAAACCTGCGCAGAATTTTTATATTGTAAAGCAAACAGTGAATCTGCCAGTCCGACACGCTCTTTCTGATGCAGTGTTTTGGGATTTACTGTTCCGCCAAGAAAGTTAATAGTCAGATTAGGATAAAAATAGGTACAGTCAAACGGTACAGAGTCAGTGAGTACAAGAGTAAGCAGTGTCCCGTTTTGTTTTTTCTCAAGAACTGCTGAGGATACGGTGTACTTTGATAATGCAGCGACAGGAGGGATATCCTTCTTTTTTTGTATGTTGTTATCAATGGTAAATTCTGTTGTAAGACTTGAAATAAGGCCCAGGGCAGCAACGGGAAGGTAAAGTGCAGCTCCCCTGCGGACAATCTCACCCGGGAGTTGATAAACTGTAGCATTCAGTGCAATAAAACGGCTATCCTGAGTAAAAACGATTTTCTGGTTTTTGCGGGTACAGGAAAGCTTGTTTGTAAACTTGTCCCAACTGCATTGAAATGAGAGATTCTCAAGCAGCGGAACAAGTGCGATCAGTTGAATGTTCCCGTTTTCTACTGTCGGAATCGGGACTGGTTCACTTTTTCCCTTGATCGAAAACGTGACTTCAGAACCAGCCGCTACAAGCGAAACCAAAAACAATGCAATGATACTGCAAAAACGTAATCTCATATCCCCCGGCGACTTCTCACTTGAGCTATCTGACGTTTAGATTCTTCTTTAGCGATCTTCTGTCGTTTATCGTATTTTTTTAAGCCTCTGCAAAGTCCGATTTCTACTTTAACCCATTGTTTTTTAAAGTATATAGAAAGCGGTATTAATGTTAGTTGCTTTCTATCGACCTCATTATTAAAACGCATGATCTGTTTTTTCTGAAGAAGCAGTTTGCGTTTTCTGCCGGGTTCAGGTGTATAGAGGCCGCTCCGCTCGTAACTGCTTATATGCAAGTTATGAAGAAACATCTCGCCATGAATACATTGTGCGTAGCTGTCCGATAAATTAACCTTACCAGCACGTACCGATTTTACCTCAGACCCGGCAAGTGCAATACCCGCTTCAATCTTTTCAATAATCTCGTAATCGTGATATGCTTTTCTATTTTGTGCAATTGTGCTCATATTCATGGGAAAATAGTTCCAGACTTAGTCTATAAGCAATTATATTTAACCTTTAAAAGGATGACTTGAAGAGTTTTATTGCCGGATGGATCGTCCCGTTACTTTTCAATTCATTGTACATGTAGTATTATGTAGTGTTATAATGCTTGTGTATACTCAAAACACTTCAAAGGATACGTAAATGGATCAGTGTATTTTTTGCAAAATTATTAAGAAAGAGATTCCATCGCAGGTCGTCTATGAAAATGATTCTGTGCTCATTTTCAAGGATATAACCCCAAAAGCTCCGACACATCTTCTGGCAATTCCCAAAAAGCACTATGCAGGAATACACCTTGTCCCGCCGGACGATTTAATAATATTTCAGCAGTTATTTACTGCGATCGGTGAGACGGTAAAAATGATCGGTCTTGACCTTGCCGGTTACCGGCAGGTAATCAATTTTGGAGAAAATACAGGTCAAACCGTACATCACATTCACGTACATATCCTTAGCGGACGTGACTTTACCTGGCCACCAGGTTGAAACAGATGCATTGAGTACAGGTGACAACACTTTACGATCGTTGTCGCCTGTACTGCAATATTCAGAATTACCGCTCGATTTTTCTAACCATGATGACACCATTAATAGTTTTGAGCTTATCAATTACTGAATCCGGCAGTTCTCCATCAATATCAATAATATTGTAAGCAAACTCACCCTTATGGCGATTGATCATGTCTGCAATATTGATCTTTTCTGCTGCAAGCACCGTTGTAATCTGACCAACCATATTTGGAACGTTGCGGTTTGCAATGACTATTCTTTTTGATGCTCCGAATGTGTCAAGTTCACAATCAGGGAAATTTACAGAATTCTTGATATTGCCATGCTCTAAAAAATCTCTGAGCTGGTTGACAGCCATAATCGCGCAGTTATCCTCAGCTTCGGGCGTTGATGCGCCCAGATGCGGAAGTGGTATGACATTTTCAATAGTCAATAGTTCCTCATCAGGAAAGTCTGTTACATAATAAGAAACAATCCCTTCCTTGATTGCTTCAAGAAGATCTGCATTATTGACAAGGCCGCCACGTGCGAAATTGAGTAGTCGTACACCCTTTTTCATGATTGCGAAACGTTCACGGTTGATATAACCTTTCGTCTTATCTGACAATGGAACATGAAGTGTGATATAATCTGATTCAGCAAGCAGACTTTCGAGTCCGCGAGCTCTTCGGACATTACGGGATAATCCCCATGCTGCTTCCACAGAGATAAACGGATCATATCCGGTAACCTGCATGCCAAGTTCTATTGCATCATTGGCAACCATGACACCAATGGCACCAAGACCGATGACACCAAGTTTTTTACCCTTAATCTCGGGCCCGGCAAAATCAGATTTCCCTTTTTCTATAATTTTCGTTACTTCATCACCTTTACCCGCAAGACTTCTTGCCCAGTTGATTCCCGGAATGATTCTTCTTGAAGATAATAACATACCTGCAATTACAAGTTCTTTTACACCATTTGCATTAGCACCCGGCGTATTGAAAACAACAATACCCTTCTCAGAACATTTGTCAACCGCGATATTGTTAACACCTGCTCCAGCACGTGCAATCGCTTTTACTGTTGATGGGATTTCCATTTCAAGCATATTGGCACTACGAACAAGAATTGCATCAGGATTAAGGATCTCGGACGCAATTTCGTACATATCCCTTGGAAATATCTCAACGCCAATAGTAGCAATTTTATTTAAAGTCTGAATTTTATACATGATTAGCCTCCATTAACTAAATGGTACATTTGACCGTTTGGCTGCCATATTTTTATTATTCATGGCAGCCAACTGAAAAAATCAGCATTTTATTGAAACGAGCACATCAACAGTTATTTATTTGCCTGTTCAAAAGATTTCATAAAGTCAACTAGTTTCCTTACGCCTTCAATTGGCATTGCATTATAAATACTTGCACGCATTCCTCCAACAGAACGGTGACCTTTCAGATTGATCAGTCCTGCGTTTCTGGCCTGCTTGAGAAATTCTTTGTCAAGACTTTCGTTTGGTAACACAAATGGCACATTCATAAGAGAACGGAATTCAGGGACAACTGTACCTTTATAAAATTTTGAGTTATCAAGATAATCATAAAGAATAGCAGCCTTTTTCTCATTTAATTCCTGCATTGCTTTAATACCGCCAAAATCCCTGAACCATTCAAAGACCAGTTTAGCAATGTAAATGCTGTAGCATGGCGGCGTATTGAACATTGATCGTTCCTCAACATGCGTCGAATAGTTCAACATCGTTGGAGTAAAGTCAAGTGCTTTACCAACAAGATCTTTACGGACAATAACAACAGTCAATCCTGACGGGCCAAGGTTTTTCTGAGCACCGGCATAGATTACACCAAACTTACTTACATCATAATGCTCAGATAGAATATTGGACGACATATCTGCAACAAGCGGCACTTCACCGGTATCAGGTATCTCTCTGTAACGGGTTCCATAAATCGTATTATTTGATGTAATATGCACATATGATGCATCTTTATCAAACATATCCTTTGTCAACTTTGGAATATAGTTGAAATTTTTATCTTCACTTGATGCAACAACATTCACCTTTCCGTAGCGTTTTCCTTCAGCAATTGCTTTCTTCGCCCATACGCCGGTATTAACATAATCTGCTTTTTTCTTATCACCCAGTAAATTCAATGGTACCATCGCAAATTGTAATGAAGCACCCCCCTGTAGAAAAAGCACATTATAATTTTCCGGAACTCCCATTATCTCTCTGAAAAGAGCTTCTGCGCCATAAATAATACTTTCATACTCAGGTGTACGATGACTCATTTCCATGACTGACTGACCGGTACCCTGATAGTCAAGCATTTCGGACGCTGCTTTTTGAAGCACACTTTCCGGAAGCATGGATGGACCTGCAGAAAAATTATAGACTCTTGCCATTGTTAAACCCCTTTAAAAAAGTGTATATTTTGATTGATTCAAGTTACATAGTAATACTATTATTCATATCCATCCGGATAAGAGCCGAAAGCATCCTCATTTCACCGGTTACATCCATATTCTTAACAAATACATCATCTTTCCTGATAACAAGATTCGTATCGGTAAAATTTATAATCCCCTTCACACCACCATCAATCAGACGGTTTGCAGCATCCTGTGCAGCAGTATCGGGAACAGCCAGGATAGCAATCTGAATATTAAGTTTCCGTGTTGTTTCAGATATCTGATACGCAGGATAAACACATACTGATGTCTTTATCGTTTCAATTCTGTTCGTATTTGAATCAAAACCAGCAACAATCCTGAATTCACTCTTGACAGTATGTGCATGCTCAAGAAATGCAGTCCCGATTCGACCGAGCCCTACAACACAAGCAGCTTTTTGATCTGCAAAACCGAACTTATGCGCTATGGCATTTTTCAGATTGACAATATCATATCCTGAGCCACCGCTCTTCACACCATCAAGACAACTGATATCCTTACGAACATTGTGAGAGCCGACCCCCAATCTTGTTCCCAGTTCCGATGACGATACTGTAGTATGCCCCTTATCAAGCATTTCATTTAAAAGCTGATAGATCATAGATAATCTTTTAATTACAGGTTGAGGAATTTTCTCCACCAAAGCCCCTTGTGAAAACTTTCACATACAATATACTCCCTTTTTAAAAATATGTCAATACTTAATTACTTTTTTACACAATTTCGTAAAAAAACATCTTCTTTAAAATTCAATGAATTACAAGATATGCCAGCAACAGGATTACCTGATCAAATAGTTTATTTCATTGATTTTTAAGTAGTTGAAAATAAAAGGAACATTATTAACAAATTTGTCATTACTATATAGGGCGTGATAACATTATGTGATTTATTTCACACTTATATCTGAACTATTCCTTTGACCTTAAACTTTTTTAATAGCATAATTTAACAATAGTTAGCCTTCATACATAAAGGGGTTTAAATGGTTTATGATGAAGTTGAAGTAAAACGTCGCCTTCTTGCACTTATGAATGATCAGAGTCTTGTTGACGAATACATTTCGCGTTTTGGTGCTAATATTGACATAAAGCACATAAAAGAGATCAAAGAAAACAGATTCAGAATTCCAGATCCTGTTGAAGAAGATGATATGGGTGATGATCCATTGTTTGAAATCCCGGTTAAATGTCCGGTGTGTGAATATGCTAATATTACATGCCTGGAACTAAGGGCAAAAAGCCAGCAGATTCTTCAAAATAAATTCTTGGTTCCGGTTTACGCCGGGGCCAGTGGATTCAGGACCATTGATTATACACTTTATGCGGTAACAGTCTGCCCAAAATGTCTTTTTGCATCACCGGACAGAAAAGATTTCGGACGACACGATATAAACACACATAGTGATGTAAAGAGCCAGTTATCGGGTAACTGCCTTGTTTCAATCCATGAAAAACAGAATGAACGAAAAATGCTTTTAAAGTTCAATGGTAATTATGATCAATATTTTAAACGTCCACGCTCGCTTGAAGCAGCAATAGACAGTTATCTATTGTCAATATCAAGGGCACAAGTTGAAGCCTGGTATGAATATCCGTATTCGCTTTACAAACTAGGCGCATACTCGTTACGTATCGCTAAAATTTTAAAAGACGCTAAAAGGGATAATAGTCATTATTTAAAAGATGCACTCGGGTATTTTGAGGAGGCATTCAAGACATCGAACTGCCCATCCGAAGAGATCGAAATGCAAGTTATTTACAGCATTACAGCACTCTATTTAAAACTGGGCGACCAGAAAAAAGCAAACTCATATATTGGCGTTTTCAATAATCTTCACAATACAAGAATTGAAGAGATGCGAACGAAGTCAGGACTTACTGCCGCTATAATTGATAAGTGGGCTGACAGGGCCAAGTATCTCTGGGAAGATCGTGATTCTGAAGATCTCTTCAAAAATGAATAATCGGAACAGCATAGACAAATTAAAGTAATGTGACACTTCCGCAATTACTGATGACAATTTTCAGGCTTCACGTTGATATCCCTGCTTCCGTCATGTATTTTCACCTATTGAGCGTTTGTTTTTTAACATTTTTTATCGTCGTTTTTTAATCATATATTTCGATAAAAATCGTGCGTTGTCTATGTTACATTAGCAGTAAATTAAATTGGAGTAGAATGAAAACACATAAGATTGACAATATCGAACTTGTATTATCACATCCGCTTGAGATAAATGCGGAATGGATAGGCCAAAACGAATCTATGCGCCAGCTTATTGCATGCTGGATGGTTGTTGATGCGCATGATTTACCACTCACTCCCCGCATAATCGGATTTCCCGGAATCGGAAAAACAACTCTCGCAATTGCAGCTGCAAAGCATCGTAATCAGGATGTTTATATCATGCAATGTACCTCTGACACAAGACCTGAGGATCTGCTTATAACTCCCGTACTCTCCGATCAGGGGAAGATCTCATATCACGCCAGTCCACTGCTGTCAGCAGTGCTAACAGGTGGTATTGCGATACTTGATGAGGGTAACAGAATGTCTGAAAAATCGTGGGCATCACTTGCCGGTTTGTTTGACAACAGAAGAATGGTTGAATCTGTTGTCGCCGGTATCACTATCACCGCACACACAGAATTCCGTGCTGCAGTAACCATGAATGAAGATTCCTCCACATTCGAAATACCGGATTATATTATGTCCCGTTTACAGCCGGGAATCCAGATCCCGTTTCCGGACCGCACTGATGAACTTCAGATACTCAGTTACAGTCTCCCGTTTTCATCGCCGGAAGCACTCGAACTATGTGTTGATTATTTACAAAAAGCACATTCACTTGATCTCCCCTATTCTGTCCGCGATGGAATAAATGCGCTTAGATATACTGCAAAACTCAAGCACGCAGATCCATCACTTGACACATCAGATGTCTTCAGGAAAGCTATAGTACAAATTCTTGGTGATGAGGCGCTTGATCTTGACAGACTGGCAGCAAAACGTCAATTGAGTGGTGAACATATTCCATCAATGAATCTAGGTGATTTCTTTTTCTCCGAAGACAATGACCTTAATCCTGACTATAACGAGGATGATGATAAGTGAGATTATCAGATTCGCTGACAATAATTCCCGTCTTACATGGAAAGGCTGTGTTTTCAAGACAAATCCGTTCTGCTTGTCTTAAAGAAAAATTCGACTGTATCGCGATTGACATCCCGGATATATTCGAACCGGATCTCGTCGAGGCTGTCGAGACACTTCCTGTAATCAGTGCTGTCTGCGCGCGTCAAAAAAACGGACGGGTTTATTATATTCCGGTTGATCCCTGTGATGCGACTATTGAAGGCATTCGTCAATCGTTTCAACTACAGGCAAAGCTTTCGTGTATTGGATATCCTGAACTTGTCTCAAGGCCACCAATGCCCCCTGTACCCGATGAATACGCATCAGAAATTACCGGAATTGACATTTACAATGCTCTTTGCGTACAGTCAATCGGCAATCCGGAACAAGGATCAGAACATGACCTCGCGGGCCAGTTTATTGCATCACACATACTCTCCTTATTGTCAAAGCATAAAAAAGTACTTGCGATTGTTCATTTCAGAAATTTCGTACGAACACTCCACCACCTCAATCAGGAAATATCCTATAACCGGGTCTATCCCGATACCCCTGGCTATGAAATCATTACAAGAGTTATTAATCCGGATCATTTATATTTTGCACTTGGCGAAATACCTTTCGTAACCGGTAAATTTGAAAAAGAACGATATGATCCGTTTGCAGAAAATTTTGATATTATTAATGTGATAAAAGATCTTTTCAGAGAAACACGTGATGAATACTTTGATAACCAGGATGATATCAGTACACTTTCACCTGTAAGGATTCAGGCTGCACTCACGTTTCTCAGAAATCTAACCGTTATGTCAAATTCAATGATACCATCACTAATGGATATTATCGAGAGTGCCAAAGGTGTTGGAGGAAACGCTTACGCAATCCGGATTCTTAAAAGCGCGAAGTACTATCCATTTTTCTCACCTGAGGACCAGAACCAGATACATATAGGTATTGACAAAGTATCCATCAGAGAATGGGGAAATGGCCTTGATGCCATCAACTTATTCAGAGATACAGAGCTCAGCTGGCGAACAATCTCGATAAAGCCGGACCCATCACTTGACAAAAAGGTTAAATACCGGTATTCCTGGAATCCCTATGGGATGTGTTCACATGTTCCTGAAGATAAGAAAATTGAACATTTTAATACACACATCCGTGCTAAAGCAATAAAAATACTTACAGAAGACTATGTTAAAAACGAGAAGTTTACTTCTTCTGTAAAAGACGGTATTGACATAAGAGAGACGCTTCGAAACTGGCATACCGGCAACATTTACGTTAAAGAAATTCCCCCATCACGCGGTAAAATTGATACAGTGGTAATTATTTTTGATGAAACCAACGATTCTCTCTATCCCCATTGTACGACATGGTACGCAGAACATCCTGAAGAATCAACATTATCATTTTATGCAACCGACCCATTTGTAAACCTCATCGGCCCGGGTGTTGCAGAATGTAACTATGGCGGCCTTGCGCTGTTGTTCCCGCCAAAATCAATCCCGAATGTATTTGCGGTATCCGAATTCCTGAAACTTAAAAATTTCGCTGCCCGTCTGACGTATGGTTCAATGCTTTTCAGCAGAGAAAAAAACATTGCCTATGTTGCTGCAAAAAAACCGGGCATTGAGCTAAAGAACCTTGCATCAAAACTCGGAAAACATCTTATCTGGCTTCCACTCTCGTCCTTTTCGAATGAGACCTTGCGCAAACTTCGCAAATTTCATATACTTAATGGTAAGGATGTTCGCAGCTGGGCAAGCAGATTTATTGGTGACTGACACGTTTACCAGCTGCGGAAAACTCATGAACGGAATAACAGTAATGTACCGCAATGGTTTTTATATACTATTCATAATAAGTCTCTTTACACCGCAATCGTTGCATGCAGGAAAGAGCGATGATACAATATTTTTTAAATTTATTGAACAGAAGATTCGTCTTGATTACCAGACTTGTACCGGTGATTATTCACCTATCCCACTTAGCAAATTGATACAGTGGAAAAACTCAATTGACAGTGTAGTAGCACGCAACGATTATCCCGGAATACTGCAATCTTTTTTCGAAGATTCATCAAACAGTAATTCCCGCAGTCTTCCCTGTGAAATAGTTGCCTGGTACCAAAACAAAATGTTTGACAAACATAGTAAAGACAGTCTTGCAAAAGTTGCAGCCAAAGCAGCTATTAAGAAGACATCTGACTCGTTGATGCTTGCAAATAAACTTTCTATAGTAAAACGTACGCCTGTTGACATTATGGATATTCCCTTTGGTGTATCACACCGGATTGTAGTAACGCTTCTTACAAACAGGGGAATTACTGATATTGTCGATCATAAATCAATTCTCTACTACACTGATTCAAGCAGCCAGACATTCTTTATCAGGGCATTTTTCTTTAACGAATCTGGAACCTATTACAAATATGAGACAGAAACCCGCACAGTAAGACCAGACAGCCTTGATATGGTTCTTCGCCCATTACTGTTAAATATGGAAGCACTCTACCGCGAATTGACATCATCAGAACCATCGAAAACATATTACATCGGATTCAACGATATCACTCATGGGAAACTATCTATCAGCAAAACATGGAACATAAAAGGAATTAAAATTATTACTGGATTGTCAATACACAATAATCTGTTCTATGCAAAGTCAATAGTCATTTCAGAATTGTAACGACAAAATTATCATATGCATTACCGGCAGCCAGTCACCATAATTAGACATATCAGTTTAAAAAGTAATGCAGAATTGCCATACCAAGAAAAAACAATGCAGCCAGATCAATCAGGACCCGAAACAGGATACAATATACGCACAGTTCATCTCTGGTAATCGTTCTGGATGATCTCTTTGCAATAGTTTCGGTATGATGTTTTTCCATAGCCGCTCGTCATTTTTGTTGTGCTTTATATTCCGTTTTATTATTATACAATTCTATTACAACTTCTACAAAGAGAATTATGGTACACAAATCTATTGCAGTTTTCCGCTGGGGTGATATTATCGTGATTCTGATTTTGTTAACAGGATGTGCACTTTCAATACCATTACTATCTGCTAACACGCCTCAAATCGTTGATATATATAAAGATAACAGTATTGTTGCAACATACCCTCTTGCTTCTGACAACATCGTTTCAGTTCAGGGGATCAACGATACGATGATTATTGCCATTAAAAATGCGGGCGTGGAAGTTATTGACGTTCACTGTCCGCATAAACTTTGTATGAAAAGCGGCCGC
Source organism: Fibrobacterota bacterium (assembly GCA_023459055.1). Classification (GTDB taxonomy): domain Bacteria; phylum Fibrobacterota; class Chitinivibrionia; order Chitinivibrionales; family Chitinispirillaceae; genus JAAZBG01. Next base: position 382,346 of record JAEWVR010000031.1, read on the forward strand.
ATAACTCATCAGGGACAGCAGATTGTTTGTGCTCCCAACCATATTCTTATTTCCATCAGTGGTAATCCCAACCAGGAAGAGGTACCTGATGGCATTGCACGATAATCATACCGAAATGAATGAAACCGTTGAAAAAACACTCTGGATACTCATAGCATTATCCTTAAGTGCCATTGAGATGCTGCTCCCCCGCATTCCTTTTTTACCATGGTTGAAACCAGGCCTGGCAAATTGTATCACACTGTTATGGATTGTTCGTTATGGCACTATTGATGCGGTCTTGTTTTCATTTCTTCGCTCATGGATTATCAGCTTTTATTTCGGTTTTTCCATTATCACCTTTATGTTAAGCACAAGCGGAGGAGTTGTTGCGACAGTCGCGATGGGTATATGTTTGAAATTATCACGAAATAATGCAGCATTTGGTACTATCGGTTTGAGTATGATTGGTGCAGCCGCACATAATTGTACCCAGATACTTGTGATCTATATAACAATGGCTCAAAATTCATTTATCTTTTATCAACTACCGTTTATGTGTGGTGCATCACTTGTTTTTGGCCTGCTTATCGGCCTTCTGGCGCCTACAATTTTTTCGATAATTGATATTCGGGATAAATTACAGCCAATCGGATCCAGGTATCCATCCATGCAATCAATTATTCCAAAAAAAGCTGCTTCATTTGCCGGGCTTGTTTTTTTTACGCTTTGCATCTGTATTATTTTTGTTAAATCAAGTGTGATACTGGTAATTGCTGCGGTTATGATAAGTATTTGTGTTCAATTGATTTGCAGTGTATCACTTCGTACTCTTATGTACCCGTTCAGATTTTGGCCTTTTTTTCTTTTTGTCGCACTTATTTATCTCTTTTTCTCGTATGGAAAAAAGATACATGGTATTCCTTTTATTACCCTTGAGGGTCTTACTGAAACGGGAAACCAGTTTTTACGGCTCTGGTTCTGGCTTCAGACATCTCAATTGCTTACACATTTCAAATTCCATACCTTTTTCTTTACACTACTGTGCAGAGCATTTCCATCATCTGCATCAATTTTCAATGCTGCTTTGTTTGCACTTGAGTTCTTTCCGGACGTACTAAACTTTTCACGCAGTAAAGACTCATTTAAAAATCTTAATTTTTTTAAACGTCCCTTTAAATCAATACAAGAGTACACTGACAGACACAAAAACCTGATTATAAATAAATTAAATAATTACCATAACGCATAAGTTCCCCTGGTTGCATCCACAACCGCAACTGTGACTCATCATTTCATCAGCCATATGTAATCTGCAAATCAACAGCCATGATGTGTAAGATACCCAGGTTTGAGTGTACCGGAAGTATTATCCTAAAATCTGCAGTTGGATCGCGGTGCTATCCGCAAGCTATCATCCCATCTTGCTTTACAAAAATACTCACCATACTACACCGAGTATGCCTGCGTTTTTTGTAAAACAATCTGTAATAATATCTTGTGTATATCACTTACGCTCAACCGCGGAATTTAGGATTATCATAAAGCAGAATTCAATCCACCGCATACACTGTTTTGTCATAATTCCCTATTGATTTTTACTCTCCATGTTTGATAATATATATATAGATATATTTAAACGTTTAACTTCAAGGATCAAATATGCGCATTAAATCATTCTTTTTAATCACATTGATGATTGCCATGGTTGCTTCCGGAGCATCTAAAAAAGAGAGTAAACCACAGTTTAACCTGATAACAGCCCTTCCAATTGATGTTTCTTCATCAAAAGAAAAGACTAAATGGGCTGTTGCCTTTTTTGATACGTATATCAGGTTCAGGCTTGAGCCACTCAAAGAGATACATACCTTTCCACGTGAATATGTGTATAATTTAATTCCTCAGCTCTATACTTTTACACCGACTGATGAAAGCACCTATTACTCCGCAGCGCAAAAGAGTAATGCGACACATTTCATGGTTCCGCAGTTTGAATTTACAAAAAATAAAACAGTACTCTTTAATGTCAATGTTGTCGATATCCAGACCAGATCCACCATTGTATCTTTTGACAGGGAATTTTCAGTCGATCAGATACCTCAGAATCTGGACTCCATTATTTGTAAAATGTTTAATCAAATTAACTACCCGCTTACATCACAAAGCGAGCGGTTTTTCCAGATTTCGATCGCTGGTCCATCACTGCGTTCGCTTAAAATGTTCGGAGAAACAATTTACGAAGAAAGAAACACCTTAACACCATCATGGACTAAATTTGCATCGGAGTACGAAAAATGCATATCCAAAGATCCGACACTGCTTATTGCTCATTATAATGGCAGTGATGCAATGATGAAGGCTGGACAATACGAGAAAGCATCAAAGTATCTCAGAGAGTTACTCGATCTTGTCCCAATTCATACCGATTTATTTCTAACTTTGTCAACAGCTTACAGAATGAGCAACAAGCCCGCTGATGCGTATCTGATTACATCAAAATTTGACCAGATGGGACTGAAAACCAATCCGTACTTATTCGAAAAAGCGAAGGTTTTTGAAGCTCTGAAGCAATTAACCAATGCTTACAAGGTGTATTATCAAATACTTCAGAATGATCCGAAGCATGCGGATGCGCTGCTTTTTTGCGCACGTTTTTATAATAATGATCTAAAATTTTCAAGTTCCATACCTTTTTCTGATGCACTTATCAAGCTCGATAACAATAACGGATATGCTTTTTTCGAAAAGGGCCGCAGTCTGCTTGGACTTGGTAAAATAGATCTGGCGGTAAGCGCGCTTCAGAATGCAAATAAGCTTCAGCCATCAGATCCATCATTTGCAGAGTACCTCGGTGATGCACTGGTAAAGCAGAATAAAAACAGTGATGCAGTCGAATGGTATTCAAAAGCACTTACAGCTTCCGGAAAATCATTTCCGCTTCTTATTAAAACTGCAATAAGCATGCAAAACAGCGGCAAATCTGCTGATGCCCTTTCACTGCTTGCCAAGAACGTACCTCAATATTCCAGTGAACCACTTCTTAAAAAGCACATTGGATTGCTTGAGTATGATAACAACAATTTTTCTGCTGCGATCAATCCATTAACCGAATATCTTAAAACCGACCCGAATGATTTTGATGTACTTTTTACGCTTGGCTTGACATATCAAAAGGTTGGAAAATTTGATGATGCACTTGTTTCACTACAAAAAGCACTTCCAAGGACAACCCGTAAACTTGATTGTAGTATGGAAATAGCCCGCGTCTACCTGAATAAAAATGATGCAAAATCCGCGCAGACAGTTTTAAAGGAAATCATTGCTCAAAAACAGATTAAAGGTGCCTATGCGCTTATGGGTGATGCATCGTTGCTTAACAAAAATATCAAGGATGCATTATATAATTATTCAAAAGAGCGTGAATTGCATGGTAATGATAAGATCGTTCAGGAAAAAATCGCCCGTCTTCATTTCCAGAATAATGCATTTGCGCAAAGTTCTCTTGAATATAAACGGTTGCTCCAAATCATGCCAGACCACAATAACGCACGATATTTTATTGCAATTATCATGCTGAAAGATGGCAACTTCGATGGTGCTGAAAGTGTTTTGCGTGAGGCACCTGCCTACGGTGACCCATCACTTGACATCCTATACATGCTCGGTGATGAGTATTTCAACAAGAGTAAGTTTGCAAATGCATCTGAATATTTTAATAAAATTGTTTCGCAGAAACCTGATCATGAAGATGCATTACGTAAATGTGCACTATCATATATCAACGCAAAAAAAGAAACCGAAGGTGCTGAATATTACTTGAAATTATTTGATCTGAATAACTCCAAATATTCCAATCTACTTGCTGAAGCAGGGCATTTGTTTTATAAAAATGAATCAAATGCAAAAGCGATCGCTGCATATATGCTCTATTTGAATCGCGGTTTTACTGATCCGGTTGTAAGCAGACGTTATGCGGAACTTGAATATGCCAATAAAAACTATGCTACTGTATGCACATTACTTAAAAATGTCAATGGAACATCACCGGATGACCGTAGTATTCTTTTACCGCTCGCAGATTCACGCTGCCAGACTGGTGATTTCAAGGGCGCACTGCCGTTGCTTAATACAATAGTTACTAATGACAAAAATAACAAAGCGGCAATCAGACTTATTGCTCTGGCAAACGAAAAAACAGGTGATATCAAAAAAGCCATTACCTACTACGAATTATATACGCAGTATCCACGAGAGATGGATTTTGACTCTGTAACCTTTCATTTAGGTGAGTTATATGAATCACAACAAATGGTCTCCAATGCAATACAACGTTATGAGGATTCAAGAAAACTGTTTCCCGAAGCATTACATTTTCATGAACGGCTGAGTGTTATCTATATGAAACAATCGCTCTGGAAACAGGCACAAGAAGTACTTGAAGCAGCCCATGAGTCACCGGAAGTACAACCGGAGATGACCAAAAAACTTGCATCAGTATATTACCAGCGGGATGCAATTGACAAATCAATTACCACCTGGAGAACATATCTTGACAAAGTAAGTACTGATGCCGGCGGATGGTATGAGCTTGGTCAGATATATTACAAAAAAGAAAATTTCCAGGATGCAATTACCGTTCTTAACAGGGCGCGTCAGATTGACCCTGAGAGTTATGATATTAATGCCCTGCTTGGAAAGACCTATATTGACGCGCGCGAGTTTAAAAAGGCAATTATTCCGCTTGGACATGCACGTAAACAACGTCCCAATGACCTGGCAATGATTGAATTGACTGCAAAATGCTATAGAAATCTTAACGAAACATCAAGCCTTGCATCACTGCTCAAAGAGTGGATTACACTTGATCCAAAACGGTATGATATCAAGATGGAACTGGGCTCACTCTGCCTCAATGAGCAGGAAATTGACAAAGCACTTATCTACCTGCAGGACGCAGTTACGTTTCTTCCACTTGAAGCGCGGCCGCATATCCTTCTTGCTCAGGCATATGAACTTTTAGGTAAAGATTCGCTAAGGCTTATACATCTTGACAAAGCGTCAAAATTGACACAGGATAGCTGGGAGCTCAACTATCAGTATGCACGGTATTTTGTATCAAAAAACAAAAACAATGATGCAGAGATTCAATTCAAAAAAGTCCTGACCTTCAAACCCGAACATGCATCATCACATTTCGAACTTGGTCTTATCTATATTGACAAAAAAAATTATCCTGAAGCGCTGTCCAGGCTTCAGACTGCAATCAGAAGTGATGGTACAAATCCGCTTTATCATGCGGCTGCCGGGTATGCATATGCACTCAATGAACAGTATACAAATGCACAATCATCAATAGACATGGCGCTTCAAATACCATCACAAAATCCAAACGTCTATCTTTACGCAAGCCGTATCTGTAGATTATCAAATGACAAAACCAAAGCACTTGACTATATCAATAAGGCACTGAAAATTAACCCTGATTACGCAAAAGCATATGAGTTTCTTGGCGATCTGAATCTTGAGGCGTTCAACTTTAAGGAAGCATCCAAGAACTACTTCCTGTCGTGGGAAAAGGGCGGGTATAATCCGGTCCGGGCACTCAAGCTTGGAAACGCACTGACAAATAATCTTCAGTATAATGAAGCCAAAGGTTTTTATGAATCGATTCTGAATCATAATGATCCATCACCGGAAGCAATCTACCGGACAATTTTTGTTTATTGTAAACTTGGTGACATTAAAAACGCACGAAAGTTTCAGAAGTATTTTGGTAAAGATGACGCACCCTGGATTCAGCTTGCTCAGGGAGTTCTGTACGAAACAGAAAATAATTCTGAAGCGGCACTCACCGCCTACTCGATTGCATCAAAGATCAGTCCGGACAATTCCCTTGTTGCTGCAGGCTTTGGACGGATCTATGGGCAGTTTGGTCAGTCGGATCTTTCGATAGCAAATTTCAAAAAGGCACTCGTTGATTCTGTCAATATGCAAAACTATATTGATCTGGCAACAGTGTTTCAGGAAAAAGGTATGTATGACAGTGCACTCGTATATTTTCATATAGTAAACGCACGTTTCCCGGAACATCCATGGGTTCAGATCTATATCGCATCTTTGCAATCGCAACAAAATGATCATATTTCTGCTATCGCGATGCTCCAGCACGGAATCAAGTACCATCCCAATGATCCGATGATTCATTTCCTTCTTGGTCAGGAGCTGGAGCAAAGCGGTAAATTTGAAGAAGCGATAAATGAGTATCATGTATCGTTAAAAATCGGCAATGGACAACCGATAGAGGCACTGCGAAACATCGGCACAATCTATTTCCAGAAGCTGGTTAACGACAAAAAGGCAAAGGAATATTATAAGAAATATGTCAAAGCCGGCGGAAACAAGGATGAGATTGCGGACGCGATGAAGAAATTGGAGAAGATTTGAGGGGACGGAGTAGCCAGTAGCCAGTAGTCGAAACGTACCGACAACAACCCGAATAAACATACCGTAGGGGCGAATCATTATTCGCCCGAAATTCCCGCCCCCCCCAAAAAAAATGTAACAAATTGAATGCAAACACGATTCATTTTCCGCCCGAAATTCCCCCAAAAAAAACCGATATCGAATAGAAACGTAAATCATATTAACCAATCATTCCCAATACAACCAGAAATTCAAACCGACAAAACACCCAACCCGCAACGTTCAGGTTAAACAATATGTGCGATATAACAAGATGCATTGGCAATAAGGTTCATAGTATTGTGAAGCGATATGAAAAAAATGATACAGAAGTGAATATTTAATTAACAATCGAGTAGGAGGAGGGGCCACGTAGTGCCCTCCGACCTCTCACACCACCGTACGTACGGTTCCGTATACGGCGGTTCGATAAATGTTAATGGCTCATTACGATTTTGTCATACAGTGACACAAGTCCACTTTTCTCGAAATATGACTTTGGATATGCATGGTTCATGTGACTTTGGCCTGAGTTCCACCATGGACCCCTACCATTCATAGCCGCCTTCAGTGCACGATCTTTTGTCAATCCTCGCTTAATCAGATTCTTTGCTCGACAATATACTCGTTTCCATTGCCGCCATAAGATGCATCGTATTCTCCGCCGTATCCATCCGTCAAGTTCATCAAAGATCAGTTTTACTTCTGCATGCTTAAAGTAATTTGCCCAACCATTGAGTTTCTTGTTCAGCTCATCAATCACTTTAGAGATTGAACGTCCACGCCCTTTGCGAAATATCTCTCGCAAGTCATCCTTCAGACGTTTCACCGATTCCGGTGAGACTTTCAGTTTTGGACGTTTGTCAATAGTGACTGAATAGCCAAGGAATTTTAATTTCCACGGACGACCAACAGTACTTTTATCACGATTCACTTTCAGCTTAAGTCGTTTCCAGAGAAAGTCTGTTATTGATTCCATCACCCGTTTCGCTGCAGCTTCTGATTTAACGTAAATGTTACAGTCGTCGGCGTAGCGTACAAAGTTATGGTTTCTACGTTCTAACTCTTTGTCAAGTTCATCCAAAAGTATGTTTGATAACAATGGTGAAAGTGGGCTTCCCTGCGGTGTTCCTTCCTGACGAGGCGTCACTGCACCGTCAATCATTATACCCGCCTGAAGAAATCTTCGCAATAATCGCAGTACCCGCTTGTCTTCAATACGACGTGCTATTCGTGACATCAGTATATCATGGTTCACGCGATCAAAGAATTTCTCAA
>JAEWVR010000032.1 GCA_023459055.1 Fibrobacterota bacterium
AGTACTAATGCAATTATATCAAAAGTTAATCCTAATAGAGATTTCGTTTTATATTTAACTTCAACTGGACAATTGTCTTTTCATATTGCACATGGGGCTACTTATTACCATTTAACAAGCCCATCTGTACTACCAATTAACGAATGGTCAAAAACAAGTGTTGTTAAAACAGGGACGCATTGGGAGCTATTTGTAAATGATGTTTCAGTTGGAGAAAAAGACTTTATTAATATCGAACCTAAATGGACTGGCTCAATTATGAATATCGGTGCAATGGATAATGGTTACTCGTTTCAAGGCTATATCGATGAAGTTAAAATAACCAAATTGAAGTAATAGATTTATCACGGAAGAAGAGTATGCACGACTTATATTTTAGTCAAGTGACATAGCAAATAAAGCATTAGTTCCTAAACTTGTTGTACGTACCAGGCATTGACGTCCACCCCTCCCTGAAGGAGGGGTTTTCCGCATTATACGGCTTTCGTTTTTTTTCGTTTTAGGGCTTCCTGCTTAGTAGGAGCCCCTAACGGAGATTCTTTCAAAATTAGCATTGCCGAAACTTCAAGTGAGCATCTAAACACTTTTCTACGCCAGAAAACGGTACTATTTCTCATTCCTCATCATTAATGCATAGTATCCCTGGATAACGATTTTTAACTACCACTAATTTGTTATTCTGTATTCGTTTGTAAATTACAACCATGAAATTTTGAAGTACCTTATTTAATAGTCATTATTATTGTAAATAGTGTACGGAATTGCATGTATGGCAGATATAAAATCCGTACCAGGGTAAAAGTATCCTATTACCGCATCCTCATTGTCAACGCAGTTATGGTAGTGGTAATATTGTAAACCATTTACTTTATATCACTTCAGGCCAATTCAAATTATGTCGTTGACTCATCCTTCGTAATTCACTGATCAAAGTCATATCTGTGTAATAGTGTATATTCACAAGTAAATATTTACAGAATCGAAGTCAAAAGTCGTTGTATTGCCTTTGAAGCTTAGCTTTAATTATGTATATCTGCCAACAGGCATAGTTGTCTTGGTGAAGCCAATAGTGGGCACCAGGGCGTGTTCTCGAAGCTTAACAGGTTGTTACGGCCTGCAGTCTGCTAATTTTCGCTTTTTGTCTAAAGCAGCCCCGACAAGCCGCAATATGATTATTGTATTTCCTGGTGGTACAGCGGACATGATCGGACACTCCCGGTTTCGAGAGTCATTTCATACTCCCCTCTCCAAAGGCCAAGAAGGCAAGGGGAGTATGACCTGGATTCATAGCTGATTTGTTACAACCGTACAGATCCGGATCGTTGAGCATCCGTTAATTCAATGGAAACGCCAGATACTCGTGACTGTGATCATTGAAACAAGCCCACCAGCGGCGGGCAGGTTCGCCGGGTTTCTGGTAGACATCCGAGTACCCGGGAACGAACCATCCAGACTTCGAACCGCCGGACCAAGAAATCTTGTAGGCTACAATCATCCTTCTGTCAATTTCACGGTCGATGTTAATGGATAAGTTGTTTACCCACTTCGTATTGTTTGACGGGCCAAAACTGCCGAAGACGACTCCGGAACTCTGAATGTTCGTGGGGACGATTCCCTTGTTGAATTCCGAGTATGAACGGAGTGACGGAGCGTAGGCTGAAGGGACGGCGATGTATTTAAAGTTATGGTCGTTGAAGCATGCCAATCATACATTTTAGGTCAGAATATCTGCCCAAAGAGTTTTTATTCAGACATTTTTCTCCTGCATCACTTACTCTTCAATATCTTCATAATTCTCTATATAGCTCCGAAAAACCGGCTCTACTATTGACCAGCCATGATATGCCCACGAAATAACGGAAAATGAAACATGATAGTCTTTAAATTTATATTGAGATATTTGATTATAAAAAGCCGTTCCCAGTTGATACATTCCGTTTTGTGCCGAACGTAAAATTAATGTAACCGGTAAACTGTCAGTCTTTTGTTTCAATGCATATGCCAGAGAATGAATATCATCATTTACAGAGCTGATATATGCACCGTCAGCTGAGATGTATGTCTGAAAATATCTGTTTTCGGTGGGTTCAAGAAATGCCATGTAGCTCACTCCAACTCCAGTCCAGGACTGTCCAAGAATAGCTCTTCTATCAGGATCAATATTAAAACTGTCTTCTATAATCGGCGCCAGCTCTTGTGTTACAAATTTTGTAAAATTTTTTATTCCAGGCATTCCGTTATCCTCTGAGCGGTTTAAGTCTCCCATATTTCCAATTGCCACAAGGATGACTCTCTTCTTCTTTTCTTCCAGGATTTTCCCGAATTGCCAATATAATTCTTCGCCGTCCAGTGTGTAGAGTACCGGATACGGAACGTCGGATTTTCCGTAATCTGGTGGCAGAACTACATATACAACGTATTTTTTTCCGTTATAGACGGATTTCTCTGTGAGAAACGACTTCACACTGTATGTCTCCGGTGTCCAGTATACTATATCATTTCCGTTGATACATCCTGTCAACATACAGCCCGATAGCAAAAAAAATACCAGAAATGGTGTAATGATTCGGGATTTTCCTGTTTTCATATATGACTTCCGATCGTAGTTTATGTTGAAAATAACCGCAAATAGTAATATGGAATTACTTACATTGCCCGTTAAACAGTCTGCAATTTAATCGTTTCTACACGTCTCCCGTTCCATTGTAAATTTTTCCGCCAAGTGATGCATACAGATCGAGTACAGCTTTTCCTTCGTTACGCATGAAGTCAACGGTAACAGAAATACCTCTTTGTGTAAGTGCTTCTACCCATTTGTCAATTTTTGCACCTTCATCGAATCCGATTGCACGTGCATCTTCATCGCGTGCGGCACAGACAACCCGTCCGACTCCCGACCATGGTATTGCACCAAGACACATTGCACATGGTGCCGTACTGGTAAACAGTTCTGTATCTTTCCCAAGCTCAAAAGATCCAAGTTTCTGTTGAGCAATTCCGATTGCCATCATTTCAGCATGCGCAAGGGAACAATGTGATGCAACAACGACATTTACTCCTGGTGCAATAAGTTCATGAGTTGTTGCATTGAAGATTGCGGCGGCAAAGGGACCTCCGGTCTGAAACTTGACATTTTGAATGCCGCAATTGATTACAAACTGCATTTTTTGTTGGTCACTTGAAAACAGAACATTTTTTTCAATTTCTTTATTAATCCATTCAGGAAGCTTTATTGAGATTGAAGGTTGATGCATTGATGAAGTAACTCCTTGATTATAATATGATTTTGCGTCAGGAATCATTGAATGCTTTTTAATTGTAGTTATCTGTTAAAGACAAAATATATAATGCACTGTATTGCACAAAAATACATATACTCACCAGTTAAACCTAAAATAAGGTGATGTATCTGTACGCACTTATTTATAGAATAAACTAGATTGTATGTTATGAGATTATATAAGATCTAAAAAGTCCAAAATTGTAAGTAACGGTTTCCGAAACTGATACAGAAAAAGAAAACGGCGATCATGAACATGGAAATTACTATTGATGGTATGCATTGTGTAAATTGCTCACAAAACATTAAAAAACGTCTTTTGAGAGAACCAGGTGTTGTTGGGGTTGAGATCGATCATGTTAGTGGCAAAGCTGTTATTGATATTGATAATAAGACAATAACCAGTCTGAAAGTTTGTGACTGTATCAGAGAACTGGGATTTTCCGTTCGTGATAACGATATACTAACGGTATCAATAAAAGGGATGCATTGTGCATCATGTGCATCCAAAATTTTCAATGCATTATCCGGACTGAATAATGTTTCTGAAATTTCTGTTGATAGTGTCAGAGAGAAAGCTGTAATTCACACGGTTAAAGGATTTGACGGTATTGACACAATACCTGGTCTCGTTAAAAATGCCGGTTTCGAGTTCAATGGAATCAAGGAGCGATCTGATAATCCAGTTGATTTACAAAAGGAACTGCGCGGGAAAACTATTGCAATTGCCAGAATTATCACTGCATTTGTTTTCAGTGTACCTTTAATGATCATGATGTACATTCCTCAGCTTTCGATTCACAAATTCGCATTGTATCAATTAATTGTATTGTCACCAGTGATTACATTTGTAATATTTCCTATTTTCAGGAATGGTATTCGTGACATTACAAACAAGTCGCTCACCATGGATGTGATGTATTGCCTGGGAATTGGGACCGCACTTGTTGCAAGTATCCTGGGAACATTTAAAATACTGCTTGATCATTCTTTTGTAATGTTTGATACGGTACTGATGCTTGGTGGTTTTCTGATGCTTGGCAGATATCTTGAACGTCGTGCAAAAGTAAAAGCCTCTAATACGATTAGTAAACTGATTCATTTACAGCCAAGGACTGCAATAAAGGTGTTGGACAACACAGAGTATGAAGTTGATATAAAAAAAGTAGTTCCCGGTGATATTCTCAGAATTCGTCCCGGTGACAGTATTCCTGTTGATGGTGTGGTTGTGAGCGGACACAGTTCTGTGGATGAATCTTTGCTTAGCGGGGAAGCAATGCCACTTGAAAAAACGGAAGGAATGAGTGTTTCAAGCGGAACTATCAATAAAAATGGAGTACTTACAATTATCGCACAAAAAGTCGGGAATGATACTGTTCTTGCGCAGATTGTAAAGATCGTAGAAACTGCTCAACGTATGAAACCGCCAATACAGAAAATTGCAGACAAGGTAGTGCAATGGTTTATTCCGGTGATATTGGGTATCGCATTGCTGACATTTACAGTGTGGTATTTTATTTTTGATGCATCAGTGTTTTTCAGTCTGACATCAATGATAGCGGTGCTTGTGATTGCTTGTCCCTGTGCACTAGGGCTTGCATCTCCGGCTGCGGTTTCTGTAGGAATCGGCAGAGGCGCAGAACTTGGTATACTTATTAAAAACGGTGAAGCTCTGGAAGCTATGAAAAAATGTGACATTGTTGTGTTTGATAAAACAGGAACATTGACAAAAGGAGTGCCTCAGGTTGTTGATCTGTTTATTCCTGATGGAGATAGCAGAAGGATTCTTTCCCTGATGATGTCTCTTGAAAAACAATCAAATCATCCGCTTGCTGACGCTATCGTAAAATATGCCGAAATGCAGGGTGCACAATACATTCCTGTTAAAGATATTACAAATGTTGAAGGGTGTGGAATTGTCGGTCGTGTTGATAATTGTGATGTTATTGCGGGTAGTGTAGAGTTTACAGAGGAGAAAAAGATTGACACTTCTTTTGCAGATTCCTTTATATCTGAACATATAAATTGTGGGCGTAGTATTATTGTTTTTAGTGTTAACGGAGTACTGTCTTGTGTCGCGGCAATTGAAGATGAGTTACGTGAAAACTCAAAACAAGCTGTTTCAATACTTAAAACAATGGGATTTACTACAATGGTTCTATCCGGTGATAATTATCAGTCTGCGAAAAGTATTGCTGAAAGGGTAGGAATCGATACTGTCATTGCTCCCGTATTGCCATCAGAAAAACTGCAGAAAATTCAGGAACTCCAAAAAAAGGGGAAAAAAGTAATTTTTGCGGGAGATGGTATTAATGATGCAGCCGCACTTAGTGGTGCTGATGTTGGCATCGCATTTGGAAACGGATCTGATATTGCACTGGAAAGCGGTGATATAATTCTTGTGAAAAATGATCCTCTTGACATTGTGGCATCAATACAACTTGGAAGAAAGCTTTACAACAGAATTAGACAAAATATTTTTTGGGCATTTGTATATAACATTTCGCTTATTCCTTTAGCAGCAGGGGCGTTATATCCACTCTGGGGATTTTCTTTTAAACCGGAATATGCTGCATTTGCGATGTCGCTTAGTTCTGTTACAGTAATCTCTTTATCATTAATGCTCAAAAAATTCAGGATGAAATTATCATCGTAGACTATCGGTAACCTTTCCGGATTAGAGATGGCAATTCCATGAGTTTTGGGCTACGATGCATCCAACAAAAAAATGATATATATATAAATTAATGGCTTACAGATTTTCCAAAACAGCTTCATTATAACGGTTATTTTTTTTTGGAAAATAAAAAATATAACTAATCAGGTGGATATTTAATTAATTATATTCGTCTATTAACAGTTTGACTTTGTTTGATGTATAGTGCAACGAACAAAGAGGTGGTTGTTCTCCGCGTGGTATTGGTTGTTTCGAATTGTAAGTGATTGATTAAATCTTAATTAAGGCGTATGATTATGAGGTTCTGTTTGGTAGGATTGAGCATATTGTTAAGTGTTCTTTGCGTTTTCGCTGATGTAAAACTTAGCGGTAATGTAGATGATATGACACTTGTGATGGATCAAAATCCATATGTGATTACTGATGATGTTGTTGTTCCTACTGGAAAAAAACTTATAATTACCCGGGGTTGTATAATTTTATTTAAACCGTTTACCGGAATCAGTGTCAGCGGGTCTTTACATGTTCAGGGTGATCCTGAAAAACCGGTAGTATTTACATCGGAGAATGATAATAAATTTAATCACGTATCTCCCCAGTTTCCGAATCCTTTTGACTGGAATGGTATTCTGATTAATCAGAATGCAACAGAAGCTGTAATGAATAATTTTATTGTTAAATATTCTGTGTATGGTGTCAAGTCATACAAGGGTGATATTGTTATTGAAAATGGCATTTTTAGTAACAATGGGCAGTCAAATTTGACAATTAAAGAAACTATGAAAAATGTCGCTGATGGTATTCCATACAGTTATCAGCAGGAGCCATCAATAAATATTAGTTTCAAGATGCAGGATACTGATTCACAAAAAGTTACGCAACAACCTGAACTAAAAGTTCAACCGGTTACAAAACCAACGAAGCCAAAACAACCTTTTGCGTGGCGCAATCCGACGGCGATAGGTGCAATTGGAGCTGGCGGTTTGTGCCTGGTTATGTCGGGGATCTATATGATCAATGCTTACAACTATGATGATAAGTATCGCAATACTGCTGGAACGGCAATGGAATCTAATAAAAATAAAAGGAATTCAAACGCAACTTATTCTACAGTATCCTTTATACCGGCAGTTCTGTTTGCCGGTGGGGGAATAACACTGTACTTTTGGAATAAAAAACAAAATAAGAAGGTTTCGGTAGTTCCACTGACTGGAGATAATAACGGTATTGCATGTAATGTAGTGTTTTGACATAGAGGTGTATTATGGTAATGTTTGTGCATAGTAACAGGCTTCTTCCGATAGGCCTGATTTTTCCGCTTTTTTTGCTGTTTTTATGTGTGTTTAATGATTCAAATCCACTTGACCCTGATGGTAATAATTACAAACGCCCATTGTTTACAATTGATACTATTGATGATAACATTGGTGATGCAGATACGATTCATAGGACGTCTGCAAGACTAGTGGTTGTAGGAAATCATAAGGCGTGTCTTTTTCAGGTGAAAGTTGACAATCGTGATTCTACAGAGTGGCAGAGTGATGGGGCATTTCTTCTGAAGTCACTCACTAACGGCAGTCATGATGTTATTGTAAAATGTAAATATGATGGTGGCAAAGAGATTGTTGCAGATACCATTCATTTTGTAGCACTTACTGACGGTTATGTTCCGAAGTTTATAAATTACAATGATTCGCAGGTGTACACCGATACAGGAAAAACGGTCATATTACATGCTGCTGTTACAGGGCCGGGTCCGTTTACCTATCAGTGGTATAAAGATTCTACATTGCTTGATGGCGAGACAGACAGCGTACTTGTCATTGATTCTGTTACAGTCGATCTTACCGGTATCTATTATTATATCGTAGCAAATGAGTATGATACAATAATGGGACCGTTACTTACAGTGGCAATCGTTGGTGACGAAAAGATTTTTTCAATAATATATCACGATAATGGAAGCATTGGTGGCATGGTACCGTCAGATGGTGCTTTTTATGGGAATGGTGATACTGCAACTGTCAGGACAAATACAGGAAAGCTCTGGAAAGAGGGGTTCGAATTTACCGGATGGTGTAGGGATTCTCTCTGTTCGACCAGATCATATGTAGGCGGCGATTCAATAATAATCGGCACTGAAAATGTACATCTATTTGCAAAGTGGGAGCCACGTACTACATTTACCGTTACATATAAAGGTAATGGGCATTCCGGAGGAGAAGTGCCGGTTGATACAAAGAGTTATTTGCCCGGTGAAAATGTCACAGTAAAAAGTAATGTAAATGGTCTGGTCAAAGATGGATTTGTTTTTAGCGGATGGAATTCGCAGGAAGATGGCTTGGGGAATCCATATTCGGGTGGTTACGAAATAGCTAATATCAGCAAAGATATTGTTCTGTACGCCAGGTGGACAAAGGATAAGGCATACGTTGTTGTGTACAATGGGAATGGAAATACCTCTGGTGATGTTCCTGATAGCTTACGCGAGTATCCACCCAATACGACAATTGTTGTATTGGATAATATAAAAGGTTTGGAAAAAACAGGGTATAGATTCGTAGGATGGAATACTGCGTCTAATGGCAATGGTATCAATTATTATCCTGATGTAAAATTGACACTTACAAGTAATGTAATACTTTATGCCAAATGGACTCAACGTGACGTGTATTCTATAACATACGATGGCAACGAAAATACCGGTGGTTCTGCTCCTTCAGACAACAATAAATACGAATCGGGTCAGAAAATCGTTGTGAAAGCCAATACAGGAAATCTTGTCAGAGACGGGTATACATTTGCAGGATGGAATACCCGCGCTGACGGTAGCGGTAGCACGTATATGGCTGATGTCGGAATCACCGTAGCAGATTCAAATATTGTACTTTATGCCAGATGGACACAAAATGAGACGTATACTGTTGTTTATAATGGCAATGGGAATACAACCGGTAATGTTCCTGTGGATGTAAACAATTATGAACTTCATGATATCGTGTTGATCAAAGCTAATGACAACAGCCTCCGGAAAGAAGGTTACCGGTTTACAGGGTGGTGTTCTGACAAAGATGGAAACGGGAAGCACTATGCACCCCAGGACAGCATACCGGTACTTGGGAATATTGTATTATATGCAGTATGGACACAGGTTTTGGCTTTTAATGTCATTTATGATGGTAATGGGAATACATCGGGTTCAGTACCGGTTGACTCAATTTTGTATAATGTAGGAAGCCTTGTTATAGTCCGTGCTAACACAAATGGTTTGGTTAAGGATGGTTTTACGTTTGCAGGGTGGAACACGATGCAGGATGGTAGTGGGAAAACACTATATGCAAATGACAAGTTAAGTATGGATTCATCAAATATGACATTGTATGCATATTGGACTCAAAAGGAAACATTCTCGGTAACATACGATCCGAATGGCAGCACTGACGGAATTGTTCCGGTTGACAGCAATAATTATGAATCAGGTGCATTAGTGTCGGTAATGTCTAATTCTGGTAATCTTGTAAAATCCGGATATACCTTTACAGGTTGGAATACAAACGCTGATGGATCGGGAAATCAGTATGCGGTCGGCACTACCTTTTCAATCAGTGAGAATACAACGCTATATGCAAGATGGTCGACTAAACGTACCTATACAGTATCATATCAAGGTAACGGAAATTCTACCGGTTATATACCTGTCGATAATAATGCGTATGAAAGTGGCGGTACTGCTATTGTCCCTGGCAATGTCGGTAGTCTTCAGAAGGATGGATTTATCTTTACCGGGTGGAATGAAAATGCTGACGGCACGGGGGCATCCTATTCACCAAATGCGGAAATTAAGATAGATACCCAGAATGTTGTATTGTATGCTGCCTGGATAAAAAATACTGCCCTGACATATAGATTGACATACTATGGAAATGAAGCGACATCAGGGAGCGTACCGGCTGATAATACGCTTTATAAAGAAAATTCTGCCGCTGTAATAATGGGTAGCATGGGATCCCTTCTCAGAATTGGCTATTCATTTGCAGGATGGTGCCGATCTTCTTACGATCCCGATCATACGCTTAAAACCTATATGCCTGGTGATACCATTATAATGTCGGATAATATTGCCTTATATGCAGTCTGGACAACAGACCAATTGTATGCAGTAATTTATTCTGCAAACGGGAGTACAAACGGAGCTGTTCCAAAAGATGAAAATCTCTATCTTCCCGGTGTTAATGTGACTGTTAAGGATAATTCCGGTTCTCTTGTCAGGAACGGATATACATTTATCGGGTGGAATACAAAAGCTGATGGCAGTGGAGATTCCTATAATTCAAGTGCTGTTTTTGTAAAGGGTGAAGGGGATGATACATTATATGCAAAATGGAGTGCAAAACCAACATATTCTGTCACCTATAATTCAAATAACGCAACATGGGGCAGTGTGCCATCAGATGCGAATACATACGAGGAAGGTACACTGGTAACATTGAAGTCCAACAGCGGGAATCTTGTACGAAATGGTTATACATTCAAGGGGTGGAATACCAGTGCGGATGGAAACGGTACTGCATACCCGGCCGGTGGTACCATGTCTATGCCCGGTAAAAACATTACTCTATATGCAGATTGGAACATTATTGTTGCGTTTACTGTTACCTACAATGGAAATGGCAGTAGCAGCGGAACCGTGCCTTTTGACCAAACCTCATATACACAAGGGGCTACTGTTGTTGTAAAAGGAAATACCGGCAATCTTGTCAGGGATTTCTATAATTTTACCGGATGGAGTACCAGTGCTGATGGTAATGGAGCTTTTTTCATTGGTGGTATGTCATTTCCAATGGGGAATGCAAATGTAACACTGTATGCAAAGTGGACACAGAATCCTACGTACAGAGTATATTATAACGCTAATGGGGCGTCATACGGCTCTACTCCAACTGATTACACCAATTATAGCCAGGGTCAATCTGTTTCGATTTCCGGAAATATCGGTGGTCTGGTACGAACCGGGTATACATTTGTCGGTTGGGCGACCAACAGCTCAGGAACTGGTACTATATACAATCAGGGAAATACGATCACAATGGGTGCATCGGTAATAAATTTGTTTGCAGTCTGGAAACCTGTTACATACTTTGTTGTTTTTGATGATCAGAGTGCTACAACACGGGTTTCTCCGGATTCCATGGCGGTTGCCTTTCCGGATACCTGTTTAAAAACGCTCCCGTCAGCTCCTGCAAAGACAGGGTATCTCTTTGGTGGATGGTATACATCCAAAAACGGAACCGGTTCGCCTTTTACCGCTACAACAAGAGTGTCGGGCAGAATGACTGTATTTGCGAATTGGCTGCCATATACTAAAGTTATCTATAACGGCAACGGTAATACATCAGGAACTGTACCATCAGATACCGGAAAATACCTTAACGGTGCTGTTGCGAAAGTAAAATCAAATTCCAATTTAGTGAAAACCGGCTATACATTTGCAAACTGGAACAGTGCAAAAGATGGAACTGGCAAATTCTATGCTGCAAATGATGAAATCGTTGTTGGAAAAGATACGGTTGTTTTGTATGCAACATGGCGAGCAACAGTTCTTTTTGATGATCAGGGTGCGACAGTACCACCGGATCCTGCAAGTGTGTCACTTTACTTTCCAGATACACTTATCAAAAAACTTCCATCAGATCCGTCACGAATCGGACATACATTTACCGGATGGTATACAGCAGTAAGTGGTGGCACAAAGTTTACTGCCGCAACAAAGGTGACCGGCAGCGATACTGTGTATGCACAGTGGTCAGTTAACAGGTATACATTAACATATAATGGAAATAGTAATACTGGTGGAACAGAACCGTCAGCATCAACACATAATTATAATACATCAGCAACAGCCGCATCTCCCGGAACGCTTGTCCGTACAGGATATAAGTTTAAAGAATGGAACACAGCTGAAAGCGGGAAAGGGGTATCCGTCGCTCCCGGTGGAAGTGTATTAGTTACGTCTGATATGACTTTGTGGGCACAATGGGTACCAATTGAATCGTTTACCATTATGTTTGATAAAAATAGTACTACTGCGACAGGTTCAATGTCACTCCAATCGATTGAGTCCGGGACGTCAGCTGCATTAACGTTGAATGCGTATAAGTATGCCGGATACAGCTTCTCCGGCTGGGCAACGAGTGCTGACGGTAAAGTCGTATACGCAGACGGTGACGATTACACAATGGGAATATCTAATGATACACTCTATGCAGTCTGGATACCGAACGCATCGCATAAAGTGAACTTTAATAACAACAGTGAGACTGCAGCAGGAACAATGACAGCGCAGTCAATTGTCGAAGGTGTTTCAGCAGCCTTGTCAATGAATACTTATACTAATCCGGGATATAGCTTTTCGGGTTGGGCAATAACTGACAAAGGTGCTGTAGCCTATGCAGATGGTGCGAATTACACAATGGGATCATCAGATGTGACGCTTTATGCCATCTGGACGCAGAATGCTTCTCACACCATTACGTTTGATAAAAACAGTCCGACTGCAGATGGGAAAACGGAATCGCAAACAATTGAAGAAGGTTTATCAAAAGCGCTTACGCTGAATGGATTCAGCAACGCGGGATATAGTTTTGCAGGTTGGTCTACAACATCAGATGAAACATTTGAATACACAGATGGTGCAAGTTACAAAATGGGAACATCAGATGTGACGCTCTATGCCATCTGGACGCAGAATGCTTCTCACACAATAACGTTTGATAAAAACGATGAGTCTGCGGAAGGAGAAATGAAAGCGCAGACAATTGAAGACGGTTTATCGGCTGCGCTTACGAAGAATGCATTTAAAAAGACTGGGTATACTTTTTACGGTTGGTCTGAAACATCAGGTGGAACAGTTAAATACGATGATGGCGCAAATTACAAAATGGAAACATCTGATGATACGCTTTATGCAGTCTGGTCCAAGAATGTTCACGTAGTTAAATTTGTTGATGAATCCGGGACCGGGACAATGCCAAACCAGTCTATTACTGAAGGTGATTCTGCTCCACTTACCAAAATTACATTTACCAAATCTGGATATAGCTTTGCAGGCTGGTCAACAACATCAGGTGGAACTGTTGAATTTAAAGATGGTGAAAATTACCTGATGGGGACTTCAGATGTTGAATTATTCGCAATATGGACAGAAAACCCTATAGAAGAGCCTTAATTGATAGCAGGTGCATAAAAAATTACTATGGGTAATGATTTGATGTATGAAAGAAACCCGATAAATGGACTCACTGTTCAGCATTAAAGATAAAGTTGTTCTTATTACCGGTTCCAGCAGAGGTATCGGGTTCAGTCTTGCTGCAGGACTTGCGCTAAATGGTGCAAATGTTATCCTGAACGGGCGTGATGAAGCTGTACTTGAATCTGCAAAAATGGCGCTTGAAGATAATGGTATTTCAGTATTTACAAGTGCATTTGATATTACCAATAAAGAACAAATCAGCGATCAGGTTGACAATATCGAAAAAACTTTTGGCGGCATTGATATACTCGTCAATAACGCTGGTATCATGATTCACAAGTCGGTAATTGACCTTGAAGAGACTGATTGGGATACCGTTATTGATACTAATCTAAAAGGTGCATTTCTTGTAAGTCAAAAGGTTGCTGCCGGCATGATTGAACGCCAGGCGGGGAAAATAATTAATATGTGCTCAATGCAGAGTGAACTTGCATGCACTTCGGTTGCTGCTTATACTGCAAGTAAGGGTGGAATCAAAATGCTTACAAAGTCAATGGCAGCAGAGTGGGCAAAGTATAATATTCAGGTAAACGGAATAGGACCTGGTTTTTTTCTTACAGAACGAACACAACCTTTATCAGAAGATCCTCAATATGATGCATGGATGAAAAAACGTACTCCTGCTGGGCGATGGGGAACACCTGATGAATTAATCGGAACACTCATCTATCTTTCATCTGAGGCATCAAATTATGTAAACGGTCATATCGTTTATGTTGATGGCGGGGTGTTGGCGACAATCTAATTAAAATTGGCCTTTTCCTCGTTTTTACAGGTTGTTATCAGGTATACCGTTTTCGTTTACATGAGAGAATGTATCGGTACCTTTATACAAAATGTTGTTCCCTGACCAAAAATCGAATTTGTTGTAATGGTTCCACCAAGCGTTTCAATACGATGTTTGATAATATCCATCCCCATACCTCTGCCGGACACCTCGTTCACTAATTTTGATGTACTCAAATGGTTCTTGAAAAGTAATGCAATTTTTTCATCGTTTGACATTTTGACTGCTTCTTCAGGAGTAATAACCTTTTTGTTAACTGCATTTGTCAAAAGCATTTCAACATCAATCCCTCTACCATCATCGGAAACCACCAGAAAACAAAACTCATCAATAATATCAATTTCGATGTATATTTTACCACAACTTTTACCGAGTTCATCACGAATCTCCGGACTTTCTATACCATGGTCAACGGCGTTTTGAATAAGGTGCAGCAAAATTTCATCAAGTCGCGTTATTACAATCGGATTAAAGAATTGTTTGGCGTTTTTAATGATTATCTCGACATTCTTGTGAAGTTTTCTTGCGGCTAGAAGAGCTGATTTTTGATATTTACGGAGCAATACACCAAGTGGTTTCCATGCTAATTTTTTACATTCATCAATAAGGTCTTGTACAGTTGTGCTGTGTGAATCATTTGATAATATATTGCACTTGTCGATAATAGTATTTACATGACATTCGGGAATCAGGACTGTGTTTTCGTCCCATTCACCATAAATCAATTTGACCTTTTGACGAATTTCATCAAGAGCAATATTCATTTTGTCAAAAAAAACTTTAATCGTCTGAAGTTCTTCCTGACGCCTTGAGGTAACCGGTTGGCGAAGATTTTCGAGCAGGTCTTCTGTCTGATGTGCAATTGTTGCAAAAAAATCAAATCCGTAGGAACTACAGTTACTTTTTATCGTGTGTATATTACGATAGAGAGTATCAATTGCTTCATTATCTATTACATAGTCTTCACCATCCGGGTATACCTCTCTCTGTCTGATAACTTTATCCATATGCAGCTGTACCTGCGATATGAGTTCGTCAAGACGGACAGCCGTATCTTCTATGAACTCACGGATTTCATTCGCAGTTGCATTTGCAATATTTAAAATTGCCTTGATATCATTTTCATGGCGCTGACGTTCCGCTGCCATGTTAAGATCTTTAAGACGGGTTTCGGTTATGTCCATGGCAAGAATCATGATTTTCGACAATTGCTTGTCATTACCATAAATGCACTGATATGACAGTGATACAAAGGAACTGTTTTCAATTTTCCCAGGGTCGTCTGTAAATTCAATTTCCTGAACCGGGGCAAGCTTTGACAGTTTCTGCCAGCGTATCTGTGAATGACATCTTTTAACCAGATCAAGCCACGTATGAAAAGCTTTGCTCTGCCTGGTATTCATACGAAGAATTTCTGAAATGCTTGATGACTGAATGTCATCAATTTTTAAAATTTTTTTTGTGATCACACTATATTCATTATTTATTGTCCCATCAAGATTAATAGTGAACAGACCATGTTCAAGATTGTTGAGAATATCAGAAATCTGAAGCATTGTATTATCAGAAGTTTCCTCTGAATTTCCGGTAAATTTTTGCACGATATCTTTCATTGGATCACCAGCCGCTTTATTTCATTATTTCTACTATTCCCAATTATACTATGACTATAAAAAGGTTCAAGATTAAATTCATTTAAATCATTGATCAAAGCCGGATTATGCTCCCGACACATAAAAATTTCTTATAAATGCTGTCTAAAAATGGTAAAATGAATAACCATTGTAAATTTAACTCTCATAAGATCAGGTAAATCTGCGAATGAGATTAATCGTAAAAAGATAAAGTACTAATCACAAAAAATAGTATTTTTGTTGTGATAAATTTCACATAGACAGTAGGTGTTCTATGTGTCGGATATGTAAAAGAGGGGTGTTTTTCAGGGGGATTAGGGGATTTTATGGGTTCTATTAAGCCGGATGCTTCATTTTCAACATTGACTCGTCAGATTATTATTATCGGGGTTCCTGTTATTCTGCAAAACATGGCATTTTATATGATGACGTTCATTAATAGCGCATTTTTAGGCCATTATGATGTTACCACGTTAAGTGCAATGAATAATGCGATGTTTCCATTTTTTATGCTTTTTACAGTGTTAATCGCACTTTCTCAGGGAACAACAGTACTGATTGCCCATTCAATCGGTGCTAATGACAAAGCTCATGCTGCTAAAATTGCAGAAAGTTCTGTTTTCTACTCACAGTTGTTTTCATTTGGGTATTGTATTTTCTGGATATTCTGTGGCAGGTATGTACTTCAGCTGATGGGTGTTTCAGGAGAAATCCTTGAAAAAGGCACCACCTATATTCAGGTTTTTTCACTTATTTTCCTGACAGGCGGACTAAATATTGCGGCAGGGGCAATTTTCCAGGGTATCGGTAAAACAAGCCCGATCATGACGAACACGATTTTACGCGCAATTCTTAATATTATTCTCGATTATTGTCTTATCTTTGGCAATTTTGGATTTCCAAAGTTAGGGCTGACAGGTGCTGCAATCGCATCGGTAATCAGCTCTACTATCTGCAGTCTGCTTCTGTTCAGATCTGCCTTACATAATGGCATTCTTCCTATGACAATTAACGGTATCCTTAAACCGGAACGCGGCATTTACAAAAAGGTGTTTATTTTTGGCGCACAGGCAGGAATGGAGTTTGTGTTATGGACGGGGGCACAGGTCATTATAATCCGTATGCTTAATGTTGGTGATCAGATAAGTACCGGTTTATATGGAATTCTTAATACAATCGTATCGTTGTCGTTCAATCTGTATATTGGTGTCGGGACTGCCGCAATGACTTTGGTAGGGCAGAGGGTCGGTGCGCATATGCATTCTCAGGTGTCTAAAATCGGGAATGTCTGTGCATTATACGGACTATTTTTTTGTGTTATTGTTGCATCGGTGTTTACTTTGATACCACAGAGTATTGTCAGCATTTTTACCAATAACAGCGATGCTGTAAGTCGCTTGACTGCACTGATGCCGCTTGTAGTTATTTTGTGTTTTCCAAAGTCAATCAATGTCATTATCGGAAATGCGATTCGTGGTACCGGTGATGTACGCTGGATGCTTCTGACACAGATTGCAGGCACGATCATAATTGTTATTATTGCTGCTATTTTTGTGCTTAAAATGAAAATGGGATTATACGGTGTGATGCTTGCTAATGTTATTGATGAATCATGGAGATCTGTTATTAATTATATCAAATTCGTGATTTCAACAAGAAAAGGCAAGTTCATCAATGATAAGGGTAATGCGGTTCCTCCTGTTAAAAAAGTTACTCAACCTTGTGTCGCTATTGAAACATAAGCTAGAGTGTCATGTATTTAACTTCCTCAACGTCAATTTCGCGCCGTTCCGTTGAAGAGTACTGTGCTGCAAGTACCACCTTAAGAACATCACGCGCGGTAGCGCCGTCAAGTGATGGTTGTGAGCCGGACTGGATCGAATTGACGAAATGATGCGTTGCATCAATAAAACTGTGCTTCCAGTCAGTTCGAGGTGTTTCGATTATGGTGGTAGCACCGTTTTTGTAAAGCAGTACGACAGGGAGATCAAATGTGGATGTTGTACATTTGTTGATTTGAATGATACCGGTATCGCCTACAATTTCAATGCGGTTGTCATCGGCATAGTAGTCGGAATTGATCCGCATCTGAGGTGTATGGGAAAAATCCATAACGCCATAACATCGCGGTCTTCGAAACTTGAGCATTATCGTCGCAGGACCATCAACGTACTTGGTCGGAAACACCTGCGTTTTATCGATCCAGGCTGATACTTTCTCCACAGGCCCCATCAGGTTTAGTGCAACAGAAAACAGGTGATAGCCATGATCGAAAATAAGCGGTCCGCCACCACATCGCTTTGAATCAAATCTCCACAGCCATGCTTTAAGCGGAACTCTCCATGATGAATCAAGGGTGCCGCTGTTATAATGTACACGAATCATCCTGAGATCACCAATTACCCCGCTATCAATCATCTCTTTAACTTTTAATATCGGAGGATAAAATATGAAGTTCTCAAAAACTCTCAATGAAACACCATTCTCCTGTGCTGCATCAATCATTTTCCCTGCTTCGTCAAGATTCAGTGCCATTGGCTTTTGTACGGATACATGCTTCTTTGCTTTACAAGCTGCTATAGCCATTGGTGCATGAAGGTGATGTGGAACAAGAAGTTCAATCATATCAATTTCATCAGATTGAAGCAGCTCGTCATAATCAGTGAATACTTTTGGAACATTCCATTTTGCAGCTTTACTCTCTGCTAATACACGACTTCTGTCACAGACAGCAACAATTTTTGCTTTGTCGAAATTACGATACCCCTGTTCATGAAGATCAGATATTCTGCCGCACCCTACAATAGCAACCCTTAATCGATCCATTAATAAGTCCTTTTTAGAAATTAAAATCATCTGGTGACAGTGGACGAAACAACGACTCTTTCAAAAGGTCAATAATACAACTGTCAATACTTTTTGAAATATGGTTCCAGATACTTCTTCTGCTTTGCAACAATTCGATTATGTTTTTTTTCGGAAACAATACTCAGTAATGATAAGAAATATATATCGGTTCTTATGATTTGAAAAGGGGGATGCTGCGTTTATTGATGACCTGTACATTATGAAAGGAGCATTTATAGATTTTCAACCTTGGAATACGCTCCAGTTTTGACAAAAACAGGAGCATAACAAAAAACAATCCGCGATGTGTAAAACAAGTTATATTTCGCCCTTGCGTATCACCCTTAAATCATACTATTTTGACCGTATATGAAAAAACTCGAACTACTAATGGACAGTCAGGCGATCGATCTGGCGTTAACCCGGATAACACATCAGGTATTGGAAAAAAATCGTGATTTTTCCCGGTTTGGTGTTGTAGGAATGCAGACGCGGGGAGTGTTCCTTGCCAGACGTATTACCAATAAAATTAATGAATTGGCGAAAACGAACATTCAGTGTGGTACACTCGATGCAACGTTTTATCGTGATGATTACCGTATCTCGCTTCGTCAGCCGGAAGTGAAAGTAACTGATATTCCGTTTGATGTCAACAATATGAATCTTCTTCTTGTTGATGATGTTTTTTATACCGGACGGACTATTCGTGCTGCACTTGACGCCCTTATGGATTATGGTCGTCCAAAGACCATTCAGCTTGCGGTGCTTGTTGATCGTGGAAATCGTGAACTGCCTATCCGTGCAGATTATGTCGGAAAAAAGATTACAACGCTTGCGAATCAGGTGGTAAGCCTGAAAGTGCAGGAAAAAGATAATGAAGATTCAATGTGGTTAATGGAACTGGAGGATGGCGAATAACAAATGGGACTTCACATCCAGCATCTACTCGGACTTGAAGGCGTCTCAAAAGAGGATATAACATTAATTCTTGATACAGCAGATTCTTTTCATTCAGTCCTCGAACGGGATATTCCGGTTGTCCCCACACTCAGGGGTAAAACGATTGTTAATTTGTTTTATGAAAATAGTACCCGAACACGAATTTCTTTTGAATTGGCCGAAAAACGGCTCTCCGCAAGTCCTCTCAATTTTAGCGCATCAACAAGTTCGGTCAATAAAGGTGAGTCACTCAGAGATACAATTCAGAATATTGAAGCGATGAAGATAGATATGGTTGTCGTACGGCATCAATCGGCCGGAGTACCATACTTCCTTACAAAGTGCACTGATGCCGTTATTGTCAATGCCGGTGACGGACTTCATGAGCATCCGACGCAGGCGCTTCTTGATATGATGACTATCAGACGACATTTCGGCAAACTTGAAGGATTAAAAGTTGCAATTATTGGTGATATTTTTCATAGCCGCGTCGCGCGTTCAAATGCGTGGGGAATGACTACGATGGGAATGAATGTCGTATTATGCGGTCCGCCAACACTGCTTCCTCAGCATCAGGACAGTCTTGGCGTGAAAATAACCGACAATCTCAATGAGGCACTTGACGGAGCGGATGTGGTGATGCTGCTGCGTATCCAGCTTGAACGTCAGTCAAGTGGCACATTCCCGTCAATACGTGAATACCGCGATCGTTACGGTATTGATGTCGAGAAGATGCAGAGGTTGAAACCAAATGTTTTAATTATGCATCCGGGACCGATCAACAGGGGTGTTGAAGTGTCAAGTGATGTCGCGGATAGTCCAAATTCAGTTGTATTAAAGCAGGTGACAAATGGAGTTGCAGTACGAATGGCGTCGCTGTTCCTGCTTGGAGGTGGAGAAAATGTTTAAGAAAGATAATGGCTGTGTAATTTACTCATTTGAAACTCGTCAGCGGGCTCAGTACTTTTTAATTAAAGAGGGACTGGTAATTGATCCGGTCAACAAAATCAATGAAATCATGGATGTCGTTGTTGAGGATGGGCGGATCAGGGCGATTGGCAAAAATCTCGAAAAGCAGTTTCCGGTTGCCCGTGTAATTGATGCGAAGGGAAAATGGGTTGTTCCCGGCCTTATGGATATGCATGTTCATCTTCGTGAACCGGGTCGTGAGGACAAAGAAACAATTGACACCGGTACACAAGCTGCTGCATCAGGTGGCTTTACAAGTGTAGCGTGTATGGCTAACACCAATCCTGTGCTTGACGAAGAGTCAAAAATCAGATATGTCATTCAACGCAGTCTCAATTGCGCATCAAAGGTATATCCAATCGGGGCAATAACAAAAAATCTCGAAGGTGAAGAGCTTGCACCGATGGGGGAGATGATTAAAGCCGGTGCAAAGGCGTTTTCGGATGATGGTCGTTCGGTTGAAAAATCGAACATTATGCGTAATGCGCTTAACTATTCAAAGTCATTTGATGTTCCTGTTATTTGTCACTGTGAAGACAGTGCGCTTGCTCAAAAGGGACATATGAACGAGGGCGTTGTATCAACACGTCTTGGCATCCGTGGAATTCCATCAATTGCAGAAGAGATGACCGTTGCCCGTGATCTGCTTTTAGCAGAATATACCGGTGCCCGTGTCCATATTGCTCATGTGTCAACAGCAGGATCAGTACGACTGATCCGTGATGCAAAGTCACGTGGAGTAAAGGTAACTGCCGAAACAGCACCTCACTATGTAACGCTTATTGATGCCGATGTCGGCATGTACGATATAAACAAAAAAATGAACCCTCCGTTACGTACTGTATCAGACCGTGAGGCACTTATTGCGGGACTTGCTGATGGTACTATTGACGTAATCGCAAGTGACCACGCACCGCACGTACCTGAAGAGAAAGATGTTGAATTTGATGCTGCATCATTCGGCGTACTCGGCCTTGAAACATCGGTCGGAGTGATTATTACATCACTTGTCAAAAAAGGACATCTCAGCTCTTCCGATATGATTATGAAAATGAGTGTTAATCCGAATAAAATTTTAAATACGAGTGGTGGAACTCTCTCTGTCGGTGCTCCAGCAGATATTACGATCATTAATCCAGATGTCGAGTGGACTGTTGATTCGAAGTATTTCTTCTCCAAGAGCCGCAATACTGCATTTGAAGGAGTCACGTTGACTGGATACGCATGTTGCACGATTCTTGATGGTCAGATTGTGTTTGAGAGGAATTGAGTGTTCACCTCGACTTCACTCGGGGAGCGAGGTTTGTGAGTAGTGTACCTGATGGTATTCACGAAACTAAGAATAGACATTCAGATTGCATTTTGTAAAACGATATTGAGATGCTGAACCCGGTCGTCGAGCGAAGTCGAGACGACAGCATTTTGAAATCGTCCCCCGAGCGCAGCCGAGGGGGCGAAGTCGGGACAACAATCACTTCTCATACTTATCAATAAGATTTGCTGAAATTCTCGCTGACTCATAGATCGTCGGTAATCCAGAACCCGGGTGTGTCCCGCCGCCGACAAGATAGCAGTGGTTGACCTCCTCGAACTTGTTACGCGGACGCAAATAGAGCATCTGCGTAATCGTGTGTCCAAGGTTGAACGTTGCGCCTAAAAAGAGTGATCGTTCATTCTGCCAGTCTGCCGGAGAGATGATTTTCTCGCAGGTTATGTGCTTATCCAGATCTTTCATGGTTGTCCGTTCCATAATACGCTTTATTACCTTGTCCCTGAATGATTTTATCGTTGCCTGATCCCAGGTGGTATTTCCATGCATATTTGGTGTTGGCACCAGCACATACATGGCACTGTGACCTTCAGGGGCAAGGGTAGGATCGTTGATACTTGCATTGCGCACATAAACCGACATATCATCTGACAACGTTTCACGGTTGATAATATCTTTTACATTCTCTTTGTAATCATTGGCAAAGATAATGTTGTGATGCGGCTCATTATATTTTTTGTCAACTCCAAGATACAGCATGAATGTCGAACAGGAGTATTTTTTCTCACGTAATTTATTCGGTGTCCATTTGCGGATTACTCCCGGATCAAACAGCGTACTCATTGCATGACCGAAATCGGCATTGATAATCACACTGTCGGCATTGACAATGTCACCATTTGCAAGTTCAACACCTGTGGCATTACGACCTGATACACGGACCTTTTTAACCGGCGTGTTAAGGTGAATGATTCCACCGAGCTCATTGATAACTTTGGCCATTGCATCAGAAATTTTGCTTAATCCACCAATCACATGATCGATTCCCATTGAATGTTCAATATAGGGCATAATGGCAAATGCTGCAGGACATTCCCAGGGTGACATTCCGATATATTTAGCCTGAAAAGTAAAACAGATCCGAAGTTTTTCTTCGGTAAAGTAGTTACCAAGAACATCCATCAGGCTTTTGCCAAGTGACAGGTGGGGAAGTGCCTTCATAAGCGGGACACTGAACATCTCCCTGAACGTTGAATAATCCTTCTGAAGGCAGGGATACATTTTATCATAGCGGATCTTTTCCCGTGTATGAAAAGCATCCACTCCCGCTTCGTTGCCGGGAAACAGTTTTGCAATCTGTTCTCTCATTTTGTCACGGTCGGGAGTTGGAAAAAGTTCGAAATCAGTAAAGGATAATTTATACATGGGGTCAAGCGGGACAAGATGGCAATAATCTTCGAGTTTACGTCCGGCCTCCTGAAACATCTCCCGTAAAATAAAGGTCATCATCAGAAATGTCGGACCGGTGTCAAAAGTGTAGCCATTCATGGTTATTGCAGCATTTCGGCCGCCGACAACACCCTCTTTTTCAAAAACTGATACCTTATAACCCCGTTTTGCCAGTAGCATTCCTGCGGTAAGCCCGCCAGGTCCTGCACCGATGATTGCAATGTGTTTTTTTACCATGATTTTTCCCTGCTGTTATTTAAAATAAGATTTTTTTTACGTTTTCTGTAAACATTGAAATATTTTTATCCTTATACAATAATCAGATTAACAGAAAACCACTGTAAAGTATTATGATACAACTGCAGATATCAGTTGCAAATAAAATAATTTAGATCGCACCTGCAAGGGTAAGAAAGCATAAAACAAGATACAAATTATTCAGAGACACTTTCGAAAAACGACTGAGTTGTCAAAAAGTAACTAAGTATTTTTTTAAACCAGTGCGAAGCAGTTTTAAAAGAACGGAACACACTCATCTATGAACTGGATCAATTTTATTCGGCTTATCAGAACTATCTACAGCAGTAAACTACCCGATATCACCCTGATTGAATCGCTCGGACTGCTGGCAGTAAAAATCGGTCAGACCTATGCATTACGACTCGACTTTTTGCCTGAACAAAACTGTAAAGAATTAACGCGATTATACCGGCATACCGATTCGCTGACTCCTGCATCATATAAAAAACTCTTGGATTCATCAGTTGAATCAACCTGGATTAATTCTTTTACCTCCATTGATGAACAACCACTCGCATCGGCATCGGTAGGGCAGGTGCATAGGGCCGTGCTTAACAACGGCAAGACGGTTGTGGTAAAGCTGATCAAACATGACTTCATAGAGTCATTCACCAGAGATGTGCGATCGTTGCGTTCCCTGCTCCGTTTTGTTCTATTTTTCTATCCGAAGCTTGCCCGGGTAGCCGATCCACTGGGTATTCTTGAGACAATTGAGACCGGAACGCTTGATGAGCTTGATTTACGTAAAGAAGCCGCCGGGCAGGATGTTCTACGGCGAATTACTGAAAAACAATCGACAAAATTCGATCTGTCGAGGTTGTATTTTCCAAAGATTCATCGCGAACTTTCCGGAGAGCGATACATGGTAAGCGAATTCGTTGACGGAAAAACATTCGATGAGCTGCTGACAGAACAAAGATTGTCCTACGATGATCTCCTGGATCTTTTTCATATTCACGGCTTCTTCGTTTTCTGTATCGGAACATTCCATGGTGATATTCATCCCGGTAATATTATCAGAATGTCTGATGGAAAATTTGCGTTTATTGACACAGGAGCAATAAGTCATGTGGGTGAGCGAATGCGCCTGGGGCTGTTTGATTTCTTTGATGCCCTCTCATTGTATGATTATGATGCGTGTGCACGGGCACTCAATTCGATGGCTGACCGGGGAATTGATGGAGCTGTATATGCACGATTCAGGGAGAAGTTCCTTGATTTATACAAAGATTTTACTAATGCAACCGTTTCACAGGTGAGTCTCACAAAACGCATGATGGAAACGATCAAGCTTGGTGTCAATAGCGGGATGGTGTTTGAAAAGGGGATGTATCCGATTATTAAAAGTCTGATGTATCTTGACGGTATGGTGCTTCGCTGTAATTCTCAGGCGGTGCTGGTTCGCGATATGCGGAAATTTATTGATGAATTCAAAAGTACATTATCAAAACAGAAACAATTGACAATACGGGGTGATGCATGAGTAGTGTAAAAAGTAACGCTCCCGAAAAAAACGTTCGTCCGGCAGTGCTTGTCAGCCGCTGCGTTTCGTTTGAACATTGCCGGTGGAATGGTGATATGATTGCCTCACCGTATATAGAAAAACTTAAAAACTATATTGATTTCATTACCGTTTGTCCTGAATCGGATATCGGACTGGGCGTGCCGAGAAAACCGGTTCGTCTTGTTCACAGCGATCATGGTATTGACATGGTGCAGCATGAAACCGGCAGGATTTGTACAGACTTAATGAATGATTTTTCATCAACCTTTTTTATGTCGCTTCAGTCAATTGATGGTTTTGTTTACAAAGAGAAGTCGCCATCATGCGGAATGTCAAATGTCAAAATTCATTCAGGAATTGAAGGTGGGGCTACAGTTCGTGAAACGGGAAGCGGATTGTTCGGCGCGGCGTTTAAAAACGTGTTTCCACAAACGCCAGTCTGCAGTGAGGGTCACTTGTATAACTTTATGCTGCGGGAACATTTTTATACACAGATTTACACGCTCGCACGATTCAGATTGATTTTTGACAATCCGGAAATGAAGCACCTTGTCGATTTCCATGCACGTCACAAACTCATCCTGATGAGCTATCATCAGACGATCATGAGGCAACTGGGGAAACTTGTGGCAAATCATGAACAGCACAGTCCGGAAATCGTGTTTGATGAGTATCTTGTACTTCTTTGTAAAGCATTGGCAAAGCCGCCGAAAATTGTTTCTCCTATAAATGTACTGATGCATGCGATGGGATACTTTTCAGAAAAAATCTCCGCCGTTGAAAAAAAGTTTTTCCTGGATACCCTTGAGCAGTATCGTCACAAGAAAATTCCACTCAGCGTCTGTAATGCGATTATCAAATCATGGATAGTCCGTTTTAATGAGCAGTATCTTGCGGCTCAGTACTTTTTCGAACCGTATCCAGAGGCGCTTGTGGAACTGTCGGATTCAGGGAAATAGTGGAGTTTTAATTGGGGTACTATCTCAAAGTAAAGTACGCGCCCCCTAACAGCACGCCCCCTAATCCCCCGCAGGGGGACTTGAAGAAATAGGCCAAACAAGCTATTCAGCTCTCAAAGTCCCCCTGCGGGGGATTTAGGGGGCGAGCAACCGGCACAGCTGCAACATGTCAAGCTTAAGTTAACGACA
>JAEWVR010000033.1 GCA_023459055.1 Fibrobacterota bacterium
TTTTGATATAATTGCATTAGTACTTCCTTTATATGAAGTTGGATTTATCCATGCTTCAATGATAAAATTATCTAAATTATCAAAAAACTCTATATCATGAACATTCGTATAATTTGAACCATCAAAGGACAATGCTTTGCCTCTGGGGCTATCAATATACTCTTCTTTTCCTGTAATCGTGCTGCTAATATTATTATCACTTTCATCACTTAAACTTCCATTAAATAACCAATGCCCCAATGTTGTAGTAGTAACATTCCATTTTGCATATAACGTATCCCCCTTGGTTGCCATTGTGTAACTTGCCTCATTCGCATATACTACGCTCCCACCGGAACTGGTCGCCCAGCCTGCAAAACTATATCCCGTTTTTGTAAACCCATTTGCTGTCAGGGGTGCAGAGATTCCATAAGTGATTGTCTGTTGAGCCATGCTTCCTGTTGCTGATGGGTCATTTTTATTAAAGGTAACATTATAGGGGTTCGGTGTCCACTTCGCAAACAACGTAACATTTCCCGTCACCTTATCAGTACCAAATGTCCATGGGTTCGTGCAGGCAGACTCTTTGAACCATCCTCCAAAAGTATATCCGGTTCTTATCGGTACCGATGGTGTTTTTGCTGTGTCGTTATAATTTACAATTTGGGAGTCAACTGCACTTCCGCTCTGGCTGTTAAATGTCACTTTGTATTGGTTAATTGTCCATTTTGCAATTACTGTCATATCTGCGTTTATTTTCGTTGCAGATGTCAATTGTTTTCCATCAGCAGCCAGAGACGTCCACCATCCTGCAAACACATATCCGGTACGTGAAGGGGCTGGTGATGGCAGTGCTGGCACATTAGTTAAAGGATAGGTTACTGTTTGCGTAAATGACTTTGGCTCGCTTGTTGCATCAGTACATGAAAATGTGACTGTATACGAAAATGGATTCCATTGTGCATATAAGGTTATATTCATTTCTGTAATTTTCAACTCACTACCGGAAACATACTTTGTTCCGGTTCCATCAGCTTGTGTATTCCACCCACCGAAGATATATCCTTCTCTTAGCAGAGAACCGGTATTACCCTTTACCGGAACGTTATCACCACTTAAATAGTTAACTGTATCAGCAGGAACAGCACCACCGGTTTTTCCATTACCATCATAGAGAACACGATACTGTTGAATAACATCCGATTTTTTAGTATCATATTTTACATAGAACTTAAGAGATGTTATGTTACCGCTTAGATCAGATGCATTTACTACTGCACTATTCACCTTAACCATATCAATTCCAGTCAATTTAGCAGTATAGACTGAATCACTAATTTTCGATACTAAAACCGATTTTGTCCCAAGTGAACAAACAACACTCGTAATACCAATCGCATCCTTACATATTAACTGCAGATCCATTGTATCCGTTGACACGATAATCGTATCACTTACCACATTAAGAAGCTTTACAATCGGAGCAATAGTATCAAGCGGACCTGGATTATACTTTACAGAAAGTACAAATCTGGTACAATTTCTCCTGAAAGACATATCTTCCGCTGTAACGACAATCGTCGAAAACACATTAGGCTTCAGATTAGTCACCGTAAGGTTATAAATGCTGTCATTCTCTTTGAGAACAGTTACGCCTTTTGTCTCAAGACTGCACAGAACTGCACCAATGCCACTTGAATCACTGATTTTCATTTGAAGTGAAAATGATGACGAATTAATAATCATGCTGTCTTTTATAGTTACCGGCAGTTGTATTTGGGGGGATTTCATATCCGTTGCAAGCTGTATTGACGAGACAAGAGTATCGGATTTCCAGATCACCTTATTATTATTGTTAATGGCATCAATGTAGTAGTAGCTGTTTTTTGAAGAAAGTGAATCAGAATAAATCGAAGTTACAGTCGAATCATAGAGGTTAAAGTTACCTATTTGTGTATTTGATTTGTAAACATAATAGAGTTTTGCACTATCAATTGCCTGCCAGGCCATTGTTACACTGTCTTTTGTAAATGTCGCAATACTTAGTTTTGCCACCACCGATGGAGAGCGAACTCCAATCATGATTGTAAGGGTGTCAGCAAGTGCCGGTTTTCCATTGTCAGCGGCAACAAGGACAAGCTGTTCAACGCCGGTAAAATTACTGTCTGGTTTCCAGGTGAAAATATTATTCTCAAATTTCGCATTAGCCGGTTTCTGCAGTGCATTGACAATGTGCCACTGGTCCGGGTTCGAATCAGATACAGAGATGTAGAGTTTACAAGTATCATTGAATGTAATTGAGTTCGATCCGGTATACCGAATCGTTGGTGCTTTATTCGGCTGTTCATAGGAAAACATGATTGTCGCAGAATCACGATACTGTATCGATTTCTGTATATATGCGATACTATTTACTTTTATCATTCCCTGGCGCGGATAAGTAAAGTATGTCCATACTGTATCAATTGTTTTAACCCTATTCGTAACTATGTTTTCAGTTTTGACTATTTCTGATGCAGCATTTACAAAATTTATTCTTATTGAGTCAACATATTCAGGATATCTGACAATTGCACCTACACCAATAATTGTCCCGGCTGTATCTTCGACATATGCCTGCTCGATACTATTGCCGGATTTTTTTAATATTAATTGACAGTATGCATTTTCCGGCATACGAGGATTAACAGGTAAATCGTAACAGGTAACAAAAAAGAGTATTGAAATACACGCCAATACTCCAAGCGTTTTTTTGCAAATCACAGCCTTACTACTCATAATAAATCCATTCTGTTAAAATGTTAACACATCGTTTTTTCTACAAAAAATATCTATAATTATAACAATATCACATTATTTCAAATTTCGGTTTATTTGGTCTTTGGTATTGCTTCATTTCGAAAAGGAATAACATAACAATAAGTATCACTTATAGCGACCAAACCATTTTCTCTACCTCTGTCAAGATTTGTAATGAATTTACAAGGAGAATAATTGTACCATTGGATGATAGTATCCACTTCTGCAGTAACTTCACTGAAAGTCGGATTCACCGATGTAGTGTTACTGCGTTCAGTAAGTAGTAAGGAAACAAAGGTGACAGAAACGAACAATGCCTTTAACGTAAAATTAATCATTGATCCCAAAGAAGCCTCCTTGAAAAAGAATTGACATATTGGCTATAATAGGCAATCCCTCTTTTTGTCAATAATATCATTGACGATTATCCATATTGCTATCTACTACATTCGAACTCGTTCCGATATAGATCATTATCGGCAAATATTTACATAGAATATTCATAAACACTTTTCCTTGCTATCAACGTATGCACCAGTAACAATAAAATATCATACATAGAGTAAAAGCCCAGCATGTTTTTTCAAATAGTGTTACCCATAGATAACATTCGTAACAGACCTTTGAAGCTGTTATCATCGGCCATTTCTATTCTTAACAAAAGACTCAGAATGTAGTAAAAGAGAGATACTAAACTTGCCAGAACCCACGGTACAATTGTGATGGAAGATTTGATGGCATCTAATATGAGCAGTTCATTGAAAATCCCGGAAATCCGGCGTTTTTGAGAAGACTCCGGGAGTTACAACTCCTGTGTCAATCCTCTGGGTATTCCCCACGGATCTAACTTCCTGTAAAACTTTAGTTTTTGAACG
The DNA here is from genome assembly GCA_023459055.1 of Fibrobacterota bacterium. Taxonomy (GTDB): domain Bacteria; phylum Fibrobacterota; class Chitinivibrionia; order Chitinivibrionales; family Chitinispirillaceae; genus JAAZBG01. The sequence continues at coordinate 3,654 of JAEWVR010000033.1, forward strand.
AAATAGCGGTTTCGATATATGGAAGTCATTATTAGGTGTTTATGGGAAATTATTTTAGGTGCTAACAGGCGATAGCTACATCATTTTTAACACAAAAAAAGCGTTCTTAAATCAGGTATTACTTCAATTTGGTTATTTTAACTTCGTCAATATAGCCTTGAAACGAGTAACCATTATCCATTGCACCGATATTCATAATTGAGCCAGTCCATTTAGGTTCGATATTAGTAAAGTCTTTTTCTCCAACTGAAACATCATTTACAAATAGCTCCCAATGCGTCCCTGTTTTAACAACACTTGTTTTTGACCATTCGTTAATTGGTAGTGCAGATGGGCTTGTTAAATGGTAATAAGTAGCCCCATGTGCAATATGAAAAGACAATTGTCCAGTTGAAGTTAAATATAAAACGAAATCTCTATTAGGATTAACTTTTGATATAATTGCATTAGTACT
>JAEWVR010000034.1 GCA_023459055.1 Fibrobacterota bacterium
TATTCAGCTCTCAAAGTCCCCCTGCGGGGGATTTAGGGGACGAGCAACCGGCACAACTGCAACATGTCTAGGTTAAGTTAACGACATTGGAGGGGGCTGGGAGAGAGGTCGGGGAGAGATCTTCCATCCTGCTCAACCCAAAACTATATTACATATAATGATACACCAGAATGATGACCAGATTAAGGAAGAGATCCGGAACAAGGCTGATATCGCTGCGGTAATCGGGCGGTATGTCTCGCTCAAGGGTAGCGGTGGTGCATTAAAAGGTCTCTGCCCGTTTCACAAAGAAAAGACTCCATCATTTCACGTTAACGCCAACAAGGGATTTTTTCATTGTTTCGGCTGCGGCAAGGGCGGTGATGTCTTCACGTTTCTTCAGGAGATTGAGGGTGTTCAGTTTTATGATGCGCTCAAGATGCTTGCCGAGGAGACCGGGGTTGCACTGCGGGATACATCCGGTGGTCAGGGTGATAGCGAAAACAGTGCCGGTTCGCTTTCCAAAACAAGAATACTTGAGATCAACGAAATTGCATCAAAGTTTTATTACTCACAGATTAAAAACTCCCCCGAAGCTATTGAGTATTTCAAATCACGGGGATTAAAAGCCGAAACAGTTCGTGATTTCCGGCTTGGGTTTGCACCGTCACAGTGGGGAGCATTCATTACCTATTGTCAGCAGTTCAGGATTTCTCAGGAAGAATTAATTGAGTGCGGACTCGCAATTGCAAAGGACAGTGGTGGCGCCTACGATCGTTTTCGCAACCGTGTAATGTTTACCTTGACAGACCTTAGCGGTAAACCAATTGGATTTGCAGGGCGTGGCATGGATGACACAACCATGCCAAAGTATCTTAACTCACCTGAAACATTAATTTACAAAAAAAAGAATTTTCTTTACGGACTATACAAAGCGCGTCAGGCAATCAAAGAGCATAAGGTTCTTTTTATTGTTGAGGGATACATGGATTACCTGTCACTGTACCAGGCAGGCATTCAGAATGTCGCAGCGACATCAGGAACTGCACTTACACCGGAGCATGCACATATCATTCAGCGCTTCTCTCAGAATGTTATTTTTGTTTTTGATTCCGACAACGCCGGACAGGCTGCGGCAGTCAGGGGCATTTTTATTCTTGCGCCGTTAAATTTTGATATCAGCATAATGACGGTGCCGGATGCAAAGGATCCTGATGAGTTTATAAAAAAATTCGGCCCCGAAAAGTTTCTTGAAGCAGCCAAAAAAGCAGAAAGCTGGATGCAATACAGTATCAAAAAAGCAATGCAGGAGAATGATGTATCAACACCGCGAGGCAAGTCTGCAGCAGTGGAATACCTTAAACCGCTGACCGATTCAATCAAAGATCCCATTATTCTTGCAAATTTTCGAAAAGAAATTGCAGAACATCTTGAAATCAAAGAACAACTGATGTATAATGGTTTACAAGGTAGGACTGCGGAAAAGGTCGAAGCGAAAGATTCTTCCATAAACACAGCGTATCTTCAGTCACTGGAAGGGAGTTTCCTGCGGATTCTTTTAACGAGTCCCGAGCTGATAATCGAAGCAAAAAATTATGTCAGCCCTGAAACTCTAACGGATCATATATCCAGTGATATATATTCATTAATAATAGAAACATACAGAGAAAAAGGCAGCCTCGACGGAATAACAGACAGAGTTAATGAACCTGTTATCAGAAAAACAATTACATTACTTCTTGTAAACCCTGCACTCATGGAACATATTCATGATGAGCTGGTGCAGAAGATAATCCATTTGCGGGCAAAATTCCTTCGGGCAAGTATTCGTGATATAAGATTGCAGATGAAAAATGAACCAAATCATAGAACAGAGCTTCTAAAAAAACTCAAGGATTTTTCTACTCAATTAAAAGACCTGGATGCAAAAGAATGATTAAAAAGAAAGATTCTGTGAAAGAACCCCAGTCAGAAGAAACACCGGCTACTGACCGTACCACGCAGCGGCTTAAAAAACTGGCTGCACTGCAGGGATTTGTTACTGAAGCGCAGATTGAAGAGGTTGCGTCAAGCGCTCAGGAACGTGAACGGGTACAGCAGATTCTGGCACGTGAGAATATCACGATCAATAGTTTCGTAAAGGAGAAGGAACCACTTTACGAAAGAAGAACCAGAAAGCTTATTGCCGCACGCAGACATCCCAAGTATACTGATCCGACATGGGTGTATCTCAACAGCGTTGGCCGTGTTCCATTGTTATCGCGGGGACAGGAAACCGAATACGCCATGCAGATGGAGTATGCGCAGGGAAAACTTTTCGACATGGCGTTCAGGTCGTCAATCGCCCTTGACAGTTTATACCGCATCGCCGACGAACTCAAGCATGATGAGCTCGATTGTATCGATGTGCTTCAAATTGAAGAGGAGCAGGCTGACAAGCAGGAGGACCACGAAAACCTCCGCAAGGAATTCCTGAGAATTGTCTCGTTAATCAAACGTAAAGTTACACAAATCAGTCATCTTGATGAGTCAAAGAGTAGTGACAAGGCAAAACAGTATGATGATATTATCACGCTGTGCCGTCAGCTGCGGCTCAATTCAAAGCAGATCGAACTTATCCTCGAAAAATATAAGACATCACTTAAGGAAATGGGTGATCACGCCCAGTTTGATGAGTTTACACACTGGGAAGAGATGCGTAACCAGGCAAAGTGTGCCATTATTGAAGCAAACGTTCGTCTTGTTGTCAGTATTGCTAAAAAGTATATCCTTCGCGGGATGGAAATTATCGATCTCATTCAGGAGGGTAACCGCGGCCTTATAAAAGCGGTCGAAAATTTCGATTATCGTAAGGGCTACAAGTTCAGTACCTATGCCACCTGGTGGATTCGTCAGGCAATCTCCCGTGCAATCAACGATAAATCCAAAGCCATCCGTATCCCTGCAAACACACTCGACCTTGTCAATAAGACGGTGCGTTTATGCAAAAAATGGGTGATGGAACATGGATACGAACCCAGTCACGAGGAACTTGCTGATGCACTCGGGACTACGGTTAGTAAAGTTCAGATGGCGCTTGAATATTCGATGGAACCGATATCGCTTGACATGGAGATCGGTAATGATGGTGGCACGACTGTTGGTGAATATATTGAAGACACCAAAGCCGAGGACCCGTCAGAGCGCATCTCCCTTATGCATCTCCGTGAACAGATCAAATCGGTACTCGATTCCCTTGCGCCAAAAGAGAAGGAAATCGTACTTATGCGGTTTGGTCTTGACGATGGAAGAATTAAAACACTCAAGGAAATTGGTGAAATATTTAATATCTCCCGTGAACGGGTTCGTCAGATTGAAACAAAAGCACTCAGTAAACTCAAGCATCCAAGCCGCACACGCCAGCTCATGGCCTGGAAAGAGGAACGTACCGAGACCATCTCCGACGAAGAGTATTTTTGATAGTACTGTAGTACCATACATTTACAAAACAGCAGATGCAGCATTGTATCTGCTGTTTTTATTTTTGGACATTATCCTTTTTATTACATTTACGAATGATTTTCTGTATATTTACATGTAGATATATGATCCTAATCAGCGCAGTTGATCGAGGCGCATAAGTAAAACGGTCGCTACATCATGAAGGAGTTCCCAAATGGCAAACGCCTACACACGATTGAAAAAACCGATTATCCTGATTTTTTCCGGCCTGACCCTTCTGTCACCGCTATCGCTGTTTGTTTTTACGATATACCAGTTTATCGGAGTTGTTGCGTTTACACTGTTAAGCGGGGTGATACTGTTCATGATTGTCCGTATCCTCGAAATCAAGCAGACTATTGATATCACTGACTCAGGGGAACTCAATGATGAAAACAGGGTTAAGTTTGATGAAATTGTTAACAAAGAGACAAAAATCAGATTACTTTTTGTAAATAGCTACATTGGAGCGGCCATTGCGACTGTGATTGTTGCACTGGTTATGCGTAATCCTTTTATCCTGCTTGCATTTATTGCTATAGCGGTACTTCTTTTCCTTTTTTTCCAGAGCCGGATCAGTTCACAAAACATCCCGGTTCTTAAGAAAAAGTATCTCGAAGACAACATTGAGGAGAATCTCGGGGTGATACGGAAAAAACCGCTTGATGAGCGTGAGGAAATGGAGTGATTTGCTTATGCTGGTAAATCACGTTCACAGGTAACCCAACTAATAATTATGTCAATAGGTTATGCTTTTTTCACCTGTGTTACAGACTTACCAATCGATTAGAATAGTTGTTACTATAAAAAAAGGAATACAATTCCCTTTTTTCATGAAAAAACGGGAATTATATTCCTTTTATGCTTAAACGTTATCTATCTGCACCGGAACAGAGCTTCTTCCTTTTTGGTCCCAGAGGGACTGGTAAGTCTACCTGGATAAAGGAAACGTTTAATGATGCATACCTTATTGATCTACTCAACCCGTCTGTTCTTTTTGACTACCTTGCAAATCCCGATAGATTATATCATCTCGTAAGAGAACTTAAGGATGGTGCAACAATAGTCATTGATGAAGTTCAAAAACTGCCACAACTGCTGTCAATCGTGCATGCATTAATAGAGGAAAAACGTGGTTGGAGATTCGTTCTTACTGGTTCAAGTGCCAGAAAACTTGTTAAATCCGGCGCAGACCTCTTAGCTGGTCGGGCGCTTCTTATATCAATGCATCCATTTACAGCATCAGAACTTGGTTCATCGTTTGATCTCAACAATGCACTATCACATGGTCTTGTACCATCAGTGATAATGTCCCCCGATCCAACTGAAACATTAAAAGCATACATCTCTATTTACTTAAGAGAAGAAGTTCAGCAGGAAGCACTTGTTAGAAATCTTTCAGTCTTCAACCGGTTTCTTCAAACGATTTCATTTTCACAAGGCAGCCAGATAAATTCAGCATCTATTGGAAGAGAATGTGGTATTGATAGAAAAACTGTTGATGCATGGATACAAATTCTTGAAGATCTCCTGATCAGCACTACAATCAAGCCATTTACTAAAAGAGCGTCTCGTACAGTATCAACACACTCGAAATTCTATTTATTCGATTGCGGTGTTTTTAGAAGTCTAAGGCCTAAAGGTCTGCTTGACAAACCTGCTGAAATTGATGGCGTAGCACTTGAGAGTCTTGTATTTCAACATCTGAGAGCATGGGTTAGCTTTACTAAGTCAGATACAGAAATCTCATTCTGGAGAACTCGTACCGGTATTGAGGTTGATTTCATTATATATGGTGAAAATTGTTTCACTGCTCTTGAAGTAAAAAATTCTGATCGGGTCAGATCAGAAGATCTTAAAGGCCTCCGCACATTCAGAGAAGACTACCCGGAATCGAAACTGGTGTTTCTTTACAGAGGTACCGATTCGTTACAAATTGACAATATTCACTGTATACCGGTTGAAAAGTTCTTAAAAGATCTTCATCCGGAAAACCGCTCCCTCTTACTGACACAATAGCTGTTAGTATCACGACCTGCGTTTAAACGGCTCGCAGAAAAAAGAAAAAATCAGACCGACCAAAAGCATAATCCCGGACCATTTATAGGTAACTGAAAACGCATTTGCAACGTGATCAAGAAATGTCTTTTTTATCTTTTTATACAAACTTGACATTTCAGAAATCTGCTTTTCATACACTTTTTTCATTGCAGGTTTCAATATATCGGGCGCCTTTTTTACAGCCTCATCCCTGCGGGCTTCAAATATTTTAAGAATATCTTCTTCTGATGGTAATTTTGAGTCCTTGGAAAATTTAGCGTTTGTCAGTTTTACCACAACAGTGTCCTTTACATCTTTTGTAAGCACCGTATCTGACATGATAATCTCTGACGCATACACTCGTGCTTTCTCGACCTCTTTTTCTACAAAATGAGTAACGGTTGTGACCAGCAGCGCAACACCAAGCGTTGCACCGAGTGTTCTGGAAACATTGCCGACTGCAGATGCCATTCCGATCTTGTCAGCTGGGGTTGCTTTTACCGATGCATTTACAATTGATGGAAACGCGAAACCGATCGCACCACCACAAAACGCCAGACGCCAGATAATATCGTTCAGCGTGGAATCCGCATTCAACCCGAACATCAGATAGATTGCCACACAATTCAGAATTGCGCCGCTGAACGCGAAAATCCTGTTCCCGATTTTATCGGACAGTAACCCGGTAATTGCACTTGTAACAATTAGCAGCATCGGATATGCGGTTATCACAAGCCCTGCTTTTACCTGGCTGAACTCCTTTACCTGTGTCAAATAAAATGCAGTAAAGAAAACGCCACACATTGAACCTATCCCCAGTATGACAAGCGATATATTTGTTGTACAAAAGTATATATTTTTAAAAAGCGCTACAGGAAGCATTGGCGCTTTTGCTCTTTTTTCGATAAAGAAAAACAGTATAAAAAACAGGAATGCAACAACAAACAACGTAAGGATATATGGTGATCCCCACCCGTAATCGTTTGCCTGAATAAGGCCGAGAACTACACTGAACATCGCAACGCTCATGGTGATCATTCCTGCCCAGTCAATTCGCCTGTCTGCAGTCGGATCATATGATTCTTTTACCACAAAGGGGATGATTATCAGCGCAATTACACCAATGGGAATATTGATATAAAAAATCCACTGCCAGTTCAGATACTCGCCGATAACACCACCAAGGGCCGGTCCGCTCGCTGATGCAAGTCCGGCAATAGCACCCCATATCCCGATGACCATACCCCGTTTCGAAACAGGAAATATCTCAATAATAAGCGGCATTGACACTGGAACGATCAATGCACCTGCAAGCCCCTGAAGCGCACGATAGAAAATTAGCATGTCAACTGATGTGCTGATTCCTGATAAAAAGGATGTCAGTGTAAAAAAGAAAATACCAACCATGAATATTTTCTTGCGCCCGAATTGATCTGCGATTCTTGAGCCTGTCAATAACAGTACCGAAAATGCCAGATTATATGCATTTACAACCCAGGAAATAGTACTCATATCCGTTTTGAAATATCTGATCATTACCGGCAGCGAAACATTGACTATCGTGGAATCAAGCATCACCATGAAAAATCCGATGACTATGGTAAAAAAAGCTATAAAATCAACAGCTTTCAACGGTTTATCTTTTTCACTATTCATTACTGTTACCTTACTTAATCATGATTATTTCGAAACAAAAGGACCATTTACTAAAGGAAACTGTACTTCCTGCACCCTGTAATTGTAAATGTTCCATCAATAAACTTTCCTGCTTTATACAGACTTTCTCCCGGACCACATTCAAAAAACTCCGTACCACCATTTTTCAGGAGCTGTTCAAACGTTTTTCTCCAGTTTATAGGAAGTGCTACATTATCAAGTACCGTGTGTTTAATTTTATCGGTAGTATCCAGAATTCTTTGATTTACACACGACACTATGTTGACATCTGGATCATTTACAATAACATCATCACAGCATAACCTGAGCGGTTCAAGCTGTGATTGGTCTTTAACAGCATGATACGGTGCCGACAACGGCAATACGACTGTCTTCATGGCTCCATCATCAGTGACTGCATCAACCAGTTGTGCAACCCTTGTACTTTCTCCACAAACAACAAGACTCAGTCTGTTATTCTCATTAATAATATCAAGCATTCCACCAACACATACAATATGTTTTTCAACAACAGTACGCTCAAGTCCGATGATTGTAGCGATTGCGTACGATACCGTACCCTTTGCAGCCATAACTGCAGTATATGCAGTTTCTACAAGTTTCAGACCCGATTCAAAGGTGTACACACCGGCATGATACAATGCAGCGTAAATTCCCATACTGTAAAATGCACACCAGGATATGTTTGCGTAGTTTTTTCTGAGAATATCACTGAATGCACAACTGTAGATGTAGGTCAGTAACTGGTTTTGCAGCTCGTCGCACTCCTCATCTGACGTACATACTGGTTCGTGAATTTTAAAAGAACTGCACGCAGAAGCACGTCTAAAGAGACGATCGATATCATAGCCGGATTTCTGCAAAAAAATATTTTCGTACCCTGTAAATTTTACCCCGCAACCGGGAAACAGTACACCATGCAGTTCAGGAAATTTCGAAACAGTTTCTGAATGATTCATTCTTTTCCCACAATAAAATCAGTTTAACGTATCCTGATTTTCTATTATATAGATCATCAGGTCAATCACTTTACCAACAGTCTCAGCACGATTCTGAAGCATATACTTTCCAACAGCCTGCATTGACACATTCAGGTTATACTTCTTTTTTATCAACTGAAGCATCTCGATATACAACAGCGAATCACCCTCGAGATCATCAATGACATTCGTTGTATCACTGATATCTTCAACAGCAACTTCACATTCATCAGCGAGAAATTCATATACTATGTTCCTGATATCATCACGTACTTCACTACTTGCCATAATGGTAAGTTCTCCCTTTTCTCTCACTCATATTTTTTAAAAACAAGTGTTGCATTATGCCCCCCAAATCCGAAAGAATTTGACAATGCTACACGAATATCTTTTTTCACAGCGTTGTTTGGAACATAATCAAGATCAAGTTCCGGATCTGCTTCATCATAATTTATTGTCGGTGTGATAATTCCATTCTTAATACTCAAAATGGTTGTTATACCCTCAATGGCACCGGCAGCCCCAATTGTGTGGCCGATCATTGATTTCGTTGATGATACAGCAATTCTTTTTGCATGCTCCCTAAATACTTTCTTTATTGCAAGGGTTTCATACTTGTCATTGAGCGGCGTTGATGTACCATGAGCATTGACATATTGAATATCATTTGCCGTAACCCCTGCATGTCTGAGCGCATCAGCCATCGTTTTCGCCATCCCTTCGCCATCAGGTTTAGGTGCAACGATATTATAAGCCTCACTGGTTAATGCATACCCTGCCATTTCTGCATAAACCCGGGCCCCCCTCTTGCGAGCATGTTCTTCCGATTCAAATATGAGCACCCCGGCACCTTCACCCATGACAAACCCATCCCTTGACAATGTGAACGGTCTGCAAGCAGTTTCAGGAGAACTGTTTCTTGTTGACAATGCAAGAATCTCATTAAACCCCCGGATCTCCTCCGGACATAATGTTGAATCGGTACCGCCGGTAATTACAATATCTGCAGAACCACTGGCAATCATCTCGTATGCATATGCCATTGCATATGCACTTGATGCACACGCGGTGGAAATTGGAAAACATGGTCCTTCAATACCGTACTCAAGCGAGATCCACGCTGATGGTGCATTTGCCATTGCCTTTACAATACGATCGTTACCCGTTTCTGCTTCAAGAGAATTATAACCGGCACTGACAACACCAAGGATAACCGCGACACGACCCTTATCGCATTGTGTAAAATCAATTCCACTGTCATTAACCGCCTGTATTGCAGCAACAAGTCCCATACGCGTTACGAGTGTCATTTGTTTCAGAATGCGTTTCCTGCAATACTGTGATGCAAGCTGTGAGAAGCTTTCGGTATCAACCTGTGCTGCAATTTTTGTTTCAAGCGTATCACAGGAAAATCGTGATATACTGTGGACACAACTGGTACCTTTGACAAGTGCATCCCAGGTTGATGTAAGGTTCAACCCGGCCGGAGTAATCATGTCACAACCGGTAATGAGTACCTTTTTTTTCAAGTTAACCTCCACATCATTACACTTTCTTATCCGGATTTTTAATAGTCTCTAACAGCAGCATTGATGGCCTGTATACATTCCAACAGGTCGCATTGTAAAGTCTGCACAACGTGTCCTGCAATGATTGTGTAACATCATTAAGAATCCGGTCGACCGAGTTACGAGTCACTCCTGCATAATCAGCGATTGCATCAATAAGCAGGTGATTATCCACATATTTTGCAGCCAGCTCATGATATACTGTATTCACAAATACTGATTTTACTTCAAATGCAGCCTTTTGGGCAAGATCATTATCACCTGACATTCCTGTACCGTTAGTAACGCGGCCACCGCGTTCCTTTGCACTCTCCAGCACTTGTTGCATTGGTATAAAGAAACCCGGATAACTGCTCCTGCGGGAATACATTTCAACCGACCTGCTCATTATGTCAAAGCCGACATTTTTCATGAACGTAAACGGCCCTATGGGAAACAGGCTTTTTTCTATTTCATGGTCAAACCGGTCAAATCCAATATTATACATCTGAACTGCGCAGCACGATTGTGCCAGATACGTCAGAAATATCCTGTTTAATACAAAGTGATGTTCTTCGGTCAACACCAGCGCCTGTTTACCGATACCTCTGACAAACTGTACCATTTTATCAAGTACTGCCAATTCCGTTTTGTCATGTACATTCAGTTCAACAAATTGTTTTATTTGAACGGGGTAGAAAAAATGAAGCCCCGCGGATTGTCCGGGCATATTTTCAGGTATAAAACTGTCAAGCGGCAGTGATGACGTATTCGAAAACAGAAGTGCATTGGTACCCTGAAGCTCATTAAAAACAGCACGCTTACTTTCAATAGCTTCTGATACACATTCAATGATAATACCGGCATCACGAACATCATCAAAACGGTTGGTAACACTGACACGCTCCAGCTTTCCAGATACATTTTCCTGATTATCAGAACTTACCTTATGTAACCGTGAAATTTTCTTTTCTATCCTGCGCTTCTTTTCATCAAGAACAGCATTATTCCTGATATACCATACAATTGACATGTCATATTGCATCAAATAGTCAACGATATTTGATGCCATCTTTCCGCCACCTATTATTGCAACTTTACCTGGATTAGTCATACGTTACACCTGTACTGTAATCAATTCTCAAAATATTCAACAGTAAATCCAGCCAACAGAAACTTACTTACTTCTGCAACAAAACTAAGAATAATATCACCACTGGTAAATTGTTTTTCTTTTAACAAAGTATCCAGTGAAATAATTGCTGCAGGCGGACCGGCATAACCACATTTGTCAATAGCCGTGTATAACCTGTCTCTGGCAATACCTGCTGCCGCACATTCATCAGCGATAAGATCGACCACATGTTTTGTCGGCATATTAATCTGAAGTGCCGCAATTTTTGAAATGTCAATAGCATATGCTGCAATCATCCGCTGAAGTCCCTTGTGAAAAACAGTGCCACCATCCTCATGGAAGTTTTTACTTAATTCATCCTGAAAAGCCTGCACCAGGTGATGATCCCCTTTATCAAATATTTCACGGGGGGAAACATACATTGACGGATAGCGCATATACATTGCTGACGGTTTCTTTCCGCCAACTGATTCCATATAATTTGACGTAATATAAAAACCGTTCTCTTTTGTGTCTGCTCCCGTTACTACCAGAGCCCCGGCCCCATCACAGAGATACCACCTCAGAAACAGATCCTCTTTCTTTACAACTGCCTGATTATAGTATTCAGCGCGTAAGGTCGAGCTTGACATGTTCGATGTCGCTACAAGCACGGTCCGGTACCGGCCGCACCGTATCATATCGGATGCAACGAGTATCGCTTTGTAAATCGATGTGCAGTTTGCATGAATCGAAAGCTCAGCACAGGACTCAATCCCGAGCATCGCCTGAAGCTTTGCGGACGGTGATGGCATCTCAAACATATATGGAGCACCATAGACGATACAATCAATATCTGATGCCACCATGTGTGCGTTGTCAAGCGCCTTCACTGATGCCTTGTACGCCATGGTGATATTATCATCAGTAAACTCGCGGGTGACCGGGTCTATTGCATAATAGTAATAATCAATCCCAAGCATTTCTTTCATCAAAAGTGATGTTTTTTCGATCCATTTCTGAATCTTTGGTGGAGCATCGTCAAGTGTCCCGAGAATATCAGTAATACGTTCGAAGGGAACGGGATCATTGGGAAGATATGATCCGATTCCTGCAAGTTTTATCAGTGTCGTGTCAGGCTGTATCATTGCAATGTTCCATTATTTACTATTTGCGAAACTGCATCAGACAGATTTGCTTTTGCACGCAATGAGATGGCCCCGCTGTTCAGAAGCGTTTCTGCTTCAAGTACCCCTCTTTTCCTTGGTACCACCATGTCAACCAGACCAAGCGCATACGCATCATCAGAGGACAACAGCTGTCCGCTTAACAGTAAATCCAGTGCTGACGCGGCGCCTATCAACTTTGTCAATCTGACCGTCCCTCCGCATCCCGCAATGACATCATACTGGACCTCCGGCAACCCGAGCGTTGTCCGTTCCTCTGCGATACGAATATCCGCACATAACGCAAGCTCATACGCAGAGCCGGCACAAAGCCCTTTAAGTACTGCTACAACAGGAACCGGCAGTGACGACAACATGCGAAAACATTCCTGATTTGCATCAGTAAACAATCGATGCTTTGATTCCGCACCCGTTTTCTGTGCATCCTCAAGAATCGTAAGAAGTTCCGGTAACGCAGCTCCGCTTGAAAAATGACGGCCATTTGAACAGATGATAATTCCGGTCAGATCCCGTCGATCGGCAAGACTACTGACAATTGTTTGTAAATCATTAAAAAAACGTATCGTCATCCGGTTTTCGGGAGGATTATTCAGGATGATATAACCGACTTTGTCAAATTCATCAAAGTACAGTGGGCCTGTTTTATCTAAAATCAACCTGCAACGCTCTTTCACTTAAATTTTTTCAGCGCAAGTTCACAAAATAGTTCGACTTCCCTTGCCAACGCTTCTGATTCAGGCAAGCGAATTGCATTATTCACACATTCCACCACAGCTTTTATAATACTGGGCGACCTGTTTGACACGAGTTTTTTAAGATACTCAATGCTGTATGATGCAACATTTTTTTCTTCAATTACCTGACTGACGATACCGGCATTTAGTGCCGTTTGTGCGTCGAGCGGATCCCCATTGAGCAGCATTTGAAGTGCCGTTGCAACGCCGGTAGTTCTTAAAAGCCTGACAGTACCGCCAAGACCTGGAATCAGATTTATTGATGATTCAGGAAATGCAATCATTACATTACCGGTACATATCCTGATATGGCATGCAAGTGCAATCTCAAGCCCTGCTCCAAAACACGCCCCGCTAAGTGCAGCTACGGTTGGAATTGGTAAATTCTGCAGGTAGTTGAGCACCAGATTCCCCTGCTGCATTTTGGAACGAAGGGTTGCATAATCACCACAGAGGCGTTTGAGTTCATCAAGATCTGCACCACCGGAAAAATGCCTTCCCTCACCACAAATAACAAGACCTTTAATCGGTGAATCCTCAACCCATGATTTAAACATGGGTAAATCGATAAAATCCGGTGAGTGAATTTGATTCTGCGGTTGCGATGCAAGTGTGATAACACCTATGGAATCAATTATTTCCAATTTTATTCCTGATTCACTCATCATTCTGTTTCCTCAAAAGTGACTCTGGAAAGCGCTGACACCGCCCTCCGATCTGTAAGATCAAATAATCTACTATTTATTTTAAACGACTGCAAAAACAGTTCTACGTTTTGAACAGTTAGATTATTGGATGCGTAAATCAGATATTTCCGCTCAATACTATAATGTATGATGTGATGATTGGTTTGATTTGGAAATCAAAACACTGTGTTCCTACTACTAATTCAACAAGCAGGGTGATGCAGTAATTGTTTAGAAAGCCGCTGACAGGATTCGAACCTGCGACCCGCACATTACGAATGTGCTGCTCTACCAACTGAGCTACAGCGGCAGCTCATAATTCTAAAATAATTTCTGTCCCAGTGGTTTGAGAAGGGTGATGTTTGATAAGCCGCAGAGAAAAGGTGACGCAGGATGTATTACCATGGAAAATTTGTCGGGCTAAACTTAAAAAATCTTTCATTAGATCTCACAACATTCTCTCGTATACTATATTTAACTGAAGAGGGAGAAAAAATAGTGCATTCAGACTACAAACCGCCATATACATTGACACCTCAGATTATGAGCTGTGTAGCTGAGATCGCTGAACTTGTGGGGCGATACACCGCCACTACTGAAAAAACGCTGACTCCAACCTTACGACGTGGAAACCGTATCCGTACTGTCCAGGCCTCACTTGCGATTGAAAACAACACACTGACAATCGAACAGGTAACTGCCGTACTTGATGGCAAACGGGTGGTGGGACTGCCAAGAGAGATCAGGGAAGTACGTAATGCATTTAAAGCCTACGAAAAGATCGATTTGTGGGACCCATCATCATGCGATGATCTCCTGACTGCTCATGGATTGCTTACTGACGGTTTAGTTGACGATCCAGGAAAGTACAGAACTGGCAGTGTCGGCATTTTTCAGGGAAAGCAAATGATACATATGGCCCCCCCGGCTGATCGGGTTCATTTCCTTATGAACAACCTTCTGTTATGGCTCAAAACCACACCGGAGCATCCGATAGTAGCAAGCTGCATTTTTCATTATGAGTTCGAATTCATACACCCATTCTCAGATGGAAATGGGCGTATGGGCAGATTGTGGCAAACACTTATCCTCAGTAAATGGAAGCCCTTATGGGCATATCTTCCTGTAGAAACAATAATATCAGAACGACAGAGTCAATATTATGATTTACTTGGAAAGGCAGACTCTACTGGTGATGCTACAGTTTTTGTAGAATTTATGCTTCAAATTCTTAAAGATGCCCTGATAACAACTACCACGGAAGTAACCATGGAAGTAACCACGGAAGTAAAACAGCTCCTTACTGTTATAAAAGGTGAAATGAAGCGAAAAGAGATTCAGAGTGCACTAAAACTTAAAAATGATGAGCATTTTCGATTGGCTTATCTTGCTCCAGCACTATCAGATGGTGTTATTGAAATGACACAACCTGATAGCCCAAACAGTCCAACACAACGGTACCGTTTGACTGCCAGGGGAAGAAACCTGATGCATGTCGTTAACAATGTATAGTTCCAATATTTTTTAATGTCAATACCAAACAAAAGTATAAACTCTCAAGCACTATCTGTTTCAGACCTTTTTTTAAGCATCACTGAAAGGCCTGTTGACCTGTTTTGCCAACAGAATCGATCCCGGAGATCTATTAGTTGCTGTTTTTTGCATTTATTTTAAGTAGATTAACCGGTATACCGTTCGACACTTGATGAACAGTGCTTAGGAGAAATCGCGGGACCGGAGAACGTAAACCATATAGTTTTCTGGTATCCCAGCACTACAGTAACAACTATGAAAAAAGAGGGAGTACTCGTGACAGTACTTAAAAACAGCACTCTGTTTACGGGCATTCTACTAACCATTTGTGCCGTAACAATTCTTTGTGCCCAGGGATCAATGAATACCTTCGTTCACGATCCTGTTATGATCAAACAGGGCTCTACCTACTATATCTATTATACCGGGAATCTCACACCGTTTAAAACATCGACCTCACGATACAGCGGCTGGAAGGAACGCGGTTCTGCTTTTTCATCAGGCCCATCATGGATTGCATCCACCGTACCCGCAAATAATGGCCGTGATCTGTGGGCACCGGATATCAGTTTCAGAGACAACAAATACTGGCTCTACTATTCGGTGTCATCATTTGGTAAGAATACCTCAGCAATCGGCCTTGCAACAAACCCAACCCTCGATCCATCAGCATCAAACTACAAATGGACTGATCAGGGTGTTGTCATCAGGTCGTCATCATCGAATAATTACAACTGTATCGATCCCAATGTTTTTGAAGACACTGACGGAAAACTATGGCTTACCTTTGGTTCGTTCTGGTCAGGGATACAGCTTGTTGAACTGGACCGTACCAGTGGTAAACCACTTTCAAATGCAAAAATCTCCACTATTGCCAACCGCAGCGCCGGCATTGAAGCACCGTTTCTTGTCAGGTGGGGAAACTATTATTATTTGTTTGTATCATGGGATAAATGTTGTGATGGTGCGAACAGTACCTATAAAATTGTTGTCGGCCGTTCTACCAGTGTGACAGGACCCTATGTTGACAAATCTGGCAAGGACATGGAAAGCGGTGGTGGTGTTATACTTGATCAAAGTACCGATCAGTGGAAAGGCCCCGGACATAACGGCATTTTCTTTGAAAACGATACGATGTTCTGTGTCAACCATGCATATGCCGCAAGTAATGGCACTGCAACACTGTTCATCCGTCCGCTCTACTGGAAGGACGGATGGCCGCAGTTTCAGTATGTACCACCTGTACATACAACGCCAACTCGTCAGGTAACCGCAACATCGGTATCAACGCGTCCTCAAATTGCACTTCAAACAATACAGAGTAAAACATCACTTGTCATGATACGAAACAATGAGTTCTATACTATTGCAGGCTCAAAGATTACAAATCAAAATAATAAAAGAGAATAACCGGAGACATACACAATGATTACCTCATACCTGAAACGCATAACGATGCATTCTGTCATGCTTTTGTTTATAAGCATAGCACTGAGCTTCGCTGACAATCCGTTGGTGCGTCACATTTACACTGCAGACCCGGCACCACTTGTGTACAATAACCGGTTTTACATATTCACCGGCCACGATGAGGGCGGAAGCGGCTGGACACTGAACGGGTGGCATGTACTTTCCTCTTCCGATATGGTCAACTGGACTGATCATGGTGAAGTGCTTGCGGTAAAGGATGTAACGTGGCTCAACACGAAGCAGGCCTGGGCTGCACAATGTGTTGAGCGCAACGGGAAATTTTATTTCTACATCTGTGATTCAGGTGAGATCGGTGTTGCTGTGGCAGATAATGTTCTTGGGCCGTATAAAGATGCGCTTGGGAAACCGCTGATTTCAAATACAACCCCCGGTGCCTGTCCCGGTGATGACAACATCGATCCATCGGTATTTATTGATGACAATGGTGATGCATACATATACTGGGGAACCGACCGGGTGAATCGCCAGGCAAAACTAAAAAGTAACATGATCGAAATTGACGGATCAATCACTGTTCCGCAGGGAACCTCCCGTTTCTTTGAGGCATCATGGGTGCACAGATATAACAACACCTACTATTATTCATACGCAGCATATAATGCAAACGGTGACAACTGGCCATCAAATATTGACTACTGCACAAGTTCCAACCCGCTCGGACCATGGACCTACAAGGGAACCCTTAACGGGTATGCCGGAACAGGTACCAATCATGCGGGTATCGTACCGTTTAAAGACAAGTGGTACTTTGTCTATCATACCGATTATCTGAGCGGGGGTACTGCCTGGGAACGGTCGGTTCAGGTTGACTATATGTACTATAACACTGATGGCACCATTAAAAAAATTTCCCAGACAACCAGTGGCGTATCGTCAATTGACACAGCTCCTTTCAGTGAAAACACGTATTATAAGCTTAAAGTAAAGCATAGCGAAAAACTGCTTGATGTCACCGGTGCATCAACAGCAGCCGGTGCGACACTCATTCAGATGGTGGACAATGGCAAAACCAGTCAGCAGTGGAAATTTACAAAGGTTGATAATGGTGTGTATCAGATTGTAAATAAAAACAGTGGTCTTGTACTTGATGCAAGTACAACCGACAACACGGTGGTTCTTGCGGCAAACAAAAACATCGACACCCAGAAATGGAAACTGACCGGTAACGGAAAAGGCAGTTTTTATATTGTCAACAAAAAGAACAACCGACTTCTTGAAGTATATTACGCAGAAATGACTGATGGCTCCAAAGTGCAGCACTGGGGTTTTAACAACGAGACCTGTCAGATGTGGGATTTTGTAAAGGTTGACAGCGGGACAGTGGGTACAGGTAACCTTACTTCCGCCCCCCCAAAATATGCCCCCGACCGGATAAAGAGTACAACCATCCTGCCTGCACAAAAAAAAGCTTTCAGTGCTGATTATTTTTATAATCTCTCAGGACGTATTAACGGGTCAAATAAACCCAACACGAGTGGATTTTATATTTATCGTTTTGACAGAAACAGGTAGAGAGCACCACCCCGTCAGGCTGCGCCTGCCACCCCTCCAGAGGAGGGGAATTATTTAATTAGCGAGGTCTTCCTTATTTTTAAATTCCCCTCCTTCGGAGGAGTGCCCGTCAGGGCGGGGTGGTTTCAGGGTGGGATGACCCTGTAGGAACGCAACAACACCAGTCAGATTTTGCAGTACATCAGTTGCCGACAGCCTGATTACTTTGAGTCCAAGACTATTTAAGTACTGATCCCTAATAGAATCTTCAATTTGTTTCGTATCATGCGAACTGCCGTCCACTTCAATAACAACACCAATTTCAGCACAATAAAAATCAACAATATAATTGCCTATTATTTTCTGACGATCAAAATCAAGGCCATTCAGTTTGTTTGATTTCAGCGCCATCCACAATAAAACCTCATGAAGCATTCCTGCTTTACGTAGCGCCCGGGCATACTCCCGCAGTGCTGGATTGAACGGAAGAGATTTGTATTTTTTTGTGTCGTGCATAAGACCACCTCGTCAGGCTGCGCCTGCCACCCCTCCAGAGGAGGGGAATTATTTACTTATAGATAGTCCACCCATTTTAAAAATTCCCCTCCTCTGGAGGGGTGCCCGTCAGGGTGGGGTGGTTTCAGCATTTAAAGTCCTCTGCATTTTTTATATATCTGGTTAAAAGTAAGAATAATTACATATTATTCTATTAAATATGGTTTATTATTTATGTATCTGATTAATTATTTATGAAACTTTTTAAAATAACGCCAAGGCACTCTGATTGTATGCATACCAGTCTCCAGAATAGGATAGAGTCATTGATAGTGTACCCATACTTAGTAAAAACCGTTATACAATCAGGGCTGATTGTGCCAACAATATTCTATCTGACACATGACATTAATCTTCTTTATCGTTGAATTTCACTTATATTATTACAGTCACTCTTTTTTCTAATATGCTACTGGATGACTGATTTGTTTAAGATTAAACGGAGGTTAATAAATGAAGTATAGATTCAGTTCCACAGTCACGATACTTGCATTTGTATCGTTACTTTATTCAGCAGGGTACAGTGCAGAAAACTTTACATCGTACCTCTTCGCCTACTTTACAGGTAACAATATTGATCAGGAAGCGATCCGTTTTGCGATCAGCGATGATGCACACTCATTTAAGGCACTTAACGGGAATAAACCTATTATCAGTTCTGCTGCTATAAGTGCAACCGGAGGCATTCGGGATCCTCATATTCTTCGTGGGGAAAATAACGATTATTACATGGTCGCTACTGATATGGTGTCTGCGAACGGGTGGGCGTCAAACAGGGGATTGGTCATGCTTAAATCAACCAACCTTATCGATTGGCAATCCGGGAAAGTGAATATTCCCACATCATACAGCCAGTATTCAAAAGCAGACCGGGTCTGGGCACCTCAGGTGATCTTTGACAAAGAGGTTGGCAAATACATGGTTTATTTCGCAATGAGACTCGGTTCCGGTGATCCGGATAAAATTTATTATGCTTATGCAAACAGCACCTTTACAGCCTTCGAAGCAGCACCGAAAGTTCTCTATAAATATAACGATCTTTCAGCCATTGATGCAGACATAATCTACAAAGACAATCAATACTACTTATTCTTTAAAACAGAGGGCAGTGGAAACGGGATCAAATACGCAGTGTCATCAAAACTGACAGAAGGGTATGTTCTTTACGATAAGTACCTACAGCTTACCACCGCCGCAGTTGAAGGCTCCTGCGTTTTTAAACTGATTAATACATCAACCTATGTTCTTATGTATGATGTTTACACATCGGGAAGATATGAATTTGCATTAAGCACTGATCTGAAAAATTTCACGTTAGATAAAGTTTTACCATCATTCAACTTTACTCCGCGTCACGGTACAATAATGCCGATAACCACCGCAGAGAAAAACGCACTGAATGCAAAGTGGAACCCGACACATATTAATGGAATCAACAGTAAATCAAGCATCTCAATCTCATCAGAGAGACCAACGACGCAAGCGTTCTTACATCACGCTGAGCTGCCTGAGCACCATAATGTCAATAACAATCCGAGAGACTGTTTCTTAATTTCCGGGCAAAAGATTGAAAAACGGCTGTTCTCAACAGGTGATGCAAAGCAACCACAGCAACGTTCATTGCCGGCATCGGGAATATATTTACTTAGAGCAAAGTAAGGTTCAGCATGATTAAGAATTACTTGCCATTCGTTTTATGCATAACGATTATCATATCTGCTGTTAAGACGCCATTTTCCCAAACGGTAGTTACTGTTGATCCGTCAATTAAATACCAGACATTTGAAGGCTGGGGAACAAGCCTGTGCTGGTGGGCTGTTCTTGCCGGTAAATGGAGTGAAGCAAACCGCAATAAATTAATTGGTGCGATTGTTGATCCGGACACCGGTTTAGGGTATTCAATATTTCGCTATAATATCGGCGGGGGAGACCAACCGGGGCACAACCACTTGACAAAAGGTGATGGTGGCGCAGCGGTACCCGGATTCAAACCGACTGAAACAGGTTCATACGACTGGAATGCAGACCCATACCAACGGGCAATACTACTTGACATAGCTTCACGTAATAACAATTGTATTTTCGAAGCATTCTCCAATTCTCCTCCCTGGTGGATGACAAAAAGCGGATGTGTGTCAGGGAATACTAACGGTGAAGATAATCTTAAAGAGGACTATTTTGATAATTTTGCAGATTATCTTTCTGAAGTTGTAAAGCATTATAAAGAAAACTGGAATATCACCTTCCGTACCGTTGAACCATTTAATGAGCCAAATGCCGGATGGTGGAAATCGATGGGGACCCAGGAGGGGTGTGGGTTTAAAAGCAATCAGTCGAAAATGATTACCGAACTTGGGAAAGCACTTGCAACAAAAGGACTATCGCCTCAGACATCGGTAAGTGCAGCTGATGAATCATCAATTGAGCAGGCGCTGAAAAGTCTCAACACCTATGATGCATCCGCGCTTGGTTACTTGACACAAATAAATACCCACAGTTATTCAGGATATACATCACGCACACAATTAGCCCAGAAAGTTTCATCACTTGGTAAACGGATCTGGCAGTCTGAATCCGGTCCTTTACATAAGGATGATGACAGCAACATCGCACTATGGATGGCCGATGTTATTATAAAAGATATCCGGGATATGAAAGCACAGGCCTGGATTGACTGGCAGATCTGTGATCCGGTGAGCACCTGGCAGACCATTACTGCAAATCATTCAACGCAAAGGTTTTCTTATCCTGTACGATATTATATGCAAGCAGCATTCAGCAGATTTATCAGACCGGGTTCGCAGATTATTTCAAGTAATAACAGCAACACCATTGCCGCAATTGTTCCTGAACGGGGAAACCTTGTGATCGTAAGTCGCAACGGTACAACATCAAACACCAGTTACACCTTCGATTTGTCTAAGTTTCCAAAAATAGGAACTGCAGCAAAGACCTGGCTTTTCTCATTACCGGGAAGTCTGGTATCAAAACCTGATATTCAATTGACATCATCAAAACAGTTGACCGTCACTGTTCCCTCACAGTCAATTCTTACATGTGTCATTCCCGATGGAAATGCCGTAAACATTTCACAAGCTGTCAGCACAAACAGCCCGGCTGACAATCACGTTCCTCAAATCAGGCTTCAGGGCAGTAGTATTAAAATACATAACAATTCTAAAAGGACACTGCATGTTTCACTGTTTGATCTCAGCGGGAAAATCATTTGTATGCAGAAGATCCCCGGCACAACTGAACATACTCTCATGTCAACTGTCCCCCGCGGAATGTATATCATAAGGACAACATCTGATGGATCAACGCTTGAAACGATTCAGCAATTTACAGTATTGTAAATATATTCATACTCATCAGGTTTACCGGTGAAGGCGGTTACACAGACAGAGTGTATCACTCTGATAATTATTCTTTTGTGACTGGAGCGAGTAAAGAAAATTTTCCTACATACTACCAGCTACATGCTACTTACTACTTCTTCAACTTCGCCCCGGCCTGTTTCTTCAACCCTGCAGCTTCACTAAAGTACTTATCAAGCAGTTTCCTGATATCATCATTAAGTGTAAAGGCATTCATTGCTGTGACTTCTTTTATGACTTCTTCATATTTTTCATCAGCAAAATCAACTCGTGCAAGCCAGTAGTTGCAGAGTACCGGATAATACACACTTTTATACTCATCCGATTCGTAGCGTTTTAGTACTTTTGTAAAGTATCGCCGGGATTCATCGAATTGACCAAGCCCATAGAGCGCCCGTGCCTTTCCCCACATCGCCTGGGTTGACATCGGATATTGAGAAAGCAATCTGTCTGTATAGTTCATTGCCTCGTTGGAACGATTCTCATTGAGTAAAATTTCAACCAGCGCAGTATGAGCCGTCAGCCTTGTCAGGATTCCATTATCTGCAGCTACTGTTAACCGTTTGATCCCGTCCTCACGCTTATCCTTTATCTTTGGCATGAACCACAGCGTGTTGATCATTGCACTGCGCCAGTAATCGTAGCTGCCGACGCCATAATTGACATCGACTACATCGCTTTTCATTTCTGTCAATTTAAGCAGTGTCGAAACACCACGCCATCCAAACCTGAATGCAGTAATCCACCGTTCATACCGGGCTTCATAGGTACCTTTGTAGCCTTCAGCACCACCCATAAAAAACAGTGCCCATTCATCACCGCTATTTTTTGCAAGTATCTTTTCACCCTTTTCAATGGCAAGATCGCAAAACTTATAAAACTCATCCTCTTTTTTTTTGTCAAAATAGAAAGCCATCCAGGCATCAAGGGTGACAGCAACAAAGAAATAACCGGCGGGATTTTCAGGATATTTCTTTACAAGCTTACGGGCAGCATCCTCTGCGGCTTTAAAATCTTCACTGTAGATCAGATCAATGACTTGTATACCCTGTTCTCTAATATCATCCTGAAGTGGTACTGCATCAACGGCCGAGTGTACACAAATAAGCATAATCAGCGTTATAAGCCTATTTCGCACCCTCCACACTGCTTGACACATTCTTATACTCATTAAAAAAGCGTACCCACTTTTTTTGAGACTCGTGATAACAGAATTTCCGCAGGATTACTACGTTAACGTTTTTAAGAAAGTAAAACTCCACTTCCGCTTTGGCCCTGCATTTGGCCTCTTTTTTCGACGTTAATGCAATAATCCTGTAATACGGCTTTTCCATCAGTGCATCAGCAGGTACACCACTGGTTATGGAATCCAGATCAACCGGGAGCATCTTCTCAAGTTCTTTTTTAAGTTCAGCTTCCGGCGGCAGTTTATTACATGCAATACTGCCCAAGCATGTTATAACAACCAATAGCAAACCTGCGGCTCTAACTAAAGAGCATTTTTTTTCTGTCATAATACTACCATCTTAGTCAAAAATGTTCAATCGTGTTGAAGGGTCAAACAGATGAATCTTGCGGCCGTCAGCAAAAACAGACATCTTGTCCTCAATATGCAACTCATCATCACGCGTAACAAGAAACCGCAGTATTGTCCCGTTTTTATTTTTGCCCACGACAAGACTTCTATCTCCCAGGTTCTCAATAAGTTCAACGGTCAATTCGATATCGGTGTCGGTGTGACGGCGCCGGGCATGATGCCCTTTAAAATAAACATGTTGCGGTCGTACTCCAACAACAACTTTCCGGCCATGAAGCTCTCTGATCTTTGCTGCTCTTTCGGCATCAAGTTTTAAAAACCCAACACTGGTCATAATTCCCGTTGAAACATCATCAATATGAAATTCACCATTATAAAAGTTCATTGGTGGAGATCCGATAAACTCACCTGAAAAAATTGTTTTGGGCTTATCATAGATCATTCTTGGCTTCTCGAACTGTTCGACATGACCAACATTCATTAGAGCAATGCGTTCACTCATACTCATTGCTTCAACCTGATTATGCGTAACATAGATAATGGTTTTTCCAACCTGCCGATGAATTCGCTTAAGCTCTTCAATAGCGGTTTCACGCAGCGCTGCATCAAGATTGCTTAATGGTTCATCAAGAAGCAGCACATCAGGATCAAGCACCAAAGCACGCGCTAACGCCACCCGTTGGCGCTGTCCGCCGCTGATTTCTCTGGGGAAGCGCTCTTCAAGCCCCTTAAGATGCAGCAGATTGACCACCCAGTTAAGCTTCTGGGACATCTCAGCCTGCGGAACTTTGTTTATTTTCAATCCGAAAAGAATATTTTTCCTTACTGACATATGGGGAAAAAGTGCATAACTCTGAAAAACCATCGCAATTTTACGCTTTTGTGATGGCATATTGTTATAGAGCTTTCCTCCGATATAGAGCTCGCCGCCATCAATGGTTTCAAGACCGGCAATCATACGAAGAAGTGTTGTCTTACCGCATCCTGATGGTCCGAGCAGTGAAACAAATTCACCATTTTTTATTTCAAGGGAAAGGTTCTCGATCGCAGTGAATGATCCATACTTTTTTGTAAACGACTTTAAGATAACATCAGCCATGCACTACCCCTACTTTACCGATCCGCTGGACAAACCAGCAACCATGTACCGTTGTACCATCAAGCTGAAAATAATTACCGGAAGGCTCAGGCATACAGAAATTGCCGACAGTAAATTCTGTGGTTCTGCATATTTTATTTTATTTAGATATAAAGTCAATGTGAATATTTCCTGTTTTCCCAGCGACAAAAAGTATGCAAAAATAAACTCATCCCATGAAAGTAAAAACGTATAGATTGCCGCAGCAGCAAGACCTGGTACAGCAAGCGGGAACAGTATCTGAATAAATGTCTGAAATCGATTTGCCCCCATCACCCAGGCCTGCTGCTCAAGATCTTTGGGAATAGCTTCAAATGCTCCTATGCCAATGAATATAACATAAGGAAGCGAGAGTAAGGTGTGCGCAAGTATCACGCCGAAATAGGTTTGATACACGCCGATTTTAATAAACAGCTGAACAACAGGTATTACCGATGCGATATCCGGAAACAATCTGACTGATATAATGCCTAGCAGGATTGTCTTACGACCGGGTATTTTAAAGCGTCCAAGAACATACGCTGCCGGTACCCCGAATAGTAGTGTCAGGGCAACTGTCGACAGAGAAATAATAATACTGTTTATTATTACATGATAAAATCGCGCATCCGTAAATAGATAAGCGTAAATTGACAATGTAGGATTGTATGGCCAGAGCGGAACAGGTTCTCCGCCTGTATTAATGCTTGCAATATCACTGATTGAATATTTGACAAGAAGATACACAGGCCCTATGATTATAAATACGGCAAGAAAGAGCCCTGTCATCCAGATCACTCTTTTACCGACTGTCATTGGTAGTTTTCTGTCTATTGACGCCATCGTATTATCGCCTGTATAAAAGTTTCTGCATCAACTCCATACTTTTCAGAATGAGCAGTGTACTGATGATAATACACACCACCATAACAATTGCAACAGCAGCAGCCATGTGTGAATTACCGAGACTGTTATAGTAATAATCAATTAATGTCCCCAGCAGCCTGTTGCGGCCAGCCAGGACAAAAGGGAAAATAAATTCTTTCCACATCTCAACCGAGCGAAGCAGGAGTACTGCAGAAATTGACGGAAGTATCATGGGAATGATAATGGAAAAAATCCGCCGCTTAAGCGAAGCACCCATTGTCTTTGCTGCATCAAACAATTCCGGATCAATATTGTTTAGTCCGGCCAGAAGAATCAGCATTGAAATCGGCATATCACGCCAGACTTTCCCCAGCATTGAAATACCCATAGCAAACAGGTTTGAGCTGCGCCACCCGATTGGATAATCGATGATTTGCGGGAAAATCGGGTATTTTCCGAGCAGCAGGTGATTTACATGCCCGCCTGGAAAATCGAATAGCACAAAAATCAACATCGCGGTAACCAGTGCAGGAATTGCGAGTGGTATCAGAAATATGCTTCTGATCAGT
Organism: Fibrobacterota bacterium; assembly: GCA_023459055.1. Classification (GTDB taxonomy): domain Bacteria; phylum Fibrobacterota; class Chitinivibrionia; order Chitinivibrionales; family Chitinispirillaceae; genus JAAZBG01. The sequence goes on from JAEWVR010000034.1 coordinate 25,962, forward strand.
CCCCGCATGAAGAATGACCGATAGACAAGCATCGCAAAAAGTAATCCTGTGATCAGTTCCAATGGTGTCCCGACAAGTGTAAAAATTGTCGTGTTTATTAATGCTTTTATAAACTCAGCATCGTTAAAAAGTTCAATGAAGGGTTTTAATGATGGGAATCGGTTGCTTTCAGAACTGTCACCAAGACTCAGATAAAAGAGATATACAAAGACAACAATAAGAAAACCAAACAAGTAAAGCGCGGCCGGAAAGAGCGGCCACGCTTTTTTTATCCATTCAACAACTGATTCTTTTTTATCTGTCAACAAAGCACTACTTGTTCGGGTAATCCGTTCCTATTTTCTCTTTATACTTTCCAAGGTAATCACTTGTTAACTTCGTTTTCATTGTTGAAAAATTCATTGATTGACCTGATGGCAGTTTTGGATCAACACACAATCCAAGCCATGCATCAATATAGGTCTGTCCGACATCAGTGTATGACTTTACAAGTGGCACAGTAGTAAGATCGTTTGCGGCGATCTGTTCAACTGCAACCTTGAAAATATCTCCAACCCATCCCTGATCGAATACCTGCTGAAGATTCTGGAGAATATCTTTACGAACCGGAAGCATACCGAACTTTGAACACTCTTTTGCCTGATTCTCACGATTTGTGATAAAACGGGCGAGTGCATATGCAAGACGTGCATTTGGTGCTGTTTTTGGAATACCCCACCACCATCCCCCGGTTGACTGCGCACGGGAACCTTCATACTTGTATTTACCCTGTGCATCAAGCTCAAACGATACCGCTTTAGGCATCAATGCAAGTCCCATATCATTTTCATCAGGGAGGAATGTCGGCATGGTAGGATCATCTTTCCATCCATGTACCAGGAATTGATCTATCTGCTGAAGTATTGACAGATACACTTTACCATCCTTGATACCGTTATAGATATTCGATCCTTTCCACTGATCCTGCCACATTGCAGGATTATAAACATTGCTTTCAACAAACATTCTTTCCCACAAAAACATCCCTACAACTTTATCTGATGTCAGACTGAGAATGTCTTCTTTGGTTGCACCAAGCTGGAGCGACTTGTCAATAAGATCAAGTGCAGTACCACCGTAGCGGGCACCACGATGAGCAACACGCCCCATCTTTACACCGTTATATTCAGTATTTGCCCAGATATTTCCAACAACGTAGACATCGTAAAAATCCCATTGATTCGGATCTGCTTCAAGGACATACTCGAAAGGTAGTCCATAGCCATTGAGCTTCTTGAGTTCCTTGTTAATACGATCTTTATGTTTTGGAAATGCTGTAACTGCATCAGTAACTTTTGATTTCAGATAAAACATTGTCCGGGTTTCAAGTTTTCTTGGAATGTAGTAAGGTTTATCGTTGATATACCCCAAACCACTTGCCAGAGGATGATACTCTGCGAGATCCTGGTTAACAACAGATGTATCCTGCGCAACATAAAGATCCGACATGAAACCTTTTTGCACAAGGACATGTGTCATCTCAAACGGTACTTTTACAAGTGCAATATCACCATGTTTTTTGGCTTTTTCGAGATCAAGGAACTTTACAATATCCCATTCATTTTCGAAATTACCGATTTTGATTTTGCACTTGTGTATTTTTTCGAACTCAGGAATAATCTGATCACGGAAAAACGTTTCCTGAGCTGGCATCATCCGGATCAGCACAGAAATTTCTTTTACATCTTTCTCTGCACATCCGCCAAGCAATGCAAGCGACACTAGGCCTGCAACAACTGTTAGAATTTTTTGGAGCTTCATTGATAAAGCCCTCCTTTCAGAATCCACATGTATTTGTAAATTTACTTTTTTCTCTACTATTAAGTTAATTTACTCCAAATCCTGAGTAAAGTAATTTTCACATTATTAGCCTTTATTTTCAATTTAACTTATATTATTTCGCCGAATTAATCGAAAAATTATACAAATTTGTGCGTTTAAATCCTAACATCCAACTAAAACATACCATTTTCTGTTAATCGACAATTATTCTTGAACATTGTTATTGTAACAACAGCATTTTTCTTTTGTCAAAAGGTAGTTTTTAAACCGGATTCTATCACCAGCAACAATCCACATTCCTCAACGTATACTAATTTGTTTAATCGGGCTATTCAGGGAGTATCTTTATACAAATGGATTTTTAATCATCCACACGACGATGAAGTTCGATAATATCATCTGCATTTTTTCTCAAACGTTCACTCATCGTTTCGAGCATATTGTAGGCAATCTCCGGTACTTCAAGCAGCAGCTTCTTAAAAGCCCCGCGTTTAATTATAAACACTTCACACGAATCACTGGTAACTGCACTGGCAGAACGGGGAGATTGCGTAAAAAGTCCGATTTCGCCGTAGGTTTCACCTACTTTAATCTCCGAAATTTCTGTCTTAATATCACCATAAGATTTAATAACCCGCAGTGAACCTTTTTTGACAATATACAAATGTTCAGAAACTTCACCCTGAACCGAGAGAGTCGTATCTTTTTCAAAAACCGCATATTGTGAAATTTCCGCAAGTTTCATCAGCTTCTCTGCACTGACATTTTTGAATAACTGGGTTTTCTTGAAAAACAGCACCTTTTCAAGCAGGATAAAGGCATCACTGCGTAAGCGGTCTTCATTGGTACTCTTATCAATTAAATCCTTTGCCGCAGTAGCGATATGTTTATTTGCATTATTTCTGTGCATTACAAGAAGCTCCTTACTGATTTTTTTCTCAAATACCTCGTTGTAATATACCATTGTCCGCATTGAACATAGAACAAGCCAATCATCATCTGACCGCAGAAACAGTTCAAGATGTTGATTACCGGTGCTATTTTCAAAATGATACTCATTCCTGCCGATTTTTCCCAGTGTACCCCATGACTCATTTTTTAGAAAAGGCAGAATCAATTCTCCAATTTTGTCATTTGATGTGCTTTCGAGAATTTCTACCAGATCAAACCGCTGCTGTTGTTCCCTTATATCAATATCCGTATAACGCCAGACGAACATTTCTTTTTTATCAAGCAACACCATTGCATTAATTGCCCATAGACAAAGCCCCAGGTGTTTCTCTCTGAGCGCCATATCAAGCATCGAACACAACGTATTACATGCATCATCGACACCGATACTCATTCGTACAAAACATTCACGATAGATTACCTCCAGCTCTTTGTGGACCCAAGCATAAATGATACTGGAAATAAAATCATTAATCTTTACATTTTTTCCTTCAGCCCGTAAACTATCAGTAAATATTCTCAGACACCGGACAATTTCGAAAACCAGCTTCCTGTTTTTACACTCCGGTAGAAATTCAATAAGAACACCCCATAACTTATGACCATTTTTCTCGATTATAACACCGGCAATCTCAACATATTCTTTCGTCAGAAGGTCTACTTTTCGCAGACAGTCAATCTGCAACTCATTTAATGACGACTGCATTATTACTTCTACAGTTTTTTTAAATACCTGGAGTGACTGCGTTGCCAGCATATTGATGAGATATTTTTCCCAACCTTCAACTTTTAATTCCCCTGCAAGGTAGACACCTGCCGCACGTCTGTCAACCCATTGTGAACCTGTAAGACTTTTATGAAAGATCATGACAGAATCTATTTCAGCCGGATCCCCATTATTCCATAAAAATTTTGCTGCTTCAACCTGAACTCTCAGATGTCTGTCAAAAAGTAAATGATGTACGCTGTCTTTCAGATTACGTTTCCATCCGCAGTTCATTTTGTTAAGTGACAATAGTGCATTAGCACGAATTCTCGGATTAGGATCCTCTATTAATTTTTCGATAAATTCTCTTGTTTGAATCCAGAAGAACTGATGTAATGATCTGGCGATTGCCTCTTTTACCCTTGCATCTCCCTCTTTTTTAAACATTCTTATCATTCGTTCAAGAGAACTGATAGAATCCCCGTTTGCAAGAAGCCTGACTGCAAATATTCGCATATCAGGCTCATCGGCATTACTATACTCCCTGATTAGTTGTTCCAGTTTTCGGCTTTCATAATGACTTACCGATGCAATTATCTGTGTTGGTTCAACAGTTGTCATCACCTCTGGAATCAGGGTACGGGAATAGGTCTTACGGAGAAAGAAGATAATGCCAATTGATAGTATACTGCAAATTGACAACAGAATCAGGATCAGAGCATAATTATTCCCTAAAATAATTAACAGTACACCACTTGAAATGATAGCGGCAGGTTTTACAATTCCTTCAAGCAGGGTTTTTGCTCTTCCACGCTTCTCCATTTCAATCGCTGCGAAAAACATCTGGTAAATAGGTGAAAATGTATTTTCGAAAATAACATATCGTAAAAACTGAATGATTACAAATGTTGTAAATAAAATCTGAAGTGTTCCACCGAATACGAATGGGAACAGCACTATTGCTCCTGCAAGCAGTGTGACCGGTAAACAATAAAATAACCGTGTAAAACCAAACTTCCTGATCAGTGGTGGCAGTGCAAACCAGAGCCCACCTATCGCAGCAAGCGCATGAAACAGATAGAATCCGAACTGAAATGAAACCAGTGTTTCTGAAGTAGTAAACACTTTATGAGATATATTCCAGAATAAGAAATCAATCGAAAATATTCCGACAAATACCACAAAGTAAAGAACTGCAATCAGGCGGACAATTTGAAGTGTTATTACATCAGTTGCATCGGATAGTATGTCATTCTTTACCGGTAGATCCTCTCTGAATCGCAATCTGTCCTGATAACGAATCCGTATTTTTTCTGCAAAATACCATGCTGCCAGATAAGATATAGTCCATAAAACAACAACACTTTCAATTGTGAATGCATTGACTATTATTCTCGCAATACATGCACCGGAAAGTCCTCCAGCCATACCCCAGGCTGCAATCAGCGGAAAAACCTTCTTGGCTTCTCCGGTTGGAAAAATATCGTTGGCAAGAGTCCAGAACGTAAGAAACAGTATTGTTTTTGTCAGATACGAAAACGGATACAACAATAGCAGTACATAGTTTTTTAAAGGATGATTATAATGCGTTACAACAATCATACCTATCAGCAACAAAAGTAATATTGCAGAGATTACAAGCAATTGACGCGACAGTAATTTTCCGCGATCAATTCTGTCAATCTTTTGAAAGAAAAGAATTGGTAATCCGCAAAGTAAAATTCCATTGACAAGGTAAAGCTTGCTTAATACCTGTGAGCCAAGAGCAGAAACGACAAGCGAGATTGATACATTTTCCCCTACAATTGCACCGCAAAATATAAATGCAAGCACAAATGCCGGTATATAGAACTCTTTAATTCTAACTATCCGCATGAAAAGTATATATACCGGCTAAGGTTTTTAAGGTCGTTATGTAAACTGGAACTGTAATTGACAATTTATTATCAACTAAAGCAGGAGTTGTGATTATCCGGATCGGCTTTTTCATATACTACTAAAATAAAAAAGCGGGTAACATAAAGTCACCCGCTTTCTTGTATTTAACATTCTTTTCTTTCAAGATTAAAAGCTATATGTAGCACTTACCCTGTTAAACAGATGATGCTGTGGATGGCTTACAAGATTTGTGAATGTATAAGCAATATCTTCTGCTGCAACAAAGTCAATTCTAAGCCTATTGTCAATATTTATACCAAATCCAAGTCCAACAAGATCATCATCTGATCCGTCAGCAGCAACATTTTCTTCCCAATAACCAGCATCTGTACCATCAGATACGTAACGAATCACTTTTTGTCCACCGACTCTGATTACAAACCAGTCAGTAAGAATATTTCTCTCAATACCAAAGCTGATTCTGCCGCCGACACTTTCTTTCGATACAGTTTTACTACTATCATGCTGTCCATAAAGAAATTCAAGACCAGCCCAGAAAAAACCCTTGTCGATATTGATGTTTAATCCAACACCTGCAGCAAGGTCAAATTTTGAAATGTTTAATGTGCCAAGATCAATATAGTCAAATTTAACGTGAGGAACAAAATCACCATTAAGCACTGCAAGAGCAGTAAATAAACGCGCTTCAGCTCTTAAAAAGACATCATTTTTTGCAAGGCGAACGTACAATGAGTCTGCATTATCATTTGATGTAGGATCATCCTGTTTTGCGACTGCATTAATCAGACCTCCGCCAGCTGATATTTCAAGGTCTATAGACTTTGTAACCGGCCAGTTCAGACCAAGATTACCTTTGTAGATAGAGGCAATAGCTTCATCACCACCCTCTTTTTTCTTTTGTATGGCAACATACCCGCCACCACCAAGCATTGCACCGTTAGGAAGGACATATCCAAGTAAAAGGTCTACCTTTCCAACAGGATCAGGTAATACCAGTCCCTTCGAACCAATATAGTTTCTGGAACCGGGTGTTAAATAACCAAGCATTTCATCACGGCGATTGAATACCGCACCAATTGACAACATCGGATACTGACTACCGTTATCAGTATTCTGATTAAGGGAATAGCTCATAATAGCACCGAAGAATGGATCCACCGGATCTCTATTTGATGCATTTAAAGCACCCCACTCACCACTTGCTCCTGCCGAATCAAGTTTAGGATCGTAAGAATAGACACCGTAGGAACCATATACCATATTGGGATAGATACTGATATTAGCCGGATTTTTAAAAACACTGATTTCATCCATAAAGAAAGCATCATGCCTGCCCATAGAGACAACACGGGCATCAGTTGCAAAACTACTGCTGACATAGCACCCTAAAGCCATTATTACAAGCAGTGATTTTTTCATTGTAATCCTCCCATCATATGGTAATTATAACACTGTAAGATCTGTATTTTTCTTTTAAAGATAACGGATGTGCCTTTACATAAAGGCACATCCGTTCTTTGTTGCTATTATCAGAATCTTATCATTCGATTATTTCGAATGCAAGATAATTTTTAATACAGCTTACTAATTAGAGAATACGAATGGGTAGACGCATTCGGTAACATCACCAGGCTTATCAATTTTCTCAAAAACCCAGCGCATGATCTTTTCTTTTACAACTGTTTCAAGTTCAGAATCGTTAATTGTCGATTCAACAACCTGAGCAAAAAGAACTTTTCCGAATTCATCAATAGCCCATTTAACCGTGATCTTACCAGTCAGACCAGGTTTATCACGAAGGCGTTTATTGTAGGCATATCGTAATGCAGCCATATTCTGCATAACAACACGCTGAATACTTGCTCTGCTTCTTCCACCAGTGAGCGATCCCCCTTTGATAAAGTCAGGTGCATTAAGTTTAAGCGCGCCTTTTTTCTTAAGATCAAGCCCGCCGCCATCACCACCCATCAGGTTACCAATAAGATCATCAACACCACCAGAACCGCTGCCACCAAAGCCGCTTCCGTATCCGGCACCATAACCGATACCTGCAACACCTCTACGGCCAGTACCACCACCGCCACCGGATTTCAATCCACCAGTTCCAGAGATGATTGCATCGATACCTGTTGCAAAACCACCTTTTCCGAAGATATCCGCTGATGCAACGGTTTTACCCTTTACAGCACCGGACACGATACCAAGAACACCTTTTTGTGTAACACGGGCACGTGGATCACCACCACCGCCAGATGTACCACCGCCACCTTTAGTCGGCTTCGGTTTGAGGCGTTTTTTATCTTCAGTTTGTATATCAGCTTCTTTCTTCTTTTCCTCTTTTTTCTTCTCTTCAAGAGTTTTTGGAAGTTCAGCAGCTGTTACAAACTTTGCTGTACGCTCTTCAGGAAGTTTTTCGTAGAAGTCAGTTGCAACATTGACGAATTCCACATGAGTCATCCAGAACCCGAATCCCAAACCCAAAAGTACAGATACGACCATCATATTTCTAAGACGTGAACTGGTGTCAAAATAAAAAATGTCCGGTCTTCTCTTTAACAGTTCAGTAAACTCTTCATCAGTCAGCAGACGTCCCTCTTGCTCTTCATCATCGTCATCCCATGATGAACCCTGAGCCTGTACAGGCTGCAAAGTTTTTTTATAGGAACCCGATGCAGAGGGTACGGACCTTGTGGCTGGAGGAGCAACAACTGCTGCAGCAGGAGGCAGACTTGACAAAGCGAACTCTTCCTCCTGAAGAGGAATAAGATCAACTTCAGCGCCGTATGCCTCAAACTGTGACTTTATTCGAAGAGCTTCTTCTTCCTCAGCTTCGCGCTTAATGCAGACAGGTTTCTCAACGATGACCTTCAAAACCACGTCCGGAGAGCTTCCGGACCATTTTGCGATCCCGAGAGCAATCTCCTGTGCGCGACCAGGATCAGCACACTTTCGAATGGTTATTTTGTATTTCATTATTTGTTCCTTTACTCTTCGGACCTGGACATAACGGCAAAGTTCATTTTATTATAACCAACACTACCGCATGTGTTCATGATTTTAAACAAAACATCAAAGTCGACATTCTTATCAACCTGAATTGTAATGTCACCTTCAATCTTGTTTAACGCCCCAAGACGTACCATCTCCTCTTCTGCTGCATAGCAGGATTTGAGTTTTTCCTCAAGTTTCTTGATAATCGGATTCGGATCTGTCTGAGGAATCTTGCGTACATCATCGGTAGGCACAACAGGTACGTTATCAACAAGGATCATATCATTCGCAGCAGCCACCTGAACGTGAATCTCTTTCGGTTTTGTAATCGAGTTAGAGTTCGGAAGTACCAGGTTATCTGCATTGGTCAATATACTACCCTCAGATGAGTAACTTTTCATCAGATAGATAACAACCACTGAGAAGAAGTCAATGAGCGATGTAATGATAAGACCAGTTGACTTAGCGGTCAGGAACTTATTTCTTCCATGTGATGCCATAATTTAACCCCTAAGTTTCGCGATTGATAAGTTTGGAAAACCGGCTTCCCGTGCGACATCCATAAGCTGAACGATTTTATCGTAAGCAACCGTATTTTCAGCAGCGAGGATAATGTCCTCCCTGTCTGGTGCTTCCTTGTACCGTTCGGATATCTTGAGCAACCTGTTTCTCATTTCATCATAAGCAGACAACGGCCGTAATTCAAATTCATCAGGATTAGACACAATAAGCATCTTGCGTGGATTCTGTGTAGTATACACAGTGTCACCAGGCTTTAGACTCTGCATCGGATTTCCTTCTGCCGTAGTCAACATGATGTTGTCTTTTTTTGTATACATGCTCTTAACAACATTCTTGTTTTCGTCGCTTACATACAATAAAATTTCCTGTCGTTCACTTACTTCGTATGGTTTTCCGGTTTCGATATTTATAACTTCTTTTGTTGGATTAGTAGGATCCACTTCCACAGTAGTATCAACATTTCTGTTGGTACGTGAAACATAGTTATGGAATTCCTTGTAAAACATTGAAGGCATAAAACCGTTCTTCGCACCAAGAGTAACAACAGAATCGGTGATAATCATTGTCAGTAAAAGCTTATCTTCCTCTTCCGGCGGCGGTGTCTTGGACGCGCTCTCTGTCTGAGAACCACGACCCGCAGGCAGCTTAAGGTTGATTACAGATATTTTAGCAAATTCAGCTGACAACATCAACACAGGAATGAGCACAACGAGGAAGTTAATAAACGGTTTGAGATCTATATCTCCACCGTGACCTCCACTTGAGTCAACCATTGGTTTTCTTGCCATTTGCCCCATATTAATTTATCCTTGGATATCGTTTCAGGATATCAATAAAAAGTGTTAATAAATCTTATCGCTACTTTAGTCTAATTAATCCAACGTTTGTCGAATTAATTTCGTTACAGAAAAAAAATTATTCTTCAACAGCATTGATAAGTTTTGTTGTCTTTTCATCCATATCTTCAACGATTTTGTCAGCTTTTCCACTAAGAATACCGTGTGCAAGCACTGACGGCACTGCAACAAACAGACCAAACAAAGTTGCAGACATGGTAACAGAAATACCAGATGCAAGCTGCTGTGCACGCTGAGCTGCAGGAGCATTAGCAATAGCGTCGAAACATTCCATTGTACCAAATATCGTACCAGTAAGACCGATAAGAGTTGCAAGGTTCGCAAACATATTCAGGAAGTGAACATTACGTTTAACTTTTGGACCTTCTGTAAGAAACACTTCATCAACAGCTTTTTTAATAGCCTTTGGACCTTTTGATCTATTTGACAAAACAGATACGATACCTTTAGCAAGAGGAGTTCCCACACCAGATGCATGCTTGATTGCTTTTTCATATTCGCCAGTCTTGAGATACTTTGAAACAACATTTAACAACGAGCGATTACCACTATCACATTTGATGTAAAGGTAAAAGGCCCTTTCTGCAGCAAGCGCAATCACTACAAAGAGACAGAGAAGAATAAGCCACATGATGAGGCCTGCAGATGACTGGAAACCAAGAAGCAAAAAGTGTAATAGTTGCATTTTAAAACCTCCTAAAGATTTTATGACAGTTATGAGTATTTAGTATATGAACAAATTTATACAAAAAATCCGGTAAATGCACCTCCTTTTTTACCGTATTTAATTTTTCTTCATTTTTAATTCTTCAATTTTCTGTTCCTCAAGGATCATGTTACGCTTAGCATCCATCTCTATTCTGTTAAGCTGCCTGATTTTGTCTTCAACAGGAATTTCCATACTAATGATGTTCTGAATACGGCGCATATTCCTGTCAAACTCATCATCACGCCCACCGCTACGTGATGGAGCTGCAGATTGAGCAACAGATTTTCCTCCTTGTTGCTTTTGAGTTGCAACAGTAGGTTGTGTTGTTGGAACGACCTCCGGTTGTACATATTCGGTTATCTCAACGTTAAGCATTGGATCCGTTGGATTGATCTCCTGAATAACATCCTTGATTTTCTGTACCCAGGGTGAACTTGCCAGACCCAATTCCTGCGCAGCTTTCAGAGCTTCCTGAAATTTTGGCAATGCTGCGTCATCAGCCTGAAGTTTCTTCTCCATCAACAGATCTCTATATGCCTGCTCTTCATCTTTACTGAGTCCACGCGGGACAGGTGCCTTACCAAACTCTTCACCGACCTGGCGCAGAATTTTACCTTTCATGTAAAGCATCTCAAGGAACTTGTCGTTAGAGTTCTGCACAACTTCACCTTTTAATCCCTGTGAGCGTGACCACTCAATGTTCTGATAGAAGTATTCCTGAGCTTTTCCGTAATACTTTTCCAAACCGGAAAGTATTTGAATTTTCGCAGCAATCTTCTGTTCTGCATTTCCAAACAGCGTCTGCCCCTCAATTGCTGATCCCATATCAACGAAACCCATACCGATTTTGTAGGTTGCTTTCAGTGTCCATTCAGCAATACCAAGCTCGATAACTTTCGCATAGTACTTTGCCGGATCTTCAAGTGCCTTTGTTTTTGTTTTGATAAGATCCTTAATTGCTTTTTCAGAAGAGGCTTTCAGTTCAATTTTCAGAAATTTGTTATAGTATACTTCACCGGCTTTGAAATAAGCCTGGGCAATACTTTCAATATCAATATCGCTTTCTTTATTGAACTTTTCGTAAATTGACACAGCCATCATATAATTTTTAAGCGCGTCATCATCACGTTTCATATTGAGATATGCATCTCCAGCCTTAACAAGCGCCTGAACCTGCTTCAGACGATCACCGGCATATTTCGTTGCATATTGTGTAAAGACATTCGCCATTTCAAGATTCTGCCCCATCTTCTCGTAACAGAGACCAATTGAGAAGAATGCTTCCGCAGCATATTCAGATTGGGGAAACTTTGCAGCCAGAGCATCGTATACTTTAATAGCATTTGGATACAATTTACCTTTTTCAAAGATAAGTCCGGCATTATAAAGTGCCATCGGTGTTTTAGGATCAGTTGCATAACGTTCGTAAATCAGTTCGAACATCTTTCCAGCCATATCAAACTGGTTCAGCTTCTGATAACACTCTGATGCTGACGACAATGAGGGAATCGCGAATTCCGCTTTTGTAATGTTATTCGCAGCGATCTGATAAATTTGTGCCGCTTTGTCAATCTGCTCATTCTTTTTGTAATTCTCAGCAGCACGGATATATGCATTTTCACGAAGTGGTGATTTTGGAAACTTTGTTGTCAGCATTTCAAAAGTCTGTGCTGCAAGCGCCAGATTATTCGCTTCCTCATAGCATACACCGGCATCAAACCATCCACGGTCAGCAACTTTACTTGTTGGAAATTCGTTTGCAATCGCCTTAAATGCTTCTACAGCACCTGAAGTATTTCCACTTTTCTTGATACCTTCAGCTCTCTTATACATTGAACCTGCTGCAAGATCAAGGATTTCTGCATATTCAGGGGTATCAGCCTTCTGCCCTTTTAGAAGTTTCTTGTAGATGCCCATTGCCATGTCATACTGTCCGGCTGACGAATAACTGTTTGCAAGCATTCTAACAGCTTTTTCTCCGATTTTTGCAGTTGGGTAAGAATCTCCGATCTGTTTGAACACTCTGATTGCCGGATCGTAATTTTTTGCAGCAAAGTGAATATTTCCCGCAAGATAGAGAACTTCTGCAGCATTCTGACTTTTCGGATATTTTGCCTGAAACTTTTCTGCAAATTCAAGAAGTCGCTTGGTTTCAATAAGATCATATGCTTTATCTTCAGTGATTCCATCAGCAGCCATTTTCTTTTTACGGCAGTTATCAAGTGCTACAACAACGTTATACCCCGCGTCCTCCTGGGAAATGTTAGAGGTTGCCTTATCAGCACTCTGTTTAAGTCTTTCAGCCTCATCATGATCCATACCAAGTGTATCAAGATCTGCCTGATAAGGCGGGTACGCCGCAATATTTTCCATCGCTACAAAGTTGAAATTTTCTGCTGCTCTTTCACAATCACCAAGAGAATTATAGATTTCCGCAATGTTATACCGGTATTCAAATGTTTTCCATTTGTCATCAGGAAACTTTGAGAAGAACTCCTCATACCGTTTAAGGGCTTTCTGATAAGCATCCTTATCCTTCTTTTTCTGAGCAATTGCATGGTAATAAATGGCAACGTTCCCAAGTGCACGCTTAACTTCCGACTTTGCGCCATCAATAGCCTTCGGATTGTTTGAATTCTTTTTATACCATTCACTTCCTGGCCCGTAGTCATCAACCAGATGCTCGCGTTCTACATTTGCCTTTTCGTGATCTTTTTTGACAACATAACATTCAACCAATGCCTGACGCGCCTCTGGAGCTTTTGCATAATAAGGAAACTGTTTGAGTGCAACCATAAGTGCCTTAATAGCAGGATCAAACTGACCATGTGAACGGTTTTTCAAACCGATTGTGTAGAGCACCATATCTTCATACGATTTGTGACCATTTTTCTTGAAAAAAGCGATTGCTTCCTCTGCACCGTTTTCAATATCTGAAAAAGCGATCGCCATATATTCAAGTGCCATTTCACGGAACTCTTTTTTCTGATATAATCCTGCGTCACATTTTTCTACATAGGTGTAGAACAGGTTAATTGCCTTATCGAAATCGCTCATGTTGTAATAGATTTCACCTTTACGGTAATGAACCATCTCCCAGGATGTCAGATCAATTTCTTTTTCTTTTATCTTCTCAAGATGTTTTATCGCATTAACATTGTCATGGTCCAGATAGTAAAGATCTGATAGTCTGAAATGTGCAGGAGAAGACCGTGGACTGTTTGGAAATTTATCAGTAATCGACTGAAAAACGCCTCTGGCTTTATCAAGGTCTCCCATAAGGAGATAGATATTACCCATTTGGTAATATGCCTCACTTAATTTTGGAAAATCCGGGTATTCCTTTGCAAGACGTTCGTAATAGCCGAGAGCCCGATCGTAGTTTGGAATAGGGTTAACCGGTTCAGGTCCGCGAGGATTCTTTTCATACGCGTCCATTTTCTTTTCATAATCTTCTTTAGCCTGGATAAATGCTTCACGATCCAGCTCGTAATACATGCCACCAAGAGTGTAGATTACATCTGCACAACGTTCTGATTTCTTTGCGTTGCAGTTTTCCAGCAGTTTCAGGTACCTGTCAACAATCTCCTGAAGATTTTTCCCTTCAGGTTTGTTTTTCTCAAGAGCAGCAGCACGTTCCTGAGCGATTGCCTGCTTTTTCTTCTCAAGTTCCTGAATTTTCCTTAGTAACTCCTCTTTCTTTGCATCCTGAGCACTGGTTGACAGAACAATACTCAGTAGAAACGATGTCAGCGCTGCAAGCACTAACAATACCCGCGATCTTTGCTTTGACATGCTGGAAACACTCCTTTTATGTGCAACTATCAGACTTATTTACTGTATGTTTTCGAGCTCTTTCTTCAATTTATCGAGCTCATTATCAATCTTTTCTTCCTTTTTCTGTCCAGCAGCAGGCAGACGAGCATTCATCATTCGTGTTGCCTTTGCGAGGGCATACTCTGCGTCTGTAACAATCTGCTCCTTCATCATGAAGAAACGTTTGTGCGATTTTGCTTCCAGAGTGTATTTAAAAAAGTCGTATGACTCTTTTGAATATTTTTCAAATTCCTTCTGCAATTCCGGACGTTCCTCAAGTGTTTTATTTGTCGGCTTTCTAAGGGCATTCTTCTTTATTTTCTCGGAGAAAGGAGAAAAATCAGCGACCGACTTGTTAAAATTTGATGAACGTGTTTTCAGATCTTCATCAGTAATAAACTGACGTTTTGCTGTTGCAAGACACTGTTCGAGTGCTGCAACCGCTTCCGGATATCGCTTTAACAACATCAGGCCATATCCTTTAACCAAAAACGCTTCAGGTATCAAAGATGTTTCAGGATAAGTGCCTACCAACCGCTCAATTGTTGAAAGTGATGCATTAGGTTGATTAACTTTAATCCAGGCCCAGGCAGTTCCAAGCAGCGCCTCATCACCGTAACTTGATCCCTCGCTCACTCTCTGATAAGCTTCTACAGCAAGTTTCAACTTATCACCCATCTCGAAATAGAGATGCCCTATTTTCAAATTTGCGGCATCCTGTAACGACTGGTCAGCAGCCTGCTGCGTTGTATCCTTTATAATATTATTTAAATTTGTGAGCGCCGCTTGTTCTTTATTGTTTTCGATATTAATAATTGACAACGTGTACTGTGCGTAGAGGTATGATGGTTCACCGGGTTTAATCCCACTGAGCAACTGTTCAGCTACGTTGTAGTTCTTTCTCTGGAAATGTATTTCACCCGCCAGATAATCTGCATCAGTTTTGATATCACTATCACTATACAGATTTGTAATGAACGCGTGATTTTTTAATGCATCATCATGTTTTCCCTCTCTGTAATCAAGCGCCTGGAAACCATAGATGTATTTTGAACGCATATCTGATGTAGTGTACTCTTCCAAAGCTTCTTTATATACCTGACGTGCAATGTCGTTCATATAGAGGAAACGATAACAGTTTCCAAGATACCAGGTTGCTTTGTCATTCAAGTGAAAGTTAGGAAAAAGTGATATAACTTTTCCGAATGCATATGATGCCTCCCAATACTTTCCCGCCAGGTATAAACGCATTGCTTCACTATAGGCATCATTCGGTGCCAGTACCAGCTGATCGTACATTCTCTTTGAAAGTCGCTGTTCACGGGTAGGCCCAAAATCTGTCGATACTTTAAACATTCCTGAAAAAGAACGTTCGTCGCGGTTGTTTAGACTTTCATAAAAGTTTTCAATAAAACTATACCCCAGATGAGCATCAACATTGATATAATTGATCATTTCCGGAAGTGTATAAATAAAATTGTAATTGAATCCGAGATACGGAATATTGTTATTTGTCCATCCAAGTTTTAGCCATATACTCGGTATAAACATATACTTTACATGAACACCAAGATGATGGGCTGAAATATTATCTCCAACCAATTTTCCAAATTCATCAATACCCTTCGACATATTTGCATAATCATCCCAACCACTGTACAGTTCACCCAAAAGGTTATCGGATATGTACTCAACATCACCAACAAGATTATCATTAAATGCGGCATACCTGATTCCTGCACGGAAACGGTTTGATGTTATTTCTGAATAATCACCCCATTTAATCTGTGAAGGTAGCAGATCCTGAATGCATAGACTAAAACCAAGGTCCCCAAATCTGTAATGGTCAAGAGGATTGAGATAAATGCCCAGATCGATACCTGGAATACTTCCCCAGTGAACATCCCCGAACTGATTCTGGATACGATATTTGATATTTGTTCCAAGCATAAGCCATGGAAGCACACGGATACTGTAATGACCCATTATCCAATAATCCTGAAAACGGGCATCACCGTCTGCACTGATTACATACCCGCTGGCAGCAGTTCCTTCTACTTTTCTTTTTTGAACAGTTTCACCACCCCAGAGCAGTGTGGCTCCAAAGGTGTGATTTCTTAAAATCGGGACTTGTATGCCAAGGTGTTGATACCCGAGCGGCCCCAGCTCATCCCCATCAAACATAGACCACCGATATGAACCAAACTCCAGATGAAGCTGATTCACTCTGTAAAGCAGAGCCGGATTCACTAATGCCGATGACCAGTCTGTCAGATCCTGTGTAAAATCTGCCTGAAAATAGGGAGCATCATATCCTCCCTCTGCGTGAGATTTCGATTCTGTCCCTGCCAACAGCAACACCAACAGAACCAATTTTAACATCATTGGTGCATTTTTGTAATGAGACATCAGCTACCAGCCTTCCAAAGGGTTTATTTGTTCAATGGGATTACTTCGACCCGTCTGTTTTTCGCTCTGCCTTCTGCCGTAGTGTTCGGGGCAATTGGACGTTCTTTTCCATAGCCACGAGCCACTATCCGATCCTGACTAATACCTCTCATGACAAAGTATTCCATAACAGATTTTGCTCTGTCATATGATAGTTGCAGATTATAATCAGAAGATCCCTGATTATCAGTATGCCCGGCAATTTCAATACGAATATTAGAATACGCCTCAAGACTATTGAATACAGTCTCAAGAACATAGTAGGATTCTTCCAATAGTTCAGAGCTTGCTGTTTTGAAATTAACACCTTTAAGAATAAGTGTCTGTTTGATTTCCTGTGGTTTTTCATCCGGACAACCGTCAGAATCTTTAAAACCGTTAACTGTCTCTGGATTATTGATACAAGCATCAACGGAATCCGGTATTCCATCTTTATCATTATCAAACTCCGGACAGCCATCAGTATCCATAAAGCCATCACGATCCTCAGGCACACTCGGGCACTGATCCTGAGCATCATAGATACCATCCTTGTCATTATCAAAATCCGGACAACCATCAAGGTCTTCAAATCCATCAAGATCTTCAGGAACATCGATACACTGATCAACTTCATCAGGAATTCCATCACCATCCTGATCTGTATTCTGTACCTGAATCAAACGTGCTGTTACCAGACCGATATCTGTGCCACTTTCACCCGCCGCTTTAAGTGCTGATGAAGGTTTCACAAAGTAATTATACTCAGGGTGACCGGGAGAAATAAAATCAGGCTCTTTTGAAATGTTTGTTTGATTGACCACTGCAAGAGCATTGAATGATAATCTGTTTTTATAAATATTGTTATTAATAATACGTGATTTTCTGGATTCAGGAGCAACAAACACACCATACTGTTTGTTTGCATAAAGCACATTATTGCGGATAAGTACTTCAGATCTGTGTGCACAAAAAATTCCACAGTAACCATTTTCGAGAATTACGTTATGATCTATACTTGTCCGGGTACCGCGGGCACCCTCAACAAAAATACCTGTCCACTCGTTCCTATATATGACATTGTTATTGATATCAGGTAAAGAGATAAGTGCATGAATACCAGCGCCTTTATTATCAACGATCAGGTTTCGTTCAATTGTTGGTCTTGTATTTTTACAGAGAATACCGGTTGTACCGTTTTTTATGGTAAAGTTTGTAATCACAGCACCATCAGCACCAAGAACAACTGGACCGAGCCGACGACCATCAATAATCGTCGATACCATATCCTGCCCCTGGAGAACAACATTGTCAGTCAGTGCAATATTCTCGTAGTAAATACCTTTACTTACGTAGACGGTATCACCTTCGTTTGCCTCTCCCAATGCAGCATGAATTGTCGGGAAATCCATCGGGACAACAATTTTCTTACCCGCAAACGACATACTTGCACACACTGCAAGCAGCAGCAACACTACGATCTGATTTTTTTTTCTCATTTTCATTGATGCCTGGATTAAATTAAGGGCTTAAATGTTTGTTGTTCAGTTGTAACCTGTAAATTACTATCAACCATCGTCATATCAAAAATAGTTTGAATCGAAAACCTTGTCAACTCATACCCCTCTGAAAATAACGCCATTGACTCATATACTGAATTCTATAGAAAAAAGTATATACTCAAGCTAAATGCAAGTGTTTTCTGTCAGAACTTATATAAATCTATTATAATGTTCTGTTTTGCAGCATTACACTGTAGTATCTTTCTTTTGAGAAACCGATTTTCAAGAGTATTTACAGTTGAATCATTTCTGTTCCCGAAAACAATAACTCTTCCAGGAAATTTGAATGTCAAGCAGCATAACATTAAAAACTCTCTTAAAAACCATTATTTTACTATCCCTATTACCTAATTCTACTTCCGGCTTTGGCCAGAATAAAGTACAATATAGCAATTTTTCATGGAAAATGCTTCGTTCTCCACATTTTAATCTGTACTATCATCAGGAACAGGATACGCTTCCACATATTTCATTCCAATGGTCAGAGAACGCATTTTCACGCTTGTCATCCGATTTCAAATATACCCCCAAAAATCGCTTCCCGCTTATAATATATGGTGATCCGAATCTTTTTGCACAAACAAACATTATCACCGACGTAATTCCTGAAGGTGTCGGCGGATTTACTGAAATGTATAAGAACAGGATCGTGGTACCATTTACAGGTAATTATTCAGAACTGCGCCATGTAATTCACCATGAGCTGGTTCATGCATTCTGTTTTTCAATCTTATTTAATCAGTTCGGCGGTTCAATCCTGAGAAACACTGAGCAGAGTTCTCCATTATGGTTCATGGAGGGACTTGCAGAATACTTGTCAAGTGACTGGAACATCGAAGCCGATATGTTCATGATTGACCAAACAATACATGGCAATGTACCATTACCGGGTTTTGAACTTGGAGGTTACCTTGCTTATAAAGGCGGGCAATCATTCCTCTATTATCTCTCGCAAAGCAGGGGGTTTACTCTATTCGAAAAATTTCTGGAGAATTTTAAACAGACCCGATCTGTCGATAACAGTATCAAGATTGTCTATGGTAAAAATACTGAGGAACTTGGACGGGAGTGGATCCAGGAACTAAAAAGAAACTACTGGCCTGAGATCGGTAAGAGGGAACTTCCCACTGTCAACTCTGTCCCTGTCACTGACCACAAAGAATCGCGCGATAATTACAACCTCCGTCCCCGCTTATCGCCGGATGGCTCTAAAATTGCGTTTTTCAGTGACCGAAAGGATTTTTCCAAAATTCTGATTACCGATCGTAAAGGCAAGCTGCTCTCTTCGATCAGTCAGACCGGATTTGGCGGATATTTTGAAACATTCCATCCATTCAGAAGCGGTCTTGGATGGGCCCCTGATGGCAAGAGTCTCGTGTTTGTTACAAAAGGTAGCGGCAATGATGAAATCAGGATAGTATCAACAATAAATAAAAAGCTGCTGAGAAAAATTAAAACCAGCCTTACAAGCATCAGCAGTCCGGATTGGTCAAAAGATGGCAAACTGCTGGTTTTCACCGGAATACAAATGGGCAAAAGTGATCTTTATCTGTACAACCTTGACAACAGCGAACTGAAACGTTTGTCAAATGATGTAAACTTTGAAGCTGATCCGAGATTTTTTACTGACAATAAACGTATACTCTTTTCTACTGAAGACACTTCAGGCAATGCATCCCGGCACTTAGGACCATACAGTACTACACAATCCGATCTTGCAGTAATGGATATAACAAACGGTACGGTAACACACCTTTCTCAAACACCCTGGAATGAAAAACAACCCTGCTTATCAAATGATAACAAACACATTATTTTTGTATCTGACAGAAACGGTATTGATAACCTTTACTGTGCACCATCAGACTCATTACAAAACGCAAAACCGCTCACCGATTTTACCGGGGGATGTTCGAATCCGGATATATCTGACACAACACTTGTCTATACACTTTTCCAGAAATCCGGATGGGATGTCTGGATGATGGAAAATCCGTTGTCTCATATAAAAGCAGATACACTGTCAATGACACGATGGGTTGAGTCCTGTATAGACACATCAAAAACTTTTTTTACACGTGTCAAGACACCCAAAACTGACACACTGAAAAAAGCCGATACCTCCGGTGTACAATCAAAAAAACTGACTCGGCATAGTAGCCATGCTGACACTGCAGCCATTTCAATCCGGGAGCTTCCACTTGACACAAATTCCAATCAGGTTAGCGCTCCGGAGCAATCACCTGTTACTACGAAGAATCCTGTCGAAGTCGACAGTGTCAATAATTTACCTCTAGCAACAGATACCATTAACGGTGCATCAACACCCGCCAGCATACCACAAAAAGATTCATCGGAAAAAAGAACTGACACATCGGGAATTACCGCAAAAATGGACACAACGCCAATTCCAATTCCCTCACCGCAACCATTGAAACTTTCATTTTCACCAGACATGGTGTCCGTCGGGCTGGGCATAAACACCTTTTATGGCTACGCCGGACAGTGGGTTGTTTCACTAAGTGATATGCTTGGCGATCATCGTTTTGTACTTGCAGGTGATGTTCAGGGGAATTTCAGAGATTATCTTCACTTTTATGGTGCTTACTACTACCTGAAACAACGGACTGATTTTGGTTGCGGTATTTTTTACAGTAAAGACTTATCCTATGCAAACATTTATGGTGATTTTATTTATAAGGATATCGATTATGGTGGTTTCTTTTCATCAGAGTATCCGTTTTCGCTCTATTCACGTGTCAATTTCGAGATTCTCTACCGTCATAGTGAACGAATACCTCAGGACACTGTTCTGCCGACAGTAAAGCACACCACCTTACTGCCGACATGCAGTTATACTTTTGATAATATTCTCTGGGGAATAACCGGGCCGATTAATGGTATCAGAGCGACAATCGGAGCAATGGTCTCACCCCCGCTTGACATGGTTAATGAATCATTTGTCTCCTGTGAAGCAGACGTGCGGGCATACATGCACATTGTAAAGAGATTTGTCTGGGCAAACAGATTATTTCTTGGTGCCAGCAAATCACTTGACAAAAGCAAATCAGCACGACGCTATTTTCTTGGTGGCAACGACAACTGGCTTTTCTACGATGTTGATCTTGATGAATACGAAAAAAACATTGACCAGACAACCTACTCCGATTTTGTAACACCTATGAGAGGGTTTGCTTATATCGGACTGTCAGGTTCCCGGGCTGCACTTTTAAACAGCGAATTCCGGTTCCCGTTTATCCGTGAGGTTTCTGTTGTCTGGCCGCTACCAATGCAGATCCGCTACATTAGCGGCGCTTTTTTTACAGATATCGGCAACGCCTGGGATAGCGGGGAACGTCACAACAATCTTCCGTTACCGGACAAACTCTATGGTGGAATCGGATTCGGCTTACGAGCGAACCTTGGTATTTTCATTTTGCGTTACGACCGGGGATGGCCGACTGATTTTCGCACATGGTTACGGGCACCAACGAACTATTTTTCACTTGGAGCCGAGTTTTAGGAGGGCGCAGGTAGAAATAATAACAGCATTATTTCTACCCCGTTAAAAATTATTACTATTGATACACTAATGCGCTGTGCCAGAGGATAACAACCAAAAGGTTATTAAACACGGAATTTAATATTCTGGTTATTCCCACTCGATGGTTGCAGGCGGTTTGTGCGTGATATCAAAAAAGAGATCACCCGCGATGTCAAGTGCTGTTACCTGTTTTACAATCTGATCAAGCGTTTCCACAGCAAGCGGTTTAAAACGTGCGGTCATTGCCTCCTGGGATACGATCGGACGCAGTACAACACACTCTTTGCCTGTATTGTTAAGCATCGGAAGCAATACTACCGGCATCTGCCAGATACCATCATATTCGCCTGTTTTGTACAGTATCTCTGTCACAATGTGATCCACTGCACGCAAATTATCAAGTCGTTCTTTTGTCATGAACGCCTTGACGAGAGTGTACGACGGATTAAGAACAGTATTCAGGCCGTACACCACGCGATTGACACTTGAAAATGAATTGGTAATTCTGGTTGACAACTCTTCAAGGAGTTTCCAGTCACAAGGTCCTGCAAGCACCACCGGATGCGCATAGCTGCGTTCATCACCCTGAACCCCGACACTTTTTATCGGAAGTACATGAGCATGATAACCGTATTGCCTGACAAGATTATTTATCGCACTGCTCTCCTGAATTGAATCCACAGTCCCTGTACCATCGGAACATAGAACCCGCACGCCGAGTCCCGGCCCGGGGAACGGATGACGCCAGATAAGTTCTTTGGGAATCCCCATTGATTCACCCAGTTCACGTACTTCATCTTTGTAAAGCTGTGCCAGTGGCTCGATGAGATTTCCTTTTTCGATCATCTCGAGAATAATATCGACTCTGTTATGATGCGTTTTAATGCGGTCGGCATGCTTTGTACCGGCACTTTCGATAGTATCCGGGTAGATTGTTCCCTGCGCCAGTACCCAGTCATCTGCATTAAGGTTCAGTTGATCAAACGCTTTTTCCTTTGCAGTAATAAACATATTTCCTATGATTTTACGTTTTTCTTCAGGCTCGGCAACATTTTTCAGTGCATGAAGAAAATCCTCTGATGCATCAATGATTTTCAAATTTGTAAAACCATTTGATTTCATATAGTCAAGAATCGCTTCAGATTCCCGGTACCGCATCAGACCATTATCAATATGTAAACCAAGCACCCTGTCGTTACCTAGAATTTTATTGAGCAGCATAAAAGCGACGGTCGAATCGACACCCCCTGACACAAGGAGAAACACATTGCGTTTTCCGCAGATTCTTTTGATTTCCTCAGCGATCGCGTCCAGAAAATTTTTACTGTTCCAGCTCCGGACACATCCGCACAGATCAAGAAAATTTGAAAGCATGGTATTTCCGGATGGTGTATCGGTAACTTCGGGATGAAACTGCAGACCGTAGATCTGACGTTCAACATTACCAACAGCGGTACATCTGCAATCATCAGTGGATCCAAACACCTCAAATCCGTCAGGTAATCTATCAACAGTATCACCATGACTCATCCAGACCTGCTCATAATCGGAAAGCCCTTTGAGAATCGGATTTGTTTTTTTAATTGTCATCATTGCTTTGCCATACTCTTTTACCGTACCGCGTACAACATTGCCGCCAAGCTCCAGAGAGATCAGTTGATGTCCGTAACAGAGGCCGAGGATTGGTTTCTTAAGATCAAGTATTGCGCGATCAAACCGTGGTGAGCCCTCCTGATGAACACTGAAGGGTGATCCGCTGAAGATTATGCCATTAAAGCGGGACAGCTCATCTGCTTTGATATCGCTGTCAACAATCTCAGAATACACGCCAAGGCGTCGGATGCGATTTGCAATGAGATGTGCATACTGACCGCCAAAGTCTAAAACTGCGATCGTATCTTTTTTTTCATGACTCATTATTGTAGAATCCCTGCTATATTATTGAATAATGGAATGTTTCATTGTAATATTCCAACGACAGTATTGCCAAGTTCCTTAACCGGTTCTATTTTCTAATGTGTTGTACTTCTTACACTCTATTAGGAGTCTATCGTTTTGACAGACAAACACCTGCGCCATCCGGTAAAAAATTTTTTCATTAAAAAGAATATCCAGATTAAAATTATCTGGCAGATCTTTATTACTGTTACTATTGCTGTCATACTCACAACAGCGTTACTGCTTATCCTGTATAATATTAAAAGCCAGGAGGGCAGCTTCTATTATATGAGTAATGATGTCATGCAGGACCTTGAGCTAAAGAACCTGTTAAGTATCATACTCCCATCAATAGTGATAGTTGAGATCGTTGCGATTTTTATCGCATTTGGAATCGGTCTGATCTCATCCCGGAAAATTGCAGTGCCAATCTACAAAATAGAGAAATGGGCATCACGCCTCAGAAACGGGAAACTGAATACGACCCTGATGTTCCGAGAGGAGGATCACCTGACAGAACTGACCACTCAGTGCAACAGCGTTACCGAGTACTACAAGTCGCTTTTTCAGGAGATCAGCAAGCACTCAACTGCAATAGCCGAAAATCCCAACGATCCTGTAAAAATAAGTCAGGAAGCAGCCAGGTTGCAGAAGATTCTTTCAAAGATTGAGATGTGATATAGTTTAATTCGGAACTAAAGGAAATACGAAGTATGTAATAGCTTTGGAAAATGGTGGCTCTCGCGAAGCAATTCTAAATTCAAGTGGCGAACTAGTTTTAAATCCTACAAATAAAGAAACATACAATTTCATCGATTACAAAACAAATCCAGTCGAACATACGGTTACAGACGTGGAAATATGGTTAAAAGTTAGGCTAGGTGGTACAGAGACTGCTTTTGATCGGTATACTGCATTTTTATTTGGTTGGATGAAATAAGGAGAAAGAAATGAGATTATTTGTTTTAATATTTCTAACATGTATTGTTCAGTGCTGTGGAATTATAACAATTGAAGGGTACTCTGTTCTGCATAATCCAGATTACGATGGAAAAGTAATTGATTTGAACACAAAATATCGCATTGAAAATGTCATCGTTGATTTAGCAGTTAGTAATAGTAATGGCAAACTAGTCGGGAAAACAAGGCGTGGTCCTTATAATATATCAGTTCTATTTGCAACGTCTGATAATGAGTATACTGTTGCAGAAATCGATTCTATACGATTGATTTCATCATTATCAAAAGATTACAAGTTTGATGATTCTATCGTTTTTCCATTACAAGTAAAATTTAAAAATGATAATCGGTTTGAGAATACTGGTAATCGCTACGCACTGGTTTCCTTCCCAACAAGTTTCAATTTTAACTTCAATGAAAAAGAAGTAATTACAGTCGAAGTAAAAATTAAGTGTAAGAAGAATGGTTCGATGACTGAAATAAAGACATTTATTTACAAATGTTTTCCACAAAAACGTAAGTATGGTTCTTTGGTTTGATTTTTATTATCACATTTTAATACTGTTCCCTCACATCACCCGCCGGCTGCGCAGGCATCACGCGCATTCCGCTGGCAGTACCTGAGGTTGCCCCGTCAGTCACGCTGCTTGCTTTGGTAGGTCTTGCAGCAATGGGGATTATTTGGCAATAAAATCAGGTTGTAAGAACGCCTCGTATATCTGGTCAAAAATCGGAATTCATTTTTTAGAAACGACAGGTTTTGGCTTTCGCAATACGTTTAGTGTTATGTAAATTGATATAATAAGTATTACAGCTCCTATAATAAACAATGTAAAACCCCATGCATAATAGTACTTTGTTCTATTCAAACAAAATGTTTGTTCATTACCATATTCTGAGATTTTTTTCTCGAGTTGTTTTAACCGCATTTGGTTTAATGAGTTCGGATCAGTTTTAGATTGTTCTTTCAATTCTAAGTACTGTGTTTCTGCATCTATTTGTTGATATTTAATTTCAAATCTCTTTAATGTAAACGGTTCCATTCCATTGACAAAAAAGTTAACACTGAACCAGAAAACTATAATGCTGGTACTAAATAACAATACTGATAAGTGGTACTTTTTTGGTATGAATGGTAATAGCTCTTCTTTAATAATATCCATGTTACCTCCTAATTAGTTTCTGTGAAGAATAAAAAATGTTGACAAAAGAGCTACACTTTACTGTTTAATGTTTGATAAAAACTGAACAAAATAAGAAAGGTAGCCCCAATGAGAAGTCGAGTAAGATCACAGCAAAGCTTTTTTATCAATGTATTCAATCAACCGGCAATTGTTCAGCAGTTTCATGAAAAATATAATAGAATTGATAGGATACTACAAGATAATAGTACGGCGTGCGCATGTAATATCAACTACCTAACGAATAGTTCGTTGTTTTGTGATAGTTATCGTGTGTTGTGTTGATAAATGCATCAGGCAGTGGAATGTGATGTAATGTTATGTGAAATTGGCTACCTGAAGAGATTCAAAAAGAACTAGCAGACAGCTGAAGATACTGTTTTTACATTTTTCAACATATAATTCTTTCCAGTAGACAACAGCATTACTAAAAGAAATGCTATTAGGCTGATAATTGGCAGGTGAATACAAGATTGAGTAAGCAAAGTAAATAGGGCAGCAGCACAATCATGCAATATTGTTAAATTCGTCAATGGTCATTTGAGCCTGTTTTAAAATACTATGCAATGTTCCGTTTGCTAATTCCTTATGCATTGGCACAACACAGCCTATATCACCATTTGGTGTAGTCTTCTTTAAAACAACATGACTGCCACGTTGTCTGATAACCTCAAAACCTGCTTTTTGTAGTTTTTTTATCGTTTGTTCACCTGATACCCGTTTTAGTTTAACCATGAACAGCCTCAAACGTTGTCATAAACGAACGCTTAATTGACGGCATGGGAAATTCTTCCAGGTAAAGCTCCGTAGCTTCTTTTAAATTAGCCAGTGCCTCTTCAATTGTGTCACCCTGGCTTGCTGTTCCTACCTCAGGGCATAGGGCAACATATAGATTTTCTTCTTTATGAATTACAGCCGTTAAAATATCCTTCGCCATACGAACTCCCATTCACTCTTACTCTTGTTCTATTATCCATGCGAAACCGGGTACATTTATACCCCTTATTATTCATAAATAATTATATCATTAATATAACATCATCATTAAGTTTTACAAAGTAACATTGAAACGTTACTTAATAAATTCATAGTGATCTTCCAAGTACAAGTGTTTTTTATAAGAGATGTAATATTCTTTGAATATATATATCAATTGATATATCATCATGTTACCAGAGCAAGACATCTGCGTCGATTAGACCAAATAAAAAAGCACAGTAAACTGTGCTTTTTTTATAAGGATCTATTTCTTAACCGCTATGAACTAATACAATATCAGTATCTGCAACTACATTCCGATCTCTGCAAGTTTCTCAAGTAACGCTCTGGCTTCCTTGCTGAGCTTTTCCGGAGTATGAACGTGAACACGTACCATCAGATCACCCTGTTCACGGCCATGCAGTGATGGCAGCCCTTTTCCTTTGAGACGGAAGATTTTCTCAGACTGAGTTCCTGCCGGAATTTTAAGACTCACCTTTGCGTCAAGCGTCTGTACGGTTTTCTGTGTTCCAAGTGCCGCTTCCGAAAATGTCATGTCAATTTCACAGGATAGATCGATACCATGGCGTTTAAAAATTTCATGTTCTTTCTCCTGAATCAGCACGATAAGATCTCCGGATGGTCCACTATTACGTCCGGCATCACCTTTTTCCGGAACGTTAAGATAGTTTCCTTCAGAGACGCCTTTCGGAATGTCAACCTGAACCGTTGTTTCCACTGTTTCAAGTCCGCTGCCGCTGCAGGTTGGACACATATCGGCAACCACCGCACCCTCACCTCTGCAGACCGGACAGGCACTTTCCTGAATCACCTGACCAAAGAACGACTGGGCTACCTGACGCACTCTGCCACTTCCGTTACACTTTGAACAGGTGTTACGTTTACCCGTTTTTGAACCAGAACCTCCACACGCGGTACAACGGTCTTTTCTCTTTACTTTTAACGTTTTCTTGACACCGGTCGCAATCTCCTCAAGTGTCAATGGCAATCTGATCTGTAAATCATTTCCCCGACTTCCACCCGAACCACCCCGTCGTCCTCTGCCACCGCCAAAGCCGAAGAGATCGGAAAAAACAGAGTCACCGCCAAAGTCATTCATGAACGCACGAAGAGCATCACTGATATCGAAACCACCGAATCCGCTGAATCCGCCATAACCGCCACCTCCAGCACCAGCCTGCTCAAATGCAGCATGCCCATACTGGTCATACGTAGCGCGTTTTTTGGGATCTTTGAGAATTTCGTACGCTTCAGTCGCCTCACGAAATTTTTCCTCTGCGGTCTTATCTCCCGGATTCTTGTCGGGATGATATTTAATGGCAACTTTTCTGTATGCCTTTTTTATATCATCTTCAGATGCATTTTTTTCGACACCAAGCAATTCGTATAAATCGGTCTTTGCCATTTGTACCACCCGTTACTTTGTTTCAGATTTTTCTTCAGAACCATTCTCTTGCGATACCTGAGGTTCGCCACTTGATACAATTACTTTTGCATGGCGAATTACCCTGCTCTTAAGCTTATATCCCTTTTCATAAACATCCGCAATGTGATCTGCCGGAACGCCGGCTTTCGGAGCATTCATAAGAGCATCATGAATCTGTGGATCAAAGGGATCTCCTGATACCGCATACGACTCAAGTCCGTTTTTGTTAAGCACCGTATCAAACTTGCTAAAGATAAGTTTCATACCCTCAAACAGCGCAGAATAATCACTGCCGGTATCACCGCTCTTGATTGCCCGTTCAAAGTTCTCACGGACATCAATCATATCGAGCATTAATTTTTCATTCGCGCTTTCAACCTGACGTTCATACTCACGACTTGTTCTCTTTTTGTAATTATCAAATTCAGCCATAAGGCGAATATACCGGTCGTTACCCTCAGTAATCTGCTTCTTAAGATCATCAACCTCTTTCAAAGCCTTTTCAAAAGGAGCCTCTTCAGAAACCCCTTCCGGTTGTACGGCATCTACATTACCTGCAACTGCAGCATTGGTTTCCGGAGCATTTTCCTTGATTGCTTCTGCTACCTTTTCCTCTTTTTTATCTGATTCGTGCTTCTTTTTTTCTTTACTCATACCTGCTACTCCTGCGCTTATGTGCAGTATCACAACAATTATGATTCTGCAATGTGTTTACAAAATAATTTCCTGATTACTACTAATTATGTATTTAATTCACTTAAGACTTTCGCTGTATACTCAACTGCTGATACGAGAAACGGATAAGGCATCCGTTTCGGCCCGATAACACCAAGACTTCCATGCATCGTACCGACAGTATAATTTGTCTTTATAATACTGAATGACTGAAGCTGCCCTTCCTGATTTTCTCCTCCGATCGAAATAAAAACCTTATCATTGTCACCCGTTGTCTCAAACAGATGCATAAGAAGGTTTTTTTCCTCACAGATCTCCATCACCGCACCAACTCTGTCCCGGCTGAAAAATTCCGGCTGTAAAAGCACATTGGTTTGTCCCTCTGTAAATACCGAATTAGTTTCATTCTGGTCCATAATTTTCCTTATTGACGGCACCAGAAGACGGATTATGCCAAGATCAAATTCAGCGACATCTTTAAATCTGGTATCATCCATTGCACACATTTCATCAAGTGTCTTTCCCCCGCACTTTGATGATATTATGCGACAGGCACATTCAAGGCGTTCAAAAGGAACATCAGTCTGAAACTCAACCATCATAGTCTTTACAAAACCTGAACCAAGAGCAACATTAAGCAGATAACGATTATCATTTATTTCGAATATGTAAATATGCTTGAGTACTCCCGAACGAAGTCGTGGTGCAAGCACAACGCCCAGTTGATTGGTTGTCCGGCTTAAAGCTCTTGTTGCAGTTTCAAGTACAAGGTGCAGATCGGATGAATCGACCGTTACAAGTGAGCTGCGTATTTTACTTTTTGTATCTGCCGGCAGATCAATGTAGGTCATTAACCTGTCAACATAATACCGATATCCTTTGTCAGTCGGTATGCGTCCAGCGGATGTGTGGGGTTGAACGATGAATCCCCGTTCTTCGAGATCACTCATCACATTACGAATTGATGCCGGGGAAAGCTCGAGCCCCCGCTGCCTGGAAATAGATCGGGAACCGGTCGGTGATGCACTAAGGATATAATTCCTTACTACAGAATCAAGAACCAGATGCTCTCTCTCGGATAATATATCTTGTTCCATATAATTACTATCCACGAACCACTGACAATTTCAACACATGCGTGTAACGTTACATTGAAAGACACAGCAGTACATCAGGTACTGCTGTGTCATAATTGGTTTACAGAAAGAAAAGAGGTACAGTTATCGTACCTCAGGCGTTGTGGATATTACATCATATCCATACCACCCATTCCTCCCATACCACCCATTCCTCCCATGCCGCCCATACCACCCATTCCAGGATGTCCGCCGGCCTCTTTTTCATCTTTTGGTTTTTCTGCAATAACGCACTCGGTTGTAAGAACAAGCCCTGCAATACTTGCAGCATTTTCAAGAGCTGTACGGGTAACTTTAGTAGGATCGATAACACCGGCTTCAAGCATATCTTCATACTTGTTACTGAATGCATTGAAACCGTATGCACCCTTACCCTTCTTGACTTCATCGCAAACCACTGATGATTCCATACCGGCATTTGCAACAATCATACGGAGGGGCTCTTCGATTGCACGGCGAATAATGTCAACACCGATTTTTTCGTCGCCTTCAAGTTTCAATGTATCAAGCACCTTTGATGCCCTGATAAGTGCAACACCACCACCGGGGACAATACCTTCCTCAACAGCAGCTCTTGTCGCATGAAGCGCATCCTCAACACGTGCTTTCTTTTCTTTCATTTCGGTCTCAGTAGCAGCACCGATATTGATTACTGCAACACCGCCTGCGAGTTTTGCAAGACGTTCCTGAAGCTTTTCCCGGTCATAGTCTGATGTAGTTTCTTCAACCTGTCTGCGGATCTGAGCAACGCGACCCTTGATATCCTCAGCTTTTCCGGAGCCTTCAATAATTGTAGTATTCTCTTTGTCAATAACAACCCGTTTTGCTTTTCCAAGTGCATCGATGGTTGTATTCTCAAGTTTAAATCCGGCTTCTTCACTGATAACAATACCGCCGGTAAGTACAGCGATATCCTCAAGCATTGCCTTTCTGCGATCACCAAAACCCGGGGCCTTGACAGCTGCAATTTTCAGTGTACCTCTGAGTTTGTTGACAACAAGAGTTGCAAGCGCTTCACCTTCAACGTCTTCTGCAATGATAATAAGTGATTTCCCGAGCTGAGCTGTTTTCTCAAGCAAAGGAAGCATATCGCGCATTGTTGCAATTTTCTTGTCATGAATGAGAATCAGCGGCTCATCCATAATACATTCCATTGTGTCGCTGTTGGTAACGAAGTATGGAGAGAGGTATCCTCTGTCAAACTGCATACCTTCTACTACGTCAAGATTGGTATCAATACCTTTTGCTTCTTCAACAGTAATAACACCATCTTTACCGACTTTCTCCATTGCATCAGCAATAAGATTACCGATTTCGCTGTCGTTGTTTGCAGAAATGGAACCAACCTGTGCAATCTCTTTCTTTCCGCTGATCGGCTTTGAATCCTTCTGGAGCTGATCAATAATAGCTTTAACCGCTTTGTCAATACCACGTTTCAGAGCCATTGCATTTGCACCTGCAGTTACGTTTTTAATACCGATACGTGCAATCACCTGTGCCAGAACTGTTGCAGTTGTGGTACCATCGCCAGCGACATCTGATGTCTTTGATGCTACCTCCTTGACCATCTGGGCACCCATATTTTCAAACTTGTCTTCAAGCTCAATCTCTTTTGCAACGGTCACACCGTCTTTTGTAACGGTTGGTGAGCCAAAGCTTTTGTCAAGAACGACATTGCGTCCGCGTGGACCAAGAGTTACTTTAACTGCATTTGCAAGCGTGTCAACACCCCGAAGCAGCTTTTCACGTGCTACTGTATCGAATGCAAGTATTTTACCTGCCATAGTATATCTCCTTGTATAATCTGATTAATAACTATCTTTGTGTTACTTTACTATTAAAGAACTGCGAGGACATCACTTTCTTTCATGATAAGATAATCCTTACCATCAATTGCGACTTCAGTACCGGAATACTTTCCATACAGAACTTTATCACCCGTTTTCAGAGTGAGTTCAATTTTCGATCCGTTGTCTGCAACTCTTCCAGGACCAACAGCTACTACTTCACCCTTCTGCGGTTTCTCTTTGGCCGCATCAGGAATAATGATACCACCGGCAGTCTTCTGTTCTGCCTCAAGTGGAAGAATAATGATTCTGTCTGCTAAAGGTTTCACGTTCATCTGAACCCTCCCTTCATAAAATGTATTGATGTTACTTTGATAGTAATTTATTAGCACTCATCACAAGTGAGTGCTAATAAATTACCAAACTTTCGCGAACTTGTCAATGTTTTTAATGGAATTTTATATATAAAGTATGGTAGAATAGTGAGTTAAGGGGTTAAACCAGTGGTTGACCGTTTTTTTGGTAACTATATTTTATTTAAACTGTTGAATGCAGGTCTATGAAACTACCATTAAAACTAAAATTTCTATCGGGTCTCGGTTTAACCGATTCGCAACAAGCAATTTTATTTATTATCTTTGGCTTATCATTTACCGGGATGCTTGTTACAGTAATACTATACATCCTGCTGCAACCCAGGGATCCTTATGAAATTGAGCTCAGTCCACCTCCAATCGAGAATACACACCAGCGCAACGTGGTGCGAAATCCAGTAGTACAATTCCGTTCAAAAAATGAATCCGGGCTTACTGCACCTGTTACAGAACAGGATATATATGCAAATATGCTTGTCGGACAGCGCTATTTTGACGGTAACGATTATGAAAATGCACTTCCTTATATTGAACGGGTAGTAATTCTAAAACCTGACGATCTGCATGCACGTACCATGCTGGCCGAAGCATACCTGCTTAGTGGCAGGTATGAAAAAGCTGAAAAGACTTATTCTGCCCTTTTGTCTGTTGAGCTGCCGGATTCGCTTACGGGGATTATCTGTGCGCGCAAGGCAATATGTGCATTTTATGAAGGTCGCAGGGAAGAAAGTTTTTCTGAATTAAGTGAATGTATCGAAAGATTCCCCAACAACGCTGAAGCTTACTGTTTTTTAGGTCAAATTCAGGCAATGCAGGAGATTCCCTCCCCAAAAGCACTTTACAATTTAAACAAAGCCATTGAACTGGATTCCTCTTATGTTGAAGCCTGGTATCAACTCGCCCGGTATTATATGGAGCTCAAAGAGTACAGCAAAGCAAGAGAGTACCTGTTAATGGCACTTGATATAAATCCATTACATGGAAAGAGTCAGGCCCGCCTTGGCATGGTATACTATTATCTTGACAATTTAGAACTTGCTGAAAAGTCCTACCAAACTGCACTTGCACTTAATCCATCGGATTTTAACACACGGTACAATCTCGGAGAACTTTACTATACCAAAAACGACAGCGCAAAAGCGATCCGTGAATTCAAAAAAACGCTCATTTACAATCCCGGCCATGTCGATGCCAATTTCAAACTTGGATTATTACTACTTGCAAACGGTATGACAAAAGAAGCCATTCTCCATTTTGAACAGGCTGTTCACAATGATCCCCGCAATGTTCGAATTCTTATCCAGCTTGGGGTGGCATATGAAAAACTCGGCAACAGTCAAAAAGCATTATCCATTTATCTGTCAATACTTGATTTTGATGCGCTCAACTCCATAGCATTACAAAAAGTTAAATTTCTGCAGCATTAATCATAAGCATGAACTCATAAAAAACTGCCTGCATCCACTTTTGTAAGGCATTTTTTGCCGCTTTTCCCTGATAAGCATAACTATTTCATGATGTTATAAAAATTTATCTTGATTTTATATGAAAGTAAATGTATTCTAAAAGAGCTTAGCGTAAAAATCTGTAACTTAAGACCAACTATTAAGTTATGGAATTCTAAACAGCCATGTCCTGGAAAGTCAGGAAACTTTATGGAGGATGTGTATGAGTAATGTCACAAAAAAAGATCTTGTTGAGCGTATTTCTGAGCGTACCGGCCTGACACAGGTTGATACTAAAATTGTTGTTGAAAGCTTTCTTGATTCAATCTCAAGTGCACTTCAGAAGGGTAGTAATATTGAGATTCGCGGTTTTGGTCGATTTAAAGTAAAACAGAAAAAAGCACGTACTGCACGTAATCCGCGTACAAATGAGTATATCGATGTTGAAGCCGGATTTAAACCTGTTTTTGAGGCATCCAAGGAACTTCGCAAGCGTGTTAACGATGCTGCCGGGTTGACCTTTGTAGGTCCTGTTCAGAGTGCTGTACCAAAAGATGTGCAAGCATAAGCGACAGTTCTGCCAGACACGCTTCAGTTCTGATAGTTTGATCTAAAATGATCAATGCTGCCCGTCTGTTTTAATTCCGATTTTGTCATGTTACTTATACACATCTGCCAGACGCTCTTAGGTCTGGCAGTTTATACAATTACTTACAGGACGTCTTGTTATTATTTACCCGCGTTATATGATACGACCCGCGACATAACTGAATAGTGCGGAACTCGGTAAAAGTATTGTCTATTTAGTTATATGAAACAAGAAATTTTAGTAATCTTTTATCCTGAAAACAAAGTACAGACCGCAAACCACTGTCATTTTGCAAACACACACTTCAACGGTTGACAAGAGGAACAAAAGAAGGTGAAGCCTGACCTGAAAACCCTTTACGATTTCCCTAATTCATCAGCGCGCTTTGTTGCGTTGACAACCGCAGTAATCACAGCATTTTTAAATCCGTTTTCTTCAAGTGCCTTGAGTCCGTACGCTGTTGTTCCTGCCGGTGACATCACTTTGAGTTTAAGTGCGTTGGTATTTTCACCGGTTTCGTGTACCATACGCGCTGAACCGATTACGGTCTGAATCGCAAGCTCCCGGGCTGTCGCATAAGGTAAACCAGCGGTCACGCCACCCTCAATAAGCGCCTCAATAAACAGATACACATAAGCAGGCCCTGACCCACTAAGACCGGTTACTGCATTAATCTGTTTTTCCGGAACAAACAGACACTTTCCTACCGCTGTGAATATTTCTTCGGCTATTTTTTTATCATTATCAGTACAATCAGCATTCAGCGCGCAGGCACTTATTCCCTCACCGACAAGTGATGGCGTATTGGGCATCACCCTGCATATTCTTGCCTGTGACGGCAGCAGATTTTGCAGCGATTCCAGACTTACCCCGGCTGCGATAGAGATCCAGAGTGGTTTTACTTTATCAGAGTCATTTACCTTCGATAATGTTGCAACTGCCGATACAATATCCTGCGGCTTGACAGCAACAATAATTGCATCCGGAATGTTCTTGACAGTAAACCACTCCTGCGGTTTCTTTACGTCAACATCGAGACCATCAAGGCTCGTTTCAACCTGGTCATACGCCATGATTGTAACGTTATCACCATATTTTGATCTAAGTCCGGCAATAAGCGCCTTCCCCATATTTCCTGTTCCAAGTATTGCAACTTTACTCATGATTATTTCCCTATGAATTATACTGTTTGCGAATTTCTGATTGTTGACACTCTATTACTTTAAGGATCAACTACCCCGCACTGTAAAGAAACGTGGCAAATAGTACTCTTCGGGAGGGGATGTTGACAACTATTCGATAATGAAACTGAAACATTCGAAGAAAACAGGTGATGTGCAGTTCAAAGTCCTGCACATCATATATTCAGCTAACTCTTCATGACATCAAGGAATTCTTTGTTTGTTCTTGTACTGTAAATCTTTTCAATCAGGAACTCCATCATTTCGTTTGGAGTCATCGTTGCAAGGAACTTACGCAGAACCCACATACGATTAAGCTCTTCTTCAGTGAGAAGGAGTTCTTCCTTACGAGTTCCAGAACGCATAAGATCAATTGCAGGATACACACGGCGATCTGCAATCTTTCTGTCAAGAACAAGTTCCATATTGCCGGTTCCCTTGAACTCTTCAAAGATAACTTCGTCCATACGGCTGCCGGTTTCGATAAGCGCAGTAGCGATAATGGTAAGCGAGCCGCCATTTTCGATATTACGTGCTGCACCAAAAAATCTTTTTGGTTTGTACAGAGCCTGTGAGTCCACACCACCAGAGAGAATACGTCCGCTGTGAGGTGCAACTGTGTTGTGAGCACGTGCAAGACGTGTAATACTATCAAGCAGAATAACGACATCACGATTGTGTTCAACAAGACGCTTTGCACGTTCGATTGCCATTTCAGCAACAACCACGTGACGTTCCGCGGGCTCATCAAAGGTTGAACTGATAATTTCAGCCTTGACAGAACGCTGCATATCAGTAACTTCTTCCGGACGTTCATCAATAAGGAGAACAATCAGGAACACTTCGGGGTGATTATGAAGAATACCATTTGCAATGCTTTTAAGAAGAACTGTTTTACCGGTACGTGGCGGTGCAACAATAAGACCGCGCTGCCCCTTACCGATCGGGGTAAGCAGGTTCATGATACGTGTTGCTGCATCTTTATTATTGTATTCAAGGTTAAAACGTTCATTTGGAAAGAGAGGCGTAAGGTCATCAAAGTTGATCTTTTTCTTACACTCTTCAGGATCCTCAAAGTTCACCATCTCCACACGAAGCAGTGCAAAATAACGTTCTGAATCTTTTGGTGGACGAACCTGACCTGAAACGGTATCACCGGTCTTCAGATAAAATCTCTTTATCTGTGATGGCGAAACGTAGATATCATCCGGGCCACTCAGATAACTGTTGAGCGGGGATCTGAGAAAACCGAAACCATCAGGCATAATTTCGAGCACACCCTCAGCGAACATCTGACCGTTCTGAGCTGCCTCAGCCTGAAGAATTTTGAAGATGAGTTCCTGGCGGCGCAGGATACGATGCTCACCAACATTGTAGGTAGCTGCCAAATCGTTAAGCTCTAACATAGACTTGGACTTTAGTTCTGCAACATTCATTCAAACACCTCGATAGAATGGATTAAGTATGTTTAGCGGTAATAAATTTTCTGTTTAAATCTGGAAAATCCTGAGAAACTTTTTACACTTATCTAGCTTCTGGAATTAAAAATTTGTGTAATGAAGAACTGATAGAAGAATTATCCACACTGTTGTCAATTCATACCAAAAGCAAAACAGCACTCTGCTATGAAACTCTAACCTGATTTTCTGTTATGGATTATTCACTTAATAAGTTGAATAAATGCAAACGAGAAGTCTAAACAGGTGAATAGAAGCAGCAAACTTTCTACTTCATGCTTAAATATGCGCTACGGCAAAAAAAAAGTCAAGCTCTTTTATTACTATTTTCCTGGAATCACTACTAAAAAGATCTGATTTTAATGCAGGATGGAACTAATCTGCGGGAAAAGATAATAAGCACTCTATAGTATGCCATACTGCTAATAGCCTTATTTTAACGATAATGGTCTATTAGTGGTATGATACTTTATTTAAAAAATTTAATTTACTATAAGACCTCTGTACTTTACACAAAAAGAACACCTGATAATTCAATCTCAATTACTTCTGTAACAGGTTCTGGCACATAGCCTTACAACATCAAACAATCCTTGTATTGTACTATATACTGTACCGATACAAAAAAATAGTCACAAGATATTGTGGAAAAATGAATTTGCCCCCTTGACATCGATTTGCGGTTACCCTATATTTACTATGTTCCAGTTAACATGTTTCAGAGAAACATTTTCGTATTGTTGAACACAATGTTTATGGTCATAATATCGAAATCATTATCTTACACCACATATCAGAGGGAGTCTATCGTCGATGGTTAAGAAGTCAGCAGCCGAATCAATACAACCAGCGGTCATTGTCGAAAGAGAGAGTGTGACTGAGGAGCTCTATCAAACATTAAAAGAAAAACTAACCCGTAAGAAGGCAAATCTTACAGGTAACGCCAGAACTGTTCTTGAGAAGCGTTATCTTAAGAAGGATGATTCAGGAAAAATCGTAGAAACTCCTGAGGATCTGTTCTTTCGTGTTGCTGAAAACATTGCTGGTGCAGAACGACTGTTCAGTACCGAAGAGAGCACAGATACCTGGACTGAGAAATTCTATAATGTAATGGTTGACCTTGATTTTCTTCCCAACTCTCCTACCCTGATGAACGCCGGACGTGACCTTCAGCAGTTATCAGCATGTTTTGTACTGCCGATCGGTGATTCAATGGAGGATATTTTCAATGCTGTAAAGTATACTGCCCTTATACATAAGAGTGGTGGTGGAACAGGCTTTTCATTTTCAAATATCCGTCCAAAAAATGATCGTGTAAAATCTACAAAAGGAATCTCCAGCGGTCCTCTTTCCTTTATGCGTGTCTTTGATATTGCTACAGAAACAGTAAAACAGGGCGGAACACGTCGCGGCGCAAACATGGGTATTCTCAACTGCTCACACCCGGAAATTATGGAATTTGTGGAGATGAAAGAAAAGGATGGCGTGCTTTCAAATTTTAACATTTCTGTTGGTATCACTAATGAATTTATGGACGCACTTAAGCGTGATGAAGAATACCCGCTTCGTAATCCGCGCACTGGTGAGATTGTTGGTCGCATGAAGGCATCAAAGGTATTCAAACGTATTGTCGAACTTGCCTGGAAAAATGGAGAGCCCGGCATTGTGTTTCTTGATAAAATAAACGAACACAATCCAACTCCGCACATCGGTGCCATTGAAAGTACCAATCCGTGCGGTGAGCAGCCGCTTCTTCCATACGAATCATGTAATCTTGGTTCTATCAACCTGGCAAACATGGTTTCTGATAACAATGGAAAAAAAGAAGTTAATTATTTCAAGCTTGGTAATACCGTACGCACAGCAGTCCGCTTTCTTGACAACGTTATTGAAGTGAACAAATACCCGCTCCCGGAAATCGAAAAACTGACAAAAGGTAACAGGAAGATCGGTCTTGGAGTAATGGGATTTGCTGATATGCTTATAGAATTCGGTATCCCCTATAACTCTCATGAGGCCGCGCATCTTGCTGAGGAAGTGATGAAATTCATTCAGGAGGAAGGCAGAAAAGTAAGTGCATTTCTGGCACGCGAACGTGGTGTGTTCCCGAATTTTTCTGGCTCAATATACGACACCGAAAACGGTCTTCGTGTTCGTAATGCGACAGTCACAACAATAGCTCCAACCGGAACTATCAGTATGATTGCAAACTGTTCGAGTGGTATTGAGCCTATGTTTGCGATTGTTTACGAAAAAAACGTTCTTGACGGAAAAAAGCTTCTTGAAGTGCACCCTGCTTTCAAACGTATTGCACAGGAAGAGGGCTTTTACTCTGATGAACTAATGAAAATGGTCGCGGATGGTGGAAGTCTTCACAAGATTTATGGCATTCCGAAACGTATCCGTGACATTTTTGTGACATCACATGATATCGAACCACGCTGGCACATCAATCTTCAGGCTGCATTTCAGAAGTATACCGACAATGCAGTTTCAAAAACTGTTAATTTTCGTCACGAGGCAACGATGGCAGAGGTTGATGAGGTTTACAGGCTTGCATACGATCTCAACTGTAAAGGCGTAACGGTTTACCGGGATGGATCACGTCAGAATCAGGTAATTACTACGGGTACTGCTGGTCAATCTGGCGGGGATACCGCACACGGATTCACCGGAACGATTCACCCCAGGCCACGTCCGTCCGTTACCCATGGGCGCACATACAAGACAAAAACGGGTTGTGGTACTCTTTACGTTAATGTCAACTCTGATGATTATGGTATTTGTGAAGTATTTACGCAGATGGGTAAGTCTGGCGGTTGTGCGGCATCCAATGCAGAGGCAGTTTCAAGAATGGTATCACTTGCATTGCGGGCAGGTATTGATCCAAAGTCGATCGTTGAACAACTTCGTGGAATCCGTTGCCCCATTCCGACATGGCATGAGGGTGAAATGGTACTTTCCTGTGCAGATGCAATCGGCAGAACGCTTGAACGTGCACTCAATGAAATACAGGGAATTCAGGGCCAACCAAAAATCAGTTTCAGCGGCCTTGATATGGGGCTTTGTCCGCAATGCCCTGAATGCGGTGGTATTATGGAAACTGAGAGTGGTTGTGCAGTCTGCAAATCATGCGGTTTTTCAAAATGCGGTTAATGCTGATCAGATAGTTTTTGCATCTCCTTTTTAATAGAGCCTGTGATAACGAAAGTTATTACGGGCTTTTTTATTACAGGGTACAATCAATCGACGCCAGGAGCTGATTGTACAGAAAACATCTTCTCAAAAGAGAACGGATCCTTGTGCTTATAAATTAGAAAAAGAATCAAATAATCTCCCCGCAATCTGTTCACGATTTATTTTCCTGATGGTTTCTTTTAAAAACACATAGTCATTTTTTATATGCCTGGTGTCGGTCTTTTAACATCAAACACTTCAAACATCAATAACATCATCACATTGGTGGATAAATCCCTTGAGGGAAAGGATGCACTTTTTTATGAAATCGCATCTCGAACAATCGGTTCAACGTGATATCGATCGTATAAAATTAAAAATCGTTGAAATGAGCCGGCTTGCAGAACAGGCGTTAAAAGATTGTATTAAAATCTTAAGTGACGACAACAGACAGCTTGCATATGCCGTTATCCTGAGAGATCAGAATATTAACGCAAAAGAAAAGGAAGTCGACCGCCTGTGCCTCGAATTTCTGGTGCGTCAGCAGCCGGTTGCATTACCATTACGTTTTGCGTACAGTACGATTAAAGTGAATCTTGAAATAGAGCGTATCGGTGATTATGCGGAAAGTATTGCCCGCCATCTCCTAAAAATCTGTTGTAATCTTGACAATAAGCTTAAAGAAAGCGTCGTTGAAATCGGTAAACTTTCACTCGCTATGTTTCATGATGCATCACAGTCATTTATCAACCAGGATCAGGTACTTGCCCGTAAGAGTATCGAGGTTGAGCATACCGTTGACGTGATGAGAACAGAGCTCAACGAACTGATCAAGGTATCATTCACTCAGGGTAAAATCAATCTTGACATGCTTGAAATTCTTATGTCGATAGTCCGCAGGTTTGAGCGTGTTTCAGATCAGGCACGTAATATCTGCATGGAAGTGCTCTATATGTGCACCGGCGAATATGCAAAGCATCCCGGATCTGAATTTTTCAGAGTCTTATTTGTTGATTATCAGAACTCCTGCCTGAGTCAGATTGCCGAAGCGGTCGCGCTGGATTGCAAAAAGAACAATTTTATATTCAGCAGTGCCGGTATAGTACCGACTCCGATTCATCGCGAAACTATCGACTTTATGAAAAGCAAAGGTGTTGATATTTCAAGAAATGCACCAAAAGCGATTCACCAGGTTCCTAATCTCGACCACTATCAGATTATTATCGCACTTGATGAAGAAGCACGGAAAGCATTTCCATCATGTTCACCAAAAGTCGTCTTTCTTGACTGGACAGTAGCCGATCCATTGAAAGCAGGAACTGCTGACGAAAAGAAGGATGCCTTAGAAAAGGCATTCACTTTTATCAAGGAACAGATTAACGACCTGGTGGCAGCTGTTTCAGGTGCAGAAAATCAGTAAGGATATAACATTGATTATTAAGAATCAATCATTCCGGCATTTATTTAAAAACAGTATGATATTTCCACTGTTTCTGTTTTGTTTAGTTTTTCTTCAGTGCAATAAACGCTCAGGAGGAGGCTCAGAAACAATACAGATTAAAGGTTCTGACACGATGGTAAATCTCGTGCAGGCATGGGTTGAGGAATTCAAACTCGTTGACCCGTCAATTGACATAGAGGTATCTGGTGGCGGAAGCGGTGTGGGGATTGCGGCACTGGAACGTGGTGCTGTTGATATTGCTACTGCCAGCCGTAACATTAAAGAAAATGAAGCAAAGGAGGTAACTGAGAACACAGGAAAAGAACCTGTTGAATTTATTGTCGCCTTTGATGCACTTGCGCTGTATGTCAATAAAAACATTCCTATTGACAGTATTACGCTTTCGGATCTTGCGCGGATCTATGGTGATGACAACCGCGCTCATCACTGGAAAGAGCTTAATATCACTATTCCTAATGTCAAGAATGATAAAATCATTCGCATTAGTCGTCAATCCAGCTCGGGGACCTACGAATTTTTCAGAGAAAAAGTACTGAACAAAAAAGATTTCAGCCTTGGATCATGTGATATGAATGGCTCCAAAGAGGTTGTTGAACTTGTGGGATCTACCAAAACTGCAATTGGATATAGCGGAATGGGGTACGCAACACATGAAATCAAAATGCTCAAACTAATGAATAAAGCTGATGACACTGCGTATGCACCAACTGTGGAAAACACACTCAGTAAAAAATATCCTCTTGCACGTTCTTTACAAATGTACACACTTGGTCAGCCGGATGGCGCTATCAAAAAATTTCTCGATTGGATACTTTCAGAGGATGGTCAGAGACTTGTTGCAGAAAACGGATTTGTTCCTGTAAAGAGTGCTGCAACAGCACATG
Organism: Fibrobacterota bacterium; assembly: GCA_023459055.1. Lineage (GTDB taxonomy): Bacteria > Fibrobacterota > Chitinivibrionia > Chitinivibrionales > Chitinispirillaceae > JAAZBG01. The sequence goes on from JAEWVR010000034.1 coordinate 68,438, forward strand.
ATTCATCGGATATATCCAGATAGCAGTATC
>JAEWVR010000035.1 GCA_023459055.1 Fibrobacterota bacterium
CCCCCTAATGTTGTTAACTTAGCGTTTACAAGGCGACAGTACACTTGTGCGCTCGCCCCCACCCGCTCGCAAAGCCGAGCGACCTCCCCCGCAGGAGGGAGGTATCTTAACGATTTTTAAACAATTACACCTCCCTCCTGCGGGGGAGGTCGCTCGGCTTTGCGAGCGGGTGGGGGCGAGCGCACAAGTGTACTGTCGCCTTGTAAACGCTAAGTTAACAACATTAGGGGGGGTGGTTCCGGGGTATTTTTCGTGGAAATAGAATTGAGAATATTACATACCTCCCTTTTTCAAAGTAAAAAAGGGAGGTATAATCATAAATATAACATTTCATGACAACAGGTTCAGCTACAGCTGTTACAGGTATTGCTGTAGTACTTCTTTTTTCGGTGGTTGAGCGGTTCGCTGAAAAAGCTTCACCACCCGGCTCCCTCTCCATGAATGTAGAGGGGGAGCATGAAACTGAACAAAAGGAGAAGACCATGAAACACAACACACACATCTATCTAGCAGTAAAAAGCATCGAAATGATGCTGGAAGGAGTTCATAAGCTTAAGAGCACCACACTTACTGCTGATGCCAAGGTGTTGCAGCGGATGCTTTATACCTATCGTGATTCAATCCGGGAGGCATCGTGGGCCCCGGATGATATTCTTAATGACAAGGTGCAGTTTCATACGTTTAAGCTGTTTACTGATAAAGAATTCCCAAAAAGTAAACAATATGCAAAAGAGATTTACGCACAAAACTATTACAGAACTTCCGGCGGGGGAGGGGTTGCGTTCAAGGTTGATCATCTTGCGCATGTGCTTGCTGATATGAACAAACTGAGAATCTATAACGACCGCTGCTCAATGGAGCAGATCATGAATTACTTTTTCCTCCTGACCCATTATATTGCCGACGCGCATGTCCCGATGCACTGCGACCTGCGTGATGATCCACCGTCGGAAGGCGATACAACAAAACCCCGCAACGGAATCTTTTTCCCGGAATCACTTCATGGAAAAATCGAATCGCTCTGGGATGATGCTGTTATGCCACTTGCGCTTGTGCAGCAGATGATCGAGAAATCGAGTTCTGACGACACCGGGAAGGAAACAGAACTTACTAAGTATGTCAAATTTGATGTCCTCTTAAAAAACGACAGAGAGGAAATCAACCCTGCACGGATAAAGGACAGTCTGATGCAGTTCGTTATTGACATCTGTATACGATCAAAAGAACGATCCCTTGACCTTTTTCCTCTTGACAATCCTCAGAATTATGATCCGCAGAAATTTAAAACAGCAACCCGTAAGATATTCGCGGAATGTATTTCGAATATTATTTCGGTGTGGATGTGGATCTGGGTTAAGCGGTAGGTACAGCACCTTATGAGGAATGTATGTTTAATGCAATCCTCGATGTTGTTAAAGAAGTATATACCATAACCCCTGAAGTCAGAAACTTGCATCATTAGCCTAATGAGTGTGTTCCGGAAAAAACTGTGATAATGCAGGAACGTTGCATAAATATATCCTGTTTTACCTATTTGTACCTTGACACCCGCAGGAACCGCAATTGATACTAATTGAGTAAGTGGTCCAAATAGATGTATAACCGGGAATTGACAACTTGATTTTTTGTTTTGTGAGGGTTGTGCGGTTAATTTTTGTTTTGTTTAGTGTTGCAGATGTTTATTCCTGATGTGGTTACTATAGATTGTTGGTAGAGTTCAGAAACTAAAGGGATAAAGGAAAACTAATTGCTCGTTTACGATCCCAGTGTAAAAGTTACCCTATTGAAAGAGGTACAGTAATTCAATTGGATGACATCACATTTTTATTGTGGACACATGGTTTAATTGAAAACCAAGAATTAATTGGAAAATATTATCAAGGCAAAATTTGTGTAGGAAAAATAGTTATTTTGCGATTACACAGGAGGTTTTCTTATGGCGATTCGCAAAGAGTTATTGGATGAGCTTCTCAAGGACTATTAGAAATCCGAAGATGATATTTGTGAAAACGGTAATTTGCAATTCACATCACAGTTCGGACAATGTGCGACTGCGACTACATAACGGGTATCTCGCCCTTACAAGTGCTTATGATAAAATTATGGGTGCATATCCGGACCCATTAGCCCAGGCTGGTATTTTTCGCTTTCAGCGCTTGAAAGCAATATTATAAACTATTGCTTACCTCATGATTATGGTTTCCTAAACTTCAGGATTAGATATATTTTCTATCAACAATTCTTATTTATTCAACCTTATCGCTAAAAAGAAACTATGAGAGAAAAAACTGTAAAACATACGTGGGAATTCACCCGATATCTCAGGGCTGGAGTCTATAAATGGAATGGATCAGCACTTGCATCGAAACGGATAAAAGAAGCTCTTCGTGAAATCAGTAACGTGGCGAAAAAAGATCCGGTGATTGCTGCTGAAGGGGCTGTGAAATTTATTGAGAAGTGCTGGCTGGCACTTGAGCATATTGACAGTTCTAGCGGTGCTATCGGAAATGCTGTCAATAATGCACTCTTCGAATTAGCTGAAATTATTTCTCATGCTGAACTACTAAAAAATGAACGTTTAAAATTGACAGAAAGAATATGGAACAGCTGGCAGGACGAAGGGTATGGGTATTACGATGTACTGAGTGAATTGTGGCCAAAACTTTGTGGTGACCCTGAAATTCTGAATTATTGGGCTGATCACTTTTTACCCGTTGTGAAACATGTGTTTGCATCTACTGCTCCCGGTTCATATTTCAAAGGTTCTGAGCCTTGTCTCGCATGCCTGTTTGATGCAGGAAGGTATGATGAGATCGAAGCGCTTTTTCAAACCAGTGACAAGCTAATGTCCTTTTATGGGGAATATCTTATAAAAGTGATGGCAGCAAGAGGGAATACAGAAAAAGCACTTTCGATGATTGATCAAAAATTGAATGATCCGTATATATCGCGTAGGAAAACTGTCAATCTTGGTGAAGAAATTCTGTTAAAAGAAGGGCGGGTGGAAGAGGCATATAAAAAGTATGGCCTCATGATACCGTTTGAAGCAACTGGCCTGGCAACGTTATCTGCAATCAGAAAAAAATATTCAACAATTTCTCCTCAAAGAATATTAAGTGATTTGTTAGATGCTGATCCGGGTAATGAACGACGGTACTTTGCTGCAGCCCGAAAGATTGGTATGGTTGAATTAGCCATTGAACTGGCTGAAAAATTTGATGTTGAACCAAAGACAATAACTACGGCTTGTAAAGATTATCTGGAAAAAGATTCTGAACTTTCTTTAAAATTTGGTATGCTTGCTTTACAAAAATACACTGATGGTTTTGGATATGAACCTGAATTTGGCGACATTCAGAAATGTCATGATCTTGTCTGTATGGCTGCAGAACGAGCGGGCAAAAAGGATGAAACAGCAAGAAATATTGAAGAAATGGTCCGGAATGATAAATCTGTAAGAAAGCTTGTAACGTCGGTTGTCAATTACCGAAATTCACAGAATAATATTATAATGTTTCGTCCACGGGGTTAAAAATGTTAAATGGAAAAGTGGCACTTGTAACTGGTGCAAGTAGAGGAATTGGAAAAGGAACTGCTATTGCATTAGCGAAAGAAGGTGTTAAAGTCTATATTACCGGCAGAACTATCGAAGAGAATAAAAGTTCTTCAAATCTTCCAGGTTCGATATATTCAACTGAAAAAGAGATCAACGATAACTGTGGTACATGCATCGCTATTCAATGTGATCATACAAACGACGAACAAACAGAACGTGTAATTAATAGAATACAGTCGGAGAACAACACTCTGGATATTCTTGTAAATTCCGTTTGGGGCGGATATGAATACTTTACCGATGGGTCTACATTTTGGACAGAAAAAGGATTTTGGGACATGCCTTTCCAGCGTTGGGGAAAAATGTTTGATGCCGGAGTCCGGGCTCATTTTGTAACAAGCAGTTTAGCAAGTAAAATTATGCTGGCTCAAAATCAGGGACTAATAATAAACTATTCATTTTGGGCAGCGGACCGCAGTGACAAAGGAGTTGCATATTCGGTTGCAAAAGCGGCAACTAATAAAATGACTGAATGTATGGCATATGAGCTAAATAAATATAATGTATCCGTAATTACTTTATATCCTGGATTAGTGAGAACTGAATCCGTGATGAAAAATAGTCACTATTTTAATTTGAATAATTCTGAATCAACTGAATTTAGTGGCAGGGTAATCTCGAAAATTGCACTTGACAAAGAAAATTTATCGTTAAGTGGTAAAAAGTTTACAAGCGCGGAATTAGCCATAAAATACAACATACAGGACATTGATGGAAAACAACCGCAGACATTAACAGTTGAGAATTGCTAATGATTAGAAAAATTGCAATTAGATAAAAAAAGGCTGGTCAGGGGTTTCAAGGGAAAGAGGACACTCCCCTTGGTTTACGATAGCACTGGCAGTGGATATCTCAAGCACTGACACTCTCTTTTCGGAAACCAGAAGGTGTACTACCGGCACGCTGTTTAAACTCACGATTGAAATGGCTTGAGGCGGCGTATCCTAATTTGAATGCAATTTCAGAGATGTTCAACTCTGTTTCTGATAACAAACGTTTCGCTTCTGTTATCCTTAAATCGTGGATTAATGAACGGAACCCATCCGGATTGTGTTCATTGATTAAACGCGATAACCTTGATTCGGAAAAGCCAAGTTCCGCGGCTATTCTCTGCAAATTGAGTTCTGGATCAAAGTAATTATTTTGCAAAAACAAAAGAACCCGCTCCCATTCTCCAGCTTCAGTTACAAGTGGCATGGGTTGAAGTGGTTGTGTGGGGATGCCTGCATCAACAGTTGCAGATGTTGTTTTTTTCCTGTTTGTAATTTTCTTTCGTATGCCGATTCCAGTTAACATTGTAATGGCCATAATTCCTAAAATATACGCGTTTTTTGAGGAATGACGTTTTAGTTCAACCCGGCTGATAATCAACGTATCGATTTTTCCAAGTCTGTCGGGGCCATCGAATTCCCATTCAATTCGCCAGATAGCGTCCAGGTGGAGATCATTGTTTTCCGGAGGTACTTTATAACGCTGCATCCACCATGCAGCAGTTCTAAATTCACCCAGAGGAACGGCTACTCTATGGTTCTCTTTTTTTACAGTGATATATGTTTCGAGAACTCTGTAGCTGCGATCATCATCAGGATTTGTAAATAATGGATCATACGTTGCCAGCTGAAGTTTAATGGTGGATTCATGATTTGATCGTAACACCATTACAAGGGAATCATCTTTTTTATATGAATATTGATTATGTGATACAGTATCTCCTGGGAGCACCAGAGATAAGCCGATGTATGGCCAGGGGAATCCGGGTTTTTTATAATAAATCCATTGCACACTATCTGAAACACTGCACGCAATATTCCCGGAAGATCCTCCTTCATGGTTGTCATCAAAGGTGATCCATAGTGGTACACCTGTCGGCAATGTATGATTTTTCCACATTGCATCCGCTTCAACTCCTGGTAAATATATCGTTTTATTTTCCGACGGCAGCAGAAGTACCCCGTAGATATATAACGGCAAAAGAAATATCGAAAGTAGTATTTTTGTCAACATATACTTATTTGTGCTTATTCTCAATATTTTAGTTTGATTAAAAAAGTTAATTTCTAACCTGTTTCCCCAAATAGCAGGTTTTACAAAAATATATAAAAATCAGGCAGAATCCGATAATGTATCTGCATTGTTTCGCAGTTATCTTTTTTTGAACCACAGCTTCTCGCATGATGGTGACAGCGCTTCAACAGTGTATCGTATTTATGGTGGTTCTTTGAATGGTAAATTGATCGAAGTAACACCTATCAGGATAGTTGATGTTCTGAGTGGTTGATCCTGAATTCAAACTGTAAAAAAAACCGTGATTCATCTGTAGTCGCAAATTGTCACGATCTTGATTTATATTCGATGGTATGGTGGCCACGATAACAAATCTATTGCGCTGGAGACGGCATTCTTACTTTATTATGATCAAAACAGCTTTTCTACTGCTGATTACTGCATCTTTCGGATTGCTCTATTCAAAAAATTATTCCTGTCAGGAAATAAAATACGGTGAGATTTTTAGTATACCGGAACTTGGAAGTGTCTACCTGCCAAAATCATACTCAGTTGATAAAAAGTACCCGTTACTGGTTGTTCTGTATCCACGGTTTGGTTCTTCAGATGTTCAGTTTATTGGAAATTTTATTGATGAAGCAGAAAAGAGAGAAATGATAGTAATCGCACCAAAAGATTACGATGTAACCAGGAAATATCCGGATACAAAAAAAATTAATAGAATGATTGTTGCAATAAAGAATAAATGTTCAATTGATAGTAAGAAAGTTCTTCTGTATGGATTTTCATCTGGAGGAAGTTTTACACATGAAGTAGTTGCTGCAAATAAAGATAAACGCGGAGAAAAAATTATCACCGCATACTGCTCTGTATCAGGTGGTGCTGAATATAATTTCGATTATATGTTTATCAGAAAAGACTGTATTCCGCAATATCTGAAAATTCCCGCCTTTTTTATATGGGGAAAAATGGAAGAATCACAGGTGGAAAAAGAGACAGCTGACTTTTTATTGAATAAAGGATGGGATGTCACTGTAAGAGTGCATGATGGTGGACATTATATTCCGAAAGGGTCAATTAATGAAGTGCTTGACTGGTTTCAAAGTAAATAAGTTACCGCGAGTAATGTTGATTCGTGCACGATTGAAATATTGAATAATTTAAGATGCTGAAGAAAATATACACCAATAACCATATTATATGCGGAGTAAGTAAAAGACTAAATGAAATGATGATTCAATACGGAAAAGAAGGTTGGATAGTGATCTGATAAGATTGATGCAATATGTAAAATTCGAAAGTTCAGAGCATAGAACCAAAGCAGAACAGCTTGAGCACCTTGTTGTACAATATTGTAAAGAATAAAAATGGAATCCTCTCTCGCACAGAAGAATAATCAATAAAAAATATGCTAGATTATAAGGAGAATAGTATGAAAAAAGTTTTAATCACAATTTGTTCTTTTACTACTTTGTTAATGGCTGCTCATGGTTCCGGGCCCTTTTTAAAAGCAGATTTCTCAAAGTCTGGATTGACAATTAAGAGTAATGAGCTAACAGAGCAAGAGCGTGACGATATCTCTATAGACATGCAGAAAGCTCTTTATCCAGCATTTTTTGCCGGTTATGAGCAATCATTTTCGCGTGTTTTATCAGTCAACGCCGGTGTCGGGATATTCTTTTCAGGATATGATTTCAATATTGAACAAATGCCAATAGAAAATACAACGTATACCATCAATAAGAGTACAGGTGGAAATACCGCGACATACTTATCATTTCCAGTCAATGTCAAAGTAATGCTTCATATAAAAGCGGGTGGGCTCTATCTTGAAGGTGGCCCAAGTTTTGATATCCTTCTTGCTTCCAAAGGTTATATCAAAGCTGTTGAAAACAATCAAACTATCGCAGATGAAAAAGATATTGATACTAAAGAGTCATACGTAAACTCATTCAGTTTTGTACTTGGTTTCAGGGTCGGTGGTGAAATCAAGGCCGGAAAGCACAATCTGTTTATTGAATCAGGTTATGATTTCGGTTTAACTGAATCCATGATGGGTGGATCCAGAAATGGACACGAATACACATTCAATAATGGCAGGCTTACGTTTATAAGTCTTGGTTTCAGAATAAATACAAAAAAAGTCAATTAAAAACTATCATTAAGCAATAGATACTATTCAAAAAAGTTTTTGGTAAGAATCGATCCAATTCGTCAATCAAAAAGATCCTCCGCCGGAAGCGCCCCCCTTAACAAGGAGGGATAAGGGGGGATTGCTTTCTGCACAAAAAGTCCAAAGCAGTTTGAACTTACGAATTGCACCTCTGCATATAGATAATCCCTAAAACATTAATATACTCGAATACCACAGAGTGTTTCCAAAATGTCTTTAAGGATTGCAGGGGGTAATGCTCCTTGCTTTAAACTTTCGCATTAATCTCTTCACGAATCAACTCTGGATCAAATGTTCTTTTGTAAATAGGCCTTTTGTCATCACTGTAAATATCCAGATTTTCCTCAAACGTTTTGCGGTGATTACTTTTATAGATAATCCCAAGTGGAAATGGTTCTTCCTCAAGAGATTTTGTAAACGCTGCCGTCCGGTCTGATGGATCATAATCTGCAGGGAGCGAATAGGTGTTTTCCTTAAACCATTTGAATGTATTAATTTTGTTGAATGATACACATGGCTGGAAAATATCCACGAGTGCAAATCCCTTGTGACAAATAGCCTGTTTCATTATTTCTTTTGTCTGTATCATATCACCACAGAATACCCGTGCCACGAAGGTGACATCAAGTGAAATTGCAAGCGCAATCGGATTAATCGGCTTTTCAAAAACCCCTTTCACCTGAACCGGAGTAGTCATGCCGACACGGGTCGTAGGTGCTGCTTGCCCTTTTGTTAATCCATATACCATATTCTCATGAACAAAAAGAGTCATATCCGGATTGCGGCGTGTTGCATGAAGAAAGTGGTTTCCGCCTTCTCCGTACATATCGCCATCACCACCAACAGCGATGACTGTCAGTTCCGGATTACATGCTTTAATTGCAGTTGCAGGAGGAAGCCCCCGACCGTGAAGCCCATTAAAAAAGCTTGTATTCACATACTGAGGCATCTTTGCCGCCTGACCGATACCGGAAACAAGTACCACTTTTTCTCTTGGAAGGTCAAGTTCATGCAATGCTCCGAGCAGCGCTTTACGAATGGAGTAATCACCGCATCCGGGACACCAGGCGATATCAATCGGCTCTTTAAAATCGAATCTGTTTTCAACGGTATGTTCCATTATATCATACTCCTGATTTTTTGTGCGATTTCTTCAACAGTAAAGGGTAATCCGTCATATTTCAAAATATTGTTATTAATAACGCAGTCCGTTTCCCTCTGTATCAATTTAGCAAATTGCGACGAAGCATTATTTTCAACCACAATAACCTTCGATGCCTTTTTAAGGTATGATGATGTACATTTCGGTAACGGATAGATCCATGAATAATGAAGCACACCGATATCATCATTGTCAAGCGACCTGACTGCATCATTGACCATATGGAATGTTGATCCCCAGCTGATCACAAGCGTTGAACAGGATGCTTTACCAATAAATTCCGGCTCTATTACGGCATCATGGATTGCAACCTCTTTTCTCATACGTTTATCGACCATTTTTACCCGCAATTCAAGATCTTCCGTAATATGTCCGCTCTCATCATGTTCATCACTGTCGGCACAAACCATCCCGCTTCCATACCCTGGAATACCTCGCGGTGAAATTCCAGTCTCTGTAAGTGCAAATCGTTTATATGCATCATCAGTTTCCACAATATGATTTTCAGGAGGGTTAGTAACAGTAAATGGTGCAGTGTTATATCTGCTATCAACAAAGTACTGATCAGTAAGGATGAAAACCGGTACCTGATATTTGTCAGATAATTCGAATGCTGCTTTTGTCAACATGTATCCATCATCAAGAGTTCCGGGTGCAAGAATGATCCTTGGAAAATCACCATGACCTGCATATAATGCAAGATTCAAATCACCCTGCTCGGTGCGTGTTGGAAGTCCTGTTGCAGGTCCCGGACGTTGTGCAAGATGAATAACAAGCGGAGATTCAATCATTCCGCACAGACTAATCCCCTCACACATCAGTGCAAAGCCCCCGCCCGACGTAGTTACAAATGCCCGTGCACCCGCATACCAGGCCCCTAGTGCCATATTGACAACACCGACTTCATCTTCAACCTGTTCTACGATTATGTCAAATTTACCTGAGTAGAATGCCATTTTCTCAAGCACACTGGTTGATGGGGACATTGGATACCCGCAAACATAGTTACAGCCACCTGCCAATGCACCAAGAGCTACCGATTCCGCACCGGAAAGCAGGATATCATTTTTAACCGATTCATTGTGTTCTATAACAATTTCTATATCTGTAAATTGACATCCTGCACTATAACCGCGCCGTAGTGCGTCTGCATTTCTTTCACCGATCTCTTGACTTTTGGATGCGAATTGCTGATAAATAAACGATTCACACACTTTTTGGTCAATGTTCAGCAACCCGCAGATAACACCTGCCGCAACGGTATTTGAATAGAGGACATTTCCAGCTTCAAGTGCTATCTTGTTAAACTGAATATCACGTATACCATCATATTCAATTTTTGATGCATCTCCGATCACAATTGTATCCGGGGTGATCCTTTTTTTAAGATGTTTAATAGAGCCATTATGAAGGGGTATAAGTATATCGATACGCTCGCAGTATGATGCTACGGGTTTTGATGCGATACGCAATTCAGTTGAGTTTGAACCGCCCCTGACTCTTGACATAAATTCAGATGCTGAAAATACATGGTAACCATTTCGCTTTAAAAGCAGTGTAATAGTACTTTCGATAGATTGTATTCCCTGTCCGGCTTCACCGGCAAGGACAATCACCAGATCATTCTTAAAGATCCTTTTCATGGATTTCTCCAGTCTCGATGATAGAAAACAGTTTAGTTCAATTATACGTAAGTATCCTGTAAACTCCTTTGAATAATATAAGCAACTGCGAATCGTTTGTGCTATTTTTAATTGCATGTGTGGATAGTTCCATTATCAGAAAAGACAGTATTCCGCAATACCTGAAAATTCCCGCCTTTTTTATCTGGGGAAAAATGGAAGAATCACAAGCGGAAAAAGAAACCGCTGACTTTTTACTGAAAAAAGGATGGGATGTCACCGTAAAAGTGCATGATGGCGGGCATTATATTCCTGATGGGTCAATTAATGAAGTGCTTGACTGGTTTCAAAGTAAATGAGTTACCTCGACAGATTTCGGCGACAGGTTAATATGGACTTAACATGAGTCGTAATGCGTTTAATAGAAACGCACTTCAATTTGCTTTGTGGGAGAATGGGTACAGAGGAGAGGTCTATATTGTCAATTGGCCCAGAACCAATTTCTCTTCTCTCTCGCCTTCTTAGCTGGCATATTTATAATTAGTAAAGACTCAAGCCTCGACCTGTTTGAAAGTCTGGGAGTTTTACTGGTGGTCTTTTCTAATTGTAAATGGGTCTCATGCCAGCGTTTCAGGGGTTGATAGCTCTGGATTTGATTGACGATAGGTGTAATTTGCATGGAATTCATTTTGATATTTCGCGTTCGCAAATTGTCCAAACCGTGATTGGTATAATTATCATGATTAACATGGTAAATCAAAAGAGTAATACGGGTTTAAAATTTCTAATTGAGAAGTAGTACAAAAGGAACATGGTGATCAAGCACCGGTCGAGATGCACTTTACAATGTAACCTGTCGCTTCACAAAACAATGGGTACGTCCCTGTATTTAGTGTTTTCAGCGCTTGAGAGCGCTTCCTCCTTGGCTACTTGCTACTTGCTATCGTTTTCGCCCCCGTATGCACTTCTGCAATCAGTGCCGTATCTGTGTCAGTATCAAACAGTAATGTATTGAGATCTTTACATAATTCAACACCGGCGCTGCCGATCGCTGTGCCGTCAATTTGAAGTACCGGTACAATACCCATTAATGCATTGGTCAAAAATACCTGGTCAGCCTTTTTAAGTTCATCAACAGTTATTGCACGTGACTGGATGGTTGTACCGCGGCTTGCAAGCAGGTCACTGGCAGCGGCTTCCATTGTTCCCGGCAGGACATAGTCTGATTTCGGACGGTACCATGTTCCATTGATGACACAAAGAATGTTGGCGGTTGCAGTCTCGCAGACTGTTCCGTCTATGTTGACAATCATTGCTTCGTCGCAATGCTGTTGTTTTGCCCAGTCATTTGCAATTTTACAGAACATGTAGTTCATCGTTTTATATGATGCCAGTGATGAGTATCGCTTATCGGGGTATGTTGCCAGGTGCAGTCCATCCCTGCCGGTAGTTTTCAACCGGTGAACATATTTTCTTGCCGTGACAAGTAAGATCTGCGTTTCCGGTTTCCCGTGAATTCCTGCGGCCGCAAGAATTTTTACTGCGGCTGTATCGTGTGTAAGACCATTGCGTTCTAATAACTGTTCGATTACCGATTCCCAGGTGATGTCGGGAAATTGGGTGTTAAAACAGTATTTCCAGCCGTTTTTGAACCTGTCAAGGTGTCGCTGCAGCCGGCATGGTTTACCGTTTTGTATACGGATTGTTTCAAAAATTCCATACCCGTAAAGAAATCCTTCGCAGTCTACAGGCACTGACAACTCACCCTGCGGTCTGAATTTGCCGTTGCACCAGGCATACTGTGCGGCAGGTGGTGGATTCTTTGCAAATGCACTGCTGATTGCCTGCATAAGCGTTTCACCCTTGTCAAGTGTTTCCTGAAATTCATCAGCAGGATCCGAGTCGTAAACGATACCGCCACCGACTGAAAAAACCAGTCTGTTATCCTTGATTGTAGCGGTACGGATTGCAATCGAGAGGTCCATTGAGTCGTGAAAACCGATGTACCCGATAGATCCGGTATATAAATGGCGACGTACCGGTTCGAGTTCATCAATAATCTCCATCGAGCGTATCTTTGGACATCCGGTGATTGATCCTCCGGGAAATGTCGCATGAATAAGATCAACTGAACTCTTGTCATCATCAAGAATACCATCAATTATCGAGACATTATGGAATACATTTTTATATGCTTCAATGCGTTTGTGCTCACGTACCTTTACAGAACCGGCACTACAGACTTTTCCGATATCATTTCGCAAAAGGTCAACAATCATCGAAAGCTCTGCATCGTCTTTGGGACTTGCTGCCAGGTCATTACGGTATTGTAAATCTTCTTCAGGTGTCTTTCCCCGTGGTCGTGTTCCTTTGATCGGACGCGTTTCTACCCGCTTACCACGAAGTTCGATAAAACGTTCCGGTGATGTGGAAACGATATGATGATTACCAGCGTTGATATAAGCAAAAAAAGGTGCAGGGTTGCGTTTGAACATTGATGCAAACAGTTCATAGGGATCACCGCTAAATGATGTTTCAAAGCGCTGGGACATATTGACCTGATAGACATGACCGCGAACGATATAATCACGGATATCTTCAATTGCTTTCATATATTCTTCACGGACGAAACATGATTTCATTCCAGCCTGATGAGCAGAAACGTTGCTGTTTTTTTGAGGCGAAGGTGCATTGATTGCTTTAATAAAGTCATCTTTACGCTGAAATGGATCCCCGCTGATTGACGAAACAAATAGTGTCTTTGTATTCAGTTTAAGGTCTTCAATAAGAATAACCGATGGAGCAACCATATATAAATGCGGCAAATGAAGATCATCGATACTGGTACGGGGCAGTACTTCGATGCAGTCTTTGAGATCATATGACAGGTACCCGAGTAAACCGGCACAAAGGGGGAGTGGATGCTCATTTCCGCTTAGTTTATAGCGATTGACAATATAATCAAGCATCTGTAACGGGTCAGTTTCAATCGTTAGTGTACGATCACCAGTCGTAATGGTAGTGTGAGTAAGTGTTGATGTAAGAGAAAGCCAGGGGTTGACACCTAAAATATTATATCGTGCACAATCTGCTGAACCACCACTGACAAGCGCCACCGTTCCTGTCATGTGGGAAAATCTGGCAGCTATATCAAGAAATGAAAGGTTTGTTTCAAGTGGTAATGACAAGAGTGTGTCGGATTTTTCCGGTAAAAAGCCCGGCTCAATTGATAAGGTTGAAATATTCATTTGAGTTGCTCCTTAAGCGGGCCGAATTTCAGAAAGTTTTCGACCATTGTAAAACCTTCCTCGGTGAGAAAACTCTCTGGATGAAATTGTACACCATGAAGAGGGTAATTTTTATGCGATAACCCCATCACAACGCCATCACTGGTTATTGCAGTTACTTCCAGATCACTATGAATTTGCTGAACTGCAAGTGAATGGTATCGTGCAACAACCGTTGGCTGGTGAACTCCCTGAAAAATAAATGTTCCACTATGTTCAACATGGCTGGTTTTTCCATGCATTGGTAGTGGAGCCCTGACGGTTATTCCGCCGAACGCTTCATTCATACATTGCATTCCGAGGCAGACGCCCAATATCGGAATTTTCTTGTATAAGTGATGAATCAGGGAGATGGAGATTCCTGCTGCAGCAGGGTCTTTAGGTCCCGGGCTGATAACAATATAATCCGGTGATTTCTGCTCGACCTCTTCAACCGTAATTTTATCTGCTCTGTAAACAGAGATGTCCAGCGGGTATTGCCGGAACATCTGAACAAGATTAAATGTAAAGGAGTCGTAATTATCAATTACAAGCAATGATGGTTTCATAGTTGACTCTCCTATAGCATTGTGTACCCGCCATCAACCGGCAGGTATGTTCCAGTCATAAATTGCGATAGATCGCTTGCAAGGAATAGAATCGCTCCGGCAATGTCTCGCGGCAGACCATTGCGACGCAACGGGCAGCGGGTTGCAGCCGTTTCCTTGATATGAACTGCCATCGGAGCAGTTGCATCGGTTATCGTGAGCCCCGGTGCAACAGTATTGACTCGTATACCCTCAGGACCAAGTTCGTTAGCAAGTGAGCGTACAAATGAATCAAGTGCAGCTTTAGCAGCTCCATGAGCGCAGTAACCATGTTGTACAGATTTTGACATCGTACTTGATACAGCGATGATACTACCGTTTTTTTGTTTGATCATATCGGGAACAACTGCCTGTGAAAGCAGAAAAATTGACTTTAGCTCATCAGTTAGTTTACGTTCAAAATCATCCCAGTTACATTGAAGAAATGGTGCCACTGCAAAACCAATTGCGGCATTGTTAACCAGAACGTCAATGGTCCCAAAACGGTTACGCACATTTTTAACAAGTTCATTCACCTGATCCGGATCAGTCGTGTCTCCCTGAAAAATCTCAGATATCCCGCCGTCTTCATCGATTATCTCCTTTACCGCCATTGCCTGATCACTGCTTTTGAGATAGTTGATCGCAACCGAGGCGCCATGGCTGGCAAGCAGTCTGACTGTAGAGCGTCCGATACCCCTGCTGCCACCAGTCACCAGAACAACCTTATTTTCAAGTAATCCTGGAGGTGAGGAGTGACGTTTATTAGATTTTTTGATTTGTGATGCAATAATAATCGAATCATCATTGTCCTGAGCTTTCGTAGACATTGATAAATTTGATGCTAACTCAACGAGGTGAGGATATTCAAAAACCACAGACAAACCAACCTCAACTCCAAGCTGTTCTTTTATTCTGGCAATAAACCGCGTTGCAGAGAGTGAGTGGCCACCAAGTTCGAAGAAGTTAGACCGTTTCCCAATACGATCTTCAGGTATTTCAAGTACTTCTGACCAGAGTTCTGCAATCTTTTTTTCAATGTTTGTAGAAGGGGCTTTGTAGGTATCACTTTGCTGAATCATACCGGTTGAGACTTTCAACGCCCGACGGTTTAACTTTCCATTAGGAAGTTTAGGCATTTCATTTACTTCAATAAATGCCGTTGGAACCATGTAGGGGGGGAGTTTCTGTTGAAGGAATTCCCGCAATTTCCCAATGTCTGTCGTTGTTCCGGGTTGCTTTACAAAGAACGCAAGAAGCTGTCCGTTTTCTCCTACTACAGCACGAACACCCATACCTTCAAATTCACCCATCACTTTTTCAACATGACGAACATCAACACGGAAACCGCGGATCTTCACCTGAAAATCCCATCGGCCAAGAAATTCCAGATTTCCATCCGGCAAGTAACGGACTACATCACCGGTATTGTATAAAATCCCGCCATACTCTTTGCTGAAAGGGTTCTGGATAAAACGTTCTCTGTTGAACTCCTCAAGGTTGTGGTATCCCAGAGCCATTCCGGCTGTCGCGACATGCACTTCACCGGGTACCCCAAGCGGTACCGGTCTGGAATATCTGTCAAGGACATACAACTGTGTATTCTGGATTGGTTTACCTACAGGAGCAAATCCCTGCTGCGTGGCATCGAAACTTGTAGTATCGTAATAGCAGATATCGTTGAGCTCCGTGCATCCGTAATTGTTGATCAATCGGGCATGCGGCAGTACCGATCTGAATACCGTGATCATTTCCGTAGTAAGTGGTTCACCGGCTGTGGTGCATAGTTGCAGGGATGGAAGATCGATTTTTTCTTTTTTCATATAAGAAAGAACTGCCATCATATGTGATGGAACCAGATTTACGCGGGTCGCTTTATATTTACGAAGCGCATTAACAAAAAGTACAGGATCTTTTACAGACTCTGTATCAATGAAAACTGTTGTACAACCATTGAGAAGACCTGCAAAAATCTCTTTAACCGAGACAGCAAATGCAATAGTTGTCTTCTGAGCAATTACTTCATCCGGAGTGAACGGGTAGTTCGTTTCGAGTCCGCTGAGCCAGTTGGTTAACTGACGATGAGGAACCCTTGCACCCTTTGGAATTCCTGTTGAACCTGATGTGTACATAAGGTATGCAATAGAATCCGGTGTGACCGGAGCAGTTACAGGCATCGTGGCAGTATCGGGTACTACCGGGAGTCTGGCATCAATGACACAACAAATTTCTTCTTTGAAATCCAGTCTTGTCAAGTGCTCTCTGGTACCGATAACCAGTTTCGGTTGCGCATCACTGGTGATCTGTTTCAGGTAACTTTCGGGGTACGCAGGGTCAAGGGGAACGTATGCAGCACCCGATCTCCATATCGCGAATATTGCAGACAGAAGTGGTGCTCCACGTTCCATGCAAACACCTATGATATCACCAGGAACTACACCTTTTGAATTCAACGTCAATGAGAGCGCATTTGACGCAGCAGCAATATCACGATAGCGCCGGGAGCCAAACGAATCGTGACAAGCGATAGCGTCCGGACTCTTTCGTACCTGTTCATCCCATCGTGACAGGAAGTTGTTGTCAAAGTCAATATCACGTTTTGTCTCATTAAAATCTATAAACAGACGGCGACGATCGGTATCGGTGAGCATGGTAAGCTCTGAAAGCCGGCTTTGACTATTAGTCATCATCTCAAGGAGCAGTTGTTCATGGTGTTTCAGTAACTGCTCAATGGTTTCAGCCCGGTAGAGATCTGAAGCATAAATTATTTCGACTTCAAGTTTGCTGCGATCGCCGGTGTAGGACAACTCAACTTCACATCGGGCAATTGCATCTTTTCCTGTTGCAGTGCGGTATCCTTCATAGCCGGGATATGATCCGAATTTAACACCACCCGGAAGTTGTTTCTCAAGATTGGTACGTGGAAAATTCTGATGACGGATAACAAGCGGCACCAGAGAACTTGACGCATCACTACGGTTTACAAATGATGAGTATACTATTTGTTCGTAGGGGACAACCTGATGGTCATACGCTGAAAGTGCAACCGATCGGATACTATTCATAAATTGACTTACACTCATATCTTCATCAATTGAAATGCGTAAGGGGAGGATATTGATAAAAAATCCGATAAGTTTTTCAATTTCCGGGAAAATTCTTCCGGATGTTGTTGTCCCGATACAAAGATCATCCTTGCCGGTATACCGGTTAACGGTGAGTGCAAAACCGGCAAGCAGACTCATAAACATTGTACAACCATGTTTTTGAGCGAATTTTTCAAGTGCCTGCGAAAATTCAGTGGAATACTTGTATTCCAATCGATCACTGGTGCTGCCAGACTTGGGAGATCTTAGAAAATCTGTTGGCAATTCCAGTGATGCTTCATAGCCTTCCAAATGTTTCTGCCAGAATGAAATACTGTCTGCGATGTAAACATTTCTTTGCCAATGCACAAAATCGGTATATTTAACGGGCAACGGTTTCATTGATGGCGTAGTGCCTGACGCGAATGCTTCGTAATTCTCCTGTAACTCTGAAAATAGAATACTCTCTATCGACCAGCCATCAGCTGCAATGTGATGTACATTGAGGAGCAGTAAATGACGTTTACTACTAATCCTTAAGAGACTTCCTATAAACAGAGGTCCTTTTTCAAGATCAAAAACATAGCGCATATTTTGATCAATAAAATGCGGAATTTCAGATTCCTGAACATCAATAATCTTCAGTGAAAAAGGTTGGTTTGGTGTAATCACCTGAACAGTCTCACCGCGTTTGTTTATAATAAATCGGGCCCGTAATGTCTCGTGACGTTCAAGAACCTCAGTGATACTTCTATTAAGAGCATTGATGTTTATCTCGCCATCAAGTAGAAATACAACAGGAATGTCATAACTTAAATCACGAGGATTTTTACGATTGAGAAGCCACATTCTTTCCTGAAACCATGAAAGGGAATGTTCCTGTGATAAGTGCCTGATAGGTACAATAGTAGTTGTTTGAACCATAGATGTGAATGCCTCCTACAGTGGGTTAGTCAATCAGTTGTCCCCTTTAACACCCAAACATCAATAAAACTCAAAAAAGTTACGCTGACTTCTCTACAGGGACAAATAAAACAGAATAAAATGTACTGACAGTTGTTTGTCCGGTTTATTATCCTCTTAACCGGCAATGTTTACAAAAAGGAGTAATGGAACATAGCAACTGCTACTCGAATATAGCTATTTGCCAAGCAAATCTGAAACATGTTTTTAAAACTATTGTTTAGTATCCAGACTGCAATTGGACAAATCACCCAAAACAGTGCGTTTACAGGTACAAAACATATCAATATGATTTTATTAATGATACAATGCGATATCCTGTTACTGGTTGTTTTTTCAGGTATATCATTTTCACAATACACTTTCGCAATTAATCCGGATCCCGATTTATATTCGATTATAATGTTGTTACGGCAAGTAAGTGATTCAGAATGATTATCACGATTGTGGTGTGAATGTGGGGATACTGTTACAAACGTAGGAGATACAATGAATTTCGTTCAATTTAACGTGTACATGATTCCAGGCTTGGATTTTGAAAGGGGAAATCGTGAACGTAGCGTGTTTCAGTGTTGCGGCAATTGATTTCTTTCCGCAACAAAACGCCTGGTATGCAGGTGGCAACTCTTTGAATCAAGCGGTTCGTTTCAGGGAACTCAGTTTTCAAAGTGCCTTTATCGGTGCATTGGGAACAGATGATGCCGGAGATCGACTGGTAACATTACTCGCCAATAAACAGGTAGATATGACCTGTCTTAAAAGAATCGATGGATTTACAGCACGGAATAAAATTATTAATGATGCTGCAGGTGAACGATTCGGTGTTGATGGAGCGTGGGAGAGCGGGGTTTATGAGTCATTTAGTATGACAGATACCGATTGGACCTACCTGAATAATTTTGATGTCTGGGCCACACATGCTAATTGTCCGTTTTTCAATTCCACTCTCGCTCGTAAAACAACGCAGCTGCTGAGTGTGGATTTTTTACATTTGAGGGATTATGATCTGCTTCAGTATTCCATGACAACTGCCGATATTGTCTTCTTCGGAGGAACTGTTGACATGATCGGAGATCTGGCTCAAATTGCAAAAAAGGTACCAGAGAAAGTTATTGTGCTGACATTAGGTGCCGGGGGGAGTATGGCGTTTTCGGATAACAAAACGTATGCTCAGGAAGCGTTACCACTTGCAAAAGTGATTGATACAACTGGGTGTGGTGATGCTTTTCAGGCGGGATTTACTGCGAGTTATTATAAGATGCGCAATATTCCCGATGCTTTATTGGCCGGGGCTGAACTAGGCAGGAAAGCTGCGATGAGTTTTGGCGGGGTTCCATGGAACTAATGACAATTGTTAGTTGTTTACAATAAGAGATACTGAGAAAAGCAAACTTGAAAGTGATACAACAATGAACAATGTAAATAGTATAAGCTGGCCTGAATTAAATGAAAAGTATTTAGATGCCTTAAAAGATGGTGTTGAATGGATAATTGATAAATTTAATCCTGTGGGAGTAATTGCAGCAGGAACAATTATCAGGGGTAATCCTGATATGTCAAGTGATTTTGATATGTTTGTAATTCATAACGCCGGTTTTCGTCAGCGCATTCAGAAAATATTCAAAAATATTCCATTTGAAATCTTTGTCAATCCGCCATGTTCAATCATTAAAAATTTACAGGATGAATACAAATCTCAACGACAATGTACCGCGCATATGCTATCAACCGGCTATGTTCTGATTAACAAAGAGAGTATTGTAAGTGAATTAATTGCAAGCGCATCAAAGTATCTGAACATGAAACCCGACTTCGACGAATTTCAGGCAACAATGCTACGATACAAAGCTGCAGTGTTTCTGGAGGATGCGCTCGACATTAAGAATAAGGATACCGGAATGGCGAATATCTTTATCTCTGATTCTGTACAGGCTCTACTTGGATGGTATTACTATAAAGAACAGGTTTTTATGCCGCGTCAGAAAGAATTAATTGCTGCTACTGAAAGATTGTACCCCGAGATTGGTGGTTACGCACGGAAAATTATGGAATCCTGTCAGGTTGACGATAAAATAACGTATCTGAGAAGACTCGCAGATCTTACTATTAAAACGTATGGTTTTTTTGAGTGGGAATCTAAACCTGAAGAAGTAAAAACTGAAACTGCAGGATGATACAACTCGTTTATATCCTCCCTTGACAACTCCAACCTCCTGAACGTACTTTGATAAAGAAGCGCATAGTGAAATAATAATTAAAATAATTACGAAGTGGTAATTAAAAAATAGTTGAATAGTAACAGCAACGCTGATTGTAATGCGAAATTTATTGCGAATAGTAAATATGTTTTGTAAACTGTTTATGGAGGTTTAATTATATGCCGAATATCACAATTAATGATAAACAATGTACTAAATGCAACATTTGTTCCACTGTCTGCGTAATGGGAATTATTGAAAAATCAACTTCTTCGAGTTTTCCAACAGTACTTGAAGAAAACAGGGATTATTGCCTGAAATGCGGCCATTGTGAATCTTTTTGTAAACAGGATGCCCTTTTGTTGGACTACTTTATTGAAGATAAAGTATCTGTTTCACCACAAGAGGGCTATGTCGATCCACAGACACTTTCGTTGTACATGAAGAAACGTCGTTCGATTCGTCACTTTTCCTCCAGGTTGGTAGATAAAGATCTGATCTCTCAAATTATTGATGCAGCACGATATGCCGCTTCCGGTGGAAATCAACAACCCGTTAAATGGATTGTAATCAGCGGTTTCTCTGAGGTGAAAAAAATCGCCGGACTTACGATTGACTGGTTTAGAACAATTCAGAACACATCTCATCCATTAGGGCCATATGTTTCCAGATTAATTTCTATGTGGGACAAGGATATGGATTTAATCTGCTACAATGCCCCGCATCTGCTTTTTGCACATATACCAAAAACAGAACGGCAGATAGATGATCCGACTGATGCAGTAATTGCCATGACACACATCGACCTTGCAGCACCTTCTTTTGGGATAGGAACATGCTGGGCTGGTTTCGTTCAATTGGCTATTGATGCTTAAAAACCACTTCAGGAGGCTATGATGGTACCTGATGGGCGAATCATAAAAAGTGCAATGATGATAGGATATCCTCAATTTGAAGTGCATTCCATTCCACGACGCAAACCTGTGGAAATTATCTGGAGGTAAATAGGCTCATCAGTCAGAAAGCAAAACCCTTTTAACAACCGGAGCACTTAATGCAACAGGTATATAGTGGGTGAGTACACCATAAACTGCAGAGTACGCCAACATTGAGAGTGTGTCAGAACAACACACTCTCACAATGTACAATGCCCCGTGAAACGCTGAAGTTTACCTGATTATTGATGCATTACGCGAAACGTAGTGTTTCAGCATTATTATCTTCTGAAATACCCTGCGGTCAAAATCAAACTTGATCGAGCCGATGAGTATGATCAGCGTGATACCAATAGCACATATACCCAGGCGAACAAAGATCGCCTGCAGCGTCTTGTCTCTTTGTAAAATTGTTAACAAATAACGAATCGTTTCCTGTATTCGCAGAAATACTGCCATTGCGATTGTCACGATGGTAATCTCGATAAGGAATGTCCAGTGGTATATATAATTATGTACCCACCAGATATATTTCCCGCTTACCGAAAAAACATTAAATGGGTGCATATTGAATGGATATAGCCAGTAAATAGGGCCGGTTATCGTGTCACAAATAAGATGTAATAGTGCTGCGCTGCACATTGTGATGGATACTGCCGAGAAATAGGGCTTTTTCAACAGTTTTCCTGTAATACCAAGAAGACTCATCATGCAGATCCAGAAAATGGGCATATGCGTAATATACGAGTGATGTGGTGTCCGGTCGGAATCAATAAAGATGTGATACACAAAATCGAAATCGGGCATGATTCCGCCGATAATTCCTGCCAAAATTAAAAGGTTATAGCGTCGTGAGTTATTGATTGAGCCTATTGAATTGCGGAGTAATGTAGTTGCAAAAACTTTTGTTAAAAGGTACCCGGCCGGTCCGTGTGCGATGATCATGTGTAAGTTTCCTGTACTGATTTGAGTAAAATCATAATTTCGGGCAGATGGATGTTTTATTGTTTATGCAGCATTTATTGATCATGGTGTGTTCCATAAAAGCATGTGTTTTTCATTAAAATATACTTATATTATACTATTATTATAATACAGGTAAAAGTATACATTCTGGTCAGGAGTAGATGTGGTTTTTTGGAAAATTGCACAATCATCTTTGTTTTTAATAACTTACGCAGCAGTTTCATTCGCACAGTTCGGTTCACAGAGTGATTCAGGTAAAGTCGAATACAGCGCAATAAAGGAAGCATCCGGGATTGCATCCAGCAAAAAAAATCCCGGTGTATTATGGACACATAATGATACAAAAGACAACAACCGCATCTATGCGATGAATGGAAACGGGAAACATCTTGGTATTTACTATGTTCAAAATGCAAAAGACCGCGATTGGGAGGATATTGCTGTTGGCCCGGGGCCCGAAGACCATAAAAGTTATATCTATATCGGCAACATTGGTGATAATGATCTGGAGTATGATGTTAAATATGTGTATCGCTGTGAAGAGCCTGATGTAACAACGACGCAGGACTCAGTTATTGACACTATTGAAAATGTTGATGTACTTAAGTTCTGTTATCCTGATGGAAAAAAGAACGCAGAAGCGCTGATGCTTGATCCGATTACAAAAGATTATTATGTTATTACAAAGAATGAGAAAAAGGAACTCGTTTACAAAGCAGCATATCCTCAGCCGCTTACGTCGGTTGATACACTGGAGTGCGTTGACACACTTGACCTGACCGAAGTAGTTGCCGGTGATATATCTGCTGACGGGCGTGAAATTATTATTAAGACCTATAAAAAAATCTATTACTGGAAACGGAAGGAATCAGAAACGATCCAGGAGACCATGAAACGGAGTCCTTCCACAATCAGCTATCAGGAGGAACCTCAGGGAGAAGGATTGGCCTGGGATTGTAATGGTTCGGGATATTTTACATTAAGTGAAGAGGAAAACAGCGATTGTCATCTCTATTATTACGCGAGAAATATCATGAAGGTCAAAAAACTCCGGAATGGTCAAAACAATTCACTGATTACCAGAGAACAATTTCATCTTGTTAACACAGGACACACACCAGTGTCGTATCTGCTCAGTGGACGAAAGAATCTCCCGGGAAGTAATCGTATAAACCAGACAATGATTAAACGTGCAGGGAGAAACTACTAGAGAATGCTGCTACTACGATTGTGTATCCTTGTTTTAATTCTGTCAATTAATATCTATGGAAAGTTTGGAGATCGGATTGATTACGGTATTGTCGATGCACCCGGTATCGATGAGGCATCAGGGATTGCTGCAAGCAGATTGAATGCAGGCATATTGTGGGTTCATAATGACAGCGGTGACAAAAGCCGTATTTTTGCACTACATACAAGCGGACGCCTATGTGGAACCATTTATCTGAAGGGAATTATGGCTCGTGACTGGGAGGATATCGCTGTAGGTCCCGGGCCCGACAGCGGAGTATCATATGTTTACATAGCGGAAACAGGTGATAATAAAGCCCGGTATGATGAAAAAAGGATCTATCGTTTCAGGGAGCCACTCATTGATTCATCAAAAAACTCTATTGTTGATACAATCTCAAATATCGAAACAATTCGTTTCAGGTATGCCGACGGGAAACGTGATGCTGAAGCGCTGATGGTTGATCCGTTGACACGGGATTGTTATATTGTGACAAAAAGGGAGATGAATGTCCGTATATACAGGCATCCATTTCCTCAGGATACGATGAAGACGGTAACTCTCAGGTATCTTGATACACTTGATCTGTCCGTAATTGTTGCTGCAGATATCAGTAGTGACGGAACTGAGATTATCATGAAAAACTACCATGAGGTTCTTTACTGGAAGATGAAACCAAAAGATACTATAATAAAAACAATCAGGAGAAAACCTCAGAAGTTACCTTATGTTAAGGAATCTCAGGGTGAAGCTGTCTGTTTTAGTGCTGATGGTAAAGGGTATTTTACAATCGGGGAAAAGAAAAAGAATGAAGCTTGTCATTTATATTTCTATCCGAAAGAGTAGGGTATGACGTGAGCCTCACTTCAGCCTCACCCCCCGGCCCCCTCTCCGCAAGCGGTAGAGGGGGAGCAGGATAAAATCAAAAGCATACTCTTATATTGTCAACACTGTTAAATAATCAGATATATTATCATAGGGGAATAACTTGAATATAGTAAGAGATTTTAATAAAGATGCTGCGACCTGGGATGAGAATCCAGGGCGTGTCAGGGTTGCACAGAAAATTGCCGAGACAATTATTGCGACGGGTATGCTTGATAAAAGAGATTCGCTGATGGATTTCGGGTGTGGTACCGGACTTGTCAGTCTTGCACTTGAACCGCTTGTCGATACAATCACCGGTGTTGACAGTTCCCGCGGGATGCTTGATGTATTCAACAATAAAATAACACATTATGCGATTGACAATGTTAGCACTGCACTGGTTGATATCGACAATGCCGAACTGCCATCAGGGCCATTCAATTGTATCGTGAGCAGCATGACGATGCATCATATAAAAGATATTCCCCTGTTATTAAAGAAACTTCACGCAATTCTGGAGAAAAATGGAAAACTGTTTATTGCAGATCTTGACAGTGAGAATGGAAATTTTCATGAAAACAATGATGGCGTTTTTCATTTCGGCTTCGACAGAAACAAGTTTACTTCGTTATTGGAGGAAGCTGGTTTCGGTTTTGTCTCTGCACAAACTGCCACGGAGATACAAAAACCTGATAGTCAGGGGAGGAGTACAACATTCACCGTGTTTCTTCTAACTGCTGTAAAAAATTAGTGATTTATGTCTACCCACACCAAAACTTTTGTAACCCGTCACTTCCTCCCTATCGCATGATTAATGAACGTAGTGGTATGGGCTTATTGAAAAATGCATAGATCCTGTTGAAATACTCCATTTGCTCTTTTCTAAAAAAGAGTGATCTGATCAGGACTTTTTGATTCATGAACCGATAGAACGAATCGATTGCATGGATCTGCTTTTGGCTTAAAAAGTATACCCTGAGCAGGATTGGTTTGTTTAAAAGATAACAGTATGATATAAGATTTTTTAACCACATTCTGACATAATGTTTTTTTGGCAATCGGGCTACAGCTCTGATTCGATGTGCTTTTTTGTCATCAGAACTTCTGAAGAGAAGATAGTATTGCCCGCGAAGACAGACAAAACAATCATCAAGATTGTGCTTGCCGGGAACTGGTCGTACTTGCCGGTATTTATGAAGTGCTTTTGCGATTGTCTTATCTTTATCGATCATGGTAACCTCCCCGATGACCATCAGGAAAAATTTCGTGTATTTGATTTAATTATAGCATCGGGGGATTCTGAAAATAAACAAGAATAGGGGTATTTCACCCCACTTTTTATTTTACTCACCGAAGGACTTGCAGTATGGTTTTAACGGAGCGATTAAAAGATCTGCACCTGAGGGGCGCTCAGTCGGTGTTTCGAATACGACAGTAGTATCAACATTGCCGCGAGGAAAAAAGTCTCCGGCAACCATCAGCCATTTTGGTTTTAACACATTATTAAGTGTGGTAAAGAGGTGTGATGTCACTGTTTCGTGAAAAGTTCCGATCATTCTGAATGAATTAAGATAGAGTTTCCATGATTTGAGTTCGATACACTTTTCTGATGGAAGATAGTATAGTGCGATTGATGCAAAATCGGGATATCCGGTTTTTGGACAGACGCAGGTAAACTCGGGGAAAACAATTCTTATTACACCGCTTTTGACTTTTGATGAGTCATAGGGGCACGGAAATGTTTCAAGTTCAGGAAGCATATTTGCTTTTATTGCATCATCAAGCAGCGTAACATTTTGAAAAAACATATTAATCCTTTTGAAATGCCATGTGACGTGTGACACGTGGCAGATATTAAAAAACATCCACATTATAAAAATACCTGTTGTTTGTGTAAAAAACATCATATTTTGTGTTTGTTTACACATAGGTAGTTTTCATGGTGTGCTCCGGAAGGTATTTTAAGCTGAAATAAGAAGCATCGTAAATCATTTCCCGTTGTTTCGGGATATTTTGTGCATACCGGCAAGAAAAGAGTATAATGAAAAACAGTATATTGATCACAGTACCAAAAGGTTTGGCTCAAGCTTGTGCCGATGAGGTCAAAGCGTTAGGATATCCAATAATCAGGGCCGGGACAACAGGTGTCGAAACAGAAGGGTTTTATCCTGATACCTACGCATTGAATCTTCACCTTCGCACAGCGCATCACGTGCTCTACATGATTAAATATTTCCGATGCGATACCCCTGATGATCTTTATAAAAACGTTTTTTCTATTCCATGGGAGACAATGATCTCACCGGACGAATATTTGTCGGTCGTATCGCATGTTGATAACCCGACAATTACCGATTCCCGTTTTGCAAATGTTAAATGCAAAGATGCTATTGTTGACAGAATATCGCGAAAGAAGGGGAGACGGCCTGACAGCGGGCCTGACCGGACCGGCGTGGTGATCAATCTTTTCTGGAAGGGTGATGTCTGCCGGATCTATATTGACACATCGGGTGAACCGCTTTCAAAACGCGGATATCGGAAAAATCCGATGGGTGCACCGATGCAGGAAACGCTTGCTGCCGGTGTGATACTGGCTGCCGGATGGAAATCCGCTGAACATTTTGTCAATCCAATGTGTGGAAGCGGCACACTTGCCATTGAGGCAGCACTTATGGGGATCAACAAAGCACCCGGGCTTTTGAGAAATAACTTCGGGTTTATGCATACCATGCTTTTTAATAGTGAAGCCTGGACGGAGGTGCGTAAAAAAGCGATTGCTGCAATCCGACGTCCGATCCAGAGCCAGATAATAGCAACCGATATTTCATCAGATGCTATAGACGCTGCAAGGCAGAATGCCGAGAATGCCGGTGTAAAGGATTGCATCAGGTTTTCAATATGCGAGTATGATCAGACAACGATTCCTGATGGAAACGGGATAGTCATGATTAATCCGGAGTACGGAATAAGAATGGGAAATGAAGCTGAACTTGAAAATGAATATCGTGGTCTCGGGACATTTTTAAAGCATAAGTGTCAGGGGTATCGTGGTTATATCTTTACCGGTAATACCACGCTTATTAGTAAAGTCGGGCTCAAATCGAAACGGAAGATACCGTTTTACAGCGGTCAGATAGAGTGTCGTTTATATGAGTATGAACTCTTTGCAGGAAAAAGAGCATGACAGGCGATAATACCAGTGAAATAATACTTCCATCCTCCGATGATGAACTGCTGGAGGAGTGTGATGTTACCACATTCAGGTCAAGTGGCCCCGGGGGGCAGCATGTCAATAAGACCGATAGCGCAGTGCGTATGGTGCACCGGCCAAGCGGTATCGTGGTGATATCACGTCAGGAACGCAGTCAGTATCTTAATAAAAAGATATGTCTGGAGCGGCTTCGAGAAAAAGTTGAAAAACGTAACCACAAAGAACCGCCCAGAATAGAAACAAAAATTCCGAGAGCTGTTAAAAGAGAGCGGCTTGACCGTAAGAAAGTTGACTCTTCGAAAAAACAGATGCGCAGGAAAGTTTTTGGGGATGAGTAGGAAATGCCTCACCCCCCAGCCCCCTCACCGCAAGCGGAAGAGGGGGAGTTGAAATAATATTTGAGAATATGGTGATCATGACGGCATTCCGTGTGAACAGCAATTTAACCGGTGACTGATTGGTTGTTAATTGACTAAGTGGGAGATGCGAGTGTTCCGGTTGTGCTATATGGCCGTCGAATTTCCATAGCACGATCTTTACATTTTAGTTACACAGCATTAAATAAATCTATTCGAGCAAATTGTCTCCTGTATTTACCTGTCATCTTCTTGCTACTTACTACGTCCCCCAATCACACATTCGAAACAACTTCCGCCCCCTCAACTTCGGCTTCTACGGTTAATGTTTCATTAACAGAAACCGGTAGTTCAGTTCCTTTTTTCCATCGGCCGGAGATATAGAAGAGAAAACCAAGTAGTGCATTGATGAAAAAACTGATTGCAATGGCGATCCATATTCCTTTTAGGCCAAGTGATGTTTTGGATAGAAATGCTGCGAGGGGAATTCTAAAAATACCCAGCGAGATCAGTGAAAAAAACATCGTTATCATAGCTTTTTTCGCACCAATAAGAACTCCGTTGGTGACGAATATGGAGATCATCAGGATATATGCCCAGCCAGCGGTGTGAAGATATTGTACTCCGATGGCAATAACTTCCGGATCAGTGACAAAGAGGCGCATTACTGCTACAGGAAAGAATATGGAAACAAGGCAGATTAATGCAATAACCGGCGTATTGATAAGTAATCCCCACTTGTAAACTATTGGAATTGCGTTTGTTTTACCTGCACCAATCGATTGCGCAGTTAATGTTGACACTGCGACAAGCATCGCAATTGCCGGCATGATTACCATTGATTCTATTCTTCCGATAATACCAAATGCGGCAGTTGCATCCGGCCCGAAACGGTTTACAAAAATAGTAACAAATGCTACAGAGAGTGAAATAATGGTCTGCTGAATAAATGTTGGAAAGCCGATACCGAATATCTGATTGACATACAATGGTATTAAGGTAAGACTTTTAGGGACAAGTGGCGTATGATTGTATTTTTTCCAAAAGTAAATGAGTCCGATAAACGCTGTAATGCCACTGGATATCAGTGATGCATACGCTGCGCCGTTTAATCCGAGTTCCGGGAATGGTCCAACACCGATAATCATAAGTGGATCGAGGATCGTGTTGAGCACTGTACCTAAGGCAGTAAACATAAGGGGGATTTTACTGTTCCCGACAGCTCTCAGTGTTGATGAAAGCATAAAACCGAGATACATGAATACAAATTGTAATATTGTCAAACGAAGAAAGCCTGTTGCTATTGCAAGCACTTCACTGCTCGTATTCATAAGCCGGAGAATTGTTTCCGCCCCGAAATATCCTGACAGACAAGTGACAATCACAACAATAATGCCAACGCTCCACGATGTATCAACTATTTTCTGGATGGCATCATTGTTTTTCGCTCCGAAATTATGAGAGATCATTACTGACGCGGCAGTTGTCGCACCGTTTGCAATTGCAACCATCAGCAGAACTACTGGAAATGTTACGGCAACTGCTGCAACAGCAACACCACCCAAAAGGTGGCCCACCCAGATAGTGTTAACAATTGCATAGCCTGATGAAAGCACGTTCGCCAGAAAAACCGGAATAGCAAACCTGAACAGATTTTTCGGTATGCTTCCGCTTGTCAGATCTTTTCCAAATGTAGTCAATGTATATGTCCTTACTGTTATTTTAAAACCGTGTTCACCAAAGTAGTTGAAAAATGGATATCGTGATAATCTTATTATGAATTCGCTTCAGCAATGAGTGATTATCATATGACAAACGATTGAACGAATTTCAGTACTCCTTATACAATAATCTTCTTAAAACCAGCATGTGGAGGGGGTTTCTTGTTGTCAATAATTGTGTAACCTGAATATACTTTTTGGGCGTATTCGATACGTTGTTTATCAACATCAGCAGCACCAGACAATCCCTGCTGGAAGCGCCCCCCTTAGTAAGGGGGGATTAAGGGGGAATTTTGTTACCGAACCAGGCAAATCCTGCGACACGGCTTAGGAAACAGAATCAGCACATTTTTCCTCTATAACCGGCAGACAATACCGCATCTGAAGCATACTATATCCTTGGATCACCCTGATGTATGTCTTTATAACAGTATGATTTTTATTGAATAAATTGCGCCGGGGCAATACAAATTTTCTATCTGGCACAGCCGTTGCGTATTCACATATCCGAATGCTCTGGGTATACAAGGAAGTAACATGAACAAGTTTAAAGAAATACTTATTGTTTTACTGGTCGCAGTAGTATCGTTTCCGTTGATCTATGCGGCAGTACTTTTTGCAACCGGAATGCTTCGTATCGAGTACGGAACTCCTAAAACAGCTGTTGAGGAGGAAAAGAAGCTTCAGGTGATAAAACGGACTCAAAAGACCGATTCTATCATGATCTCAAATTCAAGGACTTTTCAGGCTCTTGAAAACGAAAAGAAAGAAATCCAGAAGGAACGGGAACGGTTGCAGGAGTTACAGGCGAGAATGGAGATTGCTCAAAAGGAGCTTGATGAGAAGCAAAACCTTATTGCCCAGCAGCGTGCAAAGATGGAAGCTCTGGTCGAGAAGAGTGATTCCCTTGAAATGAAGAAATACAAAGCACAGGCAAAAGTGTACATGTCTATGAAGCCGCTTGAGGCGGCCCAGATTATCGAATCATTTTCAGCGGATCAGGCTGCAAAAATTCTCGGTGCCATGACCGATGATCGCCAAAAGGCAAAGATTCTGGCAGCGATGGCCCCGGATAGAGCAGCAGCAATTACAAGCCGGATCGGTGGACGGTAACGCGCCCCCAAAATCCCCCGCAGGGGGACTTTAAAACAATCAGGTAATAAGTTCCTGATTTTAATCAAGTCCCCCTGCGGGGGATTTTGGGGGCGAGGGTAGTAGACAGTAAAAAGAAAGAACTCCCACCCTTGTGGTGGTTGATTAAAATAAAAAAAATCTCCTGACACCCCCTCTCCATGTCAATGGAGAGGGGGCCGGGGAGTGAGGCAATTTTAACACATAACACAAAGAAAGGAGGTGAACGTATGAGAACAGATGCAATGTTATTCAATCTTGGCAGTGGACAAAATGATACTCCACGTTCCAACCGGATGGACCGTAGTCAGAATCGCATAGCAAATCGTGATTCAGCCACGGGGTTCGGAAAAGATCAGGAAACGAAAACGACAAGTCGTTTCCAGGAGACATATAACGAAGTTGCACGATTAAATTCCTATGCTAATAAGTCAGCTGAGAAAAACGTGTTAAGCCGTGATGAATCAAATCAATACACGACACGGCGCAGTTTTATCAGTAAACAGGATTCCGATCAGAAGGTTGATACCAGACAGATGAATAAACCAGTCGATAACCGGCAAATGAGTAAAACGGATGATAAATCAGGCTCAAGCAATTTGTCAAAGGAACCGTCTGGAAATGTATCATCTGCTGACGAAACCAAATCTCAGAGTGAGCATGCTCAGATTCAGGATACAGTGGTTAACAGTGTTGAAAATCAGACTGAACTGAAGGATTCAGAAATAAGTCAGCTTACTGATAGTCAACTCGCACAGGCATCGGAAACGATCAAACAGGCACTGATTGATATCGCGGGAACACTGAATCTCAATATCGTATCAGGACTTGAAAACGTGAACTTCACACAGCCGACATCGGAAACAGTTGATCAGTTGACTCAAATCGTTCACGATCTGAAAACCATTATTGGTGCTCTTGAGGCGTCGGTATCACAGGGAGAACCGATTGACACCGGTAAAAAAATTATTGAAAAGGGTGAGGCGGATGACCTTGTTGTCAAATTAAACGCACAGCTTTTCAAAGTCGAAATCGGTATCAATATCCTTGGTAAGGCAGAGGATGTTCAGGCAAAGCTGGCGCAATTGACAAATACATCATTTGCAACAGGGATTCCTCAGGCCATTGATCCATCACAAATAGCCGTTGCATCAGAGCAGATGAAGAAGATTTTCGGAAAGGCACTCAACCAATCCGAGGATTCATCAAGTCTGTCACAACTCATTAAGAAGATCAACGAGCTTGTCAAGGATTCATCGGTTTCACAACAGCAGATTTCGATCACCGATGTATCAAACGAGTCAACACTGTCAAAAGCCGGTGTTGCATCATATGATACCATGATCTATCGTGCGATGCTCAAACTTGAGAAACATGAGAAAACAGTTGCTGAGAATGCGGATGCACTTGTTGCTAACAAAGACAATGCGCCTTTACTTAATGCAGGACCTGTACTTGCACGTGATGTTTCAGTAGAACAGGTTAAGATCGAACAGACGATTCAGGTAACAGAAATTACGGTGAAAGCACAGCAGACACAGCAGAGTGTCGTGCAGGAGCTGCGATCATCGCATAGTCTTCCGAAAGTTATCGAACAATCGGTGATCAACCAGATCAGTGACAAGATGAACAATGCGATACGCAATGGTGTTACTGAGGTACGTGTGCAGCTTCGTCCGGAATCGCTTGGAGATGTAACCGTAAAGATCCGTATTGAGGGAGATATTGTTACGGCCAAAATTCAGGTGGAGAATCAGCAGGTGAAAGCAATTGTCGAAAACAACTTTCAGTCGCTGAAAGATTCACTTGCCCAGCATAATCTTCAGACGGGTTCTCTTGAAGTAAATGTACAGAATGGCGGTAAGGATCATAACGGATTCGCAGAACAGTTTGTTGAGAATCATCAGGCACATCACGGCAGGAATGGTTCCGGTGATACAGGCAGTGATGACACAACAGAACAGGACTCTGTTGATACAAAAGGCGAAACCGGCAGGCGTTTCGGCAACAATTCAGTTGAATATTTTGCATAAGGAAAGGAGGTGAAATATGGGAACTGGAGCAGTATCAAATTCAATATCCAGTCTGATAGGGAAGACCACTGAAGCATATACCGCGAAAGCGTCACTTAATGAGGACGGCTCTATCAATACGGCATCAAGTACGGTAACAGGAGACCGTACGACCGATCTTTTCAAGGGCGCAGAAAAGGAGATGGGGAAGGATCAGTTTTTACAGCTTCTTGTAACACAACTCCGGTATCAGGATCCATTGAATCCGATGGAAAATACCGAGTTTGTATCACAGCTTGCACAGTTCAGATCACTGGAAAGCAGCTCAAATATCGAAACTGCAATAGGGAAACTTGGAGATACGTTCAAGAGTACCGTTGACGCACAAAGCAAAAGTGCAGAGTCAATCAGTAACACAAGTGCAATTTCGATGATTGGAAAAACCGTTCGTCTTGAGCAAAAGGAGCTTAGCTGGGTTGCTAAAGCAGGAAATACTGAAGACCTCAATATTCATCTTGGTAATGCGACTGAAGCAACGGTGCGTATTGTCAACAGTGATGGCGAAACGGTAAAAACACTGAAGGCATCGCAGAAAGATGAGGAAAATTCGCAGACCATAACCTGGGATGGTCTGACCGATTTTGGCGAGTATGCACGGAGCGGTAAATACACGATTGAAATTGATGAAGCAAAGAATGACAGCGGGATTTACGCTTTTGTACAGGATACGATTACCGGTGTGCGGTTTACGGATGATGGTACAGTGGTAAAGATAAGCGGTAAGGAGCTTCCTCTTAGCAACGTGCTTGATGTATCCGGTGGTAGTTCAGTAAGTGAATCGATGCTTAGTCCTCAAACGGCAATCTCAATGATCGGTAAGACTATTCGCGTCCGCAGTGATGCCATTCGGTATACCGGTGCAGACAAGGAATCGGTGCCGATCAGTATCAGTACCGGTGGACGTGGGCAGGTCGGTGTTCAAATTGCCGATAAGCTGGGAAATATCGTTTACACTACAACGGTTCAGGCTGGTGCTGATGGTGTTGCGGATTTCGGATGGAACGGTAGTTCGAATGGCGGTGGCTATGTAAATCCCGGTGAATATTTTATCAGGATTTCAGGCCAGGGACAGGATCCATCACTGTATTCATTCGCAGAAGGAGTTGTAAGCGGTGTGATGAATCTTGGTGCCGAGACACGTTTACGGGTGGGCAGTATATCGGTAGGTATTAAGGACATAGTTGATATTAGTGATACTGTCAGGAGTACCGATCAGGGAGGTGCCGTATGAACGTGGCAAAAAATGATGGAATCTCTCTTGATATGCAGCAGAGGATCGCTGCACATCGTAGTGGTGTTGTAGCTCCATCAAGGCAGGCAGGTCAGGTATCAGGTGGTCAGCAGATTGGAAAAAGTACAGATACACCTGCATTCTCCCAGATACTCAGTACAAAACTCGAAAGTGAGGTGAGGTTTTCAAGTCATGCATCAACGCGGCTAAAAAGCAGAAACATTGATATCACCCCGGAAATAATGGGGAAACTTGAGAAAGCAGTTTCGGGAGCTGCCAACAAGGGGGCGAAGGACTCGCTCATTTTAATGAAGGATCTTGCATTTATTGTTAATATCCCGAACAGGACGGTGATCACAGCCATGGATGGAGAGAGTTTAAAAGAAAACGTATTTACAAACATTGATAGTGCAGTGATCGCAGATTAAAAGCAGGACCAATCCGGATATAAAAAGCCGGAAAGGATGTTTTGATGATACCGAACGACAGACGTATCATCAACGAAATTCGCGTCACTGCCTGATCAGGAGGAATATATGGTCAGGTCACTTTATGCAGGAATCAGCGGACTCAGGAATCATCAGGTTTCGATGGACGTAATCGGTAACAATATTGCAAACGTAAACACCGTTGGTTATAAATCCGGTCGTGTTACGTTTGAGGAATCTATGGCGCAGTTATTACAGGGCGCATCACGGCCGGCGGGAAATGCCGGTGGTACAAATCCTCTTCAGATCGGTCTTGGAATGCAGATCGGGTCAATCGACACAATTCTCAACCAGGGTAATCTTCAGACAACAGGTCAGATTACCGATCTTGCCATTGAGGGAAAAGCTTACTTTGCTTATAATAATGCAGCAACAGGAACTTACTACAGTAGAAACGGTGCACTTCAGCTTGATGGAGAAGGGTATCTGGTTTCTCCGACCAATGGTTACAGGCTTCAGGGTATGACCGCAGCAGTTGATGGAACCTTTCCGGCAGGATCACATATTGGTGATCTTCGTATTCCTTATGGCGAAAAAGCTCCGGCACGTGCGACAACCGAGATCCGTTACACCTGCAACCTTGATAGCGACAGTCAGGGTTTGGGAACAGTTACACATTCAAACCGTTTTATTACACAAGCTGAATCAAACGATTTGCTTACATCATTATTTGACCGTGATGGTAATGATCTCGGTATTCAGGTCGGTGATGAAATCATTGCATCAATAAACGGTGCCAACTCAATTCGCATTCCGGTAACTGACACATCAACGCTCACATCGCTTGCAGCGAGTCTTCAGACCTACTTGCGGGCACAGACGGGAAGCGGTTTTATAACAGTCAATGCAACGAATGGAAATCTTGTTGTTGATTCAAGTCTTGATCCTGCAACTCCAATCAACGGACTTCAGGTAACCAACTCACGTCCCGGTTCGAATTCTTACGTAACCGGCGCATTTACGTTCCCGCCATCAATCGCCGGTGGAAGTACTTATACTGTGAGTGGTTTACGTGTTCCTGCAACCGCGAATACATTGATCAGCAATACATTCGATTCTACCGGCCATACACTTGGTCTCGAAACCGGTGACCGGATCAATATAAACGGATCTGTTGGCGGTGAAAATATCACGACTTTATCAATTCCGTATGCAGATCCTGCTGATGCAACCTCTGTATATACGATGGGTGATCTTGTGAGCAGAATACAACAGGCATTCAGACTTCCGGCTACTGATGGAACCAATTATCAGAATCCATCAGTAAGCATGAATACCACAAACACTGACGATGATCAGCTACCGGATGGATCAATTGTGATTCGCGGTCAGCCGGAGCGTGCTTTTTCTATTGGTAGTGTTTCAATATCTGCATCCAATGCCGATAATGATGCAACAGCACCGACATATTTTAATGCAAACCTTGGATTTGAGGAGATTCAAACGGCTCGTAATACCGGAATTCAGAGCACATCAATAGTAGTTTATGATGAATCCGGTGATGCGCACACAATTACAACGACATTTACCCATAGCGGGCAACCCAATGAGTGGCTGTGGCAGATTACCACTGAAGGTGGTGAAGAGATTCTGAGTGGAAACCGTGGACGTATTACCTTTGGCCAGGACGGTTCTCCATCTGCGTTTACATTCGATGACAACTCGACTGGTTTCAGGTTCGACCCGATGAATGGATCCAATATCGTCGCAGTTGATCTTGATGTAGGAACACCGGGATCATTCCGCGGTATTACACAGTTCCGTTCGCCATCAACAACGGTCGCCCGCGATCAGGATGGTTATCCGATGGGAAAACTTCAGGAGGTTTCAATTGATGAAACCGGTGAAATATCAGGTGTTTACACAAACGGTGTCAATAAAGCAATTGGAAGAATTTACGTAGCGGAATTTAATAATCCAGCTGGTTTGATGAAAATGGGGGACAGTATGTACGCGGAATCGAACAACAGTGGTGATGCCGTTTTAATGCGTCCTGGAGTTGGATCAGCAAGTAAGATTAAACCGGGTGCTCTTGAAATGTCCAACGTCGAACTTGCAACCGAGTTTACAAGTATGATTTCGACCCAGCGTGGTTTCCAGGCGAATGCTCGTGTAATAACAACAAGTGATCAGATGTTGCAGGAACTGGTGCAGCTGATACGGTAAGAAGAGCGCCCCCTAAATCCCCCGCAGGGGGACTTTTAAAACGATAGGACAAATTTTCTTCAAGTCCCCCTTCGGGGGATTTAGGGGGTGTGTGTTAAGGGGGCCGGGGGGTTAGGCTCTCTTAAAAAAATATAGAATTATAAAAATTATAATGTTACAATAGTATAAGATCAGGATGGAAAAGCAAGATTAAGAGGTAATGGTAAGAACCATTCAACTGGAAATCAGGGAGGCTGCAATGATAAAGTTGAGTCGTCTTAATGGTCAGGAGTTTATCCTGAATGCAGATCTGATTGAAACACTTGAGGCGACTCCGGATACGATTGTTTCTTTGTCTAACGGGAAAAAAATCATGGTTAAGAATTCGCTTGATGATATAGTTGTAAAAACGGTTAAATACAGACAGTTATGTAATACAGCCGTTCAGGTGATCAAGCGCACGCTCCCCGAAGAAAAATTGAATCCGGATGATGTCCGGTAGGTTGATTGCTCAAGAATGGTATAAGGAGTTTGATACATGGCTGATGAAAAGAAAAAGGAAAAGGATGCTGAGGGAAAGCCTGAAGAACCGAAAGCTGAAAAGGCGAAAGGCAATAATAAGTTCATGTTCATTGGACTTGTTGCGGGGGTTCTGATTATCAATACTGCGATGGCTTTTTTCCTGGTGCAGATGACATCCCCTAAGAAAGATAAGGTTACAGAGGATGCTCAAAAAAAAGATACAGCACATGTCGATGCAGAGCATTCAACACATATTGCGGCAACAACTGCAGATGCACCGGTTGAGGCTGTTGTCAATATAGCTGGTACCGATGGCGAACGTTTTTTAAAGATTGCAGTTGCCTTTGAGTTTGATGATGTAGCACATCCCATGTTACTTGAAGCTCTTACGCATCGTGCACCAAAAATAAAAAGTATGATGATAGAATATCTTTCAAAATTAACACTTGTTGAAGTAACTGAGCCTGAGGCAAAAGAAAAAATTCGAAAGGATCTGTTAAGAATTGTTAATAGTTCAATTCCCAAAGCAGAAGGTTCAATTAGGGACGTTTATATCGTTAACTACATAATTCAATGATTCTCAAGAGTGCTGTTTAGTTTTTGAAATCCTTCACCCCCTCTCCATGCAATGGAGAGGGGGCAGGGGGGTGAGGCTGTAAAGTAGCGTTTTCAAGTACAAAACGCCCCCTAAATCCCCCGCAGGGGGGACTTTTAAACAATCAGGTAATAATAGTCCTGATTTTCTTCAAGTCCCCCTGCGGGTGATTTAGGGGGCGCACTTTAGGACAGTTGTGAGGCTTTCAGGAGTTTCTGATGAGTGACATACTTTCCCAGGAAGAGGTTGATGCCCTGCTCTCTGCAGTTTCGCAGGGATCTGAGCAGGATTATGGCATTCAACAGTCTGCCCCGGTTATGGGTGCCGGCAGTATGTCTTCAATGGATACATCGTCAGCTGATAGTGAAAAGGCGATGTCTCTGTACGATTTCCGCAGGCCTGATCGTGTATCGAAAGATCAGATGCGTACTCTGCAGAATCTTCATGAGGGGTATGCACGTTTATTCTCTACAACACTTACAAATTTCCTTCGCACATTTGTTGAAATAGAGCTCGTAAGTGTTGATCAATTAACGTATTCCGAGTTTGTGATGTCGATATCAAACCCCAGTTGTATCTATGTATTCAAGATGGAGCCTCTGGAGGGAACAGCGATTATGGAAATCAATCCGTCGCTGGTGTTTTTTATTATTGATCGTCTTTTTGGAGGACAGGGAAGGCCATCGGAGCAGAATCGTGAGCTTACACTGATCGAACAGAATGTGATTCATCGAATTGTCGAGCGTGGATTAAATGATCTTAAGGATGTCTGGGAGCATGTCGGAGTATTCAGCCCTAAAATTGATGCTTACGAGACGAATCCACAATTTGTACAGATTGCGCCTCCTGGTGAGACTGTCATACTTATTTCACTTGAGGTGAGAATGCAGAATGCATCGGGACTTATGAGTATATGCTTTCCCTATATGCTTCTTGAAAGCGTGATTAATAACCTCTCCGGTGAATCCTGGATGTCATCGCAGAGTCTTTCGACTCATGAAACCCGTGCAGTTATGGAAGAAGAGATACAGGATGTTGAATTAAATGTTGCGTCAGTTATTGGAAAGACATCACTTACAATCCGAGATCTGCTTCAACTGCAGCGTGGTGATGTACTATGCCTCGATAAACCCTTTGACAGTGATCTTATGGTACAGGTTGAGGGAAAGACCAAGCTCGCAGCTAAATCGGGGCTGATCGGACGCAAAAAAGCAATCAGAATTACTAAGATAGTTGAGAAGGAGGTTCCGGGGTGCAATGAGTGACATACTATCTCAGGAACAGATTGATGCGCTATTGAATGGCTTTGGTGGTGAAAGCAGTTCATCGGCTCCTATGCAGCCGGAAATACCTGCTGTTGATCGCTTTGAGGCTATTCAGAATATATTTACATTGTTCTGTTTGCAGGCAAGTACGGTGATTTCAACGGTTATCAATAAGAAAACGGTTTTTACATTTGAAAGTTGCGAAAAGGCTGATGTTGATACTATCAGAAGCAAAATCAATGCAGTATCGCTTTCTCTTAAACTTTCGTTTAAGTCCGGTTTTGAGGGTGAATGCAAACTAATCATTAAGAAAAAGGATGTCGCGCTGCTATCTGATCTTATGATGATGGGTGATGGAAGTGCGGAGTATAGCGAAGATCACAAGGATGCAATTGGAGAACTGTTTAATCAGGTGATGGGGGCATATACAACAGCGCTTGGTTCCGAACTTGGAATTGCAGCGTCGTCCGGTACTATTGAAGTGGAGGAGTATGATCTCGATAATCCATCACTACAAGCGGATAGCTTTGATATGATTTCAATTCCTCTTGAGATTGAGGATTGTGAGTCATCCATGGTTATTCTATTGGTTGCTCAGGAAATTGGAGATCAGATTGTATCACAGGGGAGTTCGAATGTAGTGTCTCCTTCAAAAGCAGACAGCTTTGGTTTAAATATGTCAGAAATAGATGATCTGTCAAAAGTTACATCGTTTAGCTCAGATTCATCATCGTTCACTGAGACAACGCTTTCAGGTACACCTGTCAATGCACCGCGTGAAAACATTGAAATGCTTTTAGATATCGACCTTGATGTAAGTATTGAACTTGGAAGGTCACTCCTATCAATAAAGAGAATTCTTGAACTTGCGCCGGGATCGATTGTTGAGTTGGATCGCATGGCCGGCGAACCGGTTGATTTACTCGTAAATAACAAGGTTGTAGCTAAAGGTGAAGTCGTTGTTATTGATGAGGCTTTTGGGATACGTATCGTGTCATTAGTCTCACCGGAAGAGCGT
This sequence comes from Fibrobacterota bacterium, assembly GCA_023459055.1. Taxonomy (GTDB): domain Bacteria; phylum Fibrobacterota; class Chitinivibrionia; order Chitinivibrionales; family Chitinispirillaceae; genus JAAZBG01. Next base: position 40,432 of record JAEWVR010000035.1, read on the forward strand.
ATTAAAAGCTTACGGTGAAAGTTCGTAATTGTGACAAAGCACGTCCTCTATATCCCTGCAGAGGGACATCATAAAAATGAATATCTTGCACGTTCCCATGCGGGGATTCAGGGCGCGGGATCAGAAAATTTAATTTCAACTGGTCAAATCAGGTAAAAATAAACAATTCCATTGAATTACAACTGTTTACAATGATAAAATTGTTTTCAAGTCCGGTCATTGTCATAATGTTTTAACAATGGGTATTTACAATGCACAAAAAAGTTCAGTTAATGTTCCTGCGATTAATCCTGCCTGTGTTGTTACTGTTATCGGTTTGTTATGCACAAAATCAGCAAAGTGAAACAGGCAATTTTGATTTTAATAAATTAGAGGAAGCTATTTCTAATCAAAGTGATACTCAGGGATCAGTGAATCAGGTTGTTTCACAAAATACAAAAAAAGAATCAGATAATTATGTATGGGTTGTTTTCAGAATCACCCTGTATCTTGCAATAGTAATTGGAGTAATTTTCCTGGTTGCCTGGATTGTCAAAAAAGCCGGTATTGGAAATTCGCGTATTGGCGGATCTGGAAATATGGATATCCTTGAGGTGCTTCAGACGGGACAAAACCGTAACACCATGCTTATCAGGGTAATGGATGTAGTATATCTTATAGGGCAGACTCAAAACTCGATAGTGCTTCTCGAAAAAATAGAAGGCCAGAAAGCGATTGACCTTATTGCATCGTCAAAAGGTGGTGGTACTGTTATGCAATTTAAAGAGGTCTTTAATAATTTTATGGGAAAGATGAAGAAGCCAGTATGAATTTACATAATCAAACCGGATATAGCTCCCCATTATCGGTATCGGACGCACAGGATCTCAGCTTTAGAAAAAAATTAAGCGATATTTTTAATTGCCTTAAAATCAGCAGATTACTATTATTATTCAGTATATTGCTTGTTGCTGCACCTTTGCTTAGTGATCTCTCTGCACAAGCTCTTCCGAAATTGACACTGTCGGTTAATGATTCTGCGAAACCGTCAGACGTGGTGGTAACTTTGCAGATTCTGCTTCTGATCACTATACTTGCCCTTGCACCGTCCATATTAATATTAATGACCTCGTTTGTTCGAATAATCATCGTGTTATCATTTTTACGCCGTGCAATTGGTACTCAGACTATGCCACCAGATCAGATTATGGTCGGTTTGGCACTTTTTTTAACGTTGTTCATTATGATGCCGACATTTACACAGATAAATCAGAATGCAATTCAGCCATATCTTGATCAGAAAATCGAGTTCAGGGAAGCTCTTAAAGAGGCAGGCAATCCTGTGAGAAATTTTATGCTTCGTCAGGTGAGCGAAAAGGATGTGGCACTTTTTGTTCGCATCTCAAAAATGCCTCCACCAAGAAATGTGAACGACCTTCCGTATGAAGTAATCATTCCGGCGTTTATCACCAGTGAATTGAAAACAGCGTTTATTATCGGTTTTATTTTATTTATACCATTTTTAGTCATCGATATGATCGTCGCAAGTGTACTGTTATCTATGGGTATGATGATGCTGCCGCCGGTGATGATTTCGATGCCGTTTAAAATTGTCTTGTTTGTTCTCGTTGACGGTTGGCATCTTATTGTAAAACAACTTGTTGTAGGATTTAGGTAAGGTATTCTTTTGAATTGGCTGTTAGCCAATAGCGAACGGCTAACAAACGGCTAAAAGGAGTTTAAGTAATGGAACCGGGAATGGTGATTGATATAGGCAGGCAGGCGATATGGATAACACTATTAATCTCAGGGCCGATGCTCATTGCGGGATTGGCTGTTGGATTGATAGTTGGTATATTTCAGGCGGTTACTCAAATTCATGAAATGACATTGACATTTATCCCGAAGATTTTAGTTATGGTTATTGTATTTCTAATGCTTTTGCCCTGGATGCTGATTTCTATGGTTGACTATATGGCGCAGTTATTCGACATTATCGGGAAAGTAACGAGATAGTGGATTGGCTTCCTTTAACTGTTGATCAGATACAATACTTTCTGCTTATTTTTGTAAGGATAAGCACGGTGATTGCTTTGGTTCCAATCTTTGGAAGCTACCAGATTCCGGCACAGATTAAAGTCGCACTATCCATTACTCTGGCCATAATCATGTTCCCGGTGATCATGGCGGCTAAACCGGAATTTCCCGGGAGTTTTTCTGTTGCATTATTTATGATACTTGTTGTTAAAGAGGCTATGGTGGGTTTGGCAATCGGATTTGTTACCCAGTTAATTTTTACTGCAATTCAGCTGGCCGGACAATTAGTCGACACAGAAATGGGTTTTGGATTTGTTGAGGTGGCAGACCCCTTTACAGAAGAGCCGATAACAGTTCTTGGACAGTTTCAAATTATCATTTTCACCATTTTATTTTTAGCATTTAATGGTCACTATTTTCTGTTACTTGCAATAGAGAAATCTTTTCAAATAATTCCGTTATTTTCCGCACATATTCCAGGTGGTCGTGAAGCATTTCATATTACCAGCATGATGTCAAATGTCTTTGTGCTTGCACTACGATTTGCAGCTCCGATCTATGTTACACTGATTCTGACAGAAATGGCACTGGGTGTTGTGGCAAGAACCGTTCCGCAACTCAATATCTTTTTTGTAGGTATGCCCTTGAAAATTGTTCTTGGCCTCGGGACAATGATTGTAGTTCTTCCAATGCTTGCGACACTATTTAAAAAGAGTTACGAGATATTGATTCAGGATGTATGGAGATTGTTGTATTTGATGGCGTAGGGGGGAAAGAAATCCACCATGGCTGATACATCAGAAGAAAAGACCGAAACCCCGTCGGAAAAAAAACGACAGGATGCGCGGGAGAAAGGTAATGTTGCCAAGAGTCAGGAGATCAATTCTGTGGTTGTTCTTCTTACTGGTATCATTCTCTTAAAAGTGATGGGACCGTGGATTGTTGATGAGCTTGAGAAATGCATTGTTGATTTTTTTACGCTTTGCAGTGATACGACAATGACTGAAGCGCGTTTTTTCAAAATGACCTATATGGCATTGATTATCATGGCAAAAATAACGTTACCTCTGGCTGGTGGTATTCTGGTGCTTGGGGTGATTGCTAATATTGCACAAATCGGATTTTTGCTTACGTTGAAACCGTTGATGCCGAAATTGGAAAAGATTGATCCGATAAAGGGCTTCCAGCGATTATTCTCAATGCGATCAATTGTTGAGACTATTAAAAATATTCTTAAACTATCAGTTATCGGGATAGTTGCTTATGTTACCTTGAAAAAAGAATTTGACACAATGTTAATTCTGTCTGATGCTTCGGTTGGAACTATATGGTTTTTTACTGTTGGTATTGCATTTGAGGTAATTATAAAAATTGCGATGGTACTGATCGTGATCGCATTTCTTGATTATGCATATCAACGCTATGATCATGAGAAAAATCTCAAGATGTCAAAGCAGGAGGTCAAGGAGGAGCATAAATCTATGGAGGGAGATCCTCAGATAAAGGCACGGATAAAATCACTCCAGCGTGAGATGGCTCGTCGTCGCATGATGGAAGAAGTACCGAAAGCGACAGTTGTGGTCACCAACCCGACTCACCTTGCAATTGCATTGCGCTATGAACCATCGGAGGGTGATGCACCTGTTGTTGTCGCAAAAGGTAAACTGGTGATTGCTCAGAGGATAAAAGAACTCGCATATAAGAATAACATTCCGGTGATAGAGGATAAACCGCTGGCCCGTGCCATGTACGATAAAGTGGAAATAGGGATGCCGATCCCTGTTGAATTTTTTACGGCTGTAGCTGAAATTCTTGCGTATGTATTTAAACTGAAAAACCGCAAGGTGGCGTAGCGTTGGTAATGTATCGTAACCTCAAATCATTCTGTCAAAAAAAATAAAAAGCCCGCTTATTATTAAGCAGACTTTTTTTATAGCAATCAGATGTTCTTTCTTTGTACAGAAATGCAATATCTGTCTTTAATTGAGACTTTTAAGCGCAGATTCATAATCTGGTTCCTGGGCAATTTCTGGAACCTGCTCTGTGTAAATAACAGTTCCCTTTTCATCAGTAATGACAACTGCACGGGAAAGAAGACCCTTGAGTGGACCATCAGTGATAGTCAAACCAAAATCTTTACCAAATGTACCGGAACGGAATGCTGACAGTGTTACGACATCCTTAAGGCCTTCTGCACCACAGAATCTGCTCTGAGCAAATGGAAGATCCATTGATATACAAAGCACAACGACATTTTTCAAAGAAGAAGCTTCTTTATTAAAACGTTTTACGGATAATGCACAAATTCCAGTGTCAATGGATGGGAATATGTTGAATACAATACGTTTCCCGGCATATGATTCTATCGTTGTATCAGAAAGATCGGATTTTGTGAGAACAAATGATGGTACCTTTGTCCCGACCGAAGGAAGCGTTCCGCATGTCGTTGTTGCAGTACCTTTGAATGTAATTGTAGCCATAAGTAAACACCCTTTCTATAATATTTTGATATCAGATCTGTTTCATAGTCTAATATAAGTCTAACCAGTGCTAAAAATCTACTATCTCCTAAAGCAGAATTCATCATTAATTTTCAAAAAAGGTTTCTGCAGCAGGGGAGTATCTGAATATGCATTTTCTCCTTTTAGTAAGCAGACACCAAGTATATATTTAATGAAATACCTGATCAATCAATTACACCACTATTAAAGGTTAGTCAAAATGAAACACTTATCACGCTTCTTATGTGTAGCACTATTTTTTTCACTGACTCCGGCGGGTTCGCAATCCTTTGCAGCAAGTAAAGGAGCTGTAACAATTACCGACAAAGGTACTTATTTTGAGGTACTGCAGGACTATACGCAAGGTATTTCTCATTTTGAAATGGGTGAGCAAATGTATGAGCAGGCACTCCTTTCGATACCCGATTATGAAAATATTATCGATTCCTATCTGGCCGAACTCTTTCCTTCTTCGGAAATTTATAAGCTTATGTTAAGCAGGGTTGATGACATAAAACCGCAGATTCCTGTTCAGTACAGAGATGAAATCGATGGAATGTGTTCAAAAGCAAGCGGAACTGAAAATGTGGCCGGTGATGGAAAAGTATCTGCTGCTGAGATTTACCTTATGCAATTGCTGCCGGATGTCGCCCGATCAACCGAGTGTTCCGGCATTTCTGTCTTTGGTTCCCGATCTGCAAGTGGCTCTCTTATGACCGCACGTATATTGGATTGGTATGAAGGTTCAAAAAATCAACTGCCACAAATTCAATCTGTCACAACAGTAAAAAATGGCACTAAATCGCTATGTATGATAGGATACCTGGGATTTGTCGGGGTTTTAACTGCGTTTAACAGTGATGGCGTTTTTGCCGGTATTCTTGATTCTCCATCAGAATTTCCTTACTCATCCGTAAACAAGCGTTCATACATAAACGATATACGGCTGGCACTTGAGAATTATGGAACTGTTGCTGATGTTGCATCGTTTTTATCCGATACATTACGGAAGTACACTTATAATCACCTGGTATTACTCTCTGATAAAAATTCTGCCGGAGTGCTTGAAAATAATTTTTCAGGTACAGGATTAAACATCCGCAGATCTTTACGTACTGATACATCAACACTTAATACCGGAATAACATGGGGATTTAACAATGCTGTTGCAACAGTAAATTCATTCCTGCTTTCAGGGAATCTGGATAATCATACAGGTTACAGTCACAATACCGCTCGTTGGGAGAGTTTCAAAAATGAAATGCAACGCTGTGGGGATGATGTAACTATGGATGAATTAAAACAGATCGTCTCGCATGTCAATGATAATGGTCCTCAGACACCGTCCGATAGTGATCTTTACAATTTGAATACACAGCATATTGTACTTTTTCAGCCATCAGATTTTCATGTTGAGGTTTCGTTCAGGCCAAAACAGAATAGTCTGCCGAAAACTCCTGTGTTTGAAACAATCCCCATTAATTTCACGGCAAATAAAGTCCCCAAAATCAAACTGTCACAGAGTAAACCCATGCCCCGTAATGGCAGCATGATTGTTTCACTTGATGGTTCAAACAGCATTATGTTTAAATTGTCGCAGCCATCAAAGATAACGATCCAGTTGTTTGATGCACTTGGCAGAGAAGTAAGATCGGATTTTCTTGGACAGTTATCCGCAGGAGTTCACAATCGGAAGTATTCTACGGGAGAATTGACTAAAGGGCTTTATTATTACTGTGTTAAGGAACATAGATCATATAAATAAAAGTATATCTTAAAGTGCAGATTGATAAAGTGACAATCTGCACTGTTACTTATTTTTTTTTCAGATAGTTTATAATTCGCTGAGAATAATCCTCTGCAACTAAATTCAACATTGCATCTCCATCGTGTTTGTCAAATTATTATAATCCGTGCTCAAGTAAAAACTTGATTCCATTTTCATACGACGGATTAACCGTTCCAACATGATCAGCATGGAATTTTTCAAATTTGTATTGGAAATCTTTATATGAAGTGCTACGTATATATTTTGATAACGTATCAAAGTTCCCAGTCATGTAAATATCTTCAAGGTCACCTACAGACATATAGAGTTTTGCAGGAATATCAGCATACTTGGACGTAAGCGACAAAAGATAGTTGTAAATTGCACCATCACCATACCAAATGGATGGACTGGCTGCTAAGAAACTGCTTATGCACGGTGACGATAGATCGTACTGGGATAAAGCATACAGCACAAATAGCCCTCCGTATGAATGTCCGATTATCGCACGATGCTCAGGACCTGCAATGGAATAATTTAATTCCAGAAATGGAATAAGTTCCTTCTTGATAAATTGATAAAAATTAACTGCACCACCTTCAGCACTCAGGGGATAAGCTTTATTTACCAGGGGAAGCGTATAATCGCGATTACGTCCTTTAGGGTTAGCATCTCCGCTAGGATAAGGATAGCCAATCCCAACCACAATTGCTGGGACAGATTGTTTGTTTTTTTCAAAATCCGAGACAAGTCCAGTAGTTACAGTAAAATGCCATTGTGGATCAAGTTGAAATATTACCGGGTAAGGGCCGTTATCTTTTTGGTAATTTGGAGGGAGACGAAGATAGATATCGTAATCATCACCAACTATTTTTGAATGTAGTGTCTGGTGTAGTATAGTTTCTGATGCAGACGGGGCCAGGGGATCTGATGCATCTAATATGCAGGAGAATTGTGATAGTATGGTAATCAAGATAATCGCAGAAAGTGAAATATAATGAATTCTTTTTTTTAAAAAACTTGATATGTTCATTAGAATGCTCCTTTAAAAAGTGGTGTACTCTATTTTTGTCATTAGCTCAATAATGCTGCTATTCAATAAAAATTATTACAAAATATTTAACTACTATTAACGTGCTTCATAATTTCCTCCTATGTATAAGGTTGAATTATTTCTCTTAGTCATTTCGAGTTTTATGATTAACAGATCCGGTACAAACCTTTACAATGCGTTAACTGATTCAACGACTGTCCATTAACAAAAAGATAGGTGTAAAACACTGGAAAATCGACTACTTAAAGAAGGTATTTTGTATCACTTATTTAAGGTATATGGGTAAAAATGCGATTAAAAGCTATCACCTGAAGACTAAATTCAAGTTTGAGTGAAGTAATGATAACTGAAATAATTGGGTATGTTTGATAAATCGGATTTTGGATATGGAAATTCAAGAACTGTAATTATTACTACTGTCAATTGTTTACAAACTGACTCTTTGCAGGATTAAAACAGGGAGGAATAGTTAGATTCTGCTGCTTAAGTAATTGGTTAAGTACTTTTTATACAGCTCTCTTCATTGAGAGATCTGCAGTGTATTAATTCACTGAAAATTTTTTTATCAACTCGACTCTGGAACTTGTATTGCATTTTTTATAGATGTTTTTCAAATGAGCATTTACAGTAAATTTCGATATAAAAAGCTCCTGTGCAATTATTTTGTCAATACACCCACGTAGAACTAACCGGATGACCTGTTTTTCTCTTTCGGTTATGCCAAAGCACAAGCATCGTTCGTGAAATAGTGCTTCACTATCAGGCATTATCTCATCCTGTTTGAAAATTACAGCGATTTGTTCCTTTATTTTGTTAGTTACTTTTTTGTCATAATGTAGTTGCAATTTTAATAATGATTCGATTTTCTGGATAATTTCATCAATGTCAAAAGGTTTTGGAATAAAATCGACTGCACCAAGTGATAATCCTTTTATACGTTCATCAGTTTTTGCCGTTAAAAAAATGAATGGAATGTGGTTGAAAACCGGATTTGATGTAAGATTGTGATAAAAATCGAAACCATCCATTTCCGGCATCATGATATCAGATATAATAACATCTGGAATTTTTGGTAGTGTTTTTATTTTTTCCAATCCGTGTTTACCATTAACACCTGCAAAAATGTTATACCTAAATTCAAGATTCTTTTTTAAAAAGATACGCAATTCTTCATTGTCTTCTACAATAAACACTGATTTTTTATAAGGATCAAAAACACTATCGTTATATGATACAATTATTTTACGTTTTTCAGCATTGAGTGAGAAACGATCTGGCATGTTTTGCTGCATGTTAGATTCTGAATGCACGGGTATATGTTGAATGATATCCTCTGAACTGATGGTGGATATATCAACAGGTAGCAAGATAGTGAATTCACTCCCTTGTCCGTCAATACTTTGTACATAGAGTTGACCTTGCAATAAGGTAACGTATTCTTTTACCAATGCCAAACCTATACCTGTACCATCAAACTTTCTGTTTGCTGAACCGTCAACCTGACGGAACCGATCGAAAATACAGGGAAGGTCTTGTTCAGAAATACCAATACCCGAATCTTTTACCCCTATAGACACCATATCGATTTTTTGTTCAGCAGGCTGTTTCGGTATATGAGGGAATTTTATAATTAGTTGGATTGTACCTTCGGGTTCTGTAAATTTAAATGCATTGGAAAGCAAATTGTTGATAATGCGTTCGATCTTGTCTTTATCAGAATAAATAGATACAGGATCTTCCGGAAAAACAGTTGTGAATGTTATGTTTTTGCTTTCGGCTAGCGACTCGAACGAACGATGAATTGATGTACAAAGAGAGATACAATTGAATCGTTCCGGATTGATTTGCATTTTACCAGCATTCATTTTTGACAAGTCAAGAAATTGATTAATCATATTGAGCATATGGTTGGCATTGCGCTTGATAATGTGCGCTTGCTCCGTTATGTTTGATTGTTGTGAGAGACTGCTGTTTTTAATAATTGTTTCAGCAGGACCTAATATCAATGTAAGTGGTGTACGAAATTCATGGGTTATATTCTGGAAAAATTCAGTTTTGTATCGGTCTGATTCTACCAGTTTGTTATTGATTTGCTCAAGCTGCTCTTTTTGTTTTGATAAGAGCGCTGTCTGATGTTCAACCTCCAGAAGAAGATTTTCGCTAAGATGCTGAGCTTTTCTGTAAACTTTATAATATCTCATTATAAATAAAAATGAAAAAGTAACGTAAAGAATAAATAATCCGCAACTGCTAATGCAATAATTAAGAATATTTGAATATGATTTTATGGGTATCTGCGACGCACAGCATACAGAATGAGCTATTAATAGTAGAAGTGCTTCCTCTTTTCTTTTTAAAAAAGCAACAATTAATATAAAGAAAATATAAACTTCAGTAGTATATGTTATAACCAAATAGACTTTATATTTTATGTGAATGTCCACCAACGTATAGGGAACTGACGGAAACAATGATGCTGCTGTATAAATAGATACTGCTATCAACATAATAATTTTATTTAATTTATGATTTTCATTAGAGTAAAAATATCTAAGATATCCGATAGAAAAAAAGTACCCACTATAGACTAATGCCACCGGAATGTATAAACCTAAAAATCTGAATAATACAATCAATAAATGGACAGATAAAAAAGAAGTAAGATAGAGATTAACTTTTCTAAGATTCCTTTCAGTATAAAAAGTGAACGTGCAACATAAAAGCATTAGTAGCAATCCTAAACTCATACCCGTCAAAGTACCATTTAGTATTCTTAATTGGTATTGTTCAAAATACATCTTTCACCCCTTTTTGATTACTTTACAACATACAAATAAAACATATGAGATTTTAATGATTCAGAATTGGTTTGAATTTCATTCTGTCGAGAAAAAAATCCCAATCTAAAAACATATTAACATATTGAATATTATCACTCCCCACAAACATAGTATACTTTCAATTAATGTTGATATGTTTATCCTTTATAGTAAAGTAGTTAACCATCATCCTAATGCCATAATCATTCTATGCTTACTCTGATCAAGTAAACATATCTATAAATTTCATCAATTTTTATTAAAATGCTGTGAATAATATTTCCGGAAAAAGAAAGAAATTGATTGGAAGACAAAGTAAATGGATAAAAACAAAAAGAAATCAAAAGACTTAAAGAAAATGGTGAGGAATGAATGTCTTTTAACGTAGGATTCTATATGGGTCAGTTAAAATTTGTAAAGGGATTTCATTGAGACACAATACAAATCCCTTTTTCTTTTTTTGAAAATAGTATCAACATTAAAAATTAATATCACCATACTTTTCTTTAAAGAAATCAAGTATGTCGGCAGGACATTTTCGCTGGAGAATTGCAGAAATATCCTGAAGATCTTTGTATGAATTCAATTTCCCGTGGGCATCAGTAATTACTTTATTTGCATGATGGTGAAGTTCACTGCTATTAATACTACTGTGTTTATTCCTGATTTCAAGTGCCGTGAAATACAGTCGTAATTTACTGATTGTGACTCCTTTCCCAAAATCCCGATCAAATTTTTTACATACTGCACTTGAATCCTTATTGTTGGCTCTGGCAAGATCGTCGGTGGAAAGCTTAGGATTTTCAGCAATTTTTCTCAACACGTTAATCGTTATATCATTAAGAGGCAGGGGAGGATTCGAATGGATTTGTAAACTATCAGGTGTTGCACTGGAAATGTTCTCTGAAACAACCGTATCGATAGCAGACCTGGAATATTTTCTCAATATGGATGTCGTGTCGCCAAGTGATGTGGTATCACCAAACGACGTAGTATCGCCAAATGATGTGGTATCACCAAACGAGGTAGTATTTACAAATGACGTAGTATCACCAAACGAGGTAGTATTTGAATTATAACCTTTAGACCTGTTTTTAAATAATATACTTATAATTATAATATAAAAAATGCATGAAACAATTGATAATAAGGTAATTATTCCGTGATTATTCTGAACAGACTGACTATTTAAGTTCGATTGAGTTTGTATAGCTTTTTTAAATTTGACACTGGTAATTACTACATTGTATTCTGTATTGGTTGGAAAGTTACTGCCTGTTTGTATGCTTATACTATAAAGTCGCTCTTTGTCAAAGTCTTCAGTGTATGTATCCGTGGTTATATAATAATCCGGTGTTGTAAGTGAATCAATAGGAATCGTAAAAATATTATCATTTTTTCTCGGTGTAATTACTTTGTACTTAGGGCTATATGCGTGTCTAAGATTACGTGATTTTTCTGGATTATCACATGACATTGTATCTACGGGGGGAAGATTGTCAGGATATTTCAATCGAGAAAGACAATTCATCTTAAAAAGGCCATTGGTTGTATCAGTATTTAAAACGGTCATGTTTAGTTCAATGGAATCATAATTGGAAATATCTATAAAATCAGTTGTATCTTTCAGCACGATTTCGACACCAGCAAAAGGTTCATCAATCAATTTAATTTTTGGCACATTGAATTTACACCATATAAAATTTTGACGATTATTAACCAGTAAAGCCTTGGACTGTCCGCAATTTATTGCATCATTGAAAACGTTCGTAGTACATTTATCATTTGGATAAAAAACATAAGCATCATTTGTATCTAACTGTTGATTCGCTGCTGACTTAAAATCAATAGTATCATCACTTGAGAAAAATATTATCGGAATAATGAATATTATTGCTCCTAAATACCATAAATAAGACAATCGCATATTACATTTCCTTTAAGAATAGAATTATTACTACTTTACTAATAATTTTCAACAGAAAGTTAATCGTTTAACATGTAAATAATCTTATCAAAATTCCGCATGACTGCACTTGCAATGCTGACGTGCTATTGTACCTGTCATGGTATGAATCGCTCAATGCATTGTTTTTAAAATGCTTTTTGTGGCACACATGTTCCGATTTTTATCGCCCCCCAACACGTGTTACTTATGTATGTAGTCCCCGTCCATATTGTTCTTTGAAAGATATCGGCTATTATGAGCTATCTTGTAATTTAACGAACTACCATATGGAAAAAATTACACATGCACATGCCTTCTAAAATAATACCTGTATACGTAACTGTAAAGAAAAGAGATACAATATGTTTAAATAATTTTTATAATCCATAATACACGGGCATCTTTTGCCGGATAGTTATTAGAAAAATCAAGTAAAAAATTCTGATGACAGGTTTTTTAAATTATATTAATTGACATACAGAATTTACAAGACTTCAATACAACAAGGTAAATGAATTATTGTATTTCAGTAATGTCAAAAGACTCAATGAGGTCGCTGGAGCTCTGCACTACAATCTATATGGATATATTGTAAATGTCAATCAATCGTTATACACAGGCTTGGAACAATAAAATTACTCGTCAGGTTCAACAATAAAAGAATACTTGACAATACTTTTTATACGATTTCTACACTGTATTGAATATTGGATCGTAGTTACTGAAAAACTTTTTATTGCACGGGTGCAATATTGATTATCAAGACAAAATGTTATTCTAATAAACATATTAATTGAGGGGGTTCACGATGGCTTCTGAAAAAAATACCAGAAATTCATTTAATGTTATCTGGACTTTACTTTTTGCTGTAGGTTCGATTCTGTTATTCATCGGAATTACGAATAACACACTCTGGTACGATGAATCGTTTTTTGGTGTTGTGGTTCGACATTCTTATTTTGATCTCATCAAAATGGCAGCCGGTGATAATCATCCGCCATTCTATTTTATACTCTCTAAAGTACTAACGGATATAATGGGAAATAATGCTTTTTCACTCCGCAGCGCTTCACTTTTGGGAGTTATGGCTTTGGCAGCATTGGGTTTTGGACCTGTCAGGAGAATCTGGGGTGAAAAGGCGGGTTTACTTTTTACTTTGTTGGTATTCATTACACCGGCTTTTGTAGCACAGGCATTGAATGCCAGAATGTATACCTGGGCTGCTTTTTTTTGTACAGCCTGTACGCTCTATGCATATTGTGCAATTGTTGAGAATAAACGCAGGGATTGGATCGTTTTTGGATTGTTTTCCGTGCTGGGTTTATACACACATGTTTACCTTATGCTTGAGTGTCTTGTCATCTATGCGCTTGCTTTTTCATGGATTATAATTAAAGATAGAAAAAAGCTCCCACGCTTTATTATCGTTTCCATTAGTGTATCGGCACTGTATCTTCCGTGGGCTCTTGTGGTTATAAAACAGGCGTCTGAGGTTGCAAAAGAATTTTGGATACCACTTCCCACTGTAAATTGGGTTCTGAATGGCTTACTTTACATGCCATTTCAACATGAGTTCGGTTCCAGTCTGCACTCCGGCTTGATTTGTGCGGCATTTGTTCTTGTCTCAGGACTTTTTTTTATTGGCATACTGAATGCACTGAAAAATAAAAATAGTACAGGAAGACTGTTTTTTTGGAGTCTGACAATAGCCATTTTGACAATAGTCGGAGCTGCTATTGTTTCTTATCAATTCAAGCCCATCCTTTTAGGGCGATATCTTACAAGCATACTTGGATTGTACATTCTCGTCTGGGTTTACGGGATTTTATTTTTTAAGAACAGAATAGCAGGCATTATCGGTGTCTGTCTCTTGATGGCTGTTTTCATCCCTCAGATACATGAAATTAAGACGGTAAAAAGAAATGGCCCAATGGTCGAAATAAAGAACTACATTGACAGCAAGGCTGGATCTGACGATGTTTTTGTACACAATGACGAACACTCTTTTGGAATTTTCTGCTACTATTTTCCGCAGTACCGGCACTACCTTATGTTGAAGGATGGTTTTGATGGGTACTCAAACTATTCAGCTTTCGGGCCTGCAGGTCAGGCAGGTCACAACTATGATGATTTTGTTAAGGGACACAACCGCGTCTGGTTGATTAATCGGAATACATCCGATTTTTCGAAGTATCCTTATATATCCTACTATGAGTTTGAAAAAAATGGCAAACTTTATAAATCTGCTCCAGAAAAACGGTTCTCACAGATAAACTCCTTTTTAGATTTGGATATTGCAGAATTTTCCTCCGATTCTACTAACAAGTTTAGTGATGAGAAACTTTTTTCGGGAGAGGTAAAAGAATTCCGGATTATGGCGGAAGGTTTCAGAAACAACAAGGGCAAGGCAATTATTACCATTCTTAACCGGGAATTGTACGAATTATCCGAGAAATATTTGTGGCAGAATAAAGAAATTCCACAGATTGAACAGAAAGTGGCTGATAAATTGATTACTAATAATAACGTTCTATCGAATGAAGAAAAATCATTTCTGAATAGTTTCTATACACTTGATGAAACAAGCGGGATATACAAGCTTACAAAAACTGTATCTAAAGAGGATGTTGAAAAACAGCAATCTATTGTTAGAAAAATGAACCATGAAAGCGAAAGTACTATCGTAGATGGAAAAGCGCAATTCACATTTAAGGGTTTGCCCAGAGATAAGTACTATATTATGATTTTTCATGATGAAAATGGCGATCATCAACTGGAAATGAGGAAAAATGCTCCACCTGCAGAAGGCCTGGCTTTTTCAGGAGATGACACACGTTTGCAGCACGATCCCACTTTCAATTCCAATAATATTGTTCTGAATCAGGATGATATGGAAACAACGATGCACATTTACTACTATTAAATAAGTCTGTTTTTCCGGATTAAAAATGGAGTACTGATAAAAAAAGTGATACAACCGGATTCTGATTACCGGTTGTATCATGAATTACATCGACTATGCAGAGATTGTCGATGTAGCTGTGCCCCCAGCGTCGGAAGTAGCTTCACGTTCTTTTGTGTCTGCACACTCCCGTTTTTGGGTATCTACCCTGACTTTCTTACTATTTGCCTCAAAAATCCTCTGGAATAGGCAGAAAACCAATATTAGAATTCCATAGACAATTCGTGTCCACCATGAACTGAGTGTTCCCTGGAACATGATCAGTGTTTGAATTGTACCAAGAATCAATACTCCAAACATCGTTCCCAGTACATATCCATATCCGCCTGTAAGAAGGGTCCCACCAATGACCACTGCAGCAATCGCATCCGTCTCAATCATTCGTGCATGAAGCGCGTAGCCGCTGAGCATATAGAATGTAAAGAGAACACCACCAAGTGCTGCACAGAAACCGCTTAACGTGTAGATAAGTACTTTAGTCCGTGCGACAGGCAATCCCATAAGTATTGCAGATTGTTCATTACCTCCAATGGCATATACAGTCCTGCCAAATTGTGTATAATGTGCAAGGTAGACAGCGAAGATGACAATTGCTACAAAGATCATTACATTTACATTGATAAACGCAGTGTCGGTAAGATACCACCGCCAGGTTGCAAGTGATGTATACACCGGGTTTGTGATATTGATTGTGTCGGTACTGATAACATAGCACAATCCGCGAGCCAGAAACTGTCCACCGAGAGTTACGATAAACGGGTGCAGTTTGAATTTTTCAATCATAAATCCCATCACTGTACCAAATGTTGCACCCATTGTCAAAACAACAATCATGACAAGATAAGGATTCATATGACTTTTTTCAAGCAGATGTGCTGATACCATTGTTGTCAGGCCGATAACAGAACCTACTGAAAGGTCAATACCACCAGACAAAATGGCAAAGGTCATACCAACCGCTGTGACCATTAAAAATGCATTATCCACAAAGAGATTCAGAAAAACATCAAGAGACAGAAAACTTGGATATGCTGCAGCTCCCGATCCATACATTACAATAAAAAGCAGGATCGTCACGATCACGAGTGTATATTTACCATTAAATAATTTTTTCATGTTTACTCCTTGGCAGGCTTCATTCTGAATACCAGTTTTCTAAACTCAGCAGACTGAATATTCATGACAATAAAAACAACAATTGCTTCGATGATAAGATTAATTTCGGGAGGAACACCTATCGAGTATATGGTCGTTTTTAATGTTTGTATCAGCAGCGCACCGACTACGCTTCCGATCAGAAAAAACTTCCCGCCTGCGATAGATGTACCTCCGATTGCTACTGCCAGAATCGCGTCTAGCTCAAACATCTCTCCGGCATTGATTCCATCAGCACACTTTACATTTGAACTGACAATCAGCCCTGCGATACCTGCACAAAAACCACAGAATGCATAAACGAAAAGAAGTATCTTCTTTTCGTCAATACCGGTCACTCTTGACGCAACAGGATTAATACCGACCGATTCAATATATAAACCAAGTGCTGTCTTTCGTGTAAACAGGAGTGTTGCCGCTAATACGATCAGGACAAGATAAATCGAGAAGGGTAATCCCAGAAGGAATCCGTTACCAATGAAAAAATAAGGTTTGTAGTAGATAGTGATAATCTGTCCATTAGTGAGAAGCTGAGCAATACCGCGTCCTGCAACCATGAGGATAAGGGTTGCAATAATAGGCTGCATTCCGATTCGGGAAATCAGAATGCCGTTCCATAAACCTATTGCCGTCGCAAGTACAAGTGCACCGAGAATAGCAACCGCCATTGGAACATTAGTGGTAAATGTTTGTACACCATCAACAATTTGAAGATTTCCACCAATCAAAAGTGCGGCCATTGCACCGGTGATTGCAACCGTTGAACCTACTGAAATGTCAATACCTTTTGTCGCAATCACAAGGCTCATACCGATAGCAATAATTATCAGTGATGATGAACGGTTGAGAATATCAATCAGGCTTCCATAAAGATGTCCATCTTTAATCTCTATTTTAAAGAAACCGGGAGTGGCAGCAAGGTTAAAAAGAAGTAACAGTCCAAGTGCCAGTAATGCCCAGAATATACTGGATTTATAAAATTCACCTTTTGCTTTAACAGCCATGATTAATTGTTCCCTTCAGCAATAAGATGTAAAATTTTTGCCTCGCTGATATTTTCACCTTCAAGTTCACCGATTTTTTTTCTGTCGCATAGGACAACGACCCTGCTGCAGCACTTGACAACTTCTTCAAGTTCGGATGAGATGAAGATGAACGACATTCCTTCCTGACAAAGATCCAGTATAAGGTCGATGATCTCGCTTTTTGCACCGATATCAATACCACGTGTAGGTTCGTCAAGGATCATGACTGCCGGAGATGTCGCGAGCCATCGCGCCAGTATTACTTTCTGCTGATTACCACCACTGAGTTTCGAGACTATCTGTTCGCAGTCGGTAACCTTTATACCAAGGGCTTTAATGTATTTATTGGCGATTTCAACCTGTTTACTCCGGGGTATTGTTTTAAATGTACCTGTTCTGCCCTGAAGTGCCAGAATGATATTTTCCCGTACGGTAAGATCACCAATTAAACCTTCAATTTTCCTGTCTTCCGGACAGAAGCCGAATCCATGCTCAATCGCTGCGATAGGGGAGTGAATGTGAACCGGTTTACCGTTTATTTCAAAATGTCCTTTATCTGCTTTGTCAATACCAAAAAGTAGACGGACCGTTTCAGTACGTCCTGATCCAAGGAGTCCTGCAAGTCCGAGAATCTCACCTTTTTTAAGTGAAAAGTCCATTTCATTGATTGAGCCCTTGCGTTCAAGGTTCCTGACATTAAGGATTGTTTGTCTGGATGCTGATTGTTCTGCAGCTGCAGCTTTTGATTTCGCATAATCAGCTGCCTTGTACTCCTTGCCGATCATCGCACTGATCAGTTTCATTGGCGGCAGATCTTCAGTAAAATACTCTCCTACGAGTTCTCCATTTTTTAAAACAGTAATTCTATCTGAAATTGAATAGACCTGTTCCAGAAAATGGGTAACAAAGAGAATCGACATACCATCATTTTTAAGCTTTCGCATGATATCAAAAAGCTGATTGACCTCTTTTTCATCAAGGCTTGATGTCGGCTCGTCAAGAATAAGTACTTTCGCGTCTATATTGATCCCTCGTGCGATTGAAACCATCTGCTGAATAGCTATGGAATACGACGATAATGGTTCCGATACATCAATGTCAAGATTGAGTCTGTTTTTAAGAAGTGATGCGGCGCTTTTTTTCATAGCCTTTCGGTCAATCATTCCGAATTTTTTTGGCTCCCGTCCGATAAAAATATTCTCAGCAACACTGAGGTTGAGGCATAGATTTACCTCCTGATATACCGTACTTATTCCTAATTGCTGTGCATCATGAGTCGACATTGGTGCAATCGGTTTTCCACCCAGGAGTATTGTTCCACTATCAGTAGGATATACACCAGTGAGCACTTTAATCAATGTCGATTTTCCGGCGCCATTCTGTCCCATCAAGGCATGTACTTCACCTTTAAACATTCTGAAGCTGACATTGGAAAGTGCCTTGACACCAGGAAATTGTTTTGAAACGCCATCCACTGATAATATTAAATCATTGTTACTCAATTAATACTCCTCTTTTCTGTCAGCAGGTACAGGAACAAAATGAAGAATATTCATCAGGAATGAATACCCGTGCAGCATTGACAGTTAAGATGATAGGTAAGCATGCAACCTGCATCAGATTAAATTGTTATCAGATATTAATTCTCTGTATGCATAACAATACATACAGAGAATTACAATAACCACTTAAGAAAAAGATCAATATTTTCTGTTTGGAAATTCTTTTGCAGCTACCTCAGCCGGGAATACGCCCTCATCTGTGATAACTCTTCTTGGAATTGTTTTTCCGTCTTTAAGATCTTTAGCAGCCTGCATAAGCTGTGGTCCGAGAAGTGGACTGCATTCAACTGTGCAGTTGAGTTTACCGCTCATCATAGCTTCAAATGCACCTTTTACGGCGTCAATTGATACAATAACAATGTCTGTTGCAGGTTTCAAACCGGCTTCTTCAATTGCCTGAATTGCACCAATCGCCATATCATCATTGTGCGCAAAGAGAACGTCAATGTTCTTTCCTTCTGTTTTGAGGAATGCTTCCATAACTTCTTTACCTTTTGCTCTTGTAAAATCACCAGTCTGTGATCTGATAATTTTGAATTTCGGATTCTTTGCAAGCACTTCTTCAAAACCGGCTTTTCTCTGAATTGCAGGATCTGATCCGGTTGTACCCTGAAGCTCAACAATGTTGATTGTTTCTTTTGTAATACCTTTTTTGTTCATGTAATCAACAAGCCACTCACCAGCTCTTACACCTTCAATTTTAAAATCGGATCCCATAAGTGACACATAGAGAGACTCATCTTTTACATCAACGCCTCTGTCGGTAAGAATAACAGGAATTTTTGCTTTCTTTGCTTCCTGAAGCACTGGTTCCCATCCGGTTGTTGTTGTCGGGGAAAATGCGATAATGTCAACTTTCTGGGCAATAAAGGATCTGATTGCCTTGATCTGATTTTCCTGTTTGTTCATTGCATCAGAAAACTTCAGAGTAATACCGGCATCTTTTGCAGCCGATTTGATTGACTCAGTATTTGCTGTACGCCATTCGCTTTCAGCTCCTACCTGAGAAAACCCCATAACAATCGGCTTTGCTCCTTTGGGAGCAGCATTTACTGATAACGCAAGCGCTGACAATGATAAACCACATACAGAAAGAATCTTAGAAAACTTGATCATAAAATCACTCCGTTTCATTTTGTTTGTGAGTATTAAAATCTCCAACCGTGAATCACTTGATCTCAATGCAGAGATTATTGATTTTGCATTAAGAACAAAGATGTCATTAAAAGAAACATATGTCGATCTTTAAAATGTGTTCCCTCCTCCTATTGACGATGGTTAAAAACGTTTTCTGTAGAATAGTACATATTCTTTGGTTGATTAAAGTTAATATCATTTATGCCAAGATACTTCAATACTTCGAAAAGTGTTTTTCCGCAATGGTCGAACGCAATTGCAGCATGATGCGGGAATCGTTTTTCGATTAATACGTGACGATAGAACCGGCCCATCTCGTTAATAGCAAAAACAGAGATACATCCAAATGATTTCGGATTGATATTAAGAATCTCGCCATCAGCAACATACGACCTAAGGCTCGTGTCTGCAGTCGACTGAAGTCTGAAAAGTGTAATCTGCCCGGGACGTAATGTACCTTCAAGTGTACCACGTGTGATATTGGGTTCCTTACCGTTTTCCAGCAGGCGATGCATGATCAGCTGATAGTTCATTGTTGCATTTGTTAAACAGCATGATGCCGTATTGCCGCAATGAAAACCCATGAAAAGATCGGTCGGTTTATAAGATCCAAGGACAGCGGTGTTTTCATCATACATATCCCGTGGAACAGAGTTGTTGATATCAAGAAGCGTTGCAGGAAGTTGTGTGGCAGCTGTCACCATGTACTCACTCAGTGCTCCATAGATGTCAACTTCGCAGGCAACCGGAATTCCCCTTGCTGCAAGGCGTGAATTAACATAACAGGGAACAAATTCAAAGAAATGTTCAAAAGCCGGCCAGCATTTATTTGCAAAAACGCCATATTCTGAAAGACCGAGATTCTTTTGCATAAATGATGTAAGAGCAACTTCATATTGTGCAAGCTTTGGAATGAGATCCGGAAACCGGTTGCCTTTTCCAAGCTCTGATGTCATCTCGTCAATAACACGTTTGATCTCAGGACTGTCTTTCGCTTGTTTGTAAATATCCAGCAGATCAAGCTCACTATTCTCCATGATTTCAACGCCAATATCATACAGTGGCTTAATTGGCGCATTGCAGGCAAGGAAATCCTGAGGACGTGGACCAAATGAGAATATTTTCAACTTTTTGAGACTTAATATCACACGTGCGACTGGTATAAAATCACTGATCATCGATATCACTTCCGGAGCTGTGCCAATCGGATACTCAGGAATATATGCCTTTAATTTGCGAAGACCAAGATTATATGATGCATTCAGCATACCGCAGTAGGCATCACCACGGCCATTGATAAGATCATTGCCGCTTTCTTCTGCTGCTCCAACAAGCATCGCAATACCGCTAAAGTTTTTAACAAGCAGTGTTTCCGGACCTTCAGGACCAAAGTTCCCAAGGTACACAACAAGCGCATTAATCCCATTATCGCTGATCTCCTTAAGCGCTTTGGCAACATCAGACTCGTTTTCAATAATTGTTTTTACTTCTGTGACTTGAATGCCGCTGTTTTTACATTCCGCTGCAACGCGGGTACGGCGTTTCTCCGATAACTGAATCGGAAAACAGTCTCTGCTGACCGCTACAAGGCCAAGCTTTACAGGTACAACATTATTCATCATTTCCCTCCTTTTTCAATACTGCCACTTTGACCGTAGTATGCATTTTTTCCATGCTTTCGTTCGTAATGTTTCGTAATGATCCAATCCTCAAGACGTGTAACATTGTTTTGTATGTTTTCTGTCAATTGTGCCATCTTTGCCAGTTCTTCAAGAATAACACTGTTGTAAACAGCTTTCTCCGGTGTTTCTCCCCATGTAAACGGTCCGTGACGCGCAACGAGCACCATCTGGATCTTTTTGTACGACAGGCTATCAAATGTTTTTACAATAAGTTTACCAGTTTCCTCTTCGTAATTACCCTGAACAGAAACCTTGTCGATAACCGCGGTACAAGGTATATCGTCCGCAAGATGATCTGCATGTGTTGTACCGTAGATCGGAATCGGGCGGCATGTTTGAGCCCAGGCAACGCTATAGGTTGAATGGGTATGGACAATGCCTGTAATATCAGGGAAATTTTTATATAGAACAGAATGTGTCTTTGTGTCTGATGAATACCTGAGAGTGCCTTCGACTGTGTTATTGTCAAGATCGACTACAACCATATCGTCTGCAGAGAGTTTATCGTAGTCAATGCCACTTGGTTTAATCGCAAATACACCGCGATTTTTATCAAATGCACTTACATTTCCAAACGTATAAATAACAAGACCTCGCTTCGGAAGTTCAAGGTTGGCAAGCCATGCCTGCTCCTTTAGCTCTTTGTAAATACTCATTATATCCCTCTAAGCATTAATTGTCAATTGCATGTTCGATAAAATTACCAATGGAACAGTATTTTTTGTACAGGGTGCGATAAATGACAGCCTTTTCTGCATCAGGAATGTACTCTTTCTCAAAGCCGCAACCCATCTTCTGCTGTGCATCATGTATAGAATTAAAAATACCGCAGGCTGTCGCAGCAAACATCGCTGCACCAAGTGCACATGTCTGTTCCGAGGATGCAACTTTTATTGGCATATTGAGAACATTCGCCAATGTCTGCATTACATAGGTATCTTTTTTGGCGACACCACCAAGTGCAATAATACTTTTAATCGGAACACCTTCACTCTCAAATCTGTTAACGATGCGTTTAGCTCCGAATGCAGTTGCCTCAACAAGACCCTTGAACACTGATGGCGCGTTATCTGCAATCCGTAATCCGGTGATTGCACCTTTAAGTGTATGGTTTGCATCAGGAGTTCTTCGTCCATTCATCCAGTCAAGCGCAATGACATCTGTTTCGTTAAGTGGAAGCTTTGATGCCTCCTGTGACAGATTTCTTATCAACTGCCCGGAAATGTCATCAAGCATTGTTTTGCAGGATGAATCTGAAGCTGCTTTTTTATAGTTTTCAAGCGGCCATAGAAGCATCGTCCTGAACCATGCATAAATATCACCAAATGCCGATTGACCAGCTTCCATACCAAGCATGCCGGGTATAACCGATCCGTCAACCTGTCCGCAGATACCCCGTATTAATTTACTTCCATATTCTTCAATAGGTGCAACGAGAATATCACATGTGGATGTTCCAATAATTTTACACAAAGAGAACGGTTCAATACCGCCACCAACAGCTCCCATATGTGCATCAAAACCACCGACACCGACAACAACATTAGTGGACAACCCAAGACGTTGTGCCCATTCCGGTGAAAGGTTACCGAATGGTTCTGTACATGTATAGGTGTTTGTAAATAAACGCTCTCTGATTCCTTTAAGTAAAGGATCAATTCTCGTGAGAAACTCCTCAGATGGCAATCCGTTGTATTCAGTATGCCACATTGCTTTATGGCCGGCTGCACATCGGCTTCTTTTCATGGTAACTGGATCGGTGTTTCCTGTAAGCAGTGCTGGGATCCAGTCGCAGTGTTCCACCCATGAGTATGCATGATTTCTGACCTTTTCATCACACCTGATAACATGAAGCATTTTGGCCCAAAACCATTCCGGTGAGTAAATTCCACCAATATATTGAGTGTAATCAATTCCACCCCAGTTTTTTGCCACAAAATTTATTTCTTCCGCTTCTTTTACAGATGAGTGATCTTTCCATAAAACAAACATTGCATTTGGGTTTTCAGAAAATTCAGGATGCAGTGCAAGAGGTGTTCCATATTTGTCAACAGCAACCGGTGTGGAACCTGTTGTGTCAACAGAGATTGCCACGATCCGTGATGCCGTACCGGCAGGTGCTTTTTTAAGCGCTTCAATTATTGTCAGTTCCAAACCATCAATATAATCCTGTGGATGCTGCCTGAATATATTCTCTGATGGATTACAGTACATCCCTTTGCTCCACCGGCTGTAATAATTAACCGATGATGAAATCTCATGTCCGTTGTCAGTATCAACAATAATAGTTCTTACGGAATCAGAACCAAAGTCAACTCCAATAACAAGATTTTTCATAGATCCCCTGTAAATAATACCCGATCGCGCAACCAGATACTATTCGGTTGTATAGTTTCTGAAGTATATCGCAAAGTGTGTTAACGTTAACACACTTTTGAAATATAAGGTAAGTATTTTCAATTAGCAAATAAATTTTGAAGGATTTGAAAATACACAACAGAATTATCATTTTTCAACCAACCCTATCGTTTTTATATATGGCACTGTTGAGGTAACAGAATACACATTGTATCATTTCAATACATCCGAAATGTGATTACCGACATGCGATAATTATATGGCAACTGTCGTACGGTCGGCGTTTGTGTATAACTATCTGAAAAAATTCCAATCAGCCGTTACTTGATAGGTAGTACTGAAGATTTTCCCTGGTAATAATATCGATCGGCATCATAATACGATTGCTTTTAACCTGCTCTTTAAGTACAATGGATTTATAAAGTGCATAGATTCCTATGAATCCCTGTTCATCAGCTTTCTGGCTTATTAGGAAATCAATAAATCCTTCATTTAAAAGCTCGATGTTTTCCTTTACAAGATCGTATCCGATAATGTAAATATCACGGTCCGGCTGACTCCTGAAATACTCCGCTGCAATATGTGTTGCGCTGTTAGGAATAAAAATGCCTCTGCAATGAGGAGTTTCATGGAGTACTTTTTCCATAAATTGACTCGTATTAATATTGGTAATTCGATCAAGTGTAAATGTTTTTATATAGATAAGATCATTACCGGAAAAAAAAGATCTGAATCCATCAGCACGATTCTTGATATGAATATCATCAGCAATAGTGATAATTGCAATTGATGACGCCTCATCTTTAATTAAAAGACTCATTAGTTTTGCGGCAACCACTCCGCTTTGAAACGAATCCTGACCAATGAAACATTTGGCCTGCGTGTAAGGCAGCTCTGAATCAAAGAGTACGTATGGAATTTTATCCGATAATTTATTGATAAAATCCAACACTACGTCAGTATCAATCGGCGCTAAAAGGATGCCATCCACCTCCTCATCAAGTGCTTTTGCAAAAATGCGCTTTTGTGAAAGAGCAGAATATCGGTCATAATACATATATCGCACCGATACTTTATATAATTTTAACTCGTTGAGCGCTTTTTCGATGCCCCGGGCAGACATCTCCCAATAGCAGCTGTCCTGCTCCAGTTTTGGCATGATGACAAGGAATACATAATTTTTCGAAATTGAAAGACGACTGCCGAAGATATTCCGCGTATATCCGTTCTCTTTGATAATCTTGCGGATAAGTTCCTCTTTATCCTTTGCAACCCGCCCCCGGTTATGCAAAACCCGGTCAACAGTCCCGATCGATACATTTGCCAATTCAGCTATTTCTTTGATTTTCATATAGTGTAGAAATTATTATCTGTTAAAATAGTATCAAGTGTTCCGGTTTTTGATTATCCGGTTTTAATTAAACTACATAACGTTAGTATCTTTGTCAATACAGAGATATCAGTTTGTAGTTATTGATTCTATCTGTTATTGCATCAGACACTGTCAAAAAGGTATCTTGAATAATCAGTTTGATGTGGAATATGATTTTTCGTGGAGGAGTAATTCATTGGTACAGAGAGCTACATATTTATTTTTCCTGATCGCAGGATTGTGTTTTTTCGGAAATGTGCACAGTCATGCAGCAGACTGCGGAAAGAACCGTAATACTGTTTTGTCAAATCAATTGTTGACACGGGCGATTCCCTTTCTAAAGGTTAAAAAAACCGATTCCGCACTGGTGTATCTTGATAAATCGGTAAGTGCTGATCCCTGTAATATCAGCGCATTGTGGGAAGCCGGCTGGGCGTATTATCAGGCGGAAAAGTGGCAGAAAGTCTGTGAATTATGGGGTAGAGTCAAAGAACTGCAACCATCAACACCTGGTTTGTCAATTAATCTGAAAATGGCACAGGAGCGCGCTTCGGTTCAAATGTATCTTGATACCGTTACACTCAATAGCGATGTAACTATAGATACTATTGCCGATGTCTCACAAACTGTTTCTGTAACAGCAGTAGGGGATATTCAGCTTGGACGGGCATGGCCCGAAGAGTATGCCGCATTACCGGATGGCGGGCCGGAAGCATTACTGGATCAGGTGAGCCCCTATCTAAAAGACGATATCACCTTCGGAAATCTTGAAACGGTGTTGTCAAATACCGGTGGTACCATGAAAGGATTGCGTGGCAAACAGGGAATTTTTGTTTTCCGTGTACCGGTATCATATGCATCGGGTCTTAAAAATGCTGGTTTTACTGTACTGGGTACAGCGAATAATCATGCCAATGATTTTAAAACAGAGGGAATGTATGCAACCATGAATGCGCTGGATTCTGCAAAAATTTTGCATAGCGGGAAAACAGGTGTTGTGGCATCGTGGAATGTCAAGGGAGTACGCGTTTGTATGGTCGCTTATTCCAATCAGGAATCTGCCTATACAATACAGGATTCTCTAAATGTCTGGAAAAGGATACGCTCTTTAGACCTGAATCATGACATCGTTATTGTTTCATTTCATGGTGGTGCAGAGGGGCGTCAGGCAAATCGGATCAAAGATACGGTAGAATATTATTATGGTGAAAATCGCGGTAATGCATTCAAATTCGCACGATGGGCAGTTGATGCAGGTGCAGACCTTGTTCTCGGACATGGACCTCATGTGTTGAGAGGTATGGAAAAATATCGAGGACGACTGATTGCTTACAGCCTGGGTAATTTCAGCAGTTATAAATCATTTGTCACTGATGGCGCTCTGAGTTACAGTATTATATTGAAAGTATCACTTGCAAAAAATGGTGTCTGCAAACAGGCATCAGTTATTCCACTGGTTTTTAACGCTGATGGCAAACCGGGGATTGACAACGATAAAAATGCGATATCAATGCTCAATACGCTTTCAACCGAAGACCTGAAATCGACCGCTGTTGTGTTTGATAGTTCCGGTAATGTTGATTTTACAAAATAACAGGACCATTTTTGTGGCTGCATAGATGGTGGCCGCAGTTCTAGTGTTTACGATCCGATGGGCTGGCCCGCTATGCACCAACGTAAAGAATATTTGTATCAATGAAAATTATATCCTCCAAGTGCCCGAATGTGTCACACTGCTTGATCTTAACGATGCACCGCTTGTCAAAAATGATGAATCAGATCTCGCTTAGCGTATACACATTTCATTGGTTAGCTGTGGTATTGTCTAATTATATTTATAAATATCAAACAGTTACACACGACGTCGTATACAATATGTATACGGTTATTCAGGTGTTAGCGAAGTTTTCCAGATAAAAACGCATATTTTATTGCTATATTTACTTATACTATGAAACCAATATTTTCTTATATTGATTACCGATGGTATCTCAAGGAGTACTACGAGGAGCAGAAGGTAAACAGTCGCTGTTTTTCCTACCGTTATTTTTCCATGAAAGCCGGGATCAATTCTCCAAGTTTTCTAAAACAGGTCATTGAATCAAAACGTAATCTTACACCTTTGACAATTAATAAATTCATAATCGCACTGAAACATACAGAGAAGGAAGCCGCTTATTTTCGCCATCTTGTACTATTCAATCAGGCGAAATCTGCGACTGAAAAACAGGAACATTATGTTATCATGTTATCGATGATGCATACTGTAAAGGAGTTGAAACTGAATGCTTTACAGCATGAGTATTACAATCACTGGTTTGTTCCAATCGTACGTGAACTTGTCTGTCTGTATAATTTCAGGGATGATTTTAAAAAAATTGCCGAAATGGTAATCCCATCAATACAACCAGGTGATGCACGATATGCTTTGAAACTTCTTAATAAACTTGGAATGATTGAACAAATGTCTGATGGTTCATACAGACAGACAGATACTGCTATTATGTCTGACAGCTCGATTGATCGTATGGCTGTCCGCTCGTTCAATCGCGAAATGATTAAAAAAGCAGAGTCATCACTTGATACAATATCTGTTGATCATCGTCAGATTTACGGAATGACTATAGGCATTTCAAAAGAGTGTTATGATGTTCTTACTGCAGAAATGCAGGCATTTCGTGACCGTGTCGTAACAATTGTCAATAACGATATGAGATCTGACTGTGTCTATCAGTTAAATCTGCAGCTGTTTCCTCTCAGTAAACACATTGATAACGGAAAAAACATCGAGGAGACGATATGAACTACCTGCTGTACAGTATACTGTGCTGTGTTACTGTTTTGTTAACAATGCTTTCATGTGGTACAACATCAGTTGCCGGCGGATCCAGTTCCACCGATAACGGTAAAGTATTCGGGAATATTCTTGATGAAAACGGTGATATCGCTTCTAATACAGTAGTGAAACTTTACAGGTCAGATTATGATCCGTACAGGGACTCTGCAATAATATTAATTGATACGACCAATGAACAGGGTGAATATGCTTTTTCAAAACTTTCATCCGGAATATACACTGTCGAAGCGGTCGATATGCGGTACAGAACCCGGGCACTCGTACAATCGATTGCGGTCGATTCACTGAATGTAAATGCCACAGTTGCTGTACTTTCAAAAACCGGTACAATTACAATCATGATACCGGATGAAACCGGTGATACAAATGGCTATGTATATATTCCCGGAACCTCATATTTTTCAAAAGTTCTTAACCGGATTGCTGTTATTGACTCAGTTCCCGCTGGCATTATTGAAGAACTGCTATACAAAAATAATGTTGCTATGGTAAATGATCATATCGTGGCGACAGGCGTTACGGTTATGCCGGGTGCAGATATCGTAGTTACTGACTATTTCGGTTGGAGCTATTCAAAGGAACTTATACTTAATACATCAACAACCGGTGCTGGTATTCAGGAATCTGTTACAAATTTTCCGGTATTGATCAGATTATCAGAGAATAATTTTAATTTCAGTCAGGCCCGAAATAACGGCAGTGATATTCGCTTTAAAAAGTCGAGTGATATACCCCTGAACTATGAGATAGAGCGATGGGATGCGGAAGCAAAAAAAGCAGAGTTATGGGTGATGCTTGACACGCTTAAGGGTAATGATAGTGAGCAATGTATTACAATGTTATGGGGAAATGCTGATGTACCGGATGATGATAGTGTCAATAATGTATTTGACACATCAAATGGTTTTCAGGGGGTGTGGCATATGTGTGGAAAAAGCGATGGTGCAGTTACTGATGCTACGCCTAATCAATACAATGGAATACCGTCGGGTACATCATTACCGGGCTGTGTTGAAGGGGTGATTGGCACAGCACGGTCGTTTGATGGGCTGACAAGTTACGTGGTGATGCAAAACAGCGCATCAGGTAAACTGGACATGCCGCAAAGCGGGGACTACACATTTTCACTTTGGGTCAATGCAGATTCAATAGACTCCTTGTGGCATGTCATCGCATCAAAAGGCCATGAACAGTATTACCTCAAGTACAAATGCTTTGGAAATCAGAAAGCCACCTGGGAATTTGTTGAATTTCAGGATCAGAAAGGGTGGGACATTAGTGAAGATTCCATACCATCAGCACCCGGACCTGGCCAGTGGGTATATCTGACAGGTGTACGAAACGGTTCAAAACAATTACTTTACATCAATGGAAATTGTGTTGATAGTACGATCAGTACACAATCGGGAAACTATAAACGTGTAACAAACGACGACTTTTTTGTAGGCCGCTCTGCACGACAGGTATTGATTCCCGGTGATGAAGGCTGGTGTTATTTCAAAGGGAAAATTGATGAAATCCGCTTAGTCAACCGGGTACTTAGTCCGGAATGGATACGATTGGCGTACATGAATCAGAAAACGGATGATGTACTTGTACAGTTCAGAAAGTAAGAAGGTTGAGGAGGGAACAAGAATGGTTGAGATTAAGGTTAAGGCTAAGTGAAAACAGGAAAAGATCTGTCCTCTCAACCTCAACCTCAACCTTAACCTTAACCTTAATCTCAATCTTACATAGACATAAAAAAGAAACTGTCGGTTACGGTCCCGGCAAGGAGCAACCGACAGTTCTGTGTAAAGGTCGTTCGCAGTGTTGCAACTGCAATCGTCCCTTTGATATTGAACGTAAAATCAGCAGTTTAGTAAAAAGGATCCTGCAATAGCAGTGGCCCTGTTGTTATCTGCAGATTTATAGGTAAAATACTCAATTGGCGACGATATTCCACAACTTTAATCAGAGGAGTGATCGTATGGGTCAAAATGCCGGATTAAAAAATCGCTGGCTGACAGTCGTTGCCATGATCATCACTGGAATTCTCACTGGAGTTCAGTGTATTTTCGGACTGAGTATTACATCATATACTAAAGACACCGATGGTATTACCTGTGTATGCAATACCGGTGTTATGAAAGTACAGATCTGTAAAGCAGACATTATTCGGGTCGCCTATGCACCAAAAACAACCATTCCAGCACGTCTTATTCCGATAGTCAACAAAAAATGGGATACACCTACGTTTACAGAATCAGAGTCAGATGGCGTAATTACACTGCAAACGGGTAAGCTGAAAGTAACAATTAATAAAACAGACGCAAACGTTACTTATGCAACAACAGGTGATGAAGTAATTCTATCGGAGTATAATAAGAAAATGACAGCTGCCACGGTTGAAGGTGTCAGTACAAATACAATCACTGCTGAATTTAATTCTCCTGCAACAGAAGGGTTGTACGGTCTTGGACAACATGAGAAAGGTATCGTTAACTACAAGGGGCAGGTACAGGTACTGGATCAGGATTATGGATCACATGCGACTGCAACTCCCGTTCTGGTATCATCAAATGGGTATGGCATCTTCTGGGATAATTATGCAAAAACCACATTTTCAGGAAATATTTCCGGTAATACACGCTATTCGTTTGTTTCAGAATGTGGTGATCTCATTGATTATTACTTCTTCTATGGCCCTGAAATAGATGATGTCATTGCGAATTATCGTACTGCTACAGGAAGTGTACCGATGTTTCCAAAGTGGGCATATGGTCTTATTCAGTCAAAAGACAGATATCAGTCACAAAAGGAAATGCTTGCTGTCAAGGACGGTTACCGGAACAATAAAATTCCATTAGACTGTATTGTTCAGGACTGGCACTACTGGGATGGTGTCGGCAAGCAGGGGTGTTATTGTTTCAATACCGGTTATACTGATGTCAAAGGTATGCTTAATTCACTAAAAGCCGCGAATCTTCATACGACCATTTCAATATGGAGTGAAGTTGAGCAGGGATCATCGATGTATACAAAACTTGACAACATGGGTGCCCTTTGGCCATCATCGGGCACGACCAGATTCATTGATGCCTATCATTCTGAAGCGCGTGAAACATTTTGGGATGCGATTTATGGTGCATTTTTTAATCCTGCGGTTCAGGGGTGGGATGGGTGGTGGCTTGACAATGACGAACCGTTTCCATATCCGGACAATTTCAACAGGCGTACACTTACAACCGCAATGGGCAAGGGTGTTTTGTATTATAACACCTATACATTCATGATGACTGAAATGGGTTATACAAACTGGAGAAGAGATGTTCCTGATAAACGCTGTTTCATTCTTCACAGAGCATGTTTTGCGGGCCAGCAGCGTCATAGTGCTGTAAACTGGAACAATGATATCAACTGCACCTGGGAAGCATACAAAAACTCTGTTCCGTCCGGTCTTAATTCAACAATAACCGGTATTCCATACTGGTGTACCGATATCGGTGGATATTGGGGTGTAAATGCAGACTTTACGACTGCAAGTAACAGGGAACTTATGACTCGGTGGTTTCAGTATGGAGCTTTCCTTCCGGTATTTCGTATTCATGGAAATATGAAAGCCGGTCAGGGAAAAGAGTTGTATTCGTCAACATGGGATGCGACAACAAAAGCAAACCTGCTTATCATGGACAAGCTTCGTTATCGATTGATGCCCTATATCTATTCACTGGCATGGATGACCACCAACCAGTCATATACTCCAATGCGTCATCTGATCATGGATTTCAGATCTGATGATAAAGTTATGAATATCGGAAATCAGTATATGTATGGTCCGGCGTTTATGGTCAGTCCGGTCACCACTGAAGGAGCTACTTCTCGTTCTGTATATTTACCTGATGGTAAATGGTATGATTTCTGGACAGGGGCAACGGTCAATGGAGGTGCAACAATAAATGCTGCCGCACCGCTTTCGCAAATTCCACTGTTTATCAGGGCTGGTTCTGTTATTCCTATGGGACCTGATATACAATATGCGAATGAACGTTCTGATACTATAGAACTTCGCATATATCCGGGTGCTGATGGATCTTTTTCGATTTATGAAGACGAAGGGGATTCCTACAATTATGAAAACGGAACGTATGCCACAATTCCTGTTATGTATCTTGATGAATCACAAAAGGTAATTATCGGGGCTCGCAACGGTAGCTTTACAGGAATGGATAGCAGGAAAGTTTTCAATATCGTTTTTGTCAAAAACGGACATGGTACCGGTATCGGTAAGACTGATAAACCTGATGTTCAGTTGGTTTATAATGGTACACAGACATCAACGGATATGATTGGAGTTATTGCCGGTAACGGGAAAACACATTTTGAACAGGCAAAATATACATCAGGGACAATCAGGAGTTGTG
Organism: Fibrobacterota bacterium; assembly: GCA_023459055.1. Classification (GTDB taxonomy): domain Bacteria; phylum Fibrobacterota; class Chitinivibrionia; order Chitinivibrionales; family Chitinispirillaceae; genus JAAZBG01. Next base: position 73,051 of record JAEWVR010000035.1, read on the forward strand.
TAAGGTTACCTGTTTCACTTCATGGGAAAACAATTGATGTTAACGTTTTCAATACATCAGGACGGCTTGTTGGAAAAACAATTCTCAACAGACAAGTCGCTATCGACCTGCAGAAACAGTTCGGTTTGCCTGCCGGTTTTTATATTGTCAAAGCTGCGGCAATAAAAAAAGATCCTGAAAGTTTTAGTAAATAGTAGGGACGTTTGTCAGAAAAACTGGATAAAAACAGTAAACCGGGTAAAACGCCAATCCTGTAACGGATTGGCGTGTCTCTAGGTAGTCCTGTAAGCTCATTTTTCAGACAGGTAAACAATCATTTTCTGTAAAATCGCCTTGAGGTTCATTAAATCATCAGAGTTAACCGGGCCGTTCATAAACTCTGCTTTAAGCTGTTGTGGAATGCATAATGCATCCTCCTTGAGTTTTTTTCCTTTTCTGCTTAATTTGACAATTACCTTACGCTCATCAGTCGTAGTAGTGCTTCGACTCAGAATACCTTCTGTCTCCATTCGCTTTAAAAGGGGAGTTACAGTGTTTGTATTCAGCAGAAGCTTTTTGGCTATCTCATTAACGGTCAAACCATCCTTTTCCCACAAAATTAATAACACCAGATACTGTGGATAGGTAATATTTAACTTTTCAAGATGTGGCTGATATTCCCGTGTTACCAACCGCGATGCAGCATATAGTGGAAAACAGAGCTGATTTCCAAGTTTTAAAAGTTCATCACTGTTATTCATTGCCATTTACCTTTTTTAAGAAAGCATCCGACTGACATATCGATCAATTTTTTCAGGCGTGTCAGTTGGCGCAAATCGTTTTAAAGGATTTCCACTGGAATCGATAAGAAATTTTGTAAAATTCCATTTAATTTCTGAAGTAAGAAATCCAGGTAACTTTTTCTTTAAAAATTTATATAATGGGTGTGCCTCCGGACCATTAACATCAATTTTTGAAAACATCTGAAAGGTTACTCCATAATTTAAAGAACAGGTTTCAGAAATAGAGGTTGCATCACCAGGTTCCTGATTGGCGAACTGATTGCAGGGAAAACCCAATACAACTAATCCCTTTTCTTTGTATTTCTGATAGAGTTCCTCAAGCCCTTTAAACTGTGGAGAAAGACCACACTTACTTGCAGTATTAACTACGAGTACTGTTTTTCCCCGATATATATCCATGGATACGGTTTTTCCCTGAAGTGTTACAGCAGTGAATTCATAAAAGTTGCTCATACATCCTCCCGGATAATGTTGTATGTTCAGGCCTCATGTAAATAAGAAGATTAGTATAGAGTGCCCTGTTTATAAGCATGCTGATCATATATGTCGCATACGATATGAATATACTGTTTTTTTATATCGTATGCGACATATATTTAAAAAGTAATGATTTTTTTTGTCAAAATTCATTAAACCGGATTACAAATCAGAAGTGTACTGGATCAAATAAAGCTGGAAAATTAAAATTATTGTTTCTGTTATTCACATATATTATGATATAACATATATTTACTTGCATGATTGGTTCCTGTCAGAAGAAACTGCTTAAAAACCGGGTACCAAACAGATTATTACTGGAAATGAATGCGATTGGTTATTAATATATATATCCTATGAGACGTTTTTTCTTAAAAGTATGGTTTGTAATAGCAGTAATGCTGACACAGAGTTTTGCTGACAGTCAGCGCTTCATGCTGTTTCCTTTCACTGATGAGCGGCCGGAGATTTTCAATAACTGGGCCCGTTATGCAATACCGGAATTGTGCTTTGTAAAGCTTCACCTTGTTCAGAGTGTTGATGTCTGGGATCCACGGGTACTGTTTCAGATCGATTCAAGCGCATACATGATGGACAACGATAGTATTCTGATCCGGCATCAGAAACGCTGGAAGTGGGATATCGCAATCGGTGGATCGTTTCAGATTCAAAACGATACAATATATGTACAGGCAAAAGTGTTATGGGCAACCGGTAAACAGGCAAACCTGAAAACAGAGCAGCATTTTTCATATCCTGTTGAACACATTGAGACGCTGGCAAATCTGCTGGTTTATAACGCATTGTCAACGGCGAATGTATCTTTGACAAAAGCAGATTCTGTACTTATTGAGAGAAAAATTTTTAATTCTCAGGATGCATTCAGGACATGTGTACAGGGACTTGGTTTTGAAATGCACGGGTTGTATGATGCTGCGGTGACTGCCTACAGCAGAGCAGTTGAACTTGATCCTGATTGTGCTTATGCACTTGCAAATCTTTCAAATCTTTATGAGCGTAGTGGAAATTTTGATGCTGCGATGAGAGGGTTTTCGGGTGTCGCAGAATGTAAGTACAAGGATGATTTTACAATAGCACGGGCTGCGAATTTCATGGTTGACAATTTGGTACCGTTACAGGCTGTTCGCTATGTGGACAATTTAAAATCAGCGCTTGAAAAAACGGCTACAGGTAAACTTGCGATTGGTAAAAGATATATTGTTCAGGGTGAATATCAGCGTGGATTTGCTACCTTGACACAAGCACTTGCAATGGGACAATCGGATCTCGAGATACAATTTACATTGGGTAATGCGTATCTGCTTGCCGGTGAATATAAAAGAGCGATTGATGTATTTAACGAATTGATAAAGTACCATCCTGACAATCTCCGGTATTATTCATCACTGGGTGCAGCTTACCGTAATAGTGGAAGCCTGATGGAATCATCGACGATTCTTGAATCTGCGTCAAAAATTGATCCGCTCAATACTACGATTTTAATTGACCTCGCACACACATACTTCGATCTGAAGTGGTTTGACCGTGCTCGTCAGCTTTTACAAAAAGTGATTGATATTGATCCCGAACTCGATATTGCTTACGTAAATCTTGGTGTTGTGTACTGGTTTGAAGGAAATAGGGCTGAATCGCGAAATAGTTTTGAGCGGGCATCACTGGTTCCTGTTTCGAAAAGGGCATCATGGAATAATCTTGGTAATATTTTCAGTATAGAGGGTAATAACAGAAAAGCAATCCGCGCGTATAATAAAGCCGATAAATCCGGTACTAAAAATGTAGTTGTGCAGCATAACCTTGCTATCTCATATATTAAAGCCGGTAAATATAAAAAAGCAATTGAACGCTACAATGAATTGCTGCGTCTTGCACCTGAACGATTTGATATTCGTTTACAGGTCGCTCAGTTGACAGAAAAGGCCGGGCGCTACGATGAGGCTGAGACACATTACCGTAAGATGCTCGAAATATACCCCTATCATCGCGAGGCGATCTATAAGTATATCAGGGTGCTTGAAAGGAATAAAAGGATAAAGGAGGCAGTTAAACCAGTAGAGCTTTATCTTGAAAATTACCCCACTGACAAGGATATGATGGTACAGCTTTGTGAAGTGTACTACAAAATGGAATGGTATGAAGTGGCAATTATGAAATACAATTTTATCATACGTGATTTTCCTGACGCAGAGGACGGCTATCTTGGTGTGGCAAGATGCATGTATGATATGATAAAACTCAAAAATGCGTCCAATTATGATGATGCAATTTATGCTTTAAAACAGGCAAGTGAACACGCTCCAAATAATTATCTTCCGGATATGATGGCCGGTGATCTTTATTTTGAATATAAAAAATATAGCGAATTGGCAGTAGAGCACTATAATAAGGCAATGTCAAGAACAGATGACGAAAAAATAAAAAAGATGATCAAATCAAGAATGGCAAAAGTCAAGTAACCACAGGTATAAGTATAAATGTATTGCAACAATAGATTGGTGCGCAAAGTTATAATAATTATTTTGTCAATAACTGCTTTGACAATTCCAGCTTTTGCTGACGGGAATACTATTAAAGATACTGTTCCTTCATGGCTTGACACAATTGCGCCTGTAGTCAAGGCTGATCCATCAAGTCGGATGCATTCGTCAATGTTTTATATACAATTGACAACAAACGAACGGGCGCAGATATGGTATGGCATTAATACTCCCGATTCTATGAACGTGTATACCAGCCCGCTCTATATATCAAAAGATGGTGAATATAATCTGTATTATTATGCAGAGGATGACTTTGCAAATAAAAGCAAAATTACGTCAATCCAGTATGTTCTGGACCAGCGGCCTCCATCACTCTCCATAACGCCCAACTCAGGATTGTATCCATCAGGGACTGTCGTGCGGCTTAAAACTGATGAAAAGTGCAGATTCCTTCTTCTGAAAACACCCGGAGATACAATCGGAACAGTAATTACTGATTCAATACCTCTTAAAAAAGAACTTTCCGGGTATATAGCAGCAATTGACAGGTGCGGTAACAGGAACGTTTCTGAATATGTAAAGTATCTGGTTGATACTGCAAAAGTCGTACCGGTTATCAGCCCCAATGAAGGTGTTTACAAGCTGGGACAAAAAATCAGTTTTAGTAATGATGAAGCGATTGATGTTTTCTATTCATTTGATCCGGTACAGCCGGCAGAGTGGTTTATAAAGTATAATAAACCGGTGAATCTTCCTTATGGAACTACTGTTGTAAGATTTTATGGAAAAAACAGAGCTGGAACAAGTTCAGAAATATTCAGGGCTAAATTTACAATTGATACAATAGCTCCTAAGATCGTCTCGCGGATCGGCAAAGGTCCTGATGCTGATACGGTTATTCTATCAACCCGGGATCAGTCGGAAATCAGATATGAAATTAACAGAATCAGTGTCAATAAAGAAAGCCCTTTGTATCGTGGACCGATTGTCATAGCACACAGGGGCAAGGCTATCGTTCGTGCCAGCGCACGGGATGATGCTGGTAATGAATCGGAAATGTTCAAATGGGAGGGGAAATGGGATATGAAACCTCCTGTAATACAAGTGTCAAGCAATGGTGGATCATTTACAAAACAACAAAAAGTGTTTGTTACAGCCAATGAACCGGTCAGGGTATTTTATACGCTTGATGGATCAGAAGTGACTCAATCGTCGTTACTCTACAATGCCGGCGAAGGTATCCAGATTTCCCGGGAAGACAGTACGCGACTGAGGATAATTGCCTACGATCTTGCAGATAATGCATCAGTGGAAAAAGTGATACCCTTTTTTATTGACTCAAAACCTCCCAGGGTACGTGTTCGTATAAATGGCAGTATGCAGGAGGGAAAATTTCTTGTCTCACTTATTGCCGATGAGGAATCAAAAATTTATTACGAAACAGGTGGTGCAGAACCATCATATTCTTCCAGCCTGTATGCCGGTCCGTTCACTATCACGACCGGAACCGTTCTGAAATATTTCGCAGTTGACAAAATCGGTAACGTGTCAAAGGTACTTGTTATGGATGAACTTGTCAGGCCACGTGTTGAGGCGGTACCGAATGGCGGGTTATACAATAAAAAACTCAAAATTCACTTTGCGACAAATACCGGGGGAACCGTGTATTGGAGGCTGCTTCCCGATACACTGTTTAAGCCGCTTTCTGATACAATTGTCCTTGATGAAGAAGGGGTATATAGTCTTGAATACTATATTGAAAGTAAAGAGGGGCTGAGTAGTCCCTTACGAAGGAATGAATATACAATTGACTGGACTGCACCATTTGTGCAAATCAGTATTAAAAAAGGGGTAAATGATTCGGTAATTGTCTTTTTTGATGCATCCGAGAATACATCAATTTATTACACTATCGATGGATCAAATCCACTATACAGTCAGACTACAAAAACGGCAGGTAATAAATTTCTTCAGTCAAAAGACCGTATCGTTGTACCACGCACTAAAGACTCACGGCTTGCATTTTACGCAGAAGACATTGCACGTAATCAAAGTGCAGTCTCAATTCTTGACGTAATGAGTCCGAAGGCTGTTCCGAATGTTCCCGCCGGAAGTAATAAACTATATGACCGGATATTGTCAATATCACTCAATACTCCTGACCAGTCAATCATCTATTACAGTCGTCATGGTAACACCCCGACATCAGACAGTACTGTGTATACGGAACCAATTACTCTGATTCAGTCTGATACCATCCTTGCGTTTGTTGTTGATGCATCCGGATACAAAGGGCAGGTTGATACGTTCGTTTATAACATTGATCTTCCGCCAATACCGCAATTCAGGATTGTATCCGATTCGCTTGCAGCAGGTAAAACGATAGCCTTTGATGCAAGTGAGTCAATTGACAAAGAGACACCATTTAACAGGTTGCAATTCAGATGGGATTTTGATGGTGATAGTACCTATGATACGGAAAAAGGAAATCTTTCGAAAGTAACCCATATTTATCCCAAAGCCGGAAATTATTCAGTAACGCTTGAGATAACAGACTTGAATAAACGCATTGCAACTGTTTCAAAAATTATTGCGATTAGTGCCATTTGCCCGTCGGACATGATATCGGTAAACAAAAAAGATGGTAATAATTTTTGTATTGACAAATACGAATGGCCAAATGTTGAAAATGAAACACCTCAAACCGGTGTTTCATGGGTTGAGGCAAAGATGTCATGCATTGATGCCGGAAAGAGGCTTTGTACTGCAGAAGAATGGGAAACCGCGTGTCGTGGAATTCATAAATCAGTCTATCCGTATGGAAATAAATATATTTCTCAGAAATGTGCGACAGAAGGAAAGACTGTTTACAAATCGGGCAGTTTTAAAAATTGTAACAATTTTAATGTTGATGATATGACCGGGAATGTCTGGGAGTGGGTTGAGGATAAACATGGTGATTATCCATTGATGTATGGGGGAACGTATACGTACGCCAAGGATGCTCACTGTGGATTGTCTACTGAGGGAAATGTCGCATCCAGGTCAGCGGAAACAGGGTTCAGATGTTGCAAATGAGAACGATATTTTTAGTAGTAGTAACTATTCTGATTGCACAAGTAAGCGGGAAGGCAGCAGATAGCTTGTCTGTCAAGTGGCTGCTTGAGGATGCTTTTGAGAATGACTATATTCCGCTCAGTGAAGCAAATTATGTTTTACCCGATGAAGTAAATCAGGCACTTGAACTTTACAATGAGGGTGAATATCGCCGGTGCATAGAGATACTTGAAAAAGTACGGAAACTTGAGCTTCCTGATAACAGGCTTGACTTTGTTGCTTTTCTGCTCGCTGAAGCATACCGTCAGCTGAAAATCAGGGAAAGTGCACGGTTTGAGTATGAATTTGTTGCAGAACACTTTCCTGGAAGCGATAAAACCGCTCCGAGTCTGTTCAGGATCATGGAATTTGCTGTAGATAAGAATGATGTCGATAAAGCTGATAGTGTCTATCAGGAATTCAGAAAACGATACCTTAAACATCCACTTTATAATTCAGTTTTGTATACGTACGGAAAACTGTTGTTCCGGATAAACCGTTTTGAAGAAGCTGCAATGTATCTTTCCCAAATCGCAAAGACGTCTACTCGCTTTCTGCAATCACAATTCCTGATGTCCTTATGTCATATACAGACAAAAGATATGCAAAAAGCACTGTTTCTGCTTGATTATGTCAGAAAAAATTCCCAGAATAATGAAATGACTGCTGAAGCAACGATTTTGATTGGTGATATTTATTACGGACAGAAAAATTTAAAAGTCGCACTCGAAATGTACATGTCCGTTCCAGAGTCGGCATCCCGGTATCATTATACACTTGTAAAAACTGCAAAAGCAGAGGCTGAACTTGGAAATTTTGAGAATGCAATGGAAATTGCGAAACAGTTTCTCAGGAAATATAAGAATAGTGAACACTATTTCGAAATGGCATCAATACTTGAGCAGGCATATATTAAACTTGGTGATGAAGGTAATGCGTCAAAGGTTGATGGACTGATTCAGAATCAGATTGTCAATGTACGGCTCGCATTTGAAATATTCCAGGAAATTGATCACCTTGTTGACTTATCAAAAAACTGGCAGATACTTGAATACGAGGCAATTAAGGCAGGACATAGTGAAATTGTCCAGTATTCTCAGAATGTTAAGAAACGTATAAGAGATCTTGATTATAAGTTCAATCAACTGCTGGCCGGAATTGATCCGGGAAGCACGCAGAAATACAGTAATGTTGTTCCACATCTTGCAGAACGACGCTATCTTGCACTTATAAAAAAACAAATGACCTCAGTTGCAGATTCAATTAATAAAATGAAAGGTACGCTGCATTCCAAAATCGGTCTCAGCAATAAACGGGAACGCGGCAATGCACTCACAGATGAACTCGGAGCTCTTGATGACAGGCTGGCGCTATTCCAGAAAGAGTATCAGACTCTTGACAGAGAATATATGCTTGTTTTAAAAGAATGCCTTGGTGGTGAATCGGAAACACGTAATGCTGATGAGGAGATGCAGACGAAATTTGTTGACTGGGCATTCATGAAATATCAGGACAAAAAAGAAACATTAAAGAAAATGGCGGAGGATATTGCAGCGCAGAAAAAGGCTGCTGCCAAAGGTGATTCATCGCAGAACGCGAAGGTGTTGAGTGGTGCCCTGACACAGCTAAATTATGACAAAATAGAAAAAACGATTGCTGATGAGCGAAACAGGTTGATTGATCATATCGAGATGATGCAGGAGATTTACAGAAAGAATCAATGGAATTCACAGATACTGTATCGTCTTGCAGAATTGTACTTCGATCGTGCGGGCGATGAATTCAGAGAAAAATTACGCAAGTATGAGAAAAATATGGCTGAACAGAAAGACAGCGTAAATCTTGTATTTCCTGAATATGACCTGACACGTGTGATTGTCATTTACGATTCGATTGTACAGCTTTACCCGAAGAGTGAAATTGCGGATGATGCCATGTTTTATAAAGCGGCAGCTTTGCAAAAGGAAGGTAATGAGGATGGCGCAAACGAGGCCATGAAAGCGCTTGTGGAAAAATATCCTGAAAGTGAATTCTTTGTCGAAGCAAATATGAACATTGGTAAATATTACTTTGAACATCCAAAAGCAGAAAAAAATACCGGGTACAAAATTGCCGAGGAAGCGTATCGAAAAGTACTTTTTTATCGTGATCATCCTCAATTTGTTCAGGCTTTATATCACCTCGGCTGGTGTTATTACATGCAGGATAAATTTGATGAAGCCATTGCGGTATTTAAATATCTTGTCGAAGAGGCAAAGCTTGACTTTGATCCATCAAAAATGGAGGAAAAACAGATTGTTAACCCGCTTCTCAGAGGTGAAGCCATTGATTATATCGCTATTAGTTTTGACGAAGAGGGAAAAGTTGAGGACGTGCTGAAATTTCTTCAGCTGATTGGCAATGATGACTATTCGGCACTTGTGTTAAAACGCATAGCAGAACTTCGTGCGGAGGATCTTGATTATGATGCTGCTATAAAAATGAACAGGCGGCTCCTCTCTCAGTTCCCGTATAGTACATCTGCTCCTGAAGCGTCAATATCGATAGTAAAACTTTTTGAAATAATGGATAAACCAGACAGTGTGCAGGTTGAGCGTCAGCATCTCTTCGATCTCTATTGCAAGGGTAGTAGCTGGAATGCAGAAATAAGTAAACGCGACACATTTCTTGTCAAAAAGATCGATTCGGTTGTAATAGCTATTGGGCTTTCTATTGCAGATGAATATTATCGAAATGCAGAAAAGAGTGTTGGACAGGATGAATATAAAAAAGCTGCTGATGCATATAAACTGGTTGTTGATAAGTACCCTGATGAAAAGAGTGCTGGTGATGCCCGGTGGAATCTTGCTGTAATACTTGAAACAAAACTATTTGATAAACCAACTGCATATAACGAATATATACGTTTCAGCCAGCTCCCTCATATCGATTCAACCCGGCGTGAACAGGCTGCATTGAATGCTGTGGCAATCGCTCAGTCAATGGTGCCTGTTGATTCAGCTGCTGATAAAGGAGCACTTGACTTTTCCAGTGAAAAGGTGGTTGAGGCAGTCAACAATTATCTGAAAGTATTTCCTGGTGGTGGCTCCTATAACAAGGTATTACTGGGCATGGGTGCAATCTACTTTAACCGTCAAATGTATCAGCGGGCTGAAGAAGTTTATAAACAGATAATTGATAAAGGATCTGGAGAAAAAGAATATTATGAGGCACTGCTCTTTATGGCGCAGTGCTATTTCGGACAGGAAAAGTGGCCCCCTGCAATCAATGCGTTTGAAATGGTTTGGAAAGGGAGTGATAACCAGGGACATCGGACAACTGCACGTAAGTTTTTACTGCAGGCTGAATTCCTTTCTGCAAAGAGTCACTTTGCAAGTGCTAATTATGATCTTGCCGCACAGGCATTTGCAGCAATCGAACAAAAGTATCCCGGAAGTGAATACGGTGATATCGTTCTTTTTAATGCGGCTGAAGCTCATGAGAAAAAAGAGCGATGGAATGACGCAACGGAAAGCTATTTACAACTTGTAACTAAATATCCTGTATCAAAACTTGCAGCTGATGCACTCTTTAATGCGGCTGGGGATTTCGAAAAAACCGACAAGTATGCACGTGCTGCTGACTGCTATAATCAGATTGTCAATCAGTATGCAACATCGGATAAAGCAAAGGATGCGCTTTTTAATCTTGGCCTTTGCTATGAAAAACTGGGTAAGCTTGATGAAATGGCTGGAGTTAATGAGCGGTATTCTTCGATGTATCCCGGCGAAAAAGATGTCGAAACAATGTTGCTTCGAAGTGCGGCCTACTATGCTAAATCAAACTCATTTGATAAGGCCATTAATGTTTACAGAAATTTTGTACGGCGTTTTCCGAACAGTACCAGAACAATTGAAAGTTTGTTTATGATTGCAAAATGTCAATATGATATGGGTGATAAAGATAATGCTGTTCTTGGTTTCAGTCAGGCGGAGCAGCAAAATATCAGATTTGCACAGGAAGGTATCGAAACCAATAATTACTATGCATCAGAAGCCGCGTTTATGACCGGTATGATTAAAAGGGATAAGTTTCTCGCAATAAAGCTGATTCTTCCTGATGAAGTATTAAAGCGTCTGGTAAAGGAAAAGTCTGATCTGCTTAATGAATCGGCAAAAGCCTTTCAACGGGTGATTCAGTATCAGAGCGAAAAAATGTTTGAGGCAGCATATCGCGTTGGCCAGCTTTATGAAGATATGGCTATTGCCTACAAAGAACAGGATCGGCCCAAACTTGACCCATTGAAAGCCGCGGTGATGGAAAAAGATATTCTTAATGTGTCATCACAGCTTATGCAGAAATCGTTCATCCCGTATACAAAAGTAATTTCGCTGGCCAAAAGTTTTGATTCCCTTACGGTTGATCAGCGTGTATGGATTCAAAAATCACAGGAAGGAATTAGTGGTAATTTCCTGAAAGCCGGACAAATGCTCTTCAATTCAGTTGCAGCAATGAATGATGCGCCGATTCCAAAAGAAATTCAGGATAAGCCACTTCACTATTATCAGTATTTAAAGCAGCTTCTCGAAACCCTTGCACCGCTAAAACTTCAGGTAGCAAATTATTTCGGTAACGTGTTACTGCAACTTGATACATTGAAACTACGTAACAATGATGCGGCCCGTGAATGTGCAAACCAGTATGCGTTTGTAAATTATCTCATTGGTGATGGCTATGATAAACTATCAACAATGATTCTCAGCAGAACAAAAGATATTACAAAGAATATGTCGGAAAGTGAAAAGGAAGACCTCGTTTTCCAGCTTGAGGACATTGTGTTTGAATTGCAGGACAAGGCGATTGTTGAATTTGAGGATGGGTTGGGGAGAATTGAAGAGAAAATGCTTGCAGATAGCCCATGGTATACTAAAATTATCGAATCACTGGCACGGCTCAGTCCTGATAAATATGGCGCATCATTTTACAAAACGGATGTTTTTGTTTCAGGAAGCAATTGGGTTGTACGAACTGACAGTGTGCAAAACTGGAACAGCAATGATGTACCGAAAGAGGGATGGAATGCTACCAGAAAGAACGACATGAAACTTGATATCGCCGGTGGCAGTGCATCAGGAATGTGGGGAACTGATCAGGATACACGCGTGTATATGTGGAAAAATGTTTTTCTCAACGGAACACCGCGTAATGCCTCGGTCTATGTCAGTTCAATGAATAAATACAACCTTTATGTAAATGGAACATTAACATTAAAAGACACTATCGGAAAAACTGATATCGGTCGAACCGATAGTGCAACAGGGATCGTTGCATTGTTGAAAGGTGGAGATAATGTTATTGCAATTGAGGGAAAAGCTGATAGCGGGCAGTTAAAAGGAATTTGTGTTGTCTTTAATGCATTGCTTGATACAACTGCACATTTTCAGCCATCAATTTCGCTTCCATCAGCGTTTGCATCAATGCGTAAAGCAGAAATTGCTGCAGCCGCAGACGAGCTGAAAGCTAAAGCATCTGCCGGAGCTGATACAACGAATACGAGGACATCACAGGGAACTGCCATTGCTGATGATTTTGTAAAGAAATATAAGAACAGGGGAGTGTTTCTTAAAGCAATTGCAGATTTTGAAGCAAAGGAACGTGAAATCAACAACCAGATCCGGCTTGAAGAGGGTGAGGTACAAAAACTCCGGGTTCAGAATGCCGAACTTGATGCTGCATTACAAAAAGTTAATGCAGAAATAGAGGAACTTAAAAAACAAAAGGAAAATAAGTCAAAAGACAAGTGATCATTCGCTGATTACATTGTTAATTGTCAAAACAAGATACATGGCACTCATTAATCTCAGTAATATTACTATCGCATTTGGTGGACCATTAATTCTCGATAATGTTACCCTTGATGTACAGAAGGGGCAGAGGATCTGTATCCTTGGACCAAACGGTACCGGAAAATCAACGCTGCTTAAAATCATTGCCGGAACGGTACATCACGATAGCGGTACGATTGTCACCGAACCATCACTACGTATTGCTTATCTGCAGCAGGATGTCCCCGATAATTTTGATGACACTGTTGAGCATGTGATCATGGCTGGTGCCGGCAAAACAGGGGAGATGCTCGTTCAATGGAATCGTATGCATGAGCAGAATGGCGATTCTGAGAAGATGCATGCTTTACATAATGAACTTGATCATCACAACGGGTGGGAGATCCAGACTGCAACAAACCGGATTCTATCGCAGATTCAGCTTGATGGAAAAGCTCAGTTCGCATCACTTTCAGGCGGATTAAAACGGCGTGTGATGCTCGGACGTGCTCTGGTGGTCGAACCTGATGTACTGCTGCTTGATGAACCCACAAACCACCTTGATATCGAATCCATTCAGTGGCTTGAATCATTCATACTCGGATCAAAACTGACCATTCTCTTTGTGACACATGACCGTGCACTGTTGAAACGGCTCGCAACCCGTATTGTCGAACTTGACAGAGGTAAACTCTATGACTGGGCGTGCAATTACGACACATTCCTTGAACGTAAACAGGCTGTACTTAACGCAGAGGAAAAAGAATGGGACCGGTTTGATAAACTTCTTGCGCAGGAGGAGGTCTGGATTCGAAAAGGTGTAAAGGCCCGTCGATGCCGTAATGAAGGACGTGTAAAGGCACTCTTGCGGATGCGTGAAGAGCGCAGGAAACGTCGCGAGCGCACTGGGAATGTAACGATGGCGATCAGTGAGGCACAGCGGTCGGGTGATCTTGTCATTGATGCAGAAAATGTCTCATTCTCGTATACTGGTGTACCGATAGTTGACAAGTTGAATGTTGTGGTCAGCAGGAATGACAAAATAGGAATAATAGGGAAAAACGGTTGCGGTAAAACGACACTTATAAAATTACTGCTTGGAAAATTGCAGCCATTATCAGGTATCGTAAAATTCGGCACAAATCTTCAGGTTGTCTATTTTGATCAGCTTCGCGAAATTCTCGATCCTGAAAAGACAATATGGCAGAATATTCTGCCGGGTGGGGGAGACACGGTACATGTCAATGGTGCTTCAAAACATATTATTTCGTATCTTCAGGATTTTCTTTTTACGGCTGAACGGGCAAAAACACCTGTCAAGCACCTGAGCGGTGGTGAAAAAAATCGTCTGCTCCTGGCACGAATGTTTACACAGCCATCAAATGTGCTTGTACTTGATGAACCAACCAATGATCTTGACATTGAGACACTTGAGCTGCTTGAAGAGCTTCTGAGTGAGTATCGCGGTACTGTTATCGTTGTAAGTCATGACAGAGTTTTTCTCAATAACCTTGTTACATCAACACTTGTATTTGAGGACAATGGGGTGGTCAAAGAGTATATCGGTGGTTATGATGACTGGGAACGTCAGCGTAAACCAATTGAAATCCAGCCCAAAAAAACAGAACAAAAACAAACTGATGTCAAAAGCGACATTGCGTCAGGTAAAGCTTCCTCTATTAAAAAACTAAGCTACAAAGAGAAACAACTTCTCGAAACGCTGCCTCAAAAAATAGAGAATCTCGAACTGGAGCAAGCTGAACTGAACCGGCAACTTTCCGATCCACAGTACTTTCAAAAGCCCGGGTTTGTTGCAGAAACAACGACACGTCTGTCACAGATTGAGCACGATCTTGAAACATCATTTACACAGTGGCAGGAACTGGAATCACGTTTGTAAAACTTTTTGTAAAAAGAGTCGTATCGCGTACATTACGACACCATAGTATCGCTCTGTCCCCGGATAAATTTGACATTTATAAAATCATTGTTAATGGTTGATACCTTTGTCAGATTTATCAGATAGTTTTTTAAGTCGTCAACTTTCGTATATTCAGGTCTTGCCAGACTGACATGTACAGAACAGTTTCGTCCATGCTCTTTTGCCTGATACAGGGCGAAATCGCAAATGTTTATTGTTTGTTCGAATGTAAGCAGATCTGAATAACTCATAGCAAATGGAAGGTGTGCACATCCTATTGAACAGGTTTTGTGTATGACCACATTATTAGGCAATTCAAAGCAGGTTTCTTTTACTGCATTCAGTATTTTTTCAGAAAATTGTTCAAGATAGTCAATTCTGGTTTTGTTTAAAATAATCAGAAATTCTTCACCACCCCATCGTACTATGAAATCTTCCGATCGTACAAGACTCTTCAGGACCTTTGTAATCCTGACAAGAACATCATCTCCGGCTGCATGCCCATAGGTATCGTTCACTTTTTTAAAATGATCGATATCGAGTAAATACATCCCGATTACTTTGTTGTCAATCTGTAAATCTCTTTTTTGTACATTAAAGAACAGTTCCTGTTTAGATTTTACAAAATTATCTGATATATTGGTTATATGCTCATAGACATATCTTCTGTTAAATAATTTTGTCAATGGATCATGTTGTGACAGCTCTTTTAATTCTGAATTCGCCTGTGCAAGCTGTCTGGTTCGCTCATTGACTTTTTCTTCCAGATTCTCATATAATTGTGATTTTTCGACAGATATCGCAATTTGTGAAGACAAAATTTCAATTATTTCTATTCGCTGGGCATCAAATACATTCTCGGATAGATTATTTTCAAGATAGATAATTCCTTTCAGATCATTCTGATACAGTATTGGCACACATAAAATCGATTTGGCATTTACTCTTTTTATGTAATCATTGTTTTTGTAATAGTAGTTTGCTGTCGCATTACTGACGACAATAATTTCATGTGTTCTTTTTACATACTCTACGATATCAGAGCAGAAGTCATCACTTTCATGTAATGGAATGGAATCACTTATTCTTATTTCCTCATTTTCCCTGTTCTTAACAGCCTGAACATATAATTTCTTATCATTTACATTTTTTAAAATGACACATCCGTTCTGAGCACCGGCGTTTTCTATAATGGTACTCATAAGTACTTTTAGAAGTTTATCGAATTTAATCTCACTTGAGATCGCCTGCGTTGTTTTCAGAATAGACTTGATATCAAGGTTAAATGTACTTGAATGAATACTTGTTTGTCGTGTTGTATCTGTTGTTGCAGACTGTTTTGATTGTAATAAACTTCCGGCATGCGTCAGATCAGAGGAGAGGCGGGAATACTTTTTTTCTAATAGAGCAAGTTTTGCGTAAGCACCCCAATGGCTATAGAAATACAAAGCTTCCTTTATAAATGTTTTCCCAATGGTTTCTTCACTTCTGGATAACCAGAAGTCACCAATAATTTCATTTATTACCGCCCTCATATTAATAAATTCTCCCGGTACTATCGAATCGAGAGCCTGTTTATATAAACTGGTGATTACTTCAAGAGAATCATGATTGATCCTTGCCCGTTCTGCTGCAACAATTGAGTACTTGTGCGTAAAATTTTCAGGACAGTTTTCAGCCCATATCTTCAGACTCTCAAGCTTGTTGTCAATTTTAATAAGGAGTTCATTTTTTTTGTCGCCTGGTTCATTATCGTAAAGTTTTATATAACACAATGCACTGAACATGGTATAATCAGCCAGGGAAAACAGACCCGTTCCTCCCTGAATGTTCGGTTCTGTAAACTCAATCCATTTATGTGCAGATTCATAATTTCCAAGTATATAATTAATCATAGTGTTAAAATGTCCAAATTTAAAAGTAACAGTCATGTTACTCTCTTTCTTAATCTGATCAAGAATATAATTTTCCATTTCTGCATTATATGCCGATTGAAACTGGTTTACTACATGTTTAACTAAGAATATAAATGGCAGTAAAAACATTGCTTTATGAGAAAATAACATTTTTTCTGCTTTTTCCAGATCATGTTTATATTCATCCATGTTTTTTCCGATAAAGAACAGATGGTCCTGTTTGTAAACAGTTGACCAGAAAGAATGCATGATATCACCGGTTTCAATTCCATATTTTATTGAAAGATCAAAATAGTCCAATCCTTCTGAATAATGTTTTTTCCAGTGCGAAATGAAACAACCGAAAATGAAGTATGTTGATGATTTTAATGCATCTGATTTATACTTGTCAATAAGCGAAAACGCTGCTTTGTTGAATTGATAGGCAAGATCATAGTTACCGAGAACTGGTCCCAATGTTATTCCGCACTCAGCTAAATTCTTGCATGATACTTCGACGGTTCCGTAATGTACTGCTGTATCAAACATTATCAGTTGTATTACAGTATTCAACGGTGGATACAATTCAAAAGCCAATGGTGCCCCTTGATATAACAGTCTCATAATCATGATTTTTTCCGGATCATGCATTACCGGTAGATTTATAAAGTCCTCAATTGGTTTATGAGCCAGATAACCTTGCATTTTTCCGATCTCAGCACCAATATACGCATCAATTGCTCCGCGATTTTCAGGAAGACCAATGGCGAATAGTTTAAGTCCTTCATTTATCACGTTAAGTACGATTTCCCTTTTTTCTCCCATGTGGTCAAGAATCTTCGCTTTTAGTTCATACACCGCAGCCTTTTCTATGGTAGTTGATGCCAGCAAAAACGCAGCATCACATAAAGAGAGAATGTTTTCCATATCGCTTGATAAATAACAGCATTCAACAAACTCCAGTGATATGTTAAACAATTTGTCGCCTAAAGAACGCCATTCATCATCAGATAATATTTTTTTACTTATGGCAAAGTAGTTTTTAGCAATATCATACGCCAGGTTCCGTTTTGCCTTTTTACCTGCCCTGATATTTAAATTCAGAAGCTCAAGTTTTTCTGAAATGTCAACAAGATTGTTTTTACCAATGTTCAGATGGTTTGTTATCTCAAACACATTACATTCAAAATTTTTCCTGAATTCACATATATTCAACAATATTTTACCGATCTTATAATGAAGTGTTTCCCTGTCGTTATCAGAAACCAGAGAATATGCCGCCTGCTGAATCCGGTTATGATTAAATTTGAAATTAATTTGTATATCAGTTTTCAGATAATCATCATCGTTCATATTCAGCAGTTGATAATTATTGTCAACAGGTACTACATATTCTTTTTTAATTGCAACCTTTAAAGCGTCGGTAATATTCTTTACATCATCGCATATTTTATACATAATGTTTATGTCAAAGATGTTTCCAATGCATGATGCCAGTTTTAAAACAGTCAGAGTATCTGATGGCAGTGATTTGAGATTCTGGATCAGAAAATCAACGACATTATCACTGATCTGGACATTTCTTATGTCATCAATTTGCCATTCCCATTGTAAACGTTCTTCACTAAATCTGAATAATTCATTTTCGTATAATGTCCTGAGTAACTGACAGGTAAAAAGGGGATTGCCTCTAGTCTTTTGATAGATGTAGTTTGTTAGTAACAATGTATCTGCAGAATCAGACTTTAAGGTATCTGCAATTAATTGATTTACAGCTGATTCCGGTAGAGGTTCAAGATTATGCTGATATAAAAAATCAGGATTGCCGGTATTTTTTGTAATCGTATCGATCATTGACAATAAAGGATGGCCATCCTTGACTTCATTATCCCTGTATGAACCAATAATGATCAGATTCTGTATTGAATCTGTAGACAGCAGGTATTCTAATATGTCAATCGATGAAAAATCAATCCATTGAAGGTCATCTAAAAAAAGAATTAATTTGGTGTCTTTAGTTGTAAATATATTAACAAAGTTGCTTAATACCAGCCTGAAGCGGTTTTTTTCTTCGAGTGGCTCCATTCCAGACTGTTCGGGCTGTTTTCCCAGAATCTGTTCCAGGTCCGGTAAAAACTCGACCAGAATACCGGCATTTGTTCCCAATGCCTCCTCCAGGCTGCGTTTCCACACATCAAAATGTGTTGCTTCCAGAACAATATTTTTAACAAGCATTCCAAATGCTGTTCTTATTGCACTATATGGAACATTGCGTTCAAATTGTTCAAATCTGCCTGAAATGAATCTGCCGCCACGACAAATAACATCCTGGCTTATTTCTTGAATTGTTGCAGTTTTTCCAATACCTGAATACCCGGAAATGAGAATCATTTTCTTACTGTTTATTTCAGTGCTGATTAACATCTCTTTTAATTTGAAAATATCATGATCTCTTCCATAAAGTTTCTGAGGAATCTTAAATCGGTTAGAGATGTCTTTTTGAGCAATAATAAAACCGGTAATTTTTTCTCTGGAGTAAAAATTATCGAGGATATATTTAAGGTCATATCTCAATCCGGCAGCAGTCTGATACCTGTCCTCAGCATTCTTTGATAATAATTTCATGATAATATCTGAAATAAGTGATGGAATTTCATTGGAAACGATTTTTGGTGCTATGGGGATTTTTGCGATATGACTGTGAACAATTTCCAGTTCATCACCAAAAAATGGTGGTTTTCCAGTGAATAATTCATATAGCGTTGCACCTGCAGAATACAAATCAGATCTGAAATCAACAGGTCTGTTTATCTTTCCGGTTTGCTCCGGAGAGATGTAAAGGCATGTACCTTCAAATACACGGGAGTTGAACATGTTTTCATTTGTTAATTCCGTCGATAAACCAAAATCGATTACCTTGATTTCATCGGTTTCAGCATTCCAGACAATATTGGATGGATTGATATCTTTGTGAACCACCCCCTGTTTATGTATCTGAACTAATGCCTCAGCAATATTGCAGGCAATGAATAATTTTTTCTTTAAATCAAGTTTTTTTACTTTTAAATATTCAGATAACGGTTTAGCTCCAAAGTCCTCTACCACGATAGCAATAGAATTGCCATATTTTATACTATCATAGATTTTTATTACCTTATCACCATAGTTTTTCCTGGAAATCAAATACTCTTTGTTAATCGCTATAAGTTCGTCTATTGTCGGATACTCATTGTTTTGAATTTTTATTAGTACACGTTTTTTACCTGAATTTTCAAAGGCTTTATATATGGTAGATTTCCCACTTTTATAAATCTGTTCCCCGATAGTATATCCAGCTAACTTAAACATGTTGTTTACCCTCGTGCAACTCTTTGCCAGTATAGTTAAAAAACAGTGACTGAATGCTATATTATATCAAAAAATGCACACTATGACAATAACTTAACAGCTGATAGATACCACATTCACGAAATCGGTCTCACCCCCTGGCCTTAATGTTGTTAACTTAGCGTTTACAAGGCGACAGTACATTTGTGCGCTCGCCCCCACCCGCTCGCAAAGCCGAGCGACCTCCCCCGCAGGAGGGAGGTGTAATTGTTTAAAAATCGTTAAGATACCTCCCTCCTGCGGGGGAGGTCCAGCTGCTTTGAGCTGGGGTGGGGGCGAGCAACCGGCACAACTGCAACATGTCCGGGTTAAGTTAACGACATTGACCACCACCCCCCGGCTGATAGGGACAAGCATGCCTTGTCCCTACCAGTCGGGGTGGTTCCATTGATGGCAGAATATATTTTCCTCGTACAATTTTTGAACAGTTTTAAAACTTTATTTCTATCATAAAGGGAGTTCACATGTCAACTGGCAGTAATAAAACAGAAGAGCTGCAGGCATCACTTACATTGCTGAATGATCGTCTGCATTTCAACGGAGCCGTTGAGAATAACGATCCAATTTCTATCGATTATGTACCTCCGTTTGGTGACAATCTCGGATATACATCACTTGAGCTGCTGCTCCTGAGCCTTGGTTCATGCATGGGATCATCAGTACTGTTACTGCTTAGGAGAATGAAAAAGGATATCAATGGCTTCTCAATGAATCTGAAGGGTATCCGTAGAAAAGAACATCCTACCGGATTCAAAACTATTTTTATCGAGATGGTAATTACTTCAGGTACTGTTACCGATGATGATGTTGCGAAAGTGCTGAAACTTTCTGAAGATACTTATTGCCCGGTCTGGACAATGATTAAAGGTAATGTCGAGGTCGAGGTAAAGAGTATTATTAAGCAATAATGTATCAGGATCAAACAACTAGTTATGTACCAGGTAATATATAGTAAACCTTACGTTGACAACATTGATGCCGGAGGTTAAGGCCGTTTTGCATTTTGGGCTACCGCGCTCTCCCCTGCCCATCAAATGTCCGTGGTCTGTTGCTATTTGTTCCCGGTCTTTGCTGCTGACGCATATCGCGTTTTATCGCTGATGAATAGTTTCCTATCGTTATTCCATAATAGCCATCACCACGACCTTTAAAGTCTGGATTGACAAATTTGGTAATACTGCTATGAATAACAACCATGCTGAGCCGGAATGGATTGTCTCTTGTATGTAAACAGTACAGATCGCTGCCTTCAACGTTCTCACCATGCACACCTGTTGCAGCAGTAATCTTTTTCACCGTACCGTAAAACATTCTCTTTTCAGTTGTATACCTACAATATATTTGTATCGAATCATTAAGCCGTATCTGATACCAGTCAGTCTGATCGTAATTTTCTGATGGCGGAAGTACGGGAAAGAAGAGTTCACGAGTTCCTGAGAAACCGAAATTCGAGACTATTCCGGTAATCCAGGGACCATTAAGCAGTCGTGATGATCCGGCGGTGATGGCTGACGGACGATAATTTGAAAGCTTTAATCCGACAATAAAGCCATTTGACGGCATCGGAAACGGTACTTTGACCCCATCAAGACCGGTAAATTTGAAATTAAAAATCTGTTCACCACTTACATTATCAATACTGACCAGCTCAACGGGACTACTGATACCATTTTGTGAACCGTTATCCTTATTGTACCAGACCCTTAGCTCTGCACGATCTCCTGTAGCCGGTGCAGATGGAGCCGAAGACAGAGCAGTTATCATCATACTAATCATTGATGCCACAAGCGCTATACTATTCTTGAAATTCATTCACCATTACCTGTTTCGACATAAAATCATAAACGACATCAGACTTACCCGATGCTGACTCATACATTCCTGTAAACTTTTTTTCGATATAATCAATTCTGCCGGTAAGTATACCTATGTCATTCTGTCCATAATCAAGAAGTCCAACAATAGTAACCCCTGATGGAATCTCGCCTTTTTGTACCAGGTTGTCGGGTAGTATGGAAATTTTCATACCCTTTACCGTATCAGAAACATTCTGAAGTACCCGTATTACCCGTGCTAATCTATTCTGATTGTGATCATAACGATCAGCACCGCATACTGAATAAAAGATGCAATTATCAGATTCATGATCACCTTTTCTATCTGAAATAAGTACTACGGAATCACTTGTCTCAGGTGCTGTTAGATAACTGATATCCTCAATACGAACACCATTGTGCGTCGTTGATTTCGAAAATCCTCTTATTCTGTTATCCTTTACATTTTGAAACGAATTATCAGTTCCCGGATCAAAATCAATATTCATGACTATTGATTTACCGGTAGTTACATCCCTGTAATCACCCTGAAAATTTACAATAGGCATTCCGTTTGAAGCAGTATACAATCCACTGTCACTATCAAGCCCTGTGTAGAGCTCTTTACTACTGATTGTATCTCCTGAAAAAAGCTCCCTGCTCAGTGAAAAAATGATTTTTGATGTATCAAATTTTACCGGAGTAATAGTAACATTTTTATATGTAGCTTCCGGTATAAACCAGTTGTCATTTTTAGCATTGGAAGTATCCTGACTTACCGTTATGATTGAAGACCTTATCGTGTCAGTCTTCAACCTGATAACGACCTGCGGCACAATGTCACTGACACCGATAGTATCAAGCCGCTTTACATATGTGGTATCTTCAACGTTTAATGTATCAATGAAATAAAACTTTTGGTAGCAGATATAATTTTTAATTATTACAGCACCATCAGATGGCATGACCACAGTATCTGATTTTACAACTTTGTTAATTACAGAATCGTTAATCAGCAATAGTTTAGGCCGGATAACCGTGTCATACAGTGTATCAATTGTGTAAATTGTATCGTAAGAATAGATGGTGTCTTCTTCAAATGCAGTATAATATTTCGCTAATGCTTTTTTTGAAACATACGCAGATGAAAAGTCGGCACTCAGTTGAGACTTACCATTTACCAGGTAATGTGATGGTAACCATTTATCTGCGGTATCAAAAACGCCCCATGCTTTTTCAAGGCAAGTGCCTAAAACAACAGGATTACCGGTCTCTGTTCCTCCCGTATAGTTGACACTACAATCAAGCAGTAACAACAAAGCAAGAAATAGATAGGCACCACTGCACTTTTTAATCTTCATTTTTCACAAACCCGTTTTGTTAACTTTACAGAAACAGGAAAGATCTGAAGATTAAATTGTGCAATCGTACCATTATCATTTTCGCTTTCAGCCAATTCAAGTATTTCCTTACGCATTGCCTGAATCTTCTCTATTGCTACTTTGTAATTTTCATCAGATAAGTTGATTGTCACACTCGAAATATCCCTCATCTCGCGGGGAATTCTTTCTATCGACTCTGCAGCAAGCCGCATCATTTCCTTATGATAATTGGCAACCGCTACAGACCTCACTTGTGGACCCGTAGTTAAAGATAATGCATTCTGTTTATAAGTGCCATCACTTTTTAATTCAATAAAGTTTAATCGTACCAATAACTCCACCGACCGTTCTGCATCCTGAGCACTGATTGGCGGAATAACACATGATGCAAGTTTTTTGTAATCACCATGAAAATTAACTGCCGTAACAAGCTCACGGATAACCGGATTGTACCATGTTGAGTAATACTCCAGCTCCGGTGCTTCCATGAGTTTCGCATTCGAACGGCTTCTGTATTTTACGATTTTTGCAAGATAACTGTTTTTCTCTTCAAGTGTTTTACTTTGATTAAGGAAAACAAGGTTTTCAAAGTAATCCGATTCTTTTTTGTTCAGACTGAATGCCTTGTAGGTTTTAAAAATACTCTCTTTCGTCAAATTCCGTTCACCGTCAATAACAAGTTTGAGAAAATTAGGAGATTTAAACCCGGCTTTTTGTGAAAACAACCGATAGGAATAAAATAGGCATTCACTTTTTTTCTGAGCGAATATATCCCTCAGGAATTCCCGGTAATCAATGTAATCAAATATTACAATTTTCTTATCCATTTCAACCTGTTTGAACTACTTTCTCTTTTATAAAGAAAGAATCAGCAGCAGACATTGAGCCTCTGCTGCTGATTCCGGTCTCAACTACACGTTCTTTTTCAGAACATCCTCAGCATACTTACTACCTTCCAGTCAAGGTCACCCTGAATGAACTGTTTCCGACTTCCGGTGATGACAATGTCATAAGATAATTGCCGCTGCGAATAATTCTGCAATTATCATGTACATTTATTGATATCGAATTGACACCACCAGACAATGATATATCTTTACTATAGACAAGCTTCCCACTCAGATCAAACAGCCGTGCTGTAAGAATTCCTGCTTTCACTGACGGTACCCTCAGATTAATTGTATTGTTCTTCATTGATACTGTTACCGCTTTCGATACCTGAATGGTTTTTCTGTTGATAACAGGCAACAGGTCAAGATTCATAAGGTCTTTCAAACTGATATCGTCAATGGATATCCCGTCACCCGTAGTAACAATATTTGATTCAACAGTAACCATATCTACCGTAGATTTTAGTACCACCTGATCCACCAAACGGATAGCGCCTGTAGTCACTGTGTTTACGACAGTATCAGTCCACAACGCAACACCCGGTTCAAGTGCCAAAAGACTTGTCTGTGTTGTGGTTATACCATATTTCAAACCGATATCAATAATTGACTGCCAGTATTGATTGAGATTTGTTATTGCGTAATACTTTGCAGATGTAAATGCATGGCTTACATCATACAGGTTTCTGTAAGCCGAACTTGCCGGATTGAAATCAGGTTTGACAGTTAACTCTTTTGTAAACCACATGCCACCAAGTTTGCCTTTGATATTTACTTTGAACGATTTGGTATAGAGTGATGCAAGATGCCCAGCTATGCGCAGATTTCTAATATTCATATATGACGATGGATAATACACCCCATCCATAATCATTGCATTATTATAATAGTAATAGGAGGCATCAGTGCAGTAATAAATATCATTAAGGCCCTCGCTTGTGATCTGTAGTTTCTGAAGTCCTGAATAATTGGAGCTTCCGTAAAGTGGTGGAAGATATGGTACCATAACCCTCTTACCATCGACAACTTTATATGAATAACTGATTGCAGAGGCATTCAGAAGATCAGCGAGCCTGAAACCACCTGTCAACTGTGCAATAGAGTACAGTGACGATGAACCATCAACAGTAAAGATTGTCGCATCTGTTGTGTCGGCAATCGTTCTGAGATTGTTGATTAAAACCTGCTGGGGACTTAATACACCAGTAGCTGTAGCAGTAGTGTTATACTCAAGCAAATCGGAAATAAGAATTATAGTGCCTTTAGGTTCTTGCGCAATTGCTTTATTAAGAAGCATTTCAGTCGGTGTTACACCAGACGGTGTAATGGAATTAACAAGCTGCATCGCAGCTGCGAGGTTTTCCTTTGATGCCGCGCGGGGTGAATCAAAGACAGAAATGACCGATTCACCTATACCAATAAGAACATTGAACTTATCGGATGATCCGACATATTGACGTAACGCGAGAACTGCATATTTCTTTGCATTTTCCCAAATTGCAACATCTTTATAATAATCGGGTATAATCGCTCTGTTTTTATAATAAACGGTATCTTTGTCAAGTGTTTTACAACGGACATCAAGTGCGATTATTTTCGTAGCTGGCTCATTTTCGAAGATTACCGCATTGTCATCAAGCTCTGTTGTGAATCCGGCACTGAACATATCTGCAATAGTATCATATCCGGTCCAGACATACGGATCAGTACCTGAAATATCAGCTGTGGTAATAACACAAGTGTCAAGTCGACGCAAATCTGCAGACTCAATTGTCAGTGGCTTTGATACCGTAAATTCACCTCTTGATACAGTACCGGTAATGACATTATATGTTTTATTATCACCCGCGACATATGACATTGTTACTGCAGGGTATTTATTTACACCAGTAAAGTTGATACTATCATACATAAATGGCACAGATGCCTTCAATAGTGAGCTTTTAGAATCATCTGTAAAGGTATGCTGAAATTCAATTTCTATACGTCTGGAACTATTTGCCAAAGCAGGAAATATTCTTAACGAGTAGCTTCCATTACCACTATATGTCAATAATGTCGGATCCCGTCTTGTTCCAACAATCGAATTGTATTGCTGGGTAGCGAGATCTTTTCTCTGAACATACGCTTTCACCGGTTTATCATTTATCCAGAGCCACATATTTTGCGCAACATAACTTTCAGGTAAAGAAAAATTCGCTGTGATCTCAATAGAATCATTTGCGGGTACAACTCGCTGAGCATATGGAACAGGTGTAATGGAAAGTGATACTTTTGTATTGATCAGCCCATAAGAAACCTGATTTGCGATATGAATTGAGTCAACACTTGTCTGGTAGTTTATTCCCTCCCTGACATTGCGTGAATAAAAGGCCCCGAAATTTAGTGATGCGCTTACCGCATTGGCGCATAGCAGAACTCCTGCTGCTGCAGATATAATTTTTAACATCCTATCTCCTCCATTGAAGAACTTGTTTCTCTCCCTGGAACAATGCCAGAGACGTAATAAAAAACAGGCAGATGCATCTGGTATAAAGATACCTAACGGAACCTGTACTGTCTACACTTCAAACAATTATCTGTATTCTTGTGTATACAGGAATTTAAATGATAATTAGATGTATATCATTGATATTTAAAGATAATTAATAAACAAAAATATTTTGTATATTCATTTGTGTCACATTTTTGGTAGGGACAAGGCATGCCTTGTCCCTACCAAAAATGTTTACCCATGCATTAACGTCGCACCGGTGCCGATTGTGCACCACAAATCAGAAAACATCAATAATATGGTATACATAACAAAAATTTATTTATATTCCTAGTAACTGTTTAAGTGATTAAATCTGAGCCTGGAGAGCGCTTGTCAATATGTCTTTCATGTAATGATCTGCATGTTTCCTTTAAAATGCCCGATTATACTGCGCATGCAGTCAAAGGTGTTACATTCGAGATTCCGGACAGACAGACGATCAGTATTGTCGGTGAATCGGGATGCGGAAAAACGATGACAGCGTTATCGTTACTGCGCCTGGTTCCTGAACCCTACGGAACTATTCACCGGGGTTCAATATTTTTTGAAAATCGTGATATCCTGCAATTGAAGAAAGATGAGCTCAGACGTTTACGGGGCGGGAAGATTTCAATGATTTTCCAGGATCCGATGACATCACTGAATCCACTCATTACTTGTGGTAAACAGATTACTGAAATGATTGAATGCCATACAACCTCAAAGCCAAAAGATGCAATAGACCGGACCCTGCAACTGCTGAGTGAGGTTGGTATTGCGGATCCATCACGCACCTTTTCAAGCTACCCGCATCAATTGAGTGGCGGAATGCGTCAGAGGGTGATGATTGCTATGGCATTATCCTGTTCACCACGGCTGCTTATTGCTGATGAACCTACGACTGCTCTTGACGTAACCGTTCAGGCTAAGATCCTTGATCTTCTTTACAATTTGCAGCATGCAAAAAACATGTCCATGATGCTCATTACGCATAATCTTGGAATTGTTGCTGATATCGCGAATCAGGTAATCGTTATGTATGGCGGCGAGATCATGGAATTCGCACCGGTTAAGAACCTTTTTGATTCACCTGCTCATCCGTATACTAAAAACCTCCTCGAAACCATTCCTCATACAGATAATAAAAAAGGCAGACTTACGGTTATTCCGGGAGAGGTTCCCACATTACGCAATATTCCTTCGGGTTGCCCCTTTAATCCCAGATGCTCAAAGGCAACAGAACGATGCATTAAAGAGCATCCACCTTTGTATACTATTGATAACAATCATACCGTGAGATGTTTTCTCTATGACAAATAATAAACCAGATACAAATTATCCGGTAGTAACTGTTGATAAACTCAAAGTTCACTATCCTGTTCGTAAAGGTGTTTTCGGAAAAACAACAGGATATGTTAAAGCGGTTGATTCGATATCATTTACAATTAATACAGGTGATGTGTTTGCACTGGTTGGTGAATCCGGCTGTGGAAAGACGACTGCGGCACAAGCAGTCCTTGGCTTGAATCATATTACGGATGGGCGTGTTCAGCTTTACTTAAGTGATTTCAGTCACAAACCGGTTGAATGGGTAACACTTGGCCATAAAGCCCGGAGAACAATCCGCAAACACATTCAGATCGTTTTTCAGGATCCCTATAGTTCACTCAACCCCCGCCTTACTATCGGTTCCATACTTGAAGAGCCACTTCAGATACACAATCTTTATAGTAAACAGGATCGGAAAAATATAGTTGCAAACCTGATGAAACAGGTTGGACTTTCAACAGAGTACCTCACACGATACCCCCATGAATTCAGCGGCGGTCAGCGTCAACGGGTTGGTATCGCAAGAGCGCTTGCGACAAATCCTCAATGCGTTGTTGCAGACGAACCGGTGAGTGCACTTGACGTTTCGATACAGGCTCAGATTATTAACCTGATGCAGGATCTGCGAGTATCTCATAATCTGACACAACTGTTTATTTCCCACGATCTCGCTGTGGTTCGCCATCTTGCAAACAAAGTCGCGGTAATGTACCTTGGCAAAATTGTTGAATCCGGTACCGATGAACAGATATTTACAAATCCAAAACACCCCTATACAATGCTTCTACTTGACAGTATTCCAATCCCCGGAAAAGGTCGTCTCCATAAAAACATCCCGAATGAAATTGAACTGATTCCTAATAAGACAGGATGCAGTTTTTATCCCCGGTGCAACAGACGCAACTCAGCCTGCCTTGATACAATACCGGAACTAAAGGAACACGACAGTAATCATTTCTGCGCATGCATAAATATATAACCTGAACCGGACGATTCAGGTATAACAGATGATCGTAACTATACTACGTTTATACTAGTTCCAGAAACTATTTAGCATCTGCCGACAGCGGCAGAACAACTGCGGACTTAATGACAACCGGTGTTACCGGTACATCAGTCATCATTCCCGATGAGGTTGTCGGGACTTTCGCAATTGCATCAACAATATCCATACCCTGAATAACTTTACCAAATACACAATATCCATATCCGGAGGTTGATGTATTCTTATGATCAAGAGCAGGATTGTCTACTACATTGATAAAAAACTGAGCAGTTGCAGAATTTGGATTATTCTTTCGTGCCATTGCAACAGTGCGGCGAACATTTTTTACTTTATTATGTGCTTCGTTCTGAATTGGTGCTTTGGTTTCTTTGTCTTTCATATCAGCGGTCAAGCCACCACCCTGAATCATAAAGCCATCAATTACTCTATGGAAAATTGTCCCATTGTAAAATTTGTTATTTACATAGTCTAAAAAGTTAGCCACCGTTTTTGGTGCTGTTGTACTATCCAGGCGGATAATAATATCACCCATAGTCGTTTCCAGTTTTACTTCTGGGTTTGAAGCAAGTGCAATTGAACAAAAAACAGCTATGGCAGCAATCATTTTAATCATAATTATTTTACCTCCGGAAAAGTGTTTTTGTCATAAACATTGTGTCGAGACTAATGTTAGATAAAATATATCATCCTTAATTTATGAACAATTTCTTTTCTGTCTTTCTGTACCCGAACTTCAATTCAATTGGATACGCATTTTAAAATGTGTATATTTACAATTCTATACTACAGGATTAAAAGTCAGACTGATCACTATGACAACCAACGACAAACAGAAATTACAGGAATGGATAGTATACATCATTCAATGCAGCGATAAAACCTTTTATACAGGTATCACCAATAATTTACAAAACCGCATTGAACTTCATCGTGCAGGAAAAGGGGCACGATACACCCGTGGCCGCTCACCGCTGATTCTTGTCTATTCAGAGAAGTGCGCTACAAAAAGCATTGCATTAAAACGGGAATATGCGATCAAGCAGTTATCCCGTGAAGAAAAAGAAGCCCTGATTTCGGGCTGAACGGTATTGTTATTCTTCTTAATAACCTGATACCTGAAGAATTATCAGGTTATTATTTACAATTAATAGTCATGGTACAAAAGCCATTTGGCGATTATTAACCATTCGCGGTATCCGATTTAATTTGATTAGCCCACCCCACCGCTTCAATATATATTTCTGTCGCCTTTTCTTTGTCAAGCTTCAATTTCCCTGAAAGTTCATCAAAAAGGTCCCATTGCCCTTTTTCATAGGAAAGTATTGTACGTAAAATCCAGTATAGTGAATTCTCTTTTCCAAGCAGTGCCTCTTTTACATCAGATGCAAGCGGGAGTTTTGCAATCACTTCATCAATCGGGCGGTTAAAAAAGACATCGATACAGGAAAATAATCCCATAAGGAACACTTCCGATTCCCGTTCCGGACATCCGATAATCTTGGTCACCATTTCTCCGAATTTTGCGCGAACAAGCACCAGCCACACGAGTTCATCAGGTTGATCTGTTCCCATATCCCGTACTATGACAAATGACAACCATTTCTGTAGTTCGCGAAGCCCCAGATAGACCAATGCCTGCTTGATTGATTTTATTTCAGACGTTCTGCGAAATGCAGCTGAATTAACAAGACGCAAAATCTTGTATGAAAGAGACAGATCACGCTGTGTTATTGCCGTCAAAACATTAACATCCGGTTCTGGTTTTGCCAATTCGTTAAGGAGTTGAAACTGCGCCAGTTTTGATGGTGTAATAGCTTTACCGTCAACAATAACCGGCTTACTGAAAAAATACCCCTGAAATAGTGAATATCCACATTTTGCAGCCCAGATAAACTCTTCCTCCTTCTCAACTTTTTCCGCAAGAAAGAGTATCTTGTGCGATTTAAGATCGCGGACAATTTCAGCCTGCTGCATAGGAGTACATTTCACAAAATCGACTTTTATAATGTCAATATACGGGTACAGTGTATTATACCTGTCGATATCAGCTGCGGTGAAATCATCAATAGCAATAACAAATCCGTTTTTTTTCAATTCAACACAAATCTCAACAAGGTTGTTATCAGCGGTTACATCCTCAAGAATCTCAACCACCAGCGATTCTCTTGAAAAGAGCATCGGGGTTTCCTCTTTGAGGTGTGTGAAGGTAAAGTTAATAAATGCTTTTTTGTTTTGAGTCAATGAATCAAGTCCCAAAACAAGTAGTGAATTCGTTATAAGCGCAGATGTCGCCGTATCACCATCAATGCCGCTAAATGAGTTTATTCTGCTATTACGATAAAGAAGCTCGTACGCAACGACTTCTTTTTTGGTATTGAAAATGGGTTGACGAGCAACAAATATTTCCACGGTAATTCCTCACATATAGTTTATTTTCAATATCTTAACAAGTAATTACTATTCTATTATTATTCGAGTATATGACATTTGCCACCAGGGAATATCAAAAAAATCAACGTATATCCGGAATATATCTGATGATTATATCATTATAAAAAATCATTGCAATGTAAACATTGCTGGTAATGAAAAGGTATACTCTTTGCCGCAACCCGATAGCATAAAAATCCGTTCAGATTTCGGTATGGTGAAGTATTCTCATTATGGGCCAATTGTTTCATGACTACATTATTTGCCTGGCATCAACATTCTAAGTACCGGAAAATAAATGAGTAAAAACAATGGAACCTTAATGCTGTGTTCAGGTAAATATTTGATAAATTTCTGAACGCGCGTTTATTATTTTATCAGATTGCTTTAACATGAAATTATTGTACCAGTTATAGCATTAAATCTGGTTTTCCAGTTTCAGTGTGACTGTTAAGAGAGGAATATGATGCGTACTGTTTGCATAAAAATTGGTGGTTCGACCGTTGATGCAGAGGGGCTTCTTTTTGAACTTGGACAAAGCATAAAAACACTTGTCGCAGATGCGTTTCCAATTATTGTTCACGGTGGTGGTAAAGATATCGCCCGACAGCTCGAACTTCTGAACAAGGAATTTACATTTATTGAGGGCATGAGGGTCACTGATGCAGAAATGGTAAAGATTGTCCAGATGGTTCTATCCGGTGATGTCAACAAGAGGATTGTCAATGCACTTCTTATGCAGGGTGTAAACGCATTCGGTTTCAGTGGTGTTGACAGTAATCTCTTTGAGGCATCAAAGATGCTTATGAAAGGTCAGGATATCGGTTTTGTTGGGCAAATTGACAAAGTAAACACATCGATAATTGACATTCTTAAAGCAAACAGAATTATCCCGGTTATTTCACCCATTTCGCGTGATGCTTCGGGATGTATCTACAATGTCAATGCCGACCTTGCCGCAAGTGAACTTGCAATGGCAATCAAAGCTGATGACCTTGTGTTTGTATCCGATGTTCCCGGAGTATTAATTGATAAAAAAGTACGAAGCGAGATAAGAACATCAGAAATCGAAGGCCTTATTACCGCAGGCCACATTACCGGAGGAATGATTCCAAAACTTCGCTCCGCTGCCGACGCTGTGAACCGCGGTGTTGGCAGAGTTCATATATGCGGATGGAAAGACAGTTCTACATTGCGTAACGAACTGACAACATCAACATCTGTTGGTACAGTCATTTTCAAATAACGGGAATTATATGAAAAAAGATCTAAACTCACTGTTTGTCCCTGTATTCAAAAGAAGCGGAGCTCCTTTTGTAAAGGGTAAAGGCGTTTACATTTACGATACAGATGACAGGAAATTTCTTGATTTCGGATCTGGTATTGCTGTAAATGCATTAGGGTATGCACATCCGGTTATTGACAAGACTATAAAATCATATGGAGCCAGCCTTCTGCATACATCAAACCTCTATTTTGTCAAACCACAAATAGATCTTGCTGAATTGCTCATAAAAAAGAGCTTCGCAGACAAGGTTTTTTTCTGTAACAGCGGTACCGAGGCAAACGAAGCAGCTATTAAATTTGCCCGCAAATACGGGAAATCTATCAATCCGGACAAGTTTAACATTCTTTCATTTGAGGATGGTTTTCATGGAAGAACATATGGCGCATTAAGTGCTACTGCACAACCAAAATTTCATGCCGGGTTCGATCCAATTCTTGAGGGCTTTTACTATAGTCCTTTTAATGATATTGAGCGTGCAAAGAAAGTGTTATCAGAACATTCTTTTGCTGCAATCATTATTGAGCCTATACAGGGTGAAAGCGGTGTTCATGCTGCATCAAAGGAATTTCTTACGTTCCTTCGTGACTATTGTGATAAAAACCAGACACTGCTTATCTTTGATGAAATCCAGTGCGGCATGGGAAGAACCGGGAAATTATGGGGATATGAGCATTCAAAAGTTATACCTGATATCATGACTCTGGCAAAACCTGTTGGTGGCGGTCTGCCTCTGGGAGTAGTGCTATGTAAAGATACCGTTGTCGCTCCACTTACAGTTGGAGATCATGGTACCACATTTGGCGGAAATCCTCTTGCATGTCTGTTAGGCCTGAAAACACTGGAAATTATCTCCGACAAAGCTTTTTTACAGGAGGTAAAATCGCTTGGTAGTTATCTCGAGAAAAAACTGAATGAACTCAAGAAAAAATTTCCTGTAATTGAGGAGATCCGGGGGGATGGCCTTTTGATCGGCGTACAGCTGTCTGTCGATCCGATTCCCGTTGTGGCAAAATGTAAAGACAACGGACTTCTGGTGATAAAAGCTGGACATCACACAATTCGTTTTATCCCTCCCCTTGTAATTACACAAAAGGATATTGATAAGGCGGTTGACATTTTCGAAAAAACACTTGTATCAATGTAACCATTTAAACAGTGTTTATATTGTGTCAGGTACTTGTTTTGTAAATAAATATTTATCAACAATGCATACAGAGTATCACTCCGGTATGTCAAGATTATAAAGGATTTAAAAAATGGAAAAAGTAGTACTACTTTACTCGGGTGGCCTTGATACGTCAATTATGATTCCATGGCTTAAGGAAACGTATAACTGTGAAGTTATCGCTATGTGTGCTGATCTCGGGCAGGAGGATGAACTGAGTGGCCTTGAAGAGAAAGCGATTAAAACAGGAGCATCAAAGCTTTACATTGAAAGAATGACAAAAGAGTTCATTACCGATTATATCTATCCTACGCTAAAGGCAGGTGCCATTTATGAAGGATCATACCTCCTCGGGACCAGCTTTGCGCGTCCTCTTATTGCACAGCGGGCTGTAGAGATTGCACATAAAGAAGGTGCAACAGCAGTTGCACATGGTGCTACAGGAAAAGGAAACGATCAGGTACGTTTTGAACTTACCGTTATGGCACTTGACCCGACACTAAAAATCATCGCTCCATGGAAAGACCCTCTCTGGAAAATGCGTTCCCGCGAAGACTGTATTGCATACGCAGAAGCACGCAACATTCCAATCGCACAATCAAAAAAGCGAATCTATTCTGAAGATAGAAACATTTGGCATATCAGCCATGAAGGCGGAATGCTTGAAAGCCCCTGGAATGAACCGACAGATGATGTTTACACATTGTCAAATACTATTGAAAAAGCTCCTGATACAGCAGAGCATGTAGAAGTTACCTTTGAAAAGGGTATCCCCGTTGCAGTGAATGGTAAAACACTTGATCCGGTTGCTCTCCTAAAGGAACTTAACGAGATCGGTGCTGTACATGCCATCGGACACGTTGACATGGTGGAAAACCGCCTCGTTGGTATTAAATCCCGTGGCGTTTATGAAACACCTGGCGGCACAATTCTTTATTTTGCACACAGAGAACTCGAACGTCTGGTTCTTGACCGTGATACAAGTCACATGAAAGAGATGCTTGCAATCCGTTATGCAGAGCTTGTGTACAATGGTCAGTGGTTCTCGACACTAAGAAAATCGCTCGATGCATTCGTTGATGTAACACAGCAGAATGTTACCGGTAAAGTCCGGATGAAACTTTACAAAGGAAATATTGTTGCAGCAGGTTCACAGGCAGAGAAATCACTTTACCTCGAAGACCTTGCATCATTTACCGATACCGCACTCTATGATCAGAAGGATGCAACAGGATTCATCAGACTCTTTGGCCTTCCAATGAAAGTCAATGGCCTTGTCGAGCGTAAATTTGGTAAGTAAAAACAATGTGACGAGTGACATGTAATGTGTCACTCGTTTTTGTCGGCGATTGGATTTTCTGTATGCAGAAGATTATTATATCAAATTTTGGACCTGTAAAATCTGCAGATATTGATATTAAGCAGTTTCTGATTTTAATTGGCGAACAGGCAAGCGGGAAAAGTACCACCGCAAGGTTAATTTACTTTTTCAAAAAAATTCCATATGACTTAATACAACATGTTCTTGAAATTAAAAACGAGATTAGTAAGGATTATAAGGATCTTAACACAACACTTCATTCCATCATCCAAAAAAAATTTTTGAATTATTTCGGTGCAGTTTGGGATGTTCCGGATTTTAATATTAAATATTATTACGATTTTAAATCTGATAAATCTATTACCATTTCCCACACATTATCTCAACGTATTACAATAATAATAAGCCCTTCATTATTAAAGGACAAGACAGAGGAATTAGATAAAACAATTAAAGAACTCCTTACTCTGGATATTTTTACCGATATACCAGGACCATCCAAGGTGAGGTTTGACTCACTGTATACTAATTTCGTATTGTTACTAAAAGAAAAATTCGGTTATCACCATGACAACTATCTCTATATAGTTGAGGGTAGAAACGCAACAGTCAGTTACTCCTCAATATTTGAAAACTATCTATTTGCTGATCTTCAAAATCGGCGGAATTCACCGGGTGTTCAATCAAATAGTTATCACAATTTTGATTATAAATCGATTAATGAAATTCTTATGCTCGAATTCATTAGACGTATTTATAAAATTAAAGAGTTTTTCAAAAAGTATGAAAACTTTGAACGTGCGCTTGTTTTACTTTCTGATAACGACACCAAACTGCCGGTACTACGAAAATTAATTGAGTCTATTGAAAAAATCATCAAAGGCAAATTTACTTCTGATAACGCTGGTGAAAAAATTAACTTCGGAGATAATAATGAACAATTTGTCTATTTATCGGATGCATCTTCAGGACAGAAAGAGTCAATTCGAATCCTGCAAGACCTCTTTTTTACTGTTTTGACAAATGAAAGTTTCCATCGTATTATTGAGGAACCCGAAGCGCATCTTTTCCCGCTCGCACAAAAACAAACAATTGAATTATTTGCTCAAGCTTTAAATACAAACAAGAATAACAACCTTATTTTAACTACTCACAGCCCATATATTCTGACATCTGTCAACAATCTTTTACTCGCAAGCAAAATTAAACAGAAATTTCCATCAAGTTCTGAAATGGTTGATCAGATTATTCCCTCTGAATTTCATTTTTCATCTGAAAATACGGGGGTATATGCATTGGGATATTCTAAGGAACAATTCTGTAAACCGATCCTTGATGTTAAAACCGGAATGATTGAACAGAATTACCTTGATGCCGTTTCAGATTCACTTGCAGGTGAATTTGATAGATTGTACACACTTTATGTCAAATTGCTACGTACCAATGACGTTAAGTGAACTCATAACATTGCTTGATAATGCATTTCGAGGCAGAAGCCGCCTACCATCAGATTGTATTTCCTTTGATTCTGAAGCAGAACTATACATTACAGATTCAGAATCTTCTGGAAATTGTGTTTTTGTAAAAAGTCAGCATAACTCCTCACATTTATTTAAAATCATCAATTCAAATAATCACCAGATTGCATTATGGGCTGTTGATGGATGTTTTTTTAAAAGAGGAAGTTCTGATGAGCGTTGTGACTGCATCTTTTTTTCAGATTCTGAATTCTGTTTTGCTGAATTCAAATTTAATTCATCAAGCACTAGCCTTCTTACAATCAGTCAAAATAGAGATAAAGCAATCAGTCAACTTCGTTCGATGATTACATTATTACACATAAAATCAGGTACATATCCATTCTCACAATTTAATTGCGAAGCATATCTTTGCACTCCTGAAACCTATCCAAGAAAAAACACTGCGATTTCAAAATATGCAATTGAATTTGCAGAAAATTACAATATTTCACTGTACGAACAAAACCACAAAACCTTCAATTAAAACCATTACCAATATGAACAAAACAATTGACACAATAATAGTTGCTGCCGGTTCCGGCTCCCGCTTGGGTTTTTCGATACCCAAAGCGTTTGTACCACTGGCTGGAAAACCACTGTTGTCCTGGAGTCTTGACACGTTTTTACAGCATCCATCCATTCGCAAGGTTATTCTGGTTGTTCCTCAATCAATGCTTGACGAAACAATATCAAAATTCGGTTCATCCAGAGTGAATTGTGTTGTTGGCGGCTTTGAACGCTGGGAATCAGTCCGTAACGGTGTCAGTGCATCAGATGCAGACTATGTGATGATCCATGATGCTGCGCGCCCGTTTGTGACAGTAAAGATAATTGATTCAATTCTTGACAAATCAATATATTCAGATTGCATTTTCACTGCG
This sequence comes from Fibrobacterota bacterium, assembly GCA_023459055.1. Lineage (GTDB taxonomy): Bacteria > Fibrobacterota > Chitinivibrionia > Chitinivibrionales > Chitinispirillaceae > JAAZBG01. The sequence goes on from JAEWVR010000035.1 coordinate 110,452, forward strand.
ACACCGGTAGTTGATACTATACGAAAATTTACAGGTGACACAGCTGGTGAAACGATTAACAGAGAAGAACTGGTCCGGGTTGGTACACCTCAGTTTTTTAAACGAACAATCTTAAATAATGCATTTCTATCAATTAAACCAGGTGATGTACTACCGACAGATGAAGTAATGCTGATGCAGAAAAACGGTCATACAGCGACAATCGCCTGGGGTGATCCGAACAATTTTAAAATTACAACAATTGAGGATCTGCGTTTAGCAGAAGCGTTGAAAAAGTGATGCTGTCAATATCTGTATTGCAAACAGCACGATGCAGATACAGTTTCCGGTCCTCTAACAATGTTACTTCCCGGTAAAAACGTCAATCAGTTCGACAAAACCGATTCCAACTATCTCTATCGCGATCAGAATTATCACGATCCATTCGAGATTATGACTTTTACGGGATGAAAGTACCTGAAAAAGAATTGTTGTAGTTTCATTAATGAAGTCCAGTTTTGTTGACAATACCTCCTGACGTTCAGGAATATCAAAAAAATCAAGAAGTTCCTGATACAGATCTTCAATAGCCTCAGAGTCCCACGTTTCTGCCGGTTTGTCAAATAATGCCACATTACTGAGTACCATGTATCGGGTCTGCATGGCAAAACCGATGTTTTTCAGTATCTTACGTGATGATATACTTATTTTTCCCTCTGCGCTCAGTTGTTCAATATATTGGTTGAATCCAAGCAATGCATTGTCAGTTTGACGTTCCAGATGATCAAGTGCAACTGATTGAGCAAGCAGCATTGCAATTACCCGAAGTTGCGTTGATGTGGCACCGGATTCCTTCAGGTGCACTTCATTGTATTGAATTCTATCTTCCGGTGCTCCAATTTCAACAATGAGTCGATCTTCAACTTCTTTCTCGACAAACGGATCAGTAATTGTTTCGATAATTCGCGAAAAAACAAGCTGTGCAATCTTTTCATCAAACGAATAAAATACTACGGCACCAAAACTGGTGATCATAACCCTATGTAATTCACTAATTTTAACAACTAAAGGATCAAGAAATTCAATGGTATAATCCTGAAATTTTTTACGTACACGCTCTTCGTCAATAGTTGATCTGAAGTACCAGGCTTTAAATGGAAGATGCATAACTCATATCCTGCTGATTTGAAACACCTGACTGAAATTTTTGTGAATAATTCGCATAATGTGTCAATACCCACTATTATCATTATATGATTACTGTTGCACATCCGCAATGTTTATAATGACTTGCACAGAATAACTAATGTTCAGGATAGTCATATGAATCAGGAAGCATTACCTTTTCAGTAAACTCCTGAAATGTCAAAAAAAATTTTGTCCATGGAAAATCCGGATGAACATCCTTCTTACCTGACCAGGTCAGGTGAACAAGAGCAAATGTACCGTCAGTACACTCAAACAGAACATCATCACAGTCTATTCGCCGTCCAATTGCACGATGGCTCTTTTCGAATAGTTTGTGGGTTGAATTCAGTTCCCTGTTTAGTTCTGAAACCAGCGCCTGACCATGTTTATCTGCTGCGATCCATGGTTTTATCCAGACAAATTCAGTCATACCCGTCCCCTAAAGCATTTATTTTATAAAGCGTTATACGTAATTGTAAATTTACACATTACTAATACCCGGATTATTACAACGGTACGATATTACCATACATTTACACGCTGCTACAATAACCGTCTGGTACTACAATCATGCCTTAAAAACGTAACTTTTTTTCTATCACTATTAAATAGTACCATTAAAAACCATCTTTTGTACAGTTGACTTTGGTAAGTAACCACAGACCTGATGAATGCCTTGAGCATTGATTTGTACATGTATCATCAAAGGGAAAACAAGTCTACTCTATTTGATAACCTACAGTAGATTTATCTATTATAGTATTACTCGTTAATTGATAATGAAATAATTGCTTCTATTATTAAGTTATTGTACAATCTCTGAACTTGCATGCCATAACTTCTTACTTGTGGTGCTCAATCGATCCGGGAGAATTTACACATGCGATCATTATTCGCTAATTTATCAATCAGTAAAAAGCTTGTCTTTTCAGGAATTATAACAACGGCAGCAATCACCATTCTTATGACTCTTATCGCTTTATGGAAAGGGAAACAGATTGAAGAGTTTGCAAGTAAAGAAACGATGGCACTTGCCAGAGAAGGGCAGATTCACATTTGTGAAGGAATTATTGCTATGCTCAAATCTCAGCAGGAGGTTCTTGAAGAAAAACTTATCTCAGATCTTAATGTTGCCCGTCAGGCAGTGAATCAACTTGGAGCAATCTCTTTTTCAAATGAACACATTGAATGGCAGGTAACAAATCAATTTTCTCAGGAAAAATCATCTGTTACTCTTCCCAAAATGTATCTGGGTTCCACATGGCTTGGACAAAATTCCAGTTTTGATATATCATCACCGGTTGTTGATCCAGTGAAAGAGCTTGTTGGAGGTACCTGCACGATTTTTCAAAGAATGAATGATCATGGTGATATGTTACGTGTTGTCACAAATGTACGTACTCAAAACCAGACAAGAGCCACTGGAACATTTATACCGGTTACCAATCCTGATGGAAATCCTAATCCGGTGCTAAAGAAGATACTTGCTGGTGAACGGTATACCGGACGGGCGTTTGTTGTTGACAAATGGTATATTACCGCCTACGATCCACTTATTGATTCACGCGGGAATGTTATTGGTATTCTATATACTGGCATTCCGGAAGAAAGTGCCAAAAGTATCCGAAAAGAGATAATGGATATTACTGTTGGTAAAACCGGTTATGTATATATACTTGACACTAAAGGAAACTATATTATTTCGAGAAAAGGTGAACGTGATGGTGAAAATTTATGGAATTTAAAAGATGCCAATGGTAATTTTTTCATACAGGAAATCATAAAAAAGGCTGTTGTACTAAAAGAAGATCAATATGAATCTATTGAATATGTATGGAAAGATCCTGGAGATGCAGTTTCCAAAATGAAAACTGTATCAATCGGGTACTTTAACAAATGGGAATGGATAATTGGTGCCGGAACCTATAATGATGAAATCTATGCTGTATCATCAGCAATGAAAAAATCGAATCAAACAAGTTCAATACTTATAGTAATAATTGCTCTGCTATCCACAATTGTCATTGTAATACTTTGGATCATTCTTTCCAGAAAAATAACAGAACCAATTAAAAGCGCTGTTTCATACCTGACATTAATGAGTAATGGTGATTTGACTGGAAGGCTAAACGTTCATAGTAATGATGAAATCGGATTACTCGCAAACAGATTTAATTCCTTCGCAGGCAGACTTCACAAGATCATATGCAGCATCTCTGAAAATGCCGATACTGTTTCAACATCAGCATCAAATCTGAGTTCAACATCATCACAAATTGCATCAAATGCCAGTACGATGTCCGAAAAAGCATCAAGTGTTGCAGCATCAACCAAACAGGCAACTGTAAATATAGCAACAATAAATACAACTGCGGAAGAAATGTCTGCGAGCACAAATTCAGTTGCAACAGCAATTGAACAAATGAGTGCATCACTCAATGAAGTTTCACATAGCTGTCAAAAAGAACTTGAAATTGCCGTAGAAGCCTCCCGGTACGCCAGGAGTAGTCGTGATGTTATGACTAATTTAGGAACTGCAGCAAAATCAATTGGTAAAATTGTAGATGTCATCAATGATATTGCCGATCAGACTAATCTTCTGGCACTTAATGCGACAATTGAAGCAGCTGCGGTAGGAGATGCCGGTAAAAGCTTTGCTGTAGTTGCGCAGGAAGTAAAGGAATTGGCTGGTCAGACTGCTAATGCAACTGAAGAAATTGAAAAACAGATCGTGAACATTCAATCAAGTGTTTCAAGTGCAGTACAATCAATTGAAGAAGTAGTAAACGTTATTGAAAATGTCAATTTACTATCTCAAACGATTGTGAGTGCCGTTGAGCAGCAAAGTGCAACCATTGCAGAGATAGCCCGAAATATTAATGGTGTCAAAACAGGTGCACACGAAGTTGCAGAAAATGTGTCACATTCTGCCATTGGACTTACTGAGGTTGCACAAGCTATAACAAGTGTCAATAATGCAGTAAACGACACAGTAAAAGGTATCGATCTGATCAGGACAAGCGCACAGCAACTCTCTGAACTCTCTGCAAATCAGAAAAACCTTCTATCGCAATTCAAACTTTAAATCTGATAAGGTAGTGATCAATAGTAATTGCCATTTTTTAATCCATCATCCAATCATTTTTTATTATATTGTAAAACGATTTACATGGTATCATATCACAATCCAATTTAAGGCAAATCAGTTGAACGTACATCAGGGACCATCATCTAAAAATGTATAAGTTATCGCAACAGCCAATTACTATGATTTTTGATTTTGACGGAACAATTGCCGACACACTCTATGTCTACTTCGATCTTCTGAACAGACTTGCAGACCGGTTCAATTTTGCACGATTCGATAAGAATAATATTGAATATTATCGTGGCCTGAGTTCTCATCAGATATTTTCGATGATTGACATCTCCAGGTTCAAAATACCATTTGTCGTTCTTGAAGCACGGAAGATTCTTAATAAAGAAATTAACAAAATCAAACCTGTTCAGGGGATGAAAGAAGTTGTTGAAGAAATGAAGCATCTTAATATGCAAAGTGGGATTATTACATCCAATTCAGTGAAAAATGTCAATGCATTTTTGAAACAATGTAACTATCCTGATTTCAATTTTGTTTTTTCATCATTACGTATATGGCAGAAATCTGCTGTTTTGAAAAAGGTCATAGCACATCACAAGCTTGATCCATCAAAAGTATATTACATTGGTGATGAAACCCGTGATATTGAAGCTGCAAAAATTGCAGGCATTAAATCAATTGCAGTAACATGGGGATATAACACAAAAACGATTCTTCACAATTCAAATCCTGATTTTCTTTGTGAATCAACTGATGCACTCAGAGAAACTATTGTGAAGTGTCACGGTCAATAAATGTCCATTCAGTTTAATTACCTGTTCCTGTTTTTACACCGGTGAAAAATGCAGGTAACCATCTACCCGCTGCAGCAACACTGATTCTTCATTACAATTTTTAAATTTCGAATACAACAATTGTGTATGTTTTGATGATTTACAGACACATAGAGAATGTGTGCTGTTTATTTCTTTATCTGAATCTGGGTTACATTTTCCAGTGAAATAGTAAAAGACTGTTCTTTACTTTTACCGGCAAGTGTATTGTGAATAGAAATAAACACCGGATTAAGTTGTGATTTGTCATCTGATGATTGAACTTTGGCACCGTTCTTGAAGATTACTTCACCGCTGAAGTAAAGTTCATCTTCAACAACAATTGACCTTGCCGCATTGATTTTGACCATCTGAACTTTACTTAAAGGTATATGTTGTACAAGACCGCCATGCCAGACTTTAAGAAAAGGATCTTCTTTAAGGTACAGCCGTTTTACGGGCGTCTGAAATTGCCCTTTGTCAATCACCATACCTGAAGGTGCACATCCGGACTGTAAAACAAGCACGGATGTGGTTAAAAAAAGGGGTAGAAAATATACGTTATGCAACTGCGACTTTCTGTGCATTTGCAAATTCCTTTGCAGAATTATAAGTCTTTATCAATCTGTTTATACCTACCATTTCAAGGACACGACGAACCTGAGTATCTTCAGCAATAATAAACACAGAGCCCTTATTCTGCTGAACATCGCACAGACAATGGATAAAAATGCTTATTCCAGCACTGTCAAGATAGGTTGTCCGTTCAAGATTAAATATAAAGTGATGATTCCCCATATCAATAAGTGTATTGATTTCATTATCAAGAGTCCTGGTACTTTCAGCAGTATCGATATTTCCAATAATGTGAATCATTTTAAATTTACCGAAATTCTCAATTTCAAACTTCATGAAATCCTCCTTGTTTTTCTTCTTCTATTGACACATCGATTTCTCTTTCAAAAAACAGATGAATATTTGCAAGCCCATCCTCAAGACAGCTATCCTTTAATGTCCATCCATCACGAATCATTGATGCTGTAATACTATCAACCTGGTCAAAGATCTTCTTTGGATCCTTTTTAAAACCAACCCTGACAAATCTTTCCGCACACTCTTTCATTACCACAATCCACTTTCATATGACGGAATTGTTGCAGGTAATGATTCATATACTTTATGAATAGCGCTATTGATAAGTTCCCTATCCCCTACACTTTTACCCTCAGCGATCCCGTAAACCTCATAACGCCACACAGATTCCTGATTTATAACACTCCAAAGCTCAGCTTCAATACGAATCCGTTTTCGATTTACATTATTAAAAGAATGAATATTCATTGCATCCTTGATTCGCATAATCATAAGGTAATCACAATCAAGCGACTTCCAGAATTTGTCAAGGAGTTGTAGTTCTACAACGGATCCATTTGCTATTATTGAAAATAATGAATCACACACATAAGTTCCACTACTCATTGTAAATTGATTCTTTGCCTCTGTAAATACCTTGAAACGAAGATCCTTTCTTAAATCCTTCAGCGCTTTGATATCACGCTGTAAATTTGCAGTGTCAGTAATATCGTTATTTTTTTGATTGAAGAGTGGTCCCGTACAGATACTATAGCCACGGAGAGTCCGTTCATTAAAATTATCTGCAACATACATCTTCCTGGTACTAAATCCTGACATTGGAACGGTGCATGAGATAAATAATGCAGTGATAATAACAAAAACAGACCTTTTATTGTGCTTCATAACAATATCACAAGTTAACAGATTGAATATCATTATGTTAACTATACAATACATCAGCCGGAGTGTGCAATACTATTTTTTGCAGTGTTGGTATATTACGCGGTAAAAGCTGACAGGAACAGGTTAATCCGTATTCCTGCCCACTCAGGTTCAGGACTTTGTTTTTAGTAACCGTGCCCCAAACATTCCATCCATTTGATGTTCAAACGGAGTTATTTTTACAAATCCATGATCATCAACATATCGTCTGGGAATTACTTCCGGTGCCTGTTCAAGAATGAATTCTGGATGCTCTTTAAGAAAACGTTCAATCTGCATCTCATTTTCCTCAGGTTCGATAGAGCAGGTTGAATAGACGATAATACCATTTTTACCAACCAGATTTGCAGCGGATGCCAATAATTGATACTGAACATCGATGATACGTTTCAGATCAGCTTCAGAACGAACCCAGCGCGCTTCAGGGTGACGGTTAAACACTCCGGTAGCAGTACAGGGAGCATCAAGCAGAACCTTGTCAAAAACACCGGTAAACGGAGGATGTGTACCATCACAAAGGAGTGGGTAGACATTATCCAATTCCATCCGGGCCACTGTCTCAACAACATTCATCAAACGGGGCCATTTTACTTCTGCGGCACAAACCGTACCTTGATCACCAGTCAATTCAGAGAGTAGTGCCGTTTTGCCACCTGGTGCAGAGCAGAGATCGATCAGTTTCTCACCTTTTTGTACATCAAGCAGTGCAATCACCCAACCGGATGATGGGGCTTGAACATTACACATGCCAGCCTGAATCATTCTGATGTTTTCAGGTAGTAATGATTTTTTAAGTTTATAGTAAAGATTCATGTATCCGCTTGACGGTTCACAAATCGTTTTTACCTCAGCTTCAAACTGCTGCCGTGAATAGTTTCGTAATTTCCTTCTAAGATGAATTGACGGTTTTTCATTGTTGAACGCAAGGAGTTTCTTAGTTTTAAGCAGACCATAATTTTTCATCCAGCGTTCGATGATCCATTTCGGATGCGAAAATTCAATTGACAAACGTAGTGTCAGATCTTTCTGTGGATCTGGTAATGGAACAATTTTCTTTGCAGCAATCAATCTTCTCATGCATGCATTTACCACGTTTGCATTTTTTGAGACCAGTGGATTTTCTTTTGCAAGATTCACCGTTTCGTTTACAGCAGCATGATCAGGTACCCGATCCATAAAAAGAAGCTGATACAATCCGATTCTAAGAATGCGGCGTAAAACATCATTTTCCTTATACCGTTCATCACTGACATAAGATTCTATCACATAGTCAAGATACAGCATTTTTCGGATAATTCCGTAAACCATTTCAAAAATAAACCGTCTATCCCGGTGATCGACATGATAATCTCCGATTATTGTATCAATAAGACGCTCCGGATTTGACGGATGCTTGTCATATTCAGTCATAATACGAAAAATCAACTGACGACTTTTCATGTAAGTATATACCCTTCTGTCAAACGACTACCGAGAAGATAGTCATGTGTATCCATTATCCTGCGCCCCTCCGGTTTTACCTTCACTACACGAAGCAGACCGGGATTACAAGCAACATCAAAATAAGTATCGCCAATAGAAGTTATTGTTCCCGGAATAGCAACTTTGGCGCTATCAACTACCAGAGCGCTATCAATACCAAGTCGTTTATCGTCATAAATACAATAAGTTCCCGGAAATGGTTTGAATGCTCTTATTTTATTAAATATTGTTACAGCCGGAAGTGCCCAGTCGATGCGTGCTTCTTCTTTGGAAAGTTTTGGGGCTTTGCTTGACAAGGAATGATCCTGAGGAAGACATACCGTCTCACCGCTGTCAAGTTTCGCTATCGCATCATTTATCGATTGTGCACCAAGCCTGCTCAGACGTTCATAGAGTTCTGGTGTCGTTTCCATACTCCCGATGTCAACTGACGCCTGAAGAAGAATTTCCCCGGTGTCAATGCCTTCATCAATCCTGAAAATCGTTATTCCGCTGCATTTCTCTCCTGCCTCAATGGCCCGGTGGATGGGTGCAGGACCACGATATTTGGGCAAAAGTGATGCGTGAATGTTAATTGTTCCATATTTTGGAATGGAGAATACGGCTCTGGGAAGTATCCGGAATGCAATTACTACAAAAAGATCTGCGTTTAACAATTGTAAAGCATTGATAAATTCTGCAGATTTTAAGCTATCCGGTTTTAATACAGGTCCTAAATTATGCTGCTCCGCAAATGTGGCAACCGGTGATTCGCTTAGTTTTAATCCCCTGCCCTGTGGTTTTGCTGGTGTTGTTACAATGCCACATATTCTGTGTTTTTGAATCAACGCCTCTAATGCGGGTAAACCAAACTCTGCTGAACCCATAAAAACTATGTTCAAAATGGAATTTTCCTTTTTAAAAACGCTATAAAATACGAAAAGTCGCTGTACTGTAGGTACATTTTATGCAATTTTCACTGTTTTTTCTTATCCGGGGTTGAAAAAAATCGTACATAGTTATAATTTAGAATTATGCTCTATTAAATAATGGCGTAATTCAGATGTATAAAGGTATTAATACTGATGAATTCTAATAAACCTGATTGATATAGTTGATCGCGCTGCAAAATTGTAATCATTGAGTGCTGAGCACTTCATCCTGATTAGACGGGATTTCACCTGATTACCCGTTTATAAAGTATGATGGATTTCAATGCTTTTCATATCAATGCTTTACCGTTCTGCATCCACGCCAGCTGTGTTAAAATGGATAAAATTCAGCCCCTGCATTACCCCTGCAGCAGTTGAAGGAGATACATTATGAAACCTGCCACAAAAAGGAGTCAAAGATGTCATCATCACTATTCAGTCCTGTGGATGAGTTCGAGATTTTCTGTAGGTTCTGTGAGAAAATTACGGTTGCACACCTCGACCGTTGTATCGCAGGAAACGGGAAAATTGTCGATCGAAACTCTGTTTTTGAGTACTATTGTACCCGATGCATGAAAACATTCTGCTATTCAGGTACAGATATTCTTGAGCAGCGTAAAAATTCGATTGAGATTTTTGAGCAGCGTTCATATACTCCCACCGATCACTTTTTTATTGGTGAAGTCATTCATCATAAACAATTTAAAGAAAGTGGAACTGTCGTCGGAAAAGATCATGGATCTCCAAGTAAAATCGTTGTAAAGTTTCCTAAAAACGGTCTGCGTCGACTAGTTCAGGATATGTAACCAGATTAACTTCAGGTGTACCACGATGCTTATACCGGATGTATTGTAACGTGCATGTATAATGCACAATCAGTACATCACCGGTCAGTAGTTTACACACAATAATCAGCATTTATTGCATGTTGTCATGTGTATTATCGCGGTACTTAGAGTGATATTATTCCGGATACTGAAATTGACGGTGCGATGGCTACTGATGCGAATTTTATACCAAAATCAAGTACAATCTTCTTTCCTGAAATATCGGTTTTAAGCCCTGCACCTGCACATAACGAAGAGAGATTACTTTTCTGATAGTCATCATCGTTGGAATTCTGCAGCATATCCACAACATTTGATGCATCACGTTGACTGAATGCATAACCAAGCCGCATTACCAGAACTTTTTTGTAAACATTCACTTCAACTCCAGGTTCGAAATTAACGTAATCTCCGGTTTTTTTATTTACATCTATCGCAAGACGCAATGATGGAATTGTTTTAGGTACAAAAGAAATGCCACCTTCAAATGTCAATGGCAGCTTGGACTCCGATTCACTCGTATACTTCTCAGCCATAAAACCAAGATTATGTATTGTAAAACCGTATATTAAACGTTCACTTTTCAATCGATATTGAATACCGGCATCAATGTAAAGTGCACCTGCGCTATATTCGGCGATTTTGTTGTAAACGCCCTTGAATGATGCCCCGGTGTAAAGCCCATCAAGAATTTTATACCCCCAGCTTAATCCACCGTTGATATAATTATAATAGGAAGTTTCACCAGTAACGTTATTCTGTGCATCCCTGTTTTCTACTGATGTATTAGCACTGAACATATTGACAGAAAAAACACCATATTTTCCAAATGATCGTGATGCTGCTGCAGGAATACCCCATAATCCATCCATGATTGAAATATATCCAAGTGTCACATTAATATTTCCAGTATCTGTAGCAATCGACGCAGGATTGGTAAAGACACCATACAGACTATTTGGAATTGCAGCAGACGCACCAGCAAGACCGATAGTGCGTGAGTCAACACTTAGATTTAGAATTGAAAAGTCGGTGGTCCCTGCCTGTTCATGTTGTGCTAAAGCCACAAATAAGGATCCCAGAATCAATACTATCGCAGTAAACTTGTTCATAAAAGAGTTGTTCCGTTAAAAAATATTATTTTTTCGTAGTTTATTGAAAAATAGTTAAAATCATCCTCTTTAAACAGTAAAGAATACGCTCGGCCATCACGAAAATTTTTAAAAACAATACGCCATGATGAGTTTGGCCTTAAATCGGCCAGATTAATCTGCACAGGTAGTGTTTTTTTACTATTAATCATCATTTCAAGCTGAAGGTTCCTCTCAGGAATGACCCAGCGAAGTAACATCATGTTCCTCTTCAAAACCACCGTGGTATCAGGTTTTGAACTGATATACGGTTGTAATGGAGCCAGATTCCCCGAAAAAAAAGATTGAAACTCTCTAAGCCCTATCGCCTTAGCCCAGACAAACGGCATTGAATCCATTGCATGCACAGAACTGAACATATAACTCTGATCGCTGTACTCAAGCATGACAGATTGAGAATCTTCTTTAATTGAAGCAACCTCGATCCCAAGTGACGAGTAAATCCTGGCATCGAAAAAAACAGTATCCTTTAGTTTTACAACAAGATTTCCACTAAAAGATTTTTTTTTAATTCTGATCAAAATATCGGCTGCAGCACTCACGCTGTCAGGAGTTGCAATTGGAAGTAGAATTCCGCCGGGAGTATAAGGTATCGTTTTAATATGTTCCGGTGGTGTGCAGCTTGACACTATAAAAATAATTGCAAGAAAAATCAATCTGCGTAAGTATACGCTCATTTTCCTTTTGATCCGGATTCATTGATTAGTTTTTCGATATCAAGAATTTTATTTCTGATAGCCTCCGGATCATCAGGTTCAAATTCCAGGCTTTTCCTGAAAGCCTCAATAGCTTTTGTATATTCCTTTTTCTTCATATAAATTTCACCCCTATGAATATGTACTACCGGATCATCACCGACTTTCTTTACAGCTTCTTCAATAAATACAAAGGCACTGTCAATATTTCCCATTTGAAAGAGTACCCAGGCATAAGAATCAATAAATGCTCCGTTTGATGGATCTGCTTTCAATGCTTTTGAAATCAGTATTTTTGCGCTGTCAAGATTTTCTCCACGATCAGCCCACATATAGCCGAGATAATTACATGTTGCCGGTTCATCAGGTTTTGCGGCAAGAACTTTGCCAAATGCTTCTGCTGCCTCGCTGTATTTTTTTGAACGTTCGAATGCACTCCCTAATTCAAAATATGAGTATACATCTGTCGAATCTATTGCCAAAGATTTTTGAAACGATTCGATAGCATTTAAATACTCTTTTCGAATCATATATACGTGCCCAAGCAGCTTTAGAGGTGAATTATTGTCAGGAATTGTTTTTTGGTATCGTATCGCAATTTGCAATGCATCATCATACTTCTTCTCCCTGATTGCAAGATAACACATCTCTTTCCAGGCGTCATCAAACGTATTTCGTATTGAGAGTGTTTTCTCGAATTCTATCATGGCAAGATCATTTTTTTTCTGTCCCATGAACACAAGCCCCAAATAATAATGAAGCTCATAGTCATCTATACCATCTTTAAGCAGTTCACTCAACAGGCTTTCTGCTTTGTCATACTGTTTGTTATAAAAATAAATAATTGCAAGAGTTCTTCCATAAACATCGCCCAATTCATTTTCATTATACAGTTTTTCATAGTTGACAATTGCGTTTGTATAGTCATTTCGGGTAAGATAAATCTGAGCTGCACTCCTGAGCGCATCCTCATTGAGAGAATCCAGTTCGAGTGCTTTTTTGAAAAACCGAAGTCCTTCGGCAGTATCTTTTTGCACCACTTTCAGACCACCAAGCATTACAAAAACATCCGGTTTTGGACCTATTCCTGAAATCATTGACGTATAGAGAGATTCAGCTTCTGTAAATCGTTTTGATGCAATAAGAAGTTTTCCGACTTTGTAACCTATCTGAACCGACGATGGATTCTTTCTGTAATAAAGCAGATAATTCTTCAACGCTTCATCTTTTTTTCCAATTGATTCATATATAAGCCCAAGAGTATACACTTCTTCATCATTGCGTTCTTCAATAAGTTCAAGTACTTCAGCGGCTTTTTCAAACTCCCCCATCTTCACATAAATAGAAACTACCTGACGTTTTTCTTTTGGCGAGAGCTCCTGATTTGTCCGCTGTCCTTTAATGAGAATCAGCGCTTTTGACGTTTTTTCTGATTCGATATAACGGCGAACAAGCTCATCCTTGAGCATTTCTGATTCCGGATCGAAATTATAGGCAAGTTCATAATGATGTTCCGCCATGTCAACAATGCCGCGACGTTCATAATCTCTTGCCATAATAAAATAACGTTCAGCACTTTCTTTATCTACTGCAGTTTTGCGATCAACCTGTTCAGACGATTCTTTCTGTGTCACAACACCTGCAGTCCTGACTGGTGCAGAACAATTAAAAAAGATTAAAAAAATCACTGAAAAGTTACATATGAATCTGATAATTAAACCTGGCACATAAACCTCTTTATACTTTACATAACGCAATTGACAATACTCAAACATGAAAACAGATCAGCGAATTACTGAAACAACAAGATCAATTGCCGATTCAAAGGGAACGTTGGTACCTGGTGATACTGATTGTGACACAATGGTTCCTGGAAGCAGTGATGAATTATTCTCATATGAAATTTTTCCAACCACAAGATTACTCTCCTCAATCTTTTTCTTTGCTTCAGCAACACTCTCACCTACCAGATTTGGAACATCAGCCTTTGTCGGCTTTGGCCCCCTGGAAATAATCAGGTCAATCTCCAGATCTCGTGATACTGTTGTTCCACACTCTGGAAACGCCTGAATAATTATATCAAGAGGTTTTTCATCATGATAGGTTTTTTTTATTTTACCAACAGAAAGGCCAACTTTCTTCATTTCAATTCGAGCCTGTCGTTCAGTCAAATTCCGAACATCAGGGATAACTGCGACCGGCTTTCCCTTACTTACCGTTACAGCAATCCGCCGGTTTTTCTTCACTTTTGATCCGGCTTCCGGAAACTGACTTACAATCGCATTCTCAGCCAATTTGTTATCATACTCCCGGCTTCTGATTTCTGTCAGCAAACCTGCTTTATACAGCAATTCCCGGCCTGCTTCAAGATCTTTTCCAATAATGCCCGGAACAGTTACAATATCCCTGTTAACACCAACAATATTGGGCATTACAATCATATCAATGAATAGTACTGCGCATATACCTCCAACCACAAATGCAATCAGGACACCAGGAACAAAGAATTTCCAGAAATACTGTGGATTAATATTAATAGTGTAATTTTTCTTCATCTAAAGTAACCATCCTCTTACGATCGATTGAAATATACTGTTTATTCTGCAGTTGCGACAAAACTCTGGAAACTGTTTCATGGCTTTTTCCGCCATATCAGCAATTTCCTATTGACGAGACCTCTCAGATTTTAAAAGTAATAACTTACTTTTCCGGAAAACAGTGTGTCTGAACAGACATGCTTTTGAAGCGCATATAGTTAACTACAGTATACGCAAAAAGAGTGCTGACCAATCCAAATCCGCACAAAAAATTACTTAGAGTGAACTGGCAGGTCCGCAATACTAAGATCCTCAAGTGGTTTTGGAGGCTCTGGCCTTGTAAAAAACCATGCAGCACCTCCCCCAAGTGCAACAGCACCAACAGCTCCAACAGACCACCAAACTATCTTTTTAGTCGGATCTTTCATAGTGTACTTAGAAACAAGAGACGGATTGTTTGTCCACTTAAAGCTAAAGGTGATTATGGAGTACTCATCATTAACTTTAATATCAGGTACTCCTTCAAGGTCAAAAACAACCCTGATAACATTATGAAATTCCGGATTAAGCCCTTTGACAGTCTTGTTAACATCAACTTTATCTGAAACAATTGTAAATCCTTTAATTGGTGATTCTGCAACTGATGGAACAGGTGCTGCACTGGCTTTAGTATCCTGGAATTCAAATGTGATCTTTTTTTGTCTCAAATTTACATCGTAATAATAGTGTGATGGCTTATCACGAAAAATGAAATATCCTGAAACGATCTTTTCGTCAGGAGTAGAACCTTTATCGACAGTAATCTGGATACCTTCAATAACTGCATTCTGAACATTGGCATCAAGCGAAGACGATTCTATATCTGCAAAAACATTAGTTGTTTGATTAAGGTTGTTCTGCATCGGTACCTGATCCACAGGATTTTCAGAACCAGTTCCATTATCCGAAGGATTACTAAATGGATCATTAATTGGAGGAATTGAATCAACAGACAAACCACCAAATGGATCCCCACCAAATGGATCCGATGATCCATCAGATTGAGCACTAAGCAATGCAAAAGACCCACATACCAGAACCAGCAATTTAACCGATATAGTTCTCATGTATAAAACCCTCGCTTCTACATTAATATATACAACAAAATACCCAAAATCTATATACAGGTCAAGTTTTTTCAACTACTAAAGCAATATCTATCCATTGTTCGCGTTTTTTTTGTAAAAAAGTTATAAAAAAAGGTTTTTTCGAAAAATCCAATATACAAATAAATAATATTTTAGCATTAAAACATTGCTCTGCTTATATTAAAAAGAGTTTTTCTTACGATGAGGCTGTTTTTTATATGCTTGAGAGGGCCCTGCAGGTAATCTGCGCACTCCTAGTGTATGAACCATTTCTAATGGTAACGATAAGGAAAACAGATTTTAGAAAAATGACACCTTAATGAATTGATGGCATCGGGTGATATTACTATATTGTTTTACAATAGTTTATACAGTTTTTCTTATGTACCTTATTATTATTTTATTGCGCCGGTATCTCCATAAATACGAAAATAGCGCAGTTTATCATCAAAAACCAGTTTCAATAGTCATCCCGTTTCGCAACGAGGAAACACACCTCGGCCAATTGCTTGCATCACTTAATAAACTTGACTACAAAAGCGAGATCGAAATTGTGCTTATTGATGACAGTTCAACAGACAGATCAGTTGAGATCATCAGAAGTGTAATCGATTCATTTGGACATGCGATAACACTCTGTCGCCTGGAGGTTGACATTCAAAGGAATCTCACCAGTAAACAACAGGCACTTGATCTCGGTATCAGAAAAGCAAAATTTGATACGATAGTATTTACCGATGCAGACATGTTGTTTAAACCGGGCTGGCTTGAATCACTTGACAGGAAATTATCTGATGATGTAGCACTCGTGTTCGGGCGGACATCCATCCAACTTTCAAATAAAGGATTATTCCAGTTTTTCCAGGCATTTCAACTCGACTTTCTTTTTGCAACAGCCTACACATTTTTCCATGCCGGAATACCTGGATCCTGTATGGGAAACAACATGGTCATTTCGCGTCAAAAATACCTTGACTGCGGTGGTTTTGACAAAATAGGATACAGTATAACTGAAGACAGAGCGCTTTATGCACATTTTAAGAAAAACAACTTTAAAATAGACATAACAGAGCCCTTTACCGCTGACGCAATAACGCATCCGTGTGGAAATATTATTCAATTTTTTAGTCAGATGAAACGATGGGTCATTGGCGGTTTAAGTAACCGGTCTGTTCTTTTTCCCATTGCGCTGCTCTTTGCCATTCAAAATATTACGTTTTGCATTGCGTTAACAGGAGTTCTTCCGAAACCAGCAACGGTCATAGTAGTTGGAAATTTTTTACTAACATGGCTTTTTACAATTGTTGGGTTTAATAGTATTAAAGCTCAGTGCAGCTCCGGATACTTTCCTCTTTTTTTTGCACTACTTATTATTGAAGTACTATCGTTTTCCATCTCATTTATTGTTAATCCGTCTGTCAGCTGGAAAGGACGGGCATTAACAAAGTGAAACACACACTCCTCCATTATTACATTACCAACAGATGCAACTCAAAATGCATTTTTTGTGATATCTGGCATGAATCGAAAAAGTATGATGCCATCGCTGAGGATGTATTTCGAAACCTTTATAGTGCTAAAAAATCAGGGTGTTCATTTGTCGACTTTACAGGAGGGGAACCACTGCTTCACCCTGAGCTTCCGGCATTTTTAAAGGAAGCGAAACGTAACGGTTTTATTACATCGGTCACTACCAATTGCCTGCTGTTCAGGAAACGTGCACCAGAGCTTGACAATTTAATTGACCTGCTTCATTTCAGTATTGATTCTTCTGATGCATCCGAACACAACCGGATTCGTGGTGTTGATTGTTTCAGCCATGTGATCGATAGTATCAACGAAGCAAAAAAGTACAGATTGGTACCAGACCTTCTCTTTACTTACACAAACGAGAATATTGATCATGCCGATGGTGTCTATACAATTGCAAAAAATAACAGACTCATGATGATTCTTGATCCGGTGTTTGATCCATGGTCTTCTGATCAGCTATCTCTGAAAACACATCAAAAAGCGCTTGCATTCTCCCGACGTAGCGGCGTGTACCTCAATACAGCACATCTGTCCCTTCGGGCACAGGGTGGAAATCATATTCGTGAACCATTATGCAGAGCGATGGATTCTACCATTGTTATCCTTCCAGACAATACAATGGCACTTCCCTGTTTTCATCATAGAAGTTCTATGCTTCCGGTACAGGGTGACATTGATATCATCTTTCGCAGTGATGAGTACAAGCGACATCAGTTGAATCAGGGGAAATATACGTTTTGTGAAGGTTGTCATATCAACTGTTACTTTGATCCATCATATACCTACATGATGAATTCTCTCACATGGCAATCGATTATTTCAAAATTACGGTATACCTGGACAAAATATATTCTATACAGACGACCGATTCCACGACGAAAACGCGTAAACTTTAAATAGAATGGGCAGGTCAATACATGATTGCTCATCAATTGAAAGGAGGATGTAGTTCTCAATAGATTTTAGCAATGTTCTCTGATTATTTTTTCTAATAACTTTGAACCTCTTATATGACCTTTAATACAAAATAATCTGGAGAACACGAATGGATTCTCGCAATCCAGTTGCTAACAGGTGAGAACGTGATTTAATTTCATGATTTGCTTTGTGTATAATGTGCGGGTAATTTAATCGAATAAATTCTCACTAACCCCGATTTGGAGTGTAGTATGAACCGTTCGGCAAAAAAGATTCACTTTACGATGATATGTATGATTACATCGTTGATTCCGTTGTATGCAATGAGTATCACAGTTCCGGTGAACAGCCCATCTATCTCTGCTGCCATGACGCAGGTCAAGAAGGGTGATACGATAATCGTTGAGGATGGTGTTTATAAGGAGCAGATCTTTGTAAATGCCGGAGTGAGTTTGATAGCAAAGAACCTTTTCAAGGCAGTCATTGACGGCAAAGGAAAAGGTACTGTTGTAACGATGGGTAACAGTTCATCGATAAGCGGTTTTGAAATTCGCAATGGGACAATTGGTATATTCAGTACCTCGGCAGGGGTATCTATTACGAAATGCCGGGTTCTTTACAATAATCAAACCGGGTTAATGTGTGTCGGGCACCTTCCTAAAATTGAGGACAATCTCATTGTTTACAATAAGGGGTCAGGAATTCAGGGCTGGGATGTTCAGTCAACATCAGCATCGATAAGTCACAACACCATTGCAATGAATAGCAACCATGGAATTTCCATTGGCGGCAATTCGAGTGTAATTGTGGAAAACAACATCATATCAAATAATGATCAGTTCGGTGTTAAAACAAGTGATGAAAAAGTTCGGGTAACAATGGTAAGCAACAATTTTTTTCAGAATGCAAAGTTTACCGGGTTTCTTCCTGTTGATAATTACTCAATCGAACCAAAATTTAAAAATGCCCAGCAGCTCCAGTTTACTCTCAGCAGCGATTCCCGCTGTTTAAGTAAAGGTTCTGATAATCAGGATCTGGGAGCGCGGTTAGTTTACTGAAAAAGTTAATTTAAAAATATCCAGAGGGAGTTCTCCAAATGACCAGATTTTCTTTAAAGAAAGCGATATTGTTTCTCTCAATAGCCACCGTTATCATTCCTTGTGCACTCAATGCTGCATCGCTTCAGGTTCCATCAGTCGGGATGAAAACCATCTCTGAAGCAATGCTCAAGACACGTACCGGGGACACCATTGTGCTTGACAAAGGTACTTACAGAGAGCGGGTTCTGCTTGCTCCGGGTGTTACACTTATGTCAAGAACACCATTTGCCGCTGTTGTTGATGGAACAGGAAAAGGTGTTGTAATCACCATGGGAAAAAATTCAACAATTGAAGGACTTGTTGTACGCAATGGTACAATCGGTGTTTTTTCAAACAGCCCCGGCAACAAAATTGTTTCCTGCCGGATCATTAAAAACTGGCAAACCGGCATTATAGCAGTTCGTCATCTTCCAATAATTGAAGATAATGTAATCGCGTTTAACCGTGGCAGCGGATTTCAGGGATGGGATGTACGTTCAACAAGCGCAACAATTAATCACAATACCATTTCCTACAATGGAAACCATGGTATCGCAGTTGGTGGAGCATCTGAATTCATTGTTGAAAATAATGTCGTTGCATACAATGAACGTTTTGGAATGAAAATTCTTTCTGAAGCTGAAAAGGTGCAGGTCACCAATAACAATTTTTATCATAATCTTAACAACATGCTGAAAAAACTTCCATCCGGCAATTTTTCCTTTGACCCTGCATTTGTAGCACCCAGATCCGGTATGAATTTCGGTACTGATCCTGCAAAGTGCTGTAAAGCAAAAGGTACTGATGATCAGGAACTTGGTACAAGAATCAGATAACATTTACAAATAGTCAAGTTAAGGATTAAATCATGCTAAAACGTGCTACTCGCTTTTGTAAAGATTTCATTTTAACATTTACAATGCTATGCGGCCTCGGAAGTATTGCATCTGTGTATGCAGATGGTCTCCCGGGAGAATATCTTGCAACACAAAGATGGCGTTTTCTTTTTTCAAATCAGACACCGGTTTCCAATCCGGCATTGATCAATGAAGTCAATTACCTATCTGTCCGCTATGCATTATCTTCTTCAATGAGCGATTTTACCATGCATGAAGCCGGTGTGGTTTATCCTATTGATCTTTACCATACCGTTGGTTTATCAATGCTATATCAGGGTGTTGATCCGTATGAAGCCACCGATACCGGCTTTGCCAGTACCGGTGAGATGATTAATGACAAACAATACTTTTTCATGGGTTCATATTCATGGAATGCACTTGCCGGTTTGACCATTGGCGCAAACCTGAATTTCTTTATGTACCCTTTTAATAATAGTGAAATTGGTATGGGGGCAGATGTTGGTTTGACCTATCGCCTGCTCAATAATCCGGTTGTTGGAAATCATCTCCTTGGCATCAATATTCAAAACGCATATGTCCAGATCGTTAACAGTTCAGAGAAATACCCGCGCAATCTTCGTCTCTCCCTGAATTCATCATACTGGGAGCGTAAAATTGAAAGTAGTTTTGATTTTGCATTCAAAGATATCGGTACTGCAGCGGGAGAGTTCAGTGAGGGTGCAAAGACAGAATGGGATCTCAATGCCAAGCTGGGTTTCTGGTTATTACGTCTTATCAATCTTTATGGAATTCTCAGTATGTCGGATGACGGACTTGAATCATGGGGTATGGCTGGTGGTTTTAATATTCCATCAGTTAATAACGGCCGTGATGCGTCAATACTTTGTCAGTACATGACATCACCGGAAGCGGAATTTGATGGTACCTTTACTCTGTATGCACGGGCAGATATCGGTAAACATCGCGAAGAGGTCTATGCACGAAAAATGGCAAAGCTTGTCAGTCTGAAACCCAACGACCTTTATGTTAAAGCTGTAGAACTTTATTCACAGGGTAATTACTGGGATGCCTTCTTTCTGTTCAGTCAGCTTCATGTTGAATTCCCTGATTTCTTTAAAAGTGACTGGGTAAGCTTTTTCCTCAGCAGCTGTCAGGAAAATATGGACATGCGCACAACATCGGAAGAAGCCTACAAGAAAACTAAAGCTCTCTATCCACGCAGTGCTGTGATTCCATTTGCAGACCTTGGTCTTATGCGTGTATATTATCGTGACAACGATGCAAGCAGTGTTCGTCAGCAGTTTAATGAACTTAACAAATTGGGTGTTCCTGATTCAATTAAATTCTATGGATATTACCTGATGGGCCAGACGGAACAGAAGCAGGGCAACCCATCAAAAGCGATCCAGCTTTACGAAATGATCCCTGAGGGGCATAGCGATTATGTTTTTGCACAACACGCTGCTGCAGTTGTTGCTGCATCACAAAACAACATCCAGGCTGCTGTAACTCATCTTGAAAACTGTATTCAGGCTCAGGTGACAACCAATGCACAAAAAGAAATAGTAAACCGTTCCTATGTATTCCTCGGGTACATTTTCTATGAAGAACTTACTAAAGAGGAAGGTACACTTGCAAAGGCAGTTACAGCATTACGCATGGTCCCCAAAACAAGCTATTTCTATCAGGATGCATTGCTTGGTATCGGATGGACAGCACTCAAAGCGCGTCAATGGGCAGATTGTATATCTACCGGTCAGGAAATTGCCACTGCTGCAACCAATACGGTTGTTAAAGCTGAAGGAACACTGCTTCAGGCATACGCTAACATGGTTCAGAAGAATAATTCTGCAGCTGCATCACTGCTCGAAAATATCTCAGTTGAACTTGATAAGTATCAGGCCAATCTTGAGACTGAATACAACAGCAAAAAGCAGGAATACAATGATGTCCGCATGCGATATAATGATCTTGCCCGATCTACATATGGCCTTGGTACAGCCCGTCAGTCATCACTTGTTGAAAAACAGATTGACAGTATGCACATTCTTCAGAAACAGTATCTTGAACAAATCAATAACTTTATTTCCTACTCAGACAATTACGAGCGCAATTCGTTTTTCAACCGCAGTCTTGAAAGCGTAAGAGAAGATATTGATTATGCTCTTGCTAAAGCAAAGAAAGCATCCGGTGCATCCAAAACAATAAAGGAAACCGGAAAGATCAATAAAGAAGCAGAAAAGATTGATGATGAACTTGAGAAACTGAAGAAGGAACTTGAAAAAGCAAAATAATCAGATATCTCGTTGATCTCCCTGGAAAAGCAGCCTGCAGTAGCAGGCTGCTTTTCTTTTTTTTCTGTTGCAGTAATTGTATATTAACAGGAAAAAAGGAATCCATCGTTTGCTATCAGTTTCAAAATCCGTATACATTTACATTCTCCCCTTTATAGCACTTGTTGCATCATGTGTCTCAACTGCATCATTTCCGGTTCTTCAGCAGATTGATAATTCTACGCATTCTCTTTTTCCAGCAAATTGGAATCAGGAACCGGTGATATCACTATTCGACTCAACATTTCTTACCTTTAAATCCAATGACTACAATAACTGGGTTATTTACAAAAACATTTCTTACTATTATATCAACAAACGCATTCCTGAAGAGCTCGAAACTGTTTCACTTACTTTATCGTATGAAACGCAGGAAAACCATGTAATAGACGCATCAGTTAAATATCCTGATGGTTCTATTGTGTCAATTCCTCAGAAAAGTATATCTTTACGTAAACGATATGCTTTTGGTCAATATGAAACAGATGATAATATTGCAGACATTAAAATTCCTGCATACCAGAAGGGAATTGTCATACGCATAGCTTTTGAATACAATTTAACAAGACCGGAATTTCTTTCCTCTGAATATTTCCGGGGACATTATCCGGTTATGAACCGGGCGATACTCATAAGTACACCACTATCACTTGCCGGGATATTATCAAACGGTGAACAGCTTCAGATCGATTCTACGATCAGAATTAATGGCAATAACATAACCAAATCATATTCATCAAGAGCAGTGCAAAAAATACCGGATTACGCTACAGTCGCAAATCCGGAACAGTGGTATGCGGGAATTCACTTTTCTCTCCCACCGAAAGGTCTGACCCCCTATTCATGGGTCGCGCTTGGGAATCATCACTTATTCGATCTTGATCCTATACTTGACTCTATGCAATTAATTAAAAATTTTAATCCTGTAACGTTAGACACCAATCGTGACTCAATTATCAAATGGGCATTTGGTACTGTCCGTAAAAATATACGATACCATGCCGATTTTTCTGATAATCATTCATTTATTCCACGACCGGTTGACCTTGTCATTAAAAACGGTTATGGTGATTGCAAAGAGATGACGTCACTGCTTACCATGATGCTGCGCTCGAAAGGCCTGAACGCCGGTATCGCACTTATTGCATCACCGGGATCTGAACAGGGTCTTGACAGTATGCCATCACTGGGATGGTTCAATCATGCGATTACCTATGTCGAAAACGCTGATGGAACATTGCTTTTACTTGATCCGACATTTTCATTCGGCCCCTTTAAATTATCGGCACACTATCTTCTTGGACAAAAAGTGTTCATTCTGAAAAAAGACAGCAGTTATCTTACCATTGCAGCACCAGACGCTAATTATGTCAACAGAATTGAAACAGAAGCGGTTATACATGAAACCGGTAATAAATGGTCCATGAATGGTACAATCCGTCTTATCGGAAAAACTGCAATGAGTATTTACCCCTATGTTAACAGTGCCACCGCTGACCAGAAAGCACAAATAGTATCGACACTTTTTTCCGAACTCTTTCATCTGACCCCATCAGGTTCATCAATTGACAGCCTGACCGATACACTGATCATACTTTCATATGTCACGGATTTTACAGAAAACATTGTACAATTTGAACAGAGTGGCATTCGTCTCAACAGACCATCGCTGGCTGGCGGTGATATGCGTCACAGCACATTTTCCTATGATGGCCCCCGCGTTTTCACCGGAGTGGAACAGGTTGACAAATGGACTATACACTTTCCATTCAAAACCTTTGAATCTGAATCAATAAACAACGCATGGTTTACCGGTACTTACACACAAAACGGAAATGAGATTATCCGCAGCGTAACTTTTAAAAAGTTCCAATTTACAATTGACAATTTTGCATCAGTCAAAGATTACCAGCGTTCACGCCAGCGGTTTCAGGATGCATACATATGGGAATAAGACTATTAATCAATTTTACATCAGTAATTCTATCATGTTTGTTCCTGATTGTTTTTACTGTCGCAGCACAACAATCAATGCCTTTTTCATCATGGACGCCCCCGCCCCCGCAGCGTCAGTGGACTGAATACGGTGCCTATTTCGAACTCAATGAACTTGTTTTCGACCTCTACACTTCCGGATCTGTCAAGAATTCTGATTCAAAGATCCATGTCAATAAGAGAATCAAAATTCTTACCCGTGATGGTACCGAGTATGGAAAAGTTACCGTAACACAATTTTCAAGCGATATAGAATCATTTAAATGTTCTCTATATGACTCATTAAACAATCCTTTACCGATTGATACAGAACATCTGCGATCATCGTATATTGATAATGGCGCAATCATTTTCCCTAACGTAACCGCTGGTTCAACAATTGAAATCAGAATCTGTTTTAATATTACCTATAAACCTGAATCCTATGAGTATTACTTCAGGTCACCGGCACTGCCTGTTTATTACGGACGATTTGCAATGGTATACCCGAATGATGTGCTCTATGATTTTAAATGTTACGGGAGATGCGATTCCAGTAATTCAACCATCACTGATAACAGAACACAAAAAGAGTGGATCTGTTCTTCACTGGAGCCGGTAAGTACCCTTACAAGTACTAACTCTGACAATATTACACCTTGCCTGGCATTTGCTCTTCGAAAATGGTACAACACGAACGGTTTAACAGATTGGAAAGATGTTGCAGACGCCTATAAATCTGATTATAACATTACATTTAAAAAATACATACCTCGCAGAATACGACAATTACTTAAAACTATTCGCTCGACATCACAATTGGAATCACCTGAAGAACAGATACTTCAATGGGTACGTGAGGAAATAACCTGGGAAAATTATGAGAATGCATTTGAATCAGCGCGAAATATTATTAAACAGCGTAAAGCCAGCACTACAGGTCTGTCAAAACTTTTATATAACCTTTATCGTGCTGCAGGTTTTAAAACAGACATAATAGTCACCCGCCCTGTCAGCAGCGGTGGATTTGATCAGGATTTTATAACATCGTCATCAACAATAGTACCGCTTGTTTCAGTAACTATTGACAATAAAGAAAAAATCGCTTACCCTTTTTCTACCGGAGGTGCGGTCGGACAGTATCCAGATGATTTCTTTTACCAGTGGGGAGTATCATTACAAAAGGGGATAGCCCAACCACTTCCTGCACCCATGGACTCAATGCAGTATATAAAAAGCAATTATACCATTGACCTTCGCAACAGCAGCCTTGAAAATTGCGCTACACTTGAATTTGGCGGCTATGGGGCGTATTTATTGCGCAACAGCTTGCTTTACCAGCAGGAAAACTACATTCGGGAAGTATTCCAGTCACAGTTAACCAATGCAGGAACCAGCAATGCACTTGAAACATTTGCTATCAGGGGACTAACCGATGAAAACCAGCCGATTGTAGTGACACTTGGATTCACTAATGATAACGTTGCAGTTTTCAGGAAAAATGGCACGCAACTGTCAATCGGGTATCTGTTCACACCCTTTTTTGAAGAATACGACACACTCCGTGTATCACCGTTTGCAATTCCCTTTTCAAAAGTACTTGACTGTACAATAACATTCCGGCTCGATTCCAACAGCAGATACTCCCACACGATTTCATCATTTCAAGTAGCCAATCCCCTATTCACTGCAACATGTCACGTTACGGAAACGAATGCATCAATCACCCTGAACCTGTTGTTACGCATTTACAGATGCGAAATACCGGCAGAAGCAATGAAAGGGATTTTTGGTGATATTCTTGCACTGAGGGGACTGGATAAGGCTACGATTACGGTGCAGAAAGATGGTCTCACTCCCCAACCCCCACTTCAATAGGAATCGGAGAGGGGAAGCTGAATGAACTGAATTTATATTTATACACCTGTCAACTATCAACGTAATACCTATCAGCAATTGAGGTAAATATGAGTAAATTACTCACGATTTTAATAGTTCTCTCTTCGTTAATTGGATGCAACCCGAAAGTCGATGGTAGTGGAAAAGCATTGCTTGATAATAACGTTCCACCAAAGGCCACTGCAAGGGACAACACAACCAGTAATCCCAATGCACTCGAAACTACAAAAGCGGTATTGCGCTATATTGCTTACCT
The DNA here is from genome assembly GCA_023459055.1 of Fibrobacterota bacterium. Lineage (GTDB taxonomy): Bacteria > Fibrobacterota > Chitinivibrionia > Chitinivibrionales > Chitinispirillaceae > JAAZBG01. Next base: position 136,910 of record JAEWVR010000035.1, read on the forward strand.
TTGTGATGAGCCATTCAACGGTGTACTTTCAGGTCAAAGTTGTGGGCATACGGTCAACATTTACAAACCTGATGACATGATGGGCTACGCAAAGATGATAGAAAATCTATACCAGACTACAGGAAAATATCCGGCCATTATCGCCCTTGACTATGAACATGATATCATTGCCAAATCAGAAGAGATATCCAAAGCAAACCAGGTGTTGATTAAATACTGGAATGAAGGAGGATTGATCGCTCTGGGGATGTCTCCACAGAATCCGTGGCTTAATGATGAATCCGATCTTGATAGCAACCCTGGAAACTGGAACCTTACCAGAACCGTTACTTTGACAAAAGAGCAATTGTACATGATCAACCTGAATGATCTGACCAATCCCGAAAAGCCTGTTTTTAAGGTTTGGAGACGTAAACTCGACAGAATAGCTGCAGGACTGAAGGAACTTCAGGATGCCGGAGTTGTTGTTTTATTCAAACCGTTACAGGAGATGAACGGAAGCTGGTTCTGGTGGGGGGTATTAAGTCACAAGGATGACCCTGCTCCATATGTGAACCTCTACAGAGATCTGCATAATTATTTTACAAAGGAAAAAGGGCTGAACAATTTAATCTGGATGTTTTCACCACTTAGTTTTGTCAGCAATTATAATGCTGGCGACATTTGGATTTTCCCGCAGATGTGGAACTATCCGGGTGATGACTATGTTGATATCATTGCGCCAACAGCATACAATACCCCTCTTGATATTTGGGGTTATAATGAACTTAAAGCAACGGGCAAACCTATTGCCATGGCTGAATATGGTCCGGATCATAATGACAATCACGGCGAATTTGACAATACAAAATATATTAACAAAATCAGCAGCGATTATAATGAATTGGCGTTTTGGATCTCCTGGCATGATTGGAGTAATGGAGACAGCACAAATACATACATGTCAATAATCGGTAACAAAAATGCACGCGAGCTTATAAAGAATTCTGATGTATTGACAAGAGAAGATGTTGCATGGACAAAGTTCCAGAAAATGGATTAACCATTCTTCCTGTCCCCATTCCTAATGGATTTGCAAAATGGGAGGATTAATATTCAAGTGTTTTTGTCGGTTTACAAGAAAGGTGTTGAGTTCTTTAGATTAAAATTATCGTATGATACATTGTCAGGAGTGTCATCCAGACTCTGCCGATGACCTTAATTCTTACAGTAACCCAGAATCGGATGAATCAGGTTAAATTGTTGAATCGATCTTTGCGTTCCTGACGATAATTTGTTAATTCCTGCTGCTGATTATATACTATCGAAACCGTGGCGGTTCCCATTTTTGACCTGTTTCGCAATCGATATGGTGCAACCGGTAATCGTTTTCGCATAATGTAAGTACTCCAAAGACTACTGGCAATCCAATGCGGCGCGGACCTATTGAACCCGGATTAAAAACGATAATGCCACGATCACTGCCAATAAAAGGGACATGAGAATGACCACATATTACCAGTGATACACCCTCAGCACGTGCTATACGTGCAACCTCCGCCCGCAGTTTTGCCCCGTAAACACCAATATGGGTTGTGAATATTTTTAGCATTGATGTTTCTTTTGAAACGATATCAAGCATCAGCGTGTCCGGAAGTTCATTATTGCGCTCGTCAATATTACCGCACACCGCATATACCGGGCAAATCGTTCCAAGTTCATCAAGTATGTTACTGTCACCAATATCTCCTGCATGAAGCAGTGCGTCGGGATGTAATGCTGCGATAACTCCTTTTAATGATGGATGAGGTGCAGAATGTGTATCTGACACCACTACAAGCTTGAATGTATGATCCTCACGAACTTGTACCTGAACGGTTTTGTGATTTGACCTGCGATGAACGGCTACTTTATGCATCATTCTCCTGAAATCCTATACTATATACAGCAACACGTCTTTGTAAATTTATTCAATTCTTTTGGCGATTTTATGTGATAGATTTCTTTACAGTTTGCATATTGATTTAATATGACCTGTAGTTTAGGTTTTACAATCTTATCAATTGCTAAAATCATTTTAATCAATTTACCAGTCATTGGTAACATCGGACATCCATCAACAAAATCCGGCCTTGGTCTGAAAAAACAAAAGAATTGCCGCTTCAGCGCCCACCATAGATGTATTCGCACCGGATGATCAATAAAAATTATCGTCGTAACAGCGTTACATCGTTTTTCAATAGATTCCATTGTCGCGAAGCCATCAATGATCCACTTTGGTTTAAGCAGTATTTCATCATGCAATTTGTTGAATTGATCAGCAGGAGTCGGTACCCATCCCGGATTCCATTGCAATTTGTCCAGTTTAAAAACAGGGATATCAAAGGTTTTACTTAACTTTGCAGAAAGAACAGATTTTCCACCTCCGGCATTTCCTATTATTACAATTTTATCTCCCATTGTTTATCCTTTAAAGTAAATTTACTACAAACACTTTATCAATTGAGTTTTAATAACCATTCATTGATATCGTTTTTTCCAGAACCAATAAAACCGTAGGGTATCTCACAATGCAAAAAGATTGGATAATAGGTACCATTTTTTAACCTTATTGATAATCAAGAGCACTTATCCTTGTTTTTCAATAGTAATGGCTTGTAGCCCATGTATTTACTTTATACGCATTCCAACAGTATTTTACTTACCTCATCCGGATTTGAAAAATAAGATGCATGGCCGGAATTAATATACTTTTTTTTTGCACCCTGCGTCACTATACATTTTTTCCTGAATGGCAGGTGACAACGATTTATCCCCGGTGGTGAAAATGAATTCTGTCCATGCTGAAACATTTCAGGAAAAATCATGTTAATCATGGAATAATACTAATCACGGTTCAGACAATTTGCGATAACCAATCACAACATTCTTCATACAAATATAATAATCAAATACCGGTTTACCGGTGAATTGGCCCCGGAAAGAGTCAAGTAAACCGGGGGATTTTCACCCTCAGTTACTCATAGAACCGTACTTGAACCTCTCGATTCATACGGTTCTTATTGTCTATATTACTTCATTTTTTCTTTATTAAAGGTTATTTTTATTTTTTATTTGATCGAATAATTTGTTTAAAAGTGTAACAACATTCTGCAATTCATCATCTTTCCGTATTGTGAAAGTAGGAATTTCACCGGTTTCTATTGCCTGGTTAAGCAGGTTTTCTATACGGAACAAGGGGCCGAGTATCTTGTGGGATAACCTGATACTTATCAGCCAGGAAATGGCAACAGAACCAACTGTGGCTACAACGTAAAAGAAAATTATAATTGCGTATAATTTTTCAGATGGTGCATCTTTTAACAATGGGACCTTCTGATTTATGAGAATCGTAAATATGAGCGTAAGAAAAAGGATTACAAGGAGAATACTTGCGGTTTGAGACAAAAGAAGGATACGCGCATACTTAAATTGCAATTTACGATTGTAATCATCAGGAACGAGCGTAATAATATTTTTACGTTTCGATTTCATACCAGTCACTTCCTTTAAAAACGGGTGTGTAGTTTTCTTGGTAATAAATTGATTATATCATTTTTAAGACAACTGGCCATATATTTTTTTATGATAAAAAGCGGATACAATGATTCTTACATGTCTGCCTGAAATCATACAAACATCGGCATTGAATTGTGAATAGGCCAACTAAGGGGGGGGGCAAAATGAGAGGAAATGATTCTGATCCAATTGACAATTCAGACCTCTCCCCCTGCCCCCTCTGGTCCTGCGACCACTTCGATGCGTCGCCCCACAAAGCGAGGGGGTGAAAATTAATTATGTCCATGCTGTACATTTCATGGAAATCATGTTAATCATTCTAATCACGGTTCATACAATTTGCGAATGCCAATCATAGCATACTTCTCCGCAGTTTGAATTCACGCACAAATCTCCGTACATTGACACAATTAAAACCTCATCCCTATCCCGCACACCACAGCATGTTTTCAAACTGCTCTTCGTCTTCCAACTTAGCGATTTCAACTGTTTGAGCGGTTGTTCTATATGAGTAGTGACTGGTGACGCTTGACATGTGATTGGCAGAACAGATCTTTGCATACGATAAGCGAGTTTTGAAAGCGCGTTTCGACGGTAGGTATAATTGGTATAAAAAAGGGCCCTTCTTTGTCCAGTATTTCTTTGGCCCCGGAAAGAAATACTGGTCGGGGTTGCAGGGGGAGAAGCCCCTTGCTTTGATCGCCAGTTGATAAGGTTGATTCGTATTTACATTACCAATCAGACCAATCGTCAAACAAATCCGGGGCTCTCCACCCCGGAACCCGGACTTACTTTTTGTCCATAGCAAACCCGATGGATCGGGATTTGAATATTATAATTTTTATGGGCACCAACAAAAAGTAAGCAAAAAGTGCATTGCGCCCTGGGAACGCTGGCAAAAAACCATTTACAATTAGATAAGACCGCCCGGAAAACTCGCTCTCGCTCAAACAGTTCCGGGCTTGAGTCTTTTCTAATTGTAAATGTTCCAGCTAAGGGGGCGCGAGAGGAGAAAATGGGTTCTGATCCAATTGACAATTCAGACCTCTCCCCCCTGCCCCCTCTCCCACAAAGCGAGGGGGTGGAAATGAATTCTATCCATGCTGTAATTTTCAGGGAAATCATGTTAACCACGGCAATCATACTAATCACGGTTCGGACTATTTACGCAAGCGAACTTCCCAACAGGGTACCTCTGTAGCTCCTACAGGGTTCCTGTGCATTGCTCACAGGGTGACAATGTACATCCCGCAAGGTAATTGTAGCATTACACGGATGTACAAATGCACTGAACATCAAGTTGTATACCAGAGTCTCCACACAGTTTAGACAATTTCCATCCTAAAAACAACCACTTACGCCACAATAACATCCAAAACAACAATTCCGTCCCACTAAACCCCTGACAATCAAACAACATACACCAAACTTCCCAAAAAAACGCCCCGACCATCACCACTCCCCCGCTCAACGCACTTGCATTATTCTCTGGAACGTCATATACTTATATACTGGTTTTTAACTGAGTACCATCAACGTGTGAGTAGTGCAGCTATGTTTATTGTTCAAATTGCACCGGAATGTGCACCAGTCGTTAAAGCCGGTGGGCTTGGCGATGTTGTTTTTGGTTTATCCCGCGAACTTGAGATCCGGGGTAATGATGTCGAAATTATTCTTCCTAAATATGATAACCTGCGCTCGGACAAGATCTGGGGCATGACCGTAACGTATCAGGATCTGTGGGTTCCCTGGTATAACGGGGCTGTCCACTGTACCGTCTTTTTTGGCTTTGTCAGCGGACGCAAGTGTTTCTTTATAGAACCCCATTCACAGGATAATTTTTTCAACCGCAACACCGTGTACGGATGTCACGATGATGTCAAGAGATTTGTCTTTTTCTCCAAGGCAGCGCTTGAGTTTCTCTTTGTAACCGGTAAACGCCCGGATATCATTCACTGTCACGATTGGCAAACGGCAATTGTACCAGTACTGCTCGCAGAGATCTACCGGTTTCATGGTATGCATCACCAGCGTGTTTGCTTTACCGTACACAACTTCAAGCATCAGGGGGTAACCGGAGCGGATATTCTTACCGCAACCGGACTCGGACGGCCGGATTACTATTTCCGCTACGAACAGATGCGCGACAATTTCAATCCCAACGCACTTAACCTGATGAAAAGCGGTATTGTCTATTCCAACTTTGTTACAACCGTATCACCGCATCATGCGCATGAGGCATTACATTGTGATCAGAGTTTTGGCCTCGGACACACGCTTCATGCATTCAGAAATAAATTCGGCGGTATATTAAACGGGGTTGACTATGATGTCTGGAATCCGGCAATCGACCACTTTATCCCCGCTAAATATGATTCATCAAGTATTGACAAAAAATATATCAGTAAAGAATCACTGCGTGACCGGTTCTGGTTACGTAAAGATTACAAACCGATTATCGCTTATGTCGGCCGTCTTGATGATCAGAAGGGAATCAATCTGATCACTCATGCGATTCACTACACGCTGCGACTCGGAGGTCAGTTCGTCCTTCTCGGTGCAGCATCAAATCAGGGAATTCATAATCATTTCATGCATCAGAAACGTATTCTTAATGATAACCCCGATTGTCATATTGAGATCGGATTTAATGAGGAGTTATCGCATTTGATCTATGCAGGTACAGATATGATGATCGTTCCGAGTTTGTTTGAACCGTGCGGACTGGCGCAATTGATTGCACTCAAATATGGTACCGTTCCTGTTGTTCGTTCTGTCGGCGGACTTGCCGATACCGTTTTTGACAAGGATTATGCATCAACCGACTGGGAACACCGCAATGGTTTCGTTTTCAATAACGCGGACTATCAGGGTGTGGAATCAGCGCTTACCAGAGCGATATCACTCTGGTATTCCTACCCCGATGATTTCAGGTCACTGATTATTCACGGCATGAATTGCGATTATTCATGGAATAATCCGGGACATCACTATTTAAATGTTTACAATCTTATAAAAGATAAATAATACATCTCAATAAAATCATAATCACACAAAGGGAAGTAAAAAATGAGTACAACAAACAAAAGACCAACAGAAGAGCTTCATGAGTACATTGACGGGGTGCTGAATATATCAGGCTCCGAGAGCAGCATTGACGCAGTTACGGAAGCAGGAAGAAAGAAAAAACTGTTTAAAGATGAATCAGGGATTAATTTCGGCGGTATCAAGAGCGCTGCGGCGATTGCTTTACATATGCATCAGCCGCTTATTCCTGCAGGGGGTGGAGATCTGCGCACCGCGGATATCATCAGCAATCTCAAATACATGATGGACAATCAGGGAACGGGTGATAATCATAATGCGCCGGTGTTTCACTGGTGTTACAAACGTATTGGTGAGTTTGTGCCGCAGCTTGTCAATGAGGGAAAGAATCCAAGGGTGATGCTTGAATACAGCGGAACACTCTTTCACGGACTTCGCCACATGGGGCTTCATGATGTATTTGACAGTTTGAAATTTGTAACACAGGACCGTTCAATGCGTAAATGTGTGGAGTGGCTCGGATGCCCGTGGGGACACGCCGTCGCCCCCTCGACACCATCACAGGACTTTCGCCTTCATGTCAAGGCCTGGCAGCATCATTTTGCAGCGATTTTCGGCTGGGATGCTCTCGAACGGGTACGCGGCTTTTCGCCATCAGAAATGGCACTCCCCAACCATCCCGATGTCGCGTATGAGTACATCAAGACCCTTGTCGACTGCGGATTCCAGTGGGTGATGGTTCAGGAGCATTCGGTAGAACGCCCGGAAAACGGCTACGGCCCCGAAATGAAACATGTTCCTCACAGACTGATATGTAAGAATTCCAAAGGTGATGAAGTCAGTATTATCGCGATTATTAAAACACAGGGTAGTGATACAAAGCTTGTCGCTCAGATGCAACCCTATTACGAAGCAAAATCGATTGGCAAAGTCGAACTTGCCGGGAAAATGATTCCGCCGGTAGTAACACAGATCGCTGATGGAGAAAATGGTGGAGTGATGATGAACGAGTTTCCGCCGAAGTTCATGGAGGTTTCGCGTGAGTCAACAGGCAGCGAAACTCCGATGATTAACATTTCGGAATATCTCGAACTTTTATTTGACAGCGGGATAAAGGAATCGGATCTGCCGGTGCTGCAGCCTATTTTCCAGAAAAAAATATGGGACGTTTTCAAGCCCGGTGATGGTCCCGAGAAGATGACGAAGGTTATTGACGAAATAAAAAAGAGTGATCACCGGTTCCATATGGAAGGCGGTTCCTGGACAAATAATATTTCATGGGTACACGGTTACGAAAACGTCCTTGATCCGATGCAAAAGCTCAGTGCTTTATTTAATGAGAAAGTAATTGAGAAGAACATCCCGACCAGTGATCAGCGTTTCAGAAAAGCCCTGTTCCATCTTATGATATCCCAGACAAGCTGTTTCCGTTACTGGGGTCAGGGTTCGTGGACAGACTACGCAATCGAGATCTGCCGCCGGGCAACCGATATTATCAATTACGACCTGAAGTAATGTTACGATGTACCCGTTATGATTAACATATCGGGTACCGTTCATCTCCATTTTTGCAGGAATGAAAAATCCGTGCAACCTGTACTATCAGTGTCATGCACGTTAAATATGCATCAGTGACACGTCTTGTTTGCACCTGATGGCAAGCCACAACAATTAATCGTATCGTGAATAATAACGGAATAAATTATCCATACAGGAAATATAAACTAAAATGTGTACGATCTTTAAAAGCCGTATGATACTACTTCTGAATATCGCAATTGCAGGAATAATTCATGCTGCGTCTGATACAGCATCATCATGGATTGACAGCGCAGAATCCCGATACTCCGCTGCTGCAACACAGTACGATATGGAAGCACTGAGCAACCTTGCCGATTTTATAATCCTTAAACCTGTTGATGAACAAAAAAAGCCCCGTGCACTTTTATTACATGGCTGTGTTTTATGGCGTCTGCAACTGATCGCATTCTGTAAAAATTCTGAGAAAGACATTTTGCGGTATGGTAAAGTATCGGTGAAAAAATTAAAAGAAGCTGAAACAGCCGGTGCTGATATGTACCTTACTGCAAGCTACAAAGCACTCGCGTACCAACTCATGGCAGGGCAGGGTATCAATAATGGGGCAATCAATGGTCCGCTTGCCGCGAAAGAACTAAAAAAAGCACAGAAAACCAATCCTGATGGATATTATACGCTATTAGTTGAAGCAATCAATGCAAATCAGGCACCATCATTCGCTGGAGGAAACCCTCAAAAAGCAATTATGCTATTTGAAAAAATGGTTACAGCATTCCCGGATTCAGTTGATGTCAAAATTCATCTTGCAGATGCATATAATAAAGTCAAACGCTATGAAGATGCAAAGCGGCTGATTACGATGGTTGTTAAAGAGAATCCATTAAATCTACTCGCGAAGACTATTGCCGATAAGTTGACAGATAAATAATATGTTCTATATTTACTGAATCGGACAACCGAATTCCGTTACTCTCCCGAAATCTTCAACAAGAATAATTTTGTTAAAAGTCACCTGAATAAGTGCAGTTCCGGATTGTGAAAGAAATTCTGCAAGGTTCGGATGACGCCCGAGAAAGCGCTCTTTACATGAAGAAACCATTCTTTCACTTACTTCACACGCAATACCAGGAATAGATATCGCATAGCGTTTATCACCTGTAACATCCGTGACCGATCGGTTGTCAAGTAGTACAGACACATGGATATCACGGCAAAGATTAGTGTATTTTTGTGTTTCACGAAGTGTCGGAAATAGTAGATACTGACAATCATCCGAAACGTAAATGGTTACCAGTGATGTATACGGGTATTCAACACCATTTGTTGCAAGGACACCAAAATCATGTTCATGCAGCATTCTTGACAATTTTTCTGATGTCATTTTGTTATCCACATTTTTACCTCATTGTTAAGTTATTATTTACTATGAAAGAATTGTGCCAATTGCACACCTCCAGTCACTCGTCCCTACCCACATCCGTAAAAGCACGCCCCCTATATCCCCCGCCAATGTCGTTAACTTAAGCTTGACATGTTGCAGCTGTGCCGGTTGCTCGCCCCCTAAATCCCCCGCAGGGGGACTTTGAGAGCTGAATAGCTTGTTTGGCCTATTTCTTCAAGTCCCCCTGCGGGG
>JAEWVR010000036.1 GCA_023459055.1 Fibrobacterota bacterium
AAGACTCGCCCCCTAAATCCCCCGCAGGGGGACTTGAAGAAATAGGCTAAACAAGCTATTCTGCTCTCAAAGTCCCCCTGCGGGGGATTTAGGGGGCGAGCAACCGGCACAGCTGCAACATGTCAAGCTTAAGGTAACGACATTGAAGACGCCCCCAGCTTAAAGCATCTGGATCTCCTGGTCCTTTGACCATCCCGATGCGCCTTCCGCAGGAGGGAGGTATCATTTTGATTTTAAAACAAATATGCTTCCAGCCTGCGGGGGAGGACACGTTGCTTTGAACGCGGGAGAGGGCGTGGCAGATTGCCCGCCCCCGCGAATAAGTATCAAAGCACACCAACAAGCTTTCTTACGCTGTCTATTGTCTGTGATGCCACCTGACGTGCTTTTTCTGCACCAGTCTTACGTAATGCGGCAACGTAATCCATATTTGATACAAGTTCCTCACGCTTTGTTCTGAATGGTTGGAAATATTCCCACAGAAGTTCGAACAACTGCTTTTTTGCATCACCATACCCCATTCCGCCGGCACGGAATCTGTTTGCGAGTGCAACAGACTGCTCTTGTGTAGCAAACAGTTTAAAAATAGAATAAATAATACTATTGTCAGGATCTTTAGGAGATTCAACAGGGGTGGCGTCGGTGAGTATCGACATAATCTTCTTTTTAATAGTTTTTTCTGCACCGAATATTTCGATATAATTATTATATGACTTAGACATTTTCTGTCCGTCAATACCAGGGATAACCGCTATTTCGTCAGCAATCTCCTCTTCAGGAATTGTAAATGCGTTGCCATAGGTACTGTTAAACCGGATTGCAATATCTCTTGCAACTTCTACATGTTGTTTTTGGTCTTTACCAACAGGAACTCTGTCAGATTGATACAGGAGAATATCTGCAGCCATAAGAACAGGGTAGGAAAATAGTCCATTGTTTGGTGATAAGCCTTTAGCAAGGGCGTCTTTGTATGCATGACATCGCTCAAGAAGTCCGACAGCGGTGACATTATTCAGATACCATGTCAATTCTGCTACTTCAGGAACATCAGACTGTACCCATAATGTTGATTTCTGCGGATTGATACCAAGTGCCAGAAGATCCAGCAGTGCATCATTGGTATATTGACGCATCATGTTGGCGTCAGTCATTGTTGTCAGGCTATGCATGTTTGCAATGAAACAGAACAGGTCACCACGAAGCTGTGACTCGACCATTGGCCGGATCATTCCAAGGTAATTGCCGATATGAATCATTCCAGACGGTTTAATGCCGGAAAATATGCGCATAATCATTCTCCTTAAACGTGTATTCCAATACTTAATGCAAATTTTACAACTTAATAAAATAATCCCTGGATCCGGAGTAAACTAAAAAAAATCATATAGGGGCGTGCATCAACGAATTGCTGAAATGGCTATGTTTAGCGGGTACTGATGGAATTCCCCGCATCATATAACTTGTACTGCATACTGTGCTTTCATATAAAAAACCGGAGCAATGAATCATGCAGTTTACCATTTGAAAACACGATAGCTCCATTGTACACTGATTTATTTCCTTGCAAGTCTGAGTATGTACCACCGGCTTCAGTGATTATACATGCTGCAGCGGAGCAGTCCCACGGTTTGTCAAGGAGATTGACTGTGCAGTCAAGCTTACCGCTTGCAACACAGACATACGAGTAGGCATCCATGAATCCGTAATTGTAATCCCATGATTTCATACATTCAAAAAGTTGCTTACCTTCAGATGTATCACAAAGCTCACGAAATCCAAGGGCACTGCCGATTACCCTTTCATCAGGGGCTGTATCTGATACCCTTATAGGTTTTCCGTTACAAAATGCACCGCTGCCTTTTGTCGCAAAACAGCAGATATCAAGTGATGGCAGGTAAATCACACCAACCACGGGAGTACCTGCCTCCTCAAGTGATATAAGTACGCTATAAGTAGGAATATCCCGAATATACGGCCGAGTTCCATCAAGGGGATCAACAATCCAACGACGGTTATTGCTTCCTGTATGTTCGCCGGTTTCCTCTCCAAGAAAACTATCCTGGGGAAACGTTGCAAGGAGGTGTTTTTTAACCGTCTGCTCGCACTCTTTGTCGATTGCTGTTACAGGTGATCTATCACTTTTAATTTCAATTGATGACAGAAGGTATCGTTTTTCTTTTTGAATTGAAGCCGCAAGGCGGGCTGCAGTAAGTGCACAATCAAGTTCACTTTGATAATTCATAGAACCAGTCCATTAAAATTTGTAATTGTATAGCTAAAAACAGAATAAGTATCGGTGTAAAAATAAATTAACTGACAGTGCAGTACCTATCACAATTCTGACTTTCCACCTGGCCAGAGCCCTTGTTGCTCTTGCATAACGAAAAAAGAAAAATGTGGCGATTGTCCAAATGCCTGTTGGCAAAATGATCCCCCGCCGGAGGCGCCCCCCTTATAAAGGGGGGATTTCTTAAAATATCCCCACCATATCAGCAACCATCATCAATTCCTGGTGGACAATCCGGGTTTAAAAAATTGTAAAGTTTGAGAGTTTAAGGGAAAATTTGAAAATTAAATTGGAACAACTAAACAATTTCACTACAATCTATCAAAGTATGATACAATTACATTGATTATATTTACTTGAAGGTTTACAGTAATCTGGGAAATATATCTGAAATGTGTGATTTTACAACTGTGGCTGGTGTGATGTCAGATATCGTAATTACATGTGGTCTGCATGATTTACCGGTTTGAAATCCTCACTGCTCAGCTTGTGGAGAGTTGATACTATATGTGTTCTATTGTTCACCGGGGGATGGATTGAGGTTTCTGATCAAGAGGCATAGTTATTGTAGACTTCTGGTTATTGGCCTGATTCTTGTTGCCTGTTCAAGCCTTTTTGGCTCTGAGAAAGCAGAGCTGATGTCGACACCGGTTGTCAGGTATTCAGGTTTCGATGTAGAAAAACTTCGCGCAGTGTATGAAATTGACTTCATTTTTAAAAAATGCCCTGATTTCTATGTAGTCTACTGCAGCCCGGCCGAGAAAAAAATGGCGTTGGACTTCTATGATGCTACAGTTGCCTGGGCTGATTCTGTTATATCAAATTCGTTTACCGGTGAATTGATTATACGTAATGTTGAAACTGCAATGTCGATTACCGGGAAAAAAGGACAGATACTTTTTACACCGATGAATGGCTGGAGTTTTGACCAGGACTGGTACTACGAAAGTTCAAAAGTTTCGAATACGACACTTAGAGTAAGAATGTGGAAATTGTTGAAGCCGGCACTCAAAGTAAAAACTCAGCAGATGAAATCATCCCGGGACACAAATTAGCATCGCTATACGAATCACGACAAAATGCTTGTATCACCCTGACACCGTTTTGTAGATTTCCAACTGGTATTTCTGGTGTTGCTTTGTAGGTTTCCGTTTGTGGCATCAGAGTGGATCTATTTTATTATAAAACATTAAGCAGGAGGATTTTATGGCATCTGTAAACAAGGCGATTCTGATTGGTAATCTTGGAAAAGATCCGGAGTTCAAGTATACACCTGGAGGGCAGCCGGTTGCAACGTTTTCGCTTGCCACCACTGAACGTTTTGCAGATAAGAATGGTCAGAAGCAGGAGCGTACTGAGTGGCACAATATTGTCGCCTGGGGAAAGCTGGCTGAGCTCTGTAATCAGTATTTGAAAAAAGGGCGTTCCGTATATATTGAAGGAAGAATTACAACCCGCTCATGGGATGATAAGGATAATGTAAAGCGTTATAAGACTGAAATCGTTGCTAATACGTTGCAGTTTATTGGTGCCAATTCGGGTAGTCAGGGTGGGGGTGGTGCACCTGATCCTGAGTATTCCCAAAGTTTTCCATCATTTGAAATGCCGTCCGGCCCGTCTGCATCATCGGGTGTTGTTGAGGAAGATCTTCCTTTCTAACTATGCTATGCAGAGCTTGTTTGAGCTCTGCATACATACACGTTGTAATCAGGGACTACATTGATAATTATTGTATTAACTGTAATGGCTCTTGGTGCTTCAGCTTTTTTTTCCGCATCTGAAACAGCTCTGTTTTCGATTCCCAGGGAACGGATTTCCCTTTTTCAGAAACATTCCGATCAAAACTATCTTCGAATATTCTGGTTGTTGCAAAATGGTCAGAAAACGCTTCTTTTTATTCTGTTGGGCAATGTATTTGTAAATATCAGTTTAACAGGTTTTATTCATACGCTGCTTAGTAAGTTTTTTAACTTTGAATCTGAGGTTGTAACATTATTTGTTGCGACTGGTGGAATAGTACTGTTCGGGGAGATTATTCCAAAGACACTTGCTTTAAAAAATAATGAAATCATTGCACGTATTGTCGCCATACCGTTGCAGACTCTTATACGAATAACTGCACCGGTGCTGTCGTTTATTCAAAATGTTAATTCATTCTTTATTAATAGATTTCGTATTTATTTCAGGGAGCCGGATCCGTTTGTAACAGTAAACGAATTGAGATCTGCAGTTGCAAAATCCTACAGGGATGGAGCGATTACACAGGATGAGGCTGGTTTTATTGAGAGAATTCTCGAACGCGGACCTGAGCCTGCCCGTAAGTACATGATACACCGGTCAATAGTTCCTGTTTTTGATGAAACACAGACCGTTGCTGACGCGCTGGAACAGATGGCACAGAGTGGTGATACCGTCGCGATTGTCAGGGATTGCTGTAACAGATCTCATGTCCAGGGGTTAATACGTTTGTCAACTATTTTTTCAGCACTGCCATCAGACCTGCTTGTTAATCATTATGAGGAACCGGTCTGGGCTCCTGAGTCGTCTGAAGTTGCAGAGCTTGTCAGTTTCCTTTTCAGTTGTGGTAGTCCGGATGCCTGCCTGCTTGATGAGTATGGGGATTTCAGCGGTTTGTTTAGTGCGCAAAGGGCTATAGATTCAATGTTTATGCACCTTTTTTCCGATCCTGAAAAAAGTCATACGCATTCTGTTGGTGTTGTGCTTAAAGGTTCTGATGATTGTTCTGTATTGAACCCCTTTTTATCAGGGGCATCACAACTGGAGCTGGGGCCGTGGCGAACAGTAAATGGCGTATTGACAAATTATCTGGGCCGGATACCAAAAACAGGTGAGACATTTGCAGTTGGTGATAGTAAGTTCTATATTATATCTGCCGGGCCGACAAAAATTGATCGGGTGCTTATTCAAAAGGAAGGTAACGATGACAACTGAAGTACTGTTACTGGCTGTTGCTTGTGGAGTCACAATGCTGGCGTTTATGATTGCAATCAATGCTCATGGGCCATTCAGAATCAGTTTTTCATATTTTCTTGCCACATTAATGCTTTCCGGAACAGTCTGGCTGATCACCCGTTATGTGAATCAGGATCTGGAAATTAAACGATCAATTGAAATGACACGAATGGAAGAGAAGCGCAAGGCCGAGGAGGAAGCGTATCGAAAAGATGCTGAAGTTCTTGTGATGCAAAACAGGGTGTTATCAAGTTATACATCAAAGCTTGTCCTGCTTATTGCAAATGCTGTGAATATGACCAACCAGATTCTCGCTGTCGATCTACAGAATAAGTCAGAGGATTATGAAACACTTTCAGGGCGTGCTGCTGAAACCAAACGTAAAGTTGATGAACTCTCGGCACAGTATGATAAAATGGATTCCGTAAAAACATATCTTCCTGAGCAGTATGCTCTTGTTAAGGATGCTTTTAAAAAACTCTCTGAAGCTGTATACAATTATAAAAATTACTATATTTCAGAAGACTCTGTACAGGAGGCGCAACGTGAAAAGCTGTTTCGTCTCAGGGCAAAGGAAGCACTAGATAAGTTTAACAAAGCCGGTGCAATGCTTGGCAGGTGATAGTATATAATCTGTACAAATGTACCATTTTTTTAATAATAACAAAGAGCGTGCTTGATACCGGCATGTTTTTTAGTTATTTTGTAGAACTTTAACTTTGGGGTTTTATCTCCAGGAACCTTTTTCAGGATGTTTGCTGTATGATTTTAAAGATGCGGGATATTCCTGAAGGCCATTCTGATTTTTCATTAGAATGCGATCTGGGTTCTGTGAAAGATGATCTTCCACCACTTTGCGGTACAATGCATTGTGAGGGTGATATTAATCGTCTTGGGGCAGATATCTTCATACATATATACTATAAAGGTATGTTTGTTTTACAGTGTTCCCGGTGCCTTGAGAACTACAATGCCCCAATCAGTGGAGAACTTGAAGTTACCGTTAAGGATGCTCCGGGGCATCATGGGAAATCCGGTGATGATGAGCTGGTAGATTTTTATTTTGACAGCACACTAAATGATGAACTTGATTTGAGTGCTGCTCTCTTTGATGAAATAATGATTGAGACACCGATTATGCCTCTCTGCAGAGAGAGTTGTAAGGGCGTTGAGATTAAAGATAAGGATATTATTGTGGATTTTGATGGGGCTCCGAAAAGGGATGTTCCTGCTGAGAAAGAGATTGATCCACGATGGGAAGCTTTGAAAAAATTAAAAAGTAATACATAGTTAAGGAGGATTCATGGCAGTTCCAAAAAAGAAAACGTCGCCTCAGCGTCGTGATCGTCGTAGAAGTCATCTTGCGTTAAAGCCGGTAAAGGCAGTTCTTTGCTCTCATTGCAAACAGCCTAAAACTGCACACCGTGTCTGCAATAACTGCGGATATTATGCAGGTATGGAAGTCGTTCAGCCTGAAGAATAATACTGGCAGGTTGACACATTAATTCCTACAAATCTATTCTGGTGCAACAATAGATACCACATGGATACAATATGTCTTGCGATTGATGTGGAGAGTGGTGATTTTGGTCCTGAAGTAGTTATTTCAGGTATACTGGAAGCTAAAGCAGGATCACTAATTCCATTTGTGCCCTATCTTTGTGGTGATAAAGATAGAATTGAACAAATAATTGTCAATTCGGGGGGGAGAGACCTTCTTAAGGATTGTGAAATTGTTCACTGCTCTGAAAGAATCTCGCCTGATGATAAACGATCAAGTGCCTGGAAACAACGCGCTGACTCATCAATAATTCGTTCAATCACACTTCAAAAGGATGGTGTCGTTGATGCATCAATCAGTGCTGGCGATACAGGAATCTTATTAGGAGCGGCACTTTTTATTTTAGGGCGTACGGATGGTGCTTTGCGGCCGGTTCTTGCTGCATTTTTACCAACAGCTAAGCAAAAGCCGGTGCTGATGCTTGATGTAGGTGCGAATCTTGAGTGTAGAACGGAGCATCTTGTTTCGTTTGCAGATCTTGGAATCGCGTATCTCAGTAAGTATCTGGGCCGGCCTGATGTCTCTCTTGCACTATTGAATGTTGGCACAGAACCATCAAAGGGGACCAAAACCATTATTGATGCCAATGCAATTCTTAAAGAAAAGTACAGTAACTATATTGGTTATGTTGAAGGCAATGGTGTGCTCAAAGGATATGCTGATATTGTTGTCTGTGATGGATTTGTTGGAAATGCTCTTCTCAAGTCATTTGAAACCTTTTATATTCTTGCAGAATCGGTACTTGCAAAGGATGCCACTCTGCTGAAAAAAGTCAGAGATCATATTTCGGTTATTGATCCTGATAGTTACGGTGCAGTGCCATTTCTTGGTATTAAGGGCACCGTACTGAAAGCTCATGGTGGTTCTACATCACATGCGATTGCAAACTCAATTGCAACAGCGCTTTCAGCAGTAAAAAAAGAAGCTGTATGGCCAAAAAATATGCGACCGAAAGGTAATTGAAATCGTGGCAAACTTACAAAGTGCGCGTATTATCTCTGTTGGTACTTATGTACCCGAAAATATTGTTACAAACAAAGATCTTGAAAAAATTGTCGATACGACAGATGAATGGATTTTTACCCGAAGCGGTATCCGGGAACGTCATATTGTACCTATGGATTCGCAGGTTCCTGCATCAGAGCTTGGTGCTAAGGCTGCAATCGTTGCAATTGAACGAGCAGGTTTAAAACCTGTTGAAATTGATGGGATTATCTGTGCAACGTTTACTCCAGACTCATTTTTTCCGTCAACAGCCTGCAGAATTCAGGCAATTATTGGCTGTTCAAATGCATTCGCATTTGATGTAAGTGCTGCCTGTGCAGGTTTTGTTTACGCTTTAACTGTCGCTGAAGGATTGATTAAATCAGGACGAAATAAAAATATTCTTGTAATTGGTACGGAAGTAATTTCAAAAGTACTTGATTGGACCGACCGTTCAACATGTGTTTTGTTTGGTGATGGTGCAGGTGCGGTGGTGTTGCAGGGATCAGAGGATTCTAATCGCGGTATCTTATCAACCCATTTAAAAAGTGATGGTACACTTGGTGACATACTTAAACTTCCGGCATGGGGTGAAAAACGTACTATGCATATGAAGGGTAATGATGTTTTTAAGCATGCTGTCAGAATGATGAGTGATGCATCTCATAAAGTTCTTGTTGATGCCGGTTGCATGCTGGATAGAGTTGATTATCTGATTCCTCATCAGGCAAACATTAGAATTATACAGGCGGTTGCAGAGCTGTTAAAGCTGCCAAAAGAAAAAGTAGTCACCAACCTTGAGCACTTCGGTAATACTTCATCGGCATCAATACCGCTTGCACTTGATGACGTGTGGAGTAAGGGATTGATAAAGAAAGATACTATGGTACTATTTACTGCACTTGGTGGCGGAATTACTGCCGGAAGCGTTTTATGCGTTTTTTAATGATCGTTTACTAAAGAAACTTAATGTTTTTGGAAATGTGCACAGAATTGGTTATTTTACTACCTGCGTACAGAGAAAAATGATGATTTGAAGGAGTGTTTGATGAAGTATACATTTTTATTTCCTGGTCAGGGTTCACAGTCTGTCGGAATGGCAAAAGATATATATGATGCATTCGAGACTGCCCGTAACAAGATGGATCTTGCAAATAAAATCCTTGGCAGAGATCTTCTGAAAATTATCTTTGATGGTCCTGAGGAAGATTTAAAGGCTACACAGAATACTCAGCCGGCTCTTTTTACTGTTGAGTCAGCAATTACTGATATTCTTGTTGAAAAAGGTAAAGTGCCATCATTTACTGCCGGTCACTCCCTTGGTGAGTACAGCGCGCTCTATGCTGCAGGTATTCTAAGTTTTGAGGATGGGCTTAAGCTGGTTGCCAGACGTGGTGAACTTATGGCTAATGCTGGTAAGGAAGCTCCCGGTACAATGGCAGCTGTAATTGGAATGGATAAAGCGAAGATTGTTGAAGTTTTAAAAACGGTGACATCGGGTACTATTGTAACAGCGAATGAGAATACTCCAGAGCAGACCGTTATCAGTGGTGAAGTTACGGCTGTAAATGAGGCATGTGAAAAACTCAAAGCTGCAGGTGCTAAACGTGCAATGACCCTGCCTGTCAGCGGTGCTTTTCATTCTCCTCTGATGCAGAAAGCTGCAGATGTATATAGTGGTATCCTTGATACAGTTACATTTAATACACCACGTTGTCCTATAATCCTCAATGTATCTGCAAAAGCAGAATCGGATGCATCACAGATTAAGCAGCTTGTCAAGAAGCAGCTTGTTTCACCGGTTCGCTGGGTTGAGTCAATTGCGTCACTTTCCACACTGGATTTTGGAACCTGTATCGAAGTTGGTCCGGGAATTGTTCTTAAAGGACTTGTTAAAAAATGTAATGAATCAATAAATGTTGTTTCCTGCGATACTGCTACAAACATATATTCACTGCTAAACTAAATTCAGTATAGGAGCTTATACGAGTGATCGATCTATCAAATAAAACAGCTCTGGTAACAGGTGGAAGCCGTGGAATTGGCAGGGATATTGCGATTAGTCTTGCACAGGCCGGGTGTAATGTTGCAGTAAGTGGAAGAGACCTGGATACATTAAAATCGACAACAGATGAAATCGAAAAGCTTGGCAGAAAAGCACTTGCAATCAGGTGTGATGTTGCGAAAGAAACTGAAGTCGCTGAAATGTTCAAAAAATTTCTGGAAGTTTTTCCGGTTATGGATATATTAGTAAACAACGCAGGTATCACAAAAGATGGCCTGATCGTTAGAATGAAAGAAGCTGATTGGGATGATGTAATTGATACTAATCTGAAAAGTACATTTCTTTGCTGTAAAGAAGCCGCAAGGCCTATGATGAAAGCAAGGTGTGGAAAGATTATCAATATTACCTCAGTAGTGGGTCTTATTGGAAATGCAGGACAGGCAAATTATACTGCATCAAAAGCAGGCATGATCGGTCTTACAAAAACACTTGCAAGAGAATTTGCAAGTCGTTCAATTAATGTAAATGCTGTTGCCCCCGGTTTTATTGCAACTGCAATGACAGAGAAACTTCCTGATACCGAGAAACTTATCGCAAACATTCCAATGGCACGTTTAGGTGCACCATCAGATATTGCTAACGCAGTGCTCTTTTTGGCATCACCGTTATCTGATTACATCACAGGGCAGGTATTGACTGTTGATGGTGGGCTTGTAATGTAAGAATTAATTGTGAATTTGAATAACATGTGTCTTTTTTGAAAGGAGCTTATTGTGAGCGAATTGGAAACCAAAGTAAAACAGATCATTGCTGAGAAACTCGGCGTAAGCGAAGATAAAGTAACTACACAGGCATCATTTGTTGATGACCTCGGTGCAGACTCTCTCGATCAGGTTGAGTTGATCATGGCTTTTGAAGATGCTTTTGATGTTGAAATCCCGGATGAAGATGCAGAAAAACTGAAATCAGTTAAAGATGCATTTGATTATCTCTCAACAAAAGTATAATTTATTGAGATTTATACCTTGATTCTGCGGTTGATTACGATTAACTTGCAGATCAGGGTACGTTAGGTATTTGCTGTACTGAAGTTACAGCGTTGATTGGTAACTATCACATTAGCGTAAGGATTGAAATCGAATGTCACGAAGAGTAGTAGTCACCGGTATGGGTGTAACTAGTCCGGTTGGAAATGATATCGATACATTCTGGAGTTCTATTTGTTCCGGAAAATCAGGAATTGATCACGTTACAGCCTTTGATACTACTGAGTATCCTACAAAAATAGCTGGTGAAGTCAAGGATATTGATTTCGGTAACTTTGTTGATGCGAAGGAAGCAAAAAGAACTGACAGAGCAATATTGCTTGGGGTTGCGGGTGCGGCAATGGCACTTAAGGACTCTGGACTTGATCTGAAATCTGTTGATCTCGAACGTTGTGGGACTGTCATCGGTTCTGGAATCGGTGGTCTTTCAACACTCGAGGCTGACCATACAAAGCTTGTACAGCGTGGTCCAAGCAGAGTCTCTCCGTTTATGATTCCAATGATGATTCCTGATATGGCTGCCGGGTTTGCATCAATGCAGTCCGGATTTAAAGGCCCAAACTATGCAGTTGTCAGTGCATGTGCATCAGGTGCGCATTCTATCGGTGATGCCTTTATGATGATCAAATGCGGAATGGCTGATGTCATGATGACTGGTGGTACTGAAGCTGTTGTGACACCGCTTGCGTTTGCTGGTTTCTGCTCAATGAAAGCGATGTCAACCCGTAATGATAATCCACAGAAATCAAGTTCGCCGTTTGATGCAAAGCGTGATGGTTTTATTATGGGTGAAGGATCCGGGATTCTTATTCTTGAAAGCCTCGAACATGCACTTGCCCGTAAAGCAAAAATCTATGGTGAAATTATCGGTTATGGTGCTTCCGGTGATGCATATCATTTGTCTCATCCAGCTCCAGATGGTGCGGGAGCACAGATTGCAATGAAAATGGCGATCAAGAGTGCCGGTATTGAAGCATCTGCTGTTGACTACATTAATGCTCATGGAACATCAACGCCACTTAACGATAAATATGAAACCTGTGCGATCAGGAAAATTTTCGGTGACCATGTAACAAAATTGAATGTAAGTTCTACAAAGTCGATGACTGGTCATCTTCTTGGCGCATCAGGTGCGATTGAGGCAATAATCTCTGTTCTTGCTACAAAAGACAATATTATTCCTCCTACGATCAACTATGAAGACAGTGATCCAGAGTGTGATTTGAACTATACTCCAAATACTGCAGTAAAACGTACTGTAAAGTATGTCATGAGTAACTCATTTGGCTTTGGAGGCCACAATGCAAGCCTCATCTTCGGCAAATATGAGTCCTCTGCAGAAGGTAAATAATTTACTCAGATCGCTTTTCGGATCTAAGCATACTGAGGGTCATCCTGATCGGCCATTCAAACAGCTTGAAGATGTAGTCGGATACTGTTTTGTTGATAATTCGCTGCTCAGGCTGGCCCTGACTCATAAATCTGCAATTTCACCTGATGACACAATGGGAATTATGTCCAATGAACGTCTTGAGTTCCTTGGGGATGCAGTTCTTAACTGTCTGGTGACTGAATACCTCTACCTGACGCATCCGGATAAATCCGAGGGACAACTATCTAAAGTCAAGTCTCTTGTTGTCAGCAGAAAAATTCTTGGCGAAATAGCAATAACCTTTGATCTTGGAAAATTCCTTATCTTCGGCATTTCTGAAGAGAAATCGGGTGGACGAAACCGTCATTCGATCTTGTCAAACGCATTTGAGGCATTGCTTGGTGCGGTCTATCTTGATGGCGGTTTGGCAAATGCAAAAAAAATGCTTCAAAAATTCCTGTTTGGAAGA
Source organism: Fibrobacterota bacterium (assembly GCA_023459055.1). Taxonomy (GTDB): domain Bacteria; phylum Fibrobacterota; class Chitinivibrionia; order Chitinivibrionales; family Chitinispirillaceae; genus JAAZBG01. The sequence goes on from JAEWVR010000036.1 coordinate 12,698, forward strand.
ATTCAGGAGTTTGTCAGTGATGAACGGAATGTTAATTATAAATCAAAGATTCTCGAAATGTCGCAACGGGATGGTTTCGGGATGCCACGATATGTGACTGTGTCTGCGACGGGTCCGGATCACGCAAAAGAGTTTAAAATCCGTATTGAAATTGCAGGTGTTCCTATGGGTGAGGGTTCCGGAACAAATAAAAAAATCGCCCAGCAGAATGCCGCTCAGATCGCCGCAATGAATTATGATAAAGATAAAATAGTAGCCTCAATTAAAGGAGACAAAAACAATGAATTACTTCCTGACTGAAGAACAACAGATGATTATTGATACTGCCAGAGAAATCGCTCAGAAAAAAATCCTGCCTGTTCGTGAAAAATATGATCATGATGGCATTTTTCCATGGGATGTTGTCAAGGCTCTTGCAGAGGTTGATCTATGCGGTCTCTACATTCCTGAAGAATACGGCGGGTTTGGTGGCGGTGTATTTGAACTCTGTCTTGCCGTTGAAGAACTTTCAAAGGTATGTGGCGGAATATCGCTTGCCATGGCTGCAACTGCACTTGGTACTTTTCCAATTCTCCTTTTCGCAAGTGATGCACAAAAGAAAAAGTATCTTCCGGATATCGCTGCAGGAAAAAAACTGGCCGCTTTTGGTTTGACAGAAGCAAATGCCGGATCAGATGCACTTGGTATGAAAACAACTGCAGTACTTGATGGCAACGAGTGGGTGCTTAACGGAACCAAGCAGTGGATTACAAACGGGGAAAACGCAGAAATTTATACCGTGTTTGCGATCACAAATCCATCAAAAGGTGCTCGCGGACTCAGTTGTTTCATTGTTGAAAAAGGTACTCCGGGTTTTACTTTTGGCAAGCATGAAGACAAAATGGGGATACGGGCGTCAAGCACAACGGAACTTGTTTTTCAGGACTGTCGTATTCCAAAAGATGCAATTCTTTCAAAAGAGGGAATGGGTTCGATCGTTGCAATCAATACGCTCAATAATTCACGCCCCGGTGTTGGATCTCAGGCGCTGGGTATTGCTGCCGGTGCGCTTGAAGATGCTGTTAACTATTCACGTCAGCGTGTTCAGTTTGGTGTACCGATTTCATCATTTCAAGCTGTTCAGCATATGCTTGCCGATATGGCAACACAGGTTGAAGCTGCACGTGCTTTACTTTATGCAACTGCACGTACCATTGATGCTGGTGAGAAAAAATTTGCCAAAGAATCTGCAATGTCAAAACTGTACTGCTCTGATGTTGCGATGAAAGTAACCGTTGATGCATTACAGGTTATGGGTGGGTACGGATATATGCGTGAATATCCAATGGAAAAACGTATGCGTGATGCCAAGATTACACAGATTTATGAAGGTACCAACCAGATTCAGCGTAATGAAATTGCAATTCAGCTGATTAAGGGTGCCGCTGTTTAATCAATTGTAATTTCCTGTAAATTTGGTTATATTTTAAACATAGAGACAAGGCATTGCCTTGTCTCTATGTTTTTTGGGACATACCTGCTCCCCCTCTCCTATGGGAGAGGGGGTTGGGGGGAGAGGTCAGGTCAGAGTAGTATGAAAAAGATCGAAATTGCACCATCAATACTTAGTGCGGATTTCCGTAATCTTGAACGTGAAGTCAAAGCGGCGGAGGATGCCGGGGCTGACAGGATACATTGTGATGTTATGGATGGTGTGTTTGTGCCCAATATTACATTCGGGCCGCTTGTTATTGATGCAGTAAAGAAGTGTGTGAAAATTCCGCTGGATGTTCATTTGATGATTGTGAATCCTGATAAGTACATTCAGCAGTTCTGTGATGCCGGTGCGGATATACTGATGGTTCATGCAGAAACCTGCGAAAATCTTCCGGATGTACTTGATAGTATAAAAAAACGGGGTGTAAAAGCCGGTGTGGCGGTAAATCCGGATAAACCGGTTGAACTTTTTCTGCCATATTTTGACAAACTCGATCAGGTGCTTATTATGTCAGTCTATGCCGGGTTTGGTGGACAGAAATTCATTACTGATACGATGGTAAAGGCAAAAAAAGTTTACAATGAAGTAAAGGATCGTTATCCGCACATTGATATTGAGGTTGATGGTGGTGTAAATAAAGAGACTGCATCAATTTGTAAAGAAAACGGGATTAATGTGCTGGTAGCAGGAAGTTACATTTTCGGCGCGGACAATTACAAATCGCGAATCGATTCAATCCGGTAATAACACAAAACCGTACGGGCGAATCATTATTCGCCCGAATGCAAATGCGAACTATCATTCGCCGTATATGAAAACGAATCATCATTCGCCCGTTTGCATGAAACGCGAATAAAATTAGTTCGGTAAAATAAAAACCCATCATCAATAAAAGGGGACAATCGATGACACCACGGCAGAAATCAAATATGCAGTATTGTATTATTAGAAAGCAGAAGCGTCTTCAACGTGGTTTAACCGGTATAATTTTCCTTATTGTACTGATAGGCTGTTTTGGATGTTCTCCGGATGTAAATAATAGTATGCCTGACAAAGTGGAATTCGCCAGTGTCTGGCAGTACCTTAAAGTGTATAGTATTTATCAGGATAAAATTGCGGATGATCCTTTTACTTACAATTCTATTGGTGATATGTTCAGGAATCTTGGTGATACCCTTAAAGGAGATATGTATACGAGGTATTTTCCCAATGCTCCTGACTGGCTTGCAAAATCAAGTGCATCAGATGTTATTGTCAGTGAATTAATCGATACCTGCAGATTAACCGATTCCTGCTATCTACTCAGAATTTCGACATTTGACGGTGAGCCAGAATTAATATATAAAGAATTTGAATCTGTTTTGTCAGGAGTTTCGAAGTATAAGAATATTATTGTTGATTTGCGGAATAATACAGGTGGTGATCTAAAAGCAACTGATTATGTAATTGAAGACATGTTACCTGCCGGTATACGCTATATCAGAACAAAAGAACGCGTGATTAATAAAAGTGGAATAACGGTTGACAGTGTCTGGTCTACAAAACGTGCTGCCAGACCTGAATTTTTAAACAAGAAATTCGCTGTACTTGTTGACGGAAAAACAGCAAGTGCAGCAGAAGTACTGGCGTTGGCTTTGAAAGATGGTGTCGGGGCACCAATGTTTGGTAAGAGAACTTATGGTAAAGGTATAGGACAGACACGTCTAACACGAAGAGATCGTCTCTGGCTGATGATAACATGTATGCATTTTTACAGGATCAATGATTCGTTTGATTATCATCGGGTTGGTATTAGTCCGGATACTCCATCTGCCCAGCTTGTTTCAGATGGACCAACTGATGAAAACAATAAGTATATCTACTATGCTGTAAAGACACTACAACCATCGGTACAGAAAGAACAGATAACGTATCCACAACCATCGAATCGTTCTGCCCCTGATAACAGTATCAGCGGAATGTATAAGTATGCTGATGAACATGATTTGATAGAGTGAAATTGGGACTCAGCTTTGGATAGGGATTGGCATATGTTGTTTTTTTTTGGTTGTTAAGAAAAAATACCGGAGATACTACCATGGAATTTATTTCCATTGATGGACGTCAGATGCCAACGGCCAGATACCTTGCACGTATAATGATAATAGTATGTTTATGAATAAAATACTCACTGTTGAAAAAATGATCTTTGGAGGTTATGGCCTTGCCCGCACTGATACTGGAGTAATCTTTGTTGAGGATGCTTTACCGGGAGAGACTGTTGAGTATAGTGTAAACAGTAACGTTCAGGGTGTACCGCTTGCAACACCATTGAAATATATCGAAAAATCTGACAAACGCCGTTTGCCTATTTGTAAATATTACAATGAATGCGGAGGATGCAACTGGCTCCATATAGATCCATTATATCAGGCAGATATCAAACGTGATGTATTTCTTGACTGTCTGTCTCGAATTGGGAAAATAAAAAAACTTCCGGATATTACTACAATAAATTCACCAGATGTAAACTACCGGATACGCGCTCAGTTTAAAACTGATGGCTGTGGTGTATATGGTTTTTTTAAAAAGAAGACTAATGATGTCGTTCGTATCAATGAATGTCCACTTCTTGACAACAAGTGTAACAATATATTGCAACGTATTCAGGGGCGAACTTTTAACGTTTCCAAAGCCGGATTAAAAGTTATTGCCGGAATATCAAATGTTGCATCCGATCCTGTACTTCCTGATTTGACATTTGCAGCAACAGAACTTATGGTTGGAGGTAACACTTTTTCAGTAAAGGGTGATTCGTTCTTTCAAAGCAACAGGTTTATAACTGAGCGTATGGGTCTCTGGGCGAAACCGTTTGTGGGTGGAGACTATTGTGTTGATCTGTATGGGGGTACCGGATTTTTTTCAATTATGCTTGCGGATGTATTTAGAAAAATAACATTAATCGAATCGGTTGGATCTCAGGTTGACATGGCAAGGAAAAATTTTGAGCGAAACGGATGTTATCATTGCCAGGCTGTTTGTAGTGATTCCGAAAAAATGCGTCAGTTTATAAAACAAAAAATTGCCTGTCTGGTTGTCGATCCCCCCCGTCCTGGATTGACAAAAGAAGTGAGACAATCGATTCAGTCAATAAAGCCGCATCAAATACTCTACATCTCCTGTAATCCATCAACCCAGGCACGTGATGTTGCATCATTTATTAATAACGGGTATACAATTACTAACGCTGTCATATTTGACTGTTATCCAAATACAAGTCATATTGAGACCGGGATTTTGCTTTCCATCGATTAATACACGGTTGCGCATTAATACAATGCTCAAGACACACATCTTCACATCCTTCCTTTCTCACTTCGCACTTCCCCCACCTGTATACATGATGTATTTTACACCAAATTATACACACATTTTCCGGAGTGCGGGCTATGTTTGGTAACGGGGGATTGGATGCCCTTTTTCAGCGGGAGCTATCACGGCAGAAAACCTGGGATCGTCTTGCATTCTCTCTTCAGGATGATCAGCCAGCAGTAGTTGCTTATGAAATTCAAAGGCTTGGCGTACTTATGCCAAACTGGTTAAGTGAGTTTGTTATTGCGCTTGCCGTGGTTACCCATAAATCACGTGAGTGTGGACTTGAAATGTCCCTTATTGTACCCGAACGATTTGTTGCACTCTGTAAAAAATTGACATCATTACCGGTAATTCCATACAATCGCAAGAATAATCTTCAGTTGCTTGATTCTGCAGCACTGGTTCGTGAGGCAATGATTGATAAGCTCTATCTTTTGCCGCATTCATTTTCGTCGGCTTATTTTGCGTTTAAAACAGGTGTTTCGCATTGCAGGGGTATTGGTGCCGAGCAACGTAATCAGTTTTTAACGGAAAAAGTTCCAGAAGAGATCTCAACTAAAACCGAGCATCTGAGCCGGGAATATTCATTGGTACTTGAATGTCAGCATATTGAACCATCAGCATGGACTGGTGTTGATGTCGAAAAACATCCCCACTTTGGAGGGTACGCAGTATTATGTCCGGGAGCCGGTGATGATACAAAGCGATGGACCGGTTTTGAGGAACTTGTCAAGATATGGGCTGATCAGAATTTTGTGATTCTCGGTGATGATTCCGAGGTTGGCATTGCAAAAAAAATCGGTCAGCGTCTACCGCATCGGGTTGTCAACCTCACCGGGCAGACATCCCTTGATGAAGCTGCAACTATTATCGCAGGTGCGTCGGTGGTAATTGCCAATGATAGCGGGCTGATGCAGATTGCAAGCTATTGCGGCACTCCTGTCGTGTCAATCTTTGGCGGCTCGTCACCATCATGGCGCAAACCACTTGGAAAAAACAATAAGGTGGTTACATCACAGGATGCACCATGCAGATTCTGTTTTAAAAAAGAGTGCGCAAAGAAAAATTTTGAGTGTCTCGCATCAATCCTTCCTGAAGATGTCATTGGTGCAGCGATGGAAATAAAACGCGACGCAGGGGTTTAATAGTATATGGAATTTAATCTTTTTATCACGTGTCACGTGTCACTCGTCACCTCCCACTGATGTCAACAACACTACATTCAGAAAAGATGACCATTGTTTTCATGAACTCCATACCAGCACATATATGGCGTGGTGGTGAAAAATGGATGGTCAATGCGGCTGCGGGTTTGCATGAAAGAGGTCATACGGTTATCTGCATCGGGAAAAAAAATGCAGTATGGCTTGATAAAGCGAAGTCGCGTGGTATTACTATTAAACCAATGAATATCCATGCCGATTTTTCGCCAATAATAATCGGTATGCTTGTGGCGTTTTTTTTAAAGGTAAAACCCGACGTCCTCTGCTGCAATTTTGAAAAAGATGTCCGGCTAGGTGGTATAGCTGCACGAATCGCAGGTGTCAGAGTTGTATATGTTCGTAAAGGCTTATCACTTCTTTGCAATAAACTGCGTTACCGGCTTGCCTATAAATATTTCGCTGACAGGGTGATAAGCCCGTCTCAATTTATAAAAGATAATTTTAAGCAGTATACATGGCTTGCGCAGGATCGTATTGACGTCGTGCATAACGGGGTAGAGATTCCTGATATATCAAAGTTTGACAGGAATAAAATTCTCTCGATATGCGGCAATACTGCACGTCCGGTGTTATTTGGAGCTGGCAGTCTTTTCTGGCAGAAAGGGTTTGAGTATCTGATTGAAGCTGTCAGTTTTCTGAACAAAAAAGGATATTATCCACATGCAGTAATAGCAGGGGAGGGGGATGCTGCACCATACCGGGAGCTCGCGATTAAATTCAAAGTTGACAACTATATACATTTTACGGGACATCGCAGTGATATTCCGGAACTTATGTATGGGGCAGATATCTTTGTTTTAAGTTCAATTGATGAAGGGCTGCCGAATGTTGTGCTTGAAGCAATGGCTGTTGGAACCGCTGTGGTGGCATCAGATGCCGGTGGGACAAAAGAGATAATAACTGATGGACAAAATGGCTATGTTGTTCCGGTCAAATCAGCCGTCGCGCTTGCAGAAAAGATAGAACTCCTGCTTTCTGATGAATCACTGCGTAGTAGAATCGCAAAGGCGGGTTTTGAATGTGTGAAAGAGAAGTTTACGATTGAGAAGAATGTTGAGGGTGTTGAGCGGCTTTTCAAAAAGAGCCTCACCCCCCGGCCCCCTCTCCACAAAGTGTAGAGGGGGAGTAGGAGGAGTTGCGGTCCACGAGGTGGACTCGAATCTTGCTCCTCCTCTACAATTCCTATTGGAGAGGGGGTTGGGGGGTGAGGCTTTCGGGAATTGTTTACAAATAAGGTTAATAATTACAAAATAATGAATATTCTGTTTTTAAATTCTGCTAAAGAATGGGGTGGCAATGAAAAATGGACTCTGACTGCTGCCTCTGCACTTGCACATCGCGGTCATAACGTATTTCTTGGATGCCGGTCAGATCTTTTCAGAGAGAAGTGCTCAGAGAAAAACCTTAAATTTGTAAAATTTGCTTTCGCAAATAACGTTGATATTGTTACCTTGTTGAAAATCCGGCATTTTATAAAGATGGAATCAATTGATGTCGTTATACCCACTAAGCAGCGGGAGTATATACTTGGCGGGCTTGCTGCAAAAGGCAGAGCAAAAGTCGCAGCCAGAATGGGAATTGACAGACCGTTGTATAACTTCAGAAACCGGTTCGCATTTTGTAAGTTGTTTGACATTGTGATTGTTAACTCTACCAGAATTATTGATACCCTTTCACGTACCAGAGGTTTTGATCCTTCAAAATGCAGGCTGATTTATAATGGTGTGAAGATCCCGGAATTATCGCAGGAGATTCGTGATCACTATCGTCATGAATTAAATATTGATAATGATGACGTTTGCATGATGTGTATCGGGCGTTTATCTGCACAAAAAGGTATTGACTATGCACTGAAAGCATTCGTAGAGGTCCATAGAGTTGAAAACAATGTGCGTCTTGTGCTTGTCGGGGAAGGGAGTGGACGCTTTGAATATGAGCAACTTGCTGAAGCATTGAATATCAGAGATCGGGTTGTTTTTACCGGGTACAGGGATGATGTTTCAGGGTTACTGCAGGCAGCAGATGTTTTTTGGTTAACATCACGATCTGAGGGAATGGCGAATGTACTACTTGAAGCAATGGCACATGCGAAAGCGTGTGTGGCTTTTGACATCGCGGGTGTTGCGGAAGTAGTAAAGAACAATGAGAATGGAATTATTATACCATTTGAAGACATCAATGGTATTAAGACTGCAACACTGCAGCTGATTGACGATGTGGCAAAAAAAGATCGGCTCGCTGAAAATGGTTACAAAACGGTGGTGGCAAAGTATTCAGTGGAGAAAATGTGTGCTGATACCGAGCGTGAGCTACTTGCGCTTAAAGGGAACAGATAAGTGAGTATGGTCTTTAAAAATGTTCTGGTATCTCGTTATCGAAAATCCCAAGCACATCATTAACACTTATTTTTTTCAGACATTCATTATCACCACGCAAACAGACATTACCCTTTTGTCTGCATGGCCGGCAATCAATGTCAAATTTACAGAACGTTACATTGCACCCGACAGGATGAATACGTTCAAAAAAACCAGGTCCCCAGATCACAACAGTTTTTTTTCCTATAAGCGATGCATAATGTGCGGGGCCGCTATCGTTGCCGATGAATGCAGTCGCATGATCAATCTCGGTCATTAAATGATCAATTGATGATAGTGTAATAACTGATAATCCGCCATGAGTAATTTCTCTAAGCCATATATTACCAGAATGTTCTTTTAATGTTCCAAGGATGTGAATCGAAATGCCTCTGTCAAGTAACTGTATGATAAGTTCTTTAAAATGGGGCCAGATTCTCGGTTGCCAGTTTGCATAAGGATGTATCGCGATGTACTTATTGTCGCCAGTTTCGTGAAACGCTATTGACTGCTGGGTATCCGGGAGTGCAATAGTATCGGTAAATACTCTCTGAATCACATCAAATGTATGCATAGATTGGTTGTAGTTTAATGTTTTGTCATAAAATAACGCTGCACCTTTGTAAATGTAATGTTCACGCTCCTGAAGCAGTCCGATTTTTACATTAGAAAATGATTGGTTGACAACAAATCCTCCCCAGATATTCATACTGAGATTGAACGCGAAGTCGTACGAATATTTGTTAACAGAGGATATGGTCTTTTTGAATCCATTGACGGAGGTGGTGTTCAGGTCTATAAATATTACAGGTAATTTCAGGTGGTTAATTATATCGCGACATTGCTTGTTTCCGACGCAAATTACATTGTACTGTTGATGAAGTAGATTCTGTATAAATGGAACTAGCAGGAAGAAGTCCCCAAGCCCATCTGTTTTAAAAAGTAAAACGTTCCTGGTATGTGATTGTGCCCGTCTGTCCTTGCTATAGATCGGTGCTATGAAAGTCCAGTAGTACTTTGCTAACCTAATAAAAGTTTTTTTCATGTTGTATAAGAAAAATACTTGCTTTGTTGTATTTTGTTTACCTAATGCAACTCAGAATCCGCTTGACGATACTGGTACATTTATCAGCACAAGATAGGGTGTGTTCTGTCAGCGTTGTTATATTTGTGCATCCGCTTGACAGATATTTTTTCGTAAATAAACGTGCTGTAATACCCCATTTTAATAAAAAGGTATTCCGTCCCCTGTTTCGTTTTACGCGTCGCGTTGATTTTGAGCCAAAATGATACACAAGACTTGTTCCTACTCCTTTGAAAATCCTAACTCCGGTATCGTATACTTTTTTTGAAAAGTCAGGATCAGAATACATTCCGGGAGTAAATTCCACACTGAATCCGCCAACAAGATCCCACAAATCCCTGTGTACAACATTGGGCGGCCATGTACTTCCGCTCCAGTTGTTCCGATAGAGCGTTGTATATGTGTCAAGTAATTCTTTTTCCCTGAAATTGTCAGGATTCGTACCGAAATCCTTTACGACAACGCATGAATTTCCTGTAGAATGCGGTTCGATCATGGTTCCTGAAAGCATGAAATCAGAATGACCGATTTTTTTAATCTCGTTAAACAGGTGCGTATCCCAATCCGGAAGCACATACATGTCATCATTAAGATAAACGATATAATCAGCCTTGACTAATGATCGTGCGATATTCAATCCGTAACAGATACCTATGTTCTGAACCGCATGTACGTAGTCAATCGTATTTTGCTGCTCAAGCCATTCTATCGTGCCATCAGAACCATCATTTACTATGACAATAATCTGTATTGAGAGTGTAGAGTTACGTCTGATACTTTCAATACAAAGCTGCAGGTAGGGAAGGTTATTCCATGTAGGCAGTAACAGACTGAAAGTAAACCTTTGCTCGTCTGTTTTTTGAATTTTCCTGATATTGTTAAGCATATTTGTATCGTAATTTGTAAAAGTAAATAGAATGTGGATGCCACACAGCCTTGTTTTGCTAATGAATCTAATTAAAACCAGTGGTTTTCGCAAAACCAATTCTATAATCAGGATGTTTTTTTAAAAACCTGTGAATAGTGGTATTCATCATTGGTCTATACTTCTAATGATACAGGTTTTTAATTATTTTGTATTATAGTGTACATTGCAAAGGAATATTATTTTTCTAAGAAAAAGAACTATGCACAAAATTACTGCTGTGGTTATTACGTACAATGAAGAAGCTCGAATAGCTCAGTGCATTCATTCATTGATATCGGTTGCTGATGAAATTATCGTTGTTGATTCATATTCAACGGATACAACATCTGTACAATGCAAAAATTTTGGTGTCTTACGTTTTATTGAGCATCCATTTGAAGGATATGGGGCTCAGAAAAATTTTGGTATAGAACAAGCTTCTAATGATCTTATTCTTTCTCTCGATGCAGATGAGGTGTTGTCAGATAGTTTGATTGAGTCTATTAAAACATTGAAAAATAAAAGCACTTTGTTTGATGCATATTTCTGTAATCGTCTTAATAATTATTGTGGAAAATGGATTCGTCATGGTGGGTGGTATCCTGATAAAAAGCTACGACTATGGGATAGACGCAAAGGGCTGTGGGATGATTCACCGGTTCACGAATGTGTCAAGCTTGATGCGGGAGCATTGGTAGGTGTTTTAAATGGCGATATCTTACATTATTCGTATGCATCAGTTACAGATCATATTCGTCAGCTGAATAACTACACAGATCTGTCTGCAAAACAAATGATGATTAAAGGAAAAAGAGGCACGATCTGCACTGCACTTTTTAGATCAATATGGAAATTCATTCATGATTATTGCATTAAACTCGGAATCCTTGATGGGTATTATGGATTTGTTGTGGCGGTCATTTCATCGTTTACTACATTTTTGAAATATGTAAAACTTGTCGAGTTGAGAAAATGTGGTGTACCTTCATGTAAAGGTAATGGCGTATGAACGATCTCGTTAATTCTGTAGTCAGACCACTTGTCTCTGGGAATATTGCATTCTGCAAACAATGCGACAGACAATTTGAAATACCTGTAAAACAGTTATCACAAATGCTTTGGAGATGGTGATGGCTGATAAAAACAAAAATGAGCAGAATATGAAAATACTTTTTCTGCGGCCTGGCAAGCTTGGTGACATGATTGTTGCTACACCGTTATTTAAAGCAATTAAGGTGCAGATTCCAAATAGTATAATAGCAGTAGTCGCCAGTCCTTATAATCAAGTAATAGTTCGACATAATCAGCATATTAACATATTGAAAGTTGTTAATTTCCATTCTTTGTTTTCACTGATTAAATTAATAGTATGGATCAGAAAAGAGAAATTTAATTGGGTAATTGATCTCACACCGGAAATTAGTACAACATCAAGCATTATTGCCAGACTGGTGCGATCTTCACGAATAAAAATAGCAGGGATGCACAAGGGAGAGCACTCACGTTATTTTGATATTGTCACAGAAAATAAAGATATTCATCTGATAGACCGTAATCGTTTATTGCTTGAAGCTGTGTTTGATTGTTCATTTACGGGTGATTTCAGACCGGATATCTCGATCGATATACGAAATATCAAACACGCAATGGATGTTCTTGGAGATTGTTCAAATAATACATTTAAAATTGGTATTAATTGCAGTGCCGGCGCCTCAATGCGACAGTGGACAAAAAATAATTATCAGAAACTATTGAATGCTATTAACAGCAAGTATCCGCATGCATCAGTAGTTCTTTTTTCTGTCGGTGCTCAAACAGCCTGGGTACAGGAGTTTAAATCTGTTTTTGATAATATTGTCGAAGTATGTGATGTTGAATTTTTAACAGTAGCAGCAATAATTCAGATGCTTGATTATTTTATTACTCCGGATACATCATTACTTCATGTGGCATCAGCATTTAAGATTCCAAATGTTGGTTTATATTGTATGGGAGGAGAAAATTTTATCCGTTGGCGTGCGTATAAAACAGTATCAAAAGAGCTTGTTGCACTTGAAAGCAATGATGTCAATGAAATTACTGTTGAACATGTAATGGCAGCGCTCTGTGAACTAATTGAAAGGAATACAGAAACAAATGTTTGATATCCATAATATGTGTAAAATAGTAACAGCATATGTAGTGCTTGTTGGCTTAACACTTGTATCAGCCAGAAACTACAACTATAAATATTTTTTTGATGTCAATGCGAGTATTCACGACCGCTTCGCCACGTATGATTTCGGTAATAATGTTGAACAAAATGAGAATCGGGCTGTGATGCCGGCTATAGGGGTATATGGCGGCAGAATGTTTTATCTTCCGGTGAATTTTAGAATTTCGCTGCCCCTGCATTATGAAATCGGTTCTGCGGATGAGAAAACGATCAGGGATGTCTCGTTAAATGACGGTAGTGGTAATGATAGAATCGTTGATACGCAAAAAGGGTCTTTTTTCAATAGTTTTGGCCTCTCGCCTGAACTGCAGTATGAGTTTTTTAGAAAACCCAAAGTGGATCTTTTCTGCGGTGCAGGCTTTGGATTGCATTATTCTATGCTTAAAGAGAATGAATGGTACAATAAGACACGAATCCTGGATAAACCATATCTGGAAACGTACAACACATTTTGTGTCAGCTTTTGCGCATCAGCAGGTCTCGAATTTAATATGAATAAATTCATCGGTCTTCGGTTGGTTTACAAATTCAGATATTGGAATCCGGTAAATAGTACAGTAGTGAGCGATATATTTCCCTATAAGGGAGTAACCTATAAAGAACGTTTCATTTCAAATCAATTGGGAATCGGCATTATGGTTGGGCGGTAGGGTAATCGGTTGTCACGATTACCCACCGTAGGGACACCCCTCGTGGGTGTCTGAAATTGTTCGGGCATCCAATATTATCGCAATTATCAAATTTTACATCAATTCCCGGCATTACTGCCATAATGCGCAGCGCATTGCAGTGGCAGCAAGTTCAGTGCGTAAGCGTGTCCGGCCGAGGCGCAGAAAAGAAAATCCGTTTTGTCTGAACAAATCACATTCATCAGTGGAAAATCCTCCTGGGGGCCCTATGAAACAGTTGATAGTTGATATAGAAGGATCAAGTGTTATTCCGGATGAGCCATCATAGTCAGCAGTGATACAGAATCCGTTTTTAAAGCAGGTTTGATCCAGTATTTGCGGTTTGTTAAGAACCGGAAGATATGGATAGAGCGACTGTTTCATCGCGGCAATCATTTTACCACGCAGGCGTTCATCATGTTTTTCCCACTTGTTTTCCCACCAGTTTTTCTGACATTGTGATGAAATAAGCGGGGTGATTGAATTAACACCAAGTGCTGTAAGGTCTGTAACTATTGATTCAAACGCATCTTTATCAGGAATGCCGACAAAAAAATTAAATTCCGGCGTTATTTTTTGTATTACCTTACTGTCAAAGATGATGCCGCTTGCACATGAACCACTGATTTCGCTAAGTTTACAAACATGTATAACGCCATCCCCGCACGAAACCTGAAAGGTATCGCCCTGCGCAAGCCGTAACACCTTTACCGCATGACGAGTATCGTTTTCATCAAGAATGACTGTATTGTTGGTCATGTTGACTGCATAAAATAAAAAATGATCAAATTCACGCATTGGAAAAACTTTCTGGGAGGAGGTAGTAAGTAGCAAGTAGTATGTAGTATGTAGTATGTAGTATGTAGGTAAGAAAAGCTATACACGCGCAGCGTGTAATGTCCTGACTCCTGACTCCTGACTCCTGACTCCTGACTCCTGGATTCTGGATTCTGGATGCTACTTGCTACTTGCTACTTGCTACTCCCGGCTCCCTCTTCAACTGATAATACGCCTTAAGTACTTTCTGATAATACTTCACCGACAGCTGGTTACTCTTTATTGATGATGTTACTGTGCCGGGGCCCTGGTTGTATGCAAGAATGCCGAGTTTGAAACTTTTAAATTTATTGATAAGAAATGTAAGATAACTGACACCTATCATTATGTTAACTTCCGGTTTGAGGAGATCTTCCATGGTAAGTTCTTGTAAGCCAAGCTTTTTTGCCATCTCTTGCGCAGTTTCTATTTTTAACTGCATCAAACCTATTGCACCGCTAAGGTTGCCGCTTTTAAATCTGCCAAGTGCTTTTTCGTTAAAATAACTTTCAACCTGAATTACTGCAATGAGTAAAAACGGATCAAAACTGTACTGACGACTATTTGAGTAAATCAGTTCTGAGAGGCGGAAAATAGACTGGTCTGTAATACGATTGTTGAGAATGGAACGTAATGTTTCAGATATATGAATAACATTGCTGAGATGATGATGTTCTTTCTGAAGTACCAGATTTTCTTTACGCAACTCAATTAATTTAATGTCATCACGATGAGCAATTATTTCATTATGAAAGATAATACTGGTAATAATCGCCAGAGAACCACTGAGTATGATAACAAACAGAATACTGATAAGTTCAGAAAACCAGACATTTTTTCCGTATATAAGAAATCCGCGACGTAACGCTGTCAGTATACGGTTCATTTTATACTGTCTTTAATAGGATTGATAATACCAAGCTGCTCAAGTGGTTTTATCCTTTCCCGCATTGCGTCAACTTCAAATTTAATCTGTTGATTTGTTTGTTGCAGGGTGTGTACTTCCACCTGTTGGCGTTTAATATAGCGGCTTTGAATCCGGATTATAAAGAGAAGTGAAATGAACCATCCGCATAAGACAATAACCATAAATAATGCAACCGGACGGGAAATTCGTATACCGGTTTTTTTTGATAATTTTCGTCCACTCTGACGGATCGCACTTAATAAACCTCCGGACGTTAACGATTGTGCATCAGGATAGACCGGGAATATATTATTATAAGGAGCGAACGCACGTGAGACTGTGGCGTTTTTAAAAATAAGTTTTATCTCACCACCTTTACCACGAACGACACTTAACAATTGAAGAAACAACTGTACCGCAGAATCATCAATACTGGTGATCTTTTCCAGATCAACGATGAACTGACGGTTCCGGTCCTCAAGAAGTACATCGAACTTCTCTTTCATCTGTGCTATCTGGTCTTTGCGAAAATGTCCGGCAAGAATCAGCCAGATTGCTCCGCCGCGTCCCTCGATTGTTATATCCATTGAATCATAAAACATCGATATCTCCTGATGCTTTACGCATGCGTTTGCATGAAAGCTTACCTATTAATTTCCATTGGGCACTCGAGTCGAGAAGAATATTGGTTGTCAGTAAAATTCTTATACCCAGTGATGGATCCGGGAGCTGTTCGCTATTCAGTGTGGGCAGGCACCAGATATCGAGTGGCTTCTGGGTTTGAAAAAGGATTCTTAATCCACACAGTCTATCCTCAAAATACCATCGTGTGGCACCCTCAATCTGAATGTGATCAATACCAATCCTGTCAAAAGTTTTTTTGCCATTGATAATACGGACATTGCCGCTCTGTAAGCCGGGAAGGCCGAAACTTAACTCTGTTGCAAACCTGAATGTATAAGGTGTTAACGACTGATTTGAAAATTGATACACGAATGAAAGTGATGACGTATTTTGTTCAAGTCCGTACACTTTTTCAAGAATAAGCGGACATGGCTTATCGTTTCGAAGTAATGCACCATGTTTGGTAAGTGATGCCCGTATACCGGTCGCATTTTTTGATACTTTGTATGTAAATTGACTCTTAAGGAAGTTGCCGAGATCGGGGGCTTTTCCTGTCAGTATGTCTGCTGCTGACGCTTCAGGATTATAAAACCTGTCTGAAAACCACGCGCGGGATTTACCGGCTGAAAGAATATCCGGCTTGTTGTGCTGTTCAGGATTATAGGCACTGCAGAGGTTTATTGTGCGATCACGATAATCAAATTCAAAAATTGTTCCACCGCAACTATAATCAATGTAGAGTTTGACACTTTTGTTTGCCAGTAGAATACTTTTATTCCCATTCCGTAAAAAATCAGTAATTCGTATCTGTCCTCCATGGATTCCTGCCCGTTCACTAATCTCCTTTTCCAGTTCAATCATCTTTGAAAAGGTCCAGAGTCTGTCAGTTGTGTTTTCAAATCCGCTTTCTTTGCCGGGAAGAAAACGGTTGATATCCTGAATGAAAAAAAGTTCTTTTTTCATTGGTAAACTGATACGGGGGTCTGTGAATTCGCTTACCTGGTTATACAGATCCATAAGCTTTCGTTGCATGATACCGATCTGATCAAACGAATGCAGATAATTAAGAAAATGTAAATCAACCGGATTCGCATTGCCTAACATTAAACTTGATGGAATATATTGCAGTCCAAGCGGCTGTGCATCCCGAAGTATTTCGCTGAACGTGACTGGTTGATAAGTTAGTATGTGTTTGTCAATTTCTGATGCAGCATAGTTGAGCCATCGGAACGGATCAGCTTCACCTTCCGCCTTGAGAGGAAACTGATACTGAAGTATCGCTATTAATTCACCCTGCGATTCATTCTTGTCTGATGTATAAATCTGTTCAATCCAGTTCTTGAAATCAACCGGTGCAGTCATATGGTGAATAATCGTTGTTGCAATTAAGGGAATCGAACTTCCACTATGTTCGGCCATCCAGTAACCCCCGATTGATTGCAATGATGATGGAAGCAGATCTTTCGAAACGACAAGATAGTGCACGCCGCTGTTTTTGAGAAGTTCAATCATTGATGGTTCAAAGTTGGAGAATGGTGGCATATACCCCAGAGGTGTTTCACCGGCGATATCAGTGTATTTTTGAAGTCCATACCTGACATTTTCAAACGAGAGTTGTGGGGGTGACATACTGAGAAACGGCTCGGTATATCCTGTCAAGATCCATTCAAAGAATCCCTTTTTCTGAAAATCCCTGAATTGAGAAAGCAATAACGGATTTATACATTCAACGATGTATGCCGGCAGGACAATATTAAATCTGAAGTGAGGATGTTCTGTAACAAGCGAGAGCAGGTTGCGGATACAACGATCAACGGATTCCTTGAGAACCGCCTTTGACATTAAACGGTTTTTATAAGGATGCAGCAAAAGTGACAGTGTATTTCTTTTCATTCTTACAAATTATAATCCTGCATAACAATATTCAATCATATTTTTATATAATTGTTAATATACAGCCTTTTATAAGTGCCATACAAAAAAATATTTTTATTTGCATTAATTAAGAACTGGTGGTATAATACATTTTTTATTTCATGACGATTACAGCAATGCAACCAGGTATGATTAACCTTTTTTAACAACAATGGTCTTATGAATTCCTCAAATTCCAATGTCTCCCGGCAAAAAAAGATCTTTATAAAATCTCAACTGTTTTTACAAAAAGTGAAAATTTAAAATCCGGATTGTTTACAATGGCTAGTAACTGGTGAATTAATATTTTTATTGATTAAAAAAGGTAATAAATAGTTAAAAATTTGATTAGTGATTCATTGAAATAATGCGATTGAAATAATTGTTTGTAAACGTTGAATTAATTAATGACCTGTAAATTCGCAGTGTTTTACTTAATCGAAAAAAAAGGTATTTTTCTTTGAATTGTTATTAAATACAATTTATATTATATGCACTTCAAATAATTATCAAAAAATCCTCTGGAGGGATCAATTTATGGCCAAGTATGTGTATTTTTTCGGTGGTGGAAAAGCTGATGGTAATGAATCGATGAAAAATCTTCTCGGTGGTAAAGGTGCGAATCTTGCCGAGATGGCTGGGAATCCCGCACTAAAACTTCCTGTTCCACCAGGCTTTACAATCACTACAGATGTCTGCACTTACTACTACGCTAATAAAAGAAATTATCCAAAAGAATTAAAATCACAAGTTGATGCAGCACTCAAAAGTGTTGAAAAACTGATGGGTAAAAAATTCGGAGATCCGGTTAATCCACTGCTCGTATCAGTACGAAGCGGTGCCCGCAAGTCAATGCCCGGCATGATGGACACTGTTCTGAATGTCGGTCTTAACGATGTCACTGTTCAGGGGCTTATTGACAAAACAAATAATCCCCGTTTTGCTTACGATGCATACCGTCGCTTAATTATGATGTACGCTGATGTCGTAATGGAAAAAGCCGAAGGAATTGAGCCAAAGGGTGGCAAGGGTATCAGAAAAATTCTTGATGAACGTCTTGAAAAGCTAAAACATGAAAAAGGTTATAAACTTGATACTGAAATATCTGCTGATGAGCTCAAGGCTCTTGTGGCAGAGTTTAAACAGATTGTCAAGGATCAGCTTGGCAAACCATTTCCTGAGGATCCTCAGGATCAGCTCTGGGGTGGTATCGGTGCAGTGTTTATGAGCTGGAATGGAAAGCGTGCTGTTGAATATCGCAGAATCGAAAGAATTCCAGACGAGTGGGGAACTGCAGTTACCGTTCAGAGTATGGTATTTGGAAATATGGGCGAAGAGAGTGCAACTGGTGTTGCATTTACCCGTAACCCGGGAAATGGTGAGGGACTGTTCTATGGCGAATATCTGATCAATGCGCAAGGTGAAGACGTAGTTGCTGGTATCAGGACTCCATCACCTATTAATGAATACTCAAAAAATGATCAGAGTAAAGATCATCCTACACTTGAAGAGGTCATGCCTGAAATCTATAAACAGTTGTTCGATATCCAGAAACGTCTTGAGAAACACTATAAAGACATGCAGGATATCGAGTTTACAATTGAAAATAAACGACTCTTTATGCTTCAGTGCCGTGTTGGCAAACGTAACGGAGTTGCTGCTGTTCGTACAGCAACTGATATGGTTAAGGAAAAGCTGATTGATATTGACACTGCGATTATGCGTGTCGCACCGAATCAGCT
Organism: Fibrobacterota bacterium; assembly: GCA_023459055.1. Classification (GTDB taxonomy): domain Bacteria; phylum Fibrobacterota; class Chitinivibrionia; order Chitinivibrionales; family Chitinispirillaceae; genus JAAZBG01. The sequence goes on from JAEWVR010000036.1 coordinate 31,986, forward strand.
TGTGGAACTCCTTCTTCCAATGATTGATCCTGCTGCTGAATCAGCAACAAGTTATATCGCAAAGGGTCTTCCTGCCGGTCCTGGTGGTGCAAAAGGTCGTGTTGTGTTTACATCAGAGGATGCAGTCGAGTGGGCATCACGTGGTGAGAAGGTTATTCTTGTCCGTGAGGAAACATCACCGGAAGACGTTGACGGGATGCATAAGGCACAGGCGATTCTTACATCCAAAGGTGGTATGACATCACATGCAGCACTGGTTGCACGAGGCTGGGGCAAATGCTGTGTTGTCGGATGTTCAGACATCGAAGTTACCGGTAAAACATTTAAGACAAAATCGGGCAGGGTGATAAAAGAGGGTGAATGGATCTCCATTAACGGTACCAAAGGTACAGTATATGAAGGTCAGCTTGGCCTTGTTGATATTGACCTTGATAACAATCAGTCATTTGTTGCTCTGATGGCAATGTGTGACAAAACAAGAAAGCTCAGGATCAGAACAAATGCTGATTCACCTGCTGATGCCTCAAAAGCGGTATCATTTGGTGCTGAGGGTATCGGGCTTTTCCGCACAGAGCATATGTTCTATGGCGAAGGTTCAGACAAACCGCTGTTCCTTCTTAGAAAAATGATCATGAGCGGTACTGTTGACGAGCGTAAGGCAGCGCTTAATGAACTCGCAGTATTTGTCAAACATGATATCAAAGCGACCATGGAAGTTCTTAATGGATTGCCAATCACAATCCGTCTTCTTGATCCTCCGCTTCATGAATTCGTGCCTCATAGTGATGACAAAATCGAAGCAATGGCTAAGGAGCTCAGGATCAGTGTTGCTGAAGTCAAGAAACGCGGTGAAGCTCTCAAGGAATGCAATCCGATGCTTGGACACCGAGGCGTTCGTCTTGGTATAACCTATCCTGAGGTTTCTGAAATGCAGATCCGCGCAATTCTACTTGCTGCTGGCGAACTTATTAAAGAAGGTAAAAAGGCATTCCCTGAGATCATGGTTCCTGTAACATGTTCGGTTAATGAGTTAACAAATCAGAAGAAAATCGTTGATAGGGTATATGCTGAAGTCTGTGAGTTCCTTGGTGTCAAAAAGATTCCGTTCATGTACGGTACAATGATTGAAATTCCACGGGCAGCCCTTACTGCAAAGTCAATGGCTGAAACAGCAGAGTTTTTCTCATTTGGTACCAATGATCTTACTCAAATGGGTTTTGGTTTCTCTCGTGATGATATCGGCGGGTTCCTCCCTGAATATCTTACACAGAAAATTTTACCAGCTGATCCTTTCCAGACAATTGATCAGGAAGGTATTGGTGAACTCATTAAGTTTGGTATCGATCGCGGTCGTTCATCACGCCCTGAACTCAAGGTCGGTATCTGTGGTGAGCACGGTGGAGATCCTGAATCTGTCAAGTTCTGCCATCGTGCAGGTATGAATTATGTCTCATGCTCACCATTCCGTGTACCTATTGCACGTCTGGCGGCAGCACAAGCAGCGGTAGAAGACAAAAAGTCTGGAAATAAATCTAAAACAACTGTAAAGGAAGTGAAAACCATGGCAAAAGTTACAGCAAAAAAAGCAACAGCGACGAAACCGGCAGCGAAGAAAGCAGCAGCAAAACCAGTTAAAAAGGCCGTTGCAAAGAAAACCGTGACTAAAAAAGCAGCAACGAAGAAAGTCGCTGCAAAACCAACAGCAAAAAAAGCAGCTCCTGTAGCAGCTAAGAAACGTGGTCGTCCGGCTGGTTCAGCAAAAAAAGCAGTACCAGTTGCTAAAAAGGCAGCAAAACCGGTTGCGAAGAAGGCAACGAAAAAAGCTGCAGCTCCAAAAGTTGTTGCAAAAAAACGCGGTCGTCCTGCAAAAAAGTAATTACTTAAAAGTAGTTTACACGTTAGTACAATAAAAAAGGACCGGAGTAATCCAGTCCTTTTTTATTAGGCTTATATTTTTTGGCTGTTGGCTGTTGGCACTTACTACGTGCTACTTGCTACTTGCTACTTGCTACTGAATTTTGTCCATTCACTCTGACACAAAACTCGCTTCCCTGACATGCTGCGCCCCGTTTTTCCCAAGGTAACTTCTGTATAAATGAAACTCACTTATTTCAAAGGGCTCTGTTTTAAAAAGATGATTATCGGTAATAAACTGAATCACACGTTCTTTGTGAGGTCTGTCAAGGCGGGCAACTGTTATGTGCGGATGAAATGTGCGACTCTCTGTTTTCATACCGAGAGCTGTGAGCATCCGCTCAATAGAACGCTGAAGATTTTCAAGCTCTGTGCAGTTGTCAATACCAACCCACAATACCTCCGGATCTTTACGCAAAGGAAAAAAACCGGTTGACTTTACCGCTATGTGGAACGGTTCGAACCGGATTTGTTCCAGTGCAGTAATTATTGATGTCTCTGTTTGTGTATCGGTTTCCCCGATAAAACGCATCGTAATGTGAAGCTGATCATGAGGAATCCAGCGGGCTCCCTGAATTGCAGTATAAAGATCACTTATCTGGTCCCGCACTTGCTCTGGCATGTCAATTGCAATAAATAATCGTGGCATAATCTGTGTACCTGATAAATCAGGATTTTGTTGAGTGTGTTGCTTTGTTTACAACAATTAAAATGTATGTGGTTTTATTCAATATACCATACTGTCACCGGATTTTCACAAATAAATAACCAGAAGTGGTGACTCATGGAAAACAACCTGGTTTTGTGTATAAAAGTTTTAAAATCGTGAGCTTGTATGTTGCAAATGGGATGCATTAAAAGTACATTTATCTAATGAATTGCTCTTCTTTATCGTAAGCGGAATTACCGGATTCAGGTTAAGCAGAAAGGATTCCTGTGATGAATCTTATTTGTACAACAGAACAGATACGTGCAATAGACACTGGAACCATTAATGGAGATAGTGAAAAAGGATATATGTTGATGAAATCTGCTGCTCAGGGCATTGCTGATGCAGTTGTGGATGTCGTTGATAAAAGAGATGGTGTACGCATTGCCGTTTTCTGTGGCAAAGGTAATAATGGAGGGGATGGCTTCGCGGCTGCACGGATACTGCTTGGTAGAGGTTATGATGTTATCTGTTATGCTCTATGTAAATGTGATGATCTTCAGAATGAGGCGAAACGGGCCTATGATGATTATGTTGCTGCCGGGAATACGGTAATTGAAATTGTGGATAAAGAGGCTTTTCCTGATTGTTCGAAATTCAGTATTATTATAGATGCTCTTTTGGGAAATGGACTAAAGGGCAATCCTGAGGGGCTTTATGCGGATGCAATTAATTGTATTAATCGGTCACATGTTAACGTCGTTGCCGCAGATACACCATCAGGGCTTGACAATAATACCGGAATTCCATTCTCACCCTGTATTGATGCACAGTTTACTGTTACGATGGGATTTCCAAAAGTCGGACTTTATTTCTATCCGGGTAGATCGAATGTCGGGAGATTGAAAATTCAACCACTTGATTATGATAAGGTTAGTATCGAAAAAGAAAAAATAGATATTCTTACTCCGGACGTGCATGATCTTTACAAAATGCTGCCACCGCGACATGCTGCCGGTTCGAAACATGATCATGGACTTGCGCTGCTTTTATGCGGATCCCGGGGAATGAGCGGTAGTGCCGCACTTGCATCAATGGCTGCACTTCGTGCCGGGTGTGGAATGACTCACTGCGCGGTGCCTGTATCAATTGCAGATATCCTTTCTGTGAAGTTGACAGAAACAGTAATTCATCCGCTGTGGGAAAATGAATCCGGTGCAGTGTCAATCAATGCTATCGAGCAGATTCGCATACTCGCTGACGGGAAACAGGCTATGTGTATTGGACCCGGTCTTGGGCATGAAATCGGGACATCAAAACTTGTTCGTGAACTGGTTAGAAGTGTCAGTTTACCATTGATACTTGATGCTGATGGATTAAATGCATTCAAGGGGTATGCTGATGAACTTGAGAATCATATCGGTGAAGTAATTATCACACCGCATCGGGGTGAATGGGCACGATTGTTCGGGCCGCTCGAACGGGAACCGTTAAAGTTGATTAATCAGGTTAAAACTATTTCGCAAAAGTTTGGAATTACCATTTTACTAAAAGGGAATCCGTCGATTTGTGCCTGTCCTGATGGTGCTGTGTATATCCTGCCGTTTGGAAATAGTGCTCTTGCAAAAGCCGGGAGCGGTGATGTCCTCAGCGGGTGTATTGTGTCGCTTCTCGCGCAAGGTGCAGTTGTTCGGGATTCCGCAGTACTTGGCGCATATCTGCTTGGACAGGCTGGAGTGATTGCATCAGAATGTTTGAGTGAGTACTCTGTTGTTGCCAGTGATGTTATCGAAACAATTCCTCTGGTAATTCAGCAGTTGATTGTCAAAGGACGGAAAATAAATGCAGAACAATCAATATAGAATAGATAATAGTTGCCATCTCTCACCGACATTGTTGGCGTTTCATCTATCCCTGCTTCCCAAAATACTCTGTCTGAAACTATTTTGAAAAAGTCTGTCGGGATTTACGAGAAATAGTATATTTCCCCACATAATTACTTATCATCAAGGGCATTGCATGAAAAAATTGATGTGTGGATTGTCAATTCTGTTTACGGTTGCATACTGCGCCGGGTACAATCATCCGGAAATTAAATGGAGAACTGTTACAACTGAGCATTTCTCAATTAACTACTATGACAAGACTGAACCAGCATTGTATGCCGCATGGAAAATTGCAGAGGAAACATTCGCAGCGCTTGCACCTCTTTTTGACTATAAGCTTCGTACCCGGATTGAATTATCACTTGCAGATTATGATGATTACAGTAACGGATGGGCAGATTACACATCAGGGGCAATAATGATCTGGATACCTGATGCACAGATGGAGTTTCGTACGAATACCACCTGGCTGAGAAATGTCATTTCACATGAAATCACTCACATTCTCAGTCTTGAAAGCAATCGCAGCTCGAAAATGATTGATATAGCCATAGACCTGAATCTTCAGGGCCCCTACGAAAATCTTACCGTTCAGGAGGTTGCTGCTAAAATAACACCATGGCCAGACTGGTTTGCTGAGGGTATTGCACAATTAGGAGCAGAACGGTTGGGGCACGATTGTTGGGATGCGCGTCGGGAGATGCTGCTGCGCACAGCAGTGATGGCCAGGCGGCAGTTGAGTCTTGATGAAATGGGCGTTTTCAGCCATGATTTTCGTGGTAATGAACAGGTGTATAATCAGGGGTATTCGTTTGTAAAGTTTCTCGTCAATCGGTGCGGGCTTGACAATATAACTGCTATATTGAGAAACGGGGCATCGCAACGAATTGATTTCAGAACCGAATTCAGCGAGCGAACCGGCCGTCAGGTTGAATCGTTGTATGCTGAGTGGCTTGATAGTTTGAGCGAGTCATATCGCGTCAGGTTTCCATCTGCGGGTTCTGCTGAGACAGTCTTAAGTCATGGCGGTTTGATTAATGCAGTGCCGCAGGTGTCGCCGGATAAACGGTTTTTCGGGTATTTATCAAGCGGTCGTGATGATGCCGGGCAGACATCACTTCTGATTTGCGAGTATGCAACCGGCAAAATAATCCATAAAATCCGGTATGCACATACATCATGGGCTTTTTCGAACGATTCCCGTAAAGTGTATTTTGTCAAGTCGCGTGATCCCAACAGGCACGGATCTTTTCTTAATGATCTTTTTTCGTATGATTTGAAGACCGGGAAAACTATACGAATAACCAATGGTGGCCGTATTTACAATGTGGCAGTGTCTCCGGTTAACGGAACTGTCGGAGTTGTGACATTTAATAAAGGTGTTTTCCAGCCGGGCATTCTCGATATTGCAAGCGGAAATATTATAAATACCGTTAACACGGTTATAGGAGAACCGATTTTAAGATTGTCATGGAGTCCTCAGGATTCAACACGATTTGTCGCCGAGAAACTCGTTGATGGAGTCTCAAAGCTGTATATTTATTCTACTTTTGACACTACGGTAACGAGTCTGACATCGAATACTGCCCGGGAAGAATCACCATATTGGGCTGCGGATGGCCGGATCTATTTCAATGCTGATTATGATGGAGTCAATAATATCTATAGTATTAACAGTGATGGGTCCGACTTGCAACGGTACACAAATACAATTACCGGATGTTTTTCTCCTGTTGTGGCTGATAGCAGTGCGATCATCTTCTGCGGTTATAATGTATCAGGATTCACCATTGCCAAATGCGATATCAAAGGTGCAGCGTATCAGGTCCCATCCGGTCTTGTCTGCACATTCAAATCCTTGCCAGTACCGAAAGGTAAAGTAACAATTAACGCAACACCCTATCGGGTGCATTATGGATGTAAAATGTCTGAGTTTACAATCTTCGGTGCGATAATGCGTAATGATGGACTCATTATAAAAGATGACAATGTGGATATTGATTCGACAACATACAACGCAGGAGTATCTCTTTCATTGTATCAACAGGATCCTCTTGAGAAAAAGAACAAAGTAATCGGACTGGCTGCAGGAATTGCCGGTTTGAACGAACGTGCAGTTGATAGCCGGAAGAAGAGTTATAAATCGAAAATGTTGCACAACGATAATAATTTTCTCCGACAGAAGGCATTAATGAAAATGCCTGCGGTTAAAGGTGAGATTCTCAGTTCAGGAATTATAAAGAATAATAATTTTAATACAAGGTTAAATCAGACATTTAAATCTCAGGCTTCAAATGCAGATTCATCTGATTCAAATTCTCTACAGTATCAGATTTATTTGCAGCCAATGTTATCGCTGGTAAATAAGGAGAATAAAGCAACACTGCAATTTCAGATTGCAGCAGTTACTTCAATTATTCCTGTACCATATATAATTAATGCATCCTTGTTGTCTGAGTATCAACTATCAAAAAATGCAACAATTGCATTCGGTGCAGTACCGTCCATTCTTCTCTCATTTCCATCGATATACGGACAATCAGCAGTAAATTCCAGTTGGATATATGGACAAGTACCGGTAATCGTCAACTGGAGTACAACGGGTACCTACAATGAAGATATAAATTATAACTTTAATAATTATAGTCAGGTCACAATTTCTACAGGTGCAGAGTTTATTCCATTTGAGGAAATCGAATATGTTGATGAGGATAGATCAGATACAAGGTTGTATAATGCAAATGCATTTTATACATCAGCGCTGCTTTTTCATGCATTCCCATTGAGTAAATACAATGCCCTGCAGCTTGTACTTCAGGGTAATTATTACCTGTTTGACAGAACAATGATATTTAATGAATTCAAAGATGAATCAGCAATGCTGCTGCAGTCAATGGTCTCTGCGAAATATGTTTTTCCTATTGTCAGGAACATAAATACCGGCAACAGATATTATTTTGATAATTTTTATGGATCTGTCGGTTATTCCCTGCTCCTTGAAATGAATGGTACATTTCTTGAAAATCCATCCAGGAAAATTTTACATGATAAGAACTACTCAAAAAATGCTGCTGCAGGGCATCTGATAAGTGCCGCAGTGGAACTTGGGCATTATAGATCAAGTATGTATTTCAAGAAATTTGTTTTTAGTGTTGATTACGAACTGTTAAGTGAAAAAGTCTACCTGAAAGTAGCATCGGAGTTTTAATGAAATTTTTGCTACTCTATCCAAAATGGCCAAAACTTGAGCATCAGACAGAATTTCATCTGCCGCCTCACGGACCTGTGGTAATGGCAGCCGCGATACCATCATGGGTTGATGTCACCTTTATTGATGAGAATGTGCAGGACTTGCCTGATTTGACAAAATGGGATCTTGTTGGAATTTCCACCATGTTGTCTTCACAGCTGCCGCGTGCATTTGAACTTGCAGATCAGATACGGGCCAGTGGAAAAGATGTCATCTTTGGTGGTATCGCAACAATGCTTCATTCGGAAGAAGTCGCCAAACATGCGTCAAGTATGTTTCTTGGTGAAGTAGAGGGTGGGCGACTTGAAAATGTCTTTGTTGACAAAAAGAATGGTACTCTCAAGCCACTCTATAATTATATGAATGATTTTCCTGATACCGCAAGTATCGGGCCGGCAAGACGATCGATTCTTGATTACAGCAGGTATGATTATAAAGGTACAAGGATGGTTGACCTTTTTCATGCGTCAAGAGGATGCCGGTTTAACTGTTTCCCTTGTTGTACAGGGTTTCTGGGTGGCAAAAAATTCCGTCCCCGTCCTATTGATAAAGTGGTTGAAGAACTGAGCCTGATTGACAATGACCGGCTTTTTATCGTTGATAATTCACTCGCGCAGGATAAACAGTGGGAAATGGATCTCTTTGATGCAATGGTGCCGTTAAAGAAGGTGTGGTGCTGCCATCCCATTGAGGACGATGATGAGGTACTTGAGAAAGCTGCCAAAGCAGGTGCATGGTATGTATATCAGGCTATATTTGATACATCAGATCATATTCGTGAGCGTGTTCGCCGGTATAAAAGCTATGGTATTGGTGTGGAAGGTACTATAATCCTCGGTACCGATGACCAGGATGAGGATTATATCAAACGGCTTGTTGACTTTCTGATAGAGATCGACCTTGATCTTGCTGAGTTTACTATTCTAACACCTTTTGCACATACTCCGATACGGGAAGAGTATGAAAAGAATGACAGGATACTATCGAATGATCTGAATCTTTACAATGCGGGTAATGTTGTTTTTAAACCAAAACAGATGACTCCCGATACACTGCAGAAAATGTATCATTATGCGTGGAATACCTTCTATCATGATGAACCGCAGCGATACAGGATGTACAAACTTTTTAAAAAAGCACTTGAGAAAAAGGCTGTTCCGGTACTATGAGTGATGAACTATGGGTAACAGGCATTGGGATTATTTCCGCTGCCGGATATGGGTATACAGATCATCTCAATGCATTACAAAAGGGGCGTTCGTCACTTTCTGCACATAATTTTTTTGATGGTGGTCTGCCTGACCCATGCATGTGCGGTAAGGTGCCATCAACATTGATTAATGATTCCATTGATGCAACTGCGGGAGACAGAAGTATTCTTCTTGCAGATAAAGCAATTAGTGAAGCCCTTGCGACATCAAAGATACATCCGCGGGATTGTACGATGGATCTTGTAGCTGGGACAACACTTGGAAATATGCATGGAGGAACCCTTTATTACAAGGCTATGAGATCCGGACAACCATTAAATCCGGATCTTGTCAGAAATGTAATGCCGGATGCGGTAGCGAATGTGCTGTCTAAAAAGTACGGATTTACAGGACGGCATATTACTGTATCTTCAGCATGTGCATCAGGAACAACCGCCATCGGAACGGCAATGGCCCGTATAAGACGCGGGCATTCAGTATGTGCTGTGGCAGGAGGCGTTGATGCACTCTCTCCATTTGTTATTGCAGGATTTAATTGTTTACGGTTGCTTTCGAAAAAGGAATGCAGGCCGTTTAGTGCATCACGGGATGGTTTAAATCCCGGTGAAGGGGCTGCGTTTTGTGTTATAGAATCGCAGGAGTATGCACGCCGGCGGGAGGCATCACCGGTTGCGAAAATCACTGGTTATGGAAATGCACTTGAAGCGTTTCACTATACAAAATCAGATCCTCAGGGAAGCGGTATTGCATCTGCAATCCGTAAAGCACTTGACAATGCAGATGTTCGGCCCGAACAGATTGATCATATTCATGCTCATGGAACTGCAACAATAGTTAACGATATTACAGAATATAACGGATTTGTAAATGTATTTGGTGATCGATTGAAAGATATTCCTGTTTGTTCATCAAAGTCAATGCTTGGTCATACGTATGGTGCAGCCGGGGCTATCGCCGCGGTAATTTCTGTTGTGTCAATCGTACATGGTTTAATACCTGCAACGCTACATTGCAGTGATCCGGACCCGTTGTTTACTCATCTGAATATCTCTGATAAACCACGTAATTGTGTTGTCAGGAAAGTTCTGAGTGTTTCTCTTGGTTTTGGAGGTGAGTGTGCAGCACTGGTACTGGAGGCACTATGAAACATTCTAAAACCGTTGCGATTACAGGAATCGGTATCGTGATGCCATCAGTGCAGTCTTACGGCGATTGTCGTGAAGATGTTCTTAAAAAATGCAAACATAAAAGAACTGTTGATTCGATACCGTTGCCGCAGGGTCAGAATGCACGTGAACTGCGGCGACTATCTAAGCTTGTCAAGCTCACCGTGAGTGCTGCGGATCAGGCGCTGATGATGTCCGGTGCTGATAGATCGAAAATGGCTGCAGGTGTTGCCTTGACTCACGGATCAACATCATTTTTAGCCGAATTTCATGATCTGCTTTTTGAATACGGTGCTGATAGTGCAAGTCCCTCTGCATTTTCCAATGGGGTTACCAATGCTCCGCTTTCCACTATTTCGACACTGTACAAATTGACAAGTGGCGGCATTACCTTTACCGGTCTGGAATCATCCGGAATTGATCTGTTAAATCAGGCGGCAGAAGCTGTAGGTTGTAATGAATATGCTTCATATCTTGCCGGATCTGCCGAGGAGTATTCACCGATTACCGAAAAGATTTATCAGGCTAAAGGCTGGTATAACGGGATTACTCCACCTTACCTGCCATCATGTAGCTGTAACGAGTACGGTTTATCACTAAGTGAGGGTAGTGCATTTGTAGTATTTGAAAAGATGACAGAAGATAGTATGGCGCGGGCTATTGCAACATATACATCTCATGAATCAGGATGGTCTGCTATAAAAAAAGATTTAGTAATTTCAGGTGCATCCGGTGGTCCTCAGGATAGTTTCGAACTTGAGACGATAAAGATAAATTTTGACAACGGAATAAAGGACGTCGCATTTACGTCAACGGTATTTGGTAATTGCTTTGCGTTAAATGGAGTACTATCGGTTATTCTTGCATGTAAATGTATTCAGGAAAACAGAAATGTTGTACCGGGCGTACAACTTCATCCGTCAATAGCAGCTCACCGGATACAATGTGACAGAGTAAAGAATGTTCTGGTAACATCGGCATCAAGGGATGGTCAGGAGTCGCAATGTATTATTTCAGCTCCTGAATAATTGATAGTACATGCAGTATCTCATGAATGGTTTAATACTTTGATAATGGAGACGGGAATGAAGTGTTGTAACGGTATGATGATTTTATTGGTTTCTGTAACAATTGTTTATGCACAGTTTCGTCAGATACCGGTTGTGCAACCGAAAATCATTAAACGTATCAATCATGACCAGAATGCTTTTACCCAGGGTCTTGAAATGTACAATGGGAGACTTATTGAAAGTACCGGTTTATATGGAAAATCATCACTGCGGATGCTTGACACAAATGGTGTTATTCTCAAAAAGGTGTCTGTTGACAGCGTGTTTGCTGAAGGGTGCACGGTTTTTAAAGGAAAATTGTTTCAATTGACCTGGAAGGAATCAATCTGTTTTGTCTACTCACCATTGGATTTTAAACTGAAAAAGAAAATTAGCTATTCAGGCGAGGGGTGGGGGCTTGCACATGATAAAACATCGATATACATGAGTAACGGTTCCGATACCATATATGTTCGTGATTCTTCATTTGCGGTGAAACGTAAACTTCAGATACGGCTGAATGGACAACCACTACGCAATCTTAATGAGCTCGAATACGCAAACGGTAAACTGTACGCAAATATCTGGTATGAAAACACAATCGCAGAGATTGATCTGAATAATGGTACGGTGACTCGACTGATTGATTGTTCAGGAATTGTTGCAGTTGAAAAACCGGTATCTCAGGAGTGCGTGCTTAATGGTATTGCATACCGTGATATGGATTCGTTGTTTTATATCACGGGAAAGAACTGGGCGCATATATATCTTGTTAAGTTTTAAAATGATTTTTCATGTAAAGAATTTTTAATCAGATTAAACAAGAGGAAACCGTCCGGCGAGGTAAAGTGGATATGAATGCATCTGTGCCTGCTCATTAATTTCGAGGTTTCTTGCGCTGAAGCGGACCCGGCAGGGAGTTCTGTATTTTGATGCAAAAACATTCAGACTTTTTAACTTCCCACTTTGTCCGGCTTTTACTTCAATAGGATAAACCTGACCATCAATCTCGCGTAAAAATTCAATTTCGGATGTATTATTGGCGTAGCAATAAAGTGGCATACTTGTCGCGCACGTAAATTCCTGGGAAACAAAATTCTCACAAAAAGCACCTTTGAATGTTGCAAACAGATCTGATGGTGTTATGAACGATTGTATCGGTATGTGTGCAAGCGCTCCTAATAATCCGGTATCAAAAAGATATAATTTAAACCTGTTTTCTTCTGTAAATGCTGAAAAAGGAATTTCCCCGGAATTAGTGATCATCACTTTGTTTGCAAGTCCTGCACCTGTTAACCAATCGATGGCATTTTTAAAACTGGAAAACCTGCTTTTTGCAGCTACAACTGATGGTTTGAATTTTTTATTTTCTTTTGCAAGATGTGATGGAATTGACTCGAATATCGAAACAATCTCCTGTGCATGGACAGAGTGGGAGTATTTTGAGAAGTCGCTGATAAATGATGTGAGCAGATCTTGTTGTAATGACCGGACTTGCTCGAATGCACTTAATGGATTGTCAAGATGTGCACAGTAGGTTTTTACTGCTTCCGGCATCCCGCCTACAACATAATATTCCCTAAGGCGTTCCATCAATACATTATGAATGATCTCAGGAATCGAAATATCTTTAGTTATTGTACTCCAGGCATTGTATGCACGAGGATCCCGTTCAAGTAAAAATTCTCCAAATGACAATGGCCATAAATTAAGAAATGTTACTTTTCCGACAGGAAATGGTTCCTTTGAATGTACAACTCCAAGTAATGATCCGGCACAGCATACTGCAAGTTTTGGCATCTGTTCGTAAAAAAACTTCAAACTCGTCAATGCTCTGGGACAATCCTGAATTTCATCAAGTATAAGAAGATCGGTATCCTGTTCAAATCTGGTCGCAAGATGAAACTCAAGTTTAGCGATAATTGATTCAGGACTAAGGTTCTCTTCAAAAATTGAACGTGCTTTTTTGTCAAGCTGAAAATTAAGATAATGCGACTTTCTGAATTCATTAATTCCAAATAATTGAAGAAGAAATGTCTTTCCAGTCTGACGGGTTCCTCTTAAAACCAATGGCTTACGAACAGAATCATTTTTCCATACAAGAAGTTCTGAATAAAGTGATCGTTGCATACAGTTTTACACCTTAATTATCATAAAACAACGGACACAAATATAACCAATATACAATTAGTTACATCGATTGTGCAAATATTCCTATGAAAAAATGCAGAATGAATGCAAATATTCCTATGAAAAAATGTAGAATGTATACAAATATTCCTATGAAAAATTGTAAAAATACCTATGTTTTTCTTTAGTGAATTTGCGATAAAAAACCAGACAGCTGGCATACTCTACTTGCTACTCTGTTCATCACAACCCGACTCTGTTAATCGCAACAGCAGCGCATGCAGCGCCAAACCCGTTGTCGATATTGACTACGGTCATTCCTGACGCGCAGGAATTGAGCATCGCAAACATCGGGACCAGGCCGTTTAAATGGGAACCATATCCGACACTTGTCGGAACGGCAATGACAGGGCAGGAAACAAATCCCCCGATTACTGATGGTAGCGCACCTTCCATGCCTGCGATAACAATAATCACTGGTGCCTTCTGAAGCAGTTCTTTATATGCAAACAGGCGATGAATACCGCTGACACCGACATCAGACAATACATTGCACGGATGCCCGATTATTTCAATGGTCCGTTGTGCCTCACGTGCAACACTCAGGTCTGCAGTGCCGGCTGCACAAATAAGAATTTCCCCATGTACCTTATCTGCTATGTTCCATGATGATGACTTGTGCCAGAAAACTTTTCCTAGCTCGTCAATTTCAACGGATGGAATCTCCTTCTGCACGGCGTCAAAAACGTCGCTGTTTGCTCTTGTTCCGTAAACCGTCGCACCATGTTCGATCTGAGCTTTCGCAATCGCAACGACCTGATCCGGAGTCTTGCTTTGACAGAAGATTACTTCAGGATACCCTTTGCGTAGTGCCCGGTGATGATCAATCTTGGCAAACCCCAGATCCTGAAATGGGAGGTCTTTTAAATGTCCAAGCGCATCATCAATAGAAATACTCTTGTTGTAAAGTTTTTCAAGAATTGCCTTAAGATTGCTGTTATCCATTACAGCCCCCCATGGTCATAATTGTTTTTTTGATGCTGTACTGCAATAAGGTTTTTTATCGAATTGTAAATGTCCTGATACGTATCGGCCCTGAAAATATGGTTCCTGTGTACCGTCGCCTCTGAAACTCCCTTTATATACCATGCACAATGTTTTTTCATCTCTCTGGTGGCATGGCTTTCACTGAAAAAAGATTTGAACAGCTCAAGGTGTTCAAGGGCAAGTGTTAATCTGTCAATTATTAATGTTTCCGTTGTTGGCTTATTGTCAAGCATCGCCCTGATCTGCTCAAAAATCCACGGATTACCATACGTTCCACGCCCGATCATCACAGAATCACACCCGGTTTCATTAAACATCCTGATTGCATCTTCTGCATGAACAATATCACCATTGCCGATAACCGGAATGGAAACAGACTGTTTTACAGCAGCGATCCGGTCCCAGAAGGAGTGCCCGGTAAACATCATGGTCTGTGACCGGGGATGAACCGTAATTGCTGCGACACCGCACTGCTCTGCTGCTTTTGCAAAATCTGTATCAACCCATTCATATTTGTTCCAGCCTGATCGAATCTTGACTGTAATCGGTATTGTTGTTGACGAAACAAGCGTTTTAAGAATCGTTTCAAAGAGCGGACGGTCTTTGAGCAGTGATGCCCCCCCGTTTTTGCTGACTACCTTTGAGACAGGACACCCGCTGTTTAAATCTATAAAATCGGGTTTGATCGTTTCAGAAATCTGCACAGCCGCTCTTGCGAGATGATCCGGATTTGAACCGAAAAGCTGTATACCAATCGGCCGCTCCATCTCAATAAATCGCATAATCTCTGAAGTATTTTTTGATTTATAGAAGAGTCCCTCAGCACTTACCATCTCAGACACAACAATGTCTGCGCCTTTTTTTTTGCATATCTGCCTGAATACAGAATCTGTTACACCTGCCATGGGTGCAAGAATTAATTTTTTATTAAACATGGGCTTAAAATAGATTATTTAACCGTTTATCACCATTAAAACATATTTCCTGAAAAAAATAATGTAAAGTATTTGCAATATTTTACGGGATTACGGGTAAGGCAGGGCTTAGGTGCAATAACGCTTATGTTGATAATGCTGTCTGGCAGTATGGGTACTGTCTTCGCTTACTGATAATTTTTTTCTTTGTGTGGAATGCACTTGAATTATTGCTTGTTGTCTGATACTGACTGAGTGATAAAAAATGGTAAGAGCATAAATTAATCTCTTACTAATAGACAAATTAGCGACAATAAATCTATACTTAAATACGGTAATGTAAATAGAATACTTCATATAGCCATTTTGGTGTTGTGGGGGCAAGATTTATGAGGATTTATGATGAAAACTCTTGAAACGATTGAATTTAAAAATCCACCTACAGTGCTTGCTGCATGGCCAGGGATGGGCAATGTTGGATTGATCACTGTCGACTATCTAAGGCGTAAGCTTGATGCACGGTTGTTTGCAGAGATTGATATGAGTCCGTTTTTTATTCCGGATTCTATTGTTGTCAAAAACGGAATATCACAATTTCCTGAAATTCCGACAGCGGTTTTCTACTATACCAATAACCCGGATCTTATCATTTTTGAGAGTAATGCTCAAATAAGCGGCAAAGAGGGGATAATGATTATCAAGACTATCCTTGATGTAATCATGCAGTATCCGGTACAGCACGTGTTTACATTTGCAGCATTTGCACAGCCGATGTCCTATGCTGATGATTCTCAGGTACTTGTCACATGCAATATTCCTGAGTTCCTTATTGATTTGCAGCAGCATGGACTTACACCAATGCCTGATGGATATATTGCCGGATTGAATGGTTTGCTTTTGGGGGTGGCTGCATCACGGCACATCGAATCTGCATGTATGCTCGGTACAATTCCGGGATATGCAGTCAATCTGAGTTATCCGAAAGCATCACTGCAGTTGATTCAGTCGATCAGCAAATTCCTTGACTTTAACGTAGACTTGTCAGAAATCAAGGAAAATATCGATAATATGTCGCAACAGTTATCGCTGATCGAAGAGCGTATCAGAGATTTTAGTTCAGGGGGTGCTGCAACACATGACGATGAACAGTTACAGCAGGAGCTTGAGGACGTTGAACAGGAAAAGGTTCCTCAGTATGTTATGGAAAAGATCGAACGTATGTTTAATGATGCAAAAGCTGATAAGACAATCGCAAGCGATTTAAAGAAGGAACTTGACAGGTGGAATCTCTTCGAGTTGTACGAGAACCGTTTTCTTGATCTATTCAAATAAAAAATGTTGTTACAAATCCGGCATCATTGATGCAGAGTGCATTGTTGCGACTGGAGTCCATCATGAATTCCTTATGTGTAAACTGTTGTTGTCTGTTACTTTTCTGTTGTTGTACACTATGGGGTGAGAACAGATCCGGTTCAAGTCGTCAGGATGCAGTCGATTACGTTAATAAAGCGGTTGATTTTGCAAAGAAACATGGTAACGATAGCCTGTTTACTGCAATTAACAAGGCAAATGATGAGTTTCTTCAGGATGGCGTATACGTTTTTGTATATGATACAAACGGCACTATAATTGCGCATCCTGTAAATTCTAAAATCGTTGGAAAAAACCTGCTTCATATTCCTGATATAGATGGAAAATTTTTCAGGCGTGAAATTGTCGAAAAGGCAATAAAACAGGATACTGCATGGGTTACATACAAATATAAGAACCCGGATAATGGTTACATTGAGAATAAGACAACGTATATACGCAGGGTCGGGGGGATTATTATCGCGTGTGGGATTTATTTAGAGTCGTATGGAGCAAGTAGTAAGTAGAAGAAACAATAAACGACAGTTATTAATATTATATTCCGTTTCCCGGGAACATTGGCTTTAGAGTGTCTTTTGTCAAATTACCAAGGTATGTACAATAACCTGCGAATAAAATAATGGTGATCATCGGTTACCAATCCACTGGGCGGCTTCAAAAAGTGTAGTACAGGTATAATCTGGCTTATAGGAACAATCAATATCCGGGATAGTTCGGCCAGGGGGTTCTGTATGCATTCCTGTCAATACCTGCACCGTTGTGCAACCCGCGCTATGACCTGCGATACAATCGGTGATACGGTCACCGATCATATAGCTTTTTGTTAAGTCAATAAAGTGCTTTTTTGCTGCCTCAAGAAGCATTCCCGGTTCCGGTTTTCTGCATGTACATCTGGTTCGGTACTTTTCAACCGTTGCTTCCGGGTGATGCGGGCAGAAGAAAAAATCATCAAGAGTGACCGATGTTTCCCGTTCAATTTTATTTTCTATTAATTTGTGAAGAGACCGTACTCCTTCTTCGCTTAAGAGTCCACGTGCCACAACCGGTTGATTACTGACAACGATCAGTTTGTATTGCATGAGCGCAAACATGACAAGTGCATTGCCGACATCCTGGAGCAGTTCGATCTCTTCCTCTTTTGTAATTAAACCATTATCTTTTATCAGGACTCCGTCTCTATCAAGAAATATAGCATTAGTCAGCGTTGTCATTTGTTGATCTCCGTAATAATTTCGCAACCCATATGATATCCTCAAACAACTCTCGATATAAGATTCGTAATATATCTGTGCTTAAAATGATACTTTGAACGATCAAACAGTTTTTTGGAAATTGTAAGCTGATAATGTTTTCGTTCAGTATCAGGAGGATTTCCACTAAACGCACGGCGTGATTCCAGGACCGGGAGAAATTCGGTTAACGTTATGCAAACCCACTTTATTGATAGAATGGAATAAATGTAATGAAGTCTGTCCGGATGTACCGGCATCACATCCAGAATGGTTTTTATTTTCCTTATAAATAAAGGATGAAACTCTTCAGGAACAGGGATATCAGGTTGCAGCAGGGGGTCGCAAATCATTTTTGCCGGGTCATCCCAGCCGCTGTATTCAAAATCTACAAAATAGAGTGTTCCATCAACACTGCGTATTGAATTGTGGAAACCGTGATCTGACGGACTTATTGCATAATATTGTGTGTCAAGTATTGAATCGTAAAGAATCGGATCCGCAATGCATTGCGCATGAAGCGTAAGAAAATAAGGAATTACATCATGACTGACAAATGCGACAACTTCTGCAGTAATCCGGTCTGACGGTTCAAGTTGGCACAGTGAATGAAGACGTTTTTCAGTTTTCATGGCGTATTCTCTTACCGTGAAACATGCATCAGAAGCAAACGGAAGATTCAGTGCAGAATTTTTTATCCGCAGATCGTACATTTTCTGCAGTAAATCTGCAAGTGCAATGACATCTTCCTCTGAAACGGTTCCGTTTTGCACCGGTGTTCCCTGAATGAATCCATAAACACCGGTGTGTGCATGATCATCTTTGAGTAAAGGTTTGGGAACATTGGTTATTCCATTCTCATGAAGAAACGATAGCATCGAATATTCGGCATCAAGCCGGTCTCGGATGTCTGATGGGCTATGGAAATAGTGCTTGATAAGCACATCACCGTTTGCTCCACGTGCTCTGAAACAACGATTATTACGTCCTTCACTAAGCTGTATCAGATTGGTAAAGGTACTGCCATGTATTCTTAGTGATGTATCTGGCATCAGGTTTTTTCCTGTTTGAAAACGTTGTTAAAAATCAGATTCCCGATTGATATCCAAATCGTTATCAATTTGATTTCTATAACTGTCTACGGTTTGTGAATATAATCAATTGGTAATCTCCTGAGGGTATCAATATATTTATCAACCCATTGGATTGTTTCGTCAATGCCCTGTTCAAGTGTTATTTCCGGTTTCCAGTGAAGATCCTCTTTTGCTGCTGTGCTGTCAAGAAGGTACGCCAGATCTTTTCCCGGACGCTCACCTGTGATCTCCACGACACTACCGGCGTGTACATCCATACATTTACAAATGTATTCAACAAGTTCCCTGATTGTTATATGACGTGTTGTGGAAAAGTGATAGACCTGACCTGTTTTTAATGTTTTACATGCTGCAAGTGTACCCCGTGCGACATCACGTATATGTATGAAAGAACGAACAGTATGACCACCACCCTGCAGTTGGATTTTTTTACCACGACGGATAAAAAGAATCGTTCGTGGTATTATTTTGTAAATCTGCTGTCCGGGACCGAAAATCGTAGCGGAACGCGTTGATGTTACCGGAAAGCCGTATACATCATGAAATGTTTTAAGGCTCATATCCGCTGCTGCGCGTGAAACGGCATATGGTGTTGATGGATTATAAGGCGCATCCTCGGATATTATTCCGGAGCAATTACCGTAAACCTCCGGTGTTGAAATATGAACATATTTTTTCAGGAATTGACATTTACGTAATTTATCATGGAACAGTATCGTTGCAAGAGTGTTCGTCTTGAACCAGTCGCCGGGATTCTCCCAGCTTTGTGCAATCATACTCTGGGCAGCAAAGTTGACAACATAGTCAGGCTTGTACTGATTGATAATATCCATAATCTGGATTAGGTCTTTAGTAAGATCAAGTTTGTGAAATGTAAAATTGTCACAGCTTCTTTGTTTGTAGGGAAGAAACGCTTCATGCGGTTCTTCTGAGCGACTCATACCGATAACGCTTATGTTCTGCTCAAGACAATAATCGACAAAGTGAGAACCGGAAAATGAATTACTTCCAAGTACAACAATTTTTTCCATCTGGAAAGATCCTTTTTTCAAAATTGATAATGCATCTACCGGTTTTTCCTGGTCGTGTCATGTCAAATGCATCGCTCTGACACAACTGCTATTTCCTGAAAAGTTATAACTTCTTATACGACAAATTATTATGCCTTATTTATAAAAAAAAATCAAGAAAAAGTAGAATTCCGGTAAAAAGAATTGCAGAATTGTATAAGTTGTTAGTCTGAAATGAGATAAGGAAGAGAAGAAAGGTTGAGATTGAGATTAAGGTTAAGGAAGAGAATGAATGAGAATACGATTTAGGCTTAGGTTGAGAACAACAGTTACTACTCTGATGTACAGTTAACAACAATTCTTTTCTCCTCAATCTCAATCTCAACCTCAACTGCAACCTTTCTTCCTCCTATGGAGTGGAACAATGGCTACATTATCGGTGGTTATGACAAATTACAATCATTCGCATTGTGTCAGTAGGGCTATTGAAGCGGTGGTGAATCAGTCAAGGCCACCGGATGAGTTTATTATTCAGGATGATGGCTCAACTGATACAAGCGTTGACATAATTAAGCCGTTTGTTGAAAAATATGCATATATTAAATTTGTAAATAGTGAAAAAAAACGCGGATATATTCCGGCGATGCAGAACGTTACGTCGTATGCATCGGGTGACTATCTATACATTGCTGCACCGGATGATTATATACTTCCTGGTTTCTTTGAGAAAGCAATGAATGCATTTGCAGCGTACCCTCAGGCCGGGCTGTTTTGTGGAGATCAGTTTAACAATATCACCGGGACAACCGGGATGGTTCCGTATGAAATGTATTGGAGTGACAGGGAACTCTTTTTATCACCGGATGAACTGGCAGATATCTATGCAGGAGGAAATTTTCCTAAAAGTGTCGTACGACGCGATGAGTTTATCAGGGCCGGAGGTTTTATTACCCAACTCAAGTGGCACAGTGACTGGTTCTTTTACCATGTTATTGCGTATCGTAAAGGTCTGATCTATTGTCCGGAGAAGTTTCTTGTGGAAACAATACATCAGCAGGATGAATATCATTTTGAGGGAATGATGGATGTTCAAAAAGAGGCTGAGGTAATCAGAAATATAATACAGATATTGAAAAGCCCTGAATATAGTGATGTGCTTCCATATTTTGCCTTTAGTGCCGCATTGTTTCCGCTCTCACGATCATGTGTTGATCATGTGATGAAAATAATTGACATAAAGGATGTTCCGGCGCAACTACTGATGGCACATTCGTTGTATGTATGGAACATGGAACAGGCTGCTTTACGTAGTGAGCAGACACGAAGAGGTTCAGAGCAGGAGATAGCATCGATTCTGGAGAAGATAAATATATTGATTCTGAACGGTTCTATCAAAGATGCATCAGGACTGCTTGATACGTTGGAAAATGCGTTCGGGAAAATGACGCAAATACTGGAACTGCGTCATAAAATCGCGTGCATAAATAAAGTGATCGCGTTGCTGCGAAATGAATAAATCAAAAATGGGAATGTTATGGTCCGGTTATCTGTTGTGCTTACCAATTACAATCATGCAGCATTTGACGGTCGGGTAATAGAATCGATTGTCATTATCAGAGATAGAGAAAACAGTTTATGGCTACATTATCGGTAATAGTAATAATCGAAAATTCAGCATTGACAATTAAAAAAACGATTGAATCAATAGTACATCAGTCACGGCAGGCTGATACCATAGTACTCTTTAATAATGGATCAACAGATGAAAGTCTGGATTGTATCAGGAGTGATATCGCTCACTATTCGAACATAACAGTATATCAAAGCAGTACACAACTTGATACGACAGATGCAATGAATAAAGCCATTACATTGATAAAAGAAGATTATTGTTTGATTATACATGCTTCAGGATGGGTGCTCCCGGGGTATTTTGAAGAAGCAATGGATATGGTATCGAAGTATCCGGATGCAGGTATCATTTGTGCCAATCATTGCGTTTACGAAACAAAGAATGGGCAGGTGAATGAACCAGGGCTTATGTGGACCGAAAATAGGTCATTTCTTTCGCCGGATATGTTATCGGCACGTATGGCCGGACATGGCATTGTTAAGCAGGGTGTGATATTCAGGCTGAAATTGTTACGTGACATTGGTGGCTTTCCTGCGGAGCTTGGATGGTACAGTGACTGGTTTGTTGCGCAGGTCATGGCATTTCGCTACGGATGCATTTATTTACCTCATGCAACATATGTAGACAATTCAAGTGTTCATGCTTCAAAATCGGAACATACAAATACTCCCCGGCAACTGGAGATAATAATAAGGATGATCAGACTACTCAAATCTGGGCCTTACAGTGATGTATTTCAGCATTTTGCCAAAGCAGGGGTAATGAGTAAATTTCCACTGGATGCTGTGAAGGTGGTAATGCATAATCCGGAATTCTGGGATAGTGCATCAATGATGCTTATTGCGCATCCGTTGCATTACTGGAATAATCATCTGATACAACTGCGCAATGACCGTCAGAGAATGGCTATTGAACGGAATGTGTGCGCTATTGTAAAGGAATGTGATACCATGATTGACAATGGTTTTGGTGATGGGTCAGAGAAGAAAATCACTGATCTTATCAATCAATTTCCAAAGTTTCCTGATGGTTACCGGTTAATGGCCAGACTTATGGTACAAAAAGGGTATTTTATACGCGCACTTGAATTGTGTAAAACGTGGATATCGCTGCAGCCACAAAATGTTCAGGCAAAAATATTTGAGGGATTTATACTTTTCAACTTGAAAGAGTATCAGGCTGCTGAAAAATCGTTTCATGATGTTCTTGTAATTGATCAGTCAAATCTTGATGCGCTAATTAATCTTGCCGAATTGTCAATGCATTTCAAGCGCGCAGCGGATGCCCTTGGATATTTGCACCGGGCGCAAAAGTTCTATCCTGATAATCATGAAATTCAGGACCTGATATGCAGTTTTAAAAAAGAACTCGGGATCTCTGTGTAAATAAACTATCTTGATGATCGGAGTAATTTTATGAAAGTAACAATTTTCCAATACGGGATACTTCTATTTGCTTTTTTTATTGTCAATTGTGGAAATTCGGATGAAGAAAGAATCAAAGGAGAAGTAAGTTTGTGTGATGGTTTTAGAGGTCTGGCTAAAAACGCCATTACAAAACCATCGTTAAGTATTGATTCTGCTTCCTACTGCACAGCTGAACGACTTTTGTGGGAATATGATACAATGACCAGCATTGTTCGTCTTTTACATACAAGACAAACAAGAAATTGTGCTGCAGAACTTTCTGTAGAAGCATCGGTGAAGGATAATTGTATAACTGTTATTGAGAATGATAATAGGGATCCAAATGGGGGTGCTGATTGCGCCTGCACATTTGACACATATGTTGAAGTTCCAAATATTACATCAGAATTAATTACTGTAAATTATCCGAAAAAATCTTTAGTATTACAATTAACAGATTTGAGCGGTTCCATTATTTTAGATTCAATGCAATCTGAAGGTTGTCGGCATTAAAAATTCAGAATACCCTGAGTCAGACAATATATTCAGATTCGAATAACCCGTAATCAATGTTCTTGAGCTGCTTCAAGTGAAACAAGGCCTGGAAATTCCTAAAAACTTGGAAAGCAATATACATTTACAGACATATAGGCTGATACCTGCATCTCATTTGACAGCGTGATCGATGTAGAACGCGATACTAACAGATTGTTTCTATTGGAGCTTTCCCTTTAAGATCTACGCATACTGTTGATTGAAAATTGGATGGATCCGGAACTGCGTCGATTGATGCAGCCGGCAGTTCATCTGCCCACTTTTCAAGAAATACTGTTCCTTGAGCATTCCATTCCTTATCAAAAACCGCCTGAGATCTGCGTTTGATAACAATGTCGGTTGAAACCAGGATCCGGTTTGTGTGACGCGCCTGCATACAGAAATCAAGATCGTAAAAATGCTCTGAAGTGAAATTGTTGAAGTCGAATTGGCATTTTGTAAATAACTCGCGTTTAACAGCCATAAAAACACCATCAACTGCAACGACATCAAAGTCACCGTTTTCCTGAGAATATACCACAGCAAAAAAATCGCCATTTTGAAGATGATGAACCACGCGACCTTTAATAAAAGGTCTGCCGGCAGCAGTAAGTGATGGTTTATTGGGGAAGAGATATTGGGTTCCGGCAACTCCGACAACGCCAAGCCATGGGTCATTAGCAAATTTTAATTCGAGAATCTGTCCCCAGTTCATTTTCATAAAGTAAACATCATCACGAATAAAAACCAGTATATCACCTTTGGCAATCGTTACAGCATGATCATATACTGCCGCAAGATTTGTATTCTGTGAACCGTCAAACAAAACATATTCGCACTCACAACCGGCTGTTTTATATACATTGCGTTCCTGAATTGATTGTGCCGGCGGATTTTTTGCATTAACTATAACACTGATCATTCTTATCTCCAACTTTAAACATTGTAAGTATGCCATAAAATTAATAAATAGGCAAAAGAATTTCAAAGGAGTTAGCTGTGATTCGTAATTCGTGATCCGTACAGAGGGGCAATCCGGGTCACGGGTCACGAGTCACGTTCCTGCCTTTTTTCAACCCCAGTTCCCTTCCTTTGTTTATGATCGCATCACCAAAGCGTTCCTTGAGGGTATCAATTACTTTTTCTGATTTCTCCCATGTTTCAGCCCCGTGTTCATTGGCGAACAGATCAATCTGCTGGTCATTATCGAGGTTGGTGATTCCCGCACCAATCAGCCTGACTGTTTTTTCCTGTAATTTGTCAAGAATCTTCAGAACATGCTCAAAAATGATTTTCGAAGAATTTGTTGGCGGCACAAGTGGCATCCGTCGTGAATGACGGCTGAAATCGGGGCGGCGCCATGTCAGTACAACAGTACTTCCCCTGACATTATTTTTACGTGCCTGTTCGGCTACATCCTGGCAAAGAAGATAGAGTGTGTTTTTCCACTCATCTTTGTTTGATGAATCTGAGTTAAAGGTATGTTCTCGTGATATTGATTTGATATCATCAACATCGCCGACAATACGATTGTCAATCCCACGACAGAGATAATAGAGCGATTCACCATGTTTACCAAAACGCGAAGACAGGTAGTCAAGAGAAAGTGCCTGAAGATCACGAACGTCGGTAACCCCGATGGACATCAGTATTTCGGCACTTCGTTTACCAACACCCCATAATTTACGGACATTCATGGGTGCAAGCCAGTCGATTATTGCTGTACTGTCAAAGGGAGTCTCGGTGATACCATCCGGTTTATTCATATCTGAGGCGATTTTTGCGAGAAATTTATTAGGTGCGATACCAATTGATGCAGTAAGATGTTCTTCTTTGAAAATTGCCTGCTTGATTGCAACTGCTACCTCCCGTGGTTTTCCGAATAACTTTTCTGTTCCAGTCATGTCAACAAATGCTTCATCAACGGAAATCTGCTCAATAGCAGGGGAGAATCGCCTGAATATTGCCATGATTGATCGGGATACGCTGCAATAAACATCCATTCGGGGAAGCAGAAAAATGCCATGAGGACAACGGTTATAAGCCTCATTAATTGGCATTGCGCTATGAACGCCGAATTTTCGTGCTTCATAACTCGCAGCACTGACTACTCCGCGTTTACCTACCGGAGAACCGACGATCACCGGCTTGCCGTGATATGACGGATTGTCACGCTGTTCCACTGATGTAAAGAATGCATCCATGTCAATGTGGAAAATTACGGTCTGATGCATCGTTGAACTATACCTTATAGTAAAGTGTTAACAATGTGCATTGATTGGTAAATGCACTACGATCGTTTGTAACGTTTTAACTCACTCCAGATCAAATAAAAAGTCACATCCTTTCCCAGCTCTGATTTCCATTTCAACAGTTGTGTTTTTATAATTCTCTGGTAGTTTAAGCCGGAATGTTGTCCATTTATCAATGATGGTACTTTCATAATGTGCACTTTTCATCCCTTTATTCATCATGGGACCATTAAAATAGATCCAGTCTGAAAATGCCTGACGGACACGGATTGATATTCTGCCACTTCCTCGCAGCCGTAGCGTTATGACTGGTTCTGTTATTGTCACTGATTTTCGTGCAATACTAATATTCCGACTGCCGGATTTGTAACCTAAATGAAAAAACGTCCTGCCTTCATCACTCTTTTCTGCAAGCGATGCAGCCGTAGTACAAAGTGTCCAGTGCTTACTGATACGGGTAGGATGTACCCGTAAAGTACCTGAGCTATCTGCTTCAAATGGTATCTTTTCTGGTTTGTCATTCTGGTACAGTTCTGCTTTATCCGTAAATGGTTTACAGGTAAATGATGCTATCACAGGCAGATGATCTGAATAGCCGTTTGCGGTATGCTGTATACGATTGTTCTGCCTTTTAATTTCCCACCGGAATGGAATATTGCCACGAAGTAATTTTTTATTCCAGGTAAAAACTTTATAGCTGTTGTCAATGTAGGATATACCCTTACTGTCAAATAATAATCTGTCAATTATTATATGATCCAGTGTCTGGTTATATCCTTTGTGAACTTCACTCATACGGTCTGATTCCGGTAGTTCAAGCCATAAGTCATAATATCCTTTTGCCTTTCTGAGCATGTCCTGTTCAGTGATATGTCTCACACTGCCGGATACTTCAGCAACAGTGCCAAGAATGTGATTCAAACCGTTTATCTGCAGACTGTTTTTACCTGATTTGGTACTATTGCGGAATTCATCATAGTTGATATTGAAATCTCCGGTAAGAATACATTCTGAGGATGTTCCTATTGTATCAAGTCTTCGCTTCAGTACCTGGGCCGCGATAGTACGATCCTGTTCTGGATTCATTTTTGATGGCCAATGATTGACAAATACCTTGAATGTCGTATTTTTGAACGTTATATCGCTTTCGATAATATTTCGTGATGTCTTACCGTTATCCATTCGCACCTCATGCATCAGAACCTTTTTTACAGGATATTTCGATAATAGCGCAGTGCAGGTACTGGTCTTGACAGGTTGGTCTCCGATGACACTATATTTATAATCAAGTCCTTTGTTCTTAAGATTTTTTTTGAGTTGCTTCAGTGAATGGTAACTTTCCACTTCACAAAGTCCGATAATATCCGGTCGCATCGCCGTGATTACATCCGTAATCGCTGACACCTTTTTTTGGGCGACAAACTTATCCCAGTTTGATACAGCGGGATTATATTCAGGGTACTCAGTGCCTTCAAAACGGGTATCAAAAAGGTTTTCAACATTGTAAAATGCAACAGTAAAGGTGTCAGTTTGGTATGCTGCCGCAGCAGTTGATGGTGCTTTAATTGGAACAGAGGAGATTTCTATTTCAGATGTTTTTTCTTTACATGATATTAATAGACACAATACTATGAGCAAAATGTGAATCGTGAATGGTGATTCGTGATCTGTCGCTCTTGACGCTCCCGTATTATTGTTATCAATCTTGCTAATCATTTTCTGATCTGCATCCCTCAATCTCTGTCTTATAAATTATGTAATCCAAATAATCCAGATCACCATTCGGTTAAAAGACGTATGCCATACGTCACTACAACAGGATACTACTTTTACCACTGGCTACTATTTCCCCCTCAAAAATACCCTTTCCCCTCAAATAAAAAATAACTTTTTAATCACATTTGTGAAACTTCTTATATTGGATAGGTGTTATACTAAGAGGAAAGGATATCCCTGAAGCGGTACGCATGCGTGATTTATTTGAAAAATTTGTGATGGAACATCAGGATATGGTGTTCTCGACTGCAATGCGTATAACGTGTAATAGTGCAGAAGCAGAGGATATTTCTCAACAGGTTTTCCTTCAGGCCTATAAGCAATTCAATGAGTTACAGAGTCACTGCAATGTTGGTGGATGGCTGCGGCTTGCGGCAAGAAACCTTAGTATCAATCATGTTAAACGCTATGTTTTGCGATGGCAGTTTTTTGATACGGTGACTGATATTCCACGGGAGATTGAGCAGGGTAATGATGACGAATTTTTGTATGATAACACCGATAAGCTCAAACGTGCCCTCTCCGGGCTGCCATCAAAGTACCGGGTACCGCTTGTCCTTTTTTACTATGAAGGTCTGGCATATTATCAGATTGCCGAAGAGTTAAAATGTTCTGAAGGAAAAATCAAGACGGATATATTCAGAGCCAAAAAAATGTTGAAAGAAAAAATGGAGTCAGGTGCAAATGAACAATAACGATAAATTGATACCCTGCTGGAAAGCACCCGGGTCACTGCTTTCTCATGTACTTGAACAGATCGACAGAAAACAGTGTGTCTTCGGATTTTTCGTATGGCCGCTTTACTTACGGGTTATTTTTTGCATTGTTGCTTTTGCCGGGATCATCTTCGGTATCCTGGTTTCATCCCAGATCATTGCCGTTTCTGATGTAGTTGCAATTGTCAATTGGAAAATAAATCTGTTGTATAACATTTATCATAAAATTCTGATTGCTCACGAAATCGTTCATAGTATTGCCGGTAGATTTATATGGCAACCGGTTATATCAATAGCTGTTACGATTGTGAGTTTATTGGTACTTAGTGCATGGGCAGCAAGTATTGCCGGACTTTACAAATTGATCCGGTCACAGGTAAGGAGACGCTTAATATGAAATCAACACTGGTCACGCATGTTTGTATACTCGTTTTCACGAGTATATTTAAAATAACCATTTTGTCAGCTCAGTCAACACAATCAGATATCGCTGTTGAAAGTACGCAATCAATAGTCAGTCATAATTCAGAACTGATTCGAATGTTCAGCGGTAATGCCGTTGTAAAAAAAGGTGAAGTGTTTGAAACGGTTGTTGTTATGGGTGGTGATGCAGAAATTTACGGAACAGTAAACGATGCTGTTGTGATAATGGGTGGGAAACTGCTGCTTGATGGTATTGTTAATGGTGATTGTGTTGTACTTGGAGGGATTGCTGATGTAAAGGCGGGAACGATTATAAACGGGGATCTGGTGATGATCGGTGGTGAAAATGCAATCGATTCCGGTGTTGTTATTAATGGCGATAAAGTGATTATCGCTGCCTGGGCTGGAAAATTTATCAATAATATTACACCATATCTTGAACATTGTATTTTTAAAGGCCGCTTTATTGCAATATCGCTTCCCTGGACACTCTGGATTCTGGCCGGATATGTCGCACTTATGTTTGTTTGTGCAATTCTCTTTCACTCCACATTTGTAAAAAGTATCGAGATTGTCAATCATAAAGTTTTAACTGCACTGTTGATTGGAATACTTATTCCGGTTGCTGTCGGGCCGGTTTTTGTTGCATTGTCAATTTCATTTATCGGTATTCCTGCAATTCCCGCTGTTATTCTGACACTTCAGGGGGCAATGCTTATTGGAATTTTTGCGATCAACGCGCATACGGGTAAGCACCTGTTGTCAATTTTTGGCAGTAATGCTGCTCTTCCACCGATTGTATTTGCTCTTATTGGATCGGCACTTTACGGGGCACTTATGCTTCTGCCATTTGTCGGGGGATTTATTACGGTTGTGTTGACAACTGTCGGGACCGGGGCCGGAGTACTTGCAATATTTTCATTTGTAAAATCACTGAAATACACAAAATGCATGTCCGGAAAGACTACTGTTCCTGGTCATGCAGATAATAACCCTGTGCAAACCACTGATCCTGCTGATAATGATGATGGTATGGTAGTACCAGCACAAGAGGTATCAGCTGTACAGTTGCCACTACAGTCAACTGAAAGTACCATGGCTGGAAATGCAACTTTTCTACAGCGCCTGGGGGCTGCAATTATCGATACAATGCTTGTATTTATAGTGTTTGGTATGATCACCAAACCGGTTATATCATTGTTGCATCAGGCGCATGACTCTTTTGGATCACTTGGTATGATCATGCTGCTGGCCTACTTTACTGCAATGTGGGCGTGGAAACAAACAACGGTAGGTATGATTGTGTTTCGTTTGAAAGTTTACAGAGTGGATAATACACCGCTTACGTTCAGTATTGCAGTTATCCGGGCGCTTGGATTGCTTCTGTCAATTCTTCCGTTTGGACTCGGATTCCTCTGGATGATATGGGATAAGGATAAATTAACCTGGTATGATCGTATCGCAGGGACAGTGGTAAAACGGGTTGATGGCACATTGTCGATTGTGTAATATGTCCAGCTGCTTTTATCAGGTGGAATAATTGGTTTTTCGTCCTGAGATGTGGAATCACGAACTATCCCGGGCTTCGGCCCTTTGATATCATATCAATGAATGACAACTGTTGATAAGTAAGATAAACTGTTCCAGACCGGTACATCCCATAATCGCATAGACCCGATTTACCCTGAATGATATCCTGCATAGTTCCACGGATGTACTGATTTGGTACGTGAGGTTTTAAAAATCAGAGAGATAGCAAAAACTAATAAATTTGACATATTATTTATGTCAGTATTGCTTTTTTGTGTGTCCTGAGTGATTTTACTTGTATGAATTGATATTATCTTGCAAGGTGATGTGTAAAAACAGTATAAATCCCGTTCGCAGATAAAAATAAAGCGATTATGTTTTTTATCGGACATAAAAAGCAGCCAATTCGACACACATATTTATAAGGAAGGAATTACTTTATGTCAGATAACTGCATTTATATTACAGAAAATGATCTGAATAAGTTGAACGCACTGTTGAGGTCATCAAAAGGCTCTCAAAGACGTGATGAAAAAAGTCTGCAACTATTAGAAGGTGAATTGAACAGAGCAAAAGTTGTAAAACATCAGGATATACCACCAGACGTTATAACCATGAATTCAGAGATTCATCTCAGAGATATGGACTCACAGGAGGAAACTGTTTACAAGCTTGTTTTTCCACACGAGGCCGATATTGATAAGGGCTACGTTTCTGTACTCGCGCCGATTGGTACAGCTCTTATCGGCTATAAAGTGGGTGATATTATTGAATGGAATGTTCCGGCTGGTACTGCCAGGTGGAAAGTTATGAAAATCACTTACCAACCGGAAGCTGCCGGCGACTTTCATTTGTAAATACATCCTGAAACCGTAACAAATCAAATCTTTGCTGTACTATTGACTACAGATAACAGCAATGTCTGCTTTATGACGATGCATCATACGATACTTAATCTGATATTATAAATGATACCGGAATCTGTTTCTCTGGTTCCGGTATCATTTACCAATAAGATGATGGGTTTGAAAAGTAGTACGTGTTTTTTGAAAAAAAATTTCCGTTAATCAATTTTTTTATGCATTCCCATTTGTTCTATTTATTATCTTATTGCATCGCTGAAACTGATTTTAACGAATCATCCGATATTTTGTAGTTACATTTTAGTTACATTTTAGTTACACAAAAACACCTAAAACCTTAATTGTAGGATTGGAGTTGCCGCAATGTTATGTAGAATGATGTACCAATTGTCCATTGTCATGCTTGTATTGACAAGCACGCTTTTTTCGCAAACTGAACAAATCAAAAATGGAACCTTTTCAAGTGGTTCCACAAGTTGGAATCTTGGGAAATATGGGGGCAGCTCAAGTGGTACTGTCAGTAACGGAGAGTACGCCATTGTTGTTACAAGCCCGGGAACTGAATACTGGAACGTTCAGTTTACACAAGGGTCACTTTCTCTTGCACAGGGAAAAACATACCGGTTTAGTTTCGATGCTTACAAAGGGACTCAGAACAGTGGTGCACAAACCATGCAGGTAAACATCGGTCAGTCCGGTAGTCCCTATACATCGTATTTCGGAACTCAAAATAAACTGGTTACCTTGACAACAACGAAGACACGCTACACATATCTGGTTGCAATGACAAATGCAACAGACGCAAACGCCCGTGTCGAATTTAACTGCGGGATCTCAACTGGTGGGTATTACATTGACAATGTGAGTCTTCTTGAAGAGACTGCAGCAACACCGCAGCTCAGCGCTGCACCGGTATCAATTGATTTCGGGAATATTACAGCAGGAAGTTCAAGGACAATGAATATAGCACTGCGTAATGCAGGAACCGCAGCAACAGTGATAAACGCTGTGCAGATATCATCGTCTGACTTTACAACAACCATGCGAGCACCTGATACTGTGGCTGCATCAGGAATCGATACTCTTGCCGTAACTTTTTCTCCCGTATCAGCAGGTGCGTTCTCAGGTTCAGTAACAATATACAGCAATGCATCAGATAATCCGGTCATTACCGTAAACCTGTCAGGTAGTGCGACACTTTCCGGGATCGGTGTGTCTTCATCGTCAATTTCCTTTACGTCAAAACCAGGAACTCCTGTAACCGGAACCATTGTTCTATCGAATTCCGGTTCAGCCCCAATAACATGGAGTCTCGCAAGTAATAGTTCATGGGCAACAGTCACACCGGCCTCCGGCAGCATTGCTGCTCAAGCCCAGGTTATCTGCACGGTGACAGTAAACAGTGCTTCCCAGGGAGTTTTTTCAGGGAGCCTGTTATTGGCACATTCAGCACTAAATGAGCCTTCTCCTCTGTCAATAGGTATGACATTTACAGCTACCTCCGGTTATCAACCTACAAGCCCATACATTCTTCACCCGGAACTTGCAATTGACTTTGTGCGAAACATCGCAGACTTCAGGTCAAAGGCCAGGGATAATATCAATGGTGGGTATTACACAAATATCAACCGGCAGGGATACTCAACCGGAGCCAATGAAAAAGCGCTCTGCGGACAGTCGCGCATTGCATATACTTTTGTACGCGCATTCATGGTAACCGGTGATGATAAGTATCTTGAACTGGCACATCATGCGCTTAAGTTTCTTTACTCACATGGCTGGAACAATGGATGGTATTTTGTAACAGATTCTACCGGAAAATACGTAGATCATTGGGGACATAATGACTGGTGGAGTTTTCAGCAGCATTATGCACTCATCGGTATCGCCGCAATGGTTGAAGCAACCGGTGGAAATATGAACTGGAATGATGGCACCGAAAGTGACCATACCTGGCTTATGCGAGGTGTCAATTCAAATTATACAAAACTATGGGATTCAAGAACCGCGACTAAGGGATACTATAACTATTCCAACCGGGCATGGACAAACAAATGGGGAAAAGGATTTACACCGACTGTTGACGGTGTGACAACACATGGTCTTCTTATGGCGCTCATGTACGACTCTCTCAACCATAAGCAGCGTTTTGTTGAACTGGCCGATAATATTGTCGATCATCTTATTGCCGGTATGTCAGTAGCTACTGCGGGTTTTCCTGAAAATTACGATGCAAACTGGAATATTGACAACAGCAGTACAAGCATGGATATCGGTCACGGTTATAAAACCGCATGGGTTTTACAACGTGCCTATCTGAGAAATCCTGACCACCCGCAATACCTTACTTCAGCACAGGCTCTTATGCAGAATCTCTGGGATCATGGCTGTTACGATACAGTCAATGGAGCTCCATATTCCTATCTGAACTGGAAAACCGGTGAAGTAACAAGCACAAATAAAGATTTCTGGATGACAGAGCAGGGGTTTACTTCCGGCATTATGAGTTATTATACTGCTACCACTCAGCAGCAGCGTGACATGTACCTGCGCGTTGCAGACGGTTCTTTAAACTTTTTTATGAATCGTATCATTGATCCGGTATATGGTGAGGCTTATAACGTTGTAAACAGGGATGGTTCATCGGTTGTTGATGCCAATAAAGGCGGACTTTTTACTGCCGGCTACCATTCGTCTGAACTTGGTTATTATGCGTATCTGTACAGCTCACTGTATTATCATAAGTCACCTGTACAGCTTTACTACTATTATCCTGAAACAAATACAGAACGCACCTTTAAACTTACTCCGGTTGCTATTGAAGACAGTGTATTAAAAATTACATCGGTTACGCTTGATGGTGTCCCGTATACTGATTTTAACAGTGACAACCGCACCTTGCATCTGGCTCCCGGTGTTGGCGGTAAATTTAAAGTTACATTCGGATTCACTCCCGCACAAACATTTACCATAAATGCAATTGCTGGAAACGGGGGAGCGATCTCACCATCCGGATCTGTAAATGTTGCACAAAACAGTTCTCAGTCGTTTAGAATAACACCAGTCGGAGGGTACAAGGTCAGCGACATTCTTGTTGACGGCGTTTCAGTTGGAGCAGATACATCATACACATTCTCAAATGTCACATCAGATCATACAATCACAGTCTCATTTGCAACAACGATTCATACTATAACAGCATCTGCATCTTCCGGTGGTACAATTACTCCAGCCGGTCCTGTCTCTGTTCTGCAAGGATCTTCACAGATCTTTACAATTACACCATCAGCAGGGTATCAGATCGCAAGTGTAACGGTTGATGGAGTTTCTGTTGGTAAAGTTAGTACATACTCGTTCTCAAATGTAACGGCACCGCATACAATAAGTGCTTCTTTCTCAGTGATTTCATCAGCGGTATATCAAATCAACTGTGGAAGCAGCAGTACTGCATCACCCTATACTGCTGACCAGTATTACAGTGGTGGTACAATGCATACCGTTACAAACAGTATTGACCTGAGCGGTGTAACAGATACTGCTCCATCAGCGGTTTACAAAAGTGAGCGTTACGGTAATGCGACCTATACGATTCCGGGTCTGGTTGCAGGAACCAATTACAAGGTACGTCTTCATATGGCAGAACTCTATCAGACTGCAACCGGAAAAAGGAAATTCAATGTCGCAATAAACGGTACGACGGTATTGTCCAATTTTGATATCTACGCAGTAACCGGTGCCCGATATAAGGCAGTTGTTCGTGAGTTCACAACGGTTGCAAACACATCCGGTAATATCGTTATCACACTGACTACTGTTACTGACAATGCATCCATTTGCGGTATTGAGATTATTGCTGCAGCTCCAAACGATGCTCCGTCAATAGCGACGGCTGCTTCTGCATCACCGAAAATTATTTCGTCAACATCAACAGTACTGTCAGTACTTGGTGCTGATGACAACGGAGAAGCAAATCTGACTTACACATGGGCTGCTACGGTAACCCCGGGTGCAACGGTTACATTCAGTGCAAATGGCTCAAATGCTGCAAAGACTACCACTGCAACCTTTACAAAGGCAGGTAACTACACTTTTCAGGTAACGGTAAAGGATGCCGGTAATCTTACCGTTACTGATACTGTCACGGTGACTGTTAATCAGACTGCTTCCGGTATAGCAATTTCACCAGCCAGCGTAACACTTGATACTTCGGCAAGCCGGCAGTTTTCCGCCGCGGTGACTGATCAATTTTCCAATGCAGTTTCCTCAATGCCGATAACATGGAGTGCAAACGGGAATGGTACAATTACCGCCGGTGGTCTCTTTACAGCAGGGAAGTCTTCCGGAACTGCAAGTGTCATAGCGTCAAGCGGAACATTTGTTGATACTGCTCTGGTCACCGTTCAGACTGCAGGAAACAGTATTGTTATCTATAGTGATACACTTGCGGCTGCGTATTACAACTACTCATGGAGCAGTACCTGCAACTTTAACGATGCCTCTCCTGTCAAGGTTGGAACAAAGTCGCTCTCGATCACGTATGCATCAGGATGGGCTGCTCTCTATCTGCAGAAAGCATCCGGGACACAATCACATACAGGTTTTACCGCGTATAGCTTCTGGGCTCACGGCGGAAGTGGCGCAGCGCGTCAATGTCAGTTTTTTACCCGCAGCAGCAGCGGTGCTGAAAGTAAACATGTAACGGTAAGTATCCCTGCAAATACTTGGACACATATTACGATTCCGTTAAGTTCGCTTGGTAATCCGGCAGATGCAAATGCAATCATGCTTCAGGAATCATCAGGACGTGCACAGGCTGAGTTTAATATCGATCAGCTTGAGCTGAAGTGAACTGTGTGTTTGTTTGCTAATTAGTATCTGATTGTATGTTGGTATGCCAAACCTGAATAATCGCTGACACAAGTGATTATTCAGGTAATTTTATTTCCGGCCCTATTGCGTCAATAGCATATTGTCCATATTAAGCGCAGAATTCCTGAATAATCATATTGGTCGAAACGGGATGTAAACGCCCCGTAGTCCCTCCACCGGATCCCGGAACCGGTTATGCCAACGTAATTGATCTTTCACTGATAACAATTAACGCATTCCAGCACGTATCAAAGACCTCCAGCTTCCAGATCTGACACCTCTTCATAATCCCTGATTATGTAATGCCAATGTTCCCTGATGAAACATGTAATGCCAGCGTGCATGCTCACATAACCGTACTGGTTTTTATGTTTAATTCGGTAAGTATATAACAAACCCTGCTTGTCCAAAGAGTTGTCGCAATGTTAATTTAAATAGTGTACAATTATAATATAGACCATCATTGCACAGACATAGAAAACACACACAGGTTGTTCTTTCAGGAGGTTCAAAATGATCCAGAACCAGTCAATGGTATCTCTTGGGTTTACGGAGGAAATGGTGCCTACAGGTACGCATATGTGTCTGATATTCAGTAATGAAAGCGAACGGGTGGATTCGCTGTTAAAGTTTCTGCTTTCCGGTATTCAGGGCGGAGAAAGAATTGCCTGTTTCACTGATAAACTCTCAGAAGTGGAGCTAAGAGCGTTTTTTGAAGAGAATGGAATTTCTTATGATGAAAGAAACGCAAAAAACGCAATTGTGCTTTCGGGAACCAGTGATGTTTATTTTTTAGATGGAAGATTTGATCCGGATCGTATGCTCAAAACATTGACCAGTTATTACACAGAATCAAAGGATATGGGCTTCACGGCATCAAGGGTGATCGGAGAAATGACACCCCGGATTGAGACCGTTCCCGGTGGAGACCGATTACTTGAATATGAATCAAGAGTTACTATGTTACTCAGAGACCATCCGGCTACAGCAATTTGCCAGTATGATGCCAATGCCTTTGATGGGGCAACGATTATGGATGTGCTTAAAGTTCATCCTAAAATGATTGTCAATGGTGCTGTAATTAATAATCCTTTTTTTGTTGAGCCTGAAATATATCTGGCACAGAGGCTATGTCAGTGAATTCAAAGGAATCCTATTCCGGAACCATTCTCGCAAGGATTGCACTCCTGCAGAGTATGGCCGCGTTATTGCCCAACCGAGACTCTGTATTGAAAATGGTTTGTCATGGATTGAAAGATATTGCGGGTGTGCGAAATGTAGACTGTTTTCTTGATGGCAATGTTCCTGCAGATACGGTTGATCAAAAAAGCCCGGATGAATTTTGTGATTTTCCGTTACAGCGTAACAATAAAATTTATGCTACCTTGCGCTTCTATTTTAATGATTCGAAAGAGTTTGAACCATACAAACCGTTTATAAGTAATTTTGTCAATATGCTTGCAGTAATATTCGAAGAGGAAACACAGCGAAATCTTAACAAGACGCTAATTGCAGAGTTGGAACAGCGCGTTTTAGAACGGACACGTGAATTACAGGCAAGCAAAGAAAAATATCAGGAGATTGTGGAAAAGACCAGTGATCTGATCACGATAGTCGATCGTAACGGGAACTTTACATTTGTAAATAGCACTGCAGAGGCGGTATACGGCATATCCCCGTCAGAGTGTATCGGTAAGGTTGCATTTGATTTTATACATAAGGAAGATCAGGAAAAGACAATTCAATGGTTTAATGAGTGTGTACAACAGCGTGTTGTTCAAAGTACCTTTGAAAATCGAATAGTTAATTGCGTTAATGGAGAAGTAAATCATTTTTTGTGGACATGCAATTTCCACTTTGATACAGTGGGTAACATTGTCTCGGTTCACAGTATAGCACACAATATAACGGCACGGAAACTTGCTGAAGCTGAACACCATAAATACGAAATGCAGTTACAGCAAACACAGAAACTTGAGTCATTGGGACTTCTTGCCGGTGGTATTGCTCATGATTTTAATAATTTACTTGGAGGAATATTTGGATATATTGACCTTGCAATAGATGAATCTCATGGCAGATCTGTCCGGAAATATCTTGATAAAGCAATTACATCAATTGACCGCGCCCGCGCACTTACGTTGCAGTTATTAACATTTGCAAAGGGGGGAGCACCCGTTCAGAAAGTGGGACAACTATTTCCTTTTATACAGGAATCTGCTCAATTTGCACTGAGTGGAAGTAACGTATCCTGTAAATGTTCGATTCAATCTGATTTATGGTCCTGTAATTTTGATAAAAATCAGATAGGTCAGGTTATTGATAATATGGTAATAAATGCTCAACAAGCCATGCCATTGGGTGGCACCATACAAATAACAGCACAGAATGTAATTTTTGATAAAAAGGAGCATCCGAATCTAAGTGAGGGAAAGTATATAAAACTATCCTTAAAAGATAGTGGCATTGGTATTCCCCATGATTTGATTGATAAAATATTTGATCCCTTCTTTACAACCAAACCCTTTGGACATGGTCTTGGTCTGGCAACCTGCTACTCAATTGTAAATAGGCATGGTGGTACTATAGATGTCGAATCTGTTGTTGGACAAGGAACGACGTTCCATGTTTTTTTGCCTGCTTGTGAAGCAGAGGCTCAAACAATCAGTCATACTGATAATGAGCACCATCATGGCAGTGGCACATTTATTGTTCTGGATGATGAAGAATGTATGCGGGAATTGATGCGTGATATGTTAAAATCTTTTGGGTATGAAGTACTCTCTCTGGAAACAGTAAAGGACACTATTGATACTTTTAATACTTTACAAAAAGAAGGCACACGAGTCTCAGGTTTCCTGCTCGATTTGACAATTCCGGGAGGCGCCGGTGGGAAAGAGGCTGCTGCTGAAATCAGAAAGATGAATACGGATGTACCGGTTTTTGTGGTAAGCGGCTATGCTGAAGATCCAATCCTGAAAGACCCTGCGCAGTATGGATTTTCTGGGAGTATCAGTAAACCGTTTCGAAAGACCGATCTTGCCCGGTTATTGAATTATTATGCAGGCAGATACGGGCAGGTCAAGCTTTGAACGGAAGTGCAAATTGTCAAAAAGATCGAGATCGTTTTGGAATTACTGATGTTAGTAACATAAAGGTTCAGAAACGGCTAAATCCAGATTTTTATAAAGATAAACCACTATTATAGGGCATTGCAAGCCACAGGGTGATGTTGAAATGTACTTCGTCACAAATAAATGGAAACTCAGTTTCTGCGCGCAGTGAGTGTTAACGGGTGACAGCAGAATCCACTTTTGAAAAGGAGCCCGTTTTTGTCCAGCCTGTTTTGATACCTAATAAAAATACAATGTTCAAATACCGGTATACCGGTGCCTGGCGATTGAAGAAAAGGCTGGTCGGGGTTGCAGGGGGAGAAGCTCCCAGCTTTACGGTAGTAAAAAGATACATCATGAAAGATTGTCGTCCCGGCTCCGCAACCATTTGCCTGGCAATAGTAACCCGGCACCCGTTACATTCTTCTGCTCTCTTCCATTACTCCTTTTTCCAACACTTGACACACCAACCCCCTTGACGTAGTTTAAATTAGATGTGAACGGTACTAAAATTTATTTCAGTTGTACATAGTTGGTGGGATTTTCGAAACTGGATTAGCGGATTGAATGGTGTTTTCAGCGCAAAGAATGAACTTATTTGTGCGTGTTTACTTTGATAGGTGGTGGACACATATGCACAACTGACATCGGAAGAACAAAATAATCGTAATGAAGCGAAATTTAATCCGTTACCAATATCTTGGTGTCTCGTTAGCGAAAATGTGCCATTGGCGAAGCGAATGATGCTGGAGGATTTGGAACAGAAGGAGCCGGATTTATGAAAAGAGATGCTTTCGCAGCACTTAATTGCTTAAACTTAGTAAAAAATGTCAGTTTTTTTTTACATATCACCGGCTATTTGCTAAAAAATCCGACTTTTTTTTACAGGTCCGTGTCCATTAATTTGATTAGATACCTTGATTCTTCTCATATAATGCGAAAAAGGCATTCAAACATCCGGGCTATTGCTCAAAAAATGACAGTTTTGAGCAATAGACAGTTCTATTGCTCAAAAAATAACGTTAATGAGCAGATGAGGAAAAAATGATAGAAAAAAGCCTTTCAATGTTGCCGATAGAATTTGATTTTGAAACCAAACCGGTGTTTCGTAAACTAACGTCTGCTCATCGTGCGTTAGCTGAGCTAAAAGGGGTTGTCAAATCGATTCCGAACGAAAGAATCTTAATTACAACGCTGGTACTTCAGGAAGCACAAGACAGCTCTGCAATTGAAAATATTATAACAACCTATGATGACCTGTTGCAGGGTGAAATTTCTCTTGCATCGGTAGAAAATCAAGCTGTTAAAGAGGTGAAAGCCTATGAGTCAGCCCTTCGGTGCGGTTTTGAACTTGTCAGGGAAAATGGATTTCTCTCAAATCAACATATACAAAAAATTCAGGAATGCCTGGAAAATAATCGTGCCGGATTTCGTAAAGTTCCTGGAACGGTACTTAAAAATCAAATCGATGGCTCGGTTGTGTATACCCCACCGCAAAGCCATGGTGAAATTCTTGATTTAATGGGTAACCTTGAGAAGTATATCAACGACAGTTCATTTCACCAAATTGATCCATTGTTAAAAATGGCAATAATTCATTATCAGTTTGAATCCATCCACCCCTTTTATGACGGAAATGGACGTACAGGCAGGATTATCAATGTTCTGTATCTGGTTTTACAAGGGTTGCTTGATTGGCCGGTACTTTATTTAAGCCGGTATATTGTACAGAACAAAGCAGAGTATTATTCATTATTGCAGAAATTCCGCA
Organism: Fibrobacterota bacterium; assembly: GCA_023459055.1. Classification (GTDB taxonomy): domain Bacteria; phylum Fibrobacterota; class Chitinivibrionia; order Chitinivibrionales; family Chitinispirillaceae; genus JAAZBG01. The sequence continues at coordinate 72,792 of JAEWVR010000036.1, forward strand.
ATGGCGGGTACCAGGAAAAATGGGCGTTGTTCATGCTTGATGCAGTAGAACAGACAGCAAAACAAACACTTGATATAGTTGAGAGCATTAAGAAATTAATGGCAGAAATGAAAAATAACCTTCGTTCAAGCTATTCATTTTACAGCCACGATTTGCTTAACAATCTTTTTGCCCATCCATATACCAAAGTGGAATTTCTGCAGACCGAACTTGTCGTCAGTCGTGCAACCGCACAGCGCTATCTCGAATCGTTGACAAAAGACGGTGTGTTAGAAAAAAGAGCCCTTGGCAGAACTAACTATTTTGTTAATACCCGACTCTACAGTGTCCTTTCAAATTTACCACAATTGAAACGTGACAAGGAACTATTCGCATAATTGAACTTCGCGAAAATCAGTTTAAAGTGGTTGATTAACTGCTCCTAAGGTAAAAACACTGCTTGCCGGACATTCCCGCCGGTAAAAGCTCATTTTCAAAGCGCGTCAATTATATCTTTTGTTACCAGTATTGTTATCAAGCACATCCCTGATTATCATCGCCAATTCCCTTTTTCGGAATGGTTTTATAATGAATGCCTTAATTCCTGCGTCAAGAGCGATGCGTTCATCAACCTGTTTACTGAAACCTGAGCAGAGAATTACCGGTAGTGCGGATCGAATTTTCAACATCTCTATTGAAAGATCCAGTCCACTGATTCCGGGCTTGTCTGGTCGGTGATCACGAGATCGTATTTATCCGGATTTGCTCTGAACGTGTCAAGTGCTGATTTGCTGTCAGAGAATGATGTCACGGTATAACCAAGACTGGTAAGTGTTGCAGTAAGTAAATCTATGAGAACAAGTTCATCATCAATAACGAGGATGTTTTCTTTACCTGAAGGAATCGCAGTCTTATCTGCAGTAACCGGTGGTTCATGCTGATCAGTTGACGGAATGTAAATTGTAAAACAAGATCCCTTACCACTGGTACTCTCAACAGTCATATTACCATTATGACTTTGTACTATTCCAAAAATAACGGCAAGGCCCATACCTGTGCCTTTTCCAGTTTCCTTAGTTGTAAAAAATGGCTCGAAGATATGATTAAGCGTCTGTTGATCCATACCGCTTCCGTTATCAATTACGCTGATAACGGTGTAAATACCTTTTTGTATAGTACCAATCCGTCCTTCAATTGGTGCATCAATCTGTTGCGTTTTACAGATAATCTGCAGTTCTCCCTTGTCATTCATCGCATGTGCTGCATTTGTACTTAAATTCATTATAATCTCATGTATTTTGGTCGGATCTGCAAGTACCGTGTGTTGATTCGATTCAATCATTGTAGTGATCTTTATTGATGCAGGCAGGGTCGCCCGCAACATGTCAACTACTTCGCCGATAATCCTGCCGACATTAACGACCGTTTTAATCTCCTTGCTTTGGCGGCTGAAAGAGAGAATCTGTGCGACAAGGTTTCTGGCACGTTCTGCACTTTTAATTAATTTATCAATATATGTTCTGTTAGGATCATCACTGCTCATGGAGTCAATCGTTATATCTGCATACCCGATAATTCCTCCGAGTATATTATTGAAATCATGTGCGATACCTCCCGCAAGCTGTCCGATTGCTTCCATTTTTTCCGATTGACGTAATCTGTTTATAAGCGTAATCTGTTCCGCTTCATATTTTTTTTGCTCAGTAATATCCACGCCGATCACCCAGGAATGCCATTGTGGAATCGGGAATCTGGTTGACACCTTGGACAAGCTGATAATCCTGAGTGTACCATCTTTAGCGGTCAACGTGAATTGTTTGGAATAGAAATCGGCATCCGCATTGATCATATCACAAAAAGAACGCCGTGAAAGGTCCTCAGGAATAAGTATTTTTAATGCATCAGGATTATGTTGCATCTCATGAGCGTTATAACCACTAATCCTTTCGCATTCATTATTCCATGCCGTAATGGTTAGGGTATCGTTAAATGCAGTCATCATGACCGGCATATTTTCAACGATATTACGAAGTCGCGTTTCACTTGACTTTATATCCCATGTTTTTTTGTAAACTGCAATCCGCAGGGTGATCACCCATAAAATCAGTAGCAGCGCCATTGTAGCAGTAATTAATAGTGCAACCAGCAGCCATTGTGGCAATCCTGCTTCTGCATTGATATGCTGCATAATGTTGTGGTTGGTAGCATGGTAATAGAAAGAGTTTTTATCGTGCTTCCATGCTTCAAGCTGATTATCAATACTGTAAAGCAACGCTCCATTGGTGCCCTTTCTGGTTGCAAAGAATGATTTGACAGCACCGAAAACGATGCTGGTCTTTTCAACCTGGTCACTTTGAATGTTGTAGGTGTTAAACAGTATACCACCATACACCTCTCCATGTTCAATCAGGGGGATAATCTGATCATGTTTATCAACCTCAACAAATTCACATTCAAAACTGAAATCTTTAATGAATGTTTTAAAATTACGGGCATTCTGATCACCTTTCATTATCGCAATCTTTTTTTCGTTTATATCCCGTAGATCGTTGAGTGTCGAATCGGTATGAATCGCAAGGGTACCCCAGCTTACCATGACAGGAACTTTACAAAAATCAAGTAACTGTTCGCGTTCTTCCGACCATGCAACTGCCGGCATAAGATCTACGGTACCCTGCTTTACAAGATCCATTCCCTCGGCCCAGGTACTGGGAACGAACTTGACTTTAAATCCGTTTCGCTCGCCGATTTTTACAATCAGATCACTGAACAGACCGGCTGCGTTTCCTTTCGTGTCAATATATGATACCGGTTTGATATCCTTAAGCACGACAACTGAAATGGTTGTTTTTCCAGGTGGTTGTGCTGATGAATTGAGTACTGATACAAGGAGCAGTAGAGAAATCAGGATTAGTTTCATAGATGCTCCGGTGATGTGTGTGGTGCTTTTAACAATGTTTCGGATTCGTCGGGACAATTTTTCCGAAGCCAGTTATTGAGCGTTTGACGGGTCAGTCCGATCATGTGCGCTGCGAGAGATTTATTGTTATTGGCACGTTTCAACGATTCATCAATAAGTGCTCGTTCCACAGTGTCAAGTGTCGGAAGTGGATCGGGAAAAGTGATTGTCTCAACCATTTTTTTTTCTTCATTGGCTGCTAATCTGCGGTTATTTGTATCTCCGATTTTCTTTTTGAATGATTCAAGTGAGAGTACACCTCCATTGTGCCGACTGACTGCATCAAAAATCATTCCCCGCAATTCGCGTACATTTCCGGGAAACGGGTACATGGAGAGAAGTGTGAGAAGTTCCTTTGGATATGTTGGAGTTGATTTGTTAAGTTCATATGATGCCTGTTCGAAGAGCGTGTCAATGAGTATCGGAAGGTCATCGGTACGTTCACGTAAAGGAGGAATCGCAATGCTGTGGGCTTCAAGACGGTAATAGAGATCACGTCTGAATACGCCATTGTGCTGCATCTGACGCAGATTCTGATTTGTCGCTGTGATAATTCGTGCATTACTGTGTTTTGACAGATCGGAACCAAGCGGGAAATAGGAGCCTTCCTGAAGCAGGCGTAATAGTTTGACTTGCGACTCCGGTCGCAGATCTCCTATCTCGTCAAGAAACAGCGTACCTCCAGTGGCTTCATCAATGAGCCCCTTGCGGTCACAGTCAGCACCACTGTAAGCACCTCTTTTATGCCCGAACAGTGTATCGGAAAACATTGTGTCATCAACACCTGCTGCATTGACACATACGAATTTGCCACTTCGTCCGCTTAGTTTATGTACCGCACGTGCCATCAGTTCTTTTCCGACACCTGTCTCTCCCATAATTAATACTGGCAGCGATGTCGGTGCAATTGCTTCAGTATATTTAAAGAGATTGAGCATCTGTTCATTTCGGGTAACTATTTCAGTAAAATCCTCAGGTGATCTGATTCTATTGCTCAGTACACTGGCTTTGAGAGCAGCAGCTTCACTTTTGATATCACTTATGACTAAAGTTTTGCGAATCGTTGAGATAAGTTCCTCTTTGCGGATTGGCTTGACAATGTAGTCAAAGGCTCCCTTTTTTATACAGTCAACAGCTATTTTAACATCATTTTGTGCTGTTATAATAATAATCGCAATATCCGGATAATCCTTCGCCAAAAGTGGTAGCAGGTCCGTTCCGCTGATATATGGCATATTAAGATCAAGAAGAATCATTCCGAATTTTTTATCAGCAATGATCTTTAATACTTCCCGGCTGTCGTGGCACAGCACAGTGTTAGAGATCCCCTCAGACATAAGGGTCATTGCTGCAGTCCTGATGAACTGCTCCTCATCATCAACAAGAAGTATTGGCAGAGCAGGGTATAGTGATCGTTCCATAGTTTTTGCCATGATTTCGTGATTCGTGAATCGTGAGTTCCGATTAAGGTAATAGTATAGGTTACATTAGTTTACTTATAAATGCAACAATGATACTATGTTCAGAGTAATTGGAAAAAGATGAGAATTCTTGATTCAGGTCAAGTTTACTGAAATGGTGAAGATGTATACTATTGAAGTTGCTATGACTTTATTTGGAATGAGAGGGTAGGCTATGTTTAACGAAACAATTCAGACTATTGGCAGTGCCTCATTTGCAAAAAGTAATGCTGCAAAAGTATCACCGCTTCGCTATATAACGGCATCAATGCTTGCAGGTGGATTTGTCGGGCTTGGTATTATCCTGATTTTTTCGATCGGGGCACCATTTGGGGAAGTATCATCTCCTGCTGTTAAAATCCTTATGGGGGTATCATTCGGCATTGCCTTGTCTCTGGTGATAATGGCAGGAAGTGAGCTTTTCACTGGACTTAACATGGTCGCATCTATTGGCGTTGTCACCAAAAAGATCACTCTGAAAGATCTCTCATTACTATGGATATTGAGTTATATCGGCAATCTGGCAGGATCACTTCTGATCGCTTTTTTTGCAGTAAGCGGCGGTGTTCTGAAAAATCCGGTCTTTCACAAATTTATCAATGATGTCGCATTGGTAAAGATGAGCGCTCCGGCTTCGGATCTGTTTTTCAAGGCTGTTTTATGTAATATTCTGGTATGTCTTGCCGTATGGATGTCATTTAAGCTTAAAGAGGAGATCGCCAAACTGGTAATGGTATTCTGGTGTCTTTTTGCGTTTATCAGCTCCGGTTATGAACACAGTATTGCTAACATGACACTCTTAAGTATTCCGCTGATGGGAGCACCAATTGATACTGTAACCTGGGCAGGATTTGTTCGCAATATTGGTATTGTATCATTAGGAAATATAGTTGGAGGTCTTTTAATCGGTCTTGCCTATACCTATATTTCTATTGTACCGGAAAAAAACAGAAAGGATGGGGTAGGGCATCGTGTCATATCAGGTAACACATGAACAGTTCAGAGAACTGTTTGGAATGCTTACGGTAACATACCGGATCTATGGACCTTCCCTGTTTGTTAATAAGGCGGAAGTGTCGGGTTGTGATTATGTCGGATACAGGGAACTGATTTCCTATGATGATCTGATCACGAACGTAAAAAGTTATTTCTCTCCGAAGGAAGCCCTGTTTTCTCCCCGTGAAGTGCTGTTTTCATTCGATAGTGACCATACCACAGTACCTACTGATGATTCCAAGCCTGTCATCATATTCCTACGTGCGTGTGATATCAACGGATTTGATCGACTCGACACAATATTTTTACAAAATGGCAAGAATGAGGACTTTTATTATAAACGCAGACGGGATAAGACTCATTTCTTTCTTATTGAGTGTGCAGAAAGCTTTGAATCATGCTTCTGCGTCAGTATGAATACAAATACTACTGCTAAGTATGATGTCGCATTCAGGTTTACCGATAAGAGTGTTTTCATGCAGATTAACAACAGCATCTTCGAATCACATCTGAGTATTGGTGAATCATCTGATTTCATACCGCGTTTTGTTACAGAGAATAAAAGTGCTGTAGCGGTTCCTGATGCGTCGATTGATGAAAAGATATTTTTTGATCCGCTCTGGGATGAATACTCACGTCGGTGTATAGCGTGCGGACGATGCAACACAAGCTGCGTTACCTGCACCTGTTTTACGATGCAGGATTACTCAACCGGCAGTGACACGTCAGAACGCCGTCGCCGGTGGGCTTCGTGCCATGTTCAGGGATTTACCGATATGGCAGGAGGGCATAGTTTCAGGAAAAAACATGGTGAAAAAATGCGCTTTAAAACAATGCATAAGATAAGTGATTTCAAACGCCGTTTTGGTGTCAATATGTGTGTCGGCTGCGGGCGCTGTGATGATGTCTGTCCGGAGTATATCTCTTTTGCAGAATGCATACGGCGTGTTTCAAAAGTTAGTAATCAGTACAAAAATACTGTTTGATTCCCCGCTGGAAGCGCCCCCCTTAATAAGGGGGGGGGGGGATAACAATGTCGTTAACTTAACCTTGATGGCGCCAGCCAAAGTCTGGCGTATTGGGATGTAACATCAGGGATGATGTTACTGAAATATACGGATGGAATCCAACGGGTGAAAACCCCGTGCAGTAAAGCCT
>JAEWVR010000037.1 GCA_023459055.1 Fibrobacterota bacterium
GTAAACGCTCGACCAACCCACGATTTTTTTCAGACCCGGTAAAACATATTACTCCTACGTTATAAATTACAACATAGGAGCAATAATGGGCAAGCAGTGTACTTACGACTGGATGTTTCATATTCGTCAGCAAGAAACAAGTGGTTTACCGGTCAAAGAATATGCAAAGCAACAGGGATTCTCAGCCTGGTCTTTTTATTCGAACCGTAAACGTTTACAATCTACGCCATCGACAAAGCAAGCTGCGGTGGCTCAGCCATTTCAACCCCAACAAGTAAATAGCGAATCATTTGTACATGTCGGATCAATTAATTCCTCAAGTGAACTCACTGTAACATTTCGTGATGGAACTACGGTAACCTACAACGGTTCTTTTTCAGCATCAGGTTTGACAGACCTTATTTGCTCTATGCAACAGTCAAACAAAAGGTGTCGTTAAATGATCAGTTTTCCACACACGGTTAAAGTGTATGCCAGTACTACTGCTGTCGATATGCGCAAGTCCTTTGATGGACTGTGTGGATGTGTTGAACAGCTTATCGGTGCAGACCCATTGAATGGACATCTGTTTACTTTTTTTAATAAACGGTTTACCATGGTTAAAATTCTTTTCTGGGATCGAAACGGATTCTGTATCTGGAGTAAACGACTGGAACAAGGACGCTTTAACACCGCATCGTTACTGAATTCAGATTTAAAAACGCCCATTGAATTTAGCGATCTTATGCTTATTCTTGAGGGCATAGATCTTGCCGGTGCTCGCAGAAGAAAACGTTATAAAATTTCCGCATAAATAGTTTACATTGACACGTTTTATGTTGTTTAGTCAAGTGGCATAATGTAAATTTACTATCGTGAAACTAACTGATTATAAAAGCAAAAACGATCTACCATCAGATCCAGAAGAACTACGTGAATTGCTTTGGTCAAGCATCCTTGATAACCTTTTTTTAACAGAACAGAATACACTGCTTAGAAATGGTGTGTATGCAAAGAGTTCGGAAAAGAAGATCGTTGCTGATGATAATCAACTTGTCATTGAAGGGCTCTTAGAGCTTATCCCCAATGTTGCACCAGTTCAAAAAGATACCTACGTTGAAACTACTGTAAAAAAACGCAGGGTGAAACATCCCGGACGTAATGCGATACCTGAATCAATAGAAACAGAAACGCATATTATTGATCTTTCTGAGCAGGAAAAAAAGTGCCATAACGGTTGTGGGGATATGGTTCAAATCAGGGAAGAGAAACGTACGGTTATTGAAAGAATTCCTGCAAAATATGTCAAACATGTTTATGTACAGAAAGTATATGGTTGCAACAAATGTAAAGACGCAATTGTTGCAAAAGAAATGCCGCTCATTTCTCCATTACCGAGAATACTGCCTGGAACTGATTTATTACTCTTTGTGATACTCAGTAAATACCAGTTTCATCTTCCACTTTACAGAATACAACGAATGATTTTTCATGAATCACGAATCTGGTTTACCCGATCAACACTTTGTGGATGGGTCGCTGAAATTTGTGTTCCGCTCAAGCGCATTTATGACGAACTTGTCAAGAATGTTAAGTCCGGTGATTGTATTCACTCTGATGACACAGGAATCAGGTGTAATGGCAAATCGAACTTTATGTGGACATATGTCAATGGAGCTCAGACGGTCACAGTGTTTGACTATAGAGAATCAAGAGGGGCAGCTGCACCCCGGGAATTTCTAACAGGGGTACCTGTTGGCAGCTATTTAATGACCGATTGCTATGCCAGTTACAATGATGCAGTAAAAAAACATGAACTGTTACAGCTTACCTGCATGATGCATGTGCGAAGAGAATTTGTTGAAGCATTTGAAACCGGGTATTGTAAAGCGTTTAATACAAAAGCGCTTCAATATATCAGACAGTTGTATCGTATAGAATCATTTGTAAACAGTAGAGATGGTCTTAACGAAAAAGAACGGGTAACACTGCGGTATCATGTGCGTCAGAGATGTAGCAAACCGATTCTTGACAAATTAAAACACCATCTGCAGAATCCTGATACAACAATGGTTCCAAAATGTCGCACAGCAAAGGCAATTAACTATGCCCTAAATCACTGGAACAATATCGTCCGCTACCTTGAGCGGGGAGATCTGCCAATTGATAATGGTGTAAGTGAACGGGTGATTCGGGATCTTGCGATTGGAAGAAAAAACTGGGTACAGGTAATGTCTGATAATGGTGGGAGACAAACTGCGATATTATTTTCAATAATAGCAACATGTAAACTCAATACTATTAATCCCAGTGATTATTTGAAAGATGTACTTCTAAAAATCGCCATTCGTCCAGAAGGTGCAAGCGTTAGTGATCTAACACCCGTAGAGTGGCTCAAAGCAAATAACAATGGAACACTCCCTGAAAAACAACCGCTCTATCCGTCCCCAAATTAAATTTAGTCTTACAGGCCCAAAAACGAGCGGTATGGGTTGGTCGAGCGTTTACTCAGCAATCCACTTTTTTAGCGCATTCATTGATGGTACTACTTTTCCAATACGAAGTGCAAGACGTGCTTCAGGTGTTAAGTTATTGTCTCGGGCATATGGTAGTGACAGAATTAATAAAAAGATCTCATAACATAATTTTAAATGCCTATTAGCCAAATAAACTATGTAATTGTAAAATCAATTTTTTGTGAGTGTCATTCAGATCATACTTTACTTCAACGATTTTTTTTGCGGATTGCCCCATATTAGCCAACAATTGCGGATTATTCCAAAGTTGTATAAGTTTACATGAAGCGTCATCGATATTGTGCTCTTTATAAATTAATCCGGTGATTTCATCTTGAGTTGCCTCACATACAGATGGATTGTCGGAAACCAACAGTGGTAGCCCTTCCAACATATATTCAAGTATTGAAAGTGAATAGCCTACTTCTCCATATGATGGATGAAACGCACAGTTTGCCGAAGCAAGTAATTGTCGCACATTTGTCAATTTCCCGGTGAATATCACCTTTTGTTGAATACCAAGATTGTATGCTAATACTTTAAACTGTTCTAAATCAGGGCCGTCTCCAATAAAGACGTAATAAATATTATTATTAGGTATAATCTGATAAACTTTTGCTAACGTCATTAATGCGAATTCGATACCTTTATAATTATGAGCCCTTGATGCTGTAACTAAAATAAAAGCGTCCTTTGGAAGTCGATATTTAATGCGAAGGTCAACTGTTGGATGACTTGGTTTTGTAATTGGTATGCCATTATTTATTGCAAAACATTTGTTTTTTGGCAAGCAGTTGACATTAATAAGACGTTGTCTTACGAATTCTGTTGCTCCAAAACAAGCATCAGCTGTTATTAATGGAAGATGAGTTATTATTATTTTTAGAAGTCTTTTAATACCAGTTGCCACAGTACGTATACCTGGTGTATGATCATGAGTAACAATTGTTTTTATTCCAGCTAATCGATAAAACAAGTGAACAATTCTGGTTGGTGCTTTGTCAGTAAAATAAAGATGTTTAATATTATGTTTTCTAATAAAACAGCATTGTCTAACAACAGATTTAAAATCTGTTTCATTGAAACTAAATTGAATCTTATCTGCAGAACATCTTGCAATTTCATCAGGTAATATAGATATGCTTGGATAGCAAATCAGGATTCTGTATGCTGGAGAAAATTCTTCATTAATAGTTATCCAGTAAGATTCCATTAACCACCATGCATAACCAACATTAGAATCCCAGTTAGCAGCAATGGCAATTACATTTTTAGATTGCATAAATTTATGGATTTCTTGCTAATAAAAGCTGTTTTTTCAAGCAAACTTCTAAAATGTAAACTATTTACTTCAAGTTCTGTCAGCGCTATTCTAAAATTTTTATTGTGACTAACCTTATGTATAGCCCTGATATTTAATGTTTTTCTTGAAAATATTATAACACAAAATAAATGAATATAGAAATTGAAGTGTATGTATAAAATATATTAGAATCCTACTCTGAAAGAGATATTTAATGATGGGAAGACCCCCAGAGTACTGTATTGGTATGACCCGTCGAGAATAAAATATTTTGCAGCAATTGATTTCGTATTAACATTCAGGCTAAAGCCACCAGTAATAAGCCACGGGGAGTTAGAATAAGCAGTTTTCTTAAGGCCAAGGCGCAATTTAATTACACGGAACAACTCCTGTTCAATGCCACCAGAAATAAGCCAGTGTTGATCATCATGTAGAGGAATTTGGCCTTGATATATAAGAAATGTATTATAGCCAGTATAACCTGTCTGCAGAGTGCCTCCGACATGAAGTCGCATGGGATCGTATTCAAGATAGCTTATGTCTGTTGTTGTATTATTGACCTTACGCAAACCCGGCGCATCATTAAGTACTGCCGCGAAACTGATATTATCGTGAATTGGCATTAAAAGCCCAAAATCCAATCCGCCACAAAATGTTTTCTGGCTTGCAGTTGCATTTTCGCGTTCAGGGGAGTTTGTAGTTCCAAGTTTAACTGAAACTCCTATTGAGGCTGGCCAGGGAAGCGGAAACAAATGAGTAAATTTATATGAAAACGCAGATATGAAATAGATATCTCTTTGTAAATTGTCAACATCGGCTGAATAAAGTAAACATTGGCCAAATCCTACTTTCTCTGTAGCTTTATCAACATAAGCTATAGAAAAATTGTTTAACATGGAATATCCATACTGATAACCTAATGCCACTTCAGGACCCTTAGCCCAGGCTGTACCTGCCGGATTATATAAGACACCATAAGCATCATTTGATCCTGCAATATAGCCATCTCCAAGCGCTGCAGGTCTTGCGAAAAAAGGAAGCTGAAGAATACTGGAAGAAATATTTGAAAGCGAAAAAGTATCGAATTGCTGACTCAATTCGAGGTCGAACAGTCCACCACCTACTGCTGCTGATAAAAGCCCCAGCCCCATGCATAATCCGGATGTATAGAAAAGTCTCTTGACATTATGAATTTCCGGATCTGCAGACACACTTTTTGTTTTCAGAGTATCCATGTTGTGCATACGCATAACCGTGAGCCTTAGAAGACTATCTGTGGTTATACTTGCTACACTTTTTTTGATGTTGATACTTTTTTCAACACGTTTACTTTTGATGTCAACAATAGTAAGTATAATCTCATGATGCTTTATGTCTTTGTCAATACACCCGAAAATCATCTTGTCAAGTCCAAGACGTTCTCCTAATTCTATGGTACATTCCGGGGAAAAACATTCTAATGAAAGTTCCTGTTTTATCTGAGTAAGCCGTGCCTGTATTTTTGTATGATTGTAAACGTTGTAAAGATCGGTTGATAATAAGGCATTACAGAGAGATGTACTTAACGCCAATGATGACTTCACACTCATACCTGCTGTTTCAAGTTTGAGTACGCCTATTTTGATTTTTGTTTTATCTTGAGCAAAAGCTGCAGAAAAAGTAATGATACAGACCAATATTGAGTTCAAGAATATAACTTTCAAATTATACTCATTTTTATTGTGGTAGTGTTGTTTTGTCTGCTCACGTTTCATATTAAACTTCTGTAAATAAAACCATTACTACTTTATCAATATTACTTGCTTTTTATACACTTTTTCTTTACTATTAGAATTTTGTAATGAAAGCACAACGAAATATCTTCCGTTACGGCACATTTTGTCCCCCGACATTACACGCCCGTTTACATCGGACGCAACCGGATTAAGTTCTTCCCAGTTTATACCTGTTTTTGTTGCTACGCGGCCATCCCACCACAGATGATATTCAGTTAATTTGAGGACATTCTGCATAATAATTCTTGAAACTAATTCACCTGCCAAACTTAAAATTTCTATTTTTAACATCTTGATTGCTTCATCCTGCAATTTAAATGAAATACGTGTTCCTTTTGGAGCATTGTTACCAAGCTCCTGGGATAGAGATTTAAACTCAGAAGCACTCTTATCAGGAGAAAACGGATTTGGCAGTATTGACAATGTATTCTCAGGAACAGTATCTTTCTCAAGAACAGTATCTTTTGAAGGTGTTTTGTTTTTAATATGTTTTTGTATATTGCTATCGCTACCATAACAACCATAAATTTTCAATGAGTCTGGCAGAATCGGGATATAATTGGCATCATATTTCAACTGCATCGCTTTACTATTAACATCTTTTCCGCTATCCTGCCATTGCGCCCAATTAAGATTA
>JAEWVR010000038.1 GCA_023459055.1 Fibrobacterota bacterium
AAAACAACTCATAAACTATACTGTAAAAAGTGTCGCTTTTCTTTGAAATCGCAGGGGGTGCCGAATAGCTCCGGAATCCCCTGCCGAATACGGCCGGATTAGGGTGCCGAATACGCCGGAATATGCATTACTTGCCAATATTTTTTATTGTTTCTTTTGGTGCAATAAAATTTCTTATAAATAAGAACACTTTACGACTTTACTTTTTTTTAGTATTAAGTATTCTTAAATATATCAACTGATCTCAAGAATAAAAAAACTATAATCGAATATTGTAAGTTCGCCACATCAGAAATTGAAAATCCCCTTTGAAGGGGTTTGGGGTAGATCTACGACGAACCAAAAGCATGATAATTCTGACGTGAAGAGTACTTGAGAGTAATCAATATAAGCGTGAGTGCCGAAGGAATTGGGATAGCACAACGAAGTGAAAGTCCTGAAGTAGTCCCGGTTAAGTAGACGTAAACGAAAGGTCTGGAACCTAGTAAAGAAGCCATCCCAAGGGCAACGACCCGAAGCCTACCATATATACTTGGGTGCGAATAGAAAAGGGCAGGGTACCCGATTCTGTATTTAATTTGACAAGTTTTCTGGGATTTTTTAAAGATACTGATGTGGTTATTATCAGGAGCTGCATCGAGCAGGCGCCTCTCTCTAAAAGAAACGTATTGTATATAGGTAAAAATAGAGGTGATCTTTATATAGTACAGAGTCTGAAATGCTTCTATTTCGATATCCACAACTACTTGCTACATGTTACATGCTACAATCCAGCTTCTTCCCCTGCTACATCTCGTCAATTATCTGTTTCAACCGAGTCTGTAATGTCTCTGGTCGTTTTGCACTTGACAATTGAAGCCATATCTCTTTGCGTTTTGAGTGGGATAATTTATTATATCGTGTCATGAGGTCGCTGTTAGTGGCGAGAATAGGCTGAAGTTCGGGATGAATTTCAACAATGCGTTCATCAGTATCTTCACAAATAGATACATGAATTTTATGCCCGATATCTTTTCCGAGTTTACTTCTAATATCCTTTGATATGCCGATAATGTAACTGGTTGTACCCATTTTGACAAGAGAGCCGCGATATTCGATGTTTTCGAACAAACACTTTACTTTTATTCTTCCTGTTTTACCGAAAACCTCTTTCACATCATACGGAAAACTAATATATGCGCCACCTTTGCCAATCTCGGATGTCTTGATCGTGGCTGTGTATTCTACAGATTTCAAAGTAGTATTCTCCCGTGTTATGGTACAGCAATCACCTCATAAGTAGTATACTTCTTAATTTTGCAAAAAGCAATATGTTAGTGATGATGGATGGTAAGTAGGGATAGCAATTTGATGGGTAATTACATAAGGCCGGTACTACACTGGTATATCAAACGCTGTAGTATATCAGATTTGTAATATCACTGTTGCACTACTGGTAACACTGCTTCTCGAAAAGCAATTTTTGTTGAAAAGAGACGTATTTTAAAATAATCTCATTGAGAAGGAGATACCGGATATTGTTTATTATCAGATTACTGTAAAAGTGTCTAAAAATTGTTTTGTTTCAAGACACTACCAATTATATTAAATAAAGATCTGACAAAAACTAATTATGAAATATGATATGATGTAATTCTGGAACCTTTTATTGGCGGTCTGTGACTGTTATGAGTAGTAATAATCTGAAAAACTATCTTGAAACAACTTTTACGAAGTATCACAAACCCGTATTTCTGCGCCTTGACCCTCTTCTTTGCGTACACAGGTTTTCAAATAATAACGATGTTGAGGCATGTGCGTTTCTTGCATCCTCAATTGCTTACGGCCGCGCCGAGATGATTGTTCGTAGTGTCAATTTGTTACTCGATAAAATGGATCAGGAACCATCATCGTTTATTATGAACACTGGCTTGAAAGAGAAACTGAAAATATTTAAAGGTTTTAAACACCGCTTTAACGCATCCGATGACATTGCACTGCTTCTCGATTGCTTACGACATGTCAGGATGGAGTATGGCAGTCTTGAAACACTGTTTTGCGCTGTGCAGCAAGGTGAGACTGTCAGGCAGAATCTTGATCATTACACTATCGCTATCAAGAAAATAGCACGGATACTTTCAAAGACGGTATATCCGACTTTTGACTATCTTTTCCCGTCGCCATCATCGGGGAGTGCCTGCAAGAGACTCAATATGTTTTTACGGTGGATGGTTCGGGAACGGGATGGTATCGATTTTGGATTGTGGAAAAATGTTACACCATCATTACTTATTATGCCGGTAGATACACATATTGCCCGGATTGCCACGTCGCTTGGGTTTACAAAAAGAAGAACAGCTGACTGGCGGATGGCTGAAGAGATCACTGGTGCATTACGTAAATTTGATTTCAATGATCCTGTACGATTTGATTTTTCTCTATGCAGAGCTGGAATGGTTACATTCAGGAAGGAAGCGGCATGAATGGGCAGACGGTAAATACTGACAGAAGCGAGATGAAGTTTAAAGGTCTGTCAATAAGCTCCGGGCGTATCAGCGGGCGGGCGTGCCTCTATTCTGCGGAACGTCACAAGGCGGTTATTGAATACTCGCTTATCAGTGACGAATCTATAAAAAGTGAACTGGAACGGTTTGACGAAGTAAGAAAGAACTGTTCTGATGAACTCGACAGGATTGCCAGTGAGGTTGAAGTATCCATTGGACATGCAGAGTCTGAGATCTTTCAGACACAAAAACATATCATGAATGATCCGAAAGTCATTGATTCGATAAAGAAAATGGTTACTGAGCATCGAAGAAATGTTGAGTGGGCCATTTCCGATGTATTTAGTGCCTATGAGGATAAGTTTGCAAATCTTGACAATCAATATCTGCGGGAGAGAGCTTCTGATATTGGAGAAATACGCAGGCGTCTGCTTAATCGGCTTGGTAACAAAAAAAGCGGTTTTGTTTGTGAAGGACAGTCGCATTGTATCAAGGGCGATAGCAGAATTATCGTTGCAGAGGAACTTACACCTGACATGATTGTTAATATGAATCTTGACAAAGTGTTAGGGTTTGTGACTGAAAAAGGCGGCATTACATCACATGCTGCCATTATTGCACGATCTGTCGGCTTCCCGTCTGTAACGGGTATTCACGGGATCATGAATTATGTACGGTGTGGAGATCAGCTGCTTATTGATGGCGATAGTGGTGATGTGTATCTGTTGCCTGATGAAAAAACGATTACGGAATTATCACCGGTTGAAAATGTTGAAACCGGTGCTGTCTGCATGCTTAATTCACCAGAAGGAACACAGGTGCTTGCAAATGCAAGTACGCTTGATGATGTTCGCTTTGCGTCAAGTATTGGTGCTGATGGAATCGGATTGTTCAGAACAGAAATTCAGTTTATCAAATCAGAAAAACTGCTGTCAGAGGATGAACAGTTTGAATTTTATAACAACGCAGCCGATGCTATTAAAGGCAAAGTCGTTACATTTCGTATGCTTGACGTCGGAGGAGATAAACCACTGCCGTTTTTACGGATTAAAAAAGAGGCGAATCCCTACCTGGGATGGCGCGGGGCACGGTTTTTACTGGGTAATCCTGATATATTTGATGCACAACTGAGAGCTCTTGGAAGAGTGGCCCTGAATCATAAAATCCGCATCTTGTTTCCAATGGTTGTTGATGCTCATCAGGCTGAAGAACTGCTGGTACGGGCACGCGTTGCTATCGGTTCTTTACCGGGGGCTGAAAAAAACATTGAGTATGGTGTGATGTTCGAGGTGCCCAGCGCGTTTCTTCAGGCTAAGAAGATACTGGATCTGGTAGATTTCGGTAGTGTCGGCTCAAATGATCTGATTCAATATCTTTTTGCAATTGACAGATCGAATGAACTCGTGTCTCAGGATTATAATCCGGAACATCCGGTGCTGTGGGATCTGCTTACAATGCTTGCCGATGAAGCCAACCGGCAGAATAAACCATTGTCAATTTGCGGTGAAATGGCCGGCAGGGAAGGTATACCCACACGGTTGATTCAAACCGGAATTACAGCATTGAGCGTAACACCGCGACTTATTCCAAGGGTTCGTAATGAGATGGCTAAATGTGCCGGTGTTATTAAGTAGATACAGATGATACTACTGATGCCAATCATACTGTTGTATTATGTACTGCATGGATTTTAAAAGTAAACGGATACAGGGCAATTATATACATGAAAAATGGAGTTCTTTTCCTTGACGCAGATCATGTAGCATCACGCATAGCACAAATTGTTGCACGGGAATATGCTACATCTGAAATAAGGATTGACAGTGCCGGCGCTGTGCCTTTGGCAGAGACACCCGGATTGAAACAGATGTTAAGGTCGATAAATGTTCCATGGGGACAATCTGTTACCATTGAGAATGTCGCTCACAACAGGTATGATCTTGTCGTTGCACTATTCGAATCTGACTCAATAAATCAACTGGTTTTTCCGGGCATTCCACCTGTTCTGAAATGGAAAATTGTTCAGCCGGATATCAGAACTCCGGAAACCTTCCGCAAATGCATCGATTCGCTTATTCTTAATATTCGCGATCTTTTTACAAAAGGGTACTATCATGCTTTAATGCAGCAGGCCGGACTGTTCGGTGATGTACTTGACAGTTTGAATGATGGCATAATTGCGCATGATCTGGATCGGAAAATCGTTGTGTTTAGTAAAGGCGCAGAACGGCTTACCGGTATTAAACGTGATGATGCTCTCGGACGGGACTGTCATGAAATAATCAAACCCGATTTTTGCGGGGAACAGTGTCTGTTTTGTGACGGAAAACATGACTTTTCGAAAATGGAATCATCGTCGTATTCAACACTATTACTTGGAGATGATGGAGAGAGAAAAGAGCTTGATGTAACGAGGGTACCGTTCAGGAGTGATCGTGGTACGGTCATTGGTGCCATCGCGACAATTCATGACAATACAAGAATGCGGGAACTGGAAACAAAGCTTGGTGAGTTAGAATCGTTTAGCGGCATTATCGGGCAGGATTACAAGATGCTTGATGTATTTGCGCTTATCAGGGATCTTGCAGGAAGCGATTTTCCGGTCATTATCACTGGGGAAAGCGGTACGGGCAAGGAGCTTGTTGCTGCTGCTGTACATAAAGAGAGCAGGCGAAGGGATAAACTTTTTGTACCTGTCAATTGTGGCGCACTCCCGGAAGGCACTCTTGAAAGCGAATTGTTTGGTCATGTAAAGGGTTCATTTACAGGTGCAATCAGGGATAAAAAAGGACGGTTTGAACTTGCGGATAAAGGCACACTCTTTCTTGATGAAATCGGAGAATTGTCTTTACGAATGCAGGTGAAACTGCTTCGTGTCCTGCAGGAAGGTGTATTTGAACCGGTTGGCAGCGAGCACTCAAAGAAAGTCGATGTTCGCATCATATGTGCTACGAACAGAAATCTCAAGGAAATGGTTGCAGCAGGAACATTCCGGGAAGATCTGTTTTATAGACTTGCCGTTGTACCAATTGAAATACCGCCATTACGTGACCGCAGAAATGATATTCCCTTACTTGTAAAGCATTTTCTCAGCAGGAACATGTTTAAAAGTGATGCGGTGAAAACAGGTATTTCCGATGATGCGCTGTCAAATATGATGAACTACCGGTGGCCCGGTAATGTACGTCAATTGCAAAATGCCATACAGTTTGCACTTATAAAATGTAAAGGTGCAATCATTCAGAGAGAACATCTGCCACCAGAAATTACCAGTGCAGTAATGAAATCAGGATCACCCGACTTTCATACACCCGGTAAAGCAGGACGAAAACCAAAGCTTGCGGTTGATATTGTTGAAAAGGCATTACTCAAATCGGGTGGAAACAAGGCAAAAGCCGCCAGAATTCTGGGTGTGGGCAGGGCGACGCTATACAATTTTATTGGTGCAAACAGGAATGTACTTGATGTATTTGTAGAGGATGAAGTGTAATAAATGATAACACCCAGTGCTAACAGGAATAGAGGGCTCTCCTGTCAATTATATAAAATCTGTTATTGCTTCAAGTCTGCGTTACTGTACATTTTGGTAATAAAAAGGTAAACGGGAAAATTTTTGCCTGACCACTGATGGAATGAAGCATGTGACGTCAGGCACTATAGTAGATCCGGATTATGCACTCTTTTAAAAATTCCGAATGGCTTACCAACAGGGAGAAATGTTTTTCCAAATTGAATATTTAATACCGATGCAGCTGAGCCGTAAAAAGACATTAACGAAATGAGTAGTTCTGAATAGGCTGCTATTTTATGGCTTGCTTCGGGATGTATTCCAAGGCTGTTTCCTGCGAGTCCGATAAAAAGAAAATCAATTAAAACAAAGATAATAATTCTACTTTGTTGAATTGAAAATGGCAAAAAGCAAAAAAATAATATATATTTATCAATAAGTTAACATTTGTAACACTGTGGGTTTTGTACATCTATTCAGGATGTTTATGAAACCCCAAAAAA
>JAEWVR010000039.1 GCA_023459055.1 Fibrobacterota bacterium
GCCCCCTAAATCCCCCGCAGGGGGACTTTGAGAGCAGAATAGCTTGTTTAGCCTATTTCTTCAAGTCCCCCTGCGGGGGATTTAGGGGGCGAGTCTTACGTGTAAATCTTAAGTTAACGACATTGGCGGGAGCCCCTTGGGAACACCTGGCGAGGTGGGATTTAGGGGGCGGAATTTAGCTTATTAGAAATGTTTCCAGCACTCTTTTCCAAGTGGATACACATTGAATCCAATTTCGTAAAGTCTCTGATGATCCAGAATATTGCGGCCATCAAAAATAAATGCCGGTTTTTCCATTGACTTATAGATTCGCTCATAGTCGAGTGCCTTGTACTCACTCCACTCTGTCATGATAGCAACTGCATGCGCACCATTTGCGGCCTCGTAAGGATTGTTCTCAAAAGTTACGTATTTTTTACAATCAACACATCCCTGAAGATCCTTAGCAGCATTGTCAAGTGCCTGCGGATCAGTAATCACCACGTTAGCATGCTCTGCCGCAAGCTGCATGGTAACATCAATTGCTGGTGACTCACGGGTATCACCGGTATCAGCCTTGAACGCAAAACCAAACAGCGCAATCCGTTTACCTGCAATTGTATTGAACATCACTCTGATCATATTCTTGACAAAACGTTTTTTCTGGAACTCATTCATCGCAACGACACTTTCCCAGTACCGCGCAACATCATGAAGACCGTAACTTTCGCAAATGTAAACCAGATTGAGAATATCTTTTTTGAAACATGATCCGCCAAATCCAACACTCGCATTAAGAAAACGCGGACCAATACGCGAATCCATACCGATTGCTTTTGCAACCTCGGAAACGTTCGCTTCGGTACATTCACACAATTGTGAAATACTGTTAATTGACGAAATACGTTGTGCCAGGAATGCATTTGCAACCAGTTTGGAAAGCTCGGCACTCCAAACATTACTTGTGAGAATATTTTCTTTCGGAACCCAGTTTGCATAAATGTCAACAAGTACCTGGCGCGCGGCGAGTCCTTTTTCGGTAAGCTGTGATCCGATCAGTACCCTATCGGGTTTTTTCAGATCCTCAATAGCGGTACCTTCAGCAAGAAACTCAGGATTTGATAGTACTTCAAAGTGAATTCCCTTATCGTTGGCATTCAGAATACGCTCCATTGCATGTGCGGTTCTTACCGGTAATGTACTTTTCTCAACGATGATCTTATCCGAATTTGATGCTTTTATAATATCACGGGCTGTTTTTTCCCAATACTGAAGATCTGCGGCTTTACCGGCTCCTTCACCGAAAGTCTTGGTTGGTGTATTTACCGAAACAAAAATCACCTTTGCCTCATTAATCGCATCGGTAATATTAGTTGAAAAGAACAGATTTCGGCCACGTGCGGATTTGACAACTTCATCAAGTCCAGGTTCGTAGATCGGAAGTCTGTCTGAATTCCATGCAGCAATTCTGTCTGCATTGATATCAACGACAGTCACCTTGTATTGCGGACACTTTGCAGCAATCATTGCCATTGTCGGTCCACCAACATATCCTGCACCGATACAGATAATATTCATTGAAAAATTTCCGGTTCCAGCCATTCTGATAACTCCTTGAAATCCAGCTTGTGTGGGATACGAGACAAATTAATGAGTTAATATAGTTTTTTCAGGTGTATCACCGCTAACAAAAATAGCAGGTGTACAGGATTAAGCAGATAACTAATAATCGAGAATTAATTGATACCACCAAAAGTCAGGTAACAAGCAACGATTTAAGCAGTGCACGCCGTACTGAATTTATTTGATCGCGGGATTCTCTTCGTTTTGGAAATATGTGGTTTGAAAGCAGAATGTACCCGCACTTTTTTTGACGACACACAGCAATTGAGCATCCGGTAAAGCCCGTTTTACCGAAAACATCCATTCCATTATAGATACCCATCGAGGTCTTCTGGTTGAGTTCCCATCCAAGTCCAGCCTGTTCATCTCCAAAATCACCAACCAGTTGATTTGAGCTCATTTGTTGCATTGTTGATTCTTCAAAAAAACGTCGATTCTTCCATACACCATCATTGACAAGCATCTCTAGAAAGTGCGACAGGTCATCTATTGTTGAAAACAACCCGGCTGATCCGACAATCAACGGTCGTAGTGCACGTGCACTTTCATCGTGGACATCACCGCATATCCGGTGACCATCAGGTGTCATCTCGGATGGTACAATGTTCTCTTTTCGCAATTTTTCCGAAAAAAACGATGTCGAATGCATTTCAAGAGGATCAAAAAAAAATTCCCTGCCGCACTGTTCAAGATTTTTTCCGGTTACCCGTTCAATAACCAGCCCCAGCAGAATGCTCGTCGCATTTGCATAATTGAATGAGGTACCCGGAATACATGCCAGATCTGCGGTAAGAATGTGATTCAGTATCTCCTCTGATGTCAAGTGGCTGTATGCACTCAAACGAAAATCAAAGTGCAGTGTCTGGGTCAAAAGATGCCGGATCGATATCAGCTCCCGGTATTTTCCAGTAAACCCGGGTACATGGGTGATGAGGAGATCATCTACTGAAATTAATCTCTTTTCGACAAGTTTCAATGCGAGTGATGATACTGGAATCGCTTTTGTAATTGATGCGACATCATAGATAGCAGTAGTGTCAACGGATTTGCTGTCTGGTGCGTATGTATAGTTCCCTTTTGTAATTATAGATGTCCGCCCATCATGAACTAATGCACATGCACATCCGGGAAAAACTTCTTTTTCCACTGCATCAGACAGTGTTGTATTGATTATTGCAGTATCAATCATTGACAACATCAGCTCCTTGACTGCCAACAAACCCTCTATCAGTAAACTTCATCATGACGTTCAATCACCTGAATTGACCGCCACTTGTCAGATAGAAAACGCATAAGCCACAAAAGCGCCACGGTCATTACAAAAACAGTTGCAATCAGCCACTCAACCCATATTCCAGCCTTGAAAATATCTGCTATCACAAGACCGGAGAGAAAAAGCACATGTGTTATTGCAGCAAAAAACATGATCCACTTTGTATCACCAGCTGCCTGAAGTGCACTGGAAAAAACAATATTGCCCGCATCAAGAATACAGTATACCGCAACGAGCTGCAGCAGCAATTTACCAATCTGTGTAATTTTATCAAAATCTGCGTAACCATCACCGCTGAAAAAGCTATACAGTTCACCGGGGAAAATAACAAATATAAGCGCTGTTGCAAGCATCCAGATTTCCGCGATAATAAATCCTGTGAATGTCACCTTAATTGTTTGCTTAATATCGCGACGCCCTTGTGCCTGTCCTACAAGAATTGCAACTGCTTGCCCGACTCCGATTACTGGAAAAAATGCAATCCCATTCAACCTGAACGCAATATTTGATGCAGCAAGTTCATGAACCCCGATTCGCCCGACGATCAAAATGAATCCAGTCCATGCGAGCATCTCAAACCCAAATCGAATTCCAGAGGGAAATCCAAACCGTAACAGTCGCCAAAAAAGCTCTTTATTAAAAGCTCTGTCCTGCCATGATGAGCGGCAATCTTTTAATTTTGTCCGTAGAAACACCACAAATAGCAGAAGTGTAGAAAAAAATTGTGCTGTGATTGTCGCAATACCCGCACCAGCAATCCCCCACTCCGGAAAGAATGATTTTCCAAAGATTAACAGATAGGCAAGTATGGCATTAAGCGCGATACCGCTAAGCTGAATGATCATCACCACACCGGTTTTTCCGCGGCCTGTAAAGAAGCCACTGATTGCTGCAGATACCGCAACAGGTGCCGCACCCCAACAGAGTATTGCGAAATATATCGATTCAAGGCCCTGCACCGATTGATCATGACCAACGAGTTTAAAAATCGGCGTTGCAAAGAAGCCGACTGCAGCAACAATACATCCGCTGGCAAGTGCACAATAGATCCCCTGCCAGGTGGCAGAAATTGCCCTGTGTTCTTTTTTCGCTCCAAAATAGTGCGCAACCAGTGTAGATGTATAACCGGCCATCGCTTGAAAAGGACTTACGATAAGGTACCCACCCATTCCAGCAGGGACAACAGCACTGATTGCTTCGCGTGAATACCACGATAAAAAAAGCGCATCGACAAATTGCATCACCATAATTCCCGCCATTGAGAGAATGAGCGGCATTGCAAGAACTATGATTTCTACCCAAAGTGGTTTATTATTTGTTTTCATAGGGGTACAAAATAGTTTCTTCCACGCAGAAATACCTTTTCTTTTCTAAGTATTGTCGATAATCTATATTAATCAATATTAATCAATCGTAATACAATGTATAAGTAACCTGAAAACCGGCAACGTATAACACTATTACCAGGACCAAGCGACAATTATGCCACGTCTCGCACAATCTTTTTCATTACTGTTATTTTTGATCACTGTACTCTGTGCTCAGAGTGCATCATCCGATCCTGATGAAAAGGCGATTCAAATTATTCACGATTCACTTAGAGCCACTGCAGGGCCGGACAAAAACGGCTGTGCCGGGGAACCAGTACTATTACGTGGTTCTGCACACGAAAAGTCCAGCTGGCTTGACTCGTCCGGTTTGCGGATAAGTTCATCTCAGGAGATATTCGTAAATCCGACACAATCGACATTCTATATTTTTCAAACCGAATTTAACGGAAGCGTTCAACGTGACACTGTACACGTAAACATCACACCCGATTGTCCACCATGTAGTGTACGTGCAGGCACTGATATTGTTACCCCATCCGGTAAGACAATAACTCTTACTGCAAACACAAATGAACATTGTACACGAAGTAACTGTTCAAACAGAACACCACCGGCAGACTATCTTACAAAAGGAGCATCGATACTCAGCGGAACCGCTCATTATGTGATTTCGTTACATCAAACAGCATATATTCCAGAAGAGACTTTATTTAATGGTTCCATTGATGTAAATGGTGGTACGCTTATCGTTGCCGGTAGTGCAATCCTTAAAAAAATCATTTTCAAGAGTGGCAGAATTATCGTAACCGGTGAACTGACTGCACCATATTTTACTATCAGTGACACACTGGAGAACTACGGAACTGTCAATGTTGATGTTGATGCATCGATTGTTGCACCAGGATGTATAAATAATTATGGTACTTTTTCTGTAAACGGCATACTGACATTAAATAGCAGAGCTTATAATCATTCGAAAATGAACATTGGCAGTGACCTTATCCAGAGAAGCAACGATCTGTTTACAAATGAGTGTTCACTGATCGTTGGCAATGATCTTCATATCAATGGCACATTTATCAATAAAGGCGCAGCTGCAGTAACTTTTAATACATTTATAAGGGATGGAAGTCAGTATATCACCGATGATGGCAGCTATATTACATCGAAAAATATGTACGTTGAAAGCAGTATTCAGGGTGGAAGTGCCGGCATGTCAAGCATTACTATTCAGGAGGAGCTGTATATAAATAAAAGTGCATACATAAGTGGACGAATTGATATATGTGATAAGAACGGCATTGAATTTAATGTTGGGAAAATGGATAGAAATGTTTCCACCGACTGTCGGACTTTTATAGACGGTATCGGTGGGGTTGCATCATTTGTATGGTATGATTCAATGGGAAAGATCATCGGAACCGGAAAGTCTGTTACAATCACACCTGTAGTAACATCAACATACACTGTCACAGTTATTGACGTAAATGGAAATTTAGTGTCAGATAAAATTAACATAAAGGTTGAATAAACGATATGACATCAATTGAAACTCCTGCACATGAAGTTGTATGGAAACATTTTTATAAAATCTGTTCAATTCCTCATATCTCCAAACATGAAGAAAAGCTCGTAGCGTATATTTGCGATTTCGCAAAACAGTTATCGCTTGACTGTCGAAAAGATCTGGCCGGTAATATCCTGATTACTAAAAATGCAACATCAGGACTTGAAGACCGACCTGGATTGATTTTACAGGCACATCTTGACATGGTGCCGCAAAAGAATGAGAATATCACACATGATTTTCTTATTGATCCTATCAAACCCTGCATTGATGGCGATTGGCTCAGGGCACAAAATACAACGCTGGGCGCAGATAACGGAATTGGTGTATCATACATTTTGTCAATTCTTGAATCTCAAAAAATCAAGCATGGCCCGATCGAAGCACTCTTTACTGTTGATGAAGAGGCGGGAATGAGCGGTGCCCTTGGCATCAAACCGGGATTTCTGAAAGGCCGCAGACTTATCAACCTTGATACCGAGGATGACCGGGAGATAATCATTGGATGTGCAGGAGGTAAGGACTGTATCGCAACCTCATCGTATCAGGAGGAGACGCCTGACAATGGATATATTGCATACTCCCTTGCTGTAAAAGGATTAAAAGGCGGCCACTCCGGAATTGATATCAACCTTGGTCGGGCAAATGCGATCAAGCTGCTTTTCAGAGTTCTGTATGCTGGAGTAAACAACTGTGACCTTCGAATCAGCGCCATTCATGGTGGTACTATCCGTAATGCGATTCCCCGGGAAGCAACGGCGGTGATCATGATCCCAAAAGACCGCGTTTCGAAGCTGCAGACCATGATTGCTGATCTCGGACAGGCATTCAACACAGAATACCAGGGTATCGAGAACGAAATTCAGATTGAATGTGTTCCGTATCAATCACCATGTAAAATTCTGTCGAATACAGCACAACAGGCATTGTTGCGATCAATCTATGCATGTCCAAATGGTGTAATCAGAATGTCAAATCATATGCGTGATTTTGTCGAAACATCCACAAATCTGGGAATTGTAAATTGCGATAACGGCACCATTTCTGTCAATTGTCTGTTACGCAGTTCTGTCGAAAGCGCCATGACCGATCTTCAAAACACGTTATACTGCGCATTAACACAAGGGAATTTTGATGTAACCTTTTCCGGAGGTTATCCGGGATGGACACCGAATCCTGACTCATCGTTATTAAAAAGTGTTGCCGGTCTGTACGAAGCGGAGTATGGAAGAAAGCCTGACATAATGGCAGTACATGCAGGGCTTGAATGCGGTATAATCGGAGCTCAATATCCTGACATGGAATCCATATCGTGCGGCCCAACAATCAAATTTCCGCACTCGCCTGATGAACGGGTGTCAGTGTCGTCGGTCAATAAGTTCTGGCAGTTTCTGGTTAAGGTTCTTGAATCTATCTGATTATAGGAAATAGGCTTACATTTAGATTGAAGCATGACAAAAGCAGAAGGATTTTAAACTATGAGAATGCTGACATTTTGATATAGTGCTTATTAATCAGACAATTTAACACCAAAAGAGTATTAACCACAGAGGACACTGAGAACACAGAGGAAATACGATTGGTTTTTAATTTAAATTCTGCTAAACCCTCATTCCTTGAATGGAACTATTTCTGGGGAAATGGTATTTTTCTCTTACAGGGATTTTTAAACAATGCGCATTTGGTCACTTAGTCCTATGTATCTTGATCCTAAGGGTCTCGTTGCCCTGTGGCGGGAAACACTGCTTGCACAGGCTGTATTACGAAATGAGACAAAAGGGTATAAAAACCATCCTCAGCTTGACAGGTTCAAAGCATTGGCATCGCCTGACAAAGCTGTTTCCCAATATCTCACAGCAGTATATGATGAAGCAGTTAAGCGTGGTTATACTTTCGACAAAAGTAAAATACACCGATTTACAAGAACGGTAACATTGACGGTGACATCCGGACAACTACAGTATGAATGGTCACACCTGATGCACAAGCTTCAGGCCAGAAATCCGGATATCTATGATATGTGGCATAGAGAAAAAAACGTTATACCACATCCGATATTCACGATTATTGATGGTCCGGTGGAAGTATGGGAAAAAGTGTAATACCGCCAGCATTTTGATTCAAAGAAAAGAATACTTGTACAAGAATCATGGAAATTTGGCTCTTCAAGAAAATTTGTAAGTCGAATGTTACCTTTTTATCAACCTATGCATTATTTTCATTAATAGAGAATTAACTACAAAAATACATATATGGCAATAGGCATCGTCAAAAAAATAATACATCACTGATTTTTCCTGATCCCATCGGGATCGAATATTTATAGAATGAGTGACAACAAAAACAATCCAAGTCCCGTAAGGACGATATATGTATCGTACATCGCGCAGAGAAATTGATCTGTGTGAATGTGTTTGACATACAATTGAAGAACCTATGTATATTTTGTCCTTACGGGACAATGGTTACTATTTATTGCATATTTTCTATAAGTATACTGTCCCGCTGGGACAAAAAGGAATACATTAGATTATGACCATTAAAAATTCTTATGGCTTATTGACAACTCCTGAAAAGAGCACAAGCCCGTTCTGTCCGGCCCGGATAAAATAGACAAATGGCTTATCAAGAACGATATCCGGTGAAATTCCTCCACCCGCACACGTTGCAGCACCCATAATTGTGTTTGTTACAGCAACTGCTTTTGTACCTTCCTCATCGGTCTTGATTTTAGCATAATGATTTACCGATTGAATATACAGTGGAGTAACTGATTCATCCTTGTATGTTGCAATACCCATTATGTCAGACGTAAATGGATTAAATGCTTCATGAATACCAAGTTTCTTAAGTGATGGTACCAGGTCAAGATCTGAATCAAAGAAAAATTTTGGCATTCTGAGCGCTCCACTTAAATTTACATTTTTGGTTGCAATCGCTGTTTGACACAAGCTATCAAGAAATGTTTCTATACTACCCTTGACTGGCATATAGATATCAAGATAGAAATAATCTTTACCTGACGTTCCGTAATACACTTTTGCATTATGGTATGCACTATCCTTGTATGTCGAAAAGATATAGTCCGACGCCATCATATCAACCATAACTGTTCCATCAGGTGAATTGAATGGTTCCCTTTTTGTTTTTTGAATATCAAACGGAGATTTCCAGTCTGCCTCAAAGTAGATTGCATTTACAAGTACAATCGCGGAGTTCTGCTTTATCATTGATGGTTTAAATATGTCTGTTACATAATGATTTGTATTTCTGTCAATCCATCCATTGATTACCGCTGATGATGCTATTGTGTTTTGTAAATCAAGACCGGCTATCTCAACACCAAACTTTTTATTTATTTCTGTTTTATATATTGGATTCAGCATATACCGCATCGAATCGATCCAAAGAGCATCTGCGCATTGAAGAATAACACTGTTGTCACCATTAAGAAGATCTCTGAGAGCATTTGCCGCCTGATCAATGGCAGCCTGACCACCAAGAGCCTGCAGCAACTCCTGTTTTGCGGTACCACTTGTACCGGCAGTTATAGCAGAGAGGTTTCTGCTCACACTAAACGGACTTATCACCAGATTTTTATTGACATTTTCAGAATAGACGGACTGGGTCAGTTTAACTGCAAAGGTATTTATTGCAGTATTGTATTCAGAAGAAATATATGCCTGAACAGAATCGGGTGTTGCGTTGTAAATAAATGAGGTCTTGTTATTAGTGATATTGCGCGAATCGTTCCTGATTTCATCATGAGTATCAACACACCCGAAACATATGAGCATTAGAAAAAGCCCCAGCAATACATAAAATTCTTCACGAATCCTACAAGCCAGATAAACGCGATGCTCTGCCATTTATATCATCCTTTCTGAATGTTTTTTCTAACCGGAAACTAACGTTTCTATACTATAACACATCAGGATGCTTGGATCGATCAATTTTTGTCGTGATATCACACAATGTTCTGCGCTTCGAAACAAACGTCTATTTTATAAAATAAACAAGGCGCAGCCGGATTAGTACCCAGCCACGCCCTTGCACAATTTCATTGATCAAACAGATCAGATCTTAAAAGATAACACTTTTGCTGATATTTCCTGCCGCTGTTTTTACATTGACAAGATACATACCGCTCAAAGAATTGTTCAACGCGACACAATCATTACCTTTACCTGAAAGTGTGCCTCTGAATACTACCGCACCGTTAAGTGCAACAAGTTCCATCTGCGCATTCTCATTAAGTCCGTTGATAACAATCTGCTTCTTTCCGATTATGGAAACATTGACTTTGCTGGTTATGCCATTCACATGTGATGTCTGAGATACGCCAGTAGCACCTTTTAAAAAATTTGGAAAATCGTTTGGCGGGTTTGGATTCTTTGCAACATAATCTTTAAGCCATGTTACCGCCGGACGCTCTGAGGTGCCTTTAAAAAGCTCTGTTCCTTGACGCCATGTACTTGCCATTCCCCAGTAAGTTATACCAACAATTTTTGGATGATTCCAGAACATTGTAAACTGTTCCTTCATAATACTGGCTTGTTTAGTATCGTCACTTTGCTGAATATCATATTCTGTAATAAAAATCGGCAGTCCCAATGAAGCCAGCTTGTCAATGTTACTTTTTACTGTTGAGGTTGATAATCTCCATGCATCATGAGCCTGACATCCGATCGCGTCAATAGGAGCTTTGGCTTTTATCATTGCTTGAACAAGTTTGTATGTCCAGTCAACCTGGTCACCATACTCGCAATTGTTATAATCATTATAGATAAGAATTGCTTTAGGCCATCTCTCACGTGCCATTTGAAATGATTTGATAATCCAGTCAAAACCGGTAGAACCATCTCCACCCAACGCATTTTTAAAAGGTGCAGGAGCATGACCCGGCTGCGCCTCATTAACAACATCAATCATGGGACAATCCGGATATTTAGCTTTTACAGCATCCATCCATTCTGTAATCTCTTTTAACTGATCAGCCTGAGATAAACTGGTTATCCATGATGGATACTGGCTTCCCCAGACAAGGGTATGAAACTTCCAGAGAATGTTGTTCTGTTTCGCAAAATTGTAAACTTTATCACCAGTCGCCCACGTCATAGTATTTCGTTTATCTTCCACCGATGCCCATTTGTGCCCATTCTCAGCTGTGATCTGATTCCAATATGTTAAAAAATCGCTACGGACATCACCCTGAGCACCTGTTGTAATATTACCAAGGAATTTGTTAGCACCTTTAGCTGGTTGCGCTATTGATAACGCAGGAACTAAAAGCAATCCTCCGAGCGCTGCGCAAGTTAAGGACCGCAGATTCAACTTTCGTAAAGACATACAATACCTCCATTTAATTTTACCCATCGTGGAAAGCTCTATTTCAAACCACCACATTTTGTTTGTCGGATTTAGTTAAATGAGTAAATAAGCCTACCAGCTGCATCCCCCTCAGCCCCCCCCCGAAGCATCGTAGAATTCAATTATCTCATGTATTGTTTAATATACAGCGAATTTTCAAAAAAGCAGAAAAAAAATCATGCATCTAAACAGATTGTTGCTCTCTACTTTTTAATTTTTCCCCGATATCATCATTTATTTATCTTAATTATCAATATCTTATGATGCGTACTGCTCTTTTACCGGTGGTGCTTTTTACTTGAATTAAATCTTATCAATTTGTAATTACTGATCTTTATCAGGCTGAAACCACTTCTTTACACAAATGAAGTAAGACCCATAAATCTGTATTGGGTATAACTTTTTGCTACAATTATAACATTGCCAGTATAGTCCCCTAACAAATTATTGTGCAAAATGCAATAGTTTTATAATACTTAAAATATGGCTGGGCACAAAACGATTTATTATCAGAAGTCATTTAAATCATACAGGAATAATCCGGCATTTACAAAGCGTGAATCACCAAATTATCCGGAAGTGAATTAATGATAACATTAACAATGGACAAGGTCTCAATCATCGCTGATTGTTCTGATTATACGCTTGTTAAAAAATGAGAGAACCCTTACGCAGCTGCTTTTTTGGGAGCCTGATATAGATAATGCTTTACCGGATACGGTGAATTCCCGGTAAGATGTAACACCCGGAAATCTGGATTGTTCTTTATTAATACTGTTTTGATCGAGTGTATGCACGGATGCAATCGGACCCAGTATTCCGTTAACATCTGTATTTAAAACTTTTGTATCCAGATTATCAAGTACTATAACACCGTGCAGTGATGATATATACGAAGCATTTTGTTTCCATCCACTGACAATAATACCGGTACTGTCGAATTCGAGTAACTGAACCCCGCTTGACCCCATGCCACTTCCGTGTCCCTGCCAGTTGGTTACCACAACGTTTCCATTTTCAAGTACCTGAAAACCACCAAAGAAATTTGGTTTAACTGCTGTCAGTGACGCATCTTTGGGATTTTCAGGAAACTTCCTGATTACCTTTGAATTTTTGTCAACAACGACAATCTGTGCTCCGTAACCTGTTGACACAATAGTATTACCACCCGGCATTCTCACTGCCTGGTATGGAGAACCTCCGACATTTGCCTCCCATATCTTTTTTCCTGTACTATCAATCTCATACACCATACCGGCATCCTTACCACCAACAAGAAATGTTCTTTTGACGGTTGCCCTGATAATCCTCAATGTAATCGCAGGCTGTATTGATATTGTTCCTTTACTCTTCCCGCTTGCTATATCAATAATACTTATTTTAGGAACCGTTCCGTCAATGCCGGCATAGGTCTCCTGATCAGAAATACGGAAAGCTGATTGAATCTGTGAACCGATTGCTACTTTTTTTGTCTGCTGATGTGTCAACAGGTCATACTCCTCGTAACCGGACCCATTTGAAACCATCAGTTTATTATCACCAACAAGCTGCATATCTCTGTTTGAAGATACCGGAATACTCCAGTTTTTAGTGGTATCATGTAAATTGACATAGTGAATTTTCTGATTACCTTCATCTGCAAGCAATAACCGGTGTTTCATCGGTGGAATTACCTGCTGTGCTCCTGCTGAAAAAATTGACATTACAACAACAGATAGTACTTTAATCATAACTATTCCCTATTCGCCATGCAGACAGTTTATCGATTTCATTATTTAACTAAAGGTCCGGCCCTTCTTCGCCTGATTGCAACCAATGACAGGGTGATACCAATAAACAATACTTCAAACAATGATACACCAATCAGCATCCCGAGCCCGGAATAGGTAAACCCGTATGAATGAAGTCCTACGCCAAGAAGATTTACCCCTACCCAGGCAAGCATGACCATGATAACACATGCAACAGCGCCTGCCGATGTCAATTCCGGGCCAATTATACGATTTTTCCTTGAATGCACAATAAGGGTTAACCAGATAATAATCAGTAATGCACCATTTTCCTTTGGATCCCATCCCCAGAAACGTCCCCAGGCCTGATCTGCCCACATTCCACCCAGAACAGTTCCGGTAACTGTAAAACCAAGCCCGACAAGAAGAAACAGATAGACTGCAGCATCAGTTGTGTCAAGCTTCTTTTTGTCAGTATTTCTGATTCGCTGGATAAGATACATATGCCCGAAAATACCTGCAATGAGGCATCCTGCATACCCGATTGATATTGTTACAATATGTGTAGTAAGCCAGAAACCGGAATTCAATACAGCAGCAATAATCCCGAAGGTATCACCATTCACAACATATCGTCCTGATATATACAGAAAGAGAAATCCTCCCAATGATGCAATCAGGGTTCCGTTACTGTTACGCTTTACAATTTCATAAATAAGACCAAGAATAACAATAACCCACGCAACGAAGATAAATGTTTCATACAGGCTTGCAAGCGGAGGACGCAATTGAATAAGTATCCTCATGAAAAGAGCTATACTCTGGATGGCTGCCGAAAAAATCACTAACAGAAAACTACATTTACGGCATATGCCCGAAGTAGAAAACATACTTAACAATACAAGTATCGCACTTATACCAAGCAGCATTTTAGCAATAAAAAAGAGATTTACCTTGTTGTACCATACTTCAATCCCGGGATTTGGAGATCCATGGAATTTCTGTGATGATAATTTTTGGACAGCATCAAGAAACGCATTCCGGTCATTGTGTACATATGCATTCCGCAATGCGACAAATCCACTGCAACGTTCATCATTAAATGATTCAGCGCCGTTAGTACATAGAAAACTCCAAAGACTGTACCAGTGAGTACCTGAGCTGTCTCTCTCGCTGTACATCAGGAAGGGCGGCCTATTTTCCATCTGAGTACAAATTCCATACATTGATCGCACGATCCGCACCACTTCTGCGTCAGTACTGGAAAGTGAATCAAGTTTTTCGCTCTTGATACCTCGCATATATTTTGATAGCACAGTTGAGCGCTTGACAATATCGCCATATGTATATACCTTGTGTATCTCAAGCTGAAGCGATTCTGCGAGTGCTGAATCATGAACACTGAAATCATCAAATGGATCAAACGCGCTAAACGCTGCACCAAGTGCATTATACTCCTGCATTGTCAACCACAACTGAAGCACATCCCGTTCAAACAGAAGTAACTCGTTGGGATCTTTTTTTGATGCATTTATGGCAATACTCTCAATTTTATCAATAACAGGATACAATTCAACATACCGGTAACGCCGCTTTGGAGGTCCCCCAATCCCTACGGCGTCAAGCACATCCGGATTGGTAATCCGGAAAACTTCAACAGTATCAACCTCAGACGGATTAAACATTAATTTTAACAGCCAAACGTTTGCACTCATTCCCTTAATAGTTTTACGCCCCGAAAACTGTATCAATTTCTTTCGCGCATATGTATCAAGCGGTTTTTCACGGCCATCATCAAAGACAACAATATTCGCACTTTTATTAATATCAACGGATTCTATTGCACTGACACTCTGTACTGATGAAATGCACAGTATACCAGGGAATACCAAACAAATCAGAGATCTTCGAATGCCTTTTTTATTGTGCATCACAAATCATTCTCCGCTTCCTTTTTCCGGCAATAATCATTAATATCGCATGAAGCAATCCTCCACCGATAATAGTCAGACTGGCAATATATGGGGTAACTTTGTAGGGATTATATACCACTGAAAAGGATGCAAACGTTCTCCCCTGCTGTTCAGAATATGATGATTGATAAAATGTATAATTTTTATAACGTAATGGCTTATTCATGGTAATTACTGCATCCCGTATAAAATTATCACCCCTGATGACAACCTGACTCTGTACATGCTTTAATGTTTGAGTACCCTGATGCAACTGTTTTGTGAAATCTTTTAATGTGAACTTCACAGGAAGTTTAATAGTAACCGGTCTTACTTCCACAAGAATGGTTCTATCATCACACTGTATTTTTTGAACAGGTGAGGTACTGTTCACGATAAGCGGACTTTTACCTGATGATTGACACGATGTGCCGTACGATAAAACGATCTCTGAATGCTGCCTCGTTCCGTCAATATTATGCATTCCGTTTATGTGCCTGTTTATTGCATCAATCCTGAGTGTCACATCACTAATGGTCACCGATTTACCTTTTCGCAATTTTTTTACAGGGATTACTGTATCTGTAAACGCATCACTTGCATCGTGTCCCCGTGCCCAATGAATAGCAAGTTCATCGGTATTAAAATTCATGACCACATCCGAAGTGTCCCCTACACTTATCGGCAATATGTATTCATGTGCCATTTCGGATGCCAGAAAAGCTCCGGCAAGCAGCATTGCAACCCCACAGTGAATGATTATTAACCCTGAATTCTTAAACGGATTTCTTAAAAATCCGGCAGACTGAAGCAAAAGATTGGTTAACAGTATGAGTGCTATCAGTTTAATCCCGGGAAAGGGAATTACCCTGAAAGCAAGTGAAAACCACGATTCAAAAAAACGTTCACGAGCTGCAAGTAAACCATGAGACGCTTCATATACTGTCCCCGAAATAACTATACAGAGCATCACGATAAGACAATACGCCATCAATTTCGGTGATGCAGCTATTGATAACAATTTTCTTAAAACAGTTGTATTCTTTACAAACATAGTTGATCTATCACAAAAATGCCGGAAATTCTGTGGAATCATCAATGATACCCACACCTTCCATCTCTATGAGCCATCCGGGCCTGCACACAGCTCCCTCAACAGGGATACAATGAACATGTTGCGGTATCCGGGATGTCAGGATATCACCGATACATTGATAATGCTTTCTGTTTCGTAAATATACAAGCAGATACATCATACAATCAAGTGATGCATTATGTTTGCTGAGTAACGCTTCAATATTGTCAATAGTTCTCATTGTCTGCTGTCTGATATCATACTCATGAACAATCGCACCAGTTAAATCAATACTTGCTGTACCGGAAATATGGAGATGTGAACGGTCTCCAAATCTGATCTGCGTACCTCTTTCAAAGGTCACACCATATTGGATAGTTGATGACATGTGGGATAATACTTCCATACGCACAATCTGTGATTCACTGATATTTCCAATAGAGAGTGAATCCATGGTAACCAGTGTTTTTGTATCAGCCATTTTCCCTTCAATGCCGGTACTCGCGATATATCTAGTTTTATCTGTCAATCCAATTTTCGAAAAATAATCTTTTCGGGAATCGACCATTCCCTGATAATTATTGTCTACATCGCGTACATAGATCCAGGTGCGGATAGTATTCTCCCGAACCGACATAGCCGATCTATTTAGCATCATATCAAGTTTAGAAAAGATACCATTCGTCTGGACAGCACTATCATTGCCATCAGATATATTTCCGGCACTCCATAGTAACCGGTAGTTTAATCCCTCTGTCAATAACACATTCCCATTGTGACTGGTACATCCTGATTTATTCAGTAAGGAATATTCGCTTTTCATATGATAGGACAATATGGAAACCGGTCCAAAAATCGGGCTTTGCTCAATGACAGAAACAGCTCCATTGCAAAGAAACTTATATATTCGTGATGATCGTAACCGCCCATATTCATTTGATATATCACTAACATAAATCCGTGTAAACTGAAGTGTCGTTTCATCAAGTCCGATTTCGTCAATTGATTCCATATAGGCATCATACAAATCATCCAGAGCATCCTCATATGTCAATTCATCACTGCTTTTACATACTAAATAGTATTCTGCGCATCCGAAATCATTGGTATAGGTTGAATAATTAACATTAATAGTATCTTTTGTTTGTACATTCATAGCAGCATACCCTTCCTTTAATACTATTTATGTGCCTTTAGTACCCTAAAATAAAAATCCACACCGGAGCATAAAATACCAGTCTTTAGTTCTTGGAACCATCTCGGTATACAGTTTTTTACCTGCGGGCAGATATGATGCCCTTGAAGAATGATCACTTGCGATCTGACCGCTGATCCGGACATTTCGAATTTTTTTGGATGCATACACCGACCACTTCCAGTCATCATCGGTTTTCTTTTTCCATTCAGATGTATAGTCAATACCGACGGCATTTTCAAAATATGGCACGGGTGAATTTGACTTCCATACAAACTGATAGGCATTCATATAGGGATTCGGATAATACTCAAATTCAAGCGCCAATACATCCAGGACTTTAAATGCAGGTAAATTTATTCCAAACATTATGGGCATACGTTCATTCATCTCCTGATACCAGCCGGGATAATTCTTTACACCCAATATTGCAGCTTCGCCATATATTTTCAGGTCATTTTTTCCCCATATAGTTGAACGGAAAAATGCTTTAGGATCAATTGTAAACCGGCCGGCCAGTTTCGTTCCCCTGAATGTATAATCAGTAGTATCC
Organism: Fibrobacterota bacterium; assembly: GCA_023459055.1. Lineage (GTDB taxonomy): Bacteria > Fibrobacterota > Chitinivibrionia > Chitinivibrionales > Chitinispirillaceae > JAAZBG01. The sequence goes on from JAEWVR010000039.1 coordinate 17,649, forward strand.
CCGCTAAGCGTATCGACATATGATGTTGCGACAGTATTATAGGCACTTGTCTTTCCAGGAGTAAGCCTTTGTTTGTCAAATGCGATCATATGGAAAAACGAAACACCCGCTGAAATGTCAAAAAAAGTTTTTGGTGTTGAATACCCGGCCATCTGTGTCAACGATATATCATGCGTCGGAAAGTGTTCTGTTTCAGTATTTACGAAGAGATCCAGTTTATAATTACCTGAACCGGCATGATTAATATACCCTGTATGTAAACCTGCAAGTTTAACCTTATCAGCAGTCTCAAATCCGCTTGAAACAAGTGCAGGATATGCATTGCTTCTGAAAAGATATTCACCAAGATTCATTGCATCAGGATTGTACTTTACAGGAAAATAACCGAACTCATTGACAATTGTATCATTATCAGAAATTTTCCAGTTTGTTCTCATTGATGCCTCAAGGATCGCAAGTGAGAACGATTTCTGAAGCGGTTCTGCATTATCAGCTCCTGCAGTTACATTAACAACAGGAAATGCCATCGACCCCATGAGATGAACTTTGCAAACACTGTGATTGCCAACAGGTGCAGTTACTTTTATTCCTGTTTGTACATCAGAAAGCCACTTCTTATTAAAATCAACGATAGTAGCCTTATTACTGCGTTCGGATTTCTGAACCTGACCTAATGTCATCCATCCCCAGCCGGAAATTACCGGACTCTTTTTTTCCTCCTGTGCAAACGTTAATTGCAGGCAAACAAAAATCAGTAAACAGGTAAGAAATATTTTCATAGTATCACACATTCCTGTTAAAATAATTTACAATGAAAGAATATATTGAACAAGATTATCAAACTCCTCCTGTGTTAGAGAAGTTATTTTTTTTGAATGACCGGGTTCTTTAAGGTTTTGTTCAATTGTCTCATGTGAACCGATGTGATTGTACGGTGCGGTCCGCCAGCATTCGATTATTGATGGAGAATCCCATTCCAGCGTTGGATCAGCATCATCTACAGTACCGCAATTATGCCTTTTTAAATCAGTAAATAGCGGTGCAGGATGACAGTATGCGCAATCTGTTTTTGTATTGTCATAATACAATTTTTTACCTTTAACAGCAGCATCACTGAGTTTACCTTTAACAAGCTTAGGGCTCGGTACCGGCTTGAGACGCATTAAAAACGTATCAAGAGCGAGACTTACATCTGCAGTGGGTTCTATCTGCAGTTCGAGACGAATACCGGAACGTACCGATTCAAAAGCGTTGTCCCGTTTACATGCCCAGTTTGTTGGCGGTGTTTGAAAGGTCATGAGCATGCTTTTTGCATTTTTTGGTGCACTGAGATATGAATCTGATAAGATCCAGTTCAAACCGTCAGGACGTGTAAAGGGATGACAGGAGTGGCACGACTGCCAGTGTCCCACACATAAATTGGCATCATAAAACAAAGCTTCTCCTTTTCGTTCAACAGTAAGCGTCTTATCTTCGGCAAGCGCATACTTCGAAGCTGTCAATATTGATGCATTGACATCAATGCAATTTATTGTTTGTGAGAAAAAACCTGTCAGATATAGTTTGGAACCAATGGCGACAATACTGCGTGCACTTTTAACCTGAGTGGTCACATTCTTCTTCAATTCTCTGATAAATGTAAATTCATGCGACACATCACCTTTTCCGACAAGTTTTTTTAACATTCCGGGGAGATCAATAATTGTTACAACATCATAGCCGGCATACGCAATGCAAAGCCACTTGCCATCATCGGTGCACACAGTACTCCATGGATTCGCATATCCATTCTGATTGTCATCAAGCTCAACATCATTATATAAAGTCTGTGTTTCCATATCGATAATAGCAAGATTGTTGGAGTGAACCCATCCCTGTTCAAGCGTAATAGCCGGAAGATTGACACGTCCGATAAGGTGAGGAATAAATGCGTATTTTCCATCAGGAGATAACGTGATATTCATTGTTGAATGGCTTCCATTAGGAAGTTTTATTACCTTATCCATTTTTCCTGTTGACGTATTAATAAAACAAATTTTACATGCCATCGTGGTATCTGTAGCGATACCATCAGGGATCATATTTGCGACAATCAAAAACTTTCCATCTTTTGACACCGCAGCAGAATATGGTTCCTTAACAGCCTGAACTTTTTTAAACTCTTTCCCTGATGCAATATCGACAAATGAAAGTGTATTTTCCAACCAGTTACAAACGTACAACGTTGTACCGTCAGGACTCAACACCGGGGAACGCGCCATATGCCCAACAGATATTTTTTTGTCAATAGTACCGCTTGCAGTATTAATGACACATACGGTTCCCGATGGCCATCGTTCTGATGAACATGTTACATACATTTTGTCACCTTCAGCGGACACGGCAATTCCCGTTGGTTCATTGGGTACCTTGATTGACTTTGTGACGGTATTGGTTGCAACAGTAAATATGTCCACCTGTTTTGCTGTCTGTTCACCGATATAGATATTTTTTTGATCCGGAGAAACAACCATCGATGACGGGGATAGATATTTAGGTTTTTGGACAGTCTCAAGATCACCATTAAGCGCGAGCAGTTCAAAGATCAGCCCTGGTGGAACGGTCTTTAATGTCGCAGCCTTATCTGCAGTGGTTGTTTGACAAAAAAGTACTATAGCAGCTAAAACTACCTTGTATTTCATTTAGTTCCTCCCTGCTGCTTTAAAGTATTTTTTTGATTCCGATACCGGTAAGCCATCAGCAAACAAACGCATTATATACATACCCGATGCAACTTTTTTCGCATTTGCCAGATCCAGCCTGAATGCAACAGATCGCATCCCGGCCTTTAGTGTACCTGTATACGGAACCGATACAAGCTTTCCGGACAAATTATAAATACAGGCTTTAAGTTCGCAATCCTTCTTTAACATAATGGTAAGTTTGCATCTGTCAGCAGTGACTATGATGTCCATCTTTGTAACAGACGCAGCTGTCTGGAAAATTGTCTTTATTGCAGATGAAAATGTTGCATAATAAAGCATTGTACCACTTTTATCCACCACGTCAATTCTCTGCGGATCACCATCGTCAGTGTATGTATACTTCATCCTGTACATCACTGATCCGTTATGATATATATCATATTGATTATCTCCATTCAGCTCATAACTAACTGACGCGCCAAACTGATTAAGACCAAATTGATCAAATACATTTATTGACGGTTTATTATTCTGATTGGAAAAAACGGAATATCCAAGAGTATCATCATTGAAATTGAATGAAGTCTCCCTGGTACGGTTTCCTGATACATCATTAGTAAACACGGATCTTTTAACAAAGGTACTGTCTGCCATAAATACAGACCGGGCAATATTATTGCCATTATCATCATATTCAAACTCTACAAACAACAGACTGTTACCTGTATTGTCAAAAATATCCATTCGTTTTACCGGTGCACCTGATAGCGGTGCTACGATCAGGCATAAGCCCATTATACAATGCAGGATTGTTTGTATTTTCATGTATCCTCCATTTATCCGCGTACCATTGCAGCAGTGAAAAATTCCAAAATATCAATTAACCACAAACTTTACAGGCTCAATATTTTGATCGCCATCAGTTTTTTCAACATTTACAATATATGTCCCCTTCGCTACATTGCTTCTCTGTAGATCAATGGCGAAAGAGTAAACATCATTATTGCTAAAATTTCGTGTAAAAACACACCGTCCGGAGAGATCATACAATGAGACTTTACCAATTGCAAAGTCAGGATTGTTAAAGGAAATTGTTGTTCCGTTTCTGTTAATTTTTACAGGACGGTAAAGATGTTTTGATACAGCCACATCACCCATCAGTGGATACTTCGTTTCAATACCCTGTGGGTTTGACTGATCAAGATCGATTCGCGGCCAGACAAGTTTTCCTGCTTTCTGATCATTTACACTGTAATCGGCCCCAAGTTCATTTGAGTTGAGATCAAGCCAGAGAACTACGCGTTTATATTCATCTGATGTCAACTTTACATTCTGATGATTTCCGTCAATATATTGCTTAAGCTTTGAATATGATGCACCAAATTTTCCCGGTGTTGTTCTTGAACCACCTCTTAGTGATGTTACAATATCACCATTCAACCATGGATTTCCATCACCGCAAAAATAAAAAGCATAGTTTTTCAGACTGGTGAATGAAAAATCCGGACTCCTTGACTTTTGCACATGACAGGAACGACAGTTTTTATCAAAAACAGGTTTCGCCAGTCGTGCATAATTGACAGGCTCAACACCACCGGCATCTGGCGTCAGTTTTGACGGAGCTCTTTTAAAAGCAATTCTGTTTGTTGTTACCGGTGTTGCTTTCCATTTATTCTCATGACATCCGATACATGCCATTTGTTCACCCTTATGCACATAGGTAGCACTTCTCATTGACTGAACAGCTAGTCCGTTCTCGTCAAGCAATTGAAAATACAGTATTTTATCAACCGGTGCTTCACAATACACACTGCCATCTTCCTCAACAGGTACAGTACCAAGCGACATTCGTGTTAATGCTTCAGCAGGATACCCGTTACGCGGTTCACTCACATTAATTGTTTCTTTAGGGAAAACCTGAACAATTCTCATTGCAGATACTTTTACACCTGTCGGAAGTGGTATATCACCTTCATAAACATTACTTACCTGTATTGTTGCGCGGTAATGATCACTTAATGATTTACGCTCACCATCCCAGGTTTTTGTTGCAAGTACTGGTGGTTTTGTAAATGTCTTGACAGGTATTGGTTCAAATGGTGTCCATGCTGCTGAAGTTGAGTAGATGAGCTGTTCATTTCCTGCTTTATCACGTAAAATCAGCGTTTTATTCTTATTGCATATATAATAGTCCTCACTCAGTGGCCATGCAGTAGCGTATGCACCACCGGGGGCATCAGGCCATCCTGCCTGGGATGTTGTCAGTTTTTTTACCTGTGATACTTTTCCATCATCCTCAATAGTCGGATCAATTATTACCAGATCACCGAATGAAAAACCGTGGTGAGGTCCTGATGTAGCAATATACTTTTGAGAATTTGGAATTGCACGGATGTGGAGTTCTGCACACGGCCTGCTTCTGCGGCCATCAGTAAATCCGCCACCCGTTAATGTCTGTAACGGAAGCGGATAATTACCATGATACGACCGCGGATCACGGCCATCAGGATAACAAGTCCACAAATGATGTGCTATACAGTCATCCCTGTCAACATAATCCCACCGTGTATAAACAATCTTTCCATTATTGTCAACACTTGGATTCCATTCGTTTGTTTCATGAAAACTCAGACATATAATATCACTACCATCATCTTTCATTGAGTGCAGAGTAAATGTTGGTTTACTTTTAGTATGACAGCGTCCATAACCGCCACGTCTATCTGATATAAATGCAATTCTTCCATTAGGCAGCCAGCAAGGATCGAAATCATTGTGATTGGAGTTCTGAAGAAAATTAAATTCACTCTCAGGGCCATCTGTCAATTGTGTTAATTCGGTACCATCAATGTTGACTTTAAAAATGTGGTAGCATTTTGAATTCATTGATGTCCATGCGAAAACGATTTTCTTTCCATCAAAAGACAGATCAGGAGAAAGAAATCCACCTCCGGCAAGGTTTGAACCCTTAAACGAGCCATTGACACATTTGGAATCTTTCAGAATATCTACCAGAGTCGGAGTTGTCTTTATGTTCCTGAGCATATAAAGACCGCCACCGCCGGCTACATTCCACGGATTGTACTGATCACACATATGAGCCTCAGTACCACCAACGTTACCGGCATATCCGACAAAAATCAAGTCATCAAAATCAATAAGCGGATTGCTGAGAGCAACCGCACGATTCAGCGCACTAAGTTCAAGAAATTGGCTCTGTGCTTCTGCAGAATTCTGTGCCCCGGTTTTGGCAAGCGCACCTGTTGCTCCGGATGGTCTAAGATTTTCCAGTCTTCTTTCGAATTCAGCAATCTGTTTTGCATCAATCTTTTTACTAAGATTCTGTATAAGCGCCTTTGTTCTGCGATACAGAACATCAGATGGTGTTCTGTCTGTTGACAATATAAGTGCATTTTTGTCAGCGATAACATTCTCGTCAATATCAGCTTTTTTCAGACCCTGCCGTTCTTTGATCTTTCCATTAAGCTCCTGATACTGCTGTTGCCAGTATTTTGATAACTCAGCTTGTAACGCAGATGCCTGAGATACTGCCAAAATACCAAATAGTAGTAGCACCACCATGCTTAGCATCGTTCGAGAATGTGCTCTCATCACAGCCTCCTAAAGTTCCTGTATTCTATTTTTAAAATTATGTTAACTAATAAAAAGACCATTAGTATATCGTTACGATTTCCTTCGAACGCAAATCCGCAGATTCCATTGTGACAAGGTAGATACCCTTAGTCTTAACAGAATGCGAGAACACTCCTGTCACAATATTTGATTTTTTTACAAGACACTGACCATTGGATCTGTATATCGACACTGTAAATTCTGATGGATTCCCGCTTTGACGAAACATAATTTTGTTTTTAACAACTGACATTGCCACTTTTGTCACAGGTGAACTTCTGCTTATTTTATCAATAGGAGTTCCACCTGTAACTCTTAAAATTGCTGTTGATTCACCGATCTTTTTGCCGGCAGCATTGACAATGTGTAACTTATACGTTCCATTTGCTGCAGGAGTAGAAATTGTAGTTGCGTTACCGTTAGCTTTTGTTGTCGATAAATCCTCTCCGAATGATGTAACACCGCCAGGTGCGAACCATACAGTATTTGTTGAATCCCCGGTGCTTCTTATCCTGATTGCTGTTTTTGCAGTAACAGCACAACTTGCAGGAAATACATAATCCATAAGTGGAATCTGGCCGTCTGGAATAATATCTGCATATGCATCCTGAACTCCGGAATTCACGCATACCGTATACTGTTTAAGCGGCCAGACTGCATCAGAAACCACAGTAATTGGATCAATTGTACTGTTTGGAGGATTTACACCCATTTTGTTAACAGTCGCATATGTCCGCAAAATGGTAAGATGATGTTTCTTACCATAATCCTCACAATTTATCGTATATTTAACATTCTTATCGATATCAAGAACGTTATCGTTTTCTACAATGTAGGTTGTACCTTCATCATTGTGTAAACCATAGGTAGGCCCTGATGTAGCTGCGGGAATACCACGGACATAATTCTCATTGATTTCAGTACCCGGCATCTGTCCGATTGTGTAAATTCCACCGCTGTCATGAAGCCTCCGCAGAGCATCAATGATTCTATTATTACTGATTATGTTGGATTTACACGTCGTGGATTCCAGAAAGTTACACCAGCCCCACCCAAGATGTATACCGTTGTATGCAGTTTGCTGAACAGTGTTGTTGGTTATCTTTATACTCTCAACAAAATAAGCTGTAACCGCTGCGCAACCGCCAAACCCCGGTGCTGTACTTATGTTATATAAATAGTTATTTGAAATTGTGTTGTTCCTACAGATTCCCTCAACACCAGCCTTATACTTCGCATGTGTACCACCATCACCAATTGCGATATGCTGCGGATGTCCGATAGTAATACCACTTGACGTAATATCGGTAATGTAGTTACCAATAATATTGCAGTTAATCACGTCATTTGCCATGTTTATACCATCACTGCCGCTATGCTTGACAACATTTCTCACAAAGTCAATTGAGCTGCTGTTAGTAACGGTAATCAATCCCGGATGTACATCAAGGAGCTCATATCTGGTAGAATGCCAATCGGTACTTGCAAATGCATGAAAACCGTTAGCACCCTGACATGTTGTCTTTCCGTATGAATCACCTACTTTAACAAGATTGAATTCTGTGTTGGCAAAGGTAATACCCTCAAAGGTGATATTGGCAACACGCTCGGTTTGTGATACACCAGCGATATCAAACAGTTTTTCAACAACAGGCGCCTGAACATCCGCAGTCGCCATATTTTCACCACTACGCGGAATATAATAGAGCATCTTTGCTGTTTTATCGAAATAGAACTGACCGGGAGAATTAAGAAATTCATAAGCATTATAAATTGTATGATTTCCTGAGGTAGTAAAACCGGCACCCCAGCCTGGTGTCTGAGCTATCGCACCATACGGCTGCTGCAACATCAGTGCGCGATAATTATCTGATGTAGTAATAACATCCCGAACACAGGCGATGTTTTCATTCCAGGTTGTTCCGTTTACAATTTCAAGATCATCTTTATTGGATGCGATTGCTGGAATATCTGATGTATTATACTTTACACCATCACTTTTACTGCCACTTACCCATGCCCATGATGCCTGCCCGGCAACAACTGAGTAAGTTCCCTGACCGCCACGTGCGGTTGCAGTCTTACTTGTCATGCTCGCACGTTTATCATTTACATAAAGATTGCGAAGTTTTGTAGTTCTATCAAGTGGGGCTTTATAAATACTTCCGCTGTGTAATGTCCATCCGGTTACCTTTACAGCTCCACTAATAACCGGGACTTCATCTTCATAGGCTTTATAAAAAACCCGGAATCCATTTTTTCCAGAATCAACAGGTTTTAGCACAATTGTACTTTCTACCGGATAAACGCCGCCTCTCAGATACACATAGATATCACCTGTCATCGACGCATTTATATTTCTCACAGCGTCCCGTGCCGCGGTAATTGTCTTAAACGGTGCACTAATAGTACCAGAATTGGAATCATCACCATCCGGAGCAACGTAGAAAGTGGCCTGAATTGCACCATGAGACAATTGTGGCATTGCAGCAACCAACCCCAGCAGCAACAAAAACCGGGTTGCAATTTTTTTAATAATCATTGCAGACACGTTCAACGACATTTTATTCATGATATCGACTCCGGGAATACATTTAGAGTGTTCAATTAGTTACTCTGCACAAAATCAATCCAGTATCGTTTATACATACTTTTATACACAAAGTTCTAATACAATATAAGGTGATTTTACCATTACCTGCATAAAAAAAACGTTTTTTGCCATATCAAGCGCGAACAATGTGTTTTATATGTAATTGATTTTATTACATATTATATAAATATATTGTGCGAACAGTATTTATTTTGCGAACACTTTCAAGCAAAACAACACTTGCAATTGAGGATTAAATTATCTTGAATCAAGTATCAGGGTATCGTTTTGCGTCAACGATTCCCTGTACTGCCAAACCTGAGATTTTGATAGAATTATTTTTTAAAAGCGGAAACTACCTGAACTGCAACAATGCATCGCTTGCTTTTTGATTTTCGTAACAAAGCCTGACCCAATCAGCGCTCATTACAGCATTCTGAACACGCACTTCGTCAAGGTGTCCGACAAAGTTGAAAATTGTTTTTCCATTACCATGAATGCCTAAATACGTATCCTTGCCAACCCCGTTATAATATATCGGTGCGGTAAAATTTGTGACAGCCACCTGAATCCCATCAATATACAGAGCTTGAGTATGGGTGGACGAGTTGTGTGTGTAAACAACATAACGCCAACCACTTTTCGCGAGTGTCACTCCTGAACCGGTAATCGAAAAACTGCTGAGCTCATCCAAAGAATCACTATGGTAGGAACCTGCAGTTCCTGCGCTGTTAATATGCTCATCAAGACGAATCAGGATTGCATCACCAAGAGAGATAACTTCCTGACCAGTAGTAGTATCAGATGCAACCCATGCACTCAGGGTAAGATTGATAGGATTATTAAATACACCGGGAATTTTGATAAATGTTGCATCTGTAAACCGTCGCGAGGTCCCGATAAGTCCATCCGAACTGGTACACCCGGAATTCGATCCGTTGTTACCATTGACTGTTGCATCAGTTGATACCATACCGGTATCGTTGAGATGCCAAACACCTGCAAAATGTGCTGTTGTGTCAAAGACATTTTTATAATCCGGCATAGTAACAGCCTGTGGATTTCCCCAGTACATCATCACATATCGTGAACTATCACCACCAGTAAGTGTATCCGCCTTGAACCAGACAGCTGCATTCTTTTTCTGTGCGTCCCAGTGTTCAATCTCAAAAGGTATCGCCGTTCCATCTGATTTAGTTAAGAGCAGATCACTGCCATTAGGTTTGGCACTACTAAATTCGAAATTATTTTCGTTTAAACGAAGGAGTACTGGAAAGTCATAAACCATACCAGACACCTGAACGCCACTTGCGGTAGTGTTGAAATACAGACGCTTTGAATACTGCCACATACTGAGGCTCAGATAATCTATAGTACCGACAGATGCGGCTGCTCCTGAACGTACTTCTACCTCCGGAATATCAATGGACTTGTAACTGGATGATATCGCTTGCACACGAACAGTGAACGTTCCGGCAGGTACATCATTGATTATAAAACCACCTGTTGACAGATCACGTACTCCCGAACGTTCAAGACCACAAATCTGGACATGCATTGCCACAGTGTCAACTTCATTTATAAACGTTCCGCTGATTGTTCCGGTCGGCTGCAACACACCCTTTTGTAAATCTGCCAGTGAATCATGACGGGACAATGTACATGCAAATAATACAGCATGTGCATTTTCATCATTTATTTCAACGAAATATTTACCGGTGTCAAGCGAATCAACTGAAAATTTCCCTGAGGCATCAGTACGCAGATCCCGCCACGCATTAGAACTTTTTTGAAGCGCTTTCGCGGCTGTATAGTTTTGTAAACGAACACGCACAACAGCATTTGCCGCCGGTGTACTATCGGAGGTATACGCAACCCCTAAAATACGCCCGTTTCCGGACTGCGAACCGGTACCCGCAATTGAATCACCTGATGTACAACAGACATTTATGAGCGCAAAAACAATAAGAATGATACCCGCAACAGCGGTAATCACACGAGTTCTGCCATGGTAAATAACGCTAATCATTGTTCCTCGCTTGTATCATCAGATTTTTTCTCGATCAGGGGGAAGAGCTGAAAGTTACATTGACAGACAATTTCTGAAGGTGTTGAGTCCTCAATCACCATTGTCAACAGCTCCTCTTTAAATGTTCTTATTCGCTCTTTAATCCGACTAAAACACCTGGGCGAAACACCAAGTGTCAGTGAACTGATTTCCCGTTCTTCAGGTTCGAAACGCTCCAACGCATCTTTTGCAAGCCCGATCATCTCCGATTGAAAATTCCGCAGAACAAAGGATTTCATCTCATATTCGGATGAAATCACTGCATTTGACAGTTCCAGCTTGCCATCAGAATTTCTTTGAAGAATCCCAAGCTGTAACATAATTTCTACTGATTTTTTTGCCTGTGCGGAAGTAATTCGTGGTATACACCGCTTCGCAATCCAATCATAATCCTCTCTGAAATCACTCAGTGTCACCATTTCACGAATTGCACTGTGATACCAGTACCGGAAAAACTCGTACTGTTTATCACTTATAAATTTAATCGATGAATTCCCCCGTAAACGAAGCATTCTTGTAAAATGAAGGTTTTTTTCATCATTTGATTTGCTATTAACAAAATGGACAACCGCACTGAAATATTCACTCTCTTTAGGCGAAAGATTCATTGCGGCAGCATATTTCTGCATAACATCAAGGCTGAGACGACGACGACCTTCAATAATATCCTTGAACATACTCGCAGAAACACCCGATCGCATTGCGAAATACCGGAAAGAGAATGACGGCACCTCTTTCTTCTGATGAGCGTAGTACTCCTTAAGAAGTGTCCTGTAATCAGTGTAATGATAAATATTGAAGGAACGGACGTTTTTTGTCTTCATAGTAAAAATATACGCAATTTAGCTTTGAAAAGCGACATAAATTACAAGTTATTCCAATTACATGCGAACAGCATTATAGAAAGTAATCAAAAACGATGGATAATCTATCAATAGCACTATGCGAACAGAATCAGATTTGCGAACAAATGACTTTGAAGAAGTACACCATAATTAATCAATTAAAAAAGGAGTATCATTCATCATTTCAGATCTGACACTCCCTCTTTATCAGTTCAATGCAGCACAATTGATCGTTGACGAATACTTTTTATGCTGGTTTTCAACCGTAAGATAATAAATACCGGTACCACGTAATTTATGCTTAAATTCATACACACCTGGACTGCCGCCGGTAATTTTCTTAACGACTTTTCCATTTGTTGCAACTATCCGTAATTCATATGAAGTGGTAAAAGGAACATTGATCGATACTGCATTATTTTTTACATATGAGACTTTTACATTCTCAGTAACACTGACAACACTTGATATGTGAGTACTTCTAACATCTGTCACCCCATCAAATGCAGCACCATCAAAGGGTACTACAATCACCTTACTCCCATGCATATCACCGCCTTTATCATTTTCCTTTTCAACATCAATAACAGCAAAGGTAAAATGAGTTACATGACCATCCTGAATAAAAACGCCAGGCCGTTCAATCTTATTCCAATGGTTCACGGTTCCATCAGTATAGCGCAGAAAATTTGATTTCGGATCAAATGCCAATCCCTGATTAGTCCAGTTCTTTATACCATCTTTTGATGTGAGGTGAAAAGCTTTGCGTTCGCTCCATGAATTGACAACAATATGATACATCCCGCCGCTATACCACAATACCGGGTCCTCAAGGTTTGGCAAATTTACTGTATTGTAAACGGAATTGCCCTGGATGACATAGGGACCGGTTAGACCGCCTGAACTGATCATAATCTGTCCATTTCGCGCTACAATCATATACCTGCCATCATCGGGACGAATAATCATACTGAGATTGGCAATCTGAGGTACAGGAAAACCATTTGCTGTGATTTTAATAGAACCTGCAAAAGTCCAGGGCCCATCAAGTGTTTTTGCGGTAAAGAAATCACCCGGCCGGGTATCGCTTACAACTGACGCATACGTGCCGTCCTTAAGCTGAAGAATTGTAAGATTGTGACCTTTGCCACCACTATTGTTCGGCCATGTTAACCCCTTGTCAACATAGGGTCCCATCACACTATCACTTACCGCATGAATCCCGACAGAGCTGAGCCAAGACCAGTGACCACCACTTTCACCCCAGCGACTTGCGAACATATGAAACTTTCCATCAGGCCCTTTGATAATCGGCCCATCCCAATAACAGTATGCTTTACAGGTAGTATCTTCCATACCATTGTAAATATCCCGTTTACCAACTATTGAGCACCCCCACTTGTCAGAACGCAATGGTTTGACAATAGGCATAGGAAGAAAGTAGTCAATAAGTGTTTTCGCTGATAATGTCGTCAGTGATGTCAAAACAACAAATGCGACAAATGAAATCACTGTGTTTCCAAATACTCTCTTTGACATATTGGTAATCCTGTGCTGAGGTTTTAATGTAATCGGACTTGAAAAAGTCACCACACCCGTTCTGAAATCATCAGGAGAGTACCCGGATACCGAACGTACATTCGACATACAGGTAACTGCATACAGTATCATCAATCTGTATATCCTACCATATTACGTAAGGAACAATATAAGGCGGTGTGAAACAAAAAAGGTAAAAAAAAGAACTTGTTTTTACATTATTAGCGAACATAAAAAGATATATATTATTGATATTTAAATAATTAAAAGTTATAGATTAGTGCGAACACAATTATTTTGCGAACAAAATCAACATACAGTACGAATACTTTTCATAGCTAAATCAGTATGATGACCTTTAACAGACAGTGGCAGTGCTGCGGTAACACTCAACGTCATAGCAACACTTCATTTTTCCGCAGTAACAAAAAGTACTACTTATCAAAACATCCGTTTTTCATGACCGGCAAGGAATTCTGCTGTACAAAATATATTCCTTTTGACAACACCCGGCTATTTCCTGACTGATTTTTACCTGCGATCAGGCGCCCTCTCATATCGTAAAATACCGGATTTTTAAGTATCGTCTTCTCAGTATGGTTATAAACCGGGCTCTTTATATTGATCACATCCACCGGCACAAATTTCCACTGCTGATTTGTATTCGTTGATGAATAATCGCTGTATTGGATAATCGGATTACCATCAGTACCTACATTGTCAAGATTATCAAGCAGCTTGCCGCTGAACCGGTTTACGATTTTGTAAAAATTATTTTCAACCGGTACAATCTGCCACTGCTGACCGGATGCATTACTTAGTGTATCAACGATTATCGGCGCACTATTATCTGCCTCATTACCATTATCAAGTGAGCGTTTGGACGAATATGATGTAATTTTAAAATAGCCGTTATACAGCTCATCCAGTTTCCAAACCTGCGGAATCTGACGATTAAGCGTCTGCTGGGTAAGAGCAGTTCCTGGCGCTCCAGCCCCGCAATCAAGTGCTTTCCCGCTACCTCTATTAACAATCGCATAGGATTTCCCAGATTGGAATTCCGCATTAACCAGGGTAAATCTTACGAGCTGATGATCACGGTAAGCAAAATTCCCAAGAACCGCATCAATGCCGGTATTTTTTGAGCCTCCTGAAATCTCAATGGTTTTCCCGAGTGTATTAACACTGACCATGCGAAAATATCCATCACCGCAATCGATCAACTGCCATTTCTGATTATATGCATCACTCCACTCATAATTCAGGATTTTTGCACCAACCTCTCTTGACGCTCCGGAGACATCCATTACTTTACTATTTCCAACTGATGTTATCTTAAAATGTGATGCACCCACATTCTGGATGCGCCACAGCTGCGTAGTCGCACCGGATGGAGTCTGCTGCTGAACCGCAGAACCATTTGTGCCGAGTACAAGCCCGGAGTGTTTGGCCGTAATCGTATAAACCCCATCCTGAAAGTCCCGTGCACCGGCAGCCCACCTGCCAGTCTTTACATCAAGGGAATACTGATCCTGCCATCCAACAGAAAGCTTAGTACCGCTTACCGTAACCGGAAGCATTACAATACGGCTCATTGAGTAATTAGATACCGACCAGCGATCTCCTGTGTAAAGGAACGTTGTGGTGTCGCTGCCTTTTACCGTTACAGCAAAACCAACCTGCGACTCATACGTATGCGTATTTGCAACAGCTATTTTACCACCAGAAGTCCATGGACCACTGAGTTTTGTTGCATAGAAATAGTGATTATCATTAAAATCCCACCCTGTACACCAGGACATCATCCAGAAATAATAACCGCCTTGTTTTATGATCGCATGTCCCTCGCACTCCATATCGTTACTCGCAGAACCACGATAGACTTCCTTTACAATTGATGTATACGTGTTGTCAAGCTCAAAAAGACTCACATTCTGATTGCCAAACGTTGTACAGATAAGATATGCCTTACCATCATCGTCCTGATACACATTAATATCCCTGCTGTCAATGTCCATTGGACGAAAATGACCTTTAAATGTATAATTGCCGCCGATGGTTGAACAGGTGGCATAAGCGACCTCTGCAATCTTATAGGCATTATGTCCCTCATAATGCATCCACATGACAAACTGACCTGTTTTCTCATTGTGAAGAAGCTTGGCGCGTTCTATAACGGCGTCATTGTCAAGATCAGGATGTGAACTTTTTTTAAGTATCTGATTGACAAATGTCCATTTCTTAAGATCGGGGGATGAATAGAGGTTAATTCCAATGAATGCATAATTATTCGCACTGCGGTCCATTCCCCACAAATAATAAAGATCACCGACTTTTATGATTCCGCCCTCAGTGGCAGCAATCAGTTTACCGTTGGTATCACGCCAGTCGCCACCGGGAACAATGCAATCGGTAACCTGCGAATAAGCACCCTGAGCCCAAAGCACCATCAATGCAAAAATCCATACATAACAGCCTGTGATAATTCTTTGTAACCCGCATAAATTCATAGTGTCTGCCTTATTAAATGTTGAGACTCGAACCGGTATCGCTCAAATGGTATTAAAACAATATTAATTTAGAACTCAATATATATAATATAAGGTATTTATTCAGCAAATAATTAACCCTTGATTTACTAAAATAAGATTGTAATGTACTATATTATCTTTATTATCTTTTTAAACACTGTATCAACCACAGAAGTAACAGGAATCATCATAGCCTATAATGGATAACATAAAGTCTTTCGTTGAAAACGATTCTGTTATCAACGCTATTGTTAAATGTATTTGTTCAAAATTTAAAGATGCCACAGCGCCAAAACTTATTGCAGTCGGCGGTCCCGGCGGGTGCGGTAAATCATCTTTTTGTATGATGCTCAGTAACGCACTTGAATCATCATCAATATTGCCACTTGATAACTACCGGATTCCCAGAAACGAGCGTGAACAACGAAAACGCCACGGATCACACCCTGACGCAAACAGAATTGATTTACTGTTAGAACATATTGACAAACTGCATCAGGGTAAGCAAATCAATTGTCCGGTTTACGATACTGTAACCGGCACGGTAATGTCTGATAAACCCTTCACGCCAAAACAGTTTGTACTGCTTGACGGCGAGATCGCCACGTATGCCCAAATTGTCACCCGCTGTGATTTTTCTATACACCTTGATGCCGCACCCGAAGATCTGTTTGCACGACGGGTAAAACGTGATACAGAACAGCATAGGTATTCACTGGAAAAGATCCGTTCTGTTTTTGAGCAGAGCATACATGATAATCAGACCTTTGGAGTATACGGAAAACAACATGCGGATATCAACCTTGTTTGCAACGATGATTTCAGGATTGAAATCATCGACATAAGGTGCATGTAGACATTTGTCTTATACCAGCATAAAGTTATTTACCAAAAAGATTTGAATTTGCTGTTGCACTACCTCTGGCAATGTATGTATTATTAACTAATTCAAGATGTTGGTTAATACCATCACTAAGGATGCAACCGGAGCAGATCATATTGAGAACACGACCTTTTTGGAGTGCACCGATGCAAAAAATTGTAAATCCCTTACGATCATCATCGATTATTGCTATTGGCTATATTCTGATTTGCGGAACCTATATCTGGTTTTCGGGGACGATCGCTGCGAAGCTGTCATCATCCATTCCTGCACTTCAAAATATTGAACTTTACAAAGGTTTAGCATATGTTATTATTACCGGGATGATCCTGTTTTTTATCCTGTATAACCTGCTCGCAAGAATAGTAACTCAGAACAGAGAACTTGAGTTGCAGAAAAAAGCAATGATAGCAGCGCAGGCACGGGCACTCACCGGTTCTTTCGCTGCAGGAATTGCTCATGATATCAATAACGTATTGGGAGTCATTGATTTCGGTATTGATGAATTGCAGGACGCAGTTCCTGAAAACAAGCTGATATATTTTGACAGATTAAATAAAGCATTTACCATGATCGGTGATCTTTCCCGACGGCTTCAGAAAATCGGAAAGGTCAACACAACGATTGACATGATAGAAACCAGCATTTCTGATGTGATTCGTCAAACCGTAGATTTCGCAAGCCGTCACAGAAAACTTAAGACTTGTAAAGTAAGCCTGGTCGAACAGGGCTCCAATGGTACCATCTGTATCAATCCATACCTCATTGAACAGATGCTTATAAATTTGATGATTAACGCTGCTGATGCAACAGATTGTAATGGTACTATAATGGTTGTAGTCGGTATTGATACGAACAATGTACAGATTGAGGTTCACGACAATGGTCCAGGTATCGCACCGGAACTGCGTGATACTATTTTTAAAGCCTACTATACAACTAAAGCCGATGGCACGGGCCTTGGACTTGCAACAGTAAAGACTTGCGCTGAACTTCACGGAGGAACAGTACATATTGACAGTTCTCCTCTGGGTGGGGCACTTTTCAAAGTTGTGATTCCTCTAAAAAAAAAAACAGATCACCCCAACTTTAATTGAGATGACCTGTAAATATATAAAAAAATGATGAGAGGTCAGGTAAGTAATCGATACCCATGATTATGAAGAATCATCTGTATCAGGTTGCCATTACGTAATAAGCTGAAAGCCTTATTCTTGCGATTTGTGTGGTTATAAAAACCACTATCCTTTATTATACCATCTCCCGATGACTGGTATAACATGTTGTTTATGAAATTAATATAATACCAGCAATATGGAATAAAACGAAACCATAGTTTCGTTTCATCATTTATATTATGAATATGACATATGCACATTCAGTTTGAAGAGCATTCAATCGTTTAAAAACCTCTTGTGCAAGAAAAATCTTTATTTATACGCAAAACACCTTAAAGGTAAGCAGATGGAACCGGATAATCAACTTCCAGGTTTTGACAAAACGATTCAACACATTCAATTCCTGAAAGAAACAATCAATATCTGTATCGTCGATGATGATCCTCAGTTGCTCTCTGTCTATTCAGCGATATTACAAAGCTATGGACTGTATGCAATATTACCCTGCTCCAGCGTATCTGATGCCGAATTGTTATTACAGTCGGAAAAACGGATTCATGTCTGTATTATGGATCTTGGCTTAAAGAATAGTAACAATGATGAGTTTTATCTCTTAAAAAAGTATTCCTCTACTACATCATTTATTGTCGTCACGGGAAAAGAATCCATAACAAAGGGATTTGATTGCGGAAAATATGGTTCTCAGTCTGTTTTCGAGAAACCCGTTGACTTTACTAACATTGATTTTTTAAATGCAATTAACAATGCGTTTATTTACAGTCTTGTATGCGGTTCACAATTTCATAAACCGGTGCTCGACAGCATAGTCCACGCCCTGTTAACAAAAAAACCATCAGATATGTCTGAATGGTCAATACATGCCAATGTAACAGAACAATATCTTAGAAAAATATGGAACCTGATTTTCGGTTACCAGCCTAAATATTTTTTGTGGCTTTATAAAACTTTTAACACTGCCTTTACTTTATACAACACACTTTTTTTGCAAAGTACCGGCTCATCCGATATGTCGTTGTGCACCAGGTGTCCGGATGAAAAAGACATAGCTGCAACAGAACGGTATTTTTACAACAACAAGGCAATTTTTAATGCAATTCTACACAAATGTATAGCTTCAGACATCAACACGAAACAAAGTGCCCGTGCAGATTGAACAGATGGTAAGGTATGATAAATTGGTTCCTGCTATTCCCGTTTACATCATTTGTAGTCAACATAATTCTTGCGTCAGTTGTCCTTGGTTTAAATCCCGGAAGTAAAACAAACCGGGCATATGCAGTTTTTGCGTTTAATTTTGCATTCTGGGCTCTAATAGTATTTGCAGAGTGGAATTTTCAATCAGAACAAAGCTTAAAACTACTTGCATACCTTGAACCCTTAGCATGGCTTTTTACAACATTCCTTGTGTTACGGTTCATTTACGTTTTGATAAAGCGTCCATTTGACATTCCCTATAGAGTGATACAGTGTACAGTTATCGTATGGGTCATTTACGCTGTGTTTACCGGTGCATTTATTCATGGATTCAAAAAAGAGTACTGGGGTGTATTAACGCTTGTTAATGACATTTATTATCCTGCAATTTTCATGGTATCAGTAATTCCATCATTCTGGGGGCTTTATCTGCTAATAAAGACAATAAACACAACAAATGACCTGCTACATAAAATTCAATTGCGCTATCTGACCATTGGGACTATCATCATGTATATACTTGTTCTGTTTGACAGCACAATCAGGGCATCACTACTTAAAATCAGTTCGATACCATCAATTTCATCATTTCTGTTACTAATTCAATCAGCATTTGTTTTTATCGCCATACTTCGATACCGGTTCCTGAATCCGGATTTACGTGATGTGGCTCAGCAGATATTTGCCCGTATTAATGAGTGTGTTATCCTGCTTAATCTCGATCAGTCAATCTGCAATGTAAATGATGCCACCTATGCATTTTTTGGAAAGGAACAATTACAGTCATCATCACTAACACAATTGTTTGGTGAACAATACCGGTTCCATGATGACTATACCAACCTTGAAATATCCTATTCGAATAATACGACACTGAAACATGGTTTACTTTCGCAGTCCAGTCTTTTTATTCAGGGCCGTTTTATCGGTAAACTGGTAATTGTTCGCGATATCACACTTAATCGCCAGGAAACACTTCAGCGGATAACTCTTGAGAAGCAAGTGCAGCAAATGAACGTATCCCGATTTGAAGCACTCGGGAAGCTTGCAGGTGGGATTGCTCATGATTTTAATAATATTTTGTCAGTTATTTCAGGAAGTGCGACGCTTCTTCGGATGCATCTTTATAACAAAGACGAAAAAGCAGCTACTCTGTCCATGAACATAATCAAAACAGCACAGGATGCATCATTACTGACAAGAAAGATGCTCACATTTGCCTGTCAGCACAAACAAACCATGTCACAATTTGATCTCCACGAGGCCATTAATGATGTTGTTACAATGTTGCACCACACACTTGAAAAGAAGATATCTCTGCATACTGCAATCACAGCAGAACAACATCTGATTACAGGTGATCGTATCCAGATTCAAAACATGCTCCTTAACATCGCGATAAACGCGTGCGATGCAATGCCTGGTGGTGGTGATTTACATATCAGGACCACCAGCACAATACTACCTGCTGATTTTACAGAATCTTATAGCAGAGATGCATCCGGAGGATCCTACATTATTATTGAAATTGAGGACAATGGAATCGGTATGACGCAGGAACTCCAGAAGAAAATTTTTGAACCATTCTTCACGACAAAACAAAAAGGCAAAGGAACCGGACTCGGACTTGCTACGGCCTACGGAACAGCGGCAGGTCATAAGGGATTTATTATTGCCAAAAGTGAATCCGGCAAAGGCTCTATATTTCAGATATACCTCCCGACCACAAATAATCAGCATCCGGTTGAACACGAGGTTAGTCTGGAAATCAATTATGGGAAAGGCCAATTGCTTATTGTTGACGACGAGGTGGAGATTCTTCATTCGACATCTGAAATGCTAAAGGAAATCGGTTATAAAACGACGGCGTGTGATAGTGGTGAAAACGCACTTAACCATTTCAGGGAAAACACAAACGCATTTGATCTGGTTATTCTTGATGTACTCATGCCTGTTATGAATGGTCTCAAGTGTGCTGCAAAAATGAAGGAACTCAATCCCGATGTAAAATTACTTTTTACCTCAGGATTCCTTGGGGATATATCGAACCAGGATACAACAATCATTTCAACCATGATACAGCCTGATAATTTTATCCAGAAACCATTTACTATTGAACGATTGTCAAATGCAGTAAAGACACTTATCTCTGGTACATGAAAGATCTTATAATCAAATACCGATTACGTATATACATGCGATCACAATTACAGAATTATGTACGACAAAAACCGGCAGGTTAAATTCAGACTTTACTTCCGTGCCAGAAAAATGCCATACTCCCAGAGCTTCTGTTTCATGGCAAAGTACTGGTTCCAAAGCGCGTCGGTCGGATACTGGATTTTAACCACTTTGTCAATAATGTGTAATGGTAAAAACGGAAGTGACACATAGAACATAAGCTTTGATGTTTTTGAAACAAATTGCGTTACATCAAGATATGCTGTTTCCCTGAATCCGGCATTAGTACTGTACTGTTTGAAATTATCAGGCGTTTTGAGTGAATTAACAATCCACCCGTCAAGCCACCGCTGCATCAACTTTGCATCCTTACCCTGATAGTCTTCCCGGCTCGCGAATCCATCACCAATAATTAATCGTCCCTTGTCGTTTAATACCCGGAATGCTTCTTTTACAAAAGATTGTTTTTCCGCATAACAGATACTTTCAAGCCCCCATACAACCGAGAACGAATTATCTGCAAACGTTGTATTATGGTAATCCATTTCATGAAAATCTACCAGATGCCCCACCCCTGCACGCTGGGCATATTGACGGGCAAGTTTAACCTGACGTGGAGTAATTGTAATCCCGGTTGCTTTACATCCAATTGTCTTTGCAAGAAATATTGCTGCCCCTCCGACACCACAGCCGGCATCCAGAACATGGTCGTCTCTTGTGATTCCTGCAACCTTTGCCATTACCTCATTAAACCGCAGTGATGCCTGCCGTTGCGTCTTTACACCATCATCCCAATACCCGAAATGAAAGTTAGGTCCCCAAAGTTTATATCCAAATTCATTTTGATGATAATAATTAATTATATCCTGCTTTGACCATTTCATAGTATGAGACCTTTTGTAGGTTGTTTATGTGTGGGTAGACAACACCGTTTTCAAAACACTTAAAATAGTATCAGCCTTACACAAATCTAATAAAAAAAATTATCAGCCAGTCTATCAGACTAATCCAGAAAAACCGATTTAGCTGTGCAGGTATGCAAAATCAGGAGAAGTAAGAAACACGGGTATATAAAAATAAAAAGGGCAAGCAAACGCTCACCCGTGGCAAAAAGCAAACAAAAGGATTGTCTTTAGTAGTTTAAGCGCTCAAATTAGAGACGGTCAATAAACGCCTGCGAATCATTACAGAGCGCAAGTTCAATCCGCAAATTTGTGATATCATCAGGGGAAATATTCCTATCCCTTGATGATCGGCTGCGTATATCATGAACAGGTTCACCTCCTGAAACCTCAGAAAGAGACTGTGATGAATTTGTTGTATGCGCAGTTGCTTTCATTGATGCCTTCTCAGCGGTTTTCTCTACAGGAACCTCCGGATGCGCAATGCGATCAAGCATTCTCATGATAGCAGCATTATGCGTTGTGTCTTTAATTGCACTAACCTGTTTATCAGTTAGTAGGAAAATCTTGTTCTCAAAGTACATAATCGGTGACATACAGGTCGGACAATTTAAAACAATCACACATGCATTTGTGCTCAAGTAGATGTCAGATACCTGATGGCAATGCGGGCATTGTACTGTAAGAGACTTTACCATGCTTCCTCCCTCAAGGCGATCAGTTTGCCCGAATTTTTCCGCTCGAGCCATTTGCGTTATGCTGATCCTGTTTACCATCTTTTATATTTTCAGCACTGATCTAATTTTAGCATCAGAAGAAATTAATGTCAAGGAGATTACGATGTCTGATACTAATGAACTCAGCCTTTCTACTCTTGCGGAGCTTAAAAAAAATTTACATACACACTTGCAAAAGTCAAATAAAAAGCTTGAACGTCAGAAAGAGGAGCTCACCGATTCCCGAAAGCACACCTGGTTCACGCAGATTGGCGACTCTCTGATGGTACTCAGCACGAGTATCCAGAAACGCGGCAACCAATCGATCACCCTGCAAAATGTCCATACTCAGCTCCAAGAAGAGGTTACACTTAATCCGAAACTTGATATAAAGGAAAATGCTGAACTGTTCTTCAAAAAGGGGAAAAAGGGAAAAAGAGGGGCTGAAATAAGCGAAAAAAAGGTTGAAGCGACACAAGCAGAAATTGATTCATTACGCATTCTGCAAAGTAAGGCTGATGAACTTTTAAAGCAAAAAGATGATGCAGATCCCGTCTCACTTGAAAAGCTGATTTCTGAAATAAAAAATGCATTAGGCGAAACACAAAATCAGAATCAGGGCGATAGACAGAAAAAAAATGAGCCATCAGTCCCCTATCGTCATTACACCCTTGATGGTTGGGACATATATATCGGCAAAACAGATACTCAAAATGATGAACTCTCAATACACTTTGCCAGGCCATCAGATATCTGGCTTCACGTAGCAGGACATGCCGGATCACATGTGGTAATACGCCGGCCAAAAAACGCAGAGCAACCACCAAAAGATGTCCTTGAAAAGGCAGCCATGATGGCTGTCTGGTTTTCCAAAGCAAAACATACATCATATTCAGAAGTACACTATACCGAAGCCCGGTTTGTCCGAAAACGTCGTCATGCACCAGCCGGAGAAGTGATGATCGACCGGCATAAGTCAATCAGGGTAAGTCCTAAGTCTCCGCAGGAGATCTTTCCGTCATCATTTTTAAGTATTGAATATTAAACCTAAACAGGGCAAAGCAGCAAGCTTTTTATCAACATTTATAACATTAATCTTTATCGAAGGTGCAATGGTAAATGTTGTATATGCACTGACAGGCACTGAAAAAAGTGGCGCATAACTAAAGTAGCCGTTTGTATATGCCTGTAGATCGCTTTTAATACCAAATTCAATTAACGATGCGACTTTTTCCTTGCGAACCTGTTTCTTTAAACCATACTGCAATGTATATATATCGTAATGGTCTGGTTCTGCAACTCCATATAAATCTGCAAGTATAAGTACCTGATGATTAAAACGCCATCCTCCCAAGGTGTACCGCAAACCACCCCGGACATAATAATCGCTCAGCTCAGTGGCACTTACCGTCTCAATTATGGGCTCAACAGCATGCTCGCCCTCCTGAAGAAGTTTTGCTGATTGATAGGCTCCAAACCAGCAGTTTGACATAACAAGAAATAATAAAACAAGTGTGAGACGTATAACCAGATTTGAGTTATACACAGGAGATTCTTCCTTCTTTTCGGGCAAACCGTTTTTTAATCAAGGTATTTCACCACCATCCCGAGTTCATGTTTTGCGGGACTTGATTTTGTTTTTTGCGCATACCCGACAGGGACAACAGCCATAAATTCTCCATCCGGAATCCCGAGGAGTTTCATGACATCCTTCTGGACCATAATCAGTACACCCAGCCACACCGATGCCAAACCGATTGAGGTTGCAGCAATGAGCATATTTTCGACCGCAGCAGCAGAGCTCTGTATTTCCATGATCCGGAAAAAGTCAGTAACTTCGTCAGAATCCATCTGAAACAGTTCTTTTCCATGATGAATCAGTTCCCCTGTATTTGCAACAGCGATTACCACCGGAGCGCTTATGATGCTTCTTGATGCCATACGTAATAACGCAGATGTGGGTCTGGGGAAATCGGGAGCACAACGGTTGACAAGTTCTGCAAGTTCGTCTTTTTTCTCACCCTTTATGACGATAAATCGCCATGACTGTTGGTTATGCGCTGATGGTGCCTGATTCGCTGCGTTTAAAATCGCAAGTATCGCTTCGTTGGATACATCCTGATCAGTAAAAGAACGAACACTCCGTCGTTCACGTATTGTGTCAATAACTTCATTTGTTTTTGGTAACATTTTATTCCCCTAATATTCATCATTCACTTGTTTTACAAGCCCTTTTACTAGTCACTTGATACAATAAAAACAGCCGAAAAGTTCCATAGTTACTTGTTACCGTAAATATAATCTTCGGCTGCGCCATTAAATCCGGGCATTTTTATAACCGCTTAAACGCGAAGACGCCATAAAATAACGTTTATTCTACTATCGCCAGACATGTTTCGGGTAACGGCGCGACAGTGTTTTTTTCAGTTCCGGATAATGCACTGTCCAGAAATTTGCAAGGTCACTGGTGATCTGTACCGGGCGGTTATTTGGAGCAAGCACTTCGATACGGACCGGTTCACCAGCGATTTTAGGTGAGGCTGAAAGTCCATATAACTCCTGAATACGTGCCCGTCCTCTTACACCATTGCCTGCTTCATAGATTAAACGCAATTTTCGTCCGGATGGCAGAGGAATTGACACAGGGGCCACATTTTCAAGAAATCCATACTGCTGAGCACTGAGCATTCCCTGCAGTACCGGAAGCACCGGTTTTGCATTTACCTTATCAAGTTTATATTCACCCTGACACAATTCATGGATCACCAACCGGTAGTCATCATCATTAAAATGAGGAAAATGTTGATCCGGGTACTTTTCTGCGGCGTAACGGACACGGTTGATCCAGTCGTCCACTGTATCATCCCATTGTGCCGGCCTTATATTTCTTGACAGAATAATATCAGCAAGCATTGATGATGCTTCTGCGGAAGGTTCGCACTTTACCTTTTCGTAAATAATTACACCAAGACAGACAGTTCGTTCATACACTTCGACAGCTTTATTTACCTGATTCCATACTGTCGACACTTCTGTTTTCCAGGATGATTCAAAATGCTCAAGCAGCCATTCATCGGTGATTTCGGTTGCAAGCGATAATGTTGTTTTTATCTCCTGACGAGCATCTTTTGTTTCCCGGATGTCCGTTGCGACAATCATTGATGCACTCCGGGCGAGACTTTTTTCGTGAAGTACACCGCGTCGTCCGTTGCGTAGTTTACAAATAAGTGTGCCTCTATCACGGCGCACCGCAAGATGGTCCGGGTAGGCAAGAAGGATACATCGTGCAAGTTCCGCAGGTGCATCACCGCTGTCATGAGTATTCATATGCATTTTTTTGCAGATATCAATAAAATACGCCTGCGTTCTGAGAATATTCCGTGCAGCGGATGCATTGACAGCGTAACGTGCACAGACTGATGGATCAAACCCGCTCTTGTCAATTTTACGTAAGAGGCAGTACTGGCCGTAAAAATCGGATGCAATCGCGTGCGTATGTGCTTCTTCAGGGTAATCCGGTTTTCCCGCAAGCGGAGAGCGTTCAGAAAGCAGGGCCGCACTGAATGTCGCAAGATGTAAACAATTACGTTTTGCCCCTTCAAGCAGCAACCGTGCAAGACGCGGGTGCATCGGAAAGGCACTTAATTCAACACCCGCCGGACTAAGATTGCCCTCATTGTCAATTGCACCAAGAAGCTGCAGTGTCTCAAGTGCCTGATTAAGTGCTGATTCCGGTGGTGCTTCAAACCAGGGGAATGCCGCACAGTCAGTATAGCCAAGCTGCTTTATTGACAAAACCGTTTCAGCAAGATCAACACGGAGAATCTCGGGTGTCAAATGACTCGCAAGCCCGGCCTGTTTACTTTCATTCCAGAGACGGATACATACCCCGCTTGCTTCACGACCGGCACGACCGACACGCTGATCAGCACTGTCGCGGCTTATCGATTCTGTAAAGAGTGTGTTAAAACCGCGGGCTGCATCAAAACGATTTACCCGTGCAAGTCCGCTGTCGATAACATGACGCACACCCGGAATTGTCAGTGATGTCTCTGCGATGTTGGTTGCAACAATTATTTTACGGCGATCTGTTTTATTCATGACAAGATTCTGTTTATCCGCCGGCAGATCACCATACAGCGCAAAGACCTGAATGCTCTCCCCTCTAACCGTACTGTCAAGCGCATCCATAGTTCTCCGGATCTCATAAACACCAGGCATAAAAATCAGAATATCACCATCAAGACCCTGCTGGATAATTGAAAGCACTGCTCTTGCAGCCTGATCCCATACGGGGACAGTATTTGGCATTGACTGATATCTGATAGCAACCGGGAAAACCCGTCCCTCAGATTGAATTACCCTGACAGGATTCATAAATGCCTGAAGTGACTCAATTTCAATCGTCGCAGACATGACAATGATTTTCAGATCAGGCCTTTTTGTTCGCTGAAGATCCACAGCAAGACTCAGACCCATATCACTTGTCAAACTACGTTCATGAAATTCATCAAAAATAATCGCTGATATATCATTTAGTTGCGGATTACCCAAAAGCATTCGTGTTAATATACCTTCAGTTATAAAACATGCTTTGGTCAATTTTGATACTGCCGATTCAAATCGTGTCTGAAATCCGATTTCATCACCGATATTGCCATTACGTTCCTGAGCTACCCGTGATGCCAGCATACGTGCGGCAAGTCTTCTCGGTTGTAAAATGAGTATCCGGCCGGGAATCTGCATAGTATCAATGAGAAACTGAGGAACCTGCGTTGACTTTCCGGAACCGGTTGGTGCTTTTATAATAAGCCGGTTATGAACTGCAAGCGTTGATACTATCTCCTTTTCAAGAGAAAGTACCGGAAGAACAGAATTGATCATGCTATTATTTATTTCTGAAGTAAAAAGGTTTTCTCACAACGTTCTGCTTTGACCTTTAGAATCATCACCTGGGAAGCTGTTTGAGGGACATATATCCTTTTGTCAACATCAGCATACTGCGATGTAATCAGTTTACCATTCAAGGTATACCATAAAAGCTCAGGTTTGATTATACCGGTAAAAGTACCGGATAATATAATTGAATTTTTAAGGGTTCTGATTGAAAAAGTATTTCCGTTCGTTTTTGCTGTGATTCCATTACGGGTAACACCGGTAACTGCTTGAAGTGCAGCAAGGGCGTTAAGCTTACCGGCTCCCCAGATATTATCTGCAGATGATAGTATTCCTGTAGCGTCATCTTTATATGCAGTTGACATAAGCACCTCTTTTACTTCTTCCGGAGTAATAGTTGGTTTCGCTTGAAGCATCAGTGCAACAACACCTGCAACGATAGGTGCTGACAGGGATGTTCCTGCTGTAAAAGAGTACCGGTTTAAGGTTGAATTGATATCAGGCCAGATTACAATATTTGATGTATCACCGGCTCTGCTTAATGGTCCCACAATATCTGAACCTGGTGCACAAACATCAGGCTTTACCCTTCCGTCAACTGTAGGACCATGGCTTGAAAATGGAATAATTTTGTATAAATAATCATTATCTCCATCATGTAAAACGCCATTCCATTTTAAAATATCAAGTTTACAGCAGTATGCTCCTACAGTAATATTACGTTTGGCTGTTCCACCTACCTCATTGACAGAAAATAAACCGTCACCATCGGAATACCCTTCCAGTCCAAGGCTTTCAAGAGAGTTTTTATATACATTCCATACATGCAGTGTGTCAACAGTTGTACTTGAATGTGTAAGATTTACACCGAGCATCATATCTGGATTGTTACTGATTGCAAACGCCTGTACATGTACTTTACCGTTTAACTCACTTCTTCGTTCTGCAAGTGCATAAAAAAACACGGTATCTTTCTTTCCACTCACCGAATCGTTCAGGAAAAAGGTATCGGCAACAACTCTGTTAAATGTCGTCGAAATTGTCGGTTGTATCACATGGTAGACCATTGTATTTTTGTCAATTATTCTAAATGAAGCCGAATAGTAAATTCCA
Source organism: Fibrobacterota bacterium (assembly GCA_023459055.1). Taxonomy (GTDB): domain Bacteria; phylum Fibrobacterota; class Chitinivibrionia; order Chitinivibrionales; family Chitinispirillaceae; genus JAAZBG01. The sequence goes on from JAEWVR010000039.1 coordinate 46,566, forward strand.
GACTTACCCCAGATGTCAACACCTGTATATCTTTTTTCAACACCATTTTCAGTATATGGTTTCGGTGTGATCCAGGTGCCCTTTGTTTCATTGCGATTCAGAACAAACTGCGCATGAACCCTTCTGTCACCATCATTTCCCGCTGCTCCGACAATTATTCTTCCATTCCCGGAAAGATTATCAATGACCTTATCTATTATTGAGGTACCATCATGAGGACCAACCTGTGTACCGATACTCATGTTTATCACACAAGGCATCTTTAGAGAATCGGCAACAGAAAAAATCCATTTTATTCCATTCACAAGGTCATTATCATCACCGGTATAGCAAACTCCTATAAGTGGTGCTTCTGGCGCAACTCCGTAGTAAGGATTTGAACCAACTTTCGATCCGGCAGCCAAACCTGTAATCCAGGTACCATGAACATTTGAGTTGAGTGCAAACATGGAGTCAGCCATTATTTCAGTGCTGTTTTTAATCGTTCCGAGATTATAACTGTTTTTTGGTCCGGTTGGATCATTCTGGTCCCAAATTGCAACAAATCTGGTTTTACCCGTTGAATCAAGAAATGCCTGATGGCGTGTATCGAATTCCGTTTCCAGGATTCCAATTAATACACCATTGCCTTTATACTGTTTGGGCAGGTTGCTGATACCAACACCATGTACTTCATCTATGTATGATTGTTTTCTTGCGGAATCCATTTGAGGAAACACCCGTTGCGGCAGCTTTGAGTAACGTAACCCGTTAATGGTTGACAGATATTTCGCAGTCTCAGCTGGCCCTTCGATCGTTACAATATCACTGGTGACTCTTGATCGCAGCGACCAACCATACTCCTCTAGTTCTGACGAATTAAAGGTTGAATCGACAAGTGCAAGAACCCGGATTTTCTTAACTTCTGAAGATACCTTAGATTGATTGGCTGCTTTTTTGAAATTTTCCCTGGAAATTACTGTCTGATTTTCGTTCAGTTGAATATGCCCGCCCAAACGCGCTTCACGTGCAGTCGTGGATGAGATAATGCCAAAGATCGCAAGCATAAGGAGAAATTTTGCCATAAAATACAGGATCCCTTCGATTTATTAATCTTAATAATATACAAAAATGGCAAAAATGCAACGTGTTTATTCGTTTTGATAGTATGCAGTATAGGTTCGCTGTGAAAAATTCGCATCGTTTTCCTGGATGCAACTATTTATAAACCCTCTTATTAAACAACATTTATGTTGACTCCATCCTTTACGTATGGTTATACTTTATCCATCGCAAAAATTTATACACCTCGGTTATTACAACATTGTGATATTTCTGAACGTTACATCGGCCTGCAGTCGTAATTCAGAATAATTTCATTTATCTGATTTATTATATACTCTCACTTTCATTTTGCATGTTAAGAGGCTATCTGATTTTTACATATTTTTAACGTCTTTAAAAGGCATTTTTAGATGCTTCTTATCTTGTAGTTTTTATATTAATGGCATTTAAAACCGGGTCTGGCAGGAAATGTAACATTTATCCAGATTCGAACAGAAGTGAAAACAACCATAATTTCAACAATCAGAGGAGTTTTTATGCACCAAAGAAAGAAGATCAAAAAAGGTTTCTCTTTTTTGTACCTGCTATCATTTTTGATGCTCTTAGTTGGCAACACTTTCGCAAGTGAAGCTGATCTGGTACTTCCGGATAATCTTCATGCACATCCAAGTATCAACCTTCTCTACATTGGCCTTGCAATTTGCGGACTTGGACTTATCTTTGGTATCTACACATTCTTTCGTACCAAGGGAATTCGGGCACACAAAAAGATGGTTGAAATCAGCGAACTGATTTTTGAAACCTGTAAAACATATCTTATCCAGCAGGGTAAGTTTCTGATCGTACTTGAAATACTTATTGGACTCTGCATTGCATTCTACTTTGGATATCTGCAACACATGAGTTTAGGACACGTTGCAATTATTCTTGTATGGTCAGTTATCGGTATTTTGGGGTCATATGGTGTTGCATGGTTTGGAATCAGGATTAACACCTTTGCAAACTCACGTATGGCATTTTCTGCTCTTAAGAAAAGCCCGCTTGATGTCCTTAACATTCCCTTGCAGGCAGGTATGAGTATCGGTGTTCTCCTTGTGAGTGTTGAGCTCATTCTTATGCTAATCATTCTGCTGTATATGCCAAAAGAACTTGCCGGTGCATGTTTTATCGGCTTTGCAATTGGAGAATCACTTGGTGCAAGTGCGCTGCGTATCTGTGGTGGAATCTTTACAAAGATCGCAGACATCGGTTCAGATCTTATGAAAATCGTTTTTAAAATTAAAGAGGATGATCCACGTAACCCCGGTGTTATTGCAGACTGCACCGGTGACAACGCAGGAGACAGCGTTGGTCCTACCGCTGATGGTTTCGAGACATATGGTGTAACTGGTGTAGCTCTCGTCAGTTTTATCCTTCTTGGTGTTTTTCAGGACTTTCAGGCTAGTTTGATCATCTGGATTTTCGTGATGCGTGTTATCATGATTCTTACATCAATATTTTCATATTACATCAATAACGTGGTGAGCAATGTGCGTTATAAACATCGTGATATGATCGATTTTGAAAGCCCTCTTACGCGACTTGTCTGGATCACATCCGGTCTTTCAATTGTTGTCACCTATGCTGTCAGCTACTGGTTAATCCGTGACCTTCCAAACAACCTCTGGATGGTACTTTCCACAATTATCAGCTGCGGAACACTTGGTGCAGCCCTAATCCCTGAATTCACTAAGATCTTTACAAGTCCGAAAGCAAAGCATACACGTGAAGTTGTTACTGCATCACGCGAAGGTGGTGCATCACTTAACATCCTGAGTGGCCTTGTCGCAGGAAATTTCAGTGCATTCTGGATTGGAATGATCTTTTTTGGGCTTATGTTCGTCGCCTATCTCGCATCACAGTTTGGTCTTAACGGTATAATGCAGTATCCATCAATTTTTGCGTTCGGACTTGTTGCCTTTGGCTTTCTTGGAATGGGTCCTGTTACAATTGCGGTTGATAGCTATGGCCCGGTTGCAGATAACGCACAGTCAGTTTACGAATTGTCACTCATTGAAGAGGACAAAAATGTTTCGAACGAAATTCAGAAGGAGTTTGGTTTTACTCCGGATTTCAACAGAGCAAAGCACTATCTTGAGGCGAATGATGGAGCTGGAAACACCTTTAAGGCAACTGCGAAGCCTGTACTTATCGGAACAGCAGTTGTTGGTGCCACGACAATGATCTTCTCACTTATTCTGGTACTTAAAAACACTCTTGGGGTTGATCCTGCAACAATTCTCAACATTCTCAATCCGTACACAATGCTTGGCTTTATCTGCGGTGGAGCAGTGATTTACTGGTTTACCGGAGCATCAATTCAAGCTGTCACTGCCGGTTCCTATAAGACTGTTGCATATATCAAGAAACACATAGATCTTGACAAAGAGGGTGGTAAGGCATCGGTAGAAAATTCAAAAGAAGTTGTTAAAATCTGTACACAATTCGCACAAAAGGGTATGGTTAATATCTTCGGAGCAATCTTCTCCTTTACGCTTGCATTCGCATTCTTCAGTGCACCGAAAGGTAATTATACTGATCCTGCAGCGTTTTTTGTTGCATACCTTATTGCAATCGCTGTTATCGGACTTTATCAGGCTGTATTTATGGCGAACGCTGGTGGATGCTGGGATAACGCAAAGAAAATTGTTGAAGTTGACCTGAAGGAAAAAGGGACAGAGCTTCATGCTGCAACTGTTGTTGGTGACACAGTCGGTGATCCATTTAAGGATACATCATCAGTAGCACTCAATCCAATCATTAAGTTTACGACACTTTTTGGTCTGCTTGCGATGGAGATTGCAATCAGCGGCATGATCGGGACTGTCGCACCATATCTCGCCGGTGCATTCCTGCTGGTTGGTATCTTCTTTGTATGGCGCTCATTTTACAGAATGCAGGTTCCGACCGAGTCATTCAATGGAAAGTAATTGTGTGATTGTTTAATCTCACAACAGTGTGAATTAACGGCCTCGTGGGAAACCATGGGGCTGTTTTTTATTGTGACGAGCCATTACAGTTCATGCATTACGCTTGCATTTTCATGCATTCTTTGGTATATTCATAGATGGAGGCACAATCATGGCAACATTACAAGTTCGGGAAATTGATGACAGGTTGTACGAGTTCATAAAAACATCTGCAAAACTCCAAAACCGGTCGATTAGTCAGGAGGTTATAACAATTCTACAGAATTATTGTACCTCTTCTCAAAAACAGCATAAAAATGTTACTGAGGAGTTCCTTGCATTAACTGGAGCCTGGTATGATGACCGTGATGAGCAGTCAATCGTCAACGATATAAGATCCAGTCGTAATAACTCCCCTCGTTTTGGAGCACAAAGTGGCATTTTTGATTGATACAGATATTATAATTTATAGCCTTAAAGGTAACACTGACGTTCAAAAATGGATGCTTGCAACTCAAAATGTTCCTAAATTTATTTCTGTTATCACGTATGGAGAATTGATTTATGGTGCCAAAAAGTCAATGCACCCTGAAAAGAATTGTGCAACAGCAAACAGAGTTGTGGAACTGTTCCCGATCCTGGATATAAACCGTGGAATCATTGAATTGTTTGGTGAACTGAAAGCCCGCCTTGAAGAATCCGGTAATAGAATAGATGATATGGATCTACTGATCGCGTCAAGTGCGATATATATGAATTTATCACTTGTAACAAATAACGCCGCACATTTCAGCAGGATTGATTCATTGATTTTGGAGAATTGGCGATAATACGCATCAGTTACCGAACCTGGACCTGCTATCAAAGCCGGGGCTCATTTCCAGGTACCAGCAGCTGAACTTCCAATAACAATCTTTATCAACCGGATCAGTTCAAAATGTATTTTTAGATAATGGCACGAGGAAGACATCCAACACGACTGCATATTGCTCCACCAACTCCGGAGGTTGCAGAAAAGTACTTACGATCATGGTATGGTGGAGATATTATCCGGGAACCACACCGTTTTCCAGGGTTGACATCTCAGGAACTATTTGATAACAATAATCCTTTAGAGATTGATTTCGGTTGCGGCATGGGTGTTTTGACATGCGACAGGGCCAGACATAATTCCGGTAGTAATATTATTGGTATTGACTTTTCACAAAAACCCCTGTTTTGCGGTATACATGAGGCCCATAGGTCGGGGCTGGATAACATTAAATTTATCCGAAGCAATTTCAATGCGATAATGCCCCTCTTAAAACCATCATCAATAACAAAAGCCTACTATCTCTTTCCCAATCCGAGTAACGATTATTTTAATAAGCGGGCCAATGAGGGAAGAATGAGGTTTCTTTCGGCAATTTACAATGCACTTGCAGATCAGGGACAATTTATTTTTGCGACTGATTCATCAGAGCTCTTTAAATGTATGGAAACCATAATAACCTCTGAACTCCAGTACAGCAATGTATCAGTCGATCTTGACGCAAGTGGAATATATACCTGGTACCGGAATATCTGGGAATCGCGCGGTAAGGATATTTTTGGTATCACGTTTTCGAAAACGGATAGTGCAGCAGGAGCTTGACGGATGCATTACATTAGCACGACCTTCGGTGCGCGAAACGCAGTGAAATGGGTTCTGAGTTAATTGACATTTGAGACCTCTCCCCCTGCCCCCTCTCCCACAAAGCGAGGGGGTTGAAAATGATTTCTATCCAAGCTGTACTTTTCAGAAAAAATCATGGTAATCATGGTAATCAGACCTATCACGGTTCAGACAATTTGCGAAAGCCCATTACAACATTCCTCTTTGCAGTTTGAATTCACGCACGAATTTGAAGGGAATTCAGAAGCCAGTAGCCAGCATCCAGAAGTAAAAAACATTTTTTCTATCAGGTAAATTGGGCAGATTTACCTTTTCAGCAGTTTGAATTCACGAACAAATCTCCTCATCTTGACAATATCAAAAACATCTTCCCTATCCCGTACACCACCGTATGTTTTCAAACTGCTCTTCGTCTTCCCATTTAGCGATTTCAACTGTTTGAGCGGTGCTGGCGCAAGGCACAGTGACTAGTGACGCGTAATGAGTGGCTGGCAGAACGAATCTTTGCGTATGATAAGCGAGTTTTGAAAGCGAGTTTTGAAAGCGCGTTTTGGCGGCAGGTAAAACAGGTATGAGAAAAGGGCCCTTCTTTGTCCAGTGTTTCTTTGGCCCTGGAAAGAAATACTGGTCGGGGGTTTACAAGGGGGTGATGCGC
>JAEWVR010000040.1 GCA_023459055.1 Fibrobacterota bacterium
AAACTATTGCTTGTTACCTGATATGGTTCGTCAAAGGATTTACTTTCATTGTTAATGAATATTCTCCATCCAAGAATTGTTCCACTACCCGTGAATGTGCCTTTCATTGTTGCTGTTGCATTAAGGCCACTTACGTTTATTGAGAAATCAGGTGTTACGCTCGTCTCATATGGGAATGCATTAATTTCCCCTGTAATTAATTGTTCCCATTCTGTAGCTGCGAATAAATTCATTTGTAGTAAACATTGCAATAACAATAACATAAACACTACTTTACAAGTAGTTACGGTTTTCATTTCTTATCTCCTATTAGTTTTTTGTAGAATGCTATTCAATAAATATGCGTACATGATAACAATTTGGTTTTCGTACGTTGTTTTGATTAAACTTTTTTTAACCTGCTTTCATCCCCCTTTGAACTGCGTAACACCAATTATTAAAACTTTTACAGTACTGTTAATTGGTGTTACTTCAAAAACTATGCCAATATCCAACCTGTTGATTTTAGCATATAATTAGCGACATTGATCTAACAGTAATCTCATATCTCAAAAAACTGTATTAATTAACTGACACCAGTGTAGGAATTATCTGACAACAATCGTGGATTTCAAAAACGAGACCCGATTAACATTATGCTGTATAAAGAAAGCTCGTGCAGATTCTATTAAAGCAACAGGTAAATGTCTTTTATAGATGGTGGGTAAAAACTATTTAGAAATGCTTTAGTAAATAAAAAAACGACAATGCCTAATTTATCCTCTTATAATACTATTAAAAAGCATAAGTGGTCAGTTCGTGTGTTATTGAACTCGAAAAAACACTTTACATTTTAAGAAATATTAGAGGTTTACATTTTAATAATGACAGTTTTCAAAGTATACTATTAAAATGTTTTTTAAAATCTATTACATATTTTTCTAATTCATCATCCATTATTGGCGGACAAACAGATGAATTTATAGCATTAAATATATTGATCCCTTTCAATTCCTGAGGCCAATCTGACAATCTTGAAATTACATGAAAGTGTACATGACCAAACCTGTCTTTTTCGGCAAATTGCATCACATATTCTTTTTCTGAATTTTGTAAACACTTCATTGTTAAGCATATGTTTCTTGTGATTTGAGCAAAATTCATAAACTCATCAGCGTTAAGTTCATGAAGCCCTGTACAATGTCGTTTCAATGCAACAACGATCCATCCTTTTATTGCGCAAGGACTCATATGTTCAACAACCCAATATTTTGACTCATGAATTCTTTGATATTTTGATAGATTAATAATTCCTTGTACAGATTGACATGTTAAGCAGTTTTCATTGTAAAAAGTATTCATGTAAGTATCTTCTTTTCTTCGTGACTTTGAGACCTGTTTATGGTGTGCAGTGCTCTTTTTGTATAGTTTTTATGCCTGAATAATCGTTAGTGTTGTAGACTGCATGTTTTGGTCGTGTCCCTTTTTCAAGAGCGTGCATTCTTGCCTTCTTCATCTTTGTTTTCATAATCATTTGTATCAATATCACTGTCTTCGGCGTCGGATTTCATCTTCAGTCGATTTGAAATTGTTCTTCACCTGATATTTCTTTCAAAATCGCTTTTACTTCCTCCATTTTATCAGAATTACCTTGAATTGCCAACCAAACTGCACCTTCAGCACCACCCACACCACCAGCTGCAACAAGTTTTGCTTTTAATCCAAAAAGCAATTCAATTGCTTCAATTTCCGTTAGTATTTCTCCAGACACAGTAAGCATTCTTGGACCTGATGAATCCGGGCTATTTAAAAGGTTGGCTATTGTGTCTAAATCTTCCGTACTGCGCTTCTCCAGTCCGACTGGCAATAATAATTTAGCTCTCTTTCCAACAATTGCCTGCATTGCCGCGGTTATTGTTCCACCTTTGGGATGGCCAATAAGTATTCCAGCTCTTTTTCTGTTAACATCAATGCAATTTGCACCCTTGACTATTATGTCTCCTGCTTGCAAATTGTCAACGACATCGAATATAGTTTTCCCTTTCTCCCATATTCCATTCACTATAACGACGTCACCGGGAAAACTTGATTCGTCTGGCAATCTTCCAGATTCTGTTGTTTTGATAGCGGGTGGTAGTGTAACCCCCCTGAAAAAACGTTTCCTGTTAAATCCATCCACTTGTCCAATTACCTTAAGAAGTTCTTCTGCAATATATCCATTCGTTGAACCTGCAACGATCACAATCGTCTTTGAACCAATTGCGTTTTTAATATCTTTTTGCACAAGAATTGATTTTGCTATAAGTCTTTTACCTGCTGAAGGTGTTAAGAGAATCTGAAACATTTATTCGGTTTCCTTTCTTTTTGTCTCACTCCGCCGCCGTCGACTTCGTTCCTGAAACGCGCAGCATATTGTATAACATGTTGCAATATTACTGGAGTGTATTCATGGTGTAATACAGCTATTAAGTGATACACTATCTATCAGTTTTTGTTCAATATCGATTACATCATCTTCGTCATAGAAATAAGCAGAATATTCACAATTATTCTCATTTTGAAATCCTTCCCATTCCATTTCTAATGCCTTTGCATAATATTTTTTTGCTGTTTCTATTTTACCCAGCTTCCAATTTACACAAGCAGCATTAAAATAATGCCAGTTCCAGCCAAAATTCTTATCTAATGCAAGCGAATAAAAAAATGATGACTTCGAATAATTCTGATTGTATTTCAAGTAATGATTGCCATTGATTAAACAATTTGGTAATTCATCATACCAACCGGAATAAACAGTAATTTCACGTTCTCTTTTAAAACCTGCTTTTTCTGCTATTGTAACTGATGCAACATTGTCATTCCAGCAATGCCAGCCAACAGTTCTGATATTTTTATTTTTACATAATAAGATTGTTGCCTTAATCGCGGCCATTGAAAATCCCTGTCTTCTGTAATCTTCAAGTGTTTCAACTCCAATTTCACATTTTTCATCAACGACACAATCTGCAATGCACCAGGAAACAATTTTATTTGCAATTGGATAATAATAGCCGAAACCGCGACTTAAAAAATTGTCTAACGATCCCCAGTTTCTTTCTAGGAGATGTTGAATTTCATTGCTGTTTTCAAATGAACTATTTTGAAATGTATCTTTGTCAAATAAACGAACATTGTTGATTAACTCATCACAGGAATAGTTCTCCGGATTTAAGCTATAATAGTATCGCTTTACCATTCTTGGATATAATCCATTAAATATAGTGGTTATGGAATTTTCAAATGATTCTGATGGGTAAAACAGTACATAATCAACCAATTCTTCGGAAACGGCTTTTTTAAAAAAGTTGTTTTTCAGATACAGGTTCATACCGGTATCAAATTGTGTAATGCCAGGTTTTCCTGAAAAATACATGCCCTCGGGAGTAATGGCGAATGCACAATTTGGCTTGTCCTTGTTATCCGCAAATATTAAACCCGGCTGCAAAAGATTAATCACTGAACTTATAGATAAATTGTACTCTAAAGCAGAAAACAGATCGGTTGTCTTTTTGTAATCAGTTCTTTCCAATTCTACCAACATATAATTCCCTATTGTTTTAATTATTTCGTATATTTCAGGCCTTACTTTAAAAACATCATAAATTCAAATACATTTGTTCCATATAAACATTGAAACCCATTTTACGCCAAAAATTTGTAGACTTTATATTCGACGTTGCAGCAAAACATTCAACTCTTTTAATACCATTTTTCTTAAACCAATCTATTGAATCAGTCAAGAGCAGAGATCCAGCACCTTGTCTTTGACAATCGTTTAAAACGCCCAAATTGTCAATATAGCCATAAGTAGGTGTTGGATAAATTGGTGGCTTATGTTCAATTTTAGAAATGCAATAACCGACAATTTTACTATTGAACTCAGCAACAGCAACATGATCATTGTTTTTACTAATATTCATTTCAATAAATTCAATAAACTTTTCACAATGAGTATCAATTTTACAAAAACAATTGTCGAGTTTTGAATGGTATTCTACAAACTCAGCAAAAATAGTCTTGATTTGTAAAGCATCGTTTGATGTATAATCTCTAATTTCAATTTTCATGAGTATTACCTTCCCATCACTACCAGACTGTATAGTATTGTGATGGATTTGCCAGTTGCCCAACCGCCCCACCACATCCTGATATTTTTATTCGTAGTTCTTCCGCTTGCTATTGTATATTGATAGTTGCTTTGAGAGTATCATCGAAATATCTGAGTTCTAAATCCGATAGACCTTTTTGAAGGCATTTAAATCTAAATACTCTTGTCAATGAACCTCCGTCGCAATTGGTACAACTCCTATCCCGACTGGTCCTTTGTTCCAGACTAATTTTGCTTGAGTCTTGTTTAGTTATTGTCCAAGAATCAGCACACCCGATACATTCATTTAATGCTATGTTGAATTCATCATTTATTTCAGCCTGAAATGTTTTTCCGTTGTCTGTCTCAACGATTTCGAATGCTATTTCATGAGTGTCGCCATCCGACGGATTGCAACTATTTGTCACAATACATACTATAGCGATGATGAACAATGAAGTAATAATTTTTTTCATTAGCTTTTTCCTTTTTTTTAAAATAGTTTTGCTTTTAACGTCGTTGTTTTCTATAGTTCAAAGCATTGTCATTTGAGAAGATTTCTTTTGCCTATTTCATTTTCTATGGAGCCAGCCTTTCTTCGTTCATATTCAGTACTACCATTATAAACCAATAAATAAGTGAGACAAAAACGATTCAGCAATGGCCGTCAGTTCTTTGCGAAATTATTCCACTCGGTTTACTTGTGCTCTTTTTCTTCAATTTAAATTTATCTAACGCAATAATCAGATTTTCCGTATTTGCATGTTCGCATGTTACTTCTGTCCATTGGGAAACGTATAATCCGTCGTGAGAAAAAGATTCAAAGAGAGGATGAGAAATAACAATAGAATATTCTCCAGGTAAACCATAGATAGTGTATTGCCCGGTAGTGTCATACATGCCCCACTGAAACATATAAGTAGAATCAACTGTTATTGTATCATTCCTTGCTTTATTGATAGCTATAATTTTAGCGTTTAATACCTTTGAGCTATCTTGTGAATCCTGCAATTTAATACGAAGTGCAACAGAAGGACAGGCGACACAGAGATATCCTTCTTGTTTGGATGTACACGATACTATTAGAAGAAAAACACCAGCCATTAATAACTTGAATAAAGTGTTTGTGCCTAATGTTCTGAACTTACATTTAAATGAATAATACATAGAATTAAAATGTGGTGTTTTCATTGTTATGTTTCCTTCCTGTCTTTTGTTTACGGCCGCAGTTTTTTATGTGAATTTATTACCTAGTTAGCTTAGTAGAGGCAAGTTGCCCAACCACCCGCCACATCCCGATATTTTTATTCTGGATTCCTCCGATACTCGCTTATAAAATTGCATATAAGTAAATTAACAATAGTCTGGAAATCTCTTTTAATAACAAGCGGTCAGAGGTCGCAACAACTGATTGCTCTAAGTTTTAATAGTGCCTTGACTATTAAAACTTGGGGCTATTATACGATTTATACCGGATAATTCCATTTTGCAGGTGGCGTTCCAAGCATTTAATTGACAAGCACAAGACAAGTATTCTATATGTTTTTAACAATTAGCTCCTTCCCATCATTAGAATTTTAGAAACATCAAAATCATTCATTTCTAAAGTATCAATTGTCTTTCTAAATTCACTTCTATAAAGATCAAAATATTGAAGATGTTTTATCCTAATATTTGGATCTACTGAACTTTTTGACATGTAATATATTTCTTTAAGTATTTCAGCATCTTTTTTCATATCGGAAAACATGCCCGTTGATTCATAAAAATTATAATCGTCTATACCAATTTTATATGATTCGTGAAATCTTTCTAAATTTTGTTGAAGAAAGACAAAATATAAATCATCATGAAATTTTGCCATTTTAAATATGTTCTGATACTGTTTTGCTTCAGTAGTTATGAATAAGCCGATAGATTGAATTTTCTTTTCTATCATATAGCATTTTATTAATGAATTACCATAATAACTTTCTATGTTTTTTAGTTTATTATGGCTAAATTCTCCATAATCTAATATTGCCCTAAAGAATATTTCTTCACCGATGCATCTATATAAAAGGTCTTGTGCAAACTCACAAGAAAACATTGACAGATATTGGTGTTCAGAATCATTCTTTGGATCAACTTTATTGTAAACTAAAATAGTGTCCGAAAATACAATCGTTGCAAAAGCTTCGTGATTATGTACATTCAAATTATTGATATGATCATAGATAATTTCTACTTTATTATGATTATTCACAACAGCATCTTTAAAACCTAAAATATCTATATATAGCAAGTACTTATTCATTTGTAGTTTAACCTATTATTTTTAAAATATAAAATATATGCAATTACCTTTTAGTCTATCGCCAGTATTAACTTTTTTGTTCGGTTAATTTTGCACCAACGGGACAAATATGCACCTCAACCGATTTCGTAATAAAAAGTTCATACGTGCTACCAGTGATCAACTCAATCTTAACACACTGCTATAGAACTACCATAACATAGTTCGATCACAAACCGCAGATCCCACCAGCACAGTACTACCGGAAAAAATTCCTGTTCCGTCCACATCATAATTAAACTACGTCAAGGGTTCGGGGGTGTCAAGGGGATGGGATGGGATTCGGGAGGAGCTGGGTGCATTCAAGACATAAGAACGTGACAAGTGACGCGTAACGAGTGACGGGCAGAATTGATGGTTACGAGATAGTATGTATCAGGAATGACGAGTCATGATGGTCAAATTCCTGGGATTCTGTTGTTTCTGAGTGGAATGTTGTGCTAATGATGATGGTAGCAGGAAGCACGTAGCAGATAGTAAGGAGTTCTGGGGATATAAAGCAAATGTAGAATGGACAATAACCAATCCAACTCCCCTTCTCCATATCTTAATAGAGAGGGTGCCAGGGGGTGTGATGCCTCTTATGGCTGGCATACAGACACAACCAGTTTCTTCAACGATAATAACAAAGAGAGTGTTATTCTTCTGGTATTCCGGCTTTTTTGTTTTCTTCTAATGCCTTTTCAACAGCTTTATTAAAAATTCTTCGGTTTTCCGCAAATTGGCGTAGAGCTTTGCCACTGATTTTTGTAGAACCAGTTTTTTTCTTCAAACTTTTATTCATTTTGATAACTCCATCAACTTATTATAATATCCTTCATCCATAATCATTTCAGAATTTTTGTCTCCGATTGTAATTTCTAAAGGTCTTTTTAATCCATTATACAAAATATGCCATGTATCTGCAAATGGGAGGTAGATTTTCCTGAAATTAATTAAGCTTCGGTAAAATCTTCTTTCAATGTCTTTTTCGGGAACGTTGTGCCCACCTTTTTTGACTCTGTCTGATATTCTTTTCTTACAAATGTTAACGTCATCAAGAAAGACATATACCAAGTGAATTGAAAATCCATTCTCTTTAAACTTTTCAAGTTGTCTTGATAGTCCAATTCCAGAGAGGGTAGATTCAATAATCACTGATTTACCAGATACCAAATACTCTTCAAGTCTTTTAAAAAATATTTTGCCTGCTTTCAATTCAATATTTTCATTTACTTTCCTATCGATTCTTGCAGCTATTTCATCGGCTCCAAGGTAATCGATCTTGTATTCATCTCTATATTGATAAGCAAATGTGGTTTTACCAACTCCATTTGCTCCTCCAACAATAATGATTTTCTTACCCATTCAATTCCTTTTGTTTTCCCACCAGCACTGAACTACCACAAAAAATTCCTGTTCCGTCCACATCATAATCAAACTACGTCAAGGGTTCGGGGGTGTCAAGGAATTGGGACGTGACGAGTGACACGTAACGAGTGACGGGCAGAAAGAACCGGATCACGATTCACGCCCCTCGAATCTCTGAGCACCTACCAATTCTGACTGAAAAGTTGTGTGATTAAAACAGACTTGTTAAACCTGACATACCTTGCATCACAGAAACAGCTGACTTTTCCCCAATCCCGCAAATGCCGAAGCTTATACTAAACACATTAAAATTCATCTCTTCAATCCAGGTAATTGTAAATGACGGTTCGATTTGCAGGGCGAATATTCTACCTATCGGGATAATAACTCCACCTGCAATTGGTAATGAGAACCCCGTAATGCTTTCACCTGATGAGCCTATTAATGCCAGGCTACCACCAGAGCGGACATAAGGGAAAGCATTGCCACCTCCATTAAATACACCTCCAATTTCAGCTCCAATACCAAACTGGTTTATGCTTTCTCCATCAACAAACATACCAGTCCATGAAATACTTGGACCGACCATGAAATGATCATTTGGAAAGAACCTTAAAATAGGTGATGCCTGAAGTATACCAACTCGCTCGCCCTCAATACCGATAGAAGAAAAGTTAAGCCCTCCACCAAACCAGGTACTACCTTTTTTAGAGAAATCAGAAAATTGCTGTGCACTGGCAATCGTAACAATGACAATACATAATAAAATTGTTTTCAGAATCTTGCTCATAATATCCTCCTTAAAATGTTGTTGTACTATTATTTCTCTTTCCAAACAATTTACAAAATATTTACTTTCCTACGAATCGGACGCGCGTTTACTATATGGTGCGTGATTGCATTTTTCTTTTCCTTTCCGTTGGCGTTAAATTTCACAATCGGGACAAAGATGCCCTTCTCACACTAACAAGTGCACCATTAACGCACTTCAACCAATTTCGCGATAAAACGTTCATACGTGCCACCTGTGATCGACTCACTCTTAACACGCTGCAACAGAATTACCGTAATAGAGATCGATCACAAACCGATGATCCTACCAGCACTGTACTACCGGGAAAAATTCCTGTTCCGTCTGCTTCATAAGTAAACTACGTCAAGGGTTTGTGGGTGTCAAGGAAATGGTAAGTGATTCGTGATCCGGAGGATGCCGGGTAAATTCAAGACATAAGAACGTGACAAGTGATGCATAACGAGTGACGGACAGAATTGATGGGTGTGGCACCTTAGATGTACTGTTTTGTCCACCAATCTCTGTATGGGATATCTGTTGCAGCTATAACTGCCCGTGTTGCCTCAATATCAAATGGTATTTTTTTCAATTCAAACTCGATCTCCACACCTGTTAAATCCAATATGCCGTATTCAGCCCATGGGCAAAGTAAAGTTCCCTGCCCTTTGTTAAAATCATCATTATATACGCTGCCAACGCTACCGGGATTGAGTATAAGCTTTCCCGATGACTTTCTTATCATTTGCTTATGAGTATGTCCACAAACAAAAATAGGCTCCTTAAATCCATTGCAGTATGAACTTATTTTCTCTTCAGAGGTTGATTGTGTTATACCTTCATGATTACATCCTGGAGTACCATGAAAACATACTATTCCCCTGCCAGGATTATCTTCTATTATTAGATACTTCTGAAAATTTCGAATGAAATCAAGGTGATGTTCAGAGATCTGTTTGAGTGTCCAAATGTTTTGGTGATATATTTCTTCAGAAAGAAAACTTAACATTCCCAGTTGAGTGTAATCAATGAGCGGTTCATCATGATTACCCAGAATAAATTGACATTCAATGTTCTGTAAAATCTCAATAACATTTCGTGGTTGAAGCCCCAGGGATATAACATCACCTAAACAAACCAATGATTGCACATTACTTTTTTCAATATCGCTTAGTACTGCTTCAAGTGCCTGTAAATTACCATGTATGTCAGAAATAAAGGCAATTCTCATTTTGTACTATTTTCCTATACTGTTATCTATGTATCTCATGGAATAATACAGATATGGATTGAAATGTTTTTCCCAAAAATTGCCTCCATAAAAATTCGCAGTCTCATGTTCGACGAACAATCTCTCAAAGCCATTCTCTTTAGCCCATAGAATAGATCTATTTAGAATGCATCTCCCAAGTCCTCTATTTCGCAGAGAAGGTCGCACAAATGCATTTTTAATTTGGGCTGTATTTGTATTGCGTAATAGAAAACCTTCACCATCTTTTGCGGAATTACCAACTGTAAAGTAACCTGCTAATTGATTGTTCTCGTAGTAAACGAAAAATACATCGCCATCTGATTTGGATTCTTCAAAAGAGGCCATTATACTGTCAAGTCCCGTATCCTTAGTAATAAAAATAGGCGCCGCTTGATAATAATTTCTATGTTCGAGTTCTATATCAAGCAATTTACTAATATCGTTTTCTTGACGTATTTCAGAATCACAATTTGTTTCTATCGGAATTATATCTCTAAGCCGCTCAGAAATGATTGCCCCAAAGCCCATCTGGAAAAGCGTTTCTTTCAATCTGCAATCGTTCGCAAAATGGCCAATAAGATGCAAATTAATGTTATCCTTGATCCAATTTGATGAAAGAACCATATAGGCCAACTGATAAAGTTTCCTGGCGTCCTTTTTTATAGCACCATGACAATACTCAGGAACCATTGCAGTCTTTTGGCCTTTGAAACTGAACGTATGTCCGGTAACCATAAATGCGACCATTTCTCCATCACTAAAAATCGCTACACCTGGGTTGGCAGCAAATTCATCTAGTGCACTTTTGATACAATCGGGATCATTGAAAATGTGAGTTGGTAAAAGAGAATTGGCTGCCTGTTCATGCTTGTAATTTGACAAAAAGATATTTGCAGCAGACTCAATGCATTTATTTGTAAATGGTTCAATTTGGTATTCAATTCCCATTAAATTATTCTCCTATCATATAGTTTTTGTAGGGCACGCTCTTACTTATTTTCTTGGACTGGTTTGCAGTTGCATATAACGGGATATAGATGCCCATCTTACACAAACAAGTGCACCTTTAATGCTATCCATCCGATTTCGTGATAAAAAGTTCACATTTGCTACCTGTGATCGACTCAATCTTAACACGCCGCAATAGAACTACCATAGCTTAGATCAACCACAAATCGCAGATCCCACCAGCACTGAACTACCGGAAAAATTTCCTGTTTCGTCCACATCATAATTAAACTACGTCAAGGGTTCGGGGGTGTCAAGAGAATGAGATGTGACGAGTAACACGTAACGAGTGACGGGCAGAATTGATGGTTGCGAAATAGTATGGATCACGAATGACGAGTCATGACGGTCAATTTCCTGGGATTCTGTCGTTTATGATTGGAACGTTGTGATAAAGATGATAGTAGCAGGAAGCACGTAGGAGTTCGGGTGACATAAAGGAAAGGTAGAATGGACAACAATATTCAATGCAACTCCCCCTCTCCATGCCTTAATGGAGAGGGGGCAAGGGGGTGAGGCCGATCTTCCACCGGTAACATCCCCTATTTCACCGATTATCTGTTTTCGCATCCCTTACCTGGTCGTATATTTTAATCATAAAGCATAACGCAGCTGCACATTGATTTGATTATTAATTTTTATAAGGAGTAAATCATGAGTACACATCACGGCGGTTGGAGTAGTTTTCCACGATCGTTTATTGCCGGTGCGATTATTATCGCTATTGGACTTTTCCTTCTTGCAAAATCTCTCGGATTTTTGCCCTACGACATTGACCTTCATCACTTCTGGCCGCTTATACTTATCGCCGTAGGCACCTTTCGACTCATCTTCCCGAGCTCATCAAACAGTTACTTCTGGGGAACCGTACTCGTCCTTACCGGTGCTCTTTTTCAGGCGAATTATCTTCACCTGATTTCTGTACCGATCCATAAGATGTGGCCGTTAATACCGATTATTATCGGTTTAAAAATAATGCTGCGTCCGTTTTTCAAATCTGACAGGAAGTATCACACTGCATTCATACATTGCAGCAGCGATGACTTCATGCATAATAACAGTAACGCAACAAGTGATGACACCATAGCAATAGCACTTGTCCTCAGTGGCGGCAATTACTCGTTCAGTAGTCAGGCACTTAAAGGCGGTTCCATATCGGTTTCTCTTGGAGGATGTGAGATCGACTTTACAAAAGCAGACTTTGAACCAGACATGATCACCATTGATGTCAATGTCCTTCTTGGTGGCATTGAAATGCGTATCCCAGAAACATGGAGTGTCTCCTATGTGGGAAATCCGGTACTTGGTGTATTCGAGAATAAAACAAGAACCGTTCCGGCACCTGCAAAAAAGCTGCTTATCCGGGGATCAATTACCCTTGCCGGTATTGAGGTAAAAAATTGATAGCCGATTCCTTTTATATGTCATGGAGATTCATTCTCCCTGCATGTATCGTATGGATTATTGCCGGAACGTTTAGTGCGTTGGTGTATTCACTTTCCGGCAACGTCCCCATACTGTCAACGTTACTACTAATCCTCCCGACTCTTCCGGTGTGCATTATTCTGTCAACGACCGGACGCTTTGTCTGCCGGTTTTTTCCTGCAAACTGGTCGCATATTTACAGGGTGATATCAGTTCAGTTTCTGTATATGCTGCTGTCGACAACACTTTGGTTCACAGTATGGTATATCTATGCATCGATACTGCGACTATTGTTTCCCCTTATGTTTAGTGCAGAACAGTTTTCAGGTGCACTACCATTTGTTGTGCCATCAGTAGCTCTTGTCATGATAATCTTTATCCTTGTTCACTATATAATCCTCTTTGTTGAACAAAACCGGATTGCGTCAGAAGAACTTCTACACAACAAACTGCAGCTTGCAGAAGCTGAATTAAAAGCACTCAAAAACACCATACACCCGCATTTTCTTTTTAACAGTTTGTCAATGCTGCAATCGCTTATTACCCATTCACCGGTAAAAGCATCTGCAGCACTGGCACATCTCTCTGAATTTCTTTTGTATAGTGTGCAGTTCAGTAAGAAGACCACGGTCACTATTGCAGAAGAGATTGCGCATGCCAAAAACTACACTGCAATTGAATTGCTCCGCCGTAACTATTCTTTTTCTGTGGACTGGAATATTGATACCCGATGCAACGACTACCAAAGTATTCCGTTTATACTACAGCCGCTTATTGAGAATGCAATTAAACATGGTATCGGATCGTCTGATCAAAAGGGACATATAGCAGTTACTGTAACACAGTCCGATAACAACATCGTTATTACCGTAACTAATAGCGTATACGGCACTATTGTACATAACAGGAAAAGCGGGACCGGTATAGAAACGCTCACTAAACGTTTATATTCATCCTATGGTTCTTCAGGGAAAATCCTGACCGAAAAAATCGACACCCGGTTTATCGCCACCATTACTATTCCATTACAAAAGGAGAACATGTGATTCCTATTAAAGTACTGATTGCAGATGATGAAGAGCATAACCGTGAAACTTTGAGATCACTACTCTCTGAAAATCAATCAATCTCTGTTGAAGCACTCTGTAAGGACGGGTTTGAAACAATTGCTGCGGTGCAGGAGTATAAGCCGGATCTGCTGTTTCTTGATATCAATATGCCACGATTAAGCGGGTTTGATGTTCTCGAGCTTTTAGGCGAACAGGCCCCGCCGGTCGTTTTTGTTACCGCTTATGATGAACACGCGCTTAAAGCATTTGAAACGTCAGCAATCGATTATGTCCTTAAGCCGGTATCGCCTGAACGCTTACAAAAGGCCATTGACAAATTTATTAAAACCGGAGCACGACAGAAAAAAGACTACAACCCGTTTCTTGACGGACAAAAAACGCTTACTGCACCGCTATCACGAATACTTGTCAAGGATGGACCTGAAATTTTTATCATCCCGGTTAACGAAATCGCCTATATAAAAGCTGAGGACGATTATATCGGTATCGTGACTGAAAAACGGATGTATCTCAAACAGGACAGGATTTCCTTTCTTGAATCGATTCTTGACAACTCACAATTTTACCGTATACACCGTTCATATATCCTGAACATTAATTACCTTTCAAAACTTGAAAGTACCGGCAAGGATTCGTATAAAGCAATTCTCAAAAACGGAGCATCAATTCCGGTAAGCACAAACGGATTTAAAGAACTATCAAGGGCGTAACTAATCTCTGTATATTTTTTTTATTATCACACCTTGAGGGTGTTACTTAAACTTGACACACAAAACCAACATCACAAACCCACCGTACGGACTCCCCTTGTGGGTGTCCGCCATGCCCCGCCCGGCACCATCTGCTCCTGATAATTATAAAGGGCCTGATCAGTAATTACTAATCAAGCCCTTTTTTAATAACAATACTTTAAACTATCAGCGTTTTACAGATTTTAACTCATCCAGAATCTCTTTGTTATTCGGATCGAGTTTTCTTGCTTTCTCGAGATGATCGGTATATCCTGTATAGTCTTTATCATTCTTTGCAATTCGTGCAAGACCAAGATGTGCAATTGCATTTCTTGGATCTGCTTTCAGTGTACGGGTATAGAATGTTTTTGCCCATTCATACTTGCCCTGAATCATATAGACATTTGCACGCTCGCATAATGCCGGCGCATAGTTCTGGTTGATATACAATATCTCTTTGTACGTCTCAATTGCTTCATCATATTTCTTCTGAGCAACCTTAATCTTACCCAGAGCCATGTGCGCATCAAGATTTTCAGGCTCACTTGCCTTAATCTCTTCAACTGCTTTTGCAGCATCAGAGAGTTTTCCCATACCGATAAGAGCCTCAGCATACTTGCTTAAAATTGCATTTGTCTTTTTCTTATCGAGTAATGCCTTGTACTCACTTGCAGCTTTATCAAACTCTCCGGATTCCATATAGACGTCGGCAAGAACTTTTCTAAGATCATCATCAATGTCACCCTTTGACATCTTAACAACTTTCTCAAGCAGTTTTGCAGCTTCAGACTTGCGTTTTGTCATAATGTAACCGCGGGCAAGAAGTGTCATGATCTTTGGATCGTTTTCCTTTAGTGAATTAGCCATTTCAAGGAACACCATCGCATCATCGGTCATCTTTCTTGTCAGAAGGATTTCACCGATTTTTGCGCATGCATCAGCGTTAGTAGGATCTACTTCAATGAACTTACGATACGCTGTGAGCATTTCCTGATCACGAGCCTGTTTACCATATAGTGTACCAAGTTCGAGCCAGACAAGTCCAATTGTATCAACAAGCTGAACACATTTTTCAAGAGCTCTTACTGCTTTTAACGTCGCGTTTGGCTGGCGAGCATAATAGATACCAAGTTTCTGAAAGTTTCTGTAGTCTTTCGGATATGACACAGTGTTTTCTTCGTACATCGTAACGGCCTGAGCAGCGTTAATTGTCTCGTAAACAACAGCCCTCTGATAAGCTGCATCAGGATCTTTTACACCTGGTAACCGCACATATGCATTAAGTACCTCAGCTGCAGTTTTAATATCACCACTCTTTTCATAAGCAAGCGCAAGCGCCTTGTAGGCAACATCACGTGATTGCACGGTACCTTTTGTACTTCTGATCTTTTCAAGTTCAGATATCGCCACTTTGTAATCTTTGACTTCAACAGCGGACAATCCGTATTGCAAATGATACTCAGGTGTATCGTTACTCTTTGCATATGCGAAGAATTTGAACGCTTCCGGATAATTCTTTGCATCGTAAGCGTTTTTTGCAACAACAAGAGCAATTTCAGCGTCAGCATTACCCTTTTCGAGGTACCGCTTGTAAGCAGAAATCGCCGATGATGTCTTTTTCTGCTGCATGTATAGATCACCAAGCTGTTTGTATTCCTTATTGGCATTTGGATTCATCGCAATAGCCTGTTCATAAGTAATAGCAGCCTGACTGAGATTACCTGTTTTCAACTGACACAACGCGAGAGAACTGAGAATCGCGCCATTCTTCGGATCAAGCTGTGATGCCTTTTCGTAAATCGGAATTGCATTCTGATACTTACCGGCAGCTTTATATATATCACCAAGTTGTACATACATCCTTGAATCACCCTCACCGGCAGCTATTGCAGCACTGAGTACTTTAGCCTTATCGTCCGGTGTTCCATAGCGCATTGAGAGCTCAACATATTTTTTGTATATACCCTTAATTGATGGATTAACTTTAATTGCATTTCTATAGGCAACAAGCGCATTCTGATCATCTTTACGATCGTAGAGAAGGTCACCAAGTTTAGCCTGCGCATCAGCATCATCGGGTTTGAGTGCTGTATATTTTTTAAGGTTTACAAGTGCCTGCTCGGACGCACCTGCTTTGAGGCTGATCTCATAGAGACGCTTGAACACAACAGGATCTTTTGGTGTAAGCGTTGATAGTTCCTGATACACACGCAGTGCCTTAGGATTATCCTGAGCCTGATACGCAGCATCAGCATACATCTGAAGAATCGCAGGCTGCTTTGCATCATTACCGGTAAGCATAGTAAAATAACGCAGTGCCTCAGGATAATTCTTTGTTTTGTATGCATCTTCTCCTACGACCTTCGCAATCGCATTGTCTGATGCATTCTTTTCAAGATACTTCTTATAGGCTTTTACAGCCTGATCCATCTTGTTCTGTTTTACATAAAGATCACCAAGCATCTTATATTCTTTGCTTGCTGTCGGATTAACTGCAACAACCTGTTCATAGGTCATGGTCGCCTCAGCAATGTTTCCATTCTTCATCTGACTTTCTGCGAGATCTGACAGGAGCTGAATATTTTTTGGATCTGCCTTTGATGCCTTATTATAAAGATCGATTGCCTTGACAAGCTGATTCTGCTTTTTATAGATACCAGCAAGCGTTGCAAACATTGATGCATCCGCTTCATTTGCAGCAATTGCACCCTCAAGCGCCTTTACCTTTTCGATATCATCGCCGCTGCTCATTACCAGTGTTGCATATCGTTTGTAAATGCCGGTAATTTTAGGATCTGCTTTTAGGGCTGCGCGATATGCATTAAGCGCACCGGTATTATCCTTTGTATCAAACAACATGTCACCAAGTGTTCTCTGCCCCTTTGCATCATTTGGTTTGAGTGCAAGAAGTTTCTTGAGATAGGTCAGTACCTCATCCTTTGTTCCAGCTCTGCCGGCAACGTCATAGAGTTTTTCGAACACATCCGGATCATTCGGAGTTATAGTTGACAACTGTTTAAGTATCTGATATGCCCTGAAATCATCTTTTGCAAGATAACATGCTTCCCCATAGAGCTTGAGATGCTCCTTTGTGGTCGCATCTGCACCACTTACAAGTGCCAGGTACTTGACAGCTTCAGGATAATTACTTTGTTTGAAACTGTAACTACCGATTAGTTTTGCGATGGTATTATCAGCATTCTTCTCAAGGTACTTTTTGTATGCCTTTACCGCCTGATCAGTTTTTGATTGTTTCATGTAAAGATCACCAAGAGCTTTATATTCAGCACTTGCTGTCGGATTCATGGCAATCGCCTGCTCGTAGGTCAAAATAGCAGCATTAGCATTTCCTGCTTTTGCCTGACAATCAGCCAGTTTTGTAATCAGGACATTGTTTTTAGGATCAAGCTGTGATGCCTTCTCGAACATCTTGCATGCTTTATCATAATTTTCCTGTTTTTGAACCGCTGTTTTTGGAATCTTTTTATTGACAACGATTGCTTCTGCCCGCTTTTCATAGATATCACCAAGACGAGTATACATTTTAACATCAGCTTCGCCGGCGGCAATCGCTCCGGAAAGAGCATCAACAACCTCAGCATCATTTCCGCTTGCCATTACAAGTTCTGCATACCTGCTATAGAAACCTTTTGCTGCAGGGTCTGATTTGATTACCGCACGATAGGCTGTAATCGCCCCCGGAGCATCTTTCTTTTCGTAAAGCATATCACCAAGCTGTTTCTGTGCTGTAACATCATTAGGTACAAGCGATACATACTTTTTGAGATAGAGCATCACTTCGTCCTGAGTTCCTGCACGCTTAGCGATCTCGGAAAGTTTTTTAAACACGGTAGCATCATTTGGAGTCTGCTGAGAGAGCTGCTTAAAGATCTGGTATGATTTGAAATCATCCTTTGCAGCATAACTTGCTTCAGCATATGCTTTAAGAAAATCAACCGAGGTAGCATCAGCACCAGTTACAAGACCATAATACCTGACAGCTTCAGGATAGTTCTTTTCTTTCATTGAGAAGGCACCGATCTGTTTTGCAAGACCATTATCTGCATTCTTCTCAAGGTATTTCTTGTAATTTTTGATCGCCGCATCTTCACGTTTCTGCTGCATATACATATCACCAAGTGATTTGTATTCTTTGCTTGCAGCCGGATTCATTGCTATCGCCTGCTCATATGTAAGAACCGCAGCACTTGTATTACCTGCTTTTGCCTGACATTCTGCAAGGAGTGTCAGTAGTGTTGCGTCTTTTGCATCAAGCTGTGATGCCTTTTCGTACATCTGGGCAGCTTTTACGAAGTTATTCTGTTTGTAATAGATTTCACCGAGATGTTTATACATCGTAACATCAGCTTCACCGGCACCGATCGCACCATTAAGCGCGGTAACAATCTCAGCCTCTGTACCTTTATTTTTCATAAGCAGTTCAACATAGCGGGCGTAAATGCCTTTAATTGCAGGATCCGCTTTCAAGGCTGCACGGTAAGCACCAAGAGATCCCGCGAGGTCTTTAGCATCATAAAGCATATCACCCAGTGTTTTTAGTGCTGATGCATCTGAAGCATTCAGCGATGTGTACTTTTTAAGGTAGAGTGAGACCTCTTCTTTTGTACCAGCACGACCGGCAAGTTCATATAGCTTCCTGTAAACAGAGGCATCAGTTGGTGTAACTGCTGCAAGCTGCTTATATACCTGAAATGCCCTGACATCATCTTTAGACTGATAGCATGCTTCACCGTACATCTGAAGATATTTTGCATTTGAACCTTCAGTACCGCTGATCATACCGAGATACCTGACTGCTTCCGGATAATTCTTTGCATTATACGCAACCTCACCAACGAGCTTTGCGATCTGATCATCCTTACTTTTTTCAAGATATTTTTTGTAATTGGTTACGGCAGATTCAGTCCGTTTCTGTTGCATATACAGATCACCAAGTGATTTATATTCCCTGTTTGCAGCCGGATTCATCGCGATAGCCTGCTCGTAGGTCATAATTGCAGCACTTGCGTTTCCTGCTTTTGCCTGACATTCTGCAAGATTTGTCAAAAGAGCTGCATTCTTTGGATCAAGCTGTGATGCCTTTTCATACATCTGACCAGCTTTGACAAAGTTTGACTGTTTTACATAAATATCACCCAGGCGTACATACATTTTTACATCAGCTTCATTCGCAGCAATAGCACCATTAAGCACCGTTGTGATTTCAGCTTCAGTACCAGCATTGTTCATAAGCAACTCTGCATAACGGGCGAAAATCCCTTTAATTGCCGGATCAGCCTTCAATGCACTACGGTATGCATTAAGTGCACCAGCATTGTCTTTACGCTCATAAAGCATGTCTCCAAGAATTTTCTGAGCTGTGGCATCATTAGCTTTCAGTGATGTAAACTTTTTAAGATACGTAAGCGCTTCATCTTTTGTGCCGGCACGTCCTGCAAGTTCGTAAAGTCTCTGGAACACGGTGGCATCATTAGGTAACAATGATGAAAGCTGACGATAGATCTGGTATGCACGCATATCATCTTTTAACTGATATGCTGACTCACCATATGGTTTGAGCACACCTGCACTCGCAGCATCAGCACCGGTTATCATTCCGTAATACTTGACCGCATCGGCATAATTCTTCTGCTGAAATGAATACTCTCCGACCTTGCGGGCAAGAACATTGTCACTATTCTTTTCGAGATATTTTTTGTAGTTCTTGATTGCAGGATCATTTTTATTCTGTGATGCATAAAGATCACCAAGTACTTTATACTCTCTGCTTGCAGATGCATTCATTGCAATAGCCTGTTCGTAGGAGAGTATTGCAGCATTGGCATTTCCTGCATTTGCCTGACAATCCGCAAGTTTGGTAATTAATACATTGTCTTTAGGATCAAGCTGAGAAGCCTTCTCATACATTTTGCATGCGTTGGCATAGCTTTCCTGTTTTTGAACAGTGACATTCGGGGTCTTTTTAGTAGGTACGATTGTTTCTGCACGTTTGGTATAGATATCACCAAGACGTGAGTACATCTTACCATCTGCTTCACCGGACGCAATCGCACCATTAAGAGCAACAATCATTTCCTCATCTTTACCACCACTTGCCATAAGCAGTTCGGCATAACGGGCATGAATTCCTTTAATTGCAGGATCAGTCTTAAGTGCAGCACGGTAAGCATTAAGCGCAGCTGCATTATCTTTCCTATCGTACAGCATATCGCCAAGTGCTTTCTGCGCACCGGCATCACCACTACGCAATGCCGTATAAGACTTCAGATACTGCAATGCTTCATCTTTAGAACCGGCTCTTGATGACAAATCGTAAAGAGCCTTGAACACATCCGGATTCTGTGGTGTTAATGTGGAAAGTTTACGATAAATTTCAATTGCCTTTTCATTATTCTGCCCCTCAAGACATGCTTTACCGTATGCAGTAAGCATTGGAACCGATTTGGCATCTTCACCGGTGATCATACCGAAATACTTTATTGCGTCAGTGTAATTCTTTGCTGCAAGCGAATTCTCCGCAACAAGCTTTGCGATGCTGTTATCAGCAGTAAGGTCCAGGTATTTCTTATATGAACGGATTGCAGGTTCAGTTTTCTTCTGTTTAGTATAGAGATCACCTAGAGCTTTATGTTCTTTTACTGCATTTGGCATCATTGCGAGAGCCTGCTCATAATTCAGGATAGCCTGATCCACAGCGCCAGTCTTAGCCTGACACTCTGCGAGCGAGAGTAGCAGATCGGTAGCCTTTGGATCAGCCTGTGATGCCTTCTCGAGATTCGGTATCGCTTTCTGACAATTACCGGCTGCCTTGTAAAGATTACCAAGCTGTGAATACATCTGAGGTTCAACCTCACCGGCAGCAATCGCACCGCTCAGTGCCTTGATTTTCTCATCGGGTGTACCACTTTGATTTACAAGTTCAACATAACGCTTATGGAAACCCTTTGCCGTCGAATCATTTTTAAGTACTGCACGGTACGCAGTAAGCGCACCCTGATTGTTTTTCAACTCATAGTAGTTATCACCAAGAAGTTTTAAAGCAAAAGCATCGTTTGGTTTTAATGCAGTAAACTGCTTGAGATATTCTGCCGCAGCAGCATTATTATTATCTTTCTTTGCAATCTCGTATAACGTTTTATAAGGTTCCGGATTCTTTGGATTCGCAACAGCAATCGCTTTAAAAATCTCTGTTGCCTTTTTGAGATCATTGGTCTGATATACAGCATCACCATACCGGAGCATGAAATCAGCAGTTTTTGAATCTGCACCTGTTACCATTCCGTAGTATTTGACTGCTTCAGGATAGTTCTTTTTAGTGTATTCAAAATCACCAATAGTTCTGATTGTCTTTGCATCTGCAGGTGCTTTCTCAACATATTTTTTATAGGCGCCAATTGCCTGATCTTTCTTATTCTGCTGCCAGTACAGATCACCTAACGCCTTCATCTCTTTTACTGCAGTGCCACTCATCGCAACAGCCTGTTCATATGAGATAATAGCATCAGAAATTTTTCCGGCTTTTTCCTGACAGAATGCCAGTGATGCAAGCGCTTCAAAATTTTGTGGTTTTAACTGAAGTGCTTTGGTGTACATCTCAATCGCCTGAGGATACGCTTTACTGTTCTGATGAATTTCTCCAAGTGTTGAGTAGATCTCTTCATCAGCTTCTCCTGCTTTTACTGCATTTGAAAGTACAGTAAGAAGTTCCTTTTCCTGACCCTTGCGGGACATCATAAGAACAGCATACTTTTTGTACAGTCCTTTGATTCCCGGATCAGCAGTAAGTGCAGCCTGATACGCTGCAAGTGCACCGGTACTGTCTTTTTTGTCAAAAAGAATATCACCAAGCGTTTTTGATGCCGCAGCGTCCTGAGGCTTAATTGCTGTATACTTCTTAAGGTAGGTTATGGCATCGTCCTGATTTCCCAGCTTTACAGAGATCTCATAGAGATTCTTGAATACATCAGCATTTGATGGTGTCAGTGTTGCAAGTTCTTTATATGTTGCAAGAGCTGTTTTATCATCGCCCTTTGACAATGCATACTTTGCATATCGAACACGTGATGTAACCTCTTTCTTATCGAGATTAATAATTGCTTTATCTGCCTCGGCAAGCTTGTCAGGATTATTTGATTTTTCATAACAGGACGCAAGCTTTTCCCAGAACGTCTTGTTATTGGGTTCCAGTTTTACAAGCCCCTCAATAACCTGAATTGCAGCAGCCCAGTTACTATTGATAATATGAATTTTTGCCAGTGTAACCTGAGGTTCACGAAGTTTCGGATCTTTATGAAGTGCAGTTTCAGCTGCATCCTGAGCAAGATCATACCGCTTGAGTTCCCACGCAGATTGCATCATGCCTTCTGCTGCACGAGGAGTCTGTTCAAGAGTAAAGCTCTTCTGAAAGTGACGAAGTGCATCTTCAAATTTTTTAGCTTTAAACGCATTCTCACCAAGTGCCAGGTACACCTTTGGATTATTTGGCTGCACGGTAATCAGCTTCTCGTAAATCGCCTGCGCTTTATCGGATTGTTTCTCTTTTGTATAGAGTTCTGCAAGGCGGGCAAATGCATCGATATTGTCTTTATTTGATGCCGTTACTTTCTCAAGCATTTGAATCGCTTTGACGCGATCTCCGAGACCATCGTTTGCATCAGCAAGAAGGATAAAAATATCAGGAACAGTTTTGCCGTTTGGATCAGCTTTCTGAATAGTGGTAAAAATATCCAAAGCATCCTTGAACGCTTTCTTCTGAAGCTTCCAGCGTCCTACCATTTCTTTGGATTTAAGAGCATCTTTTGAAGTTGATGTTCCATATTTGACCATAGCTGCTTCGTAGAATTTAGCAGCTTTTTCTTTATCATCCGGACTTGATTTTTCGATACTTACAGCTGTTTTGTAAAGGTCATCTGCTGAGAGTTTTTCCTGATTAATTTCACTGAATTGCTTTGCAGCATCAGCGAATTTTTCTGTTTGATAGTAAATGCGTGCAAGATCAATCGATGTTTCCGGTTTCGCAGATTTTGGATCTTTGAGTGACTCATTAAAGAAAAAAGCTGCACTGTCAGGAATGTTAACATTTTTGTATGCTGTTCCGATTTTGAGAGCAAGCTCTCCATCAGCTTTGGCATCGTAGACCGAACGCATTGCAGGAATAGCTTTTTTATAATCCTTTGCATTGAAATGGATAATTCCAAGCTCTTTCGCAGCAACGATATTTGCTTTATCAGTTTCAACAACTTTTTCAAGCGCTGACTTTGCTTCAACAGCTTTATTGAGTGCGATAGCTGCTTTTGCAAATTCCCAGCTTGCTTCACCGGTTTCTTTTGTTGCAATAGCTTTCTTTGCCATCGCCATTGCACTCTCCGGCTGATTAAGCTTATTGTAAACACGCGCAGCTCCAAGCTGTGCCTCATAGTTTTTTTCATCATTGCGCATCGCAACCATATAACAGGCAAGCGCTTTTTCAACAAAACCCTGATCTTCGTTTGCGATACCCAGCATTGCCCATGTTGCAGCATCACGATCAGCAATCGGTAGTTTATCTTCAGCGTATTTTAACGCATCAGCATATTTGCCACCGGTAAAAAGCTGCTTAAACGTCTCATCAGAGTAAACGTTCATAACAAGAAAAAGCATCAGGACATGAAGTGTACAAACGACACTCCGCTTTGCTGCACGAGCACTCATAGACCATCCTCCGAAGTTCTTGAAATAACCCAAAAATTGACTTTGCACTGCACTCTATTGTAAGCCTGTTTATGGATCAAACGCAGGTTGTATACCATACACTGGTTGGTTCATAAGATCTACAAACATAGATTTTCCTTCAGAATATAAATCCTTACCGTTCTAAATGGAAGCCCCTTTTTATAGATTTATTGTGATTTTTCAGTATTATTATTTCTGTATTCTGACGCAGCATTGAAAAACGCGCATACCGGGTTAATATCATCAGCAATATCCCACAAATGTTCTACCTTGACATACAAAATTATTGAATTCAGTGTATCCACAAATCCATCACAGACATGGTTATCAATTGTCCTTTTCAGATTAATGCTTTTAACGTATTTTAGAGATCACAATAGAATGAAAGCCTGATTTCTCATTCCCATGTAAAAATAGTACATCAGAATCATTCTCATTAGTGTCTGGCGTTAAGCTCTTCGGATCTGAAGCCTAAAAATGATTATTGTTATGAAAAGTGCAAAAATTCCACGACTGGATTAGAAATATGTTTCAATTTGACGCAACAGTTTTAAAAAACATTAAAATTGCAGATTCATTTTACTATCTGGAAATGACCTGGAGCCAGGATACACCTGTACTACCCGGACATTTTCTAACTCTTCGCATTACGGACGATACAACACCGCTCCTGCGTCGCCCCTTCGCATTCTCAGGATTTGATCCGGCTTTATCAACATGTTCAATTATTTATCAAAAACGCGGCAGAGGAACAGAACTTCTTACCGCTAAAGTAAAGGGTGATTCAATCAATATTATCGGACCACTCGGCAATCCATTTTCTAACCCATCCGATGGAAATAAACCGGTTCTCGTTTCCGGTGGCATCGGCGTCGGTCCTATGTTATTTCTTGCGTCAGAGTTTAAACGCAGACAATTACCATTTTCATTCATTTTCGGGTGCAGAACAAAAAGTTTTATTCCCGACCTTGACGCATTCAGGGTGATAGATCCCATGATCTGTACCGATGATGGCAGTGCCGGTTTTAAAGGAACTACTGCAGATTATTTGAAAACAATCGAAAAATCTATACAAAATAGTGATACCGTGTACTGCTGCGGACCTCACCCGATGCTCAAAGCCTGCCACGAACTTGCGCTTCGCACCGGTTCATCCTGTGAAGTTTCAGTTGAACAGATCATGGCATGCGGTGTTGGTGCGTGTATGGGATGTGTCGTAAAAACAGTTGCAGAACCGGGGTATGCCCGTGCATGTAAAGAGGGCCCTGTATTTAACAGCAAAGACCTTTTATGGTAACAGCCCATAGAGCTCTGGAGCAATTATTTTAAAGTGCAATCCAGAGACCGGCTAAGCGGACTGTACAATTTTTAAGATCTGAAAATTAACCATTAAAAACAATCAGGACAGAACCATGGATTTATCGGTACAAATTGGAAATAAACTACTCCCAAACCCGGTCGGGGTTGCATCCGGAACATTTGGCTATGGTAGTGAATACGAAGACTTGATTGACATATCACGACTCGGTGCAATCTATACAAAAGCAGTAACCATAAAACCCCGTCCGGGTAATGACATTCCACGAATTGTTGAGACACCATCAGGAATAATTAATTCCATAGGACTTGCCAATGTCGGTGTTGACAAATTCATAACCACAAAAGTTCCACACCTTGCGCAACTTCCCTGTGCGATTATCGCAAATGTTGCAGGATCAACCGAGGATGAGTATGCCGAAGTCACAGAAAAGCTTGAATCAAGTGAATCACTCTGGGGATACGAAATTAACATTTCATGTCCAAATGTCAAGTGTGGCGGGATGTCCTTCGGTACCGACCCGTCACTTGTCGAGAAACTGACATCACGCCTGAGAGCACTCACCAAACGCCCTCTTATCATAAAGCTGACACCAAATGTTACTGACATTACCATAATAGCAAAAGCAGCACAAAATGGCGGTGCTGATGCAGTTTCATGTATTAATACGCTTGTCGGAATGGTCATTGACACAAGAAAAAAAGCGCCTGTCCTTCAAATGAAAACCGGTGGACTCAGCGGTCCGGCAATCAGGCCGGTTGGAGTCGCCATGACTTACCGTGTTAAGCGCGCGGTGTCAATACCTGTAATCGGAATGGGTGGCATTATGACCGCTGATGATGCAATCCAATACCTGCTCGCAGGTGCTTCGGCAGTACAGATCGGCACCGGAACATTTATTGATCCCCGGATACCTTCACAGGTTCTTGATGGCATCGTGGAATATTGCAAACGGGAGGGTTTTAAGAGTGTGAAAGCGATCAATGAGGTACTGCAATAATCATTTAAAGTGTTTTTTACATCCTGTTTTTACGGGATTAGTGCATCGTTCAGATTATGATGACATCCTTACTGACGACAAATACTCCTGTGGAGTCTGAACCAGGATGTCTTTGAGAACATAATCAATCACATTCCGCGAAATTAGTACATCCAGATTATTTTCTCTTGCAGTAAAAAACTGGATACCATCCTCAAAATCCTTAAACACAGAATTCAGCGACAGTTCAACTATCTTTTCGTCAACTGCAAGTATCTTTACAAGAATAGACAATTTGCGAAGGATTGTTCTGGCTGGTTCTGCACCAGATGCTTTCCGTAAAATATAGTACAGATTCGCAAATACCAGTGATGACGTATACAGATTGATATCACCGGAATCTGACATCGTGAAGATCTCTGATGCCGGACCATAAAAAGGTTCTCTTCTGCAAAGCAAATCAAGGATAACATCTGAATCCAGAAACACGTTGTTATTCATACTTTGCTTCCAGATATGATGCATAATCTGTTCCATTCAGATCTGATTCAGAAATCACCCCACTGAGCTCCTGTACCAGCGGCGATATCTTCTTCTGCACTGACTTTTGAGCAACTAAAACCCGGAAATAATTTTCGACCAGCTTGGAAACACTTTGATGATTAACCTTTGCGTATTTCTTTACTTCATCAATTACCAGCTGGTCCAGTTTTAACGTAAGTTTTGTTTCCATACACCCTCCATACGTATAATATACTATTTTTTATACGTATTTTAAAGCGTATTTATTTTCCTCATACTAACTACCTGATAGATATGCAAATCCAACAATAAAATATTCTTATAACTGAATAACAAGTCAGTGTTCCCCCCGAAAAAACAGGGTAACCTTCGCACACTAATAAAAAGGGGGCCTCGAAACCCCCTGCAATCACGAATTACTAGTCAGGTTATTTACGTCATTTCCCTTTTTTCACCGAAATCACCTTATCAACAATACCATACTTCTTCGCCTCATCGGCAGACATGAAAAAGTCGCGATCGGTATCCTCAACAATTTTCTTGAGCGGCTGACCGGTGTGATCAGCAAGCATCTGATTGAGCTTTTCCCTGAGACGAAGCATCTCTTCAGCCTGAATCTGAATATCTGATGCAGGTCCGAACATATTACCACTGATAAGCGGCTGATGAATCAGGACACGGGCATGTTCCCAGACAGAACGCTTTCCTTTTGTACCGGCAGTCAGCAGCACCGAAGCCATACTAGCCGCCTGACCCATACACACGGTTGCAATATCCGCTTTTGCAAACTGCATTGCATCATAGATGGCAAGCCCGGATGAAATTACGCCGCCAGGACTATTGATAAAAATGGTGATATCATCAGTTCCCTGTCCGTCAAAGTACAGAATCTTCTTTACAATTGACTCTGCGGATTCATCATTGATTTCGCCCCAAAGAAAAATCTCACGACGCTTAAGAAACTGCTCTTCAATCTCGCGCCCCGGTGCCATCATGCTTTTCATCATATCTTCTTTATCTTTTTCTTTTTTTTCGCCAGCCATTATTTTCTCCTTATGTATAATTAGTATTTATCACGACAATGCAGCTACAACCGCATCACAATTCGCACATACCGATGATGGAATCTGACACTCAGTTGATCCATCCGGCATATCTTTCATTATAATATTCTGTGCAGTTAATGCATTACGAATTTCATCAGACAGTTTAAAATTTTTCTCTTTTCGCGCAGTTCTCCGGGCCTGTATCTTCGCAACAAGCACATTTTTTAACGCATCCGGTACCGGTACCGGTGAATCAAATGTAATCGCAGGCCCATCGCCACTGGTTACCAACTGCTTTGTTTCAAGTGGAGCAGCCAGCAAATCAAGACCAAGAATGTCATCCGCAGCTGCAGCACAAACCCTTCGCACCTGAGATTCAATCGATGTATCCTTGAGTAAATCCCATAACGCAGCAACTGCCCGTGGCATATTCAGGTCCTCATTTACATGCTGATAAAACGGTTCCATCAGGGTTGCTACCTTTGATACATCCACAGTTCCTGCACTTTCAGGTGGAACAGCTTTTCTCATATTGCCAAGACTTACCGCAGATGCCTTCAGACCATCCATCGTAAATGTCAAAGGACTGCGATAATGCGCAGTAAAACAAAACATTCTATAGGCAAGAGGATTTATTCCCTCATTTTTAACAGTGTCGATTGTTATAAATGTCCCGCCCGACTTGGACATCTTGACATTACCCATATTCAGAAATTCACCATGCATCCAGAAGTTCGCAAATTTTTTGCCTGTTGCAGCTTCGGTCTGAGCAATCTCATTCGTGTGATGAACCCTGATATGATCCGTACCGCCACAGTGAATATCAAGCGGCAAATCAAGATACGCAAGCGACATTGCACTGCACTCAATATGCCAACCAGGAAAACCAACGCCCCAGGGACTATCCCATTCCATCTGACGTTTCTGGTCTTTAGGCGAAAACTTCCAGAGTGCAAAGTCAGTCGGCGCACGCTTCTCCCCCATATCAACACGCTCACCTGCACGCAGACTCTCAGGCTCAAGGCGTGCAAAATCACAATATGATGGAAATTTGACTGTATCAAAATAGATACCATCTGATGTTTTATAGGTAAACCCACGATTTTCAAGAATCGTAACCATTTCAATCATGTGTTTAATATGATCCGTTGCTTTCGGCCATACATCAGCCTCAAGAATATTCAGATCTTTAGCATTTTCCCTGAATTTTGCAGTAAAATGCTCAGCAATCTGCCAGACAGTCTTTCCCTCACGTAAAGCACCTTTTTCCATTTTGTCATCACCGGAATCTGCATCTGATGTCAAATGGCCGACATCGGTGATATTTAAAACATGCTTCACCTTATAACCGTTGAGCGTAAGAACACGCTTAAGCACATCTTCGAAGATATAGGTTCTTAAATTGCCAATATGAGCGTAGTTATACACCGTTGGCCCGCAACAATACATGCCGGCCTGTTTTTCTTTTACTGAAAAAAACTGCTCAATACTGCGGCTTGCTGTATTATAAAGAAACAGTGGTTTCATGTACGTTATTCTCCTGATCCGGTATGCTGCGATTACTAATCACACGTGCTGGTTGTTGTCACACTATAGCTGCAATCATGTGAATGAGGTTTGTTCTACAAGAAAACACCTATTGACTGATCATCAAGTGAGCAGCATACCATCCTGATTCAACTGCAATTACGCACCCCGATCATCCAATGCAGCAGCACTGTGAACAAGTATGCGCAGGAAACATAGTAATATAGGTCAGGCTTGATAGGATAGTCAATAAGGTTGAAGGGGAGGGCGGAAGTGACGAGTGGCGAATAGCTAACAGCGAAAAATAAACAACCAACAACCAGAATCAAATACCGATTGCTATAACGTTTCCAAAAACTCAGCCGGGGTACAGACCGGTAGCTTTGACATCCGGTAATCATTGATATTGCGGGTGATTAGGTGTGTACATTTTTTTGATCGCAGTGCGATACTATGCTGCACACCATCCTCGAAGTCATCAAATTTGTTTCCAAGAGAATGACTGATGTCATCCCTGGTGCAGGGAAGCACTGTCAGCAGCTCGCATAACAGTTCAATTTTTCGTGACAGATTCTCTATTCTAAAACGGTTCATGAGATAAGTGCAATTGACTATTGTAATAGTAGAACAATATCCGCACAGCTGCTGCGATTCGCACATACTGATGATTTTCGCACTGTTGATATAGTGCTCCGGCCTTGATGCAAGCACATCGAAGATGACATCGATATCGATAAAAACATGCAGCCTGGTTTTCATAAGTATTTTTCAGCCAGCGAATCACCAAGGAGCTCTTTAACACTTTTATCGGTTATAAGTGGTCGGGCAGAAAGCAGGGATCTTGTTTTTGTTCCAAGTTCACTATCAGTAACATACTGATTATGGGTAATTTCCTGTAAATAGTTCTCGAACATCTTTGAAATGCTCGTATGATGCACCAGTGCATATTCTTTGGCTTTCTCAATGATTTTGTCATCAATAGATAATGTTAGCTTTGACATTTTAAAACACTCCTGAACATACCCAATTGCTGGAAGTACCCAGCCCTCATACGTACAATATACCAAACTATACGTACAAATACAATGCATAAGTTAATGCCGCATATAAAAAATGCCCGACCAGTATAAACCAGCCGGGCATTTCACTTCAACAATTAACAATCGTTCTTACTTTTTGTAATACTCAGTATGAAGCAAATGATGAGCCTTTTCGCTTCCGGGTTTACCGAGAAATTCTTTATACAATTTCTGAATGTATGGGTTCTCGTGAGATTTTCTTATCTCTTTTCCACTGTCAATTGCATAAATACCCTTCATACGCTGCTCAAGAATATCAGTTTCAGCATGGATATATGGCTGACCACCACCGTTGATACATCCACCGGGGCATGCCATAATCTCAATAACATGGTATTTACATTCACCACTCTGAATTTTTTCAAGCAGTTTACGTGCATTTCCAAGTCCGCTGCTTACAGCAACCTTTACCTCAGTACCATCAACATCGATTGTTGCTTCCTTGATACCATCAAGGCCACGCACTGCTGTAAAGTTTACATCTTTAAGTTCCTTATTAGTCACCCATTCATATGCAGTACGCAATGCAGCTTCGCAGACTCCACCGGTAACACCAAAGATCACTGCTGCACCAGTTGACTCCCCTAGCGGATTGTCAAAATTATCTTCCTGCATTTTAGAGATGTCAATACCAGCTTCATTGAACATTCTCGCCATTTCGCGTGTTGTCAGTACATAATCAACATCCCGAACACCATCATGTGCAAACTCAGGTCTGCCGGCCTCATACTTCTTGGCCTGGCAAGGCATAACCGACACAACAACAAGATTCTCCGGCTTGACACCGATTTTATCTGCATAGTATGTTTTTGCAATCGCACCAAACATCTGCTGCGGTGACTTGCATGTTGATGGAATATTAACGAGATCAGGGAACTGGAACTCAAGAAAATTCACCCAGCCAGGACAGCACGATGTAAGAATCGGGAGATTCTCGTTTTTCTTAAGGCGTTCAAGGATCTCTGTCGCTTCTTCCATAATTGTCAAGTCAGCGCCAAAGTTTGTATCAAAAACGGCATCAAAACCGATTTTCTTAAGACCGGAAACAAGCCGTCCGGTCATATCAGTACCTGGTTCCTGCCCAAACTCTTCACCGATTGCGACACGTACTGCCGGTGCAACCTGAACAACTACCTTTTTAGTTGGGTCACTGAGTGCAGCCCAAACCTTTTTTGTAAAGCTGATACCGGTGAGCGCAGCAGTTGGACATACGTTAACACACTGACCACACATCACACAGTTTGTCTTGTCAAGATTTTTCATTTCAGCAGGTGCTACAACAGCCTTGAAACCTCTGCTATATCCGGAAAGTGTACCAACAGTCTGGATCTCATTACATGCAGTTTCGCATCTGCGACACATAATACATTTGTCAAGGTCACGTTTGATTGCCCCGCTGGTTGTATCAACCGGATATGTCGACATCTCGCCTTTGTAGGAAAGATGATCAATACCGAATTCACGTGCAAGCGCCTGAAGTTCACAATCCAGATTCTTTGGACATGTCAGGCAGTCAAACGGATGATCCGACAGAAGCAGTTCGAGCACGATACGACGAGCCTGAACAACCTCGGCAGTATTTGTTTTTACCACCATGCCATCCTGAACCGGTGTGCAGCAGGCAGGCATCATCTTTGACCGTCCGCCCATTTCAACATCAACCATGCAGACACGACATGATCCCACGTGGTGTTCCACATTAAAGCTTTCAAGGTTCATATGACAGAGTGTAGGAATATACACACCGTCAAGTTCCTTCGCAGCTTCAAGGATAGTTGCATCCTTGAATACTTCGACTGTTGTATCATTTATCGTTATTTTAGCCATGAATTAATTACTCCTTATGTACCGTTTCTTTTTCTTTTGTACACCAATCAGCGGATTTCAATTGCGCTGAATTTACATTTTTGATAGCAGGCACCACACTTGATACATTTTTCCTGATCGATAGTGTGTGGTTGTTTTACTTTACCTGTAATACAGCTTACCGGACAGTTACGGGCACATGCTGTACATCCGATACATTTATCTTCAACTATGTAATAGGACATCAGATTTTTACAAACACCGGCAGTACACTTATGATTGTTGATATGATCAAGATACTCATTGCGGAAGAATCTCATTGTCGACAGAACAGGATTCGGTGATGTCTGTCCGAGACCGCAGAGTGATGTTTTCTTGATTGTATTGGCAAGTGCTTCAAGCTTTTCCATTGTATTAGGCTCAGCTTTACCTTCAGTAATTGATGTAAGCAGTTCATGAAGACGCTTGTTACCGACACGGCATGGTGTACACTTTCCACAGGATTCATCAAGAGTAAACTCGAGATAGAATTTTGCCACATTGACCATACAGTCAGTTTCGTCCATAACAATCATACCACCGGAACCCATCATGGAACCGATCGCAGTAAGATTTTCGTAGGTAATTGGAGTGTCAAGATTCTCTTTTGTGATACAACCACCTGATGGGCCACCGGTCTGTACCGATTTAAACTCTTTACCGCCGCGAATACCGCCACCGATATCATAAATAATTTCGCGAAGTGTTGTTCCCATAGGCACTTCAACAAGACCAACGTTATTGATCTTACCGGCAAGTGCAAAGACTTTAGTTCCTTTTGATTTTTCGGTTCCGATTGAGCTATACCACTGAGCACCCTTAAGGATGATCGGTGGAATGTTTGCATAGGTTTCAACATTGTTAACACAGGTTGGTTTTTCCCATACACCGGATTCTGCCGGGAACGGTGGTTTTGTTGTAGGTTCACCGCGTTTTCCTTCAATACTACGGATAAGTGCCGTTTCCTCGCCGCACACAAACGCACCTGCTCCGAATTTGAGTTCAATATCAAAATTAAAACCCGAACCAAGAATGTTTTTGCCAAGCATACCGATTTCGCGGGATTGAGCTATTGCAATCTGAAGACGATGAATCGCGAGTGGATACTCTGCACGAATGTAGATATATCCCCTATCAGCACCAACTGCATATCCTGCAATAGTCATTGACTCAAGAACGCTGCATGGATCACCTTCGAGAATTGAGCGGTCCATAAACGCACCCGGATCCCCCTCGTCAGCATTACAAATAATAAACTTTTCA
This sequence comes from Fibrobacterota bacterium, assembly GCA_023459055.1. Lineage (GTDB taxonomy): Bacteria > Fibrobacterota > Chitinivibrionia > Chitinivibrionales > Chitinispirillaceae > JAAZBG01. The sequence continues at coordinate 33,378 of JAEWVR010000040.1, forward strand.
GGACTCTTGAACTTCTTTGCAGCTTCCCATTTAACACCGGTAGGAAAACCACCTCCGCCACGACCACGAAGTCCACTTTGCTTCATGTGGTTGATTACTGCATCACCATCCATTTCTGTCAAGCACTTTGAAAGCGCCTGGTAACCATCAGCAGCAATATACTCCATAATATTTTCAGGATTAATGATACCGCAGTTACGAAGCGCAATTCTCATTTGCTTTTTGTAAAACGGCATATCCTTGCTTTTTTCAATTTTCTGTTTCATTGATGGTTCTTCGTAGAGAAGACGCTCAACGCGTTTACCATTGACAATGTGCGAGTCAACAATTTCAGCAGCATCGGAAGGTTTCACCATAGTGTAAAACACATTATCAGGTTGTACAAGAACGATTGGACCCTTTTCGCAGAAACCAAAGCACCCTGTCTTTATTACCTGAATCTTGCTGGACAGTCCGTGCTTTGCAATTTCTGCGTTAAGATTGTCCACAATAATTGAACTGTCACTGGAAACGCAGCCGGTTCCACCACATACCAGAATTTCCCGTTCATATGTAGTGTTTTTCGCACCACCATCAACTCTGAGTCCAAGCATGCAATTATAAGCTTTGTATCTCTCGAGCAGTTCTTTAGGAGTATTAATGCGTTCTAATTTCATGCTTTTACCTCACTTTTGTACTGGCTGAGTATTGTTTTTACATCAGCAACATTAAGTCTTCCATAGACTTTTTCTCCAACGGTCACAACCGGTGCAAGACCACAGGCTCCAATGCAACGGACAATATCAATCGAGAACTCCATATCCTCTGTTACCTGACCGGCCTTGATACCAAGTTCTTTCTCGAACGCCTCCAGAATCTTATCTGCACCTTTAACAAAACAGGCAGTTCCCATGCAAACTGCAACATGGTTTTTACCCTTGGGTTCTGTTGTAAAGTAATTATAAAAACTGATTACGCCGCTGACTTCAGAGTGATGTATCGATAGACGGTTTGCAACGTGAATCTGAACCTCTTCAGGCAGGTATCCAAAAATTGTCTGTGCCTGGTGAAGAATCCGGATGAGATCACCCTTTCTTCGATTGCTTTTTTTTTCGATACCCAGAGAATCAATGAACTTATCAAGTTCATCAAACATCGCCTTCGCAGCTCCCTGTGGCGTGCAAGATTGTGCTGTTGTGCTCAAGCAAACCCTCCAATGAAAAGTTTTTGTATTTTTTAATTGACTTTTTATTTTTCCAAGAAGTGTACTTTTTCACATAATCAATTTTATATTGCACCAATTGTTCTTTATCATAAATATGTATCTGAAAACAAGATAAAAATCATACCTGATTTTAATTGTTTTTATTCTTCCCTTGATACATTTTTGTGATACAACATATTTTTCTGAAAATGATTAATGTGAAATTTATAACAATATACATTTTTTTTACATTTTTAGCAATAATTATTCATTCACTGTAATGTGTTGTATTACATCACTCTTTTTCAGCAGTCCTGACATGTTATCCCGTTGCAACAATTGATGTCATTTTCAAAAAGTGAGGATATCAAATGGGGTGATGCAGATTTGAGTAGAATCCACCAGAACAGCTCAAAAATATGCTACGTATGCTGATTATGCCTGCTCCGTCTCAACAAGCTCATCAAATGCAGCCAGTTTTGCAGTTTCCATTGCCTCTTCACTGAATCGGAATTTCAGTTTCTTACCACGTTGTTTTGCAAGGGCTACGACATTAATACAGACACCAAAAACCATACTTGTCACAAGAGGCATGGATGAAAGGTCTATGCAAATATTCTCGTAACTTGTTGCGATCATGCCTTCAGCTACCTCGGTAAAGAGATTTGAGAACTGTGGCATATCACAGTGTACATCCCTGACTTTTACATAAAAAAATCTCTTTCCATTATCAAGCTTAAAGAAAAAATCTATCCCTATTCCATCCATTAAGCACCTCTCTTTAAAATTTATGATAGTATACCATGCTTAAGACTGTATGACAAGTGGATACATCATACAAATCGTATTCTGTATCTGTAATATTTTTTAATTTGAAACGTTTAATCTTAAAAAACTGAAAAGGAAAAAAAGTTCCTTCATCGCATGTACACAGAAATCTTCTGATCAAACAGGTTTGTCCAGTGCCATAAAGCATTGATATGTAGAGGTTGGTTATTTTTTACTTATCAATGGCAGCCGATTAACGTATCATTATTATGTATAAGCTCGCGTGAAAGGAGATCACAATGATGACTACAACTCAAATTTCACAAAAAATTACCAGCTATGTCAAATATATCATTCAGTATGCTGCACATGGAATTGCAAACCTGAGACTTTCAACAATGGTTGAGCACCCGATTACAACAGCCCTTGTTGTCGGAACATTTGCAATATGTATCCTGAGCCTTGTAATGCCTCAGCGTGGAACCATTATCCCTATAGGATCAGAAATGAAACAGGCATACTCAATGCTTCAATCAACTCCGACAGGAAGGGCACTTATTAACAAAGTAGAGTTAAACAGCAAAGGTAATTATGTCTATATGATATTGGGTACAACCGATACCAACAAACTCTTTGATCCAAGTGGTCGTAAAGTCAGGGGTGTAACCAGGGCATTTTTCCATGTTGCCCAGAACAGTTTTATTCCGCAAAGTATTATTGTCTATACCAACCGGGACATAACCTTTGGTGTACCATCAGAAATTGTTAAAAGTATCGCATTTGAGCTTGAAAATGTAATCTATTCGATGAAATATCCTAACGTTGTTCCCGGACTTGACAGTCCATACGCGCAGTTGACACAGAAACGCATATGTGATGAACTGGATTTGTAAAGTACTGTATTTCGAGTACGTGTAGGATTACCGATATGCATGTTACGAGTACGAATTGTGAGATCCGGCATTCCTGGCGCACTCAATGAAGCGAAAAACGTATCATCTTCTTTTTTCTTCCCCCATTCAAAACAGGTAAACTATATTTAACTGTTATTATCCAATAATTTTGCGTTATTTTCGTGAAAGGTCTACCGTTATGGCAAAATTCCGTGGAAAAGCATTGCTTCCCTGGCCGTTTGTACAACAGTATATACTACCGGGGATTCTGAGCAGTACAGAATCCTGGCATATGATACCACAACAGATCAGAAAGTATTTCGGATCTAATGACCCTGAAAAGAATATTCCTGTTGGACAGATATCATTGCGGGTCAATGAAGTATGTAACCTTCGGTGCAGTTCTTGCGGCCAGTGGGGGGAAAACGGGCACCTTCGGTTGAAGCAGGAACGGGGTGAAAAACTCCAGCAACTTGATTTTGATGTTGTAAAACGGGTTGTGTTTGAAACCCGTCACGACAAACCATTCTATTATATATGGGGTGGAGAACCAACGATGTGGAAACCACTTGTTCCACTCTTTGAAGAGCTGGCTCGCCACAAACTTAAAGGTTCAATTGTTTCAAATGCCCATGATCTTGACAAATACATCGAAGATCTTATCGATACCGGTGCACTGCAGATTCTATTTCTCAGCCTCGATGGCTGGGATGCGGCATCACAGAATATAATGCGTACCCCCGCAAACGGGCGCAGCGCTGACAACTTTGAAAAAGTAATGGCAATTATTGACAAAGTTGATTCAATCAAAAAGAAGCGTGGTTTGAAATTTCCATTCATTATTCCAATCACTGTTATCTCAAACAACAACTATTCGCACCTTGCTGATATACACAAGCTTGTACTTGACAAAGCACAACTCCACCCCTATTATTACGGGTGGTTTATCACTGAAGAACGTGCGGCACTGCATGAGAAGGTTTTCAAGGATCGATTTGGTTCTGTACCGGAAAATCATCGCGGCTATCTCAAGTCATGTTTCAATGATGTTGACACAGTGGAAACTGCAAAGCAGATTGAGGAGATCAAGCGGTTGTCTGTCGGTAAACCATGCGTTCCACAGTTTCTCCCCGATATTGAAAAAGAAGCTGACATCAGACGTTACTATGCTGATCATAAATGGAATTGCGGTTATCCTCACTGCGATAGTATTTACTACATCGCAGAGATTTCACCTGATGGCCGTGTGACACCGTGTCGCGATTACCAGGATTATACTGCCGGTAATATTAATAGCCAGTCGTTTTATGATATCTGGCATGGCGAAGATTTCAAAAAGTTCCGTCGTGGAATGAAACAGGGCCTGATGCCGGTCTGCACACGCTGCTGCGGACTTCAGGGGTTTTAATGTGACATGTGACGAGTAACGGGTATCGAGTGAATGCACGGTACCCGTTCACACGTCGGATTTTGCATTAAACCTGCATCTAAAAATCTGCTTACTACTTCAAAACGATAGATTCCAATCAGTTTTTTTTCCATTAACAAATACAAGCCATACCAATACCACACACTTACTGTTTTCTGGCAGAAAACACTTTATTGCTTATGCAGTTCATACCCGTCCTCACATTAAATCCGGCGGTTTATATTAGACAATAGAAACGCGCGGATTTTGTTTGTCAAATTTAAAGTTACTAACAGTAAAAAACGAGGTCGGTATGAAAACTCTTTTCAAAGCAATCGTGTCAGTATTAGCACTCACACTGTCTGTCAATGCCCAGACAAGGTGGCAAACAACTCATCAGGGATCATCCAGCGGTAACTGCCAGCTTTCATCAAGTAAGCTATCTGTCACCGTTCATGCCCATTATGCTGATGTTATTGAGGAAGCAGAGATAACGACTCTTGGTAGCGTCTGGAGCGGTGATCCGAAGACTCTTGAAATTACCGGGACATTCACTCTAAGCCAAGGCAGCGCAATCCGTTCAATGCTGCTCTGGAATGGGAATACGATCCTTAAAGCGAAACTGCTTCTCAGAGCCGATGCAGACAGCGCTTATGAAAATGTTGTTGAAAGAGATAAAATCCAGTTTGTCAGTAGAGATCCGGCGATTATCCATTATCTCGGAAATGATCAGTACCAGTTTAAAATTTATCCGGTTGACATTAATCAATCACGCAAAATCAGAATACTCTACACCGTACCGCTCCAGATTGAAAATGGACAAACAAAGTTCCAGATTAACACTGCCTTTACAAACAATATTAGCGAATATCCATCACAGATACCATTTGAAGTACTTCAGAGTGATTCATCAGTAAGCAATTGTATTTTACAACATGGAAGTGTGCGTAAATCAGTTGTGTACAATGCAACCTACAATATTCCTATTAATGATTTTCGCGGTCAGTATTATGATTATTCAACAGGTTCCTATAGATATAACGCCGTAATACTTGCACCAGTTTTAAAAGAAAAAAATTTCTGGATAATGTCGAAAATTGATACCGGTGCAACAAAAGGAAACTACTATTCTATTATAGCTACCCAGCCTGACACATTAAATAAACTGATTGAAAACAAAGCATATCAGGGTAAATCAATCAATTTTGAAGCTAAGATTACCATTGGTGGAAAATCCTATCTGTCAAATTTACAAAAGAACAGCACTCTTTGCACCTTTATCAAGACCGACGCAGTATGGGACAGTATTATTACATGGAACTGTTATGAGAATACAAGCGGATTAAGAATCTTTACCTACGACCAGAAGTTTGGAAAAACAGTTGATTCAGTCTGCTGCCCGACACTCCCCCTTCTGTGGGCATCACGCTATTCGCTAAAAGAAAAGAAAACACCACTAGGCGGACTTTACGGTTTCGTTGACAGTAAAATGAGCCTTCTTGCTCTTGAGGATGATACATTACCAAAAGCACTCTATCCGACCTATCAGAATCAGGGTATTCCATTATTGAACGCAAACGAGATTGTTATTAATCCATCTAAACGTCCGACAGCACCCCAGGAGAGCATCATTTTTGAGATAGGAACTGCCGTAAAAAACAACCATGTAGTACTACCGCAGTTCAACATGACCATTGTTAACAATATGCTGAAAATCCAGTTTGAAAAAACTTTTAACGGTCTATTCAGTGCGGTGCTTGTTGATGCACGGGGAAGAGCGGTCCAGAAATTTGACAATATACAAATGAAGAATCTATCCGCCGAGCTCAAACTGAAGCAGGGACTGAAAGGAACATTCTTTGTCCAGATCGTTGCAGGCAAAGACCGTATCAGTAAGCAATTGATACTTAACTGAGGAATTCCCCGTTAGTGACAAACGCAAATCCGGCCTCCCCGGCCGGATGAGATCGCTGGTGAAAAATCACCAGCGATCTTTTTTTCTGATACGTTACTAATTTCCGGCAATACTCAGAATTTCAATTACCCGATTAAAAACCGGTGCGATTCACAAAACAAGAAATATCACTCATATTTAATGCTATATTGAATACTATTCAAATTACACATCCATTTTTCTATATTTTATTTTAATTGTAAAAAATTGTAAAAAAACCTATTTTCCTACACAGTTTTTCATTACAATAGAAACAGTGTTGATGAATTAGCATGGTACATTAATTCATGTACCACAACTAGCACGAGATCTGTGTATATACTGGAATCCGGTATACCACTGTTTTAATGAGGAGTCTCAATGGAATTTTTGGGGATAGCATTTAATGCGCAGTTTTTTATGAATTTATTGAGCATTGTTTTAATCGACATTGTCCTTGCGGGTGACAACTCAATTGTGATCGCAATGGCGGTTCAGGGATTACCCAAAGAACAGCGCTTTAAGGGAATTGTATTCGGTGCCCTTGCAGCTGTAATCCTGAGAGTTGGTTTTACCTTTTTTGCAGCGCAACTGCTCGGCATCTCGTTTGTGAAACTGGTTGGTGGAATCCTGATACTGTGGATCGCTCTCAAACTGATGGCGGATTCAAATGAAGACAACCACAAACAGAGTAATGCAGACACCGTCTGGAAAGCTGTATGGATCATCCTTGTAGCCGATTTTACAATGTCTCTTGACAACATTCTTGCTGTCGCCGGGGCATCACATGGAAGTTTCGGGTTGCTGCTATTTGGTTTGGGACTCAGTATTCCTCTCGTTGTCTTTACAAGTACACTGCTCTCAAAACTAATGGCAAAGTTTCCCGTGATCCTCTGGATTGGTGCTGCGGTACTTGGAAAAGTTGGCGTAGAGATGATGATCACTGATCCTTTTATTGTGAACAATGTACTTGCTCCTATAAACATGACCGAGATGATTAAAAATTCGCTTCATGCTAACCATACACTGGTTACAATTGCAGAGATAATCGGAGCCGTTGGTATCGTTGGGGTTGCTTTGATTATGAACTCATTGAAAAAGAACCGTTCAGAGCCAAAAACAGAAAGTACTTCCCTTCCGGATTCTGTTGCAGATGCAGATGCGTAAGGAAAACATTTTTAGTTCCTGATACACAGACACTGGCTTACCAAGCAAACCGGCCACCAGATGCTGTTCATTGGTAATTCCCTTTAAATTCATAGCATTAAGACCATCCAGCAAGTAATCTTTTTAATTTTTATCACTCCGGTATCAATGATGCAGGAGTGAATCGTTCTTCGGGAAATAAGAGTTGTATGAAGAGCATATTGTCATGTGCATTTTTCCATGTTGACAATTTTGTTTTGTTACAATACAATCTTCATTATCCTGGACGCACCATTGTCATACTCCCCGAAATACAGGACTAAATAACATACATTTATCATTGCAACCCGGATGGCTTGTGCGTTATGACAAATGCACCAGACAGAAATTGCGGATTTGTAATTGCGATCCGTGGCAGTATTGTCGATGTTCACTTTGAACAGTCACTGCCCCATATTCATACGATACTCTATGCAAAAGATGATTCCATTGTTCTTGAAATACTTGCACACCTTGATGCCCACACTGTCAGGTGCATAGCACTCACTCAAACGCAAAGCCTGACTCGCGACACACCAGTACAAAACTCCGGCACCCCACTGTGCGCTCCTGTGGGAAAGGGGATTTTCTCCCGGATGTTCAATGTATTCGGGCAACCAATTGACAACTTGCCAATTCCTGATGATATCGCCTGGTGTCCGGTCCATCAGGTATCAGTTCCTCTATCACAACGGCCTACTACATCTGATATTTTTGAAACCGGTATAAAGATCATTGATTTACTTATGCCACTTGAACGGGGTGGAAAAGCAGGGCTTTTTGGTGGTGCCGGTGTTGGTAAAACAGTACTATTGACAGAGATAATTCACAATATGATAAAACACTATAACGGTGTAAGCATATTCTGTGGTATCGGAGAACGTTGCAGGGAAGGTGAGGAATTATACCGGGAAATGAAAGACAGTGGTGTATTGCCAAAGATGGTGATGGTATTCGGACAAATGAATGAACCCCCCGGAAGCAGATTCAGGATTGCCCATTGTGCTTTGACAATGGCTGAATATTTCCGGGATACCGAACATACTGATGTACTTTTGTTAATTGACAACATTTTCCGTTTTATCCAGGCAGGATCAGAAATTTCAGGAATGATAGGCCAGATGCCATCACGACTTGGATATCAACCGACATTAAGCACCGAACTATCTCAAATCGAGGAACGTATTTCAAATACAGAGTCTGCAGCGATAACATCAATTCAGGCTGTCTATGTACCTGCTGATGATTTCACGGATCCTTCTGCAGTACATACATTTTCTCACCTGTCTGCATCAATAGTTCTTTCCAGAAAAAGATCCAGTGAGGGCCTGTATCCGGCAATTGACCCTCTTCAGTCTAATTCCAAAATGTCAATGCCACAGATTATCGGTGATGAACACTATACTGTTGCGAATGATGTCAGACGCACCCTTGCACAATATGAAGAATTAAAAGATATCATTGCAATGCTTGGGCTTGAGCAGCTTTCGCAAAGTGATCGTAATGTTGTCGCGCGGGCAAGGCGTCTGGAACGATTTCTGACACAACCTTTTTTTACAACTGAACAATTCAGTGGCTTGCAAGGTAAAATTGTCCCTCTTACAGACACTATTGACGGATGCAGGAGAATACTGGCTGACGAATTCATGGACTACCCCGAACGATCTCTTTACATGATAGGACCCATTGAAGATGCAGTTAACGATGTTTCAAAAGAATCCGGAAGTGTAGAAAAAAGGAATGACATAGTGATACAAAAAAGTTAATTGTTTTCATCAACGATGGTGCAAACTATGTAATGTGACACAATTTTTAAGGCTGCATTATGAACGATACCATTACTCTTGACATCATTCTTCCATACCAGCAGTTTATGCATCAATCGGATGTTACAGGGATTATTGCAGAGACTGACCTGGGTTCAATTGGTCTTCTTCCTCACCGTCTTGATTGTGTTGCAACGATTTCACCGGGAATAGTCGTTTTCAGAACAGAATCCGCAAATGAAATCTGGGTTGCTGTTGATAATGGTTTTCTTTTAAAAACCGGCCTTGCCGTTACGATTTCTGTTCGCAATGCACTTTCAGGTCCCGATCCTGTCAATCTTAAACGCATTGTAAGGGATGAATTCAGTGTCATCAGTGATATTGACAAAAAAGTCAAAACAATTATGATTAAACTTGAAAACAATTTTATTCGAAGTATCATGGAGCTGCATCATGGATAATCCTGACAATAAAAAGATAACCCCACAACAGGATTTTCCGGATACTATTAACAAAAAGGTTAACAGGAAGATGGCTGCGAGAAGACATACAAGAAATGAACTCTGGCAAGGCATCGGCACAATGGGAATTGTGGGTTGGTCGGTTACAATTCCGACACTGCTTGGGATCGCTCTTGGAATATGGCTTGACAAAAACATTAATGATTCATACTCATGGACACTCATGATGCTCTTTGCCGGAATAATCTCTGGGAGTGCTCTTGCATGGTACTGGATTGCAAAAGAGCAAAAAGAAATTCATCAAAAACGAGGAAACGAAAATGGGAAATAGTGTTCTCCATTATATGCTTCTTATTCTTGCAGGACTATTGTTAGGCACTTTCTTTTATGGCGGACTCTGGTTGACAATTAAGAAGTGTATCACAGCAAAGTTATCATCACTATTATTTCTTATAAGCATGCTTGTACGGACATCGATCGCTGTTGGTGGATTTTATTTTTTATCATCCGGTAATATTTATAAATTATTATTCTGTTTTTCTGGTTTTTTTATCGCAAGACTCCTGTTCAGAATTTTCATACCGGTAATGGTTAAACCAATCAACTCCGGAGCACAATGATGCATTTAAGTTCTGATGAAATCGTATTTACCAGCTGGAAATGGGTTACTCTAAATGCAACCATTGTTTACACATGGGTAATTATAATCGTTCTGGCAATTTTATCGTATGCTGTTACATCGCATTTGAAACAATTGTCACACCGTACCCGAGGACAGAATTTTCTTGAGATGCTCATCCTTTTAATTGAGAAGCAGTTAAATGAAGCCGGCCTGCAATCATCACGTACATACATACCGTTTATCGGTACCCTTTTTCTGTTTATCGCGTTTGCAAATCTGTTAACGATTGTCCCTATTTATGAACCCCCGACGAGTTCACTCTCGACAACTGCTGCCCTGGCACTTTCTATTTTTTTTGCAGTACCCTACTTCGGTATTCGGCGAAAAGGTCTGATCGGATACTTGAAAACCTACCTTGAACCAACGTTTATAATGCTTCCTTTCAATATTATCAGCGAATTAACAAGAACCGTTGCACTTGCTGTTCGTCTTTTTGGTAATATGATGAGTGGTGTGATGATTCTTGCGATCCTTCTTTCCATTGCCCCTATTTTCTTTCCTATAATGATGATCGTTCTTGGACTTCTTACCGGTATGGTTCAGGCATACATTTTCAGTATTCTGGCAACGGTTTTTATTGCTGCTGCAGTGCAAATAGATAATGAGAAACATGAAAGCCATAACAATGATACTACAAACAATACTTTACATGAAGCAGACTCTCTGTGAAAGGATTTTATATGGATACTATCACACTCATCGCAATTGTGTCAATAATCATGTCCAGCTTCACTACTGCAATCGGAACAATGATCCCCGCCCTTGCAGAAGGTAAGGCTGTTGTATCTGCGCTAAGCTCTCTTGCACAGCAACCAGATGCTTCACCAACGATTACCCGGACCCTTTTTGTTGGCCTAGCAATGATTGAGTCAATGGCAATCTACTGTTTTGTCGTATCGATGATTCTATTATTTGCAAATCCATTCTGGAACCACTTTATCAGTACAGCCGGACATTAATCTATGCTTATAAACTGGTTTACCTTAGTTGCACAAATAATCAACTTTCTCATTCTTCTATGGTTACTGAATAAATTTCTGTATAAACCAGTATTGAAAGCATTGGATGAACGGGAAGCCCGTATTGCATTAACAATTTCAGATGCGGAATCGGTGAAATTAAACGCTATGAAAGAGTTTGATGATTATTCCGCAAAAAATGTCGCTATTGACAAAGAAAAAAATTCGATTATTCAGGACTCCCGCATGGCAGCAGAACGGGAATATAATAAAATTATTGATAGTGCAAAGTACGCGGCTCAACAGCTAATTGACAAACAAAACAATATACTTGCAGATGAGCGTGATACCTTTTACAAAACCGCATCAGATGAATTGATGGCACGAATAATCCGTATTACCGAAAAATCAATAGCTGATCTATCTGATACGACACTAGAATCTCACCTGATAGTAAAGTGTATTGACAGTATACAGAAAATTACAGATGATGAGCGTATTTCAATCGCAAAACTTTTACAATTTTGTAATAACACCGTAGTAATCAGGACATCAAAACCACTTGACAGTGATAGTGTATCACAACTGCAGGCATCGCTATCAACCGTATTTGGCTCTGCAATTACACTTCATTACGAGCATGCGTCTCATTTGCTTTGCGGCATAGAATTGATTATTGATACATATAAATTATCATGGAATGCTCATGACTATATTCAAAAAGCCCTTCTTGATGTAACCGGATTATCGTCAGTCGGTAACAGGCAGGAAAAAAGCACTATCAAGGAATTGGTTCAATGAGCTCGCAACAAACCGATCTTTCATCAGCACTATATCATCGCATAAACGCTGTCGGAGATGCGATTGCTTCATCACAGTATTCAATGCATCTTGAGGAAACGGGCTTTATAAAAAGCCTGTCAAATGGTATTGCAATTGTAAGCGGTCTTCACGGATGCGGTTTTGAGGAATGTGTTGTTTTCCCTGAAAATGTTAGCGGTATCGCCTTTAATATTGACAAAAACGAGACCGGAGTGGTACTTCTTGGTGATAATAAAAAATTAAAAGCCGGTATGGAAGTCATGCGGAGTGGCAGACTTATGGATATTGCTGTCGGAGATCAATGTATTGGCAGAATCATTGATCCACTCGGCAGAACTCTTGACAATTTAGGTATACTGAAAACTGCTCACCGTTTACCAATAGAACGACCATCACCGCCGATTATGCATCGTGCGCCAGTTACCGTTCCATTTCAAACCGGAATCAAAGTTATTGACGCAATGATACCCATAGGTCGCGGTCAACGTGAACTGATTTTAGGTGACCGTCAGACCGGTAAAACAGCTATTGCGGTAGACACTATTATCAATCAGAAAGATCAGAATGTTATCTGTGTCTATTGTGCAATCGGACAACGGGCATCTGCGGTTGCGAAAGTAGTGGCTAAGCTTCGTGAGACAGGAGCCATTGACTATACAATTGTAATGGTAACAAATGGTGACGATCCACCGGGACTCATTTACATTGCACCATACGCAGCAACCAGTATTGCTGAATATTTTATGGAATCAGGAAAGGATGTTCTTATCATCTATGATGACCTTACGCATCATGCCCGTGCTTACAGGGAAATCTCATTACTCTTACGCCGCCCGCCAGGCCGTGAAGCTTTTCCGGGTGACATTTTTTATATTCATTCGCGATTGCTTGAACGTTCAACACATTTACGAAAAGAATACGGCGGCGGATCTCTTACCGCACTTCCCATTGTCGAAACGGAAGCGCAGGATATTTCGTCCTATATTCCTACGAATCTGATATCAATTACTGATGGTCAAATCTATCTTTCTCCTACACTTTTTGAACTTGGTATTTTACCTGCTGTTGATGCCGGCAGGTCGGTATCCCGTGTTGGCGGGAAAGCACAATATGCAACATATAGAAATGTGGCAGGTGATCTCAAGCTTGCCTATGCACAATTTGAGGAATTGGAAAGTTTTTCCCGTTTTGGAGCACGTCTTGACAATACAACACTAAAAGTCCTTGAGCACGGAAAACGAATCCGGGAGTGTTTGAAACAAAAGGAGTGTTCACCTGTATCTGTCACTGCACAGATACTTATTTTTCTTGCACTGAACAATTACTTTTTTGATAATTACGATCAGAACGAACTTGAAACGATTGAAAATGCAATTATTGATATTTCAAAAATCATTCGGGACAGTTTTGCATCAAAACTATTAGGGACCAAAGCTCTTAACGATGATGATAAGAATTACCTATTAACCCTTATAAAAGAAAAAATAACTATTCCGTTACATCCAAACACAAAGCATACAGTATGAGCGATTCACTATCAGCATTGCGTAAGAAAATCAGTCGTGCACAAGATCTTCATGCAGTAGTGAGAACCATGAAAGCAGCGGCAGCATCAAGCATCGGACTATATGAACAGGCCCAGCATGCGTTATTGACCTATACACGCACACTTGAACTTGGGCTCAGCAGATGTTTTAATGATGCATCATACAATCAATCATCCCAATATACGAATAGGACATCCATTAACGCATTAATCATAGGGTCAGATCAGGGGCTGGTCGGTCAATTCAATGACATCATAGTTGATTTTGCAATACATGAACTATCACAGAATTACCACAATATAAACGCTTGGGTAATAGGTGAACGTGCACTTACACGCCTTGAACATCAGGCCATATCTATTGTAAAATATTACCCTGTTCCATCATCATTGAAAATGATTACGCCCTTTATTAACGAACTGCTTATTGATTTTGACAAATACGGGATATTGACTAACAGCAACAATCAACTGATTATTTTTTATAATAAACTTGAGAAATCATCATTTTATACGCAGACAAAAGCAATTATTCTGCCGTTCGATTCCTCCTGGTTATTTCGCACACAGTCAATAATATGGCCGACCAAAAACATTCCCGAAGTAGTCTGTTCATTACCGCTAAGTCGTCAAAAATTACTGCAGGAGTTTGTTTTTATATCCCTCTATAGTGCATGTATTTTCTCACTTGCAAGTGAAAATATGAGTAGAATGATAGCGATGCAGCGGGCTGAAAAAAACATTTCCGAGTTGATAGATATTTTAAGAAACTCATTTCACCGGTTACGTAAAGAGAGTATTGACGCCGAGCTTTTCGATGTTATTGCGGGATTTGAATCGTTATTGCATTAATAACGAGTGCTTTAAAAAAAAGAAGCCTTCAACTGAGTTAACAATTGAAGGCTTAAAAAATAACCCTGGCAGCGTCCTACTCTCCCATGCAGTTTCCCACACAGTACCATCGGCGTTGTAGGTCTTAACTTCCGTGTTCGGGATGGGAACGGGTGTGGCCCCTACGCTATAAC
>JAEWVR010000041.1 GCA_023459055.1 Fibrobacterota bacterium
GCTTTGTTAAGGTATGCGTCAATAGGTGATACACCATCCAGTGCAGAGTGACCTTTGCGGTTATAGTCATTATTAAGCCAGGCAGTAAAGTGATGGTTAAGCTCCTCTATAGTGCTGACTTTACTCATACACGATATGAAGCAATCCCTGACAGTTCTGAAAAACCTCTCGATTTTACCTTTACTTTCAGGATAATATGGCGTTGAGTGTATTAATGCACACTTCATTGATGCGCAGGCGATCGCTATATCCTCTGCAAGGAAGTTTCTACCATTGTCAAGATACAGTTTTGAAGGCACACCATAGGTAAGCACTGCATCCCTGAACACCTCTTTTATGTATACTGTTGCTTCCGAGTAAAAGAACTTTGCTCCAACAATAAGCCGTGTTGAATCATCAATGAATGCAACCAGATACGTCTTCCTTGCAGGTGCAGAACTCTCCTTTATGTAAATGCCATGCATGACATCCCCCTGCCATAGATCATTTGGAAACTGATGTGCAAACCGTTTCTGCACTTTCCCGCTTGCTGGGATTGGTCTTTTCACGTGATACTGCCTGAGACAGCGGTATACGGTAGAGAGAGGAATATCCTGTAATGGCAGTTGTTTTACTTCCGTGAGCTTGTTCAGGACAATTCGCAAAGGTGTACGGGGGTGCTCTTCTCTGAACTGTAGAATTGCATCAAGATGGGTCTGATCAATACCTCTTATTTTACCGTTATCGGAACGAACCTTAGGTTTAAGGCCCTCAAAACCATTGCACTTGTATGCATAAAGCCAATCCTCAATGGTACCTCTGCCAATACGTGTTCGTCTGCTGTGTGGCATCTTGTACATACGAGTGCTGAGTTCTGCAATCTGTTTTGCAATTGCACCATGCTCAAGCTCACCGCTTATCAGTGTGCCGATTACCGAAAAGCGGAAGAGTGCAACCTGCTGTCTGAGCTCTTCAGTCATATAAACCTTTCTGTTGAAGTTTTTGAGAAATGTCAAAACCAATTAACTATAGCAGGTAATTTACATATTCATAGTAATGCTTGACAAAGCACATTTTATGTGTGCGGGACTATCGTGATAATGTTTACATTTAGTAGTTGTGGAACATCATGGTAATGACACGGGGGCAGTTGTATGCAGGAATCCGTTGCAATAATTGTAATAACAACAGATAAAAATATCGGATATACTATTACTTGTAAGCTAAATCATCTGTATATGAATGAGGTATTAATACAAAACGGCATTAAACGATTCGTGAAGAGATATCATTGTCTCCTGTGGTTCGTGCAATAACATTAGGAGCACATTGTGTGGCTGATGTTGTCTATGCATTTTGAAAACAACAATCCGTTTAGCTTCAAGACATGTGTTCTCAAAAGAGTTCATCCATCGTTTAAGTGTTTGACGGGCAATACCCGTTTCTTTTGAAACACAGCATACGCTCTGGATCTCTTTTATGAGCATTGTGAGGCATGCAATTACAACGTCAAGTGTATAGCGTTTGTATACATGAGAAAATACCGGATGAATAGAGAGGGTTCTGTTAAATCGTTTGCACCGATACCTTTTTATGTAAAACGGGCTGTAACTGCTACCGGATTCATCACCGATACCCTTTCGTTTATAGTATCCATGTCCAATCAGACAGCCTTTACGATTACAAAAAGGACATCGATCAGGACGTTTGATCATGTTTTTTCTACAAGTATCACTATACTGCTTGTAGTCAGTCCATTCAGAATGATATTTTATAATAGTAGTTTTTTTAAGGGAAGAATTGTAACAGTGGCCGTCAAACCAGATACAATCTTCCCTTTTTTATTAATGAAATCTGTTCTCTGTCACCATTACCGACATGTGTCAGGGTTATAAATCTAATTTACCGGAATTATTTTGGAAATAGGCGGGGTGGTTGGTAGGGTTTAAATTGGCACTATACAGTCAAGGTTTATAGAAGGGTAGAAATAAGAAAAAAAGGCCACCGCCCTATTTTTATTTAAAGGTTAAATTATGAATGAAAATATAAATTATGCAGTTTTAGACAATATCGAAATCATGGTGTCATTTACGTTTGAAGCCAAAGACGTAAACACGTTACATTACAAAAGTATGGATCTAAGTGGCTTGATTACTAAAGCATGTAAGGCGCAAAGCATGATCCTGGATTTTGATACTGTATGCCGAAATTCTTTTGTCAATTTTAAACTTTTACCGAAAAAAGGCAGGTCTGAAACCGTTCTTTTTCATTTCAACCCGATTAGAACACTTCGTAAAGAACTGCAAGATACTACGGGTGAAAAGTTTGGTTCAGGACTTCAAGGTGACACTAATTTCATAGACGTAACAAAATACCCCTTCACGCAAGAATACCAAAACAGAACTATATCTGATGCCTGTACGAAACTACAGGCTATAGTTGATGTTTGTAAAGCTGTATCTAACGACACTATGTTTAAAGAATTTGGTTTCAAGCCAAGTATAAAATTATCATTATTAAAGCTTGAAGCAGTCATAGATAAGAGCTATGCGGCGGAAGAAATCAATATTTATCATAATATACTTATACAAATCTATCATACCGTTATGTCTAAAAATTATTCTGATTTGCTGCTACATACACCTGATAGCACTGTTAAAAATCAATGTTTTTACTTGTCAATTAACAATATTGCTAACAATAATCATGAAAAAATAGGACAAGTCTACTTAAAGACTGATAAAATTTTAAGATTTGAATACTGCCGGAATCTACAAAACAAGCGGTATAAAGCAAAGCATTCGAAACAAAGGTTTACTGCAAAAGTAAATATTGAAAATGACGCAATAATAATTGAAGGCTTTAGATTATATTTACAAACGCACTTAAACAAAACCCAAGATTTATACAACGAATCTACAGAGATTGTTAAGTCAAAAATTAACAAACAATAATGTAAATAACTTACATACCAATTACTTGTGTTGTTGTATAAAACGATCTTTATATCAGGAAATTGATGACGGCCATTTTAAACAAATTTTGCTACAGGATTTCACTAATTTTTTTTGTATAATAAAGATGGTTTAAATATCATTATTTCTATAACAAAGAAATCTAAAAATGATTACCGAAAAGAAATCTAAAATTAGTGGAATCAGAAAACGAGGTGACAAGTTTCAGGTTCATATTCAATTCGAGAGGAAGCGCCACTGGATTACTGTTGGTAGCGACCAAGAAGATGCCATTAAATATCGGAAAAAATTGCAATATTTATCTGAAGAAGGTACTTTAAAAGAATTCTTAAATGATAGTAGTAAGAAACTAATTACATATGATGATGCCGTGGAGGAACACTACAAAAAACACATTATTCACTTGAAATCTGCAAAGCGTGCATATCTTGCATTAAAGGCTTCTTTAAAGTTTTTTAGTGATAGAAAAATAACTTCAATTAAGTGGGATGAAATAGAAGAATACAAAAACAAAAGACTTAAAGAAGTTTCTTGTTCAACAGTAAGACAAGAACTTTCAATGATGGGTGCAGTTTTTGAGAGGCAAATAAAAAATGGAATAATTAATGACAATGTAGTTAAAATGGTAAAACCACCATTAGTAAAAAATGTTAGGGAAAATATTCTATCGCATTCAGATTTTCTTAAATTGTTAAAAGCCCAATGGAAATATATAAATCATGGAAAAGAGAAAGTTAAAAAAATTGAACATTATATAAAGCTGGCATTAGTTATTGCGGATTTTACTGCTATGCGAATTGGCGAAATTTTAAAGTTGACTTGGGACAATGTAGACTTAGAATCTGAGGAATCAAAAATTTATATTCCAATATCTAAAAGCGGAATTAAACGTCATGTGCCTATTCATAATAACCTGAAAGAAATTTTAAAAAAAGAGAAAAATGGATCTAATTCAAAATTTGTGATCAATAAAAATAATCGACCAATTAATAGAATTAATAAAGGTTTTAAGAATGCAAGCCAAAAAGCTGACCTTGGAAACACTTGGATTCACGACCTTAGGCATAGGGCAATAACAAGGTGGGTTCAGGAAGAGCTACCTATACCTGCAATAATGGCAGCTACCGGACACGCTACTTATAGTGCATTTAAGCGTTATGCAAATCTTTCAGATAGAGATATACATACACTTGTAGGTAGGAAAACAAAACCTTTGCCATATATAACTTTTTATGACTTTTATAACGATCAAATGGTGACACGAAAAAACAAAACCGGAGAAGATGATTTGAATGAAAAATACAAGGCAATGGGAGTCGAAAATTAAACGGGGAAGTGTGCCAAAAGTGTGTCAGATATAAAAAAGGCTTACAATGAATCACTGTAAGCCTTTAATATTGATAATTGCCGCCTCGCAGAATCGAACTGCGGACACACGGATTTTCAGTCCGTTGCTCTACCGACTGAGCTAAAGCGGCTCATTATTTCAAAAGTGCATCTAATATAATTTTTGGATTTTGCAAGATCAAGCACCTTTTATTTTTTTTATAAAATCCTTATCAATTTCAAAATAACTTTGAACAGCAAAAAAGGCATCAAAATCAACAACATTAAAAAAATGTTCAACTGCATCATCCGGTTGACGACTCATAACCCCTATTTCGATCATATTATAAACCATATGTCCGAAGTCATCTGTTTTTGTAATGCCCCAATTTCGAAGTACATCCCGGGCCATCAAGCCAAATTGCTTTAGCGCAAAAAGCAATAATCCTTTTGAAAGCTCCTGTCCGCTGACATGACGTTTTTCACCAAGACTATTCAGGTAAAATTCAAGCCCCGACAGTACAAATGAATATGCCTGGATTTTATATCGCATATCTTTTTCAGCTACAATCTCGTTTTCAATCTTTTTCATTACCTGAGGTGTAGTCATTTTACACCCCTCTGGTTCAGCGCAATTTCTTTAACAATAACACCTGTTGATTCAGGTTTAGTGATATGCAGAATCTGCACTCCGGACTTATCCGCAAACCGGGTTTTCATCGCAATTAATCCCGATACTTTTGTCATTTCATAATCCGGCATATGGGCTACCCCGATAGAATCTCTTGATGGAAGCGTTATTGTGTTTGGATTTACATATACAGATCCTCGCCGCATGCGATAATCAAGATGTGCTCCCGTTGATAAACCTGTGGATCCTACAAGGCCAATTGTCTCACCCTGCGACACTCGTGAACCGCTCCTCACCATAATTCTGTGTAGATGTCCATACGTTGTTACATACGCACCACCATGTGATAATTCAATATAATTTCCATAACCACCTTTCCAACCGGCATATGTAACCTTTCCATCCGCCGCAGCAGCAACAGGTGTTCCGGTAGGTGCTGCATAATCAATTCCCAGATGAGGACGAACAATTCCAAGCACTGGATGCCGGCGGTTATGAGTGAATCCTGATGAAATTCTTGAGAAACGAAGCGGCGCTTTTAGAAACTCTTTTTGAACAGCCTTACCATTTTCATCATAATAGCGCATTATATTATCAGATGAATCCCTGAATCCAAACGCATAAAAAGTTTTCTTTCCTGTTGTGTAACGCGCAGCAAGTATATCGCCATATCCCGCTTTTTTCCCATCAGCATACTTCTGTTCAAAAACAATCTGAAAAACATCACCTTTTCTGGGATCGGTAAAAAAGTTTATGTCCCAGGCAAAAATATCGGCAAATTTTCCGGTAATTATATCACTTACTCCGCATTCATACATCTGTTCGGATAAGGATGTCATTATAACACCATTAATGACACAGGTGTAGGTAGTTATATCCTGAGGTTTCTTTTCTACCCGGGCAACACTATCTTTCCAATGTATTGTGTACCAGAACGATTTACTAAGGATTGAAAACCGTTCAATATTTCCTGCAACTCCTTTTTTGATTTCAACAGAATCTCCGGGGTAGATTGTTTTCAAACCTACTGTATTAATGATTCTATAAATCTCATCAGAACGTTTTCCTGAGATATTCATATTAAGGAGAAGACTTAGAAATGAATCCCCTGCCTCAACAACGGTACCTACAATATCTCTTTGAATATAATAACTTAAAGGCTTTGAAAATACATCCTCAACGCGCTTCTGCCACTCGTAATCAATTGAAGGAACGAACGATGCATTTTGAACCTGAGATTGTTTTTCAAAAATGTTATACCTATGAGCGATTAACCAGAACGAACTGAAAAGACATATTATAATAAAAAGCCGGAGAAGAGTACTCCCTCTCCTCCGGCTTTTATAATATGATGACTTAAACGACACTAAAAACTCCACCCAACGCTTCAATCCTTAAGGAAGTCGGATAAGGCGTGATGGGTTCTTTCCAGGTTGCAGTGTAATCTCCTGTGTCACTTCTTTAGTTCCCTTTACAAACCGAAGTACATGTGTACCGGATGGAAGCTTAAGTTCTGCAACGTTTGTCCGTCCAACAAGTTTACCGTTAAGATAGACTTCAGCAATCGGAGGTAGTGATGCAAAGTAAATTGATGCATCACCTCCGGCTGTTGATACAACAGGAGTTGACACAACAGGCTTTGATGGTTCCGGTTCCGGTGTTGATGCCGGAGCAGGTGTTGGCGTCGGTTCCGGAGTCGGTGTTACAACTGGCTCAGGACGTTTCGGTTCCGGTAGTGGTTCCGGCAGTGGTTCCGGTTTTGGTGGTGGTGGTGGTGGAAGTTCCTTCTCAAGAATAAAACTTTCTTTTATACTACCACCGGTAAATTCAATGTCCCTGGACGTTGATTTATATCCTGCTTTAGAAAGTTCAATTGAAACAGGGCCAAATACCGGTTTATCCCATGTATATGGCGTTTTTCCAATCATCTCACCATTAACAGAAATTAATGCTCCAACAGGTGATGAAGTAATCTGTAGCTTATTGGCAGTGGCTTTCGTTGATGGCCCTGCTGTTGCAGCAGGAACCCTTGCAGGTCTTTGTGCAACTTTTTTCGGCGTAACAGATTCTTTTTTTACCGGTGCCGGCCGTGATGGCTCAGTTTTTGGCGGTTCAGGTTTTACTGGCTCCAGTGCTGGTGGTGGTGCAGGTTCTAATGCGACAGGTGGTTGAGGAGGTGTTGCAGGAACTGGTGTAGCAACAGGTTTTGTCGCAGCCGGTTTCTGTGCAGTCGATTGAGACTGTTCCCCAAGATTAAGAATCCCTGATGTCACAACGTAATAACCTGCCCCGACAAGAGCAAGGAGTATAAGTACCGCAACAATAATACCAACAGGTGATTTCTTTTTCTGTATATCATCAGAAAGAATATCATCATCATTATCTATTGCATCCACACGGGCTGATGACATCTCAGTACGAAGCTTTCCAGTTTTTGATGTAATCCCTTCAAGCTCATCACTGAATGATGAAGGAATTGGAGATTCTGCCTTTTTAGGCTGAACGGGCATCTGAGGAGCTTGAGGAAAACCTTGCATCTCAGGTGCAAATTCCTGTTGCTGTTGTAACCCCATTCTTGATTGATCTGTAGAGAATGGTGGACGAACAGGAGGCTTCTGAGGTCCGCTGATTCCTCCAGCTTGAACAGGGGGAGGAACAATCGGTCTTGTCGGTGTAAGAGGTGGTGGAGGTGGAGGTGTAAACTGCCGCCCCTGAAATTGTGGCTGCTGCGTCGGAAATCCCGGACGGGCGTATGGACTCTGAGGTTGTTGCATTGGACGCGAAGCCGGTTGCCGGGGTTGTGCCTGTTGAGCATATCCCTGATTTCCAAAGTCAGTTATTGGTTGCTCTGGTCCTCCAAAAACCGATCCGATTTCTGATCTAAGTTGATCGAATTCCGATTGAGATTGCAACGGCTGTTGTGCAAAGCCCTGTTGCTGGCCCTGCATCAGAGACACTGAGAAACTTTCGACCTCATCTTCCGAATTGAAAATCCGAAGTGCATTTGCAACTCCAGCCTTCTGAAGAATCTGAATTACTTCGGGGCGTACCTGAAGTAAGCCAAAGTTTCCACCTGCTTCAGAAATACTCTTATTCAGAGACATGATAACATTCATACTGTCTGAATAAATGTAATCCAACTGGATAAGGTCAATCAAAACATTGGATTTACCGGTTGCAATATAATTGGTTACGGTTTCTTTCAAAAGCGTCGAATCAAAAACCTCACCATCATCAAGTACCGGTTCAATGACATCAAAAATTCCGGCTGAACGAATATGGAAGTTAATATTAACCTCCTTTAAGTAAGTTTATGTTTATATTTTCACGGTTAACCTGAATAAAACAGGATTTTTTTCTTTATCAAGCTATAATCTATTATGATCAATGGAATTATCTGCATTCACAGACACATCCACTTTGTCAAAAAAAACAGGCCATTAATGTAATAACTACGCCAGACAGGAGTCGAACCTGTGGCCTTCGGCTCCGGAGGCCGACGCTCTATCCAACTGAGCTACTGGCGCGTATATTATCATTTAAATATATAAACAGGAGCACTGTACATTCAAGCCAAACGTTTTGAAAGAAGGTCTCTAATGCCAGTAACAACAGTGTTTATCAATGCAAATGAACTCACTTTCCTTAACAATTCATATAATATAGAATTACGAATGGTCTTCATCAAAGAAATATAAATCACATTTTCTATATTTCTGCACTTTTTTATAATTTTCAGTTCCTTTTACCGGCCCAAAAGATAATTGACCCATAAATTGATCACCATTTTATCAGCTCCATTACCATCTAATCACATGTAAAGGAGTAACGCATGCAACCCGGTCACTCGGTAAGAAGCGTTGCAAGCCTTGAGTTTCGTTTTAATGCACTGTCGTTTTTTATCGCGATCGACAAAGCCTTCGCAGTGCCTACAAGGATACACATTTTTTTTGCCCGTGTCACTGCAGTATAAATGAGATTTCGTTGAAGCATAATAAAATGTTGTGTTGATACCGGAATAATTACCGCTTTGAATTCACACCCCTGACTCTTATGAATGCTGATACAATATGCCGGCTGAAGTTCATCAAGATCTTTCAATTCATAGAGAATCCGTTTTTTATCGAATTCAACAACGAGTGATTCTTCGTGTGTAACATCAACAATTTTGCCAATATCACCATTAAAAACTCCAAAATCATAATTATTCCTGATCTGCATCACCTTATCACCTAAAAAATAGGTTTTATTTCCTCTGGTAAGCTTATGCGGATTCTCATTAAGCCGCTGTTGCAGCAGTTCATTAAGATTTTCTGTTCCAAGCAGTCCGTTATGCATCGGTGCAAGCACCTGTATATCATCAACAGGATCGAATCCGTACCGTACAGGGAGACGTTCGCTCACAAGATTTAAAATTGTGTCAAGACATTCCTGGGGATCCTCGCGTACAAGCAGAAAACAATCATCACCTTGTGCATTTGTAAATACAGGCATCTGACCTCGAATAATTGCATGTGCATTTGTAACAATTGTGCTTGTTGCAGCCTGCCTGAATACGGTTGTAAGATTGACATGAGGAATCAGTCTGCTGGCAATACAATCGGCGAGTACATTTCCGGCTCCTACGGATGGCAACTGGTTACTGTCACCTACCAATATAATACACGTCCCATAATTTAAAGCCTTCAGTAAACTTTTCATAAGAAGCAGATCAATCATCGATACTTCATCGATAATTAGTATATCACATTCAAGACGATTTGATTCATTCTTTCCAAAAAGTAAACCGTTGTCTGATGGTTTATATTCGAGGAGTCTGTGTATTGTCTGTGCTTCACAACCGCTAAGCGTACCCATTCGCTGCGCTGCACGTCCTGTTGGTGCTGCGAGAAACACCTTTTTATTGATCGATTGAAAAAAACCGACAATAAGCTGTAGTGTTGTTGTTTTTCCGGTACCTGGTCCGCCAGTCAGAATAAACAACTGATTTGACACCGCCATCGCAAATGCATCAAACTGTCGCGGATCAGCCTCCCAATTATGTTGAAGTTTATAGGCGTTTATATACGATTCCATTTTATCCTGTGAAACGATCTTTACTTTTTGACGGATACGCTGCTTGAGATCTGATGCGACAAACATCTCGGCATCATAATATTGAGGAAGATAAATACAGTCCCCGGCTTTAATGAAAAGATTAGCCTCAAGCGCATGATCGATGGAAAAAACAACACACTCTTCCGTTACATCAAGAATTTCTACTGCCTTCTTTTTCAGATCACCATAAATCTGATACACATGACCTTTACTGCATTCATCCTGCATGATATGAATCAAACCCGCCTTGATCCGTTTATATGAATCATGTGCAAATCCCATACGTTGGGCTATCTGATCTGCTTTAATGAATCCGACCCCCCAAACATCCTCAACCAGTGAATACGGATTTTCGCAAATTTTTTTCTGAGCATCAGGTCCATATGCTTTGTAAATTTTCATTCCAAGATTAAGTGTAACCCCATACTCCTGTAAAAACATCATTAACGTACGAAGATGACGGTGGGCGCCCCAGGTGGTTTTAATTTTTTCACTGTATTTTTTCCCGATTCCGGGAACTTGTTTCAGGCAATCAGGATTATTATCCAGAATATCAAGTGCCTTTTCACCAAATACCTTTACAATTGCCTTAGCCCGTGACGGGCCTATGTGAGGAATAATTCCTGAACCGAGAAACGCCTCAATACCTTCAGGTGTTGTCGGTCGTACGATTTCGTAACTTCTGATTTCAAACTGACGTCCATACTTTTTATGAACAGTCCATTCCCCCTGACATAGAAGATTTTCACCTTTGTTAATTGACAAAAGCGTTCCAACACACGTTATGCGAACACCATTGGCAATATCCATATGCATAATGGTAAAGCCGTTGTCCTCATTATGGAATGTAATATCGTGAATGATACCGGTTATTTGAATCATACAAACGTTATCGCTGCCTGTAGTCCAGTATTAGTTACTACTTTCACAAAGCGTACATCACACTAATTGACAAATTGATAAAACGCAGATATAAAAAAGGGTGGATCACTCCACCCAAAAACTTTGTGCATATCCTGCAACCATAGTAAAAGAAATAAACAGTTTACAAACTATACTTTTCTTTTCTTATGTCTGTTCAGGCGCCGACGCTTTTTTCTTTTATGCCGATTAATCTTGGCTTTTCTTTTCTTTTTTACGCTGGACATCGAACCGGGTTCCTTTCAAAAATAGAAATTCCGTTATTTAGGAATCACTAAATATGCATTTTGCCGCTACTGAGAGTCAAGGGACATTTAGCAAGGATTAAAAAAAGTATCGGGGCATAGCGGATATGCCCCGATTTTTACCTACATACCCATATCGTTCAGTGTTATGCTGCATACTGATACTATCTATTTGAACAGACATCAACATGCTCCTTGATAGGGCACGCATCAGGCTTTTGGGATATCCTGATGCATGCTATATTAGATAGCAATCACTATGCCAACTAATATAATCCAGCATAAACGGGTAGAAATATCAGACGCGCAATCATCATGTTGTTGCTAATTACATATATAGTGTTGATTTTGAACATCTTAAGAATTTATACCATTCTATACCAGCGTCAGGATACATAAGAGTTACTTAAATAACATTCCCAAAAAAGGAATTTGTGAAATTGCAAAAACGCGACTTTCGTCACGTTGTGTCGCAACAATGCGATTGTTCCCGGTTTTATAGTAATCCCGTTAGAATAGTAATTGTCAGAATTTTGGATAGCGTATACTGGCGTATTTATTTAACTTCAATTGTTTCAATCGTGACTTTCATAATCCCACGAGTAACAAGGTCGATCTCCTTTGCCGCTGCTTTTGAAAGATCAATCACACGATTCCTGCTAAACGGTCCCCGGTCATTTATCCTTACAACAACAGATTTTTTATTCGAAAGTGCAGTAACTCTAACTAACGAATTATGCGGCAGTGTCCGATGTGCAGCGGTATATAGTTTCCTGTTGTATCGTTCACCGAAAGCAGTCTTGCGTCCCTGGAACTTATCAGCATAATAGGTTGCAATTCCCTGCTGGTAAAAAGTATAGATCGTATCGTTACCAGTGCGTATGGTTGATTCTGTATCTACAATTGTACCCCCATAATTTAAATCTACCGTATCCTTTACAATTTTTTCAGATATCGGCTCCGATATAACAGGAGACGTTTTCTCAATAACCTGCTTTGTTTTCTGCTGGGGAATAACTTGTGTATTTTTGTTATAACGCGGTGATGATGAACATGCAAGTAATAGTGCGGTAACTGCAATAAGAATGACGTTTCTTGCTATTAAATAAAAACAGATCATCCTATCAACCTTCTTTGTTTTACCAAACTAGCTACCGCGGTTGGCGTGGATGCAAAATTGTCAATTACACTATCACCATGGCACCCCGCTGTACCATCTTATCGTACATCAACAGGGCAGATGGTGACAAGTATAATTATTTTAATTTATTAACTTCCTTTGTCAACAAACCGACATGAAAGAGCTCTTCAAGTACCAGTTTGTCAACATCTGACTTCCCGAGTACATCAGGTACAATAGCTTTCATTGAAGAGTAAAACACGACAGATTCTTTCTCAAAAGCCAGTGCTTTCTCCAATATTTCCACCGCTGATTTACACGATGAAACGTCAGTAGCTATATTGCTGCCTTTTACAAACACAGTATTATCAGCTACAGATTTGAGATAAAGGTGGATATTATTTTCAGGATCATAAACATTCTCATTTTTAATTGCGGCAGATAATTTTGATCTGAAATCTTCAAACAGTATTATATGACGACTTTCCCAGCCT
This sequence comes from Fibrobacterota bacterium, assembly GCA_023459055.1. GTDB lineage: Bacteria > Fibrobacterota > Chitinivibrionia > Chitinivibrionales > Chitinispirillaceae > JAAZBG01. The sequence goes on from JAEWVR010000041.1 coordinate 12,789, forward strand.
GCAAGCTCCGTAAACAATTTCTTCAAGTCAGCATCAACACTTTTCTCTGCAGCAGCAAGATAAAACTCCCGTCCGTTTTTCTCAATCTGTATACCTATTCTGAAAATTTCATCTGCATTAAACAATTGTGACATAGTTATTCTTCCCTTCAAAAATATCCTTAACCCCGTTGCTCATCATTTGCAACTTTTTCATGCGCTCATTTCAATTTTACTATACTGACATATGAACTCTTCGGTTTTTCTGTAACATTCATCATCAGGAAACTGTTTTGCCGGATGTTTACAGAAATACGATGATGGTCCATAAAGAACACCCCCGATACCTGCATCAAGTGCAAGTTTACAGCACCGTATTGCATCAATTGCAACGCCGGCACTATTGGGTGAATCCTCAACAGAGAGCCGCAACTCAAGATTCATGGGAACATCCCCAAACATTTTTCCTTCCATTCGAATAAAGCAGATTTTCTGGTCATCCTGCCAGGGAACATAATCTGATGGTCCCACATGAATATTTCTATCTGACAACCGTTCTGCAGCCACAGACTGTACGGCCTCGGTTTTTGACACTTTCTTCGAACTGAGTCGATTTCTGTTGAGCATATTGAGAAAATCAGTATTTCCTCCGGTGTTAAGCTGATATGTCCGTTCGAGTTTTACACCCCGCCGTTTGAAAAGATCAACCAGTGTACGATGCGTAATTGTGGCCCCGATCTGCGCCTTGATATCATCACCGATAACCGGTATATTTTTATCAGCGAATTTCTTTGCCCACTCCGGATTACTAGCAATAAAAACAGGCATATTATTTATAAATGCAATACCTGTATCAAGGGCACACTGAGCATAAAACTTCGTTGCCTCTTCAGAACCTACCGGAAGATAATTTAGGAGTATTTCAGCACCGGACTGTTTTAATATGTTAACAATCTGTTCCTTTGATGGTTCCGGTGATGAACTCAACAAAAATGTGTACTCATCATCATAGTTTTTCATATGCTCTGAAATACCATCAAGTACCTTACCCATGGATACTTTCACCCCGGTCACCGGTATATCATTACAGAAAACCTCCGTGCAGTTTGGTCGTGCAAATATTGCCTTTGAGACATCTGTTCCGACCTTTCTTTTGTCAATGTCAAAAGCAGCGACGACTTCAATATCCGATGGCGAAAAGCCTCCGATTTCCCAGTGCATCAATCCTATCGCATCATCAGGATTCTTGTCACGATAATAATGAATCCCCTGTATCAGTGAACTTGCACAGTTTCCGACACCAACAACTGCTATTTTAATCTTATCCATTATCAATTAACCTCCCTTAACAGAATATTTGCAATTTTTTGACTATCAATAATTTAAATAAATCCAAGTCATCCGGTAATTAAATTAAACCGGTTCCACATGATCTTGCAGCTATTCATACTTACTGATTTTTAATCATCAACGCATTCAATGCATGAACACCTGCATCACTACCTGATCCCGTTTCGTAATGAAATCGGAACAACTATACAAGATCAGATTAAGAATCTGTCAGCAACAAACACCTATCAATAGGGGTATGGATTTGACAAGCGAACAACCCCGTTCTCCATTGCAAACCACAGATTACCTCCGGCATCTCTTAACATATCGTTCACCTGATTAGCAGGGATACCAAGCTGTTTTGGATCAGATATCCATTCTTCTCCATTGAATTTCATGATTCCTGATGCAGACCCGAACCAGACGCGGCTATGCGTGTCAACCATAATACTTGACAATTCAGTCTGAATATCCATGTACGTTTTCCATGTCGCACCATCAAAGCTGTTGACATCCTTTTCGCCGACTGCAGCCCAGATCATGTTTGTTTTCGGATCAACAGCAAGCGCTTTCACATCATTCCAGCTCATTCCTTTTTTCATATTATGAATCGTAAATGATCCACCCGCGTACACACTGATACCCTTATCAGAACCAATCCAGATTGCTCCATTATTGTCAACAATCATTGCCGTAGCCTTATCACTCGCAAGCCCATCAGCACTTTTATAAACTTTCCAGGCATCATTCTGAAATACTCCGACACCATTATCTGTACCTACCCATACACTACCATCTTTGCCGACAACAATTGCATTGACACTATTGTCAGGAAGTACACTCTCGGCAGTATAATTTGTAAACGTTGTACCGCTCCTGACCGCAATTCCATTTTTTCCACCAACCCAGATCTTTCCAGTCTGATCAACAGCAATACAGGTAAGATCGGTTGCAGGAATGCTTCCGAGTTTTGAATATTTGGCAATTTCAGATTTTTTCAGACTTGACGAAACAAGGTTCTCGTTTGTAATATACCAGAGATAATCTTTTTGTAAAGTAAATGTGCTTACCGGTGCCCCTGATGCAAACACTTTCCACTCTGTCGGTTTTTCATAAACTATGGAATCAGCAATACTCTTTTTTTCTGCTGCGTTGATTGTTATCGCAAGAGCAAAACAGGCTCCGGCAATCAAACAATGTCGTATCATAGAAAAACTCCTTTATATTTTAGTAAAGCAATACATTGTTATGTTCTTATGTAATCTTTTACTTTATGATGAATTATACGCATTTTACATCTGGCATGCCATGTAGTGTTGCAGTTACCCATTAATGATCATCTGCAAGTTCTGCATTTTTTCCCCTTTTGCCTTTGCGATTTGACGGAATTGTGTCATTTGATCCGAAAATATATTGCGGATGCATTGATAGCATGCGATATGTCCAGTAATTTGATAACACTTTTTTTACATAGGTTCTTGTTTCTGTAAACTCAATATCTTCAACAAAAAGATCAAAATCGTCATCCTTATTTTTTTCATACCATCGTTTAGCATTGTGTGGCCCACCGTTGTACCCGCCAAGTACAAGGACAAGATTGCCATCAAATTGATCAAGAAGCGCTCGGAGGTACCGTGTCCCCCAGCGGATATTTGTGTTAGGCTTGTAGAGTGAATCCATCGTATATGATTCATTAAGCCATTTTGCTATCTCTTTACCCGTATAGGGCATTATCTGCATCAACCCGACAGCTCCCGCTGGAGATACAATTGATGGATTAAAGATGCTTTCCTGGCGAATCACTGAACTTACAAGAAACGGATCAACCTCATAGATGCCGCTTTCCCGTTTAATTATATCCGCATAGAATGTCGGATAAAACAATTTGTAAATTAAAAATGGAAGATTATTCCTGTTTTCCTGAGGAATTCTCCAGGTCAGACGTCGTGCGACACGAAATGCCTGCATGCTGGCATCATACTTCTGATAACTAAGTGAAAGTCTGAATTGCAATGATAGATTTCCCGGAAAAGACTGTTCAATCTGGTCAAGAAAAAAATCCGACTCTTTTGCCCGTCCTGTCATAAGCAGAATCAGTCCCCGGTAAAGTGATAGTGAATCAGCACTGTTTAAAGGCTTTTTTGCACTTGATGGAGAGATTGAATCAAGCCAGGCAAGGGTTCGTAATGTATCAGATAATGTATCAATTGTGTATTCAGTAGTATCACCAAGTAAACTCAACAATTGACGTGAACGGTTTGCATAAAAATCATATGGTTCAATTTTTGCCACAGTGGAAAATATAGCTGCTGCCGAATCTGTTTTTTCTACAGAAAGAAGAGATTTCGCCTTCCAGAATTGTGCTGCGATGGCAAATGTGGATGATGGAAATTTTTTTGTAAACAGATCAAGAACGACTATCGCAGAGTCATACTTTTCTCTTTTATAAAAACACAATGCCCGCCTCAGATACGATTCCTCCACCCGCTGCCCATCCTTGAATGTGAGGTAGATTTTCTGGTAGTATATTCCCGCCTGTATATATTTATCAAGAAACTCATTACGCCATGCGAGCAACCAGAGTATTTCCTTTGTTTTTGGATGATTTGGAAACATTTTCACGTGCTTGTCATACCATTTTGATGCCTCAGCATCATTGTCGGCCTTTCGATACGCACGCGCAATGGTCATCAGAAGGTCAGAGTCTGCACCATACTTTTTTTCGTATGCTTTAAACAGTGCAATTGCTTTTGTAAATTTTTCGGTTGCATATACCAGCCGGGCTTCAAAGTAGTCAGCTGTTTTTTCAGGAACTGCAGTCTTAAAATCAGGCCGGGCTTTTGCCTTTTCTATAAAAAATGTCGCAGCTGCATATTCACGGTTTGAAAAAGCTGCCTGAGACATTGTAAAGAGCGTTGATGTTGTAAAAGCGGAATCGGGAAAACCAGTTTTTGATAAACGTTCCAGTACATTACCAAACTCAGGATCTTTATCAACCGCAGCAATCAACATAGAGTCAAGTACACTCCAGGCACAGGCATCCATCAGCGAATCAAGTTTCATTGCGAGATCCTGAGCCTGTGTTTTTATCTGCGGGCGAAGCCATTTCTGAAATTCCTCAAGCCAGATACCGGGAGGAAGACTGGTTGAATCTTTATTATAAAGGATATTGATTTTTGTAATAATGTGGTCTCTATACTTCTGCGGTACTGAACCATTGCATGCAACTCTGTAGGCATTTAAAGCATTTTGATTATCACCCATTTTGTGTTGAATATCACCAATCAATTCATAGGCAAACGGTGCAAGTGCAGTACTCTTATCCGCTGTTTGTCGCAGATTGTTAATTGCTTTACTCTCATTATCAAGCATCGCATAAAAAAGACCTGTTTTATACAACCTTAATGCAGTGTCTTTATAACTTTTAAATTTGTGAATCTGGTCAAGAGCTTTTTTATAGTCACCTTTTCTAAACTGATCAATACCGGCAGTCTCAATATCCAGTACAGCAGTAGACTGAACAACAAGTGTATCTGCGTAACTTCCACTTAAAAAGGCTGCTATCATTAGTACAACTATTTTAATTAATCGATTCACAACTGTATTTCCTGCTATCACATCTGCTAATTCGTTTTTTATCAACTCTACATGTATATGCCACCATTAATACCAACAACCTGACCGGTTACATAGCTTGCATCATCAGAAAGCAAAAACGCAATCACTGATGCCACTTCAGATGCCTTTCCGAACCGGTGCATAGGAATACGTGCTGCTGTTTCTTTATTATTTAAATCTTCTGTCATTTCTGTTTCAATGAAACCCGGAGTTACTGCATTTACAAGTACATTTCTCTTTGCACACTCCTGAGCAAGAGCTTTTGTTGCCCCGATCAGTGCTGCCTTTGTGGCACTATAATGTACCTGTCCCGGTACCCCACTCTGGCCCGACGTTGATGAAACCACAACAATTCTTCCATACCGCTCAAGAAGCATCTGCTTTACTACCGGCTTGACTACCGCATGAAAACTGCGAAGATTTGTATCTATCACATGATCCCAGCTATCCTCACTCATGAAAATCAAAAGTTCATCTTTTCGAATCCCGGCACTGAATACCAATGACGATATTTTATAATTCTTAAGCAGTTTTTCAACAGATTCCGATACATTCACACTATTGGTGATATCAAACATACACAACTCGGCACTGCCTCCCGAGGCAATTACTTCGTTTAACGTTTTTGTGGCCTCATCTGTATTACTCCTGTAATTAATAATAACATGATATCCCTCAGACCCAAGCCGGACGCAAACGGCTCTTCCAATACCCCTTCCTCCACCAATCACGAGTGCCGTTTTACTGCTATTCAACTGAGATCTCCTCTTCAATGTTTGCAAATAAACTGTCTTAAACTTTTAAAATTGGTTCATGGCTACCCTATATATCAACTATATCTATACATTAGGCATACATTTTAACAAAATTTTTAAAAAAAGAGGAGATTTCGCTGTTTTTATCTGGAAAATTCCCAAACTTATAGACTTTTTTCAGACTGTAATGATAAGATTGTCAAGAGAAGGTAATTGTATGGCATTAAAATTGAGAACACATTTTGTAAATTCAATACCGATCGTCAGTATAAACGGTGATCTTACATCTCAGGAGATACCACCGGTTTGTGCCGAACTGGTGAAATATATCAAATCATCTGCCAGAGGTATTGCTGTCGATCTGTCGGGAACGGATTTTATGGACAGCCAGGGACTCGGTATTATTATCTATTGCTCTCAGATGTACAAAAAAGCATCAAAACAGTTTTTTATCATAAAACCCCGGGAGTTTCTCCGCACAATTATGAAAGATCTTTCCTGTGATCAGATATTCAAAATTGTTGATTCTGAAGAACAGGTTCTTGTTTGACCCAATCACCACATGTACACAAAGTGTGTACATTTTTTTATACCTCGACACTATATTATCCATCACCGATTTGATATCCATATAGATTAACCTGATGAGGGGTTTTTTATTTTAATTCAGGAGTTTATATGGTTTACAATACCAAAGGGACAAAGCATTCATTTAAAAGGTTACTGGCAGCAATTGTATTGCTGAGTGCAATTGGCGGATACGCAAAGACTGATGTTCCGGTTTTTATACTTGCCGGACAATCGAACATGACTGGTTACGCATCCTCGAATGATCTTACATCTGATCAGAAAAAAGATGTTAGTAATGTTAAAATTTATATGGACATTACATGGGAAGGCAATGCATCCAGGGTAAAGAAGTGGCTTACGCTGGGTATTAATTTTGGCAGCCAGGGTACCAATATCGGCCCGGAACTGTTCTTTGGAAGAACACTCTCAGAGTTAATGCCAAACCAAAAAATTGCTTTAATTAAAGTGTGCTGCGGATCAACATATTTGGGAAATTATTCATCAAAAGCAAGCGATTGCTGGGTGCCACCAAGTTCAAATAACGGAAAAGGCGGTCCACATTATCAACGGATGATCTCCGCAATCGATGCTGCACTCAAGTCATTTAACTCAGCATACGATACAGCGCAATATACTCCATGTTTGGCTGGATTCTTGTGGCTTCAGGGTGAGTTTGACGGGCAGGATCAAAATCTCGCAAATGCATACGAAACCAATCTCACTAATTTGATTAATGATCTTCGTAAAGATACAAAAGTGACCGATCTTCCATCGATTATTGCTATGATTGATGTTCAAAACAGCTGGCAATACAACTCAAAGATCAGAGCTGCAGAAGTTGCTGTGACTAAAAAAATGAAAAATGTTGATACGCTTGATACAAAGGGTTTCCCTACAGATGGCGTTCATTATAAAGCACAGGGCCAGGTAAAAATAGGGACAATTGCTGCTCAGCGATGGACTGCTATGAATTTCAAATACGGCTCGTCTGTCTCAATTTCTCCAGCCGCATTAACTACAGTAAAAAAACAGCTTTACACTGCCAGGCCGGTATCAATCATCAGTCTCAACGGTCGTCAGGTAATTGGAGGCGACTATATCCATAATGGAGTTTTCATCACACGGACAGAATCCGGAATCTTACGGTATTCTCCGTATTTTGCTAAGTAACTTTTCTCCGGTTATAGGTTTTGATGCAGCTTCGTGTGTTTTTTGCACAAAAGCTGCGCTCTAAAACTTAAGCATTTCGGGAGTTGACTCTCACTTCCCAAGTTGATTTGTTCTACGTCAATAACAGCACCTCAAGATGCCGTTTTTCTTTTATTTCAAACTGTGAGAATCCTTACGGTATACTGTAATCGTTACAAGGATTTTACAAGCTATTACGCCATAGTGTAATGGATTGTAAAAAAGTGTACTACTTACGACATACCGTAAAGTTTCTGGTCTCGCTGATGTGTTAATAATTTTGAAGTCTACCAGGCAAAAAAATCATCATTCCCGGTGAATGCAGGATTTACTGGGGCTTTTACTCTTTTTAAAACAATGCCGGAACAGATAGAAGCACAAAAAAACTGATTGGGGTAGCTTACTCATCACTACAATCTTTTCAATTCCATAAAAGGAAAACAGTATTACCTGTTTTTTTTTGCCCACTCCAATCAGTTTTTTTACGCTCCGTACATAGTAATAATCTACCTTAATACCATAAGAAATTGTTACTTAAGCATGTTCATATGTAATTTTTCGTACACTGCTTGTGTACAATCCACTATTTTTCGTGTACAATTATATACTACGATTTCTCGTTTTTTTCCTATATTACATAGTATGCAAACAATTTTTGAGTATATAGACTACAGAAAATATCTCTCAGAGTTTTATCAGGAAAAAAAAGATACTACACAGTATTTCTCCTATCGTTATTTTGCGCAAAAAATCGGTGTCAACTCGCCATCATTCCTTAAAAATGTTATCGAAGGCAAGCGCAACTTAACAAGTAACATGGCTGAACGTTTTGCAAAAGTCCTTGAATTAAAAGCTAAAGAGAAACTTTATTTTTTAAATCTGGTTGCGTTCAACCAGGCTAAATCAATGAGCGAAAAGCAGCAGTGCTACACAGTGCTTCGCTCCATGTCCGAACGGGTTAAAGAATCGGTAATCAATGGTGATCAATATGACTGTTTCTCGAACTGGTATGTCCCGGCAATCCGGGAATTAGTTTGTATCAGGGATTTCAAGGACGATTTTAGTGCTCTGGCAGCATCACTGGTCCCGCCTATTGATGTTTCACGGGCTAAAGCATCAGTTGAGATGCTTCTGCGCCTGAAACTTATTGAAAAAACAAAAAACGGCCAATATCGCCAGACTTCCACGGCTCTTGCAGCTGATGACACAATTACATCAATGGCCGTACGGAATTTTACCCGAACGATGATCGATCTTTCGAAAACGTCACTTGACACTGTTGATAGAAACAATCGTCATATAAGCGGAATAACCATGGGTGTTTCGAGAGAGACGTATGAAATAATCACAAAAGAGATAGAGGCATTTAAAGATCGTCTGAAAATTATCGTTAATAACGATAACACCACAGACAGAATCTACCAGATAAATATTGCTCTTTTCCCGATTAGTAAAATAATCGATGAAGAAACCTTCAGCATAGGTGATGCACATCAGGGGTGATACAATATAAAGTTATTGTCGGGGGACTATGAACACTATTATTGCAAAAAACTATTTCACTATGCTGTTTGCCGCCACGCTGCTATTGATGCAATGTGGCGAACAGATAAGCGGGACTGTTGATACAGGGAACGCAAAGATTGCCGGTATTATTGTCCACAAGGACGGTACTGTAGCTCGTAATGCGTTTGTTCGCTGTATTCCATCGGATTATGTACCGGGGATTTCATCAAACGGACTTATTCGCAATGTTGTAACCAATGACTCGGGAGCCTACAGCTTTGTCGGGCTGGATTCCGGTGAGTATGTAATAACGGCTATTGATCAGACTTCGTTGAGTCGCTGTATGATTGACAGTGCTGTGGTTGGTGATGACACCGTTACCCTGCAAAAGGGAACTCTTGATATAACAGGCTCTATTAAAATCCCAGTCCCGGATCTAGCTTCATTTTCCAATGGATTCTTCTACATTCCCGGAACCACTATTGCATCATCGCTTACCAGCACGACCACAAATGGTTTTGTTGTACTTGACTCTGTTCCACCAGGAAAAATTGCAACGCTTCGCTACGCATCGGATACAAATCAGGAGCGAAGAATTATCAGATATGATGTTCCCGTTGCGCCATCAACAGTAACCACTATTTACAACACGTTTTGGAAATACCAGAAAAATATCGTTATCAACACCTCTTCGGGTGGTGCAAATATCACAACCACTCTTAATGGTTTTCCTTTGCTTGTCAGACTGGATACAACATCAATATCCTTTAACGATATTAAAACCAACGGTGAGGACCTGATGTTCAGAAAGCCGGATAACACAATGCTTCCATTTGAAATAGAACGTTGGGAACCATCACAGGGTATCGGTGAGATCTGGGTAATGGTTGATACCATTCAACCCGATAACAGCGAGCAACATATCGTTCTTTATTATGGCAATCCTGATGCAGATCGGACTGCTAATGACAAGTTTGATACCACAAGCGGACTCAAAGCTGTCTGGCATTTCAATTCTACCTTGCCATTAGTAAATGATGCATCCAGGAGTCAGTGGGATGGTATGGCGAACGGCTCTGTCCAGCAGTATGATGGTATTATTGGCAAGGGAATTCATATGCGTGATTCCAATGGCTATGTCAATTTTAAAAATGTTGGCAATCCTCAGATGTCAAATTTGACAATCAGTGCATGGATAAAGAAAACGGTAAACGGAAAAATTCAGACTATTGCAGCAAAAAGTACCGGTGGTGATCCATCAGTAAATTACGGCTGGAATATTGCATTCGATCCGGCAAATCAATTTCACTGTTATATTGCAACCGGTGGGTCATCCTGGGATTCAGCCGGTGCATTTGGATTGCAGACCACTGCGCAGATTACCGACACGTTATGGCATCATGTTGCAGTAGTATTTGATCGTACCGGAAATTTTAATTGTAAATTATTCATTGATGGAGACGATAAATCCGCTACCAGATTTGGTGATATAACAACTGTTGGCCTGGTTACCAATACTTCAAATCTAACTATAGGTGCTGAAGCTGATGGCGATTTTGCCTTTTCAGGAGGATCGATTGACGACTTCGTGCTCTCTTTTACAGCCCGCAGTTCAGACTGGATAAAAATGTTGTATATGAATCAGCGCAAAGACAGCCGGATTCTTACTATTAAATAATCAACTAATTCAACGGCACGTTATAAACGTTGCCGCGATACATATATAGTGGCAAATCGCCTGAGCAGAAACAATTTTCTTTTTGCGGTAGAGATATAGCATCCTTGTTTATATTATATTCGGATATACATGACTGATAACCTGATCTGCAAAGAACACCTGGTTAAGCAGACAACTCTATAACAAATGCGATTTTCACAGGAGAGCGAATGAATAAACACCTGATTTTTCTTTCTGTAAGCCTTCTTCTTCTATCAATTTCAGGATGTAAAAGCAAAACAGATAGATCAACACAAACAAAACCTTCTGATTCTGTATCAACCTCAGGCAACATGGTTGACTACGTCGCACTTAACGCAAAAGCTGCGCAGTTTGTACCGGAAATCGGGAAATCAGGCGGCCAGATTATCCTTTCAACGGTATCTGATCCGAAATCGTTCAATCCGATTACATCAACGGAAACAAGTACTACCGAATTTACCACGTATATGTATGAAGGTCTTACGAAAGCAAACAGCGTTACGCTAATGCCACAGCCAAACCTTGCTGACTCATGGGTTATCTCTCCTGACGGGCACACATATACATTCCATATCAGGGATGGGGTTCAGTGGTCTGATGGCGTCCGTTTCAGTGCCTATGATGTCGAGTTTACCTTTAATAAACTGATCTACAACGATGACATCAATCCGAATTCATCACGTGATGTTTTCACTATTGATGGAAACAGGAAAATTGCTGTTAAAGCTATCGACAGTTCACATGTTGAGTTCAAGTTGCCTTCAACATTTGCTCCATTCCTTCGTTTTTTGGTACAGGAGATATTGCCAAAACATAAGTGGGAGAGTATTGTAAAAAGTAAAAAATTCAGTTCTGCACTGAGTATCGCCACCAAGCCATCAGATATTGTTGGAACCGGTCCATACCTTCTTGAAAGTTACACTCCATCCCAAAAAATAGTTCTGAAAAAGAATCCGCTCTACTGGAAAAAAGACGCAGCCGGTAACAGTTTACCCTATATTGACAAAGTGATTTATACGATTGTCACGGATCAGAATGCTCAATTACTTCAGTTTAAGAGCAGGGAGATCGACTATCTTGCTGCAAAAGGCGAAGACTATCCGGGGTTAAAAAGTGATGAAGCAAACGGCGGGTATACGGTTTACAGAGTAGGACCAGCTGCAGGAAGTAATTTTCTGATTTTTAACCAGCATTCCACATTGGATCCTGTTGCGACAAAAAAAGCCGGTAAATCTGTACGTTATGTTACCGACCCGAAATACACTTGGTTTACAAACAAAAAATTTCGTCAGGCAATAGCACATATCATTGACAAAGATAATATGATCAAAATTGTGATGAATGGGCTCGGGTATCCTCAGTGGTCTCCAATGGCTCCATCAGAGGGTTATTTCTTTAACAATACAACAACCCGCTACCCTTATGACATTGCGAAAGCCAAATCGATCCTGGCTGATGAAGGTTTCAAGGACTCTAACGGTGATGGTATCCTTGAAGATAAGGACGGCAACATCCTTGAATTCTCACTTGTCACAAACAGCGGTAATAATCCACGCATTAAAATTGCCGAAATTATTCGAAAAGATATGGAACGTCTTGGTATTAAAGTTCATTTTCAGACACTTGAATTTAATACCATAATTCAGAATATGAGTAATCCTCCCTACAACTGGGATTGCATCCTGATAGGACTTACCGGTGGACCTGAACCACATTCAGGTAATAATGTCTGGCGATCAAGCGGTTCTTTGCACATGTGGAACAGTAAGCAGAAAAAACCTGAAACATCGTGGGAAGCAACAATCGACAGCATCTATGATGCCGGCGTGAAAGAGCTTGATACAGCAAAAAGGAAAATACTCTATGATAGGTGGCAGCAGATTGCATCCGATGAGTTGCCGAATATCTACACAGTACTTCCGGAACAGATTTACTGCCTGAGCAACAAATTTGGAAATATTAATCCCTGTAATAATACAGGAATTTTGCATAATCTGGAATACATCTATTTAAAACAATAAGTATTATAATGTAAATCGGTAGATATTACCGGTTTACATTAATCTATCATGAACACTTTTTATTGTATGGTAACCGGCGTTGTATGCGTGATGAACTTTTAAGACGATTACTTGTTTCAATTCCACAATTACTTCTTATCTCTTTTATCACGTTCCTGTTTATTGACCTTGCTCCCGGGGATGTACTTGCCAAATATAAATTTGATCCCCGTATAAGCCAGGAAACCGTTAAAAAGCTTGAAGCCAAGTATCATTTTGACAAGCCAATACTCGTTCAGTATGTTCACTGGCTTGGCCGTGCTGTAAGACTTGATTTCGGATACTCATTTTCACGCGAAGCAAACGTTAGTACCGTTATCAGGGAGCGCCTGGTCAATACCTTTACGCTTGCGATAATTTCCATTTTTTTTACCTGGCTTATTGCTATTCCACTGGGTATTTATGCAGCGGTTAAACAGTACTCCTGGAGTGACAGAATCATGAGTGGTATCTCATATCTGGGCATGTCACTTCCAACGTTTTTCATTGCGCTGCTGCTTATGTTTGTTGTATACCTTTGTAAAGATATTCCGATCATCGGTGCGATTCCTAAAAGCGGCATGATCTCCCCAAATTATGACACACTTTCAATGTTTGGAAAATTTATTGACCGTGCAGCACATATGGTAATCCCTGTCATTGTACTTACAATTACTGCACTCGCCGGCTTGCAGCGTATTGCGAGGGGAAATATGCTTGAAGAGCTTCGCAAGCAATATGTGACCACTGCACGTGCAAAGGGACTTCCCGAAAACAGGGTTATCTACGGTCATGCTTTACGTAATGCAATTAACCCGCTGATTACACTGTTTGGGTATGAGTTCAGCGCACTCTTAAGCGGTGCAGCACTGCTTGAAATCATTATCAACTGGCCCGGGCTTGGAAGCCTGATGCTTAATGCAGTCCGGTCACAGGATACATTTCTGGTGATGGGAAGTTTACTTATGGGGGGTGTGATGCTGATCGCCGGAAATTTTATCTCTGATATGTTACTTGTTATCGTTGATCCAAGGGTACGCAAAGGATGAATCTATTAAAAGATAATCGTGCTGCAGAGAAAATATTCCGGCATCCGCTGGTACTGCCAGGCGTTTCCATTCTTGTCATTCTTTACACTTTGGCGATATTGGCCGAATTTATGGCTCCATATCATTTTGACAATGGTGACCGTGCACTCTCGTTTCAGCCACCAAGCAGGATTCATTTTATCCATAACGGTTCGTTTTCAATTCAACCGTTTGTGTACCCCTACTCATATACGTTTGACAATAACTTCCAGCGTATCTATGTTGAAGACAAAAGCCAGCCATATTATATCTCACTCTTTGCAAAAGGTGACACTGTAAAACTCTGGAACATTTTTCCAGTCGACCGTCATCTGTTCGGTGTTAATGACAAATCCGGCAAATGTCGTATCTACCTTTTCGGTGCCGATCCTGTTGGACGGGATCTTTTTTCCCGTATTGTATATGGCTCGCGAGTCTCTCTTTCTGTCGGATTGATCGGTGTCTTTATAACATCACTGCTGGGTTTCATTATTGGCGGAATCTCCGGTTACTATGGAGGTAAAACCGACTGGATTCTTATGCGTTTTGCAGAATGTTTTATGCTTGTACCATCATTTTTTCTACTATTGGCACTCCGCAGTGCATTCCCGATAAAGATGTCATCTGTAGAGGTGTATCTGCTCATTATCGCAATTTTAAGCCTTGTCGGCTGGGCTGGTTTTGCACGTGTGATACGGGGAATGGTTTTATCTATCGGTAAACGGGACTTTGTAACTGCTGTAAAGGCCCTTGGTGCAGGTGATATCCGGATTATTATTCGTCATATATTGCCGCAGACGATGTCATACGCAACGGTTTCTATTACATTGTCAATTCCCGGGTACATTCTGGGGGAGTCAGCATTAAGCCTTATCGGCCTTGGTATTCAGGACCCTTACGCAAGCTGGGGCAATTTGCTCAGTGTTGCCATGAATATCGCGGATATACAAACTCATCCGTGGATACTGATTCCCGGTGTATTTATTCTTGTTTCGGTTATGGCGTTCAATTTTGTCGGTGATGGTTTACGGGATGCGCTTGATCCGAATAGGTAAAGAGTACCCATTACTTGTTTACCCTGCTCTTTTAAAAGGTTATTATACTTTGAAATTCTGTTAAATAAAAAATTTGCTTTTTTATACTGCACAATAGTATCTTACTAATACCTACATAATAATCCTCATTGCAAGGTCCTCTTGCAGACAATTTGGGTGAAGCGGAAGGCGTCAGGTAGCAATACCTGGCGCTTATTTTTTCAACAACATCGTGTGTACGGAGTTTTGATAATGAAAAAATATTCAATTTTCGATATTACCACAGTAACAGTTTCAAAAGCAACCGAGGATGATATTCGCTCTATTTTTTTCCTTCAAAAACGTGCGTTCGTTCAGGAAGCAGAAATAAACGGTGGCAATTACGGGATCTCCCCGATCAAACAAACGTTTACTGAATTAGTTCAGGAATTCTCCGATTACACGTACCTCAAGGCAGTTGTTAACAGTACAATAATCGGATCTGTCAGAGCAGTTCAAAAAGAAGATACATGCCTGATTGGCCGGTTAATGACTGAGCCTGTATTTCAGAATTTCGGGCTGGGAACCATACTAATGAACGCAATTGAAACTGCCTTCCCAAATGTCAAACGGTTTGAGCTGTTTACCGGAGAAGCCAGCACTGGTAACGTACGATTTTATCTCAATAGGGGATACCGTATTTTTGACAAAAAGGAAGATGTCCCCGGAGTATGGTTAGTGATGTTTGAGAAATTGCGATAAGTTTCAATCACGAAAATCACTTTTTAAGGAAGCACCAGTCCCTGGAATCTGACGTGGAATAATTTTACCATCTGATAAAACCGACCCTGTAAACGGATCATTTGCAACAAGTAAAGAACCGTCCAGATCTATCCAATCAGCCAGCGGTGACAAATGAGACGCAGCAGAAATTGCGCATGATGATTCTGTCATGCATCCAATCATTATTTTAAGTTCTTTTTGTTTTGCACTGTCAATCATTTTACGCGCGGTACTCAAACCGCCGCATTTCATTAATTTTATATTTATCCCATGAAACGCACCCTGTATACGATCTATATCATGAACCCCCTGAACCGATTCATCAGCGATAATTGGAAGTGGTGACCGTTCAAATAGCCAGACTGATTCGTCAAGTAGTCCGACAGGAAGCGGTTGTTCAACAAGAATAACATTTTTTTCTCTCAGCCATCCGATCATGTCAAGAGCGAAATATTTGTCATTCCACCCCTGATTGACATCAACATACAATGGCTGCTCTGAAACATCACGGATTGCAGAAACAATCTCCTTATCATTTTTTGAACCAAGCTTTATTTTTAGCCTTGAAAACTTATGAGCATCAGCAGCCAGCTTACGTACAACATCAGGTTCGTCAATTGCTATTGTAAACGATGTCGGTGGGATAGTATTGATATCAAGATTCCATAGCGCATAGAGTGGCAGTCCAATTGTTTTTCCATACCAGTCCCATATCGCATTGTCAAATGAAGCTTTGGCAGCATAATCTCTATCAGTCAATGAATGAACTGATTCAATTATAATTTCAGGATCAATGATATCATAATCCTGAGTTAAAGAAATCCGATTAATAAAATCAATAACACTGGACTGAGTTTCAGGATAATAGGGAGGCAACGACGCCTCACCGTAACCAATAACTCCATTATGCTCTAATTCTACTATTACAATGTCCGTCGTTTTACGTGACGAATGTGATAATGTAAATGTATGCTTGAGTTCGAGCGTGTACGGGTAAGTTCTCAATTGCATAGTAAATTATTCCATATCGATTATTTTATTATCCGTTTTACAAACTGTAACGATTCACTTCTCCGTTTATCAAAGATGCTACTTGACGGATCAAGACTGCTCTTGTGAACATCACCGGATGCCTGCATATATATTTCGCCACCTAATGATAAGCCGACATGAGAAACGGGTATCGGATTCCCAGCTTTTTTTTCAACAGACCCATCCGCCCTGCGCCCGAAAAACAACAGATCTCCCGGTTGCAGTGAGCTGTATGACCGGTCATAATCAACAGTTATTCCGGTTTTCGCCTGCTGATCTGCATCACGCGGAAGCTGATACCCATTCATGAGATATGCGAGTTTTGTAAACCCACTGCAATCAAGGCCCCTTGAAGAACACCCACCCCAGACATAGGGGATTCCGATTAACCGTTTTGCTGCTGTTACAATATTTTCGGATGTAAGAAGATTTGCTTTTTTCCACTCTATCAACGACATTCCCGAATCAACTGATAGTAAACCTTTTCGGCAATCAGGGAATTCTACATTGTAAAACGATCCCTTCCGGCCATTATTCAGCAGTACATTCCCCATGGAAACATCACAGACATACTCAGTGGTTGTTTCCGGATCAAACACAGCAGTATATAGTGCATGAACAAACAGAAGATTCTCAAAATTGCTCCATTGTTCAATTTTCTTTGTATCAGCTCTAACAACAGTTTCATTGACCCATCCAAGGTATCCGTCAGGCAATTGAACGAACAGCCAATCATTATTCTCATCAATAATTTGTACGATTGTCCCTAAAAGTACCTGAGTGACTATTCCGGAAGAAAATGATGCTTCTTTGTAAAGATCTGCACAAATTACACGGACGATGCCTTTTTCCAATTTTGCAGTATTTATGACTGTTATGGTTTCTGTAAATTGTCCATATAGAGATTGAATGAAAGCTAAAAACTGAACTTTTAGTATTTCATCCTGAATCATACCATCAAAATGAGGTATCTGACCCTTGTGTTCAGTAATTTTAAATACAGTAGTTCTTGTGTCGATAGAATATTTTTTGATAAAAGTTATTACACAATTTTCTACCATAAATCTTAACCAGCTTAATAAAGATGTACACGATTTTTAATGTCTTTACTGTAATATAATCACTTCCCGGGTTTTACGGAAAAATCTTTTTAGTAGAATTTGAATGGGGGTTCCAGATTTGATTGGTAACAATGCTATTAATAGAGGGCAAATGTGCTTATTAATTTTAATGTGGACAAATAATCAATTGTGGGCGATATGTAAATGATACGAGCGGATGATAATTCGTGAAATGTACCGGGCGTATGATGATTCGCCCGGTACAAATACATTAATAACGTGAATCAGCGAATTCGACCCATCCGCCGGCACTCACCAGCGCATTATCAAATTCTGATACTGTAAATGCATACTCCTTTTTTACACCACTTGTTGTAAAGACAAGTTTTTTGTTTACAATATCAATATCACAGCTTACTTCACCTTTATATGCAAGAGTGAAAATGTCAGCAATCGTGTCCTTTGAAAGTTCAATTGCAAGCATTCCGCCATTGAACATATTCTGACGAAAAATACGGGCATAGTTTTCTGCAATCACCGCAGTAATTTCGTTTACTTCAAGAGCCCATGGCGCATGTTCACGTGATGAACCACAGCCGAAATTTGCACGTGTTACAATCACCCTGCAATGTCCCCGCCACTTTCCTTTAGGATCAAATCCTGCCAGATTAAGATCCTCAAGGCAATATGGTTTCAATGCTTCCTTTTTTACTTCTGTCAAATATTTTGCCGGAATGATTTCATCAGTATTGATATCTGACCTGTCAAGAAACAGTACCGGACCACCAAATGTTTTCATTGTTTTTATCTCCTTATTTCCTGAGGTACTCGCGTGGATCTGTTAAAAACCCTGTGATTCCACTTGCTGCTGCTGCTGCAGGACTTGCAAGATGAACCATACCGCCTTTACCCATGCGGCCATTGAAATTCCTGTTGGTTGTCGCAACTGCAACTTCACCTTCAGCAAGAACACCATTTGACATTCCGAGACACGCGCCGCATGTCGGATTTGACACACAATACCCTGCATCAAGAAATGTCTTGATAAGCCCCTCTTCGAGTGCCATATTGTAAATTTTTGGTGTTGCTGGACTTACAATGCCGCGCACACCTTTTGCAAGCTTCGTCCCCTTTACAACTGATGCTGCAATGCGAAGGTCCGAAATGCGCCCATTGGTACAGCTTCCAATATACACCTGATTAATTTTCGTCGTGCTGACCTCTTTAAGTCTTTTCACCTGATCAGGTTTGAAACCAATTGTAGTCACCGGCTCAAGTTCGCTTACATCAACGTTCAATGTCTTTGCATATGATGCATCAGGGTCAGAATGCCACTTTTTAAAATCCTCAACTGCTGCATTCATATCATTCTTATACTGCTCTGCAATAAACGGCCAGAGATATTCTGCAGTTACACGATCCGGCATGCATTGCCCCGATGTCCCACCGGCCTCAATTGCCATATTGCAAAGTGTCATGCGTTCTTCCATTGTCATAGTATCAACAACAGGACCCCTGAACTCGATAACATGGTCAGTTGCACCATTCATGGTCAATTGACGAATAATCTCAAGCATTATATCTTTTGCATATACACCAAAAGGAACTTTACCGGTAATATTGACAAGAATGCTTTTTGGCTGACGAAATGCGCAAACACCTTTAAGAATACCGACTTCAAGATCCGTTGTACCGACACCCGCTGCGAATGCACCAAACGCACCGTGTGTACAGGTATGGCTATCACCCATTATAACAGTATATCCCGGACGGATAAATCCTTTTTCAGGAAATATCGCATGGCATACACCATTCTGTCCGATATCAAAAAAATCCTTGATATTGTGGCGATCCGCCCATTCACGCATGATCTTTCCCTGCATTGCACTCTGAGAATCTTTTGCAGGTGTTACATGGTCAATCACTGCTTTTATCTTTGATGCATCAAAAACGCGATCCTTTTTGCGCCAGACAAGATCTGCGATCGCGATCGGTGTTGTTATCTCATGACACATTACAACATCAAGTGATAACACATGTGTGCCTGTAAACGGCTCATCAACCTTATGGGCCGCGAATATTTTTTCCGTAATCGTTTTACCCATATCTATCCTTTCGTTTATTGTTTTCCTGAATTATACCTATTATAACGATGAATCCGGCCGCTCCGGATCTGCATTGCCTAAATAGTCAACATGTGGCGGTGAAATACTCCAAACCGCCCTGAATAGCTCTTTCCCGTTGTTATACAACTGATGCGGCCTGTTGGAGTTAAACCAGATGCTGTCACCATCCTTTACAGAATACACTGCATTGTCAACAGTCAGCTCTGCACATCCCTGTAACACAAATCCCATCTCGACACCATCATGACCATCACTGCTCAGCGCTGTTTTACACCCCGGCAGTACATCCAGCAAAAACATCTCGGCCTGATAAGTACCATGATTACTTGTCATAAGCTGCTCATACCGTATCCCGCCAACTTCAGTTTTCAACCGCTCACTACTATTATGAATCCTGACCGGCTTATCTCCGGTAACCAGCTTAAAAAGCTCGGACGGCTCCATACCTACCGCTGCACAAACTGCAATAAGTGTTTCTATCGACGCAGAAACCTGCCCCCGCTCGATCTGGCTGAGCATACTGACCGAGATCCCGGCATCCGTAGCGACATCACCCTGATTCTTACCGGTTTTTTCCCGAAAAACCTTAAGAATACGCCCGATCTTTGGTACTATTTGTTTAAGTGTTACTGTATCCATTACAGTAATAATAAAACATTACGGGCAAAAATGCAAGTTTTTTATCTACTGTGTATAACTTTTTTACAATTAGTTATCTAAGCATGGTCATTTACTCAGGGTAGGGCCGTATTTATATTATGTATAAAAGAAGGTATCAGTTATGGAAAGAACTATGGATAATATTTATAACAGTGATGAAGCGCATCTTGGTGATCTTGAGGATACAAATCTCAACCTGGAAGATATTGATAATTTAAAAAATCTCACCACGCGTAAACTTATTGAAATTGTTAGCGGTGATCTGGTTGAACATATCAAGGATGACGAAATCTTACTTGATACAATAGGAAAAAAGCCGGGTACCTATTATCGGGATCTTATTTTCGCCCTGATACAGATCCGCCTTCCCGAAGATGAAGCCAAACGGGACTGGAAAGAAATTCTTAAGCACAAATACCTTATCAGCGAAAAACTGGGACGAAATGTTGGTATTCATGTAGCAACGCTTGACTATTATACAAATATTAAAAAGCGTATTATCAATCCAAAAATTATTGATGCCAATGATTATGTTGATACGGCGAGCCGTGCAATTATTGATGATTTGACAAAAGCGTATAATCGTCACTTTTTCGATGATGAATTCCGGAAATTGTTTCTTCAGGCGCGTACATCGGGAAAAGTATTCTCTCTGATAATGCTCGATCTTGATCATTTCAAAATTTACAATGACCTTAATGGTCACATTCAGGGTGACATTGCTTTAATTGAGACTGTTCGCATTCTTCACGCGGTATGCAGCCAGGATGATACTGTCAGCAGATATGGTGGTGAGGAATTTACTATTCTGTTGCCATCACAGCCACTGAATCTTGCAATAAAAACTGCTGAGAATATCCGACAGGCAATTTTCGACTATCGTTTTGTCAATGAGCAGTCACTTCCGAGTGGTCGACTCAGTGCATCTCTGGGAGTAACATCCTACAGAGACGATATGGATTCTCCTCAAAACATGCTTGAGGAAGCAGATGTTGCACTTTACAGAGCAAAAAACAGCGGACGTAATCGTATCAAAGCATTTCTGAGCGATCCTGCACTATGAACACAAACACACAACAAATAAAAGGTAACACAGGGCTTCTTTGTATTATCGGAAGTCCTGTCAGCCAGTCCAAATCACCAGTGCTTCATAACCTTCTTATTCAAAAACTTGGTCTTAATCTTGTGTATATTCCTGTACATGTACCACCACAATCATTACATTCGATGATCTACACTATCCGTACCTGTGGCTTTACAGGTGGAAATGTTACTATTCCTCATAAAGAACATGTGATCAACTATTGTGACCACATCAGCGATCTGTCAAAAAAAACCGGCACGGTAAATACCCTTTATGTTAAAAATGGTGTTCTTAATGGTACAACTACTGATTATGCCGGGTTTAAACGTGGTTTACAACTAATTAATGCAGAACTTGCCGGGAGTAAAGTAGTAATTCTTGGCAATGGCGGTACAGCACGAACAATCGCAACAGCTTTGACACTTGAAAGCAATGTCAGCTCCATTGCAATTGCCGCTCGCAATGGCGAAAAGGCAAAAACACTTGCTGAAACTATTAAATTGTCAACAGGACAGAGTATTATATCCTGTTCTTTTGCAGATCCGCTCTTTAAAGAGGTGATGCAGGAGTGTACACTGCTTGTTAACACGACCAGTGCCGGTATGCATCCGGATACCGGAACAACCCCGATTGATATATCCTTGTTTAAAAAACACATGAAAGTTATCGATGTAATCTATAATCCACCAAAGACACGATTTCTTGCTGAGGCGGAAAGTAAAGGGTGTGCAATACTCAACGGTTTACCGATGCTTTTTTATCAGGCATTGGAATCATTTAAACTCTGGACTGGTATCGAAATTACAAATGACATACTGACACTTGACGAATTCAGGAAACTGGTTGAGTAGCCGCCATAATCGTCAGTCTGATTTTATTTAATAAATTACATACAGACACTAACTGGAAAATTTTTTTTATTTGCTTACATAATTGAAAGGTTTATTGACACGCTATGAAATGGATCGTAAAACCATCAACGCTTTCCGGCACAATATCCATTCCTCCGTCAAAGTCGCACACCATTCGCGCGCTTTTAATCGCAACGCTTGCTGATGGAGAATCAGTAATCAGAAGACCTTTACTTAAAGGTGATGGTGCATCAGCAATTGGAGCGGCAAAAAGTCTTGGGGCAATCATTGATTTCAATGGTGATATTCTTAAAGTAAAAGGTGTGGGTGGCAATTTCAACAGCGGTGATGAATTTTTTGATATGGGTAACAGCGGTACCGGAACAAATCTGTTTTCATCAGCAGCAGCGCTCGGAAGTAAATTCCGCCGCTTTGATGGCGACAATTCACTTCGGTCAAGACCGTTCCGTCCAGTACTCCAGGCACTAAAAGGGCTCGGCGTTTCCTATACACTTGAGGGTGATCCGAAAGATTTGCCATTTACTATTCAGGGACCGATCAAAGGCGGTACGACCACCGTAGATGGCATTTCGTCGCAGTTTGTATCAAGCCTGCTCCTGTCCTGTCCACTTATCAAAACAGGAGACACCACATTTACAGTATACAACATCCATGAGCAACCCTATATCGAAATGACCATCTGGTGGTTGAAAAAACAGGGCATTAAATTTGAATACACAAGCGATTACTCACGCTTTCATATTTACGGAAACCAGTCATACAAACCATTTGATATGGAAATTCCCGGTGATTTTTCATCTGCGACGTTTTCTGCAGCAGCTGCTGCACTATGTGGCAAAGAGGTAACACTAAAGGGTATTGATTTCACTGATCCGCAGGGTGATAAGGGTGTTTTTGATGTCATTAAACATGCTGGTGCATATGTCAACATTACTCAAAACAATACGATAATTAAAGGTGATTGTAAACTTATTGGAAAAGAGATAGATCTGAATGCAATGCCTGATGCACTCCCTGCATTATCAGTACTCGCGTGTGCATCAGAAGGAACTACATCAATTGTAAATGTCGCACAGGCACGCATTAAGGAAACTGACCGTATCACAGTTATGCGGAAAGAGCTTTGTAAAATGGGAGCAGATATCACCGAACGTCCTGATGGACTTGTTATCAGGCAAAGCAGCCTTCATGGCGCTGTGGTACATGGTCATGATGATCACCGGGTGGTCATGTCACTTGCTCTTGCGGGAATGATTGCTAAAGGGGAAACCGTTATCGAGACTGCTGAGGCTGCGGATGTTACGTATCCTACGTTTGTAGAGGATTTCAGGAAACTCGGAGCGAATATTGAGGTTGTTACGGATTGATAATAGTGACAGGTGACAAGTAACGAGTGACTGGCAGCATTAACAATGATTCAAGCACCTTGAAGAAATCTTTTTTGCCCTGATCTGGTTACTTTAAACCATGGTATCTTGAAGTGATACAACGGTTAAATTGCACACACATGCAGAAAGGAAATTACCATGTTTTGCCCCAACTGTAAAAGCGAATTCAGAGATGGATTTACACATTGCAAAAAGTGCAACAAGGATTTGGTTGACAAATTAGATCCACTTCCTGAAGAAAAACCTGAAAAAAAGCCTGTTGAATATGAGTATGCCGAAATGGTTTCCATTGCCGAAACATCGGAGCTTTACGACATAGCTCTTGCCAGAGGTGTTTTGGAAAGCGCTAATATCCGGTTTAATATTACCAATGAATTTACTCAAAACCTGGTTGCGGCAAGTGGATTTGGAAATCCAATTACAGCATCCAAAATAATGGTTGAGAAAGGGAAAGAGGAGGAAGCCAGATTGATTTTAGAGAATATATTTACAGATACCGCATCAAAGAATGAAAATGGTGGTGATTAGTTTATTACTCCGGCAATTAACTATTTCTCATATTTATTAAAATCTGGTATGGTGTGAGCCCTATTTAGTTGCCGGAATAATAGTACAGAAGGAACATTACTGTTTCTTGTTACTATTATTTTCAATTCTTTTAATAAACCATGCAAAACTAAATTAATATATCTGTAAAATTTCAGGATTGTTCAAAATCCCCGGGTCATTGAATGCAAGGACTTTATTTATCGCACCACTATACTAAGCGTAATGTCAGAAAAGTTATTACCTGGAAGTAGCTTTAAAAGCATAATTAATTTACAAGAGACAATCGAAAAATCGAACCGCATATAATCCAAATTCAAAGCCATTTCGATGGCGGTAACGAGATGTAAAAGATACTCAACTTCGATATACTATCGTCACTTTTCGCAATTAAGCACTCTTATTGATTACATAACATGATTGATCTGCTATAAAAGTTCACCACGTCAATTGATTTTTATTGACTTGAAACAAAATCAATTCTAAAATTGAATTCAATGTTGTGGTTAATAATTTTTCACTCTTAAAAAAAGGTGCGTTTATGAAGCATTTAATAATGCGCTATGCTGGTTTCGTGTTTGGGCTACTGTTGTTTTCATCTGGGAATATATGTGCGGAAGGGGTGGATATTTTTGGGTACGCTCAAATAACACTTACAGGTAACAAAGATCTTGCTGATGAATCCGTTTCACCAAAAACAACCTTTTCAGTTCAGGAGTTCGATCTTTTTTTTCAGAAAACGTTATCGCCAAAAATCACAATGCTTGCTGATATACAGTTTAATGGAAATTATAGTACATCGAAATCATGGGGAAGCATGGCGCTGGATGAATTATGGATTAAGTTCAGCCCATATCGTCAATTAAATATTAAAGTCGGAAAATTATTACCGACATTTAACAGCTTTAATGAAATTAAAACCAAATTCCCATTGTTCCCCTATATTGTCAGACCGATTGTCTATGAAACATCATTTCAGGAATCCCTCGCGTTAAACAGGTGGGCACCTGAACATGCAATGCTTCAAATTTTTGGTACTCAGCCCATTAATGAGGCAAAATTCGATTACGCCATCTTTGGTGGAAACAGCGAGTTTCTTGAAACAGAGGTGAAGGGTAGTGGTACGTTGACATTACCCGGGGATGATACAACAAATTTTAAACTGTTTGGTGGACGGGTTGGTATGCGCACGAGTGGACTTAAATTTGGTGTATCAGGGACATATGACTATGCACGAAACGATGTGATAAATAAAAGTGTTGCAGATCAAAATGCTCGAATCCCATCCATTAATGAACATCTTCCATCTTTTGTCCCGAAACTCGAGATAATGCCTGAACTTGGCGATATTCCCAGAGCACGATTAGGGTTTGACCTTTCGTATACCGGACACGGATTAACTATTGAGGGTGAATATATACTTGTAAAACAGATGCCTAGCGATAAGGAGAAGGCTAATCTTGACAAAATAGTGAAAGGAACAACGATTCCTGCGGGACAAATGAAACCATATGCAGTTCAGACTGTTGGAACCGATTTAACAAAATCATTTTGGTATGTCAATGTGATGTACGATTTTCTGGAAAAGTTCTATGCTTCAGCTGGTTTCAGTAACCAGGCAGACGCATCAGATCTATTGGTATCCAAAGATGGAGTATCAGGGTTATTGTTTTGTTTAGGATACAGGTTAACCGATAATGTCACGATTAAAACAGAATTGACCAATATACGTAATGATATCATGTCAGATGAAGCTGCCGTTGAGCTTAATCAAATAATAGGACAAGTTGCTGTAAGCGTTTTCTTCTAATAACCTGTAATAAAAAATTAGAATACTTATCTGGAGGATATATGAACCTTAAAAATATGTTACTAACTGTCATATTTACACTATTGCTGGCAGCACCATCATACTCCCAAATTGCTGTCATTGCCAACAAGAATGTTGACCTTGTTTTAAATACCAATACGCAAGCTTCTGATATTTTTACTCTGGAAGTGCAGATGTCAAAAAACAATGTACCAATTGTTGTTTTTAATCTTAAAAGTGGTGAAGTGCAGGATAAGTTTTATGCTGCACTTAATAAAACATCAACAGAACTTAAAAAAATCTGGATGAAAGCACAACTCTCGGGTCAAGGTAAAGCACCTGAATCTTTAGATAGTGAAAGTGCAATGGTTGCCAAAGTGGCATCAACG
Organism: Fibrobacterota bacterium; assembly: GCA_023459055.1. Classification (GTDB taxonomy): domain Bacteria; phylum Fibrobacterota; class Chitinivibrionia; order Chitinivibrionales; family Chitinispirillaceae; genus JAAZBG01. The sequence goes on from JAEWVR010000041.1 coordinate 39,305, forward strand.
CCCGGAGCTGTTGGATATGTCAGTGAAAACAATGTAAGTGCTGATGTAAAAGTATTGTTTGTTATTAAGTAGTCAGTTGAAACTCGTACAATTATAAACGTTACATCCGCAAATCTTAATAATAACGGGTACACATAGTTTAGCGAAACATCTTTTATATGTTCGCTAAACTATTTTTTTATGGCAATAGTTGGATATCATTAATTATAATCCCCGGGGTTTACTATTCATATACACTTTAAAATAAATTATCCACAAATGTCATATTATTTTAGGAGCAGCTTGCTGGCTAATCATTTATTTTAGTGTATACCTCTTTTTTATGTGGCTGGTATCATAGTGAACATTAACCTGTGGATATAAGGAACATTCTTAATGGAATTCACTGTTAACCTCGGATCAAAATCGTATCCAATTATCATAGACAGATCGATCGCGAATCGTATGCCTGATATACTTAAAACTGATTTTCCAAAAAGCAGATTCGCCCTTGTAACCAATTGCACCATCGCAAAACTGTATGCGTCAATGATCAATTCCTGGAAATCATCACTAGATCTTGAAGTGCATGAGATGCCTGATGGTGAACAGTACAAGACAATTGACACATGGGAAGCGATTCTCGATTTTCTTATCCGTAATAAGTTCGAACGTTCAAGTGTACTGATCGCACTTGGTGGTGGTGTTGTTGGTGATGTAGCCGGCTTTGCAGCATCAGCATTTCTTCGCGGTATTCCCTTTGTTCAGATTCCAACAACATTATTAGCAATGGTTGATTCAAGTGTCGGCGGGAAAACCGCTGTTGATCATCCTTTGGGGAAAAATCTGATTGGAGCATTCTGGCAACCTAAACGAGTGTTTGTCGATACTGCATTTCTTGACACATTACCACAGAATGAGTTTATCAGCGGGTATGCAGAGCTCTTTAAGTACGGATTTATCAGCGGACGCCCGATGTTTGATTTTGTAAAGAATAACAACAACGCAATGCTTAAACGTGAACCTGAAGTACTGCTTCAGGGGATACTTAAAAGTGTTGAGGCTAAAGCAGCCGTTGTATCACAGGATGAATTCGAAACAAAGGGGCTTCGGGCATTACTTAATTATGGGCACACCTTTGCGCACAGTCTTGAACGGTTCTATAATTTTTCCGGGATTCTTCATGGTGAAGCAGTCTTATGGGGAATGAAATGTGCTTATAATCTTGGTAAACGAATCGGAACGGTTGCATTATCTGATTATTCCATGTTTGAATCAGTGATGGCATCAATGCCGCTGCCCGGTTTACCTGAAAAGCCTGATCCGGAAACACTGTACAACATGATGTTTACTGACAAGAAGGTGGAATCAGGAAAGGTTCGCTTTATTGTTCCAACAACGCCGGGCGTCTCTATTGTAAAGGGTGATATTAATTCATCCGATGTCATTGCAACTCTCAAAGAAATATTTGGTTAAGATAGTATCATGGCAACAACAACACGTATTGAATACAGCACCATGTGTTTTTCAGGTGCTGATTATAAAGATAAAATTACGAAAGCAGCTAAATTTGTAGAGTCTAAAGGTTTCCCCTTTGGTGTACAGCTTCATAATTCAATTGAAAAAGATCTCTTCATACAACTATTACCGTTTGTTAATGATATAGGATTTTCAATTCATTCTCCGGTTTTTGCGCAATATTTTTTAAACCTTGCAGCAAAAGATTACGCATTTACAAAACGATGCATTGACGAATGTATTCGCTATCTTCCTGAATTCAAAACTGAGCTTCTGTTCTTTCACGGCTTTTTCATGACCGATTTACCGATTATTCAGGATATGAAAAACTATCGCCGTACAATTCGTGCCGGAGTTGGTGATACCTACTGTCTTAATAAGTCCTTTATCATGGATCCATCATTTTTTGAAACTGATACTTTTCTCAAATATAAACAGACCTATTCAGAACATTTGACAAAACTAAAAAACGACTATGCATCCTCAGGGCTGATCGTAGCACAGGAGAATGATTTTGTCGGTATCGGCAGCGGACTTCAGCGGCCGCAGGAGATTCATGAACTCATCGATAATCTATGGTTTGACCTCGGTCACTTCTGGACTGCGTCACTGCTGCACGGGTTTGACTTTCATGAAGAAGCACTGAAACTGATTGACACAAAAAACATTGTCGGGGTACATCTCAATCATAACCTTATTAAAAAAGGCACGCCTCATGAGCAAATCAAAGATTCGCATGCCCATTTCTATTACGAAAGCGAAATGAATCTTAAACCGATCGTTCGGCGCCTTTTCGAAAAAAATGTTCCTATTGTCACCCTTGAAATCGTTGATGGCGATCTTGACGATATAAAAACATTGTTTAAATGGCTTGAGTAAGCAAGCAATGCATGAGTAAGTAACACGTTACAGGTAACGTGTTACTGGTTTTAAAGTTTTAGTTGATTATTGCTTTTCTGCTCTATAGAAATTTCCAATCTCTCAAAACAATATCCTCATCAGGTGTCACTCATAGCATATTCCAGTTACAACTGCAAACTCAATTTATTATGGAGAATCTTTTAATCCGCTTCCCGATGCGCTATGCTCAATGACCAATTCCTATTCATGTTGCAGGCTCTCTTTTTCACTTCTTTTTAATACTGATATTCCTGAATTGCTTTAAATAGTCTGAAAATCCGCAACTATAATGCTGAAAATCTACGAAAATCCGCATCATTGTTGCGGATTTTTATAATTTATGTTATTTTAATGATATGAAGTTTTATAAAAGGGCTATTAATCTTATAGATATCGCTTCAAATCGTTCATTTTTCCTTTTTGGTCCACGTCAGACAGGAAAAACGTCCTTGTTGCGGAAACTTTTCCCTGAATCTCCATACTATAACCTTTTATTATCTGATCAATTTGCACGTCTAAGTCAGCGACCATCACTTTTACGGGAAGAGTTACTTGCCTCATCGACGCGGACCACGGTCATCATCGATGAAGTACAGAAATTACCGCTTTTATTGGACGAAGTACATAACCTCATTGAGGAACATGGTTTTCGGTTTATTCTAACCGGTTCCAGTTCCCGAAAACTAAAACGTGGTAGTGCTAATCTCCTTGGGGGTCGTGCCTGGTTCAAGCAACTTTATCCTCTTGTGACATCTGAAATTGATTCTTTTGATCTTGTCAAAGCTATTAATTTTGGCACGTTACCATCAATCTATACCTCTGAGTATCCGGATGAAGACCTTGCGGCTTATTGCGGTTTATATCTTTCGGAAGAAATTCAGGCTGAAGGTGCTGTACGTAAAATTGACAACTTTGCACGATTTCTCCAATCTGCTGCTTTGGTAAATACAGAGCTGCTTAATTTTGAATCGGTCGCTCGTGATGCTCAGGTCCCTGCTCGTACAATACGTGAGTACTTTGCTATTCTTGAGGATACCCTGATTGGTACAATGTTACAACCATACAGCAAACAACAGCAGCGAAAAGCCTTTTCTACATCAAAGTTCTATATGTTTGATATCGGTGTATGTAATCACCTTGCAGGAAGGAAATCGATAGCTCCTCATACTGAATTGTTCGGCAAGAGTTTTGAGCAGTTTATTTTCTGTGAACTGAATGCATACCTGCACTATGCAAATGATAGAAGACCACTTACATTCTACCGTGATTATGATGGTAACGAGGTTGATTTTATTATTGGTGATGATGTTGCAATTGAAGTAAAATCAACAGCAATGGTAACCGACAAACATGTTAAAGCGTTGCTAAAATTTACAAGTGAAACGCTCATGAAACATGCAATTGTAGTCTCGCTCGATGAGAAGCCACGAAAAATGAGTAATATTGACGTGCTGCCATGGACAGAATTCCTTTTTCGGTTGTGGGGTGGAGCATACTAAATCGGTATGCTAATTTCAAAGGATTAATCTTTTTTTCAGTACTATAAATTTCAACTCCACCCCTTGAAATGCCACTGCTGATTATATAATTTTTATTAAGTTTACTTTTGGTATGGTAAACGTCATTTCAAGGGGGCTAACTATGCTTACAACAAAACGTTATGAATATCTTAATATTGACAAAATCAACATTCATCCAACGATCGGCAATCATCGTCAGCTGACACAATCAAAAATAACACATCTGGAGAAAGACATTTTACGTAACGGACTGCTGGAGCCGCTTGTCGTGTGGGAACGTCAGGTAGGAGAATACTACCTTGTTGGAGGATTTCACCGCATGGAGGCAATCAAGGCAATCCGTAGACAAAACCCGGGGTATTTTGACCGCATTGATGTTCGTATTGTTGCGGGTGATCCGGATGAGATCAGAGCGCTTAATTTAAAACTTAATGCAGACAGGGTTGATACAAAGATCACCGATTATTTCGAAACAGTTGTTTATTTAAACAATGTCAACTGGCCAACCGATCGTATTGCAGAATTTCTTGACAAGAGCAGTGGCTGGATTGACGAGATCTTAAAATTTGCGCCAATGATCAACCGACAGCTTCGCGAAAAACTTGAAAGTGGTGAGATCTCATGGAATAGGGCCAAAGAGATAATCCAGAAAACCATGAAAGCTCCTGCGGGAAGTGAAAAAATTGTTCTTGACGAAGAGATTGCAAAGGGTCAGCAGAAAGCACTAAAATTGGTAACTTATAAAACTGTAATCAATCATTTTTCTAAAATCAAGACACAGTATCCTGAAAAAGTTTACACTCTTAATATTAATGATCTGTACTCATTTACAAAAGTCCTTAAGGGTAAGGAGTATGATGCTCACGATATCGGGAGAGTGAAGAATCATTTTCCGGAGCTTATTAATAATTAAGCGTTTTTGTTTCTGTAAAGACGAGTATCACACCAGTGTTGTTAAACGCCCCCTAAATCCCCTGCAGGGGGACTTTGAATATTGTGATTACTACAATTTAATAATGTTAAGAAAACAATTACACAGGATAGTAAAAGCAAACTGAGATTTTTACACATTAAATTCAATCTTTTTCAAACGGCAGGTAAAATTTAAAATCTATCCTAATTACTATTATAACTTTATCTTTTTTTCTGTGAAAAAATTCCATTCATCTTCGCCTATACAGTAGCCCGGTGCCTATCTCACCTGATTCAGAATCAAAACGTGCACTCTGTAAAGACAACCGTTTATCACTCATATCGAAATCCTCTACTATTTTAACCTTATTTTTCACATCTCTAGTATACTCTGATTTGTCAAATGTGACACACGGCGAAAGAATATGGACAAAAGAGAATCCCTTATGTAACATAGCATCAGCAATTATTCTGGAACACAATTCATTCTGATAAGCACTCACTCTCGCAACATACGATGCACCACAATTGATTGCGAATTCTACCACATTTAATGTATCTTCCGTTTTTCCCTGAGGAGTCATTGTTCCCCGGTGTCCCTGCTCGGATGTCGGAGATGACTGATTTTTTGTCATGGCATACATTCTGTTGTCAAGACATAAAACCGTTATGTCAAAATCCTTCTGGGCTGCATGAACAAAATGTCCCATCCCAATCGAAAACAGATCTCCATCACCGGCAGTAACAAGTACATTTGCATTATTATTTGCAAGCTTTGCACCTATAGCCACAGGTATTGCCCGTCCGTGAAGTGAGTGTATTCCATAGGTATTGATAAAAAAGGGCAGTCGTGATGAACATCCAATGCCCGAAACAATAATCGTTTCAGATGGAATAGCATTTGACAACTCAAGAGCTTCAACAATCGCTCCGGAAACCTGACGATAAGAGCATGCATTACACCAGGTAACGGGTGCATCGGTAACCATATCGTCTTTATTCGTCATTGCGGTGCCTCTTTACAATCAGTGTTTCAATTTCTGCTGCACACCGGTCCGGATTCATTGGTTCTCCATCTGCAAATGTCAATGATATCGGTGATATTCCGGTTTCCATCCGGATAAGCCGCGCATACTGTCCGCTTGCATTGGTCTCCGGTAGAAACAAAAGATAACTATGTTCAACAAGTTTATTAAGTGCATTCTGACAAACAGGAAATACAATCTGTGAATACATTGCTGCGATTAAAAAGCCTTTATTACGCAGTTTCGCTACAGCCTCTTTTACCGCCATGCAATCTGCACCCCATGCGGTTATAGAAAAATCAACCGAACTTTTTGTAGCCGTATCAATATCATACTCTATTAAGTGAGCATACTCTTTTTCGATCGTTGATACCTTCAATTGACGCCGCGCGACTTGATGGGTACGTTCTGCAGCACTTTCTATCGGATATCCAGACTGATCATGTTCCAAACCGGTTATACAATAGGTGCCTTTTGAAACCGTTGGTACCGGCAGGCATGGATTCGCAACATTGTCATCAGCATATCGTTTAAACCGATGTACTTCCCGTATTGTTTTTCCGATGTTCCGTGATACCGGTTCTATTTTATTTTGTAAATCTGATGGTTCAATCGAAGAATTACCCTGCGCAAGTGCACAGGAACTTAAAACAATTACCGGGGATGCGTAGTGTTCCGCCATATTAAATGCATCAATGGCTGTATAATAACAATCCTTTACCGATGATGGAGCAATGACAATCCGGTGATCTTCACCATGTCCTCCAAAGGCTGCTGCAAGAAGATCCTCCTGACCGTGATGCGTTGGAATCCCGCTTGACGGTCCCGCGCGCTGGACGTTTACTATTACGGATGGCACCTCGGCAGTTGACAAATAACTGATAAATTCCTGCATCAGAGAAAACCCGGGTCCGCTTGTTGCGGTCATTGCCTTTACACCTGCAAATGATGCACCGGTGATTGTACCAATAGCTGCAATCTCATCCTCTGCCTGATATACTGTTCCTTGTACTTTTGGAAGTTCCAGAGCCAGATAATCACCAATTGTTGTCGCCGGTGAAATTGGATACGATGCAAAAAAACGGCAACCTGCTTCAAGTGCACCTTCAGCAAAGGCCGTGTTGCCATCAAGTGAAACAAGGCTGTTTTGTTCGTTACTAAACTGATACCGCAAATCACCGGTAAAAACACTCTTTGCAAATAGAAACCCTTTCAAAATATCACCCTGAATACTCTGAACACTTTGAGGATTATCAGAATAGTTTTTTTGCAACACCGGAATATTTGATGGAGGCTTGATATGTAAAAGCCAGGATATCATTCCTGTAAAGAAACATGGCGCGGATACATACTTTTGTGTTGCTTTGTCAATACTGATATGTGATGGGTCATCATTTACTTCTGACAAACTGTCAAACACAAATACTTTATTACTGTTATTGTTTTTATTGTGTAAACCGGCAGTATCCCCGGAAAAATATGCTTCTATGGAAACATCTCCAACAGGGCTTACTATTGGTGTGTTACTAAATGAAAGCAGGGCACGCACTGTTCCTGAACGTATTGATGAAGGTATGCTTTTGTAAACATAACTGAAAATCCCTAAACTGGATGCTGTTTCATGCAAACACTTTGCAGCCGAAATAATTCTGTCTCCGGCAGTACCGCTCATTAAAATTCTCACTATTTCACCATTCATAGATCCAAAAATGTATTATGCCACAACTCTTTTAAATCTTTTAATAATATCTGTATGTATATATTGTGAACCTCAAATCAGCAGGTGTTCACTAACTTTCAGAGCTATTTACATTGATCTCAATCATAAATGACATACTTTTATAGCCTCCGGAGGTATCTGGGATGGGATTTTTTAAAAAACTATCACTATCGTTTGCGGTACTGACATTACCGCTTTCAGTTTCAAATCAAGTGTTTGCGCAGACATCTTATAACTACGCCGAAGTCCTTCAGAAATCAATGTGGTTTTACGAAGCACAACGCAGCGGACCGCTTGATCCCGCAACAAACAGAGTGGAGTGGCGTGGATCATCGGGTGAAAAAGATGGTTCCGATGTCGGTAAAGATCTTACCGGTGGATGGCTTGATGCCGGTGATAATATGAAATTCAATTTCCCGATGGCTTCAGCAGCTACACTTCTTGCATGGGGTGGTCTTGAATATGGTGATGCCTACCGTAAAATCGGGCAATGGGGGTATCTGCTTGAAAATCTAAAGTGGGTAACCGATTACTTTATCAAATGTCACACAGCAACTGATGAATTTTATGGTCAGGTTGGTGTTGGAATGACCGATCATGTTTGGTGGGGAGCACCGGAAGTATTTCCCAAGGAGCGTCCCGCATTTAAAATCAGCGCATCAAAGCCGGGTTCTGAACTTGCTTCTGAAGCCGCTGCAACACTTGCTGCTTCGTCAATACTTTTCAGGGCAACAGATGCAGCATATGCAGATCTTTGCCTCAAACATGCAAAAGAGTTGTATGCATTTGCAGATAAAAACAGGGGTCTTTACCATGAGGCAATCACGGATGCGACCGATTTTTATAAATCCTGGAGCGGCTATGAGGATGAGCTTATCTGGGGAGCACTGTGGCTCTATATTGCTACCAAGGATGAAACGTACTTAACAAAAGCAGAAGGAAGCTACGATAAACTGCCAAAAGAGCCGCAAAGCGAAACTCCAAAGTATAAAGAGGCTCTTTCCTGGGATGATAAAACCTATGGTTGTTATGTGCTTCTGGCCAAAATAACTAACAAACCACGCTACCATGAAGACACACAGCGCTGGCTTGACTGGTGGAGCCACGGATATTCAGTTCGTCAATCAGGCGGATCCACCTGGAGCGAAAATGACGGTATTGCCTATACACCAAAAGGTCTTGCCTGGATTCGAGAATGGGGTCCGATCCGTTATGCATCCAATACCGGATTTGCAGCAATGGTATATTCTGATTGTAACGATGTACCGGCTGAGAAAAAAGATCTTTATTACAAATGGGCAAAAAGTCAGGTTGATTTCGCACTTGGTGATAATGAAAAGGAGCGCAGTTATGTTTGTGGTTTTGGAAAGAATCCGCCAACAAAGCCGCATCACCGCAGTATGCATGGCCCGTGGCTTGACGACAACGGAAGGACACCGGTAAATTCACGTCATGTTTTATTCGGAGCACTCGTCGGCGGGCCTGGTAAGGATGGCTCATATGCTGATGATCGTGGTGAATATGTTAAAAATGAGGTCGCCACCGATTACAATGCCGGTTTCAGTTCATTGGTTGCGCGTCTTGTAAAGGATAACGATGGTGAACCACTTGCAAATTTCCCGACTCCACAGGTACGCGATACTGAATTTGTGGTTGATGCAAAAATCAATCAGGCCGGAGACCGTTATACTGAAATTGCGGCAATACTTCGTAACAGAACAACCTGGCCGGCTCGTTATTCACCTAACCTTAAACTTCGGTATTATGTTGACCTTTCAGAGGTTATCGCAGGCGGATTAAGCATTTCTGATGTTACTGCTGAATTCAAAAGCTGTGGATTATGTGATAATCCTGCGACAGTAACACCCCTGATCAAAAGTTCAACCGATCCGGATGTCTACTATACGGAAATATCGCTCAATGACGAAAAGATGTTCCCGGGTGGTCAATCTGTTCATCGTCGTGAAATACAGTTTAGAATCGGACTTAATGATAAGGCTCCTCAAAAGCTCTGGGATCCATCAAATGATTATTCGTACACCGGTCTTACAAACATGATTGATTCTGCAAATGCAAAACGAATGCCGCTTTACGAAAACGGAGTTCTGGTATGGGGTGAGGAACCGGATGGAGAAAAATTCAAACCGGCAACCTGGGATATGCCCGCTTTTACAGAACCAAAATATGCTGCATCAACATGGGATGAATCACTCTTTAAGGGTGAAGGTACCACTAATGTTAAGCAATCATTCAACATTGCCGGTAACAAGAGATTTTACACCCTTGCTCAGCAGGGAAAAATCCTGAGAGTTTCTCCACTTGAGAACGTTCGAGTATCGCTTTTCTCGCTTGATGGAAGCAGGATTGAATCGTTTAATGTACTTAAAAATGCTCAACGTACAATCAACCTTTCAGGCAGAAGTTCATCAGCTTTTGTACTTGAGGTGTCATCAGAGAAAAAATCCGATTTTCAGGTGATTTATATCGCAAAATAAGAATAACGTTTTATTGCTTCCTGATATTTTAAAAGGTCAACCTTTATCGGGTTGACCTTTTTGGTATACACCATGGGTTACCAATTAATCTCTCAATAGCAAGTCAATAAAACTTTTTACTGCTTATTTATAAGAATTCTTCCCCAACATGATGGCAACTGGATCGATAACCGATTGTTTTCAATTCGATACTGCTCATTATTATTGAGAATGTCGGTAAATATAGCACCGTTTTCCCACCTGACAGGAATCATTACATTGCAGGGTTCATTTTTTGCATTGACACAAATAATAGCAGCTTGTTTACCAGACTGCCTGAGAAAACAGTACTGTTCTGATGCTGTCAACAATGTTGAGTAATCTCCTCTCCGCAAAATTTCAAGCTGCTTTCGTATGTTGATCAGTCTGCGAATTTCCTTGTATAATGGTGCGTTTGTTATGGTTGCAAGTGATGATGCAATATCAATATGAGGACGCATCGGCTGATCATTTCCCCCCGTTTTCCGTCCCTCTATTGCCCACTCACTTCCATAATACAACGATGGTATACCCGGCATGGTAAACAAAAGAATATAGAGTGGATAAAGATGTGCTTTATTAATCAATTTCGATGCCACTCTGTCAACATCATGGTTATCTGCAAAATTGTAAAGATTTAATCCTTTGTATATGCCATGTTCACCAAACTGACGATTCAATGAGTAAGCAATTTCAAAGTAGTTTTTATCATTATGACTCGACCAGAGTCCTTTGTAACACTCATAATTGGTAACACTATCCAGACTATCGCTATTTGCCCATGCACGGTAATCGCCATGAATCACCTCCCCCATGAGCCAGAAATCACTTTTAACTGCTTTGCATTGTGCATGCATCGCTGTAAAAAATGACTTATCCATGACATCTGCTGCATCAAAACGCATTCCGTCAATATCAAATTCACTGATCCAGTATCCGACCACATCAAAAATATATTGCCGTAGTTGCGGGTCATGAAGATTCAGCTTCACCAGACTGTAATGTCCATTCCATCCCTCATACCAGAACCGATCCCCATGACAACTTTGTCTGCTGAAATCAGTATGAAACCAGGATCTGTACCGTGAGTCCCAACCGACCTTCCGGAGATCATCAAATGCAAAGAAATCCCTTCCGACATGATTAAACACCGCATCAAGTACAACCCGAATTCCTGCAGTATGACACAAGCGCACAAATCTTTTGAGATCATCGTTAGTACCAAGTCGACGATCCACATTGAAATAATCTCTGGTGTCGTAACCATGTGATGTTGATTCGAACAGTGGACCGATATAAAGTGCTGTTATTCCAAGTTCCTGAAGGTAAGGGATCCATTGGTCAAGATTTCTGAGTAGTGAGACTGGAGCCTGTGTAAAATCATTCTTTAGAGGAGCACTCAAAGCACCAAGGGGATACATGTGATAAAATAGAGCATCATCATACCAGTGTGACATAATCCACCCTTCTATACCTACCGTTCGGTATACTAATAATATAAAAAAAACTTATGAAAAAATTCCATGCATGAACTGTTTTACTACCGCACGCACAATCAGATCATCCAGTTCAATCTCATTATTAAGCGCAAAAACACAGTAACTTTGTATCAAACCGACAAAACTCATTGCCAGAAGATTCTCCTTGCCACGCATATTTCCATGATCAGAAACAGCTTGAGAAAAAAGTTCTTTTATGAGATCAGAAATACGGCTGGTGTACTTTTTTTGAGTAGTATGGATATCACTTTCAACCGGTGCAAATGATGATCCCAGTGAGAATCTGGTAAATACCGGCTGCTCCTTTTGAAGCATAAAGAAAGTTTGTGTAAGTGATTCCAGATTTATGATAATGTCATTGTGATATTCTGCTGCACTTTTGATTTTTTGAATGAATGGAGGATAAAAAAAATCAAAAATTGCCTCCATTAGACCCATTTTGCTCCCAAAGTAGTGATACAACGTGGGTTTAGTAATCGAACATTCGTTACAGATCTCCTGCACACCAACAGCGTCATAGCCCCGAAGTGAAAACAGGTGTAACGATTTCTCCAGAATATTCTTTTTATTATCCATACTTCTAATATACCGCTCGGTATACTGGAAAACAACCACTTTTTATATTTCATAAAAACTGATGGCCTAATATGCCTTCGTTATGATATAAGTGAAAGTTTAGGTAACAATGGCAGAAGGGCATTTCAATCAGCTGGATATTCCAATCTTGTTACTTGCTGGATCATTAGCATCTTATAGTACGATCTCTACCAATGCAACAGATCATAACCCTATACACAGGCATAGATTTTTGTGGTAACAACTTCGTAACTTTTTTTTAAAAAATTTCGTTTGAGGTATTGACATACATATTTCAATGAAGTATCTTACTTGTACCTACATAATAATCCTCATTGCAAGGTCCTCTTGCAGACAATTTGGGTGAAGCGGAAGGCGTCAGGTAGTAATACCTGGCGCTTATTTTTTAGTACAATTACAGATTTAATTTATCTACCTATTTTCAAGTATTTCAACTCCAATCTAGTGCATTATAATGCACTATTCTATCTCTAATATTCTAAAAAGAAGACAATTCATCAAAAATGTGTACTTAAATGCACTTTTTACGTGTATTAGCACTAAAAAGATCATATATTTACAATAATGGGCAATATATTGCACTTTTTTATGGAGTTATAATGACTGTCGAGCAGATCTTACAAACAATTCGTCCAAGACGGCAGTTGCTTAAAATAACCCAGACAGATCTTGCTGAACTTTCCGGTGTATCTCTGCGTACAATCAAGGCACTTGAAGAGGGAAAAGGAAACCCTACCATTGAACTATTGTTAAAAGTGCTAAACGTGCTCGGACTTACTCTTACTACTGCAGAGAGAGTACATAATGAATAATAAAGGTCTTGTCTATTATAACAATGTACTTGCAGGAACAATTGAGTACCGTGATAAAGAATACATATTTACTTATGATCTGTCCTATTTCAGCAATCAATCAATGCCATCAATAGCGATCTCTCTTCCCAAAAAAAAAGCAGAATACCGATCTCCTGTTCTGTTTCCTTTTTTTTATGGACTATTGGCTGAAGGAAATGAAAAAGCATTGCAATGTTCAGCACTTAAAATTGATGACAATGATCATTTCACCCGCCTTCTTAAGACTGCAGCAGCTAACACTATTGGTGCAGTGACAGTTCGTGAGGTTATATGAATATTGAAAACTGCCCATCATGTTTAAAAAAAGGACATACTGAATTCTGCCTGCAGTGCAGGAGGCATCTATTCAACGGAAAACGTGTAAGCCCGATCCTGCCATTTTCACGGCCTGATTATGATCAAAGAAAAATTGAACAGATCAGCCGCCTTTCAATATCAGGGATTCAATCAAAGCATCTGGTAAAATTGACAAAAACAGAACTGCAGCTTACAGAGGATAATGGGGAATTCATTATTAAACCTGTAATGACTGGTGGCTTTGTTAATATGGCGATCATGCCTGCAAATGAACATTTCACCATACAGCTTGCACGCCAGATTTTCAAAATCAATACCACTGAATGTGCTCTTGTATTATTCAGGGGTGATATGGCACCGGCATATTTGACAAAACGGTTTGATGTTACAACTGACGGGCTTAGAATACAACAGGAAGACTTTGCTCAGATAGCAGAAATATCCGAGGAAACTCATGGGAACAATTACAAATACAATTTCAGTTACGAAAAAATTGCATCTCTCATGCGTCAACATGTCAGTACCTACTCGGTGGAAATAGAAAAATTCTACAAAATAATCCTGTTTAACTTTCTTGTAAATAATGGTGATGCACATCTGAAAAATTTTTCTCTTTTTCGTGATCCAGTCCTGAATTCTTTTGTATTGACACCTGCATACGATCTGCTTAATACCAGACTGCATCTGCCAAATGAATCTGAAATGGCTCTTGATCTGTTTGATGCCGATTTTGAAACCGAAAGCTATCAAGTCAATGGTTTTTACAGTCGTGATGATTTTGAAGAATTTGGAATTCGTATTGGAATACCAGTACAAAGAGTTCATAGAATTATTGATGATTTTACAAGTCGCAGCAAAATGGTAAACGACCTATTATCCCGATCATTTCTTGATAACAAATGCAAAATTGCCTATTCAGAAATGATTGACAAAAGAGTCGGTGCTCTTCAGTATTCATATAAAAACAGTGAGCATTTTAAAAAACACGGATGATGTAATTTACAAATGTGCTATTGTAACCTGCTGTATGATTGCTTCTATTATCATTACTGCAAAATCAGCAGGATCATTGATATTCTCATCGATTTCGTTTGCAACCTGCGAAAACAAACTATACAGATTTCCAATCCGGAAATCTGTCAGTAAATAGTCCAGCCAAGGGTAAAGAATCTCGTTCTCTTTTCACTCCTGCCAGCAATTTCCGGCATCAATTTCAGCAAGCAGCGATCGAATGTCTTGATTATCTTTAGGATTCAACCAAAGCATTTTTTCAAAAATCAGCCGGGCAGCTTCATTGTTACCCATACGCCAGAGCGATAATCCATATCCGTATAAGCATCGCAGATACGGCCGGTTACTAATATGATCCCATGGCAACAAACCGTTAAAATCCCCATCAATACTTAATTCTGCTATTTTCACACCGACCTCATAGCGAATTAATGTTTCATAAGGTAGCTTACCATTAGTATGATTGAAATCCCAGTTTCCTAAATGTACATGCGCATCAATACACCTTAGATCTTCAGCAAGAAGATCTTTCAGTATTTTAAATCCTGCCTCGTTGTCACCATCCTGAAAGGCATCAACTGATTTACTTATTGGATCATCTTCCAAGCTATCAGGATCATAAAACGGAAGAACCTGTTCCATTTCGTACATTTTTCGGGGACCATAGGCTATTATCGGCAGGTAGTATTTTTTGTAAGGATCATTGTCATCCAACAGCTCCGTCTCGTCCGGTTGAAACATGCCCACCTCTTTAATTCCCAATGGAGTTAGATCAAGTGCTTCAATATCAAGACGACGATCTATGGTTTCTCCACTCATGTAAACCGTATTCTTGAACTGCCATATTTTTGATGGGATAACGGTAATTACTTCACCTTCAACATCCCGGTTAACGGTTCTATAGGTAACTGGAAGCTGAGAAGAGATTAGTTTACACCGAATTCCGGTTTGCTTGACAACTAAGACTGCCAGATCAACAGGTTCATCAATTTGAATGTTAATCTGATCAATAAGTCGTTCACCTGCTGGGTATTTTGGATTTTTGTTTATTTGAGGCATAACAGCATTCTCCAGTAGTAGTATCAATTCCAACATTGCCGCCACAAAGATAGTTATTTTCCCTGGCATAAAACCCAATTGATTTATTTACCAGTTTCCACCCACTACCAAAAACATTAGTACACTTTTTCCACAACCATAAGATTACTACAATTAAAAAGATGGGTGCGCATTAAGCACACATTGCCAGCTGTAGCTACCGGTAGACTAAACATTAAGATATTATGACTACTGGCAGCAGCTGCCTGGTCAATCATAATATCAACAACAAACCGTGTTTTGAGAACAGGTCGACTACTTTTCCGGTTGTGTCAATGGAACTCCGGCGCGGTCACAGGAATAGAAGACTCTGTAGTCCGGGTCGGCGGGGAGGCCCTTTTTTTCTACCCAGTCGGCTGCAGCGCAGGATGGGCGGCAGCAGTCCTCCATGGTAGTGGTCTCGTACATTTTGCCGTTGGAGCCCTTCTTCCAAAAGGAAGCGTCTTTTGCAGCCTGCTCAGCGGTGATGAGTCCGTCTACCTTTGGCAGCCCCTGATCCAGTAGCTTGAGACCGGTAACCCGGGTGATGGCTTCAGGGCATTCCACGCGACGCACATAGACAGACCAGTTGGCATGGTGCAGTGATTTAGCCTGATTGGCTTCAATACAGGATTTTCTCGCATATTCGGTAATCTTCGGATCGGCATGAGTAATCTTGTTGCAGGTTGCCGTTACTTTATCCTGACACTTTTCTGACGCGAGGCTCGAATCGGTGACCCATTGATACTGGTTTTTGCATTCGCTCCAATGGGAAATCGGTTTTACGCCACCGGAATGGCCTCCCTCCGCAGGATAGGATTCGTAGAGGTATTGCCCGGAGGTGGATGTCGCCCCGAGCCCTGGACCGCAGCCATTGTGAGCACCGAAACCGCCACCACCCATGTAAATGTCGAATGTGTTCCTCGTAGCCGCAGTGTTGAAACTCTGAGCAATAATCGGTTTGGGAATGGGTACCGCTGATGCCGGATTGCTGACATTGTCAGGATTCAATTGAACCTGCCGCTCGTTATCCGGACTCGGCCAGGCGTAGATCATCTGGTAGCACTCGCCGCAGGTACTTACCTCGTCGCCGTCGATGAACCCGAAGTCCGCGTCGTGGCCTACAACGGCGTAGAGATACTCTTCGTTGCCGTCATCAATCGCGGCTTGAAGCATCTCCGGGCTGTGGAGCATGAATCTCGGACAGATAAACGTGACGGCAGCACCGGGCTTCGACGTTTGGCTCTCGCTGCATGCGTTGATGGTTGAGCATACGCCACCACATGCTGAGTTAGGATCACCAGGGATACAATCCTTGACATAATCCCAGGCGTTGCAATAGCTCGGTGGCGGCAGACGATAAGAGACCCCGGCTTTTTTCAGAACGATATCATGTGGTCCGGATGTATAGGATTCGATGGTTATAACAGTAGTTTGATAACCACTTTTAGTGACTTTGATGGTATCGATCACAGCACTCATCTTGGCAAGGTTCCGTGAAGTTTTACTATCCCCTTTAGAGACTGAACCTGTATAACCAGCGACACCTGCCATGACCGGCAATTTAAAATATGCCACAGTACCACCGATATCAGCCTTTATCAATACTATCTTCTGCGACAAAGACGGTCTTACCGGGTTTATAGTATGATTCCCGGACGGGAGCTTTTTATCAGTCACATATTCAATGAAGGTTCCGTCAAGCTGATACAGACTGACCTTCACATGAAGATTTGGTTCATGAATAGTAATAGCCAACAGACCGTTTTGAAGAGCAGCCGAAAAAGAACCATTTTGAACCCGCTGTAATCTTACGGACGATGACAGTTCAAATTGCCAGTTACCCGAGGCATCCGTAGTCGTTGATTTACCGGCTTTGACCAGTTGTACAGTCGCACCCTCAACACTTGCCCCGGCTCCATCTTTAACCGTACCTGAAAGTGTCTGAGATGAAACTGACAGGTTGAACAGGAAAACAATAATTAAGAAAAGACAATTAAAACGTAACTTAATTTGCATTTGGTACCTCAATGATAGTGTAACAGCCGAAGCCTATCTTATATTAAATAGCCACATCCACGTCTTAAAACTAAATAATAACCTAATTATAACCAAATAATAACTGGACTATACATAAATATAGCCAAATTATTGCCAAATAGTAACAGTTATTGGATAAACGATTTTAAAACTTCAGGAGTTTTATCATCTGCAGACACACTATAAATTGTCTCTGGTGAATTCAAGTAAGTAAAGCTATCGAGTACTAATTTACCCCTTCTAGTTTTTTGTCCTTTATGAAATAGTCGATAACACATGGCATCAGCAGAGGTTGGTTCCCCAGAAAAATAATAAGATTTTAGGTTTTTAATTATCCAGTTCATTTGTCTGAAACAAGCTGCCAGTATCCACCGTTGTCGGGACCGATCCGTTTTAGTAAACCCAGCTTTTTTAATTTTTCTAAATTTCGTTCCACAGAACGAATAGTAATCCCAATTTCTTTCGCCATTTCCGGAGCAGTTATTTCTCTGTTTTTTGCAACTAACCTGATTATTTTATCAGTAGTTTTACCTTCTCTTGTAGATCCAGCCATATCACCGACGTTATCACTTATTGCTTCACCGTATTGCCTGATTGTTTCCAGTTTAAAGCTCAGTACAACAGAATCGAACTCTATTAAAAATTCCGGTCTGGTATGATTATAAGCCCTCCAGTTATCTCCATATTCTCAAAATAACGGCAGCGTTGAATTCTTCGCATTGAAAACTCTCTGCTCAACAATTATTTTACACTAATAAATAAAACGTAACTATTTATTTACATACGCGGTTTTATCGCCGAATTTTCGTCAGAGTATTATTTTTGAGCTAGCGTTTGTTAAGAAAATGATTTTCTATAACATACCGCAGAATAAAGACTTAGATACTATCAGGAGAGATGCCCGAGTGGTTGATGGGGGCGGTCTCGAAAACCGTTGTGCTGGGTAACTGGCACCCAGGGTTCGAATCCCTGTCTCTCCGAAATAAAAAGGTGAACATGGTATTGTACCATGTTCACCTTTTTATTTCGGAGAGACTTTCCGTGCAAGGACCGTTCGACCACCGAACGGAAGTGAGGTAGCGGCGAGGCTTTGGGAGCCAATCCCTTTCCCGCATACCATATTATTAACTAACGCAAAATGTTCCCTTTGTTATTTCAAATGAACTTTGCATGCAAGGATCATTCGACCACTAAAAGAAAGATTGCTTGTCACTCGTCACCTGTCACTCGTCGCTTCCTTACCCGAGCGAAATGTCTTTATATCACGCGACATATCATCAATATCCTTCCGGATCTGATGTATCTCCGGGGTATTAAGGTTTTCAATTATAGCCAACCGTTTCTCAAGTTCCTCAATGCGATTTTCAAGACGGTTTGCTTCGGATGTAATCCAATATACCACCTCATTGTGTACTTCTTCATACACCGCATTTCGCATTACTAATTCCGGAGAAATTTCAGCGGACGTATCAAGAAGATTATCATCAGGATCATCACATGCTGTATTGTCAACATCAATCATCTCCTGTATTTTCTTCTGGCTGTCTATCATTGTAACTGCTGAGTCTTTTTTATTCATTGCTTTATCAGGTGACAAGCCAACAGAATCAGTAAATAGTACCAGCGGATGCGATCTGGTTTCATCATCATGCTCTACATAAATAAGTGAATCGTTATTACATGTTGTTGAATCCGTTTCGTCAGAGGTATCAATAAATATGTGATCCGTATCAATTTTAATTTCATAGTCTTCGTTTTTATTATCAATTGTTTTGTTTTCGGACACCACAGTGGATTCTCTTAAATCCGGCATCGACAATTGTATCGTCTCTTCCTCAAAAGGCCTGCTGCTTACTTTGTATGCTTTCAGTTCTTCAGGATCAATCTCTGGAAGTGTTAACTCCTTTGCTTTCTGTACTTTACGTTTTTTAAGAAGCACATATACTGCAACAAATAAAAACAAAAGTGACAACAGAAGTGTTACAATGATCGTTACCGGCGCATGCTTTTTTTCTGGTACAGGTTCGAGAAAATCTGATTTGTAAACAATCGGTACCGGTGTCGTATCTTTTGCATTTTTTATAACAGTATCAGATCCCGTCAGTTCCTTTTGTTGTAAAGTATCTATATCATTTGACAGACTTGAAACCGCCTGAATACTATCCTGATTTTGTGTATGAATGATGATATTCGAGATTGATGAAAGTGAAATAGTGTCTGACGTAAATTCACCAATAGTCGAATATTTTTGCTTATATACGACCTGACTATTTAGAAACAATCCTACAGATGTTTGCGAATCGACAGTCGCCATCGAAAGTATCCCGGATGGTTTTATTTTTGCAGTTATCACACCGTTAAACACAGAATCATTCGCAATAATTGGCCATGCCCAAAAGAAGAATGTTGCGCCCGATGAATCACGGGTTGTACCATAATATGATGATCTTTTATTTTTTGCATGTAAAAACCACCTCTGGTCTGATACATCTCTCATCTTAAATTCGCCATTATCCGATGAAATCTCATTGATAACCATCCCATTCGAATTGATACGCATCAGAGTGGCAATTGATGGAATTTTCTTGAGTACCGTTTTAAAGAACGAATTCATGGAATCAACACCCATAGTACCGATCTTTTTCGTTGATGCAATCCCGCTGAACCGGTCATCCATTTTTCTGATAATCGTTGTAATATCACTTGCATCAGATGCAAATGTATGAAATGGTATAATCAATACTAAAAGAACATGCCACTTTTTAAAAACCTCGTAAATCAGGAAAAACAGACGCATTGCAACTCCATTAAGAATTATCATACAAGCTACAGTAACTTAGCAACACAGTTCACCATAAAGATAAAAAGAATAAATAATGCCATTGGGATTACTACTTCAATGTATCAGGGTTTTGAAAACTTTATGTTGTATCAGGCTAAATATAAAATCAGGCCAAATAAAAAAAAGTAAAATGTGTACTACACTTACAGGTAATAGTATTTTACTATAAGTAGTGCAGTTGCATTAAGAATGTAAATAAAATCCATAAAGGATTCACGCTATGGAAATCGACACAAAAGCACCGGATTTCAGTCTATTCAACGCTGAGAATAAAGAAATTTCACTTAAACAATATATTGGAAAATGGGTTGTTTTATACTTTTACCCTAAAGATAACACCTCCGGTTGCACCCGCGAAGCAATCGATTTTTCGAAACTTAATTCAAAATTCTCCAAGGAAAATGCCGTTATAATTGGTATAAGTCCCGACTCGCAGAAATCACATACCAATTTCATTAACAAGCAATCACTGACCATTGAATTACTTAGTGATCCCGATCATACAGTAGCAGAGATGTATGGTGTATGGCAAAAAAAAGAGTTATACGGAAAAAAGTATATGGGTATTGTCCGTTCAACTTTCCTTATTAATCCTGATGGAATTATTCGGGAAATCTGGAACAAAGTCAACGTTACACAGCATGCAGAAACTGTTTTTGATACACTTTGTACACTTAAGAGGTAATCAACCAGTTATGTCTTTATTTACAAAAACTCCGGAATATAGTCTTAAGTTACCAAAAATCAATTTTGGTAATTTCCCGACACCGCTTCAAAAACTTGACTCTTTGGGCAGGCAGTTTTCCCGTAACAACCTTTATGTCAAATGTGATAACTGCAGTGGTGACTTATACGGAGGAAACAAAGTAAGGAAGCTTGAGTATCTGCTTGCTGATGCACAAAAACAAAAGGCGAAACGTCTAATAACAAGTGGCTTTATTGGTTCGAATCATGCATTGGCAACTGCACTATATGGCATTAAATATGGATTTAATGTTACACTTACGTTATTTGGTATACAAAAAGGAGATCACGTTTGTCATAATCTCATCGCGGATTATCAATCAGGTGCCGACATTGTGCACTATGAATCATTCGATCAGTATCAACAGGACCTTCCACGACTCCTTAAACAGTATGAGCACCTTGATGGTACTGCACCATATCTCATACCTGCCGGAGGTACATCACCAATCGGAGTAGCCGGATATGTCAATGCTGCCTTTGAACTAAAAACACAACTTGACACATTAAATATTAGCGAGCCTGTTAAAATTTTTGTCCCTTTCGGCACGATGGGAACTGTTGCAGGTATTATCATCGGATTAAAGGCATCAGGTATTCATGGCTCTGTCGTTGCAGTGTCTGTTGTCCCCTCTTTTGTTGCAAGCAGAAATGCACTTATTGATTTGCTTAATGATAGCATCAGTTTGTTTACATCGTTAGATTCATCATTTTCAACAATGCGGATATGTGATGATGATTATGCGATTGATACTACACAGTTTGGTGAAGGTTACGGGATAAGTACTGTAAAAACTGATCAGGCAATTGAAATGTTCAAACTACAGGAATCAATTACTCTTGATCCGGTTTACAGCGGAAAAGCAGCTGCATCATTTATTGATCATATCGAAAACTGCAACAAAAATGATTACTGTATTTTCTGGAATACAAAAAGTTCAGTACCCTTTACACATCAGGAGAATATAAGACCGCTGCCTGATTGGCTGCTTAAACTGCTTGAACGTTGTAAATAAGAAACAAACGTTAGTTTTTAATACGTTATGCATGTGCAGTAAATACTTATTCTTTATCGACTCTGTCTTGTAACTATAGATTCATCAATCACATTATTTCCTGATATTGTTATTTTTAATGGACTTTTTTCTGTTCGGATGATAACAAATCAAGAATTTTCTGGTTCAGCTCTTTTGCATTATATGGTTTGGGCATTGCAGCTGCGAAACCATAGTTGGAATAATTTACCATTACTGGATCATTGATATACCCGCTTGAAATAATAACCTTAATTTCCGGATCAATTGCAACAAATTCATTAATTATTTCTTTCGGACCCGGTTTACTTGATATCGTAAGATCCATAATTACCATTGTAAATGGAAGCTGATTATCAAAGGCGTTTCTGAAATACATAAGTGCTGTTGAGTAATCTTCTGCAAGACATACATCATGACCAAGATGCGTTAAAAGCTGACCGGTACTTTGCAACACAACTTTTTCATCATCAATAAATAGTATTTTACATCCCTTACCCTGAGATTCACCAGAATCATCATCAGACTCACATGAATCGGTACCTTCAATTGCAGGAAGATAGATAACAAATGTTGTACCGACACCTAACTGTGATGTTACCGCAATATGTCCACCATGCTGTTGTATAATAGTGTACGCTGTTGTCAGGCCAAGTCCGCTGCCGTTACTACGGGTAGAGAAATAGGGATCAAAAATTTTCGGAAGTATTTCATCAGGAATTCCGGAGCCCTGATCGGTAACACTGATTTTAATATAATTTCCAAATGTTAAAGGTAGGGATGGATTAATGCTATCAAGGGTGAAATTTTCTACATTTACAAATATCACACCGCCATCAGGCATTGACTGGTCTGCATTCTGAATAATATTGTTAAACACCCGATCGATTTGCCCTCTGTCAACATTTGCTTTCGATAATGTTTCTGAAATATGAAGTTTATACTCACACCGGGAATCTTTCAGATAAAAACCTATGGAATTTTCTATAAGTTCCTTAATTGATGTTTCCTCTTTATTGATTACTTCGTTTGTCGCAAATGTAAGCAATTGACGTGTAAGAATGGATGCCTGAAATGCAGCTTTTTCTGCTGTTGTAATCATGGTGTATGTCTCAGATTTACTGTCAATACCCATTTTTGCCATAAATAAATTGGTGATAATTCCCGTTAACAGATCGTTGAAATCATGTGCAATACCGCTTGCCAGAAGGCTGATTGACTCAAGTTTTCGTGCCTTAAACTGTTCTTCCTCAAATTGAAACCGTTCGGTGATATCACTAAAAACGATAACATATCCCCTGATATTATCATCTGAATCTTTTATGGATACACCCGTTTCGGTAATAATAAACTCTTTACCATCTGCAGACATAAGGAAAGATTGTCTGCCATACAGTGATAAATACGGATTATTTGCAATCTCATGGAAAATATCATGTTCGTGTACTTTCTTATTGTCAATTTGAACCGGTTTATAGATTGAATCAAGTGAAACACCGATTGCATCATTTTCACTACACCCGATCATCTCACAGGCCGCTTTATTAATCAATACCACCGTCCCATGAACATCAACCGTAATCACACCGTCGTCAATTGACTTAAGTGTAATCGCAAGTTTCTCTTTTTCTTCTGCAAGTTTCTGTTCCGCTACTGTTCTGACAGAAATTTCATGAAGCAACTGAGCGTTGCTCTTTTTAAGTTCAATAGTCCGCTCCTCAATTCGTTTCTCAAGATCATCATGTGCCTTTTGTAACGTAGCCTTGACTTTTTCCCGCTCGGACATATCTCTTGCAATAAATACGAAACCCCTGAATATATTATTCTCTTTAAGTACAGACCACGATAACGAAATCGGAATCTGCGTTCCATCCTTTTTCTTGAATGTCGTTTCGATATCTGAAATAAAATCTTTCTTTAATAATGTGGTCAGTGTAGTGTCCGGGTGTTTTAAACTGCCAATTATTGAGTACAGGTCAGCACCAATCAGATCTGATTCTGAATAATCAAGCATACGGAGGAGTGACTTATTTACAATTTCTATTTTATGATCAAGATTTACAACCGCAAGAGCATCTGACATTGTACCAATAATCGTATCTGCAGCTGTTGATGAATCAAGGGAAAAAAGCCGG
This sequence comes from Fibrobacterota bacterium, assembly GCA_023459055.1. Taxonomy (GTDB): domain Bacteria; phylum Fibrobacterota; class Chitinivibrionia; order Chitinivibrionales; family Chitinispirillaceae; genus JAAZBG01. Next base: position 63,522 of record JAEWVR010000041.1, read on the forward strand.
TGCCGCCATATCGCCCAACCCACAAACCCTGACATCAACGTAAATGATGTATGAGTCATATCCGGAACATGAATATCAAGTAATGGCAATACAAGTTCAGTTACTACACTTGCGAGAAATACTACAAAGATCCCCCAAAGGATATAATGTGCCTGTTTACGCAGTGAATTATTAATCGCATTACGGGAACAAAGAAACAAAAGGATCATCGAATAAATTACTGTAATTGCGGCCCAGATTTTTGAAGCAAAATATTCTGTTGAATCAGGTATTTCATAACCCCATCCCCAAGTGTAGTGTGATGGTATATAATCAATTGACACAATGTTAAGTACCGAAAACAATCCAGCCAGCGTATACGTTAAATAAAGTGAGTAACGGAATATTTTTCTTCGTACATACTTAGAAAATTCAAGTATAAAATGCAGTAGCAAAGGAATTGTGATAGGCCAGAATCCACTTATTGTAATCCAGGTAGCAACCCGATCTGCAGATTCAGCCTGACGAATCTGAAATTGAGTAAACGACCAGAATGAAAATGCAATGCATAAAACAGAAAACATTATTGTGATTGCACTTTTATGATTTTTTGAGAATACAAAACAAGCCAGTGCAAAACATATTGTAGCAGAGATAAGTGATGATAGAATATTAACAGTCATACAGAAATAGATTCCTTTTAGATGTCTGCGGGCATTAACCATGCATACAAACGCTATTTTCAAATCGGGAATATGATGAAAATACCAAAAAGCCAACTGACTATCTTAAAAAGTTAAGAATTGACTTAGAAGTAATTCCCTGAATGCATGTGGATAATTTCTTAAAACCATCCATTTATTGAGAATATCATTTTTTTAAAAAACAATCAATACCAAATTTAAAATATCCTGTTATTATCTCATGAGTTACAGAGAAATACCCCATAGTATGATCTCCAATTGATTACCTTTCATCAATAAACACACAACACGCAGTTTATAATAGAGTACTACACCCGTGAGTATTCAATTATCTATTATGATACTCCCGTTAAAATTCCAATTAATCTTTAATAAAATAGTTTTGTTCACGAAATTCTTATGATAAAATTAAAGAGCTCGATTCTTTAAAGATTTCAATCGTTTACATTAATTATTTTAATGATCATTGTAAGAGTTATAAAATTAATTGAATCCTACGTTTGAATTCAAGTCAGGGCAATCGGCAAATAGCATATTTAACCAGATAGAAAAGAGTATCATGGGAACACAAATACTGATTATTATTCCAACATATAATGAACGTGAGAATATCACTCTTATTATAAGGGAGATACGGAGAGTCGTTCCTGATTGTGATATACTCATTGTCGATGATTCATCACCGGACGGGACTGGTGCCTGTGTTACAGAAATTGCTAAAAACACTACAGGAATCCATCTGCTAACCAGATCCAAAAAAGAGGGACTTGGTAAAGCATATATCAGCGGATTCAAATGGGCACTTGAGCGGGATTATAAATATGTTTTCGAAATGGATGCTGATTTTTCACACGATCCAAAATACCTACCCGATTTCATTGAAGCCATCGCTACTAACGACCTGGTTATCGGTTCGCGATATATTTCGGGTGTTAATGTAGTAAACTGGCCAATGTCACGTTTACTACTCAGCTATTTCGCAAATATGGCAACCCGATTTCTGATTGGTATCCCTGTTAAAGATATCACTGCCGGTTTTAAGTGTTTTAGAAGAGAGGTATTAGAAGCTCTTGATTTTGAGGCCATCTCTTCATCCGGATACTCATTTCAGATTGAGATTAATTTTTTCGCGTGGAAAAAAGGATTTAAAATTTCTGAAGTTCCCATTGTATTCACCGATCGTCAGCGTGGTGTTTCAAAGATGTCATCAAAGATTATTCGTGAAGCCATCTTTTTGCTTTGGAAACTACGGTTTGCAACTCTGTTTCACGGGAATAAATAGTGGCTGAAAACAATAATCCTGTTTTAATATCTATTGTCATTGTAAATTACAAAGTGCCAGAGTTTTTAAAAGAAACAATCCGCTCGATTTGTGAAGCTGAGTTATATGAAAAATCAGAGATTATTGTTGTTGATAATGATTCAAGAGATAAATCCAGAGAGATAATAGCTGCAAATTTTCCCAATGTTATCTGGATTCAGATGAAAAGCAATGTTGGTTTTGGCAAAGCCTGTAACATAGGAGCAAGAAAAGCACAGGGAGAGTATATCCTTTTACTTAATCCCGATACCGTCATCTCAAAAAATACTCTTAGCACCTCAATAGAATTTCTTGAATCACATCCGGATGTTGGATTGATGGGACCGAAGATTCTCAACTCTGATGGCACCTTACAGGAAAGCTGCCACCGCAGTTTTCCATCACCAGTTGATGCCTTCTATCATTTAAGCGGTATATCAAAACTTTTTCCAAAAAATAAGCGGTTTGGTAAATACTATCTAACCTATCTTGATCCTGATACGTCCACACAGGTTGATGCCGTGAGTGGTTCGTTTATGTTTCTTAAACGCTCATTATATAACCAGATAGGCGGATTTGATGAGCGTTTTTTTATGTACGGTGAGGATTTGGATATCTGCTGGCGTATCAATGATGCCGGTTACAAAGTATGGTATTATCCGGGAACGCAAATTATTCATCGCAAAGGTAAAAGCTCATCAAAAGTTAAAATTCGTTCACGAATAGCATTCTACGAAGCAATGGTGCTATTTTCCAAAAAGTACAAAAACCGTCAAAAAGGGTTTTTCCCGGGATGGTTTATTTTTGTCGGTATTTTCATCCAGGCTTTTATTAGTATCGGTGGAAACCTTCTTAAATTTATTACTCCTGCTATAATCGATCTGTTTATTATCAATTTCGCTTTGTGGGCAAGTCTGACACTGCGTTTTGGTGCATCAGTATCACCCTATGAAACAACAAACCTGATTAATATGGTGATAGTGCATGCTATGTTATCAAGTTGCTTTCTTGGAATGTTTATATATAATGGGGTATATCGTAAACGACATTATACAGCTGCCAAAGCTTTTATTTCCGGCATTATGGCATCCGTACTTTTTATGGCGATAATCTATTTTATTGATTCATTGGCATTTTCTCGAATGGCCTTTGGTATCTCTGCGGTGGCGATCTCAATCGTTCTCGTTTTCTGGCGTGAAGTGATACCCCAGTTGGTTCAGACGCTGAAATTAGTCCTGTATTCACCGACCACGGTAATTATTATTGGAAACGGACCGGTTTCTGAGTTGGTGATCCATGATGCAGAAGAGCACAGATATGGAAAAATCACTGGCATAGTCTGGACAGATTCTCTTGGCAAAAAACCGGGGGAGTATGAGGGTTACCCAGTGCTTGGCAACTTTGTCGATTTAAAATCAATTTTGAAAAAATACCCTGTTGATGTTCTGTTAGTATCCACATCACATCCATGGTACTCGACAATAATTGACACTCTTTCATCTATGAAAATCAAGAATCTTAATATCCAATGGGTTCCTCATGAGTATTTCAACCTACCGATCGAGCAAATCCCCAAACCAGTTCCACTCAGGGATTTTTCTGTTTAGTAATGTACTGTTATTCTTTGACTTAAATTTATAGCTTTACCATTTTTTTAACTACCAACTCAAAAACTTGATCAACTGTTATTCTCTTAAAATACAACTCCCTTTTTTTTTTGTCGATTTTATAGGTACCAAAAATTCGTACATCAGGCGTATAAATATCTTGATCAGCCCAAATAAATTCAACATTTTCTCGTTGCGGTTTAAGTGATACCGGTGAAGTAATCCCGAACAAACAAATCATAGTATCATTAAAACATGATGCAAGATGCATTAAGCCACTATCGTGACAGACAACTAAGTCAGCTTTTCCAATTGCATAACCACTTTGCACCAGACTCAATTCGCCACAAACATTAATAATTTGATTTTTATTTTCTTCGTTAAGAGTTGCTATAATTTTCTGAACTATTAGATTATCTGTATTATTTCCTACAAACAGTACCTCATAACCACGTTCGATCAGCTTTTTAGTCAATTCGATGTAATTATCCACAGCCCAGCGTCTGAATGGTTCATCACCAACACCAGGATTTCGGGCACCCCCAGGTAACACGCAAACCAATTTTGTAGATTTAGAAACTAATAAATCAACATCCTTTTTCTCATCTTCTTTAATAAAAATTTCTGGAGTTAAATCAACACCAGAGATTGACCACGGAATTAAATCAATATAAAAAAGCGAATCATGTTTTTCGGCAGTGTAGCGTATCTTTTTTGTTAAAACAACAGATTCCCACCATCTTCGCTTAAAACCAATATACTCACTGCTTTTTACTAATAATCTTATCAAATAAGTTGATTTCCAGCTTTTATCAAAAATAAAAACATGGGAAAAACGTGTTTTTCTAAGTCTTAAGATTTTTGCAAGAAGATCGTTGCTATCAGAATAAGCATGAATTTGATCAATATGGGGATTATTGTGAACCACACTAACATTGTGTTTACTTAACAACATCTGTATAGCCAGTTCTGGCCGGGTCTGTTTTAGTACTCTAAAGAAAGGTGTTTGAAGAATAACTTCACCTATACCTCCTTTTGAAAGAAATACTATAAGGATATTTTTTTTGACCAATTTATGATTTACCACATTGTCTATCATTGATTTGAATCCAACTCCCAAACATTAATATAATTAAACATTGCAAAAGCGTTTATAGATATATTATCTTACCATATTAAATTAACTCTTTCTTTATTACTTTTTAAGGTATATAATGATTGTAAACAATGAAAAGAAAAATGTGCTATTTACACTATTTTTAATTCTTGTTGCAAATCTTATTCTTATACATTGTTTTAATTTGGATTATGCAATTACTCATGGTGATGGCGATAAGGATTTTTATGTTAAAGAGCTCCCGAATCTTATCAATAATGTACAAACATCTCTAGCCTTCCCATTATTTAGGACATTTCAACCATCTATAGCAATTTTACTTTCGAAAATTGCATCAGGGATATCTATCGAATTTGCAATGAAAGCTATTTCATTTATTGCATATCTTTTTTTGGTATTCTTTTTTAGTATTCAGTTTACGATGGATAAAATTAACAAATTACAGCTATTTATTCTTGTATTATTTCCTGTCTTTATTGTTTATCAAACTTCATATCATGTTGAATCATTATTTTATTGTCTATGCCTTATTTATTGTTTTCTATGGGAAAAATTTGCTGCTTCAAATAAAACTGTCTATCTTGTTTTTTGTGGAATATTAGGAATAATTGCGATATTAACGAAAGAAGCCTTTTTTATTCTTCATTTTTTAATCATTATTTACACACTGGTGTTTTACAAAAAAAGAACCGCTATATTTGCAGTAATCTTATGTCTAGTTTATATTCCTGCTTTTTATATTAATTATTACTGGTTTTTCGACACCAAACTATCGTTACTTATTGAAATTCTACCAACCTCCGTTATATCAATCCGTTATGGTCCATTCTTAAAAATGCCGGATCTTAAATCTCTTGTCCATATTTTTTTCGCATTTATAATGACTTTTTCAAGTTTCGGAGTATACCTTCTTTATCTCTCGTATAAGGGTTTTACAAAAAAGGAAAATCTTTTTTTAGCATTCCTTATTTTTTGTTCAATTGTATTAATGTATAAAATTGGTGGATTTGGCTCAAAATATATTTTCCTGATATTGGGACCTTTTTTGTTTTTAATAATTGGAAAAATAAAAAACAAATGTAGTAATTATTATATGTTAATTCATTATTTAGGTACTGTGTTTGCTATTGCATTGTATTCATGGATCCATATCAATCATTTAAAATTGTAAGGTCACTTCTAATTCTTTAATATTATTTTAACGATGATTTGATTTAATGATTTCTTCTGTGGTGCCCCTATTTGGTGATATGTAACAAGTTCTGATCTGTGGATGCGTTATTAACAACAATGATTTCAATATCCTGAATTACTGAATTGATTACAGAATTAAGATAATCTTCTATATATGATTCTCCATTCCAATTTAGAATAACTATTGAATATTCAATTTTTAAAATTCTTAAAAATCGTTGTAATTTTATTTACACTTTTTTCCCATGTGTAATTATTTAGCACCTCTGTAGAATATCGCAGTACGTTCTTTTTTACTTCCTGGTAGTTATTTAAAACAAATTCAATTTTTCCTGCAATAGTATTTGGATCAAGGGGATCAAAGTAAACAGCCGCTTTTCCAGCAATTTCCTGCATTACAGTGTCCCTGGATGTTAAAATTACACTTCCCACAGAAAGTGCTTCCAGAATAGGAATTCCAAAGCCCTCATAAATAGATGGGTAAACTGTGGCTTTACACAAGAGATATTGTTTTTTTAACTCTTCTTCTGATATATAACCTAAAAATCGGATATTTTTAAATATTTTTGATTGTTCCAAATTTTTTAAAAACTCACGATTGTTCCAACCTGTCGTACCTGCAATGTGAAGTTTAATATTGATATTTTTATCATTAAGTATTTCAAGTGCCCTTATCAAATTTTTAAGGTTTTTTCTTGGTTCCAAATTGCCAGCAAAAAAAAGATAGTCTTCATCTGATTTAGATGACGAGATTTCAAAATCACGCCAACAAGGTGCTCCGTTCGTGATAGTAATCACATCCTCCTTGTCAACAATGTCAGAAAATCGTTTTAATAACTCTCTATGTATGTAGTCAGAAACAGGAATGATTTTCCATGCCTTTTTAATTGATGGTTTTAAAAACCATTGCTGAATCAGTCTACTGCTCCAAACACATGTTTCTGGATATCGGAGTGCTGTGAAATCATGAATTGTCAACAATACTTTTATATTTCTGCAGAAAAAAAGAGGTGTGGTTTGCTCTGGAGACCATAAAATATTGATTCTGTATACTTTCATCAATATTGGTAAAATCAGCTGCTGCCAAACAATTCCTGGAATTTTCAGTGGTGTAACAATTTTTTTCCACTTTGAATTAACTATTTCATACTCTGATTTCCGGCAGCCAAATAAAAAATAATCGTTTTCGGTATCTATTTTTTGTAAACAATTCATCAATGATATCAAATAACGGGCAATTCCGGTTTTGCCATTACTGATTCCCTTTATATCTATTCCAATGCGCATTAATTCTATCTCAATAAATGTTTGTTCTATTCAATTAAATATAGTATGTTTTACTCAATGAATAAACAAATGCAGATAAATAACCAAAAATACTTAACGATATTTCTCTCAAAAGGTGGTCTTGGTGAAGCGATTCTGCAAACTCCTTTTTATCGGGCTTTGAAATCAGACACACCGAACTCAGAGATTTTTGTTTTAATCCATAAAAACAACTTTAAGGTTTTCGAGTCAAATCCTTTTATTGATAAAATCATTGTTTATTCAAATTTTTCTGATTTAATAAAAAAAATGATTAACCTTTACACTACTAAATTTTCAACATGCTACATATTTGACAAATCCTGGAAAAGTAACTATCTGGCTCGATTATGTATAAATGCAACAAAATATTATGGCTTTAATCGGAGAAATTGGGAATCAATTCCCTTAAGTTTTAAGATCCATTATAATGCATCAAAGCATGAAAGTGAATATTATATCGATTTACTTCAGTGCAATCATAACCATTCACTTATACCAGAAGTATTTCCAAAAGAATCAGATTATGAATCTTTAAAAAAATTATTTCCAGAAACTCAGGCTAACTATATTGCCTTATTAGCAGGTGGAGCAAATAATCCAGGTGTTGGTGATGAGTCATTTAGAAGATGGCCTGTTGAAAAGTATTGCGAACTTGCCAAAGAATTTGTAAAAAAGAAGTATAAAATATTGGTCGTTGGTGGACCATCAGATATTGAATTAAATACTTTAATTGAATCTGCATGTGAAGGTGAATGTATCAATTTAACAGGCAAGACATCATTACTTCAAAGTGGAATCGCATTGTCTTACGCATCACTCATTATTACAAATGACAGCGGTTTAATGCACCTTTCTGCATGTTTTAACCAGAATATTTTATGTCTTCCATCAACATCTTCACCAGTATCAATTCTTCCGAAAGTACGTAATGCCCATTTTATCTGGGTTGATAAAGATACTTACAATTCAAATGCAAGAGTATTTGGTACATTCACAATCTCTGGTGACAAAAAGCAACTCTTTCTTAAACGCCTGACCACCGAAATGGTATACAATAAAGCTATTGAGGTTCTCTCTGCGCTCAATATTCAGAATCGCTGATCGCTGGTAATTCACAGATCTTGCTTTATTTTCTGTCGGAACTTATCTTAATTGTATCCCCTTTTGAGTATTGTTATTGTTTAGTGTTTATAATTATTTCTAATCTATAGTTTACTGCGTGAAACACCTCGAAGGGTATTTTCTTGTCAGCGTATCGTTCGATATAGGTTTAAAATAGAATACTTTTTTAAGAAATTATTAGCAATGAACAATTTAAATATTTTACAAATTATTGATTGTGCAAACAAAGGTGGCGCTGAGCGTGAAATGTGTCTTATTTCAAAAGAAATGTCCTTGAGAGGACATCATATTTTTTTAATTCATCCACCAGGAAAAGATACTAGTCAATTTAGTCAATTAGAAAGTAATACATTAACTGTAGTAGAATACCCACTTAAGCAGAAAAATGTATTTAAGACTATCCTTTTTTTAAATCAGTTTATAAGAAAAAATAAAATCTCGATTATTCATTCTCATTTATATTTTTCTGATTTTGTTTCCTTCCTCGCAAGAATTGGTTTATTTAAAGTTAAACATTACATTACTTTACATATGTATTTACTTGCTTCAAAACCAAAAATTGCTATCCGAAAATATCAGTTTTATATTTGTGCTTTTTTTCCCTATTTGTTTTCAACAAAAATATTTGCCGTTTCAAATGATCTGTGTAAACATACATCTAAATATTTTCTTGTACCTAAAAAGAAAATTATTAGAATTTTTAATGGATTAAATTTCGATGAATTTACTATTGATTGTAAACGGATATCAGAAATCAAGGAACGCTATCAAATTAAAGAGAACGATACCGTTCTTTTATGCTTAGGTCTTTTAACTATAGAAAAAGGTCAATCATATATTGTTGATGCAATCGGTACAAATCTCAGTGAGTATAAAAATATTAAATGCTTTTTGCTTGGAAGTAATGGAGGTCACGAACAATTCTTACGAGATAAAATTAAAATGTATAATTGTGAGGATCGTATTTTCTTACCCGGTTTCCAAACGGATATTTGTAACTGGTTAAAAGTATCCACAATATATGTCCATCCCACACTAAATGATGCAATGCCGTTGTCACTTATTGAAGCAATGTATTTGAAAAGACCTGTTATTACAACAGATCTGCCTACATTTGAAGGTTTTGTAACTCATCAAAAAACTGGTCTCATTGTAAAGAAAAAATCGGTTTCTGATATTGCAAATGCAATTTCACTACTGATTAATAATCCACCCCTTTATAATGAAATTCAGGATAATGCATATTCATTTGCATTATCAAATTGCTCTATCAAGGTAACCGTTGATAATATTTTAAAAAACTATTAGGTGATAATGCCCATGATTAAAAAAACAAAAATCTTAATTATGATTTCCTCAATTGATATTGGTGGTGCAGAACTTTTAGTTTACAATATCTGTAAGGGTTTACTTGAGAGAAATACTAACTTCGACATTCATTTACTTACTTTTTTTAAAGGAAACACATTACAAAAAGAGTTTGAAAAAATTGGTGTTACTATAAAATCATTAGGACTTCCTCAGAAAAGTTCTTTTTTAATGATTTTTAAAAAAATCATATTGCCCTTTATTTACATATTGAAAAATCGTCCTCACGTTGTTCATACTCATTTACTTGATACAGATAGATATGGATTAATCGCCGCCTTTTTTGCATGTGTCAGGAAACGATACTCTACAATTCATAACATTGAACAACTAGAAGGGTCTGGTTTAAAATTAACGCGTAAAATAACATCATATTTTGCAACAAAGATACTATTTGTTTCTGAGTGTACTCGTCAACATTATACTTCGAAAAATATTTATCCTTTTAAAAAAAGCATGGTAATTTATAATGCGCCAAGTTTCACTGTTGACAGAGTTATTTCTCCACGAAAGTCAATTAATATACTTAAAACAATTAATATTGTTAACATCGGCAGATTAAATATCCAAAAAGGACAACTCTATTTATTAAGAGCTCTTACCAAAATGCAACAATCAGCTTATAAGTTCCAACTTAACATTTATGGTGGGGATTATCTATCATATGGTTCTATTCTCAAAGATGAAGTTGTCAAATTGCACCTTGACAACGTTACGTTTCATGGTGTTTCCCGTAATATAAAGGAGACCCTTGAAAGTGCAGATATTCTGGTTGCATCCTCTTTGTTTGAGGGTTTTCATATGGTTATTGTTGAGGCTATGACAATGGGCGTGCCTGTAATTGCTACCGATATTCCGCCACACAGAGAAATTTTATCACCAATAAAAAATTATGCAAGCTTTGTTCCTGCTGAAAATCCTGATGCAATTGCAGAAGCCATCTTATTTCTAATCGATAATCCTGATTATTATACATCATTATCTGAGAATGAAATCAGGAGAGCTGACGATTTCTCTCAGGAAAAACTAATTCAGAATTACCTGACACTCTACTCTAACTGATCGCTTTTAAATACATTCCGGCAAATATTTATCCCTGTGTAATCAAGATTATGCACAGCAGAGTGATCTTACGGGCTTAAGTGAAAGTGTTTTCTATCAGAAAACACTTAATGCTAAAAGGTTAACCTTTTTATTTCTTCGTATAAGTATATAGATATATTATAAATGATATTGATAGGAAAACTTTTTACAGAAAGCTCTCAATATGCATTGTTTAAAAATATGCCTCACTATAATTGTACTTAGTATTTTTTGTCAATCTTCCGGAGCTTCATTCCACAAGGGAACGAATTGGACTTACGAGCTTAAGCAACATGGAATGGATTCTAGTGGTATAAGGGATGCTATCAGATCAATTAAATACAAAGATTCATGCGTGATTGAAAATATAAATAATATTAAAACAGGATATATTTTTAACGTAAGAGATTCCAGCTTAGTGCCATCTGTTAGCATTAGTGAATATCTTGACACACTCATTATTCTAAATGACACTCTATATGATTTATCTGATTTGTCCGATTTGCACAATAAAAATAATTTGTACTTTGTATTTAAAGCTCATCGGATCGCACAACTAATAAAGCCCAATTTAATTGATGGTATGAAAAAAATAGTAACTCCAATTCAAAACTCAGATACAATTTCTTGTTATTATTTTGCAATAGAACGAGATGGGTCCTACGGCTTTACTGCTTTATTTAATGACACAATCGGAGTTATTTATTATGATTTCTTTAATTATACTAGTCAAATGAATGAATTATTTCAAACAATTACTTTAAAAACTTACAATTCAAAGAAGATCGATATTAATGAGTTATTGAGAGAAGTAAATAATACATCCACCAGAGCTATTTACCCAAAACATCTTTCAGTAAGTTCTTCATCACCACACTTCTACAGAATAATAAAATTAGGAAACTTTCTGGGAAAGAACCAGGAATTAATTGATATCAATGGCAGATCGCTCGGTAGTACTAAGAATTTAAAAGATGGCATATTTTTTATTAAAAAGTGATTTAGATAAATCGTAAGTTTTACATACTCTAAAGTTATGGCACTTTTTTGTGTTGATCTCGGTGCTATATAATTAATCATATATACTATAAATGTATATATGATTTTTAAGGATTTTGCTAACCAATACCAAAAAAAGAGGTATTAAATGGAAAGACATTTTTTTAAGTACATGATTCTCTCATTGTCCTTTGTACTATTATTTAAATGTGATAATAACCCCTATTCTCCTCATCATAATTTAAACATTTCAATTGAAAAAGCAGATAGTATCGATACATTGTATACAAATGTAGGAAAAACTTACTGGATTATTATCAGTGATGATCAAAACAATGATATAAGAACAACTGATGAACAGTGTAAAGACATCTCAATTGAATTATTAACACCCTTTAATGGATGCGAAATTTGGAGCGACGCTCATTATAAAATCACCTGGTTACCAGAAATGTGCGATACTGGTCTGGTTACATTAAAGATTAAAATAAGTGATAAATCAGGTGATTGTGATACAGTTATTGCTGATTTCTTTATAGAATCAGATAAAAATTTTGCACCAATTTCAGTCGGAAATACATGGAAGTACAACTTTTTTTATCAAAGTGAGTGTTATGGATATCAAGGCACCGGTTCCCGGATCGAATGCACGTCAGATGTAACAATTTTAAGTAGAAAAATTCATTCTGATTCAATTCAATTTAGTTTTGAAGAAAGAAGGTCAGGTATTTCTACTAGGCCCGGCAGTCAAGGAGCTGATGATATAATATCAAATTATTTTTTTATAGACACCGTTAATGCGATGTTTATAAAAGATGAATGCTATTTACAATCAGACATGACATCTTGGGCAAAAAGTAGCCCTCAAAAGTGTCCATTCTTTTTTAATAAAGATCCGCAAAATCAGTTAGATTATGAACAATATGATTCAAATAGCCAATTGAAATATTCTTATTACGGTGGTCTTTCCACCGAATTTCGATATTTTAATAATATTGGATTGGTAAAGGCAACGTATTATACTTCAGGCAGTTTTTGCGGATCAGATAAATTCCTTTACGATCTCATTTCATATTCAATAAAATCAGACCACCTGACCTATCTGGATTTTTAGTTGACACCAAATTTGCCGCAGACTGATTTATGGGTCGTCTTTACACGTAGTAATACTGTAGATCATACGCATATCAGTTCCAGGAAAGGTGACCTC
>JAEWVR010000042.1 GCA_023459055.1 Fibrobacterota bacterium
ATTGAAATAATGTAGCTACATAATGTATATACAATATTATGAAATATGAATGGGATGAAAAGAAAAACAAGATCAATATTACCAAGCATGGCATTGATTTTGTTGATGCTACAGAAATGTTTTCATACCCAATGCTTGCCTGTATAGATCGAAGGGAAGATTACGGAGAAGAACGCTGGGTTGGCATCGGAATATTAAAGGGAATAATTGCGGTAATTGTATATACAGAAAATGATGAAAAGAATATTATTAGAATAATATCGGTAAGGAAAGCTACTAAAAATGAAAGCAAAAATTATAAAGAAAAAATCGGATACTGATTGGGAAAAATTATCCCGTTTGGATGACAATGAAATTGATTATTCAGATAGTCCAGAACTGGATAATTCTTTTTTTGAAAATGCAACAATAAAATTACCTGAACCTAAAAAGGCTGTAAACCTAAGAATCGATAATGATGTTTTAGAATGGTATAAGAAGCAAGGAACTGGATACCAGACAAGAATGAATGCAGTCTTAAGAATGTATATGATAACAAAAAAGGAAGTCGGAAGTAAAAAAGTATCTAAAAAGAACCAAAAGACAAAAGTAAAATAATTTAGTTATCTCCGACATAATACCTGAAAGTAAATAAGACCGCCCGCAAAAGACAGGGGCAGAAACTACAGCCTACAACACGGTCAAAAAGATCAAAACATTTGAAAACGAGATGAAATAAGTATATATTAAGTAAGATCATCTTACTTACGGAGGAATATATGATAAGTACAGAAGTTACCAGTTTATCATCAAAGGGCCAAGTCGTTATACCTGATAGAATTAGAAAAGAATTAGGACTTGTAACTGGCACTAAACTTATAGTTATATCTGATGGTTCTAATCTTTTGTTAAAACCAATGGAAGAACCCAAAATGGATGTTTTTAAGAAATTGATGGAAGAAAGTAAAAAATTTGGAAAACAGGAAAAACTTAAGAAATCCGATTTAAAGAAAGCCATACAGGATGTGAGACGTGAGAGTCGTACTTGACACGAATATACTTGTTTCTGGAATATTTTGGGGTGGAATTCCAAACAAAATCCTAGAATCATGGGTTTCTGAAAAGTTTGAACTATTATTATCAGAAGATATTTTGAATGAATATGAACGAGTATTATTTAAAATATCAAAAGGTAAAAAGGATCAACTTGTAAATCATTGGTTACTTTTTATTGCTTAGAATTCACTAATTGTAAATATTAAGAAGCGATTTAAATTGTCAATAGATCCGGATGATGACAAATTTATTGAATGTGCTGTAGCAGGAAATGCAAAGTACATTGTCAGTGGAGATTCCCATTTACTTGATTTAAAGAATGTTATGAGTATTGAAGTTTTATTGGCTTCTGATTTTATTACTATTCTGTAAATAATGTCACGCGGCTGAAGAGGTTGGTTGACAACGTCTTACAACACAGAGTATTCAAAGACTGATATTGATACTTTATTTTGCCATTGTTCTCTGCTGCAATTCCATAACAAAACTGATTACGCGTATGCATACTATGGCTATAGAGCGAATTTTGAAAAATAGTCTCCTGCAGAGAAATATATGCTATGCAATATGGATCTTATGGAGTATCATTCATGTAAGTATTTATTTACAAATGAAGATAATGAATTTATAATATAACGACTTCATTTTTAATTGTCGTTATTCACTCAGGTGTCTTGTAATCCCTGAGGGCGTATTATTATCGTTAGTCTTAAAGTTATGCAGCTTTGTTTATTTCAGGAAGTATGATAGAAATATTAGTAAATGAATATGGAATACAGCTATTAGTATTTAGATAATAGTAGGGGTATATCATGATACCTATTCAGAAACTTCTCAGCCGTATCAGATGGGACCACTCTTTTGGTGAGGCATTCTTTGAAATTGAGTATGAGGACCGGGTGACTGGTAGTATCAGAATACCATTTGACAAAATTACTGAAATTGACTCTTTCGCATTCAGGATATATGACCCAATGAATCAGTCAGTTTCAATTCCTTTACATAGAGTTAAGAGGGTTTACAGGAATGGTGAACTGATCTGGAACAGACAGAGTAGCAATTAAACACCAATCACAATAATTTTTCTTTTGTAATAATTAAAATAACCTGCCAGACAGCTCGGAAAGTAATGTGGCTATATGCCCTGTGCATGCCTTCAATGATTATTCTTCTACAGATTAAAAAAGAGGCTAGGTTATTCTTATGATGAAACAGTGCAGGACTATATTTCATTTAGATTTTAGGGGCCGTTCAAACCGGTATATGAACGGCCGCTCTTTATCTACAGAAATTAAGGATTATACCCATCTGAAAGTGTCTCCATAAACAACACAAGTGCATCCTCTTCTGCATCAGTTAAGCCCAGATTGCCAACATCAGCAGTATTTATATTTTCAGATAACTCGGGTGCTGGCCAGCTTTCAACATCTCTGGTATTATAAAAATGGACAATATCTTTAAGAGATTTGAAATAACCATTGTGAGCATATGCCTTGACAAAATGCGTTCCAGGACGTTTGTCAACATTGCGAAGCGTTGGAACCTTGAATTTTCCCAAATTGGGATTTGCGTAAGAAGCCCACTGAGTAGTCGTTTTGAGATACCCACCCAGTCCTGAATCTATCCAGTTTTTTCCTTCTGGATTAATCGGTTCACCATTCACAAATACCTCATCCATTGTATAAAACGGATTTTCCGGATTTCTGGGGATACCAAGATTATCATACGAATAATCAGTAAAAAGTGGCTTATCACTATAAGGCCCAACCGTACTGCTATGACATACCGCACACTTTCCTGTTCCATTAAAAACTTCAAGTCCCTGAAGTTCTTCAGGTGTAAGCTCTGTTTTTCCCTCTAGGTAGTAATCATACTTTGATGTAAATGAACTGACTTCATTAGAAGCCTCGAACGCCGCAATTGCCAAACCGACCCTGTTATAGTTTTTATTTATTTGATCCGGAGTGTAAAACGTTAATGGAGTTCTGAAAGCATACAACCATAAATACGAATAAGGTGCTCTTGCAATCTGACAAAGTACAGATGCTTTACTCGGATTATTCTGTTCTACAGGATTTAAAAAAGGTCCAAGGGCCTGATCTGCTGCCGGATTTCCCAAAAGCTCTCCAGTAGCGCGTCCATCCCAGAAGTTTCCTCCAACAAATGTCCCTGTCTGATTATCATAATGCAGAACAGGACTGAAAGTTGCATATGCTGAGCTTGGAGGTTTTCTGTTGCCAAACCTCTGGTGTACTGCTCCGGGATATACCCCGCCGGTCTTATTGATTGAAGGATCCGGGCCGGTAAATCCAACATTTACTCCATGACATGTGGCACATGACTGGACTCCTGGTGGTGATGAAATCTTATCAAAAAAAATACATTTTCCTAAATATTCTATGTTTGTCAATTCGTCAGGATCATGGTGCTTTTTTTTACAGGAAAAATTTTCATCAGTATCTCCTTGCGAAAAAGAGAATACATAAAGAGAACAGATAAGTAGTGATGTTACTTGAAGACATCGGGGGAATCTGACTTTGAACATACGCAAACTCCTTGTTAAAGTAAATTGAGAGAGAGAGATCTGAAAACACAGTAGATAAACAGCAAACGCCGGTTAGTAACGAAAACAAAAATTTTGCGTGAATTGTTTCTTAAATTTTAGCGGGTATAATAATGCAGATACTAATTGCACGCTATTAAAATAGAAATATACAATATATGGATGATATTGTATATAGATAGCATCAATTTGTTTATAAAATTATAATTTTTATATTGAGTTTCATATCCTTGTATTCTCTCTAGTCCTTTCTTCTCTTGACAATTCTCATTTGATAATTTGTCTAATTCATTTTAGATCATATTTTTACACTACAGCAATGCAACATAATCGTTTAATTCAGTGCAAACTGAATTAGCAATACTGATACCTGAATATCTACAGGTGCACATACCTTCAATAGTCTCACGGCCGATCTTCTTTTCGTTGAGTAATAACTCAAAAATCGTATCCTGCCGGATCTAAATCGTACGGCGTTTCCAAAGGTGTCGGGAAGTGATCGTTCTGTTGAATGTACACAGACAAAATGGTATGGTGCTCACACAATGTCTTGCAGATTGCCAATTAATCAGAAGCTATCTTACTTTGTAAAGCTTAAGTAAAGAAACGTGATTACCGCACTCAAGTTTCATAATATAAAATCCTGGTTTTATAACAGTATTATTTTTATTCTTTCCATGCCAGACAAATCGATTCTTTCCAACAGATACATAATTTTCAAAAAGTACACCTGCACTTCTGCCAAGTAAATCATAGAGGGTGATAGTTACCAATTGATTGTTATTATTGCGCATGCCGTTAGAATTCCATGAATACGGGATTACATAATTAACTGTAATACTGGACCTGAAAGGATTAGGATATGGTAACTGAACAGAAAAGGTATTCGTATACAAACCTATTTCGTGAGGATTTGTGGTTGCAATTATATAACCGAATGTTGTTGATGAGTGAGGGTCAATTGGGATCACGTTATTTTGTTTCAGATTAATTATTCTTTTATTATCAACCCAGAAACAGTAAATATTGTCAGGAACGGAATGAATGCCGTCTACGGTTATTTCTGATTCTTTCCCGGCAGGACTTATGGCAACAGTCCATTCATATTTTGATTGTACCTGCGAAGCTGCCTGATAGTAGCAGGATAATTTAGCTGATGTAAAGGGATTGATAAAATAAAGGCTGGTTGAACCAAACGCCTGTGGCGGCTCCATTTCCTCAACAAATGATTGTATTTTTGAAAGATAAGGAGTAAGAACACCAAGGTAATTATCTTTATCCCAGATTTCTCTACCGGTTAATGATAGTTGAAGTTCCCAATTGGTAATAGCAGCTTTTTTTGCAAGTGTCACGGTATTGTCAAAAACAGGAAGAGTTGTATCTGTTGTCGTATTTATCCAATAAGCCTGCCATGGATTGATTGATGATGTTCTTTTGTATCCCATCGAATCGGGATCCCATTCCCAAACCGGAATTTTTGACAACCATGATGGTGTAACCGTTACCGGTAACTTTGACGAAATAAGATTCCACCCCGTGTTACCTTTAATTAAGGGGAATGTAAGAGTGCCCTGCTGTGATGCAAGCAATGCTATATCCGCTGTATCAATGGATAACTGAGTGTCGCTGAGTGATTTAAACCAGTATCCCTTTCCGGGTGACAATGAGGATGTCTGGACATATTGAGCGTACAGCTTGTCATTTTCTTTTTTGTCATCCCAGTAAAAGATCGCTTTGTTTTCAGATGTGGTAATTGTTTTTGACACTGATCCCCACAAACCGGTCATATACCACTTATTCGAGGTATAATGCGTGCTATACTTATAGTTGTTTATTGAATAATTGGAAATCGGTTGTGCGGCCGATAATTCAATGGGTCCCTCATTGTTGAGTGAATCTACTGCGGCAACTACAAAAACATACGGTACACCCGGTATTATTGATGTATCAATAAACGATGTATTAGTAGTTGTAAAAGTACGCATTTGAGAAAGTGATGTATCTTTGGAAAATTTTGGTTCCCACATTGAGTACTGGTTAATATAAAACAGCGATGTATCTGCAGGCATTCTGAATATTCTATATGAATGTACATTTTGATCTGTTGAAACATCCCAGGATAAATAGACGCTTTTCATTCCTAATTGTTTTCTTATAAGATTTCTAACCGCTTTTAATTCACCTGCGGGAGTGGTTTTGTCCAATCTCCAATCATCGTAACCAACAGTGCCATTAAGGGATGTACGTAATGAAGATTGTAAAGGAATGAAGTAGTTAGTCGTATCAATAAATTGAGGATTAATCGTAAGACTATTATTTACAATAACAGAAGAAAGTGTTGATGATGCAACGGATTCAAAAAAATCATTGTTTTTGAGTGTCATGCCAACTGTACCGGATAGATTGACAGGTAGAGAAGACAAAGCTCCTCTTGAGTAATAATATGCAATAATACTGTTATCTATACTTGAATTGAAGTACACATTCTTTACAGGCCAGAATGTGTTTGAATTCTGTTGAGGTATTTGAGTTGGATTAGATAGTACAAAAAGAAGATCTCCCTGATTTTTTGCAATAAAAGTACATTTATTGCTTCCGAAATGAAAATTTGTATTGGTAAATGGATTGGATGCAAAGGCTTTTGATATCTTTGATGTATCAGCAGTTGCAGAAAGCACGGACTTGCAGTTTACTGTAAGGCAATTACTAATAAAGACTGCATCAGCACTCTGGAATGCAGCACTTGCATTTTTAATTTTAAATCCGCTAACATTAATGGCACCTCCGTTTATAAGGCTTTGATAATACGGGATAGTAATAGCAACGCCACCGTTTGCATCAATAACAGGGGGGGTGCCATAGGTCCAGTCTGCATAAAGATTAATCATTTTTCCATTTAAAGAAATATTCTCTTTGTAAACACCTGATTTTACTCTGATATGGTCATGGTTTTGTGCTGCATTGATCGCCGATTGGATCGTAGTATATTTTTCATAAGGTCCGACGATGATAGATTTGGATAGATTCGAGAAGAAATAGGAATCAAGTGTAAATGATTTCACTATGGAATTTATACCTCTTGACGGGCATTGAACTTTGTATTCAAAGGTTTTTAAAGAATCCGCAGTATTCCATTCATTATCAGTAAACCAATTATTATACATGGTGTTTTTTCGGAATAGTTTCCAGATACCGTCAGACGGTCGCTTATAAATGTATAACGTATCAGTTTGTGTCAGATTTAAACTATCATGGGCACCAGTCTGGATAGAAATACCATATTGACTTGAAGATACATCAATCCACAATTTTTGATTAATTGATGATGGATTAAAAAATGTGAGATTTGAACGTACCATTGATGTATTGGTTTTTGCAATGATACAATAGGAGCGTTGCGATCCTGTCAATGCATCCGGATCACGAAGCTGATAGACAGACGTCGTTGTACTACGGGGGACACTTCCATGAATTTTCAAATTCTGAAAATTGTCCATAGAATATACAGTAAATGTATCACCCTTTAATGTATCGGCAATTGACCATTTGACATACAGTTCACCTGACGTTGTATACTCAGTCCAGCAGGTAAGCGGTGATCCGGAAATAACAGTAGTTGAGGCAGTATGAGCATTTGATGACGCATAGAAAAACAGGATAAACAGGAAAACAATCCAGCTGATCATAAAAAGGTTACGAATTTTTTGAATATTTTTATCACACTGAGTAAAATGCTGCATACAGTTATCTCCAGATTAAGCATGTATACTTATCTGTTACATGGTACCATTAACAGCTCAATTAAAACTGTGATCAAGCTCATAGTTTTGCGAAAAAGTATATTACCTGAAAACGTTTTTTACATGAATGTGATTGATTATATCATAGTGATTAACCATAGACAACATACCAAACAGTTTCAGGAGGAATAATGGCTGAAAAAATTATTATTATTGGTTCAGGTCCTGCCGGTCTGACAGCATCTATTTATACATCCCGTGCGAATATGAAACCGCTTCTTTTTGAGGGATTTATTGAAGGGGGAATACCTGGAGGTCAATTGATGATCACCAGTGAAGTTGAAAATTTTCCTGGTTTTCCGGAAGGGATAATGGGTCCTCAGCTGATGGCAAATATGCGCGAACAGGCTGAAAAACATGGTACACGTATCATCACAGAAGATGTAACCAGCGTAAATTTAAGTGTTTACCCATTTGAGGTTGTTTCGATGAGTGAAGAAACAATGACAGCAGAAGCGCTCATTATTGCATCGGGAGCCACAGCAAAACGATTACCACTTGATTCAGAAAAAAAATATTGGGGTCGTGGAGTCAGTGCTTGTGCAGTTTGTGATGGTGCACTGCCGGTATTCAGAAATCGAGAACTTGCAGTTATTGGTGGTGGGGACACTGCAATTGAAGAAGCTGTTCATTTAACACAGTTTGCATCAAAGGTATATCTGATTCACCGCAGAGATGAATTACGAGCAAGTAAAGTAATGCAGAAGCGGGTTATGGAGCATTCTAAAATTGAAATATTATGGAATAAGGTGGTTGATGAGTTTCTTGGTGATGGAAAGCAGCTTGGCGGATTAAAATTGAAAGACACGGTAACTGGTTCATTATCAGAGCTTTCTGTTGCAGGGTGTTTTGAAGCTATCGGGCATTTGCCAAACACTGGTTTTCTGAAGGGTCAGCTTGAAACCACAGAACTCGGTTATATTAAAACAATTCCCGGATCAACACAATGTAGTATCCCCGGAGTATTTATAGCCGGAGATGTTCAGGATTCAAAATATCGTCAGGCAATTACTGCTGCAGGGAGTGGTTGTATGGCCGCGATAGAAGCTGAACGTTGGCTTAGTGAGAAGGAATGACCCCTCTCTGACCCCTCCCGCCCGCAAAGCCGGGCGACCTCCTGATCCTCTGACCATTCCGATGCGTCTCCCGCAGGGGTGAGGTATTGTTTTTTAAAATCAAAGCGTTACTTCACTTTTGTGGGGGAAGTTTGGTTGCGGTGGAGACGTGCGCGTAAATGCACTGCCGCATTGCAAAAATTTATTAAATAATATATCACCCCTTAGTCAAGGGGGGTGCTTCCAGCGGGGGATTTCTTTGTTTCTGCTGGGGAAACTACGGTATCGAAATTCTGGATTCTTCTTTGCTACGTACTACGTGCTACTTGCTACATTGATCCCCGACCGGGGATCAATTCGGATTTTTATACGTCGTTTTTCGTTCTACCAGCATACCTTCAATTTCGAATGCTACTGAACGTTTGTTTGAGGGAAGTGATGTCGGGTTTACAATATAGGAAACCATCACTTGTACTGTTGCCTGGATATTAAAATTATATGATGTCAAACCATAATGAAAAGCATCAAAGGTGTCATCAAAACCGACAACAGCAATTTTTGATTTTGGATGATTCTCTCTGAGGAATTCTATCGCACCAAGTGCTGTAAAATCATTGGCGCAAACCCATGCGGTACTATTGGATTTGATAAGCGCGTTTCGATAAAGAGGCATCATACATTTTCGGATAACACTGTGTTGTACATTCCGGATAAATTGGTTTTTGTATGATAAAAAAGCATCAGAAATAATTGATGGGACTGCTTGTTTTGAGAATATTTCAGAGTGCAATTCGAAAAAGTGTTCAGGTGATTTTATAAATTTGTAATAGCTGAAATTGTCAGTGTATTTATCAAGGGCGAATGTCTCAACCGGTGCACCAAAACGTGAATAAATTTCATTTAGACCGCTCAGACGTGTCCTTGACCACTCAGATTTATGAAACGGTGAGAAATAAGCAATAGACGTGTGTCCTGATTGCAGAAGAAATGTTGCAACATGCTTGGCTGCTGTTGAACTTGTTGCGATTGAGAAGAGCTGAATCTGAGGATTCTTTTTTATGTAGTCAGTGATGTTAAGGACTGAACCTTCCTGTAATACGGCAATGGGTTTTTTACTTTTCTCAAGTCGGCATAAAATCTCACGATACAGCTCGTTAGGACTTTCACCCCAGAGCAGATAACCCATTATTGAGGCATCAAGCGGAAGGTCATTGGATACTTTTCCTGTGGAGTCGGTTATCTGAAGTTCTCCGGAGGCGTCAGAGTATTCCAGAACTCTCAGTTCAAAACCCATTCTGGAGCAATGCTGTTCACAATAACGCATAAAATCCTGGCCCCAGGGTGTACGGGCCTGCATCTGAAGTTTGGGGTGTGACCATCCAATCAGCACAATCGACAAATGAGTTGGCCGACGAATGAAATGCACAATGAAATAACGGCGGTAACGCAACTCAAGGATTCCTTCAGCGGTAAGGCAATCCAATGCTTTTTTTACTGTCTGATAGCTTACGCCATAGTTGCCCTGAAGTTCCTTAAGCGATGGTAACATCATGCCTTGTGCATATTTACCGCATAGAATATCTTTGTGAATTCTGTCACGAAGGCCCTGCCAGCCTTTTTGGGTACTATCAATGACAATGCTGATTTCCTGATTACCTTTTATACGGGTTCCCTGTCCATGCATGACTTCAAGCTCACCGCTTTCAGAAAGACGATGTACTGCCTTCCACATAGAAACTGGACTTACATTTGCGGTTTTTGCAAGACTGCTTATTGATGGGAGAAGGTCTCCGGGATTCCAGGATCCATTTTCAATCTGCTTTTTTAGAAAACTTTCTGCCTGATCAATTGCCGGACTGTTACGGGTCATTTAGTGGTCCTATAATTATCGGTTAGTGATATGAATGCCTGATTGATGGAAACCGGCATATTTCTGATGGTTGTAATAATGTATTAAAAAATCTCTCTGATCTTCATTTAGTAGCTATTTATACTTACTAAGGTTTAATTCATTTTGAGAAATATGCAATTCTTATAACATTTTCATTTTAATCTATAAGTTTCTAACGTACGGATTATCAAGTTGACCATTGAATTCAAAGTAACTCATGTGCTATTTTAGCTTTAGTGGTTTTAATTCTGTGGCTGTATACGGGTGGTAGCTATAAAATATTGATTTAATTTTTATTGGGATGAAACTTTGTTGTGTTTTCAGATAAACAAGGTGTATCTTATATGTTGTCTGAAATGATTTTGGAATAGATACTTAACAACAAGGTTTTTATAATGTTACAAGATGAATGATACATAGTGTTATAAATATATGTTTTTTTTAATTAACCAGTTTAAGGAGGAAAAGATGGCCTCGATAAAAGGTACACAAACCGAAAAGAATCTTTTAAAAGCATTTGCCGGTGAATCTCAGGCAAGAAATCGTTACACATATGCAGCGTCAATTGCAAAAAAAGAGGGATTTGAGCAGATTGCAGGAATTTTTCTTGAAACTGCAGATCAGGAAAAACAACATGCAAAACGTTTTTTCAGATTTCTTGAAGGCGGTATGGTTGAGATAACAGCTGCTTATCCTGCAGGAATACTGGGAACAACAGCTCAGAATCTTAAGGCTGCTGCTGATGGTGAGCATGAAGAGTATTCGCTGTTATACCCTGAATTTGCACGAATTGCGAAGGAAGAGGGATTTCCACAGGTTGCAGCTCAATTCAATACAGTTTCTGTAGCAGAAAAAAATCATGAAAAGCGCTATAGATTACTTCTTGAAAATCTGGAAAAAGGTCTCGTTTTCAAAAAGGAACAGTCTATTAAGTGGAAATGCAGAGAGTGTGGTTATATTCATGAAGGTGCAGATGCACCAAAGGCTTGTGCCTGCTGTGAACATCCACAGGCTTTCTTTGAGAAGCTCACTGAAGAGTATTGATTAAACTCATCCACATCTTTAATTTGAGATGTGGATGAATTCAACTGCGTTTGTAGTCTCTTTACCGTTAAAAATCCGCTCTTTACCTGAAATCGTTGTTCAAAAATTTTTACCAGAGGTATATTGAATCTGGTTATGGGCTGAGTATCCATGATGTAAAACAGACGGATCTGTCCGTTCTAACAGAAGTTCAAATTAACTGAAACTTTTTTATAACAGGATTGTCAATAATAATGTAGAATGCAGTAATTCTGGTATGAAATGTATGACATCAGGTAGTATCAGATAAAACAGCAATGACCAGAACAATAACGGGTATATAACAAAACAGGAAAATAATACAACGTTTGAAAAAACGTTTTCTCGGATATAGAGGAGGTTTTTGTGAAGATTATAGAGATATGCGGTTTAACAAAAGATTATCCGCTCGGGACAACTACGGTTCATGCTTTACGCGGAATTAATCTATGTATCGAAAAGGGTCATCTGATGAGTATCATCGGGCCATCCGGCAGCGGGAAAACAACACTTTTAAATATTATCGGGTGTATAGATCATGCTACGCAGGGTAGCGTAAAAGTAGCTGGACAGGAGATTACCAAAATGGGAGATCGTGCAGTAACCGATCTCAGACTTCACCATATAGGATTTATATTTCAGACATTCAATCTGATTCCGGTACTGAGTACTCTGGAAAATGTTGAGTTTCCACTTCTTTTAATGAAAAAATTTACAAAGGGTGAGGTTCGGAAAAAAGCGGAACAGTTCATTGATGAGGTAGGGTTGCGTGAACATATGAAACATAAACCTGCAGAGCTCAGCGGCGGGCAGCGTCAGCGTGTCGCGATTGCTCGGGCTCTTGTGACAAATCCGGATATTGTACTTGCTGATGAACCGACTGCAAACCTGGATTCTGTTACCGGTGCACAGATTCTTGACCTGATGAAAGAAATGAATGAGAAGGAAAAAACGACGTTTATTTTTTCAACACACGATCCAAATGTGCTTAAGTATGCGAAGGACATTGTTAAAATCAAGGATGGTCTTATTGAGGAAGCGAGTGCGTCATGAACCTCATTGTAAAAATTGCATGGCGCAATATTATGCGTCACAAAGGAAAAAGTATCATCATAGGAGTGATTCTCTTTCTGGGTGCATTTCTTATGACCGTTGGAAACGGTGTGATATCAGGGATGGATCACGGGTTACACAAGAATCTTGTGAATAGCTTTACCGGTGATATTGTACTTGTTGCAGACAAACAGGAAGGTGACAATGTTTTCCTTGAATTTATGGGAAAAGCTGTTGAACCGATCAATAATTATATTGACATTAGAGAAATGTTAAAAGGCCAGAGCTTTATTGACAAGTATATACCAGTTGGGAAAAACATGGTTATGGTTCTTAATGAAGAGGGCGGTATGCCCGGCTATACGTATGTACTTGGTGCTGATCTTAAAAAATACAATGAAGTATTTCCCAATACAATGGAGGCACTGGAGGGAGAACTTCCGGATGTTGATTCAAAAACAGTAATAGTTCCAACGGGTGCACGTAAAGAGATGTTTGATTACTCCGGAATATGGTTTATACCAAAGGGCGGTAAACTTATAACGAAAAATCTACCGAAAGATAACACTGCAGACACAAATTCGATTGTGTTGAAAGACAGTATTGTGTTTATGGGATACAATAACGACAATACGACATCCGATATCCGGCTCGGTATTAGTACTATTGTCAAGTATAAAGCGCTGAATACAATTCTTGGCCATTTTTCGTTAATGGATATTGAATCATATCGTATGGCACTGGGGTATTTTTCTGCAAATGATAAAACTGCCACGTTGTCATCGTCGGAGAAAAAACTCTTCGAAATGGATGAGACAAATCTTGATGCTTTGTTTTCTGAGAACGGTTCTGATGATATAGCTGGTAGTGATGAAAAAGAATTATCATTAGTATCACAGGTTGATACAACGACTGTAATTGGATCAGGGAAAGAAGTAGATCTTGATGCTGGCGTTTACAATCTGGTATTAATCAAGATAAAAGATCAGAAAGAGTTAAATGCAAAAGTTGCAGAATTAAACAAACTGTTTAAAGAAAAGAACCTTGGCGTACGTGCAATAACCTGGAAGAAAGCAATGGGAATGGTTGGCAGTATGGCCGTGCTGATCAAAGGTGCATTGTTTACATTTGTTATGTTTCTGTTTTTTGTTGCAATCATTATCATTGTCAATACATTGAGTATGGCTGCGATCGAACGGACTACCGAAATTGGTATGATGCGTGCGGTAGGTGCACGTAAAGGTTTTATCCGCATGATGTTTGTTGGTGAGACGGCTATGCTTTCATTTGTATTTGGTGGTGCAGGCATTATTGCAGGTGCCATAATTATTGAAATTATCAGCCTGCTTAATTTTACATCTGATAATGATATGGTGCAATTATTATACGGAGGAGATACTTTTTCACCGTTATTGACAACGCCTGATTTTATTGCCGCAATTGTACAGCTTACACTTGTAACATTTTTAGCTGTTGTGTATCCGATGAAAGTTGCAAGCAATATTACTCCTCTTGATGCTATATCCAGGGACTAAGGAGAAAAAATGAATTATTTATTTCAGATAAGTTTAAGAAATCTGTTACGACAAAAGAGAAGGAATTTTTTACTTGGAGTTGCAATTGCATTTGGAACACTGGTACTGATTATGGCAAGTGCTTTTTCTCACGGTATATCTGAGGTACTTTTCAATGAAATCGTTGTTTATGTGAGCGGACATGTTTCTGTCAACTTTTCAGATAATGGAAATCAGTTTGCCCAGGTATTTCATGATGGTCCGAGAGTACTTGACATGGTAAAAAAAGAGGTTCCCGAAATGCGTAATGTTCAGGAATCAATGGGAGTTATGGCACGGGCAATTGGTAACGGTAAATCAGACAATGTTATTATGGTTGGTGTTGATCTGAAATCCGGTGATGAACAAGATGCCAGGGATGCTGAAAAGAACTTCAAAATGATCACCGGAAATTTTATGGATCTGGGAGATTCGACCATAGAAAACCCGGTAATTCTTTCAGAGCAGAAGGCAAAGTACCTTAATGTTAAAAAGAATGATATAATCCGTGTACGTTACAAATTGATAAACGGACAGGATCAGGCATCACGAATAACCGTGGTTGGGATTTTTAAACCGGCGAATATTTTTATGTCGGCACCTGTTTTTCTTGAGATACATGATCTTAAAAAATTAACGGGATATGGGCCAAATGATATTGGTACACTATTTATTTCTTTAGATAATCCAAAAAAAGATGCAATAAACATTGCTAATAAATTGCAAACAAAATTGAAGCCATCACTGGCAGGTATTTATGGAGATGTAAGTATTAAAGGTATTACAGCACAATCAACGATATTGGGAATGAGATCCGATACTGCGTCACGGAATTTACTTGCAAGAACGATCACGTTTACGGACAGTTCAATAAAAGTTTCCCGTGATGCTGTGATTATCAGTGACTCGCTTGCAAATGTTCTACAGGTAAAAAGCGGAGATCAGATACAGGTTGATTTCAAATCGAAATATCCGGGTGAGAAAGGATTTGGATTTGTAAAGATTACAGGCATATTCAGACCAAATAAAACGGTTCCATCAAATGTCGTACTTGTAAATGAACTGGATTTCTACAAACTTTTTTACAGTGCCTGGCCTCAACAATTCACTGACAATAAATCGTCTTTCGTGCCTGATACAACAAATGCACTCTACTCAATCTATTCGCCTGAATGGAACTTATTACCACGTGTAAAGACAACAACAGAAATGACCAAGCAGATGCGTGAAGTCGGTTCGAAACGTATCAGGGGTACATCGGTTTCTGTTCAATCAATGTATGAGAGTGCAAGTGCAGTACTTAATCTTGAGATCGCTCTTCATATGATTACTTTTTTCGCGGTAATGATTCTTTTCTTTATTATTCTTATTGGAGTTATTAACACTTTAAGAATGACAATCAGGGAAAGAACCCGTGAGATCGGAACTATACGGGCAATAGGTATGCAGAAAAATGATGTCAAAATGACGTTTGTTCTGGAAACTTTTTTCCTGAGTCTGTTTAGTGCTGTGACCGGAACAATCTTTGCATTCGGCGCGATGAAAATAATCTCAATGATTAAAATCGATTCAGGTGATAATCCGATTGGTATGCTTTTGTCAAACGGGCATCTTCATTTTGCACCAACCACTGCAAGTGTAGCTGGGTATATCATTCTGATCGTTGCAATTGCAGTATCAACAGCATACTTCCCTGCGCGCAGGGCATCAAATCTTTCATCGGCGGAAGCTCTTAGACATTATGAATAAAAAATATGGAGGAAATATGATACGTACGGTTTTTATACTATTAACAATGTCAATCTGTTCAATATATGCATATCCGAAAATCGATTCGATTCTTACAAACATTGATAATAAGTACTCACTTGTTACCGATGTCAAAGCCCGCGTTGATCTGACACAACAAAAGGTTAATCAGGGAGCTAAAAAACTTGAGATGACCTATTACCGTCGTGATTCGGATAAATCGTTTCTGATTATTATGGATGCACCTGAAAATGAAAAAGGAAACGGGTATCTTCGTATGGGGGATAATTTCTGGATGTACAGGAAAAATACCCGTACATTTCAGCATATTAATCGTGACGAGAGTATCGGGGGATCAGATGCAAAGGGTGATGACTTCGAAGATCGTAAATTGACAGAGAAGTATAAACCTGCGATTGATGCTTCAGGGAATGAAATCATTACCGATGATACACTCGGGAAAATTGTTGTTTATAAATTTGAAGTTGCTGCAAAAGTAAATGATGTCGATTATCCGAAGAAAATATACTGGGTACGGAAAGATAATTATACTATTCTCAAGGAAGCTGCGTATTCGCAATCGGGTACACTGATGCAAAGCGCATACTATTTAAAATTTACTACAATTAAAGGTCGTGATATTGCTGTCAAAATGCTGTTTGTCGATGAATTTGAAAAAGGGAATAAATCGGTGGTTGAGATCTCCGGAATATCTATTGACAAAATCGATGACAATGTGTTTACAAAAGCATATCTTGAAAATTTAAGTAAATAACCAGGAAGAAACCAATGAAGTTATTTGATCATACAATAGTTGGAATAATGATAGCTGCAAGCGCTCTGTGCATTTCTGCTGAGGAAATGATCGACGAAGACGCGTTGTTTGCAGATACAAATATGACTGTCGATAGTGCATCACTTGTCGACAATAAAGAGATAATCGGCGATGATCAAAAGACTACTGTTGGTTTTTCCGGAACAGTCAATAGCGTAGCAGAAGCTGCATTCTCAAGAATATTTTTTGATTCGCTTAAAAGAAAAGATATTCAACCATCGGCATATATTGTTAATAATCTTATGCTTGATGTACGTATGGCAAAGGATGTAAAAGCATTCAGTAATCTTGAACTGACATTCAGGCCGGATAGCTCGATATTTGATATTAATCTTCAGGAGCTGTTTCTTGACTTCAATTTTAAGCGAATGGTTTATTTCCGGACAGGAAAACAGGTGCTTCAATGGGGAAGATGCTATTTCTGGAATCCAACGGATCTTATCAATATCGAAAAAAAAACTGTTGAACCGGAAATCGGCTACCGTGAAGGCGCGTATGGTGTCAAGATGCATATTCCGTTTGGTACAAAGTATAATATCTACGGCTTTGCAGATATGAAGCAATGTACATCAGTTGACAGTTTGGCAGGGGCAATCAAAGGTGAGATGGTGATTGGTACAACGGAAGTTGGTGCAGCTGCTTGGGGTAAACATAACAGAAAACCGGTTTTTGGCTTTGATTTTTCAACGCGATTAC
This sequence comes from Fibrobacterota bacterium, assembly GCA_023459055.1. Classification (GTDB taxonomy): domain Bacteria; phylum Fibrobacterota; class Chitinivibrionia; order Chitinivibrionales; family Chitinispirillaceae; genus JAAZBG01. The sequence continues at coordinate 17,293 of JAEWVR010000042.1, forward strand.
TTGATTTCGATATTACGGGAGAGATGAGTCTTGAGAGTGGTAATAATGTTTCAGTCATCAAAGGTCTGCATAAAAATGAACCAATGCTTGAATTTATGAAACGGGCTGCTCAGGGTGATAAAGAGATTGATCTTAATGCGAAAGCTGACAAAAAAGTTGTTCCTAAAATGTGTGTGGGAATTTCAAAGTCGTTTGATCTGCTTGAAGTAAAGGATAGAATTACGGTGAACACAGAATTTTTCCTGAATCAGGCTGGTGTTGAAGGTGATTTCTATGATGAGCACGATGTAAAGGCGTTATTTGATGCGCTTGCAAAAGATACAAGTGGCAAAATGGGTAATCAATTGAGTAGCTTGCGAACAAGATTTTCAACGCCAAACGAATTTTCGAGATATTATGTATCGTTGTTCACAACGGTAAATAAATTTATTATTTCTGAATTGACATTACAGCTTAATAGTATTATAAATATTGAGCAAAGTGCAGCACTACTCATAGGCTCACTGCAATACACGACTCTTCACAATTTATTTGCAGGTTTAACATTAAGTGGAGCGATAGGTGGTCCGGAAACAGAGTATACAATGTATGGAAATGCACTATCCTGCCGTTTAAATATTGGAATAAATTTCTAATACTACGATCATAAATGTCAGGGGAATCAATCCTGACATTTACAATGCTACTTCATCCATTGCGAGATAAATTTTTCAGATTCTGCAAGTTTATGTATTGAATCAAGTTCTTCAGTGCTCCATGTATCTTTACATAAAAGTAATTTCCAGTTATTGATAAATCCATCAGCAAGTGATTCTGCAAGCTGTATATGCGATAATGAATCGTTGATTGCATGAATCCAGATACTCTTTGAAAGAAGCAATTCACGTTGTTTTCGTTGTTCATCAGCTGAAATTGTCAGATAGTGAGGAAGATCCGCGAATCCACTGGAAATAGGAATGGAACCGTGCTGCAATACCCCGAGGGTTGTACGTTTTTGCGCAGACCCCACCAGTTTTCGTCCGTCAACCATAATTTCATCACGGTTGGGAGCAAGGAAACAGGGAAGTTTTACTTCACGTTTTACCGCAAGGAGTTCATCATAGGAGTCGTGCGTGCTGCAGTGTATTCCCAAATTGTTAAAGCCTGCTTTTAAGCACGAAGTTATAGCTGCATAACTTTCTTTGACAGTATCACCGAGAAAAGAGATCGTTTTTGGAAAAATGCAACTATAGGTCAAATCGCATTTGTGAAGTACCGCGCGTCCGCCTGTGGGTCTTCGTATCCAGTCAACCATATCCGCTTTGCACAAATCAAGACGAAGTGTAACTGATGGCTGCTGCATATAGCCAAGAGTGATCGATGGATGTTTCCAGGTATAGAAACGAAGATAGATCGTATCGCTTGTATGAACTTTTGAAAGCAGATACTGATCAGCTGCCATGTTAAATGCGGCAGTTTGATTAAAATCAAAAATTATCTGAAGTTTTATCATACATTAAAAATACAAACAGGATTCGGATTAATCCAAACGGGAAAGAACGATTTTTGAAAACCTGCTATCGTCAATTATATTAGGATTATTGTAAATATATTTCTGAACGCACAACTATAACTTTGGTAAGATGATGTATTCAATAGGCATAGATCTTGGCGGTACTACAATAAAAGGAATTATAACTGGTGACAATGGATATCGCTCTGAAATTATTCGTGTTCCAACCGGGACTGCATCCGGAGGCATTGGAATCATGGATACTATTCTCACGGTAATTGAGCAATTGATGCAGGGGATTGATTCGTCGGTTATTATTAGCGGGATTGGGGTTGGATCACCTGGTTTTATAGATACAGATGGTACTGTACTTGGTGGAGCAGAAAATTTACCCGGGTGGGAGGGTATGCAGATTTATGAGCCGCTTCGTCAGAAATTCGGTATCCCGGTTGCTGCATCAAATGATGTAACGGTTATGGCACTGGCTGAATATTGTTATGGTGCCGCGAGGGGTGTAAATAATTGTGTATGTATTGCGCTCGGGACTGGTGTAGGCGGGGGGCTTATTATAAACGGGCAGTTACACGGCGGTACGCACGGAATGGCAGGTGAGATTGGCCATATATCTGTTGACACAAATGGAAAAGAGTGTAATTGCGGTCAACGGGGATGTCTTGAACAATATGCAGCTGCACCATCAATAGTTGCACTTGCAAAGAAAGTATGCAGGAAGGTAAAGTATATGAAAACATCAGAATTTGTAAATAGCGTGATAGAGAACCCTGATATGGTAACATCAAAATTTGTATATGAAAATGTTGTTATTGGTGATCCGATTGCATGTCATATCAATGAGATTATTTGTGATAAACTTGCCAGAGCGATTGGTATTGTTGCAAACATACTTGCACCGGACAGATTTGTGCTGGGAGGTGGTGTCATGATGTCGGGTGATAGTATTGTTGAAACGGTAAAGAAATATGTTGCCCGATACTGCTGGAGATCAATTCGGGAACGGTTTGATATCAGAGCTGCGGAGCTTGGTGAAGATGCCGGTGTACTTGGTGCAGCTGCGCTGGCGATGAGGGGTATGCAGTGAAAGTGATTGATCAATCAATAAGTTTTTTTAATCCAAGCGGATTATACGGTGATTTAACGATTGAGGATCTTAAAACAGATTCTTATAGAGCAAGCACAAGAAACAAGCTTCTTGCAGAAGCGCTGTATTTAACAAATGATATAGAGAAGTATGGAAGCGGCTATATAAGAATCAGAAAAGAGATCGAACAATATCCATCAATGCGTTTTTCATATCATGAAATTGCAAATGGCTATGTGGCTGAGCTTAGCTACGATATCCAGAAAACTACAACGGATACCATAGAAAATGTCACTGTAAATCCGGAAAATGTCACTGTAAATCCAGTACATAACAGAAGCAAAAAGATTATTGAGGAAATTAAAACAAATCCAAAAATTTCTTCAACTGAGCTTTCAGTGAAATTTAAGGTAACAGAACGTACAATTAAACGTGATTTACAAATGATAAAAAAGAATAACGTAATAATCAGATGCGGCTCAGATAAAACTGGATATTGGAAAGTACTATAAAGAGCAATCTTAACATATAGGAACAAATTTTGACAGAAAATGATTTAAAAACAAAAATCAATGAAATCCGCAATAAAATCCGGACGTATGATCAGGCATACTACGGACGGGGTGAATCTCTGGTTTCTGATAAGGAATATGACACGCTTTATGCAGAACTTGTCAAATTGGAACAGGAGCATCCTGATCTTGTAACACCGGATTCCCCGACACAGCGTGTCGGCAATGATCTGACAAAAGAGTTTGCCAAGGTGACACACCGGGTTCCCATGATGAGTATTGATAATACATATTCTGAAGAGGAGGTACGGGAGTGGGTTGCCCGTCTTGAGAAGAGTGTTGACAAAGAAAAACTCACTTTTATTGGAGAATTAAAGGTTGATGGTATCGCGATGTCGTTACTTTACGAAAATGGAAAATTCGTGCGTGCGGCAACCCGTGGTAACGGCACAATCGGTGATGATGTCACTGCGAATGTAAAGACAATACGCGGGATTCCGCTTGTGATTGACACAAAAGAAACTGTTGAAATCCGCGGTGAAGCATATATGACCTTTGATGCATTCAGTAAACTGAATGAGGCGATTGTCGAGAGCGGCCAGAAACCGATGCAGAATCCGCGTAATACAACATCAGGTACCCTGAAACTTCAGAATCCATCAGAGGTAGCAAAGCGAAATCTTAGTTTTGCATCATATTTTCTTTTATCGGATGAACATAAAGAATCGCTGCATAAGAATCTCAATAAGATAAGAGCCTGGGGGTTTCCTGCAGTGATACATTCCGGTATACTTTCATCCGCTGATGCAATTATCGCTTTCTGTAAAGAATGGGAGACAAAACGTCATAAATTGCCGTTTCCTGTTGATGGTGTCGTGATCAAGGTGAATGAATTTACACATCAGGAATTGCTTGGAACGACATCAAAATCACCCCGATGGGTTATTGCCTATAAGTATCAGCCGGAGCAGACGATCACACAGCTTGAGAAAATTGATTGTTTTGTAGGACGCACCGGGGTAGTTACACCCGTTGCCCGTCTGGCCCCGGTTTTTCTGGCTGGTACAACGATAAAGAATGCAACACTGCACAATTTTGATGAGATAGCACGTCTTGGTGTACGGGAAGGTGATTATGTTGAAATAGAGAAGGGTGGAGAGATCATCCCCAAAGTAGTACGGGTTATCATGGAAAAAAGAGCTGCCAATGCAGTTGAATACACACTTCCCGTACATTGCCCATCATGTGGTTCACAGCTTGTAAACATTGATGGTGAAGTGGCGATACGCTGCATGAATTCATCGTGTACAGCCCAACTGCAGGCGTCAATAGAGCATTTTGTCGGCCGTACCGCAATGGATATTCAGGGACTTGGCCCGGCGATTGTAACGCAGCTTATTGAAACCGGGCTTGTTAAAAGCGCTGATGATATTTACAAATTGGGTAAAGAGCAGCTTGCAGATCTTGAGCGGATGGGTGACAAATCCGCTCAGAATATTATTGATGCCATCGAAAAATCAAAATCGAATACGCTTGATAAGCTTATCCATGGTCTTGGTATCAGGATGATTGGTGCTCAATCGGCAAAGGTGCTGGCGCAGTCGGTAGGGGACATTACTGATTTTTATAATATAACAGAGGATGAACTTCTTAAGATCGAGACGATTGGTGAAGCAACCGCACAAAGTTTGAAACTGTTTTTCAGCAGGGATGAGAACCGGATGTTAATTGCCAATCTGAAAGGCTGTGGCGTTAACACAAAGGGAATGGAGAAGGCGTCAGGGGGAAAATTCAGCGGAAAAACATTTGTACTTACCGGAACACTTTCAAAGTATACCCGTGATGAAGCTGCGAAAATCATTGAGGAGCATGGTGGGAAGGTAAGCGGGAGTGTGAGCAAAAAAACGGATTTTGTTCTGGCTGGGGAAGAGGCCGGGTCAAAGCTTGACAAGGCGCAATCACTTGGAGTAGCGGTAATTAATGAAGCTGAGTTTGAACGAATGGTCGGAACAGATTAAATACAATACCTGATGAATACACTATTGCTATTGCCTGTATATAATTAAAAATTCATTTTCAATTAAAAAAGGTAATGTTCACGGTGCTATCGAAGGGGTTTCTGATACGCTATTGAAAAGGAAGTAAGGAATAAATAATGCCGGAACAACTCGTAACGGTTATTCTGTTTGATGGTTTTCTTTCTCTGGAATGGGAGGATAGTAATGTTGAACCGTCTGATAAGAAAAAACAGTTTGAGCGACATCTTTACGATGTATATAAAAATCAGGCAGAAAAAATACCGTTAAAGTACGGGAGACGTTATCAAAAAAGAGCGGCATTGCACTTGAGTCAATTGAAGTAAGCGGCCGCCTGATTGCAAAATCATGGTGGGGAAAAACCTGGAACAGCAATATGGAGCGCTACTCCGATTACGCGTATCGTCTTGACAGGGAATAGGGTAAAACATTTCTGTTATACCCGATTTTGCAACAATCTGTTGCAAAATTGAAATTTCGTATTCGTTGGCAAAACGGATCTTCCACCTCACTCATCTCCGGTTGCCATCCAGCTGGAACGAATCATTTAGTGGCAAACTCGTTATTTAAGAAGATCAGGTAGTCACTTTCACCATCGGCATTTTCTTTTTCTCATTAATGTTCAATGAGAAATGAGGTGCAATTTCAGTTCTCTGCATCGTGGCTAAGTAAAGGTTCGCGAACTTAGCGGTGTCGTTTTACCCTGATTTGTATTTTAAACAGCAAAGAATTAGATTCTAAGAAATGAGATTAGCTATAGTAAATGGGAAAGCGTATTTAACGGTATGTATAGTTCAATTCCTGAGAAATTATTGAAAGCCGCACGGATTGGTGAAGGGGTCGATTGGGAGTTTAAATCCGCCAGAGGTGGTTTTCCCCGCAGTTTTTGGGAAACCTATAGTGCAATGGCGAATACGGATGGTGGAACAATTGTTTTTGGGGCACAGGAAAAAAACAGCCGGATCAGGTTTGACGGGCTTTCCGCAGAACAGGTTGACAATTATAAAAAACAGTTATGGGATTGTCTTAATAATAAAAATACAGTAAATGTTAATTTACTGCAAAACAGTGATATTGATGAGGTTTTGGTTGATGAGGGAATTGTTTTGTGTATTTCGGTCCCTCCAGCTGGTCGTCGGAATAGACCGGTATATTGTGGACTTTCTCCTTTTGGTACCACTTACCGCCGAAATTACGAGGGTGACTACCGCTGCACAGATGAAGAAGTCAGAAGAATGTTTTCAGATTCTGATCCTGATAATACTGCAGATATGAGAATACTTGAAGGTTATTCACTTAAAGACATTGATCAATTATCGCTTCGTCAATATCGTCAAAGGATGCTTGCAGCAAAAGGTGATCATCCCTGGTTGCAACTTGACGATAAGGAATTACTTGAAAAAATCGGCGGGTGGCGTAAAGACCGGAAAACCAGCTTGGATGGTTTGACCGTCGCAGGACTATTAATGTTTGGATTATTCGAGTCAATCACTGATCCTGATGGGGTACCTGCATATTGGGTTGACTATAGAGAAACACTTGATCCGCAATTCAGATGGACAGACCGGGTTTACCCGGATGGTACCTGGGAACCAAATCTGTTCCAGTTTTATCAACGTGTCTGGCCAAAAATTTCCACAGGTCTTCCTGTACCGTTTCAGTTGGAGCACGGAGTGCGTAAGGATGAAACTCTTGCTCATGAGGCATTACGTGAGGCATTTATTAATGCTTTAATACATTCAGATTACCGGATTGAGGGTGGAGTAGTTGCAATAAGAAGTACGGACCATTTTATGTTTGATAATCCTGGCACACTGCTGGTTCCCATTGAACAGTATTACCGTGGTGGTATAAGTGAATGCAGGAACAAAGGCCTGCAAAAGATGTTTTCTATGATTGGTGGCGGTGAACGGGCAGGGTCTGGAGTAAACAAAATAAAAACAGGCTGGAATAGTCGTCATTGGAGGTCACCATGGCTTGATTTACAAGGTAATTCCAGCCGTACCAGACTGTTACTTCCAATGGTCAGCCTCATTCCGGATGAAACAATTTCACAATTGAATAAGCAATTTGGAAACAGGGTTTCATCATTGTTGCCAGATCAGATTCAGGCACTTGCAACAGCACATATAGAAGGTTTGGTAAATAATTCGCGCCTTAAAGAACTTACCAGTCTTCATTCTGCAGATATATCAAAAATGCTTCAGCGATTGTGCGATGATGGTTACCTTGTTTCAGACAACAAAAAACGGTGGTCATCATATCGGCTAAATCAATCTGAGGTAAGTAACTCGTCACTTTCAGAGGGTAACTCGTCACTTTCGGATAAAAAGAAACGCCTTCCAAAGCAGTACATGGAAAAACTGATAATGGATATTTGCCAAAATAAATTCCAGACACTATCAGATATCGCTGGAAAATTAAACAGAAATCCCCGTTCTTTGCGAAATAATTACCTTTCCGAAATGGTAAAAAAAGGAATTCTGGAACTGAAACATTCCAATACTCCCAATAATCCCAATCAGGCGTACAGAACCGTTCGGCGATAAAAAGTGGACAATTTCAGTTCTTTTTATCCTGGTTAAGTAAAGGATAAGCCGTTATTCTTTACTTAGCAAAAATCTAAGTTAAGGTTCGCGAACTTAGCGGTATCATTTTACCCTGATTTGTATTTTAAACAGCAAAGAATTAGATTCTAAGTAAAGGATAAAGCGATATCCTTTACTTAGCAAAAAGCTAAGTAAAGGTTTGTTACCCTGGTAACGTTGTTTTTGTGCTATTGGTTAAAAGCAGAAACCATTTAATATTGAGGAACCAATGAAATTTGAGGAATTTAAATCCGGTGTCTGGAAGCAGCAGTTTCAGTATAAAAGTTTTTCACCGGTTCAGGTGAATCAGCAGTGGTCATGGGAAGATCCTGAAATCAATGCGTTAATGGAAAAAGCCACAAAAGCACTTGGCGAGTTGAACGCATTTTCAATAATTGTACCTGATATCGATCTTTTTATTCAAATGCATATTATAAAAGAAGCGCAAACATCGAGTAAAATTGAAGGGACAAGAACGGGTATTGATGAAGCTATTCTGTCGGAAGAGTTTATCGCGCCGGAGAAGCGTGATGACTGGCGGGAGGTTCGTAATTATATTGATGCAATGAATGGTGCAGTCGATGAATTGAATACATTGCCATTATCAAACCGGCTGTTAAAAAATACACATTATAAACTTATGCAGGGTGTACGGGGTGAACATAAACCACCCGGAGAGTTCAGATCCACTCAAAATTGGATCGGCGGGTCTGGAATAGTTGATGCAGCATTTATTCCCCCGCATTTTACTGAAGTTCAGGATCTTATGAGTGATCTTGAATCGTTCTGGCATAATGAACAGATAATTGTACCGGATCTTGTCAGAGCGGCAATTACCCATTATCAGTTTGAAACCATCCATCCATTTTGTGATGGAAACGGGCGTGTTGGCAGGCTTTTAATACCCCTGTATTTAATAAGTAAAGGTATTCTGAATAAACCATCGCTCTATTTATCAGATTTTTTTGAAAAACATAAACGTTCATATATAGATGCTCTTATGAGTGTTCGTTTGTCGAATGATCTGATCCATTGGATTAAATTTTTTCTAAACGGAGTAATGGTTACTGCTGAAAAGGGAAGAGATACATTCAGTTCAATTTTAGTGTTACAACATAAAATCGAAACACAACTGCATACATTGGGACGCAGATACCCGAGTGCACATCAGACAATGAAAGTATTGTACCGGAAACCACTGATTACAATTTCAGAACTTGAAACATTGGGTAACATGAGTAAAGTAACCGCGAATGCTGTTATAAAAGATCTGGAACAAATGGGGATACTCAGAAAAGTAGCAGGTAACGAGCGGTATCGTGTTTATGTATTTGATGAGTATTTGTCGTTATTTGTGGGCTAAAGGGTTGAAAAGGAAATTGGGAAATTTTAGATTTGTAAATGATTGCGAAAAACGATTGAATAAATGTTATATCCTATTTTTTTAGTAATTGCATAAAAAGGTATATGTGTTGTGATACAACAAGGAATTTACGAACAGCTGATAACCACGATCATTAACGAAAAACTCGAGGGTATTGGGAACGATTATTACATTGATCGTCAAAAAGTAGACAAAGCAGAAGTAGTTGATTATGTAGTACAATTTTTAACCAATGTATTGAAAATCGCACTGGAAAGCATTCCAGATGGCGAAAATGACGCGAAAAAATTCAAACAGATAGACTTGGCAAATAGTTTAATTAAATGGCTTGCAGATAAATTTCCTGTTATTGATTATAAGGAAAACGAAATAGATGTAAAAGGGCAACTTCTTACTGCGTTATTTTCGAAAACAAATCCTATTGCAGCTCAATTTGACCAATATGTTAAAAAAGTTACTCCACAAACAGGATTAACACAAAGTGAATTATTCACAGGATCAAATGTAGGATTATCACTTGAATCAGAAATAAAAAAAGAGATTATGTCCTCAAATGAAATCTGGTGGCTCGTTTCATTTATTAAATGGACAGGAATTCGCATTTTTGCTGATGTACTAAAAGAGGCAACGCAGAGTGGTATTAAATTAAGAGTGATTTCGACATCATATATGGGGGCAACTGACCAAAGGGCAATTGATTTTTTATCTGATTTACAAAATACAGAAATTAAAATGAGTTATTTGACAGATAGAGAGCGACTTCATGCAAAGGCGTATCTATTTATCAGAAACAATGGATTTGATACAGGATATATAGGTTCATCAAATATTTCACATGCAGCAATGACAAATGGACTTGAATGGAATCTAAAGGTAACGACGCATGAAATTCCTCATGTTCTCGCAAAATTTAAAAGTTCTTTTACTACGTATTGGGAGTCTTCAGATTTTGAACCTTACTGCTCAACAAATGAGTCCCATCGCGAACGATTAAAGCGATCATTGACAAAAGAACGACATGAAAAAACAAGTAATGATGAAATCCCATTTTTTGATATAGAACCACATCCATATCAAAAAGCAATTCTTGAGCGACTTCACATAGAAAGAACGGTACATCATCGTTATAGAAATCTTATCGTTGCTGCTACTGGTACTGGTAAAACAGTCATTGCAGCCTTTGATTTTGCAAAGTATTACAAAGAGAATCCATCATGTACGTTTTTATTTATAGCTCATAGAGAAGAAATACTGAAACAATCGCGAGCATCGTTTCGTTCAATTTTACGGGTACATGATTTTGGTGAATTATGGGTTGGACAACATGAACCGACAAAGTATAATCAGCTCTTTGTGTCAATTCAAACACTCAATAACAAAATTGACATAATGAATTTAACGAATGATTATTATGACTATATCGTAATTGATGAAGTACATCATATTGCAGCTGAAAGTTATCAAGGAGTACTGAAACAATTTTCACCAAAACTCTTACTTGGATTAACTGCGACACCGGAACGCCTTGATGGAAGCGATATACGAGGAGATTTTTGTAATGTTATTGCAGCAGAATTGCGTTTACCAGAGGCGATAAACAGAGGCTATCTTTGTCCATTTCAGTATTATGGTATTAGTGATACGGTTGACCTATCAGAAGTTAAGTGGGATAAAGGTCGATATCTCCCATCAGAGTTAACAAGACTATACACTGCAAATGATCAGCGTGTGAACCACATTCTCCGTGCGATGCAAAATATCTTGTTTTCGATAAAGTCTGTAAAAGCGCTTGCATTTTGTGTCTCTCAAGATCATGCTCAATATATGGCAGAGAAATTTATTCTAAATGGTATTAGCGCGGCAGTACTTACAAGTAATAATTCTGATGAACGGAAAATGTTGCGACAAAAGTTACAGCACGGAATAATTAACTTTTTATTTGTTGTAGATATTTTTAATGAAGGTGTTGACATTCCAGAAATTGATACGGTATTATTTTTAAGGCCAACAGAAAGTTTGACCATATTTTTACAGCAGCTCGGTAGGGGATTACGAATATGTGGTGGTAAGGAATGCTTGACTGTGCTTGATTTCGTGGGAAATGCTAATCCGAATTATGATTTTTCTCAAAAGTTTAGAGCTCTCATTGGAAAATCACATGTTTCTATCCTTGATGAAATAACTACTGACTTTCCAAATCTTCCTCTAGGATGTTCAATTATATTAGAAAAAGAGGCCAAAGAGGTAATTCTTAACAATATTAACAAGGCAATTGTAAATCAGCAACGACTGTTACAATGTGTCCGTAATTATTCACATCAAACAAATTTGCCACTTACACTACAGAATTTTTTAAAATTAAACCCACACATTACACTTGATGATATTTACAAAAGAACTATCGACAATGGTGGTGGATGGTCCCGGTTATGTAGTAAGGCAGGTGTTACGAACTACGTTCTTGATCAAAACATTGAGAACGCAATGTATCGTGGTATATCAAAGAAAATTTTACAGTGTACGTCATTTTCGTATTTATCGTTTTTAAAGAACATTTTTGAAAACAGATGTTTATGGGATTCAAAAAGTGATGTGGAAAATCAATATGCACTGATGGCACACTATGATTTCTGGAACGACACTGGAGTAGTTTGTGGTTTTGAGTCTCTTGAGGAATCAATACAAACATTGTACAAAAACGAAGCTTTACGTGAAGAATTAATAGCGGTACTTGATCATCTTATAACAACGTTAGATACCTATGAAAAACCAATGCATCTTGGGTTCGAGTCTGCGATTACATTGCATGCTCGATATACCAAGGATGAAATACTTGCAGCGTTTGATGTTCATGCCTTTGGAAAAAGGTCACCATTTAAAGAAGGGTGTAAATACGTAAAGAAATATGATACCGAGTTATTATTTGTAACACTTCAAAAAACCGAAAAGAAATTTTCTCCGACAACGCTATATCATGACTATGCCATAAGTGATACATTATTTCATTGGCAAACACAGAATGCAACTCGCGAAGATAAAGGCAAAGGTTTGTCGTTTGTTAATCATCAGAAAACTGGTAAAAAAATTCTACTATTCGTAAGAGAGAAAACAGAGGATGAATACAAAAGAACAATGGGCTTTGTGTCAATCGGTCTCGTAAATTATGTCGAATCTTCAGGCCGCAAGCCAATGAATATTGTTTGGCGTTTAGAAGAACCTTTACCTGGATTTTTGTGGAATGATGCAGCAAAGTTAGCTATTGGATGAAATCGTATAAGGCTTCTAATTCTTATACAGTCTTAACATTTTATAGCCCAACCATCACAACTCCCTCGCCGAAACCAAATTTCCCCGACCCGAAACCAAACTTCCTAGCGCCGTTTGCTTTGTTCTCCTGTGCCGGTATACCATTTTCAGCGGCCGGGGAGAACAATATTTTCCGCCGAAGGGTCAATTTCCGGAGCCGGAAGGTTATTTCCTGTCGCCCGGAGTAATTTCTTTTGGCCCGGGTATTACATCTCCGGCTCCGGGATAAACTTTTCTCACCCAAACCATAACTTCTTTTAGTCCAACATTAATTTCTCCACCCCGGTACTAAAATTGTCCTGAACTATGATTTTTATAATACACATGATTTACATGATTAGAGTAAGTTGTATCTGTGGGAAAAAATCCTTCGCAGACTCAATATGAGCTGCTTGTCAGTTCCGGTAGTGTGGTACCTGAAAAGGAATCCGACAACGATGGAAGAGAGAAATAAAAAAATTAAAAAATTTGTAGCGCCCGTTTTGTCAGTTAGTATATTTATTTCAAGCTTGCTCAAATAAGACCGCTTGTCTTGTTATTTTTCCGGTTTCTTATTTGTGAGAAAAATGTAACAATTTAAAACCCAAAAGAAGGAGTCACACCCTATGGCTGACACTACTTCAGTTGTTGCACAAACAGAAACAACTGACAAAAGTAAAAAAATCAAGTGATTATGAGCGTCCGGAGCAGACGCTGGAACGTCACCGTCTTTCGCTGACAAATGCGAATGACCCGCGTATCCTTGATGTCCTTGGCAGGTTTAATTATTCCACAACCCGTATTAATGACGGGCTTGCTCTTGTCAAGAAGGCAACAGACATGATTGCCGGACAGAAGAAGGAAAAAGGTGAACAGCTGGCGGCATCAAAGATGCTGGATGAACGTTTTACTGATGCGCTGGAGCAATTCAAAATCACCCGCACCATTGCGCGCAGTGTTTTTGCTGATAATCCCAATGCGTATGTTGCCCTTGAACTTACCGGTGAAGTGAAATCATCATTGTCGGGATTTGTCAAGCAGTCCGGAACATTCTATGCCAATGTACTCACCAATCCATCATTCAGCAGTGCGCTTGCAGAATATGGCTTTACAGAAGCAAAGCTGCTCGCAGAACAGGCGCTGATCACCGGTGTACTTGAAGCAAACTCGATGCACAAAAAGGAACGCGGTGAAGCAATTGAGGCAACAGCACTTCGCGATGCAGCCTTTGATGATCTCGATGCCTGGATGTCACGTTTTTACACTGTTGTCAATGCGTCAATGAAAAAACAACCTGAGTTGCTCAGAATTCTCGGAATGTAACAATCATCGTGTAAATGCCGGAGGCCGGAATTGTTCCGGTCTTCCGGTTGATTGTCGTATCGGTATACTTTCCAACAGTTGTGCCGCCAGGGGGACTTTGAGAGCTGAATGGTCTGTTTGGCTTATAGTATATTCTGTCAAGTCCACCTGCGGGGATTTCCCCAGGAGGGATGTACTATTATGATTTCATTCCGAGCCCTGACTGTTAAGGAGGGGTTTTGATGACGTTGGGAAGAAAGCCCTCCCTTACGGTCAGGCCTCGGAATTGACGCCCAGGCGCGCAATCGGCACAGTAGCAACATGTCAACACTGAGCTAACAACATTGTCGGGAGATTCAGGGGGCGTGTTTCTTTTTTTCAATAATTTTACCGGTCCAGAATGTAAGCGCTTTCTTAAGTTCATCCGTCCGGATTGGTTTTGAAAGATAATCATCCATTCCGGCGGCAATACATTTATCGCGGTCACCCTGCATTGCATTTGCAGTCATTGCAATTATAACAACATCGGAATGTGTCCTGGAATTGGATTCTTTACGAATAATTTTTGTTGCTTCATAGCCATCAAGTTCAGGCATTTGACAATCCATAAATATTAAATCATAATTTGACTCTTTCGCTGCTTTCAGGCACTCAATCCCGTTCTGTATAGTATCAGCATGGTAACCCATCTTTTTCAGAATAGATGTTATTACCAGTTGATTAATAGGATTATCTTCAACGACGAGTATTTTAATTTTTTTAAAAATTGAATCGATATTTTTGGCAGAATGGCCATATTCCAAAATTTTACTAGAATCCTCAGATACTTTGAATTTAAGTTTTAAAAGATTACTGTAAAGCTGATGATGCTTTACGGGTTTAATCAGATATCCCGAAAAACCTTTTGCAGAAAGTTCACTCACTTCGTTAAGCTGTGTAAGTTTTGTCAATAAAATCAATTTAACAGAATTGTAGTGTGAATCATTCCTGATTACTTTTCCGAATTCTTCACCATCACAATCCTGTAAGTTTTTATCAATAATCGCAAGATCAAACATGGAAGTATTAATGCTTTCTTTCAAAGCAATCAGCGTATCTGCAGAGTTAGTTGTTTCAACAATGAAACATCCATGAAACTGCAGAAGGTTTCGGATCATTGTTCTTACAGGTTGGACCGCAGAGCATACCAGTATCCTGTAGTTGGAAAATTTATGAACTTCTGCCTGCCACTTGTTAATCGTACCGGAGTATTTTTTCAATCGTACGGTAAACCAGAAGGTAGATCCAACGGATTGTATAGATTCAACACCTATCGAACCATTCATCAGTTCTGCGAGTTGCTTGGATATTGCAAGGCCAAGTCCTGTTCCGCCATATTTTCTTGATGTTGTGTTGTCAACCTGAACAAAAGGAGAAAAAAGACCCGGAACTCTTTCTATTGGAATACCGATTCCTTTGTCAGAAATGCTTGTTTTGATATAAATCGAGTCCTCAGTATATTCAAGCATCTCTGTATGGATATAAATATCACCCTGCTCACTGAATTTAATCGCATTACCAACGAGATTATATACAATCTGCTTTAATCGTCCTGCATCACCTTTAACCGCTGATGGTATAGTGGGATCGATAAAACAAACAAGCTCAAGATTTTTCTCATTTGCGCGAACCGAGAGTACTTCGATGGTGTCTTCTATCACAGAGTAAAGATCGAAAGTTTCGTCAAGGAGTTCAAGCTTGCCGGCCTCAATTTTCGAAAAATCAAGAATATCATTGATTAGCGATAACAGGGCTTCAGAACTTGTCCTGATAACTTCGGTATAAATTCTTTGTTCGGGCGAAAGAATTGTTTCTCCTAAAAGATTCACCATTCCGATTACACCATTCATAGGGGTGCGGATTTCATGACTCATATTTGCCAGAAAGAGACTTTTCGCGCTATTCGCATTTTCGGCAGTTTCTTTTGCAATTTTTAATTGTTCAGTTGCTTTTCGATACTCCGTAATATCCTGCATTATTAGAATAATACCTTGTGATGGAGTTGCGGGATCAATTGCTTTATTAACAATGCTCACCCAAAATCGTGTTCCATTTTTATGACGGACTATCGATTCGCTTGTAAACACATTACCAGCCAGCAGTACAGGATCAGCGCTGGTTACCAATTGCATATATGCGTCGACAGATTCAAATAGTATCTGCACACTTTGATGTTCAAGACTGGTTGATTCATATCCAAACATTTCGCACATTTTTGTATTTGACCATAAAAGTATATCAGATTTTACAAATGCGATACCAACACCCGCATTGTCAAGAATGACTTTATGAAGAAGTGAAATTCGGTTAAGGTCAATCTCCATTTTCTTGCGTAAAGTAATATCACGTGCAACCACGACAAGCCCCACAATTTTATCGCCGCTTCGCAATGGAGCTTTAACAATATCAGCAAGAATATTTTTACCATTTGCGTAGGTCAGAAGAAGTTCATTCGTCTGATTTTCACCAGTTTTAAGAACTAATGTATCCTGTTGCCGAAACTGTTCTGCAAGATTGTCAGGGAAAAAATCGAAATCAGTTTTTCCAACTATTTCATTAATAGGTATACCGGTGAATTTTGAAAACTCAAGATTTGCACCCATATAAAAACCGAACGTGTCTTTGAAAAAAACAAGATCAGGTATTGAGTTAAGCAATCCACTTAACAATACAGCTGTTTTGTGCTCCGCGTTTTGGGCTCGTATACGTTCAGTAATATCAAAGGTAATGGAAAAAAGAAGTGCCTTATTATTAATAATCAGTGGTGTACTGTAAATTTCAACATCACGAATTGATCCATCGGCACGACGATGCTGGTATACTTGGTGATTTTTATCTTGATTGACACTTTCGGATATTTCCTTTTTGAGTCTTTCCTGAGAAAGAACACAAATGTCAAAAATGGTTTTTTTTGAAAATTCCTTTTCTGTCCAACCATAGTACTGGATTGCAGCCTTGTTGACACTTGCAATGTTTCCGGTTGTTGGTTCAATAAGCAGAATTACAGCTGAGTTGTCTTCAAAAAATGAACGATACTTGTTTTCACTTTCCTTAAGCAGCTGTTCGGAATTTTTACGAAGTGATATATCGCTGTGAGTACCATACATTTTCCATGGCTTATTATCGTCTGTCCACTCAATAACCTTTCCTCTTACATGAAGCCACAACCAGTGACCATCAGCGTGTTTCATTCTGGTTTCAAAATCAACAAAATCCAGTTCTCCAGTGAAATGTTTTTCAAGAAGAATTTCCATGTTTTTAGTATCATCAGGGTGGACAAGTCCGTTCCATGTTTTGATATGAGGTTTCAAATCGTTTATCGAGTACCCAAGCATTTCTGCCCATCGATCATTGAAAATTATCTTGCCTGATAGAATATCCCACTCAAATGTACCGATATTTGTTCCTTTAATTACATCTGCGAGGCGATCCCCTTGTCTTCTTATACAATGTTCTGATTCTATCAGTTTTTCATTCTGCTCTTTTGTCATCAGGATCATATTGCGGATTTCAGAATTTAATTCACCAAGTGCATCCTGTAAGATTCTTAAAGGATGATCAGCGGGAAAAAGGTGAACATTTACATCACTATTTTCCCAGATGGCAGAGCCGGTTTGTCTGACAAGTGTATGTATGTCGGTGAGGTTGACCAGGACTTTTTCAGATTTTTGTGGTGGCAGGTTGTCAAATACTTTTTCGTTTCCTGATGATTCCAATTTGTTAATAATATCAAATGCTTCGTCGATTGTTTTTACAAAAACATAATTTTGCTTAATTATGGTTTGTGAAAAGAGAAGCACCGCTTTTGCCCATGTTTTTGCACCACAGATAAAGGTAACTTCAGGAAAACAGTTGTATTTTTTATTCAGACGTTTTAATGTCTGGGAGTATTGCCAGCGTGATTGAAATGAACCACCTGTTATATCGGTGTAATCAGTAACCCTGTAATACCTTTTTCCTTCAAGACCAGCGTCGTGAAATACACGTTCAAATGTTTCAAATCCGTTCTTTGCATCATCACCCTCAAATATTCCACCAAGTTTAGAGAAAAACACTTTTCCTTTGATAATTCCGCTATGGTAATAACAGTTGTGTTCAGGATTTTCAAATTGCCAGTCAGGGTGGAATTCAAGGTCCCTGTATGATAAATTTGTTGACATAGTGTAGTACAGTATTTCTTGATTAACAATGAGTTCTAATGCTCCACCCGTTACTTGGACGTTCCAGTAATTATAAACTGAAATATAAAAATATAGAAGGTATTTTCTTTTACTTTTCTATGGAATATAGTAGTTTATAGTCTAAAATTGAGAATTAAAATTTGCGGAGAGGTGCCCGAGCGGTTTAAGGGACACGCCTGGAAAGCGTGCGTACGGGTAACCGTACCCAGGGTTCAAATCCCTGCCTCTCCGCCATTTATATAAAAGACTCCTGATATATTCTATTACAGATCTTTATTTAAATAAAATTTCCAGTTGGCATTTTTAATAGTTCGATTCTACATATACATTATATATTCTCCTGATATATACTCTCGCAATATCTTCAGCACATGACTTATATTTTCCAGATTATAGAGTAGCGGATTAGTCATTTTCGGGATTATTGATCAACTTATGCTTATCGATAAGAGCAGTGCCTACAGAATACTTGATGCAAACTGTAACCGTTTGAGGGAGGGTCTCAGGTTAATTGAGGAGTATTATCGTTTTGTTGAAAATAATGAAACCTTAACTGTTGCATTCAAATCGTTGCGTCACAAGTTAAAAAATGTTGAGCAATTACTTGGCAGGGAGAATCTCTTATTGAATCGCGATACCTCAACGGATTGTTTATCAAAGGATAACAGACCGGAGGAGTTGACTCGCAATAGTATTGACGATATAGTTAATGCAGGATTTAAGCGGGCTCAGGAAGCGAGCAGGGTTATTGAGGAATATGCCAAAATTATCGACTCTCCCGATGTTTCATCAATAGCAAAATTAATCCGATTTGAACTTTACACCTTTGAAAAAGATCTCTGGATACACGATCATGGCAAAAAAAAAGCAGGAAACTGAACAATCAGCAGTAAAAAAATCAAACTTTGGACATGAGATCTGGGGTTTAATTTTTCTTGCAGTTGGTGTTCTCATTCTTATATCGATTATTTCACATTATGCTGACAAAGATCAGAATATTCTCGGGTATTACCTCGGTACAAGTTTAAGTGAAGGGCTTGTTTTCTTTTTTGGATATATTCCTGTCTTTATGATTCCACTATCAATTGGTTATCTTGGATGGACGAGGTTACGTAATGAGCCGTTGAAAATTCGGTCGATCACCTATGCATTTCTCTTTACTGTGGAAAGCTGTCTGATTCTCTCGATTTATCATCTTCCGTTTCTTGCAGAAAATCCTGATTATTTTGTAAAAAGTGATTATATCGGCTTTCTTTTCGTTAAACTGATTTATCCTGTCTTTGGACCTAATCAGTTCGGCCCGTATTTTATTACGATATTAGCTTTGTTTATCACTGTGTTAGCCTGGTTTAGAATTTCACCCAAGAAAATATTTGCAGCATTAAAGGGTGCAGCGCTGTGGATGATCTCCGGGTTGCTCAGATCATTTGCACAGTATCGCGAAAGGCTCAAACAGGAGCGTATTGAAAGAGAAAAACGGCGCGAACTGGCAGCTGCAGAAAAACAGAAGCTGCTTGCTGAAAAAGCTGTAGCCAAGCTTATAACATCATCAGTTCCCGCCGAAAAGGCATCGAAAGAACCTGCTCTGCAAAAGGGTAAAAAAGGTAAAAAAGAGGAACCTGTCGAGGATGTTCCGTTTCCTCCCGAAACGCATCTTCTGTCTATTGAGAGTAATGATAATGAATTGGATTCTCAATTGGGTACTACTGCAGATGCTACAGACAACGGGGATGAAGCCAAAAAACAGCTCGAACAGGAGCTTGCTGCTTTCAGAGCCAAAAAACGTGAACCAATCAAAATTATGTCGATTGAAACGACAGAGGTTGAGGTTGATGACACACATGCATCAAGCGTTGAAAACGTTGAATTCAAGCATGTTACCAATGATGTTGATGATGATTTGTTAGAAACTGTTCCAATGAATCTTACAGAGGATGGTGTTGAGGAAGTTGATATACCTATTATTCCTCAAAAACCATACGAAATTCCAAGACCATCAATTTTGCCCGATCCACCTCCTCAATCCAGTTATGTTGATAAGGAATCGATAGAGCGTAACTCTATGATTCTTGAGAAAACACTAATGAATTTTGCTGTTGAGGGTAAAGTCGTTTTTGTCAGCCCGGGACCAGTGGTTACACGATATGAAATTGAACTTGCACCAGGTGTCAAAGTGAGCAGAGTACTAAATCTTCACGATGATATTTCAATGGCAGTAAATGGTCAGCGAATACGTATTGAAGCGCCCATTCCTGGTAAGTCAGCAATTGGTATAGAGTTACCTAATGCCGAACGTCAGATAGTTCATTTTAAAAATATTCTTGTTTCCGATGCATTCAGTAAGACAAAGGCAAAACTACCTGTTGTTATTGGAACCAATATCAGCGGAGCACCATATATCACTGATATTACAAAAATGCCGCATGTACTCATTGCAGGTCAGACCGGATCTGGAAAAAGTGTTTGCATAAATTCTGTAATTTGTTCATTATTAATGACTAAAACGCCAGATGAGCTTCGACTAATCATGATTGATCCTAAAAAAGTTGAGCTTGCGTTTTATGAAAATATTCCGCATCTTCTCTCCCCGGTTGTTACTGAATCCAAGGAAGCAGTAAAAGCTCTTCAGTGGGGTGTCATAGAGATGGAACGTCGTTATAGGATGCTTGCAAAGGTAGGGGCACGAAACATCGATTCTTTCAATACAAGAGTAGAGAGTGGAAAAATTTCGGATATTCTTGATGATGCCGATAATAAACCGCTGCCATTTATTGTTATTATTGTTGATGAACTTGCGGATTTGATGATGACGGCATCGAAAGATGTGGAAGGTTTAATTCAACGTATTGCTCAGCTTGCCCGTGCAGTTGGTATCCATCTTATTGTTGCGACACAACGTCCCTCTGTTGATATTATTACCGGACCGATTAAAGCAAATCTTACATCCCGTATTGGATTCAGAACAATTCAATCGACCGATTCACGAACGATTCTTGGTCATGTTGGTGCTGAGAAACTGCTTGGAATGGGAGATATGCTGTTTCTTAGAAATGGTGCACCGGAAATAGAGCGTTTCCATGGAGCTTTCATTTCAGAGGAGGATGTTGAGAAAATTGTTAGTGATATACGACGCCAAAACTATAAAATTGATAAAATTGAGAGCTTTCATGAGGCAACAGGCGGTGATGAGAATGAGGATGACCAGATGTTTGCTGATGGGGACAGGGATGAGCTTTTTGAAGAAGCTGCGAGAATCATTGTATCAATCGGCCAGGGGTCTACATCATTGCTGCAGCGGAGAATGAAAATCGGATATGCCCGTGCAGGACGTCTGATGGATGAACTGGAACGTGCCGGATTTGTGGGTCCTCCTGATGGTAGCAAGGCTCGTGAGGTTTTAGTGAAACCGGATGAGCTTGATGAGCTGTTGTGCAGGATAAGATAATCAATTGATGTAAAGTTAATTTCTCTATCAAATAATAAGCAATAATAATTTTAACGGCAATTATTTAATAAAATACCCGAAATCTTAACAATGCTCTATAATTAAACCAGTTAAAATGACTATCAAAAAAATTACAAGCAACTACAAACAGGTATGTCAATGAAATATTGTCGACTAAGTATTCTGCTACTGTTCCTGATATCAGGCACGTTTGTTCATTCGCAGACTATTGATGCTATTAAAGCAAACTATGGCAAAAAAACATTCTCGTTTAAATTTGAACTATCGACCTACTGGAGTGTGAGAGAAAAAACGGATATAAAAGCAGGCTCACTTATTGTTACACCAGATAATAAATTCAATGTGACTCTTGGTGATGAAATATATATAAGTAATGGGGATACATTGTGGTCGTACAACAGGAAAGCTGCACAGGTAACTATTCAAAATGTTAATAATATGGACCTTTCCTCATTGCCATCGGGGATCCTTAGCCAGTTTCTTCATAAGTATACATTTGTTCCAAGGGTGGTAAACAACAGTACGGTGTATGAATGGGCGGCTGAAACCGGAACAAAATCACGGTTTGTAAATTTAAAGCTTTGGGCTGATAATAAAAATATTATTACAAAAATAGAAACTACGGATGACAACAGTAATGTGAATACATATATTTTTAGTTCTATAGTGTTTAATCAAAAAGTATCATCAAAGATGTTTGTATTTCAGATTCCAAAAAACGTACAGGTGCTTGATAATTATGAATAAACTTGTGATAATGACGTTTGGACTCATCGCTCTTTGTTGCGGAGCCTGGGGACAAAACAGTGGTTTTTTTTCAAATGAGATTACGGGTATTGCATCATCGGGTGATACGATATCTTTACTTAGCGGAAAATATGACAAAATAACAAATGATGTTACCTTTGCTGTAAGTTATGTCTCAAAATCAGATTCTGCGTACGTTGAAAACGATCTCAACTGGAAATCGTTTGTTTTTCCCAGGAATATAAGGCCGGAGGATTTTACATACGGTGGCGGATATTCAGTTGTAGTATTTGAATATGATACACTTGATAAAGACAGAATGAATACGGTCACCCTGATAAATCACAAAGTAAACAAGACATCAGAGTTTACAATTCCCTGGAACAAGGCAATAATCGCTGA
Source organism: Fibrobacterota bacterium (assembly GCA_023459055.1). Lineage (GTDB taxonomy): Bacteria > Fibrobacterota > Chitinivibrionia > Chitinivibrionales > Chitinispirillaceae > JAAZBG01. The sequence continues at coordinate 39,826 of JAEWVR010000042.1, forward strand.
TTCCTCAAAATGGGTCTACTCAACGGATGTGGTTTATCTTGATAATGCATTCTATTTTGCATGCAGGGCAGGTGGAGTAGTCAAGTGGGATATCACTACCGATAAAAAGACTGCGCTGCTTCCGGGAGTTTCCGGTGAGGTTTCTTTAGACACAATAAAAGGTATAGCCGATTCAACAAGCTGGATTAACGGACTTGAAGTTTCGAATAAACAGCTGATAGCCACAAGTTCATCAGCGATATGGGTACATACACCGCAGAATGGTGCATGGACAGAGTATCCAAAGAAATCAGCTGACCCATCGTTGACTATACGGTCTTTTATTTATGCGGTGACTGATCAGTATACGTCTCCGCACGCACTTTACAGCATTGCAAACGTCACACTGCCGGGCAAAGACACTACAATCATGTTGAAATATACTGTCAGAGAGGCGGGATGGAAACCGGTGCTGGATCATGAAATTACCGGGTTGACATTCGCGACAAACGGGTATTACTATACCTATTTGGCGTATGACAATACTAATTGTAAAGTTTACAGGGACACTCTTGGTGATACAGCTGTTCAGTACAAACCGCTTCCTGTTGATGCCTATTATTTACCGGAACGTCTGAAAACCGGGGTGGAGAATCCACAGGTTCTTGATATCTACTTTTCGGCAACAACGGATTCATCAGGGGTACTCTATGTGGGGACGACAAATGGTCTTTACATTTCAAGAAATGAAGTGCCCGGCAAAAGCAGTGGTCCGCTTCAATGTATAAAAAGGATCACTCCTGTTAAAAGCGGACTTAAAGATGCCTTCGCCAGTCCCGGCATATTAAAGAAGGGTGAGGAAAATGGTAATGATATTGTCCGGTTTGTTTATTGTTTGTCAAAAAATGCCAATGTTACAATCCGTATCTACGACTACAACAATGATCTTGTAAAGACTGTTATAGAAAAACAACCTAGAAAATCAGGTACTGAAAATGCAGAATATGGGAGAAGTAATGACAAATACAAAGACGTCTGGGATGGTACTACCGCAGGAGGAAAGGTGTGCGCACCCGGAGTTTACTATTTTAAGATAACCACAGATATCGGAGAGCATGCTTTTGGAAAAGTTGTTGTTGCGAAATAAATATACCTTTGCACTGGTTTCTCTACTGCTGATCAGCGGAACAGAATTGTTGTCGGCAGGTGAGGTGGGTGGATTGTCCGGAGCGTATCTGCGTCCTGCAGTTGGAGCTGCTGCGTTGGCTATGGGGGGAGCATCAAGTGCATCACCTGACTATCTAGCATGCTGGTGGAATCCGTCAATGATTGCACCATCAAAAGAGAAGAAAATTGAAATCGGCACCGGAACCCGTTCACTTGGAAGAACAGATCTTTTCGGGCAGTTTACATTTAAGGTTCCTCCAAGACTCGGTATGGGATTTCTTGTCCTGTACAGGGGAGATCCATTTCTTGACAATTTATATAATGACGACTACGATAATCCTCAAAAGCTTGATCGGGCATCATACACAACGCTTACATCAAAGATAGCGCTCAGTTACAATTTTACTAAAAAATTTTATGCCGGGATTAACATAGGTATTCTCTATCAGCGTTTGCCGACAGCTCTTGATGATAATGGAGATTGGATCTATTCATCATCAAATGGAATTGGTTCAATTGATGCCGCTGTATTGTATAAAGTAAACGAGCGATTGAAGCTTTCGGTAGTTGCAAGAGATTTCTTCGCATTGATGACCTGGGACATAGTAAGTGATGGAAATTATCAGATAAATGACAGGCCGCTTCCATCACTGGTAATTGCATCATCGTATGAAGACTCTCTTTTTGGGAAGCCATTTAAATGGACTGTTGATTTAAAAGGGTATGTATTTGATAATGAATGGAATGCCCTTGATCACAAGGAAGCCTATTTGTCAACAGGTGTGCAGTTACAGAACTGGGATGCGTTTGCGCTGCGTCTGGGTATCGGTGATATTCGTCTTAACGGGCAATTTATGGATGATGAGTACAGGGATGAATTTTTCTGCAAGATTGGTGCTGGTATTTCAATGGATCTTTCGTCTATTGTCAAAGGACTTCAGGCAAATTATGGAGTTTCGACTGATAAAATCTGGGCAGGTATCGATCAGCAGCTTGACTTTTCGTTTAGATTTTAACTGAACAATGTGAATACGAAATAAGGATTAGTTTACAAATGATTTCTCGATTTAAAAATGTGATTTCCCTGGGGCTTCTCGCGGTTATGGCAGTTGGAACTGCGCATGCAAAAAACGCGGGATGGGCTTTTTATGAGTTTCTGGAGGATCCAATAAATTCGCGGTCGATTTCAATGGGTTCTGCAGGCACTGCGCTTCCGGAAAACAGGGGAATTTACTTTTATAATCCAGCACTTCCATCAATAACAAGTCGCACCTATGCTTCTTTTGATTATGGACGTCAATACAGTGATATGGACCGTGCACATGTAGAAAGTGCAATTATTTCGAAAACCTGGTTTCTTGACTTCGGGTTTACCTCCCATTCTACCGGAGAGTTCAAGGTTGCGGATGAAACTGGTGTATATAATGGATTTACTCAATCAAACCAGTCGATTGTTGGAGTACTTGGAGGCGGCTTTATTAAGGATAATTATTCTGCTGCATTAGCTTTTACAGGAATACAAAGCAAGATAGGTGAATACACATCATATGGTTTATGCGGAAATGCCGGAATTATGGTTACCCTTATCGATAAAAAACTCTATGCAGGAGCTGCGGCGCTCAACATCGGGAGAAACAGTTCATACTTTGACAAACATAATTTGAATCTTGACTATCTTCCCTTTACGGTCAGGGGTGGTGCTTCATGGAATGATACACTGAATAAAAAATATGCATACTCGGTTGCTGCTGATGTGGTTTATAGTAAAAATTACGAGACGGTGATGGTGCCAATAGGTGTGGAATTCTGGTTGTTTCCGGTATTGGCGGTTAGGGCCGGAAAAAGGATAAATTTTGAAAGTGATCTGTTTTCAATTGGTGTTGGGCTTAAGGTAACTAATCTTGCTTTTGATGTGTCATTTATTCCAACAAGGACTGGTGATGATGTTGGTTTGAAATGGTCAAGCGGACTAACGTATAGTCTGGCATTGCCTAAAAAGTCACAGGCGGCCAAAAAGAGTAATGTACCGGATTCGTCATCAATTACCGTGGATACTACAGGAGCAGTTACAAAAACGGATACTGTTCCATTATATAAAGCTCCGGTTGAGAGGAGAATTATAAAAAAGGTATCGGATACAGATAGTACAGCTGTTAAAGATACGTTGAATGTTCAGCAAATCGATACAACTTCATCGAAGAGCAGTATTGATACGGTTACTCAGCCAGTAGTTGCGCCTCCAAAGGAACTCCCCGACACTACCTCAGTTAAGTCACAGCCTGTTCCTTTGACAACGGATACAACGGTGGAAAAAACATCAGAAGAGAGCTCTGCAAAGGAAGTGCCAGCCGCACAGTCAACCATCAGGCAAAGCTTGATAGAGGAAGATGGCGCATTGACACCTGATGTTTCCGATTCCGTTCCATTGCCGGTATCCCGTCCAAAGGACGACCCGACAGGTACTGCTAAGGATACTGATCGTAAAAGCGGGCAATAAGCACTGATTGTAATGAATCCGGAAAGTGATTCACCAGTCATTTTCCGATTCGATCAATTGAAGATAAACGTTGTTGAACGGAAAATGCTTTGGCGATGGGTTTTAAATATCCACCTTTCTGACAATTACAGTCATTTTTCTTTTCAAAATGCCGGATGAGAGTCTTTTTAAAAACAAAATATAAAATTTTCTCATTTGGAACTACCATGATGTTTTATATTATTGTATTTTTCAGAATTACATTATACAATTAGACTACTTGTTGAAATTGTTCGTTTTTTTAACAGTAAATTTATGGGGCTACACTTTATGGGATTTCCCTTTTTATCCAACGATCTTGGAATTGACCTTGGTACAGCAAACACGCTTATTTATGTTAGAGGACGAGGTCTCCTTATTGATGAGCCTTCGGTTGTCGCAATTAACAAATCGACAAGAAAAGTTGAAGCAATAGGGCTTGAAGCAAAAAGAATGCTTGGAAGAACTCCCGGTGAAATTGAAGCAATCCGGCCAATGAAAGATGGTGTGATTGCAGATTTTGATCTTGTTGAGCAGATGCTGAAATATTTTATTCGTAAAGTTCAGAAATATCGTTTTTATTTTCGTCCACGAGCGGTAATCGGGGTACCATCAGGAATTACTGAGGTTGAGAAGCGTGCTGTTGTTGATTCTGCAGAAGGTGCGGGAGTTCGCGAAGTGCATCTTGTAGCGGAACCGATGGCATCAGCAATAGGAATGGGTATTCCTGTAAATGAACCGAGTGGAAATATGGTAATTGACATCGGCGGAGGGACTGCGGAGATCGCCGTTCTTGCACTGAATGGAATGGTTTGCGATATGTCGGTTCGTATTGGTGGCGATGAAATGGATGATGCAATCATTTCATATCTTAAAAAGACCTATAACCTTCTCGTTGGTGAAAGCACATCGGAACAGATCAAAATTCAGATCGGGTCAGCATTTCCGCTTGAGGATGAACTTGAAATGGAAGTCAAGGGACGTGATCTCGTAGCAGGAATTCCCAAAACACTCAGAATTACATCAACTGAAATCCGTGATGCTCTTAATGAACCAATTTCGACAATAATTGAAGCTGTAAAGCAGGCGCTGGAACAAACGCCGCCTGAACTATCAGCGGATATTCTTGATAAAGGTATTATCATGACAGGTGGCAGTTCACAGCTCCGGGGACTGGATGAACGGTTGCGTCAGGAGACAAATCTGCCGGTTAATGTTATTGATGAACCTTTGACCTGCGTTGCCCGTGGAGCACTAAAAATTATTGAAGATCTTGACAAATTTTCGCCTGTACTTATGCCGACGGGAAGAAGATCAAGGTAATCTTCAAATAAGGCTTGTAATCCGTTTTGATATATGCTTAACGGTTATTGTATAATAAACTATTATGAGGTCATTATTGAAACGCATATTGGCGCTATGATGCTGCTGCAGTTCAAGGGTGATTTCTGTATGGCCGGTGCTGGTAAATTTGTTGGCAAATTGAGGGTGAAATGCATTGGATCATTGAGTTTATAGTACGTTACCGCAACTTCTGTTCTTTGGTTTTTACAGTTGTTCTAAGCCTTTTAATGATTTCCAGCCCTGAAAACAGGCAACTTGCAACTGTTCGATTTCTCACAACAAGTGTTTTTTACCCGCTGCAGTTTATTATAGATAAAGCAACAAATATCAGTAATATTTATGAGGAAAATCGCAGGCTCAGGCAGGAAGTGGTAGTCTTAAGTTCAAGGGTCGCTGCATTTCAGGAACAGGCTTCTGAAAATGATCGATTACGTGGAATGCTCAATCTTGCTCAGAATTTCTCCTATGATTTTGTTCCTGTGAGAGTTGTTGCTCATGATCCATCAGATTTGAATAGAAGCATCGTTATAAATGCCGGAAAGAATCAGGGTGTTCTTCAATGGATGCCCGTTGTTGGTGAAAAGGGTGTTGTAGGGAAAGTTGTTCAGGTGATGGGTGGATTAAGTCTTGTACAACTGATAAGAGATCCTGCAAACCGGACGAGTGTGATGATCCGGAAGTCTCGGGCAATCGGGATACTCGAAAACAGTAATGGTAAGGATTATTATCTTCGTTGTCGCAGCCATGAAAATGTTGCTGTTGGTGACACCGTAATTACAAGTGGACTTGGAGGCATCTACCCACCGGGGTTACATGTTGGCATAGTGGTAAGAATCAGTGATAGCAGTGACCCTCTGTTCAAAAAAGCATGGATTAAGTTATCTGTTGATTTTAATCATATTGAGGAGTTGTTTGTAATGCGGCTATCACCACAGTGGTCTGCATTTGTACATGAATTTGATTCACTTGGATTCACACAATGATTAAAGCAATTTTTATCTGGTTTGCCGTGTTTTTAGGGGCTTTTATTCTACAAACCACTCTGGTTCCATCATTGGCCATTTTTGGCGTTAAGCCCGATCTTCTAATGCTTGCTTTATTTATGATGGCGATTAAAACCGGTGTGATGCCGGCAATATTCATAGGATTTATAATAGGATTATCGCAAGATATCTATTCGCCCTCAGTTTTAGGGCAAAGTGCCCTTGCCAAAACGCTTGCCGGATTTTTTGCCGGTCTGTTCAATGAAAAGGTGATGCGTCTTGACCCTGTAATTCTTGGAATCATTCTTATTCTTACTTTTTTTGTCAATGACCTGGCTATATATGCGGTTCAGGTTGTAAAGAGTGGTGGAAGTCTTGGTGCCGTTGCAAAGGAAATTATCGGGCCAACGTTTCCCCGCGCACTCTATACGTTAATTTTTGCAGTGATTCCAATTCTCTGGGAGCAATTTTCAGTGATAAAAACAAGACGGTAGTTATTCATGCCATTTGGAACACTTCTACAGGATGACCAACAAAAGCGAAATACCAAAAGTCTGGTTATTATTGGTGTTGTCAGCATTTTCTATCTTTTTCTTATCATTCGTCTATTTTATGTCCAGATAATTCAGGCGGATCTTCATATCCGTTTATCAAAAGAAAACGCAATGCGTCTCAAGATTGTAACCCCTCCCCGTGGTGAAATTCTTGACAGAAACGGATTTGTCCTTGCACGAAACAGACCATCCTATTCAATCTGTGTTCTTCCATACAAGATTAAAGCAAAACAGCGTAAGCAGGTGATTAGTAATCTCTGCCTTATACGTGATAGCCTGGGTAATCAGGTGTTTGACAGTTTAGAACTGGATGAGCTCATTCGAAAAGCATACCTTCGCAGATTTGAGCAGACACGTATTCGCGAAGATGTTTCGATGGAAATGGTCAGTATTATTGAAGAGCATGCGATGGAGCTTCCGGGGATCATTGTTGAAACGGAATCCCGGCGTGAGTATACACTTGGAAAATCTGCATTTCATGTTGTCGGTTACATGAGTGAAATTCCTGAAGAGCAATTCGATTCATTAAAAGAGCAGGGGTATTTCTATGGTGATCTTATTGGAAAATCGGGAATTGAGCGGCAATATGAGAAGGTGATTCGGGGAAAGTGTGGTCAGGAGTACATTGAAGTAAATGCATACGGAAAAAGCCTTGGTCCGATTCCTGATATTGCTCAAATTAAACCAATTGTTGGTAATGATCTTTTTCTCACCATAGATGCACGTCTTCAAATGGTTGCAGACAATGCATTTCCTGACAGTTTGAAGGGTGCTGTAGTAATGCTTGATCCTCGTAGTGGTGAGGTTCTTGTTATGTTAAGTTCACCATCAGTTGATCCAAATATTTTCTCTTTAAGTACATCAGAGCGAAGTAAAGAGTGGCAGGCTATAGCAACAGATCCCAACCTTCCTCTTAACAACAGGGCAATAGGCGGAACGTATCCGCCCGGGTCAACGTTCAAGCTGGTCAGTGCACTTGCTGGTCTTGAATCCGGGCGAGTGTCAAAGGAAACCCGATTTGCTGTCAGCTGTCGCGGTTCATTTCGCATTGGATCAAGAATTGCGCACTGCTGGAGTCCCGCAGGGCATGGATCAATTGGATTAATAAGTGCAGTACAACAGTCATGTAATGTGTATTTTTATCAGCTTGGTCTTAAGGTAGGGGATAGCATAATTAATGAGTATTCATCAAGAATGGGTCTTGATGGCCCGACGGGGGTTGATATAGCTGGAGAGAAAGGCGGATGGCTTAGTGGTGAGGCGGCGTATAATAAACGGTTTGCCAGGAGAGGGTGGAAGTGGACACAGGGGTTGGTGCTTGACCTTGCAATCGGACAGGCGCAGATTTTAACACCGATACAATTATCATTAATGATCGGTGGTCTTGGTAATATGAGTAGTTTATACACACCATTTATTATGAAAGCTGAAAGGGATTCAAGTGGAAATCTTGTTAACCTGCATCAACCTCAAATAAAAAAACACATAGACATAAGCGAAGAAAACATTCCTGTCATGCGGGAAGCGCTGGCAAGTGTGCTCATAGAACGTGGAACCGGGGGGCGGGCGGCTGTTCCCGGTATCGTAGTAGGAGGCAAAACCGGTAGTGCACAGAATCCCCATGGTGAAAAAACTCATGCTGTTTTTGTGGCGTGTGCTCCCGTTGATAATCCGGTAGTTGCAATTGCTGTTGCAGTCGAAAATGCAGGGCATGGAGGATCCGTTGCTGCCCCTATTGCGGGTGATATATTAAGGTATTTTTTTGCAGAAACCGAAGAGGGCAAACGGATTTTTAGAGAAACCAATCCGACGGACAGTACACAGCTGAAACGACTTACTCAAATGGTAAAACCCGTAAAAGCTGCTGTTGATTCTTTTTTTGCAGCTTACTAAAGGCAGGTGATATATCGTGAAAGATCTTAATAAAAAAAGTTCCTTTGATATTCCTCTTTTTTTTGCAGCGATAATGTTATGGCTGATCGGGCTTGCACTTGTTTACAGTGCGACAATCATTCACGATTCGGGACCGCTGGTTGGACTTTATAAGCAGCAGATATTATGGATTATAATGGCAGTGCTTGTTATTATGGCAATAGCCTCAATTCCGGGGCGTTATTTTCATGCATTTGCCTATATTTTTTATGGCCTTTCACTTGTTATGCTGCTTGCGGCACTTTTTATGGGCGTATCTGCAAAAGGGGCAGAACGATGGATTATGGTTGCGGGTTTTAAATTGCAGCCTTCTGAATTTGCAAAAATCGGGCTGCTACTTGTGCTTGCCCGTTATCTATCAGAAAAAACAGTTAGTTTAAGCAATATTCAAACATTTATCATACCTGGAATTCTTATTCTTGTTCCTTTTGCTTTAGTTATGAAACAGCCTGATTTAGGAACTGCAATGGTGTTTTGTGCAATGGCATTGCCGATGTTTTTTTGGGGTGGACTTACACTTCTTGAGGTATTTCTGCTTGTGTCGCCTGTTATTTCATTGACACTATCAGCGATTCCGCTGATTTTGTCCTATGAAAGTCATCACTCATGGGGAATACTGGGTTCAGTTCCATGGGGTCTCTTTTTTCTTGGATTATGTGCGTTATTATACTTTTCACGACCTGCATTATTTATTACAATCGGGGTTGTTATTGCAAACTTATTTACTGCGACAATTGTCACGGTTGTATGGAATTCAGTATTAAAAGATTATCAGAAGATGAGAGTCATATCCTTTATTAATCCACAGGCTGATCCGTTTGGAGCGGGGTATCAGGTTATTCAATCAAAAGTGGCTATTGGTTCAGGGCATATTTATGGTAAAGGATTTTTGCAGGGAACTCAAACAAAATTATCATTTTTGCCCGAGCAGCATACTGATTTTATTTTCTCGGTTTTAGGTGAACAATTTGGGTTTGCAGGTTGTACGTTTGTAGTTTTACTGTTTTTATTTTTAATTGTAAGAGGATTTATAATTACTCAATCACTGCGAAACCGTTTTTTCAATCTGGTAGTGATTGGTGCAATGTCGATAATCGGATTTCATATTTTTGTAAATTCTGCGATGACGATGGGTATGATGCCTGTAACGGGTATACCGCTTCCGTTTTTAAGTTATGGTGGTTCATTTACTCTGACAGTAGCAATTCTTTTAGGTCTTGTATTAAATACCAAAGTATCTAATCAGGATTTTTGAAATGTCATACATAATTAAAAATGATATAGTAAAGAATATGTCAGGTCGTGCTGATAGTGACATAACAATAACATGACAAGTTTAACAATTGATTCGTCCTGGTATTTTGACCCTCTGTTTGATTTAAAACTCGGTGGTTACCCGACTGATAAAGTTCATAGGTCAGCTCTTGAAATGGGAGTTTTATTTTATTCACTGTGCAAGGAATCAGATCAGTTAATTATTGATTTAACGATACCACAGAGTTTTATTGATTATATGCGCAGCAAAGGGATACCTCCGCCAGCATCAATAATTAATAGAAACCAAAAAAAACCATTGCATTCTATAACTGGAACTGCCTGGGGATGGACCACGGCAACAGAAGAAGTATTTTCACTTTGTAACGCGATCTGTAGCAAACCTGATAAGGCTATTATCAGCAGGATTAATAACCGAAAATTCTGTCATGAGCTTGGTTTACACTATGGATTAGGCGTTGAGGGGTCATATTTTTGCAGTACTATTGATGATTTTAACAAATTCAGACAATCGTCGGATTTAACGTTCCCATTGGTTATCAAACCGGCATTTGGAGGTTCGGGTTTTGGTTTTAAACAACTGGTATCGGATACAGATTTTACCAGCTGTTACGAACTTGTCAAAGAGTATTTTAATCATGGTGGATTTGTTATAGAGCGATGGTGTAACCGGGTGTGTGATTTGTCAACAAATTGTTTAATTCGTCAGGATGGCACTGTTGAATATGTGCGATATCAGCGGTTGCTTTCCAATAGTTTCGGAGCATTTTTTGGTATTTATTGTGGTCCCGCAGATCCTGTCCTTGATACATGGAAAGGTGAGTTACACCATGCATCATCTATTATTATTAACGAATTAATAAAAGCAGGTTATTATGGTCCGGCCGGTTTTGATAGTTTTGTTTATGATACCGGTAATGGATTTCAGCGACTGGCTCCTATTATCGAAATAAATGGACGATATGTTATGAGTCATATTGCGCATTCGGTAAGGAACCGGATCGCACCGGAGAAACACTGTCTAATGAGAATGATTTCTAAAAAACGATGTAAACTCCCTGATTCATATGACATTCTTGCTGAAAAACTCGGTGAAACTATGAACAAACTGTGTATATTGACACCACTAAGGGTTTGTCACAATACACAATGGTTTCAACCATCACGAATGGCACTTTTTTTGCATGATGATAGTGAGGATGGTCTTTTTGATCTTGATAAAAAAGTAGTGTCTTTGTTAACAAACGAATAATGCTAATTTCCTCAGTAAAATCAAATTGCATTTGAGACACGTCCCCTAAATCCCCCGTAGGGGGGACTTGTAAAACATTGATTTCTCAAAAAGTTCTTCCTGCGCGGGAGGGGGTGTGTTTCTAATGCACAAGAGCTGAAACAGTTTTCTTTTACTGAAAAACTGCTGTTAAAGAGAGATCACTATCAGATAAAAGTTTTCTTGGATTTTCAAGATTTCCATCAGACCATGACTTAAAAGCCCGTCCTTTTACCGGGATTGCAGTTAACCGGACTGGAATCGTGGTGAAATAGGTGCCTGTATAATTGTCTGGAATTGACATATCATTAATGGTAACGGTTCCGTTTACCGATTGTATTGACAAGTTATAAGTACCTGATGCCTTAAAATAATCTTTAATATGTTCAAGTACATACTGGCCGCGCTGCGTTCCGAATGATTTCAAGTCGTCAATTCCCTTTTTTGATCCACCATATTCGGCAAGATTCCATCGCACTGAATCTTTTGGTATTTCCGACAGGATCTCATTATACATAGTGTCAATTTTATTAAGAATATTCCGGGATGAAAAATTTGTTGCCAGTAGTGTTGCATACCGGTTTGCAAAATCCTCCCTGAATGTCTGATTACGCATTAATGAACTTAAAAGATACACCCACGCACCGCCATTAGGATAGTCAGTAGACTGGTGGTTTGGGTCTGCAAAGACAAAATCAAACATGTTATTGGAAACGGTATTGCGGGATATATCGGGAGACCAGCTACCAAAGCCGCAATCGGTGTCATACACAATCCATCGCCATTTACCATTGTCTCTGGAGCGCCACCAACGCATGTTGTTTGCGGGCCAGTCCATATTATTAATAAACATTTCAAGTGCCATATAGTCAATGTAGTTGTTGACATCAACAAGCTCGTTTACTTTTGTGTATGCACTTTCGGGAAACGAATCGCTTACATAATTATCAAGAAGACTCTTTACAGAATTCCAGTGTGATGGAGTTCCCTGAATAATTGCACCAACATCAAAGAAATCTATCTGGCTTTTGTCGAGTCCATAGTTAGTGTATACAATATTTTCATTGGCTGCTTCCATAAGTTGATGTAATCCAAAATACTGTCCATTAATATACACTACAACAGGCCGGTATTTTTGAAAGTCAACCCCTCTTCCTTCGATCAGGCTTTGCATTAAAGGATCGTTGAAATAACCATAACCAAAATTACCTCCATTATTTCTTAGAACAAATTTCTTAAACCTGGTCGCTGCAGGATATTTTGGAAATAATGGGTACTTCAATTCAGATGCACCATATTTTTCATTGAATTTTATTCCGAGTGATTTTTTACGTTCTGCCCGGCTCCAGTTTCCCATGATAGTTGTACCGACATTTTCGGTAAACTTAAGTGTTTTGTCATTTTCAAAAAATTGAACCGTAGCTGCGACTTCCATGTCCTTCCAGAAGTTTCCCATAAAGTAAGGATATTCCGGTAACATATCTTTTCCACCCATATACATGCCGGTATCAGGATTAAAATATGCTCCCGGTTCTACAGCAATTGAAACCACAGGTAACCGTGTTTGAACATTTATAAAGAATGTTTCCGTTGTGATTTCTGAAACAAGTGATCCTGAAGAAACACCGATATATCTGAGTACTGTTGTACTGTCAATTAAAATTGGTTCAGTATATTTCGTTTTACTGATATCAGGGTTTGAACCGTCAAGGGTGTAAAAAATGGCACTATTGCCAGCCGGTTTCAGTTCAACAGAAACAGGGGAATTATAAAAACCGCCCCGTGTGACACATTGCGGTATCATTGAAATTGACGAATATACTGTTGAATCATTTACTTTCCCCGGGGTTGCCTTTGCTAAAATTTTCCAATCGGATCTGAATTTTCCCATAGAAACATTTACCGGCAATGCAGCTACTCGTACTGTGTCAAGTGTCAGTGTATCAGTATTTGTAAGAATAAGAAAACGATCCTTATCTGAAAGCTTAAAATTCGTATGACACGAATGACCGGAATGAAAAAAACGTGCTGATGTCATGTTAAAGATGATTGGTTTAAAAACATATGTTGGAGCGTCTATGGAAAAACCTGTAAAGTTTTTTAAATTGACACCATTGACACCATTGACTAATGAAATCAGGTACTTGTCGTTTTTAATACCTGTACCTTTAATCCTGACACTCGGTGTCAGCCATGATTCAATGTCTGAACCCTGTAAAAATTTTAATACTATCTCCCTGTCTTTTTCAAACGTTGCGGTAAGTTCAAGGGTATTGTACATGGAGAAATCAGTTCCAAGAGATTGAAATGATCTTTGCGGTTCGATAGTAATATTTGCAGAACTCCAATCCAATCCCGGACGGCCATCGACTAAATTGATAACTGCGGAAATAATCTGCTTTCCACCAACAGTTGCAACAATATCCGGGTATTCATTGGGTCTGATTGAACTTTTCCCTCCAACAATGGAATCAGACCAACCGTATACTCCCAGGAATGTTAATGTATCTGGTGGAGCAACAGTATCGATTGTGTTAATATCTTTACCTGATGCGAATACAATCATGTACTGATGCGGTTGGATGGTTACATTCCCAAATTTCCATTTAAACGGATCGTTTGGATCATCTGTCAATCCAAATCCCTTTAGGTTTACAACAGTTTCACTTTTGTTGTATAATTCAATCCAGTCAGGATCTTCATCGGATTCGTCGCGGAGGTTACCACCATTGTTGGGACAAATTTCGTTGATCACAACAGGGCATGAAGAAGCGAATCTGAACTGAGGCGGATCCACTTCAATGTTTGTGATATCCTGCTTTTCACTTGTTGTACAATAAATAAGTGAAAACAAACAAAACACGACAACATTACGTAATTTCATAAAACTTCCTTATCCCGATGCTCTCTCCTGCACCTAATAGAGGTTAAATAAATTATCAAAAATTAAATTGTAAGTTAACGTACCAACATACAAAGTGTATGTTCCAAAAGACCAATTACGTACTTTGCAAACATAAAAGATAACTTCCGTATTGATGAGGTACATTATCGAATTTTGCTGTTTTTTTATCTATTTTATAAAAAGCTACTATTTTTAAAATCCGGTTAGTAATTGACTTTTTTAATCAAATTAAACTGCGGAGAATAAACATGAAAATTAACCTGTCCTGGTAAAAATCTAAATGTATTGCCAACTATAAAATGAGAAGGGTACTAGTAATTACTAAACCTTAAGAATGAAATACTGGTTCTGGCAATGTAATAAAGTACACTCATAAAAAAAATCCTGATGGGTATTCCTTCAGGATTTTTTTGATTTAAAAGATGTGCACTAATGTAGACAAAATGAAGTTTAAAATATTATAATTTCCCCGGAGTACCACCCACTAAATCTGATGCGCGCCAGTTTGATGGTTCATTTCCCCATGCAGTAAGGTCTCTCCGTGTCAGTGAATAGCCATCACCATCGGCTTTTCTTGGCCATGGAGAACGGTCGTTGTATGATACTGCATCAACAGTAATATAAGAACATTGCATGATATCGTTTGCATCCAAATAAGTTTTTCCGGGTTTTTCTATAGCGACCATTTCACTATCGTTTGACAATTTGCCATCAAACTGGAATATTAATACAGTTGGATCAATGGCATATTTTGATCTGAATTCACTAACTGAGAATGATGTATCAATAAGTAAACAAACCGCATTAGGCTGGAGGGTTGTTTTGGAAGAAAATTCAAAAGAAACTCCCCCTACTTTCCAGAAGAATCCGCTTGAAAATAACGGAACACTGTCTGCTGATGTATTAGCGATTTCGATATACTCTGCACCACCATTTGCAGGATGATACATTATTTCACTAATCACAATACTTCCCATCCGTGCATCGCTATTAGCAGAACCGATGGTTGTGTTTTTAAGGTTGCAGGTAAAAAAGTGTCCATCACTATTTTTGATTAAACCACATGTTGTACCTTCATCAGCATCCTCAAAATCGATTCCATGTGAGAATCCTGTCAAATTACCGTCTGCGTCAGCACCGAAAAGATATATGGAACCGCCTCCGGTAGAAACGGTAAGAACATTCTTGAACTGTTCCGATGTCAATACTAAATAACTATTTGGTTTAATCACTGAACCTGCAGGAATTTTAAATTTTTTTGGTGTTTTCCTGTCATCAGTAATGAAAAAATTACTTACATCCACAGACTCGGTAAGTGATGGATTGAAAAGCTCAATCTGATCTTTTCTTTCAGTTGATGATGAAACCATGACTTCGTTAACATATACTGGTGAAGATGCTATTGCCTGATCTTTAACTCCCGGTGAACCGCCTGCACTGGCTGATGCAATCCAGTCATTATAATCATTCTGGTCTCCTACATCAGACTCGTTTATTGTTACAAGTGAATGACCGAGTCCATCTGCAAGAGCCGGCCAAAAACCTGATGTTCCAAATGCTACCGAAAAGACTTTTTGTGAATCCGGCCCGGTAAGATCGAAACCATCACCGCTGTTGTTAAGTCTTCCCTTATATACTCCAGCGACAGTAACGCCGGCGTATTTTGCTGAAAACAGATCCTTTGAGTTGGTTAATATCAGGTACTGTCCTTTTTCAAGCACGGCATCATCAGCAAATTTAAAATCAATACCTTTGGAGAAAAACATTCCCTTAAGAGATTGTTGCGATGATGCGACATTTTTAATCTCTATAAATTCAAGTGTATCAACACCCGAATTGTACAAAATTTCAGTAACGACAAGTGTTTTATTGCTAGAATCAGGCGTTTTATCGCCGGTATTATCATTAGGTTGGACCGGATTGTCAACCGGATCAGAACAGGAACCCATAATCAGTACTATAGAAAACGCCAGTAATTTTCCAATGTTAATGCGCATATCGCCTCCGTCTTTCATATCTCGAGTATTTAAACAGTAATTTTCAATTTATTACCAATGTAATTAAAAATATCTCATTTAGCCATATAATTAAGATTAATTCAGTGTTTTGCGCGATTTGCCATTCTCAATAGTGAACGGATAACAATAATCTGGCTAATAAATTGCGAATATGCTATACTTTAATAGTTACTTTTTATCATTCAATCAATAGTAAAACAGGAAGCGTATGTATGATTGATCAGACCGAATTAAATGCTCTTTTAGGAGAGCTTTCTGATAAAAAGAACAAAATAGAGAAATTATTTACTGCCGAATTACTTCAACCGGGTATTCTGCTTGTGACTGTAAGCGGAAGAATCCTTGGACAATGTGAGAGCCTCGAAATCATTCGAAAAATCTCAGATACATCAGCGGGCAGAGAATTATATATGATCCTGAACCTGTCGCAATGCAACTATTTGTCATCACTGGTTCTTGGTGCACTTGCCAGAATTGCAGAAAATTCAATTAAAGCGAATAAAAAGATTTGTGCCTTTGGTGCCAACGATACAATTATTGATTTGCTTAATCTTACAATGTTTAATGAGTTTATAGAGTTACGGCAATCTCTTGATGATGCGGTTGCATATGTACGGCGAATGATGAATTCAGAAAATTATCTGTAAAAAACTGATTTTAAATTTGTTACGGTGCTACTTCACCCTGAATCCATTGGATCACTGTTACTGTGGGAATATTGCCGGAACTATAATCGTAGAAGGTTTCGGTCCCGTTTTTCTTGCCATTGAGATATTGGGATTCATAGATTTTTCTTCCACTCTCATCATAACCGGTTTCAGTTCCGGTTTTAACACCTAAAGTGTAATACTCCTCTTTGACCTTATTACCTGCAATGTCGTAGGTTATTTCCGGTCCTTCCTGTAAGTCATTAAGGTACATCACTTCCCTTTTCAGTCGGCCGCGTGTATCCCAATGAATTTCTTTTCCCTGTTTAAGCCCCTTATCGTATTTTGTTTCTCTAAGTTTGATTCCGAAGGCATCCCAGAAAAACTCGGTACCCTGCTTCAATCCTGCTACATAGTTTACTTCGGTTTTTTTAGTTCCATTAGGATACCATGCCGTGTAAAGTCCCTCATTGATTTTAATCTTTTCCTTACCCTTTACAATTACGGAATATCTGACCTGGCCGTCACTTGTAGATTCCTCAAGCATAACTGGTTTTGTCGAGGCACACCCAAACATCAAAGTTAGCAGTGCAAGCAGGATACTCAGCGTCGTAAACTGCATCAATTTCACCTGAACTTTCTCACAAGCAAATTGTGGGTATAAAAGTATGCAACAAGAACAACACCGGATAATTATTAATGGAACGTCTCACCGTGTAT
Organism: Fibrobacterota bacterium; assembly: GCA_023459055.1. Lineage (GTDB taxonomy): Bacteria > Fibrobacterota > Chitinivibrionia > Chitinivibrionales > Chitinispirillaceae > JAAZBG01. The sequence continues at coordinate 57,135 of JAEWVR010000042.1, forward strand.
CCTGAATCTCATCCGGATTTGCAGTTTCACCTTATATTATAATATTATTTAAACTGAAAATCTTCACAAACATCAAAATTTTCCTTTATATGTAATTTTTTGTTTTTCAATAGAATGACACGCATGACATTTTATGATAGGTCAATCAAAACAGGAGTTGCATCACGTGTCCGTTGCTCACCTGAAATTAAAGTACCAGCCGTGTGAACGATACTGAGATCGTTCATACGGCTGCTATACTATTATAATAAAACCATTAACTCTTCAAAGCGGCAAGATTTTTTTCGAGTTTTTCAAGATTGCTGAATAAACCCTGAAGCTTTTCTTTCTCTTTTACAACGACATCCTGAGGGGCTTTGGCGACGAAGCTTTCATTTTCAAGGCGTCGTTTTGTACTTTCTGCCAGATTTCGAATGTGATCTATTTCTTTTGTCAACCGATCAATTTCGATTTTTTTGTCAATTAGTCCCTCAAGGCTCAGATACACCTGTGTACCCATTACCACCGATGAACCTGCGAATGAAGGTTTTGCTGCCGTCAGAGAACATTCGGTTGACGAGAGTTTACCGAATTGATTTACAAGTGAAATTTGTGTCGCGATAAATGCCTGTGCGTCAGCCGTTGATGGAATAATGACAGCAGTTCCGGTTTTATCAGGTGGAATATTGTTTTCCGAACGTATTGTCCGCAGTGCGGTAATAATATCCTGCAGCATCGTAAAATTCTGTTCAATTTGTAAATTTACAAAAGAACAATCTGTTGCGGGGAATGATGCAGTCATGATTGAATCGCTGTCAATTACTTTCGGAAACGATACTTTCTCACGCAGAAAACCCCATATTTCTTCGGTGATAAATGGCATTACAGGATGTAACAGCTTGAGTATGGACGCAAGAATATATCCCGAAAGAGCAAGTGCATCAGCCTTACGTTGCGCATTGTCATCCTGATACAGATCTGCCTTTTTTGCTTCAATATACCAGTCACAAAAATCACGCCATGTAAAGTCATAAATGGTATGACAGACTTCATTGAATCTAAATCCGGAAATACCACTTGAGACGTCAGCGATTGTTTTCTGAAGCCGACTGAGAATCCACAGATCTTCCGCCTTAAGTCTTGACTTATCAGGAAGTGATTCAATAATGATTTTATCGGTGATATTTCCTAAAAGAAACCGTGATGCATTCCAGAGTTTGTTGGCAAAATTTCTTCCAATATCGAAGGTGTCTTTGCTGAGGAAAACATCTGCCCCCTGTGCTGTAATCATTACCATGCTGAACCGTAATGCATCAGCTCCGTAAACAGGAATTATTTCCAGTGGATCAATCGAATTTCCGAGTGACTTGCTCATTTTCCGACCGGATTTATCGCGAACTGTTCCATGAAGATTGATTTCGGTAAATGGAAGTTTCCCTGTAAAGTGAAGTCCGGACATGATCATACGAGCTACCCAGAAGAACAGGATTTCCGGTGCTGTTACGAGTGTATTGGTTGGATAAAATTTATTGATATCCGGTGTAATATCAGGCCACCCCATTGTAGAAAAAGGCCAGAGCCATGATGAAAACCAGGTATCAAGGACATCCTCATCCTGGTGTAAATGGGTGGAGTTGCATCTGGGGCATGATGACGGTGAGTCGTCTTCGGTAACGATCATTTCTCCGCAATCGCAATACCATACCGGAATCCTGTGTCCCCACCATATCTGTCTGGAAATACACCAGTCACGGATATTTTCCATCCACTCGATATAGGTTTTACGCCACCGTGACGGGTAAAATGTAATTTTATCATCAAGTGCTGCCTGAAGCGCTTTCTGAGCAAGAGGTTTCATGCGGACAAACCACTGGTCAGAGTAGTAAGGTTCAACAACGGTACCACAGCGGTAGCAATGACCGACAGCATGCTCGTGATCATCAATCTTTTCAACAAGCCCAAGCGCAGTAAGATCCTCAACTACTGTTTTTCGTGCAGTAAAACGGTCCATACCTTTGTATTTGTCGGGAACCGGACCGGTCATAAATGCGGTTTCGTCCATGACAACGATCGGTTCAAGGTTATGACGCTGTGCCATCTGAAAGTCATTTGGGTCATGGGCCGGGGTAACTTTTACTGCGCCCGTACCAAATTCACGGTCAACATAATCATCGGAGATAATTGGTATAAGACGGTTAACAAGCGGTAATACAATGTTTTTACCAATTTTATCCTTATACCGTTCATCTTTTGGATTTACTGCAACTGCAGTGTCTCCAAGCATTGTTTCCGGGCGGGTCGTTGCAACGATCAGATATCCGCTTCCATCTTCATAAGGATACCTGAAGTGATATAATTTTCCTTTTAGGTCCCTATGCTCAGCCTCTTCATCGGAAAGCGCTGTCTGACATCTTGGACACCAGTTGATAATATACTTACCTTTATAAATAAGCCCCTCGTTGTAGAGCTGAACGAACACTTTCCGTACAGCTTTTGAAAGACCCTCATCCATGGTAAACCGTTCACGATCCCAATCGCAGGAGCTTCCGAGTTTCTTTAACTGATTCGTAATTGTTGCGTGATACTCTTTTTTCCATTCCCACACCTTTTCCACAAATTTTTCGCGTCCAAGTTTGTGACGATTAGACCCCTCTTTGGCAAGTTTTCTTTCAACCACATTCTGCGTTGCAATCCCGGCATGGTCAGTACCCGGTACCCAGAGAGCCTCGTATCCGGTCATACGCTTAAACCTGATCAGTATGTCCTGAATAGTATTGTTAAGTGCATGGCCCATATGTAGAACGCCAGTAACGTTTGGTGGTGGAATAACAATCGAGTATGATGGCTTTTTAGATGCGGCATCAGCGTGAAAGAGCCCTTGCTCCATCCATTTTCTGTACAAACGATCTTCTACCTGTGATGGATTATACTGTTTCTCCATAAAATATCCCGGGATTAATGTGAACCGATATTATGATAAGGATAGAAAATACTATTCGGAATGTTATTTATTTTCTTTTGTTTCGATACAATGGTAAATATTTGAACAAAAAGTCCGTATTACTACACAAAAAAGGGTCAGGTATTGTTTTATAATATTTAATTCATATGCTGATATTATAGAGGAAGTTTAAGTTAGTTGTTCCTTTTTTTGGATAAATGCAGTTACTAATGTTATTTTATCTATACTTAATACCAAATTTTGATTTTTTATACAACGGAGTCGTCTTATGAGTAGAATGTATTCTGCAGTGACAGCCTGCTTCATTTTTGTGGCAGCAGCTTTTGCAGGGCCACAAATTGAGTTTGATACAAAGACATTTAATTGCGGTGTTGCGGTTGAGGGTGTAACTGAAAAAATTCAGGCTGCGTTCATCGTAAAGAATACCGGAGATTCTGCTCTAAGACTGGTAACAGTAAAGCCCGGATGCGGTTGTACAGTTGTGAAGTTTGACAGTATTATTGAACCAGGTAAATCAACAAAACTTGAAGCAGAGGTAAATATCAAGGGGTATCGCAGCGGACCTTTATCAAAAGGCATCTCTGTTATCTCGAGTGCTGATAAAGCCCCTGTACGCCTTACCATTGAAGCAACAATTCAGGCGGCAATTGATTTGTCAGAAAATTATTTACGTTTTGATTCATCAGGCGTGAAAAGTAAAGTACTTACACTGACTTCTTTAAAGCCGGATTTAAAAATCAGTACAATTACATTTAATGTTGATAATGTAACTGCTGACGAAAAGAAAGTACAGAAATTGCCGATTACCTATAAATTCGGTCCATCTGATTCTACTGTTGCAGCGGGATACAAAGCATATAAACTCGAAATCTTTGCGCCAAAGCATAATTCAAGCATTTTCGGGACATTTGCAATTGCAACAAATCATCCAGACCGCAAAGAAATTTTAATAAGAGGAAATTTTGCAAAATAAGTGAAACCCTGCACAGTATGTTCAATTGTAGCTATGTGCAGCCGGATTCTTATAACCTCATGTGAAAGGAGATCAATATGGTGTCCTTTTTATTTTTCAAGGATCATATGAATCATACGGTTTACAGTCCGGGATGATATCTGTTTAAAACCGGTATCTTTAAGCCATTGCTGTATATCATTCCCGGTAATTCGTAATTTTTTATATGAACTGACAAGCTGGGTCCACCGCCCGTTATTAAATTCATAAAGAATATCGGTTACACCAACCGTTGTTTCGAAATACTCAAGAAAGCATGAAAAAATGCGGTATTCATCAGAGCGAACGTTGACAAATCTGCTATTTCCATGTAATGCATTACTATAATCCCGATACGAAATGATAAATTTTCCACCCGGTGTAAGCATTTTATAGCATGTTACAAATAGTGTTCTCAGCTCATCAAAAGTATCAAAATGGGAAAGCGTATCACCCATACATACAATTACTTCCGGCATGAGATCCCGGCTGTTTGATAAATAGGAAAAGATATCGTTTTCGACTATCAGTATCGGTAATTCTTTTTTATTTTGATATAATTCAATAAGCAGTTGTTTGTTAAAATCCACGGATATGACCTTGTAGCCACGTTTTGCAAGCGCGACAGATTGAATTCCATTACCGCAGCCAAGATCAATTGCGAGTAGATCATTATTACTGTTGATACCATTTTCAATGAAATACTGCTCACATTCCTTTACGCAATCAGAAAAATCACCTTTTGTCCAGGAGTAAATAGCTCCAAGAAAATTATCATAATGCTCTTTAATACCCATCGGTATCCTTTCGCTATACCTGTATATTGAACAGTAGCGGTGGACTGAATTCTCATGAATCACACTCTTTAAACTCAGACCAGCAATCAAATCCCTCTATATCCCTGATTAGAATCATTCTATTCAGATCATACATTATCTGAAGTTGCTTCTTAACGGTTACGTTTTTCTCGTTTTGCCATGTAATAGTAATGACTCGATCGATTACATAATAATTGAATTCTATTTTTTCGTTTTGCCCACTTTTATTTATCAGTGAAAATGTACCGCGGGTGTTGCTCCCGAAGTGAATATCGGGTTCATATGCGCGGCGTTTCATTTTATACCACCGGCCTACAATCATTATTTTTAAAAGGCTGTCACTCTGAGGAAAGCCATCATCCAGAACAGAAAATGCTTTTGTCAATCTAAGCGGAGTAAGATCTGAATCGTTGACAATTACAGCTTTTCTTGCCGGGTCCAGATGAAGTTCAAAAATTATTTCGTTGAATGCTTTAACCATATTACAATCTACGTCTTCTTTTAGTAAAGCGCAGGCGAGATTATGATGTGCGGCGATAAAGGTATTGTCAAATTCAAGTGCAAATTCAAAATATTCAATAGCTTCACCATAACGATTTTTTTTGTAGAGTTGATACCCCATGTTGTTTAACAGTAGTGCTTTTTGTTTACGGGTAAGGCTATCATTTTCCAGAATCTCCTGGATTTTGGATTTATTGAAATGGGTATTAGGAGGTGAAGCTACTGTTTTTGATGTACCGTCCTGGATTATTTTTTTAATAGATGGCCATCCGAAATATATTCCGACTGAAAGTGATGCACAACAAACACTTATAACTGTAATCAGAAGTGTCTTTTTAGGTAATTTCATACGCCGGTAAGTTTTTCTGTCTGTCTATAGTTATCTGCATTGAACGGTTTTGCTATCAGTATAAATATAGGTTGAACATCAGGATGATGCAAGTATTGATGACCCGGGGATCTGAAAATCCGGGTGTCGCAGACGAACGTTATTGTTAGAGCAATTTTAAAAGAATGGTCAAAACAAGGTAATAATTCCCAAGCTAGTCAGTAGTGTTGTACCCAGCACAAATCCGGGTATAGCCTGATTATCATGCTTATTATCAAATCCGCGATTGAAACTCCAGGTATAGGAACATACTGATGCGACACCGAGGCCTATTTGAAGCCATGCTTTTTTGGTAAGTATCTTTTTACGGAGGTGTTCATTTATAACGTAAGGATTATTCTTATCTATGTAGATGTTGTTTTTCTTTAATGGAAGATAACGTTGATTTGGACCTCTGACTTCAAGGGTAAATGTACCCTGAGGTATCGATTCGTCAATGAGTGGTGTCTTTCCTATAGGAGTTAAAAGAAAAACTTCTGAGTTATCAGGTTTACTGGTTACTGTCAATTTACCATAATCTTTTTGCAGTGGAACATTTAAAGAGGTTTCGTTATTCCCGGTAATTTCAACAATCTTCGTATAATCAATCTGCTGAGTCTGGTCTTGCAGATAAATCGTATGTTGTCCTGCAGGTAATGAATACTTTAGCAGTGGTGTTTGCCCGATTAACTGACCATCTATAGAAATTGATGCATTCGGAGGATCTGATGTTACCGTAAGGCTGCCATTACCTCCGGCGACTGCAACACTATTAAGGAATAATAAAATGACAAACAGAGATATTAAAAAGTTAGTCTTATATTGTGATGAAAACATTGCAAAACCCCCTTTTGAAAAGATAACTTTCGTAAATAATCAAAAAAAACGGGCATCTTTACAAAATGTTTTTTCTGTAATTCCAGTTGATCTTTTTTTTAAACAATTGACCATACGAAAAATTTCAATCTGTAACATTAAGTTTTGCTGTAACCCGATATTATAATATATATTAAAAAGATAAGAAATAATTATAATTCTTACAAGTTAAATATACAGAAATATGTTTGAATATGGTTGTGTCTATACTAAAAGCAAATACGCAGAAGAAAAGTATTGACACAAGTATGATCTGTATTAATTATGAAATACCTGAGAGAAAAGAATACATATTATGCTTACCGATAAGGTTATCTGGAAAGACGGACTTTTCGTACTTCCGCAACATTTTCAGCAATTCGAAAGATACCTGCTGAATATAGTACAGCAGACAAATGCTGTGGCAATGCCGTTACTGTATGGATTTGCATCCTGCTCACTTGATGTAAATCTGTTAAATAAAGGGAAATTTGCCCTCACTGAAGCTCATGGTATCATGCCTGACGGAACTCCTTTTTGTATACCTCTGAATAACCGGGGCCCGGCAATCCGATCGGTGGAAGAGCATTTCAGTCATCAGAAAACACACCTTGATGTTTACCTGACGCTTCCTCTGGCACAATCAGGAAGACCGGTATGTTCTGAAAGCAGTTCAGGTGATATACGATACAAAACGGAAGTAGAAACAATTATTGACGAGATTTCCGGTAGCGCAACTGAAGAGATTGAAATTGGAAAATGCAATTTTTCAGTTCGTTTTGAGGGAGAATCTCTTGATGCAGTATCTTCGCTCCGTATAGCGCGTCTTAAACGTACGGTCAATAATGGAATTATCATTGATGAGAGTGTTTCACCTGCCTGTGTTGTTATAGGTGCGTCTAATGGTTACATGAAAAAGTTTGGAGCACTTCTTGCGGAACTTCATGTGAAAAGTGCAGAGTTACTTAAAGGCAGAAAGCAACTTTCAAATATCTTTTCCATTTCGACACCTGAACAAATTGCGAATCAGTTTCTTCTCACGATTTTAACAACACATATACCTTTGCTTGATCATTTTTATCAACGGGCATCACAGGTTCATCCTTACACCGTATACTGTCAGGTTGGGCAACTTGCCGGAGCACTTCAGGCGTTTGGTCCGGACAATGAAATTTCCCCATTACCTTCTTATGATCATGATGACCCCTGCCATTCTTTGAATAGTATGCATTCATTGATTCATGCAATTTTAATGTCTGATTATTCATCCAGAAGCATACAAATTCCAATAGAGAGAACTGCTGACGCAACATACCTTAGTGTAGTTAATGATGCATCATTGTTTATACAGGGAGAGTTTTATCTCGGTCTTAGTGCAGATGCATCTCATGAAACAATCATTAACACTGTGCGACGTTCCATTAAGATGACATCACGTGATGAGTTGTCACGTCTGACCATAGGTGCATTACCCGGACTACGCCTTGAACCGGTAAATCCACCCGCTGATCTGGCTACAAAAAAAGATTATCTCTATTTCAATCTTATTCGGGAAGGTGCTCATTGGCAGAAAATACAGAACGCAAACAATATTGCCTTCTATTTTCCCGGTACGTTACAAAATCTTTCAATGGAATTACTGGCCATAAAAATGAGGTAAGGATTTGCGATGCTGAATAATCTGGAAAAAACCATTTCTACCTACACACTCAATATCAATTTGAGCAAACTGATGGATCCAACAGTTTCTATCAGTACACTGTGCAACGATATATTTCTGATTATTATCAGTATGCGGGAGCAGCAGGATCTCGGGACACCGGAATCGCTTCGTAAATTTCTAAAACTCTATATTGAAATGTTTGTAAAGAACTGTGATGAAATGGGAATTGACCCAAGAATTATAGAATCAGTTAAATTCGCATTAATTGCACTTATTGATGAAACGGTACGGAGTATTCCGGGAAAATGCTCTGATTTCTGGAACGCACGGCCACTTCAATCTGAATATTATGATGAACAGATTGCCGGTGAAAAATTTTTTGAAGATCTACGGGAGCTTATGTCTGACCCTCATTCCAATTATGCAACACTGGAAACTTTTTTCTATTGTCTTGCATTGGGATTTCAGGGGCAATATCTTGGAAAAACAGAGGAAAGAGAAAAGGTCATTCACCAATTGGCGACTGTACTGATTAAAACCCGGATGCAAACCAGACATAATCGTAAAAAGCCGGCTGCAGGTTTAAAAAAATCTCCGCGTGTTGCATATTTCGTACCGAACTGGCTAATAACATCAGTTGCCGTTGCAGCAGCTCTGGTTATATGGTTTGGCACATCGGTTTCCATCCGGTCACTATCACAAAAACCGATAACGTTACAAATGAATTAGTCTTCCGAAAAGAATGATCATCATTAAGGAATAAAAATTTATAATGGATATAATGACTCCTCATCAACTGGTCGAAACTGCACTCGATGCATTAAACCGTGCAGCTGCTATGGTTGAACAAAATGAGGAGAATCGTATTGTTATTTCGGGAATCGAAAAGGCCTCAGTACTTCTCAGGACTATTGTTTCGTCAATACCAGAAACCGGTATTGAAAAAAATGGGCAGGAACAGGATGGTTATGTTTACAAGCCAGTAATATTTGACATAGATGCAATGTTAATGCCGATTCCGGGAAATAACCCGGTCGGAATAAATGCACGACTTTCCGGAGATGTCAATAATCTGCTGAGTTATGTTTTGAACCGGATGCGCGTTGACAATTTTCAGCCGGATTACTCAGGATTATTTACAAAAGCAAAACAGCTCCTTATGGAACAAACCAAAGACCTCGGGATCGCCGTACGTCTTATCGAAGCTGGAACAGAAAAATATGGTTTTACCGCTGTAGCAGATGGTTTGATTCTCATAAATGGATTGTTTTCCAATTTCTGGGACGGGCTTTATCCTCAAAGTGACGATGGGGATTTGGAAGCACGGGCAAACGAACTTGAAAAACTGGAGGAGTTACTGATTGCCAGATTAAATACCCGTTATGGACAATTGCATGAATATTCTCCACAGTACAACGATCAGGCGGCTGCAGAGCATGATGCCACAATATTTAAAATAATAACTGAACAGTTTGACAAACTCGAAAAAACCATACAGGAACATTTCGATGACCAGGCTCCCAACCTCAATGAACTCCGAAATCATCTGTGGGGTTTCAGGGGTCGGATCGATTTACAATGCGATATATTCAGACAAAACATTAATCAGGAGAATATGGCAGTCAGACTGGAGAAAGAACAATCAATTAATGCTGTTTTTGAAACTTTTGAGAGAGAATATGAACAGAGTAAAATGGCTGATATTCCAGTTGATTCCGGTATTGTAAGTCTGGAACCAAAGGATATTGCTGATGCTGCTGTTAGAATTGACACATGTGCAAATTACTTTGTGGAAAAAACACCTCGTGATCCACTGGGATATCTGATACACCGGACCTGTAAATGGTTCACTAATACATCATATGACAGTCACGGCAGTATTGATGAAGGTAGACGCAGCAAAATCATAGAAGCATTTTCTTTGCAGCAATGGAGCGATGTTTTAAGGGAATCAGAAAGAGCGTTTACAGAAGGCGGCCATCGCTGGCTGGATCTGCAACGGTTCCAGGTTGCAGCTGTACAGGGTCTTGGAACAGACTACAACACAGTTGCCCATTTTATCACCACTGCAACAGTCGATTATGTATCTGCAAATCGCAAATTACTGGATGAAAAAATGGAAGATGGCACTCCATGCGCATCACCTGAAACAATTGAATGGATACGGACAGAGATGGCAAACAGGGGTAGTGGACAAAGTAGCAATATATTTGGCGGCAGATCGTATTCTTTCTATGTAAACGAATTGGAACAGGCCGATGAGTTGGCAGCTAAAGGCTGTGCCGGTGCAGGAATGAGCTTGTTACATTCGCGTTTACAACAGGCATCATGCAGACGTGAACAGTTTTTATGGAGGATAATACTCGCTGAGTTCTGTCTTAGAAACGGTCTTAAGGAGATCGCTCTGGCTGCTATTGATCATCTGGTAGAGAATGTTGAAAAATATAATCTTCTTGAATGGGAAGATCCTGAACTTTTTGCACGTGTTTACAAGATTGGATATTCGGGATACCGTAGCCTTGGAGAAAAAAAAGCGCCAGTGGAAAAACTTGAATTTTTTCACAGGCGGATTTGCCTGTATGATCCAAAATATACCATTGCATCATGAAACTGTTTTCGCACGGTTATCCTGAGCTGTAAAGGATCTGTTGACGTCAGTAAACCAAGATAACAATATAGTAAAGACAATGTCATTTATTGAAAGGAGCCACTTCTATGCCTGAGAGCAAGCAAAAAAAACTCGAACGGGTACGTCCGCCGAAGGTACAGATTTCCTATGAAGTAGAGACCCTTGACGCAATAGTAAAAAAGGAACTCCCTTTTGTAATGGGTGTTATTGCTGACCTTAGTGGTGACAATGAAGTAAAGGACGCAAAAGGGCGACCCGTCAAGATAAATGAAAGGAAATTTTCTCAGATAGACAAGGATAATTTTAATACCATCCTCAATGGTTGTAAGCCCAGAGCAACCTTTCGTGTGGCGGATAAGCTATCAGGGGAAGCTGGAAAAACAATGAACATCGATCTTGAATTCCAGCATATAAATGATTTTCACCCTGAAAAAATTGCTGAAAAAATCGAACCTATGCGTAAACTGATGGAGGCACGGCGCCGTCTTGCATCACTCAAGCAGAAGATGGACGGGAATACCGATCTTGAGAATAGCCTTAATGAAATTCTTAAAAATGTTGATGTGCGGAAACAAATTAAAGCATCACTTGGGGCAAATTAAAAATATCCAAAAATCCCCAATCATAAATTTACTAAATAAGAGAGGCTGATAATGAGTGAAGAAAATATAGAGGTGTTGTCGCAGGAACGTTCTGTATCAGATACATCCGCTACGCAGGACATTATTGAACAGGTTCTCAGCAGCATGGATCTGACCCAGAAGCGGGTCAAGGATGAGCTTAACGAATATATAGATTCGCTTATGAAAGGGCAGACTGTTGCTGATGATGCGCTTAAGGCGATTGACATTCAGATAGCACGGATCGATGAGCTTCTTTCCGCTCAGATGAATGAGATACTGCATAATGAAAAGTACCAGAAAATCGAATCTGCATGGCGCGGACTTAAATATCTTGTTGATCAGAGTGAAACTAATGAAATGCTCAAAATAAAGGTGATCAATATCTCTAAAAAAGATCTTTTGAAGGATCTGAGCAATGCAGTGGAATTCGATCAGAGCAGTATGTTCAAGAAAATCTATGAAGAGGAATTCGGAACTGCCGGTGGATCACCTTTTGGAGCGCTTGTCGGCGATTACACATTTAATGTCGGCGACAATGAGGACATGACGATTCTTGAACATATGTCAGGAATCGCTGCGGCATCACATGCTCCCTTTATTACTGCTCCATCGCCAAAATCATTTGGATTTGAGAGTTTTGAGCAATTGGGGGATCCCCGTGATTTATCTGCAAAATTCGACAAGTCTACAAACCCGGAAATGATGCGCTGGTCAGCATTTCGCGATTCTGATGATTCCAGGTATGTCGGACTTTGCATGCCAAGAATTCTGCTTCGTCTCCCTTATGGCGACAACGGAGAAAAAGTTGACACATTCAATTTTCAGGAAGCGGTGGACGGTACTGATCACTCGAAATATCTATGGGGAAATGCTGCCTGGGCAATGGCCGCACGCATGACCGATGCATTTTCGAAATATGGCTGGTGCGTTAATATAACCGGACGTGAGGGTGGAGGTACTGTTGAGGGACTTCCGATACATACATTCAAAACCGACACAGGTGATATCTCCTATAAATGTCCAACCGAAATTGCTATTACCGACAGGCGTGACAATCAGCTTGACAATCTCGGATTTATACCTTTGTGTCACTATAAAGATACCAATTATGCGGTATTTTTCAAGACTCATTCGGCACAAAAACCTGTCAAGTATGACAACCCTGAGGCTACTGCAAATGCAGAGCTTTCGGTACATCTTACGTACTTAATGGCAGTTTCGCGTTTTGCACATTACATGAAGGTAATTTTACGTGATAAACTGGGAACATTGCAGGAAGGTGAAGATATTGAAATGTTCCTCAATAAGTGGTTTTCGATGTATACCCTTGCAGACCCGACAGGTGCCGGCGAAAAACTGAAATCAGAAAAACCGCTTCGTGAGTTCAAGGTCTCGATCAGACCGGTTGAAGGTAAGCCCGGATCATATCAGGCCGATGTTCACCTGCGTCCACATTATCAATTGCAGGATATAAATATGAGTCTGCATCTGGTTGCAACGGTACCTAAGAAATGATGTGTCGTTTTGTAACGATGCTCGGTTCATTAAATTCATCATACAAATAAAAAGGAGCCTGATATGGCATTCGATGCGTATTTTAAACTTGACGGTGTAGAAGGACAGGCAGAAGATTCAAAGCATGAGAAATGGATTCAACTGCTTAGCTACAACCATTCAATTTTTAATGAAACCACAGGAATGCATAGTTCCGGTGGTGCTCACATGGGCGGTCGTGTTCAGCATAATGATATTGTGCTTGCCAAACAAATCGATGGCACAAGTCCGATGCTTATGCTCGCCTGCTGCCAGGGAAAATCTCATCCTACAGCGACCATTGAGCTGGTCAGGGCCGGTGCATCAGGGAATGATGCAATTCCCTATCAGAAAATTGAATTGACCGATGTTGTAATTAAGTCCGTTTCTCCGGTAGGTGCAGATGGATCAGCTTTTCCAACAGAAACTGTGGCGTTGACATATGCAACAATCAAATGGACAGTGACAAAAACCGGAAAAGATGGAAAACCTGCAGGTGAAATTGTGAGCGGCTGGGATCTCAAAAAGAATACCAAGCTGTAAGAATCGGGTATATATTTTTTATCGTGATATCATGGTTACAAAGTGGCAACCGTGATATCACTACTTTTTAATATGCACGCCCCCTAAATCCCCCGCAGGGGGACTTGAGAAGAAGGCTAAAAACATTATTATAATCCTTTGAAGTCCCCCTTCGGGGGATTTAGGGGGCGAGAAAAATATGAATGATCAGTATCAGATGACGTTAATTGACAGGCTCTGTCAGGGAAAATCATCTACATCAATTGCTGAAATGCGTGACATGGTACGAAGAGATTTAGAGGATCTTCTCAATACGCGTCAGGGCCCCGGGGATATTCCGCCATGGTTTGAAAATCTTGGCAGCTCTATGGCAGTTTATGGGCTTAACAGTATCGAAAGTGTGGATATGAGCGTTAAGGACGAGCTTCTTAAATTGTTGACAGATGTAAAAATCAGCATTCAACTGTTTGAACCGCGACTTGAAAACGTCGATGTATCGATTGTTAAAGCTAATGATAATAATCAGACACGGAGTCCATTTGTATTACATCTTCGTATCGATGCGGTAATGCGGATTGGTGCATATGTCGATAGGGTTGTATTTAATACGATGATTCAGAAAAGTGGTGCAACGGTGCACGAGGCACTTGATCATGCATAAAGACCTGTACCCGTATTACGAACGGGAACTCCAGTATTTACGTCAGGAAACAGTCGAATTCGCCAGGAATTTCCCTGATGCAGCCGCTGCACTTCGTATTGAAAAGGATCGGGCACATGATCCTCATGTGGAACGTTTACTGGAAGGATGTGCTTTTCTGGCCGGTCGTATCAGGCGTAAACTCGATGATGAATTTCCTGAAATCGCCGAATCTGTTCTGAATATGCTCTTTCCACAATACCTGCTTCCTACACCACCTATGGGAATTGTCCAGTTTCAGATTGATGCTCAGGCGAGCAAGCTGACTTCCAGTTATCGTATTCCCAAAGGAACACTGCTCCATTCTTCACCGGTGCGCGGTGAACCATGCTGTTTCCGTACCTGCTATCCGGTGGATCTGGCACCTGTTGCACTATCCGATGTGCAGTGTGTAAAGTGGACACGTAAAAATGGTCCCGAACCCGGCTGTACCTGGCAGGCACAGGCTGTGCTGGAGCTTTCTTTCAAAGCGTTAAGCGGGTTGACATTTAGTGATTTTCCGCTTCCATGCCTGCGTTTGTTCCTTAAGGGTGAGCCGCTTGCGTCGCGTCTTTACGAACTGCTTGGGAGAAGCGTTGTTCGCATTGAGGTGGCATCAGCTGACTATAAATCAACTGTTGAGAGCGATCGTGCGCGAGGAATATTTCTGCCTTCAGATGCCATTTCACCTGTGGGCTTTGGCTCTGATGATGAATTGATGCCGTTTCCTAAAAATGCGTTTCCGGGTTATCGTTTGTTAAGAGAGTTTTTTGTTCTTCCGGAAAAATTCTTTTTCTATGACGTAGATTTCAATACTACGATCGGGATGCTTGGATCTCCAAAAGAAATAACGCTGCGTTTTTATCTTGATAGTATGCCGGAGAACTCATCCGGTATCAGTCGTGAACAGTTCGCAATCGGATGTACTCCAGTGGTTAATCTTTTTAATAAGAAAGCTGAACCACAAAAAACGCATCCGGGACGTCATGAGTATCGTATTATTTGTGAAGCCGGAAAGCCTGACCGGTTTGAAGTGTATACAGTTGACAAGGTGGAATCGACCGATCTCACTACCGGTGTGCAAAGTGTGGTTGAACCGTTCCATTCGTTCAGACATGCCCTGACACCGGAGGTGCCGTTTTATTGGTTTGCAAGAAGAGAAAAGACGCTGGATCACATTGCTGCTGCTGACAAGGAGCTTTCCACCGGTATCCGGAGTGCAGATGAAACATCAAGGAGTGTAGCAGACGAAGTGTATCTGGAACTTTGTACACTTGATTACAGTAGTATTTCTCCTGATGATCAGTGTCTCAGTATCACTATTACCTGCACCAACCGCAATCTTGTAAAGGAGATGCCGCTTCAGGAGGACGGCAGGAGCGATTTTTCGGTGATAAATCAGCCCTCATTTGGTCCTGTCAAGGTTTTGGCGTTAAAACGCGATCCGATCCGGACTCCCCTCGGCCGGGAGGATGAGTACTGGACCGGTTCCGACACACGCAGACAGTGGCGTGGCGCATACTGGCGTCTGATCTCTCATCTTTCGCTCAATTATCTGAGCCTCAGAAGTGGTGGAATAGATGCACTCCAGTCACTTCTTCAGTTGTACGATGTAAAAGGTGAGGCGAAAAACGAGAATATCATTTTAGGTCTGACCGGTCTTGATGTGCGCCCGGTTAATCGCCTTATCAGGGGAACACTTTGTCAGGGAGTAGGTATCGAGCTCACTGTTGATGTCGAGCGGTTCAAGGAATCCTCTTTTTACCTGCTTACTGCTGTGCTGGACAGGTTTCTGGCACACTATGTTTCAATAAATTCATTTACTCAGCTTACAGTTGTCGATAACACAGAACGAAGGAACAGGTTGAAACAATGGCCGATACGGATGGGCGAACAGATAGCGATATGATTAAAACAGTCCTTAATAATGATGCCTGTACCTCCGATTTCTTTCGTCTGATACGACGCCTTGAACTCTCATTACCGGGAGTGTCTCAGATTGGCAGGGATGGACCATCGGTCAATGAGGCCGTGCGTATAAGGCCTGAGGCATCATTTCGTTTTCAACCGCGTGCTATTGCAAAAATTGAAGAATGTACTGACAGTAAATCCCCATTTGTCATGACCATTACCTTTTTTGGCCTCTATGGCAGAAACGGAACACTGCCATGGCATTATACAAGTCGCATTATTCATCAGGTGCAGCCATCACTATCCGATATCCGGTATTCAGGAGGCGGTCTTCGGGAATTTCTCGATATTCTTAATCACCGGTTTACATCATTTTTTTATCGGGCGGGAATTAAATATCGCTGGCCGCTTGTTTATCGCCAACATGGTGAAGATGAAGTTACTGGTAATTTAATAGCTTTCACAGGGCTCAAAACGCTTCATACCCGCAATCAATGCTGTATTCCTGACACTGCACTGCTTCGCTATGCAGGGCTTTTTACCATTCCCAACTCAGCATCTTCCCTTACCAGCCTGCTTACTGATTTTCTTAACACAACGGTAAAGATCAGCCAGTTTGAGGGTGAATGGCTCGAAATCGATGAGTCCGACCGAAACAAAATAGGACCCCGAAGAGGTAACAGCTGTCTTGGCCAGTCCTTTACAATAGGAAGACGTATTTTCAGTTGTCAGCATAAATTCCGTGTTGTTATCGGTCCCATTAGTTACGATCAGTTTACCGGGCTTCTGCCCGGCACGAAAAAATTCAGGGAACTTACCATGCTCGTTAAGATGCGCTCCGGTATCACACTGAAATCTGAATATGCACTAAAAGTTGACAGGCAAACAGTGCCTTACACAGCATTAGGAAGAAAAAGTGCCGGACTCGGCCGTAATTTTTTCCTTTTGTCACGTAATAAGCAAGGGCCTATATCCTGTCCGGTATTTAAAAGTGAAACAACGACACAGCATCCCGAAATCCTGAATTTGGAGGGAGAGCAAGCCCAGGGGAGTTTTAAATATGTTTGATAAGAAATTCAACTTTTTTCTTAATACACCACTACCTGGTGATGATACACTCATAGTTGAGTCTTTCAGTGGTACCGAAGAGATTTCACACCTCTATTCATTTGTTGTAGAAGCCAAATCGCACAGAACATCACTTTCATTAGATGCACTGATTGGAAAACATGTCACCCTTGGTATTACTCTTGGAGACTACAGAAAAAGGTACATTTCCGGTTATGTCAGGAGGTTTGTCCAGCCAAGCAGTCGTGAAGACCTTAACCACTACCGGATCGAGATCGTACCCTGGTTGTGGTTTCTGACTCAACGGTCGGATTGCCGCATTTTTCAGGAGAAAACGGCACTGGAGATTATTAAAGAGGTTTTTGACGCTGCCGGATTTTCAGGTCAATATGAGATGAAAACCACCGCAACCTGCCGTAAGCGGGAGTATTGTGTCCAGTACCGGGAAACAGATTTTAATTTCGTTTCACGCCTGATGGAAGAGGAGGGAATTTTCTATTACTTTACTCATACATCAGATTCACACATGCTTATTCTTGGTGATAGTCCCAGCGCTCATAAACCGCTTCAACCTGTTGGTAATGTAATTTATTACCGGTCATCCGAAGAGGAGCAGCGGCGTCCTGCTGTGATGGATTTTGTTGCAGAGCATTCGGTCAGATCGACTAAAGTATCTCTGAAAGACTTTGATTTTGTAAAGCCATCGTCCGATCTTACGGTGATGCAGAATGCAAGCGACAAGTATGAAGTGTACGATTATCCCGGAAATTACACGGAACGGCCCGATGGTGAACACTATGCGAAGATGCGGCTCGAACATCATCAATCGCTTGTCAAACAATTCTCAGGAACGGCTACCGACCGAAGGCTTGTTTCCGGTTCAACATTCGATCTTACGGAACATCCACGGGCTGAATACAATGCGACCTATCTGCTCACCGCTGTTCATCATAGCGGAAGTCAATCTGAAGAGAGTGAGACCTATCAGTGCAGCTTCGGGTGTATACCGGCTGATGTGCCATTCCGTCCGGAGTGTAAAGCTGTAAAGCCTACCATTTTCGGTTGTCAGACAGCTATGGTCACAGGGCCTTCAGGTGAGGAAATATGGCTTGACAAGTATGGCAGAATCAAGGTGCAGTTCCACTGGGACCGCGTTGGTAAAAAGGATGAAAACTCAAGCTGCTGGATACGGGTCGCACGCAACTGGGCCGGTAAAAACTGGGGAATTGCATTTCATCCCAGAATCGGCCAGGAAGTGATCATCCAGTTTATCGAAGGTGATGTTGACAAACCAATAGTGACCGGCTCTGTTTACAACGAAGAACAGATGCCGCCATACGAGCTGCCGGCCAACTCAACACAGAGCACCATAAAATCGCGAAGCTCCAAAAATGGAACGCCCGATAATTTCAATGAGATCAGGTTCGAGGACAAAAAGGGAGCGGAGCATTTTCTGATCCATGCGGAAAAGGATCACATGGTGGAGGTGGAGAATGATGAGACACATTCTGTCGGGCATGATGAAACCCATTTGGTAGGAAATGATGAAGCTCATACAGTAAAAAATAATCGGACCACAACAATTGACAAAGATGATGCACTAACTGTCAAGCAAAATAGAACGGTTACTGTTGATGGCACTCATACTGAGACCATAAAACAGAATACTACTATTAAAATCACTGAAGGAAATTACGATCATAAGGTTGAAACGGGAACTGCTACGTATCTTGTTGAAAGTGATGTAACTGAAACCTACAATGCCAAACAATCGACAACTGTTGCCGGTGATATTACTGTTAAGTCAAGCAATTCGTTTATTCATCTCACTGCATCGACTGATATCATACTGGAAGTTGGTAATAGCAAGCTTGAGATGTATCAGGACGGGACCATCAAATTGATTGGGACTGCGGTCCTGGTGAAGGCCAATGATGCACTCAGAATGGTTGGTTCCAATACGGCAAAAATATCGGGGGACGTAGTTTCGTCGGAGGCAACGAATGAAAATACAATAACCGGTTCAAACATCATGTCTTCAGCCTCCATCAATAATGTTGTTAAAGGTGATGTCGCGGTATTACTTAATCCCTGAACATAAAGAATGGTGATCTTATTTAAATGGAGATTTCCCAATTAAGACAATAACGCATGTAAACGATGAAAGGAATAAGTGGAAATTCGAAATGACTTCGGTAGCGGCAACAAAATCACCACCGGAACCCTTTGCCTTTATTCCCGGTACTGACACAACTGGTCAACCGATTTTTTCGGTTCTTGTTAAACGGTCCTATCGTATCGAGGACAGGCAGCATTTGTGTCGGATCGATACGAAAAGTGAACTGCGAAAGATTGACAAGTACTATGACGGAGGTGATCCGTTAACAACTACGGTACAATACGAAAATGAAACAGCAGGATTTAAGCCATTAACTGATGTTGTTGTTATCGGGAATGCGCATACTCCCGAAGGAATAGAGTGCCTCGAAATGGATGTATGTGTCGAGGTTGGATCTGTAATGAAAATTATCAGAATTATTGGCGAACGCCGATGCCGATATCGTAAAGGGATGGATCCTCGTATCGGTGAACCTCTACCATTTACCACAATGCCAATTCGCTATGAGCTTGCTTATGGCGGAAAGGATGAGAAAAGTAATCCGAAGTCGCCGTTTTTTTATCCGCGCAACTATCAGGGACGAGGAATCGTCATAAAGAATCGTCCTGAACTCGTTGATGATCTTCTATTACCTAACATAGAAGATCCGGCTGACCTTCTCTCTCCGGACAGGATCGTGCTTGATAAGCCGGAAAGGTGGGTTGATCAGCCGATGCCGCAGGGGTTCGGGTGGTATAGCCGTACATGGTATCCCCGCAGTATTTATGCAGGAGCTGTTCCCGGGTTCATGGATATTGACTGCCTGACTGCTGAGGAAAAACTCGGTTTAGTACCTGCCAACCATGTAAAACTTGCGCGTCGGTTTAAATTGCCAATGTTTGATATAAAATTCAATAATGGTGCATCTCCGGGGCTTGCTTTGCCATATTTGCGTGGAGACGAACAACTACGAATAGTTAATATGACAAATGCTGGTGAGCTGTGCTTCAGACTTCCGAATGATAAGCCGTCTGCTGCTATTGATATTGGATTTGGAAGAGATACACCCGATCCGGTGATGCAAACGGTTTGCGTCCGTACTGAAGATCTTGAGGTTGATATCATCTGGAGCTTTAGCGTTCCCTATCCGGGAATCAATTGGCTTTCAACTATGAAAAAACTCAAAATTGAGGTTGTTTGACGCATGATTGACAATGGAACAATGTCTACCGAAGCTGAATGTGCCGAAAAAAAAACGCCTGAACGGGTTATCATTCTATCCGGACAAACGCCTGAGGGAGAATATATTTTAAGTTCACTATTTAAGAGAACCTATGATATTATACCAGGAGGAGTGTGTAAACGTGCCTTGATTGATGCACCGATGAACTCCGGAGATGTCAACTATGACGGGCCAATGAACTCATCATTGAAGTATGAAAGCGATTTTGTTCCCTGGAAGAACAGGACTGATATCGTTTTCAATGGAGCTGCATACACTCCACAGCAGAAACCATTGCAACAGCTTATTGCAACGCTCTCTGTCGGTTCGGTATCAAAAAGTATATTCGTAACCGGTGACCGTACCTGCAGTTTTCGTCTGCACAGAGATCCACTATTTAGTGAACCGTTACCTTTTGTCAAAATGGATATTCGCTATGAACGGGCGTATGGAGGTATTGATATTTACTCAAATCCGGCCATGCAATATGGTTATCCACGAAATCATTTAGGTTGCGGTTTTGTCGTAAAAAACAATCGCAGAAGTATAGATGAACTCCAGCTTCCAAATATCGAAGACCCTGAGAATATTCTGCATCCTGGAAATGTCTGTTGTGGAGATTTTAAAAAGTGGGAGCTGCAACCTTTGTCACAAGGGTTTGGCTGGTACGCAAAATTCTGGCAGCCACGTGCTGCGCTTGCTGGAGTTATGCCTGCAGATCGAGCCGTCGAAGAGAAGTTGCGAAATGCTTTTGAACTTCTGGTTCCAAAGTCACAAAAGGAATTGTTTGCCCAGACGAAACTTCCCTCAATGGATTTTTCCTTCTTTAACGGGGCTTCACAGGGCCTGGCAGTACCATACCTTAATGGCGATGAACAAGTACAGTGTGTCAATTTGTCGCCAGAGTCAGTTACCGGTTTCAGACTTCCCGGTGAAAAACCGAAGCTGAGAGTCGATTTTGGTTTTGGTGAACAACAGCCCGAAACAGTACTCCATACTGTATTAATTCGAATGGAGGAAAAGCAGGTTGATCTCGTTTGGCGTGGTGCAGTTCCCTATCCCGGACCGGATTGGTTGCCTCAAATGAAGAAAAAGGAGATCTCTCTGGAATGAATTGTAATAAAAATAGATCTGCAGAAAGGATATTATTATATGCCTAATTTTAATGCAGTTAAATTGACTGATTTTGTTGTAGGGGTCGATGTGCATCCTCTTGCACCGGGAGTGCCGATACATCCGTATTTCGGACCCATTTTTCTTTGGCATTCACCCCAATTTCCGAAGTCAAATGTGTTTATTAATGGAATGCCTGCCTGCACGATTGGGGCTATGGGGTATTATCTGCATATTCCCCAGGGGGCAGTACCGGTTGAACCCACTAATGCTCCATATTGGTTTCGTTACCTGACTAATGTTGTCATGGGGGTCGTTTTGATGGGATTATCGACTCTTGCTAATATTGTGATTGCTTCAATATCATCGATTATTCCAAATAAACCTGCATACATTGATGATTTCATCGGTGAAGTGACCGGAAGTACCGGGGCGACTTCGCAGGGTTGGGCGATGGTCGGTACAAGTTTTTCGATTTTTACCAGTTGGCAAACCTGGGTACAATTATTGATGCCGCCAATTCCTTTTTGTGGATCGCAGGGGTCAACAGCTCTTGGGAACCCTAAGGTTACTGTCAATGGAAGCCCGTTAGCGATTGTTTGTCCGTTGGCAGCAACGTCCTGCAGCATGATTCCGGTTGTTCCTAATGCAATGCCGCTCGGATTTAGTAATGTTATGGTTGGTATGAGTATAGACGATTTGATAAAAGGATTGTTGGTGAATGCTGTAAAGTCCGGTATTTCCGAAGGAATCGGAGCTGGTGTTAGCAGATTAAGCAACAAAATTACCGGCAAATTGTTTTGTGGATGTAAAAAATAAAGGGCTATGTCAAGTTGTTTTTCTGTGAAACAGCAAATAACAGTAAACGGATATGATTTCATAAGGATCTGGAAAATTTCATGAAAAGTGGAAAAATATCAATCGGTCATCCTGTCGATGTCGCAACGGGGATGGTAACTGAAGACAAAACGGATATTGCAATTGCAGGAAAAGTGCCGCTAACATGGGAACGGCACTATAACCACTTTATGCATGATCAGGAGCACTCACCTCTGGGTATAGGCTGGTCGAATCGTTATTTTGTTACTCTTACCAGAGAGGAATCCCGTTTCTGTCTCAATAGTGCCGATGGTGATACTGTCTATTTCGATGATCCTGATAACGCTGTTGACAAGGGTGTAATAGTACGGAACCTGACTACCTCTCAGGAACTTTCAGCGTATCGTGATAATTACATTGTGACTAACTGGGATGTTGAAACGGGGAAAATTGAACGGTATATATTTAAAACCTCTGGTTCCGGATATGAAGCAAGACTCGCAAGTATTGAGGACTTAACCGGTCAGGCACTTGACCTGATCTATGATTCCGGATCGCATCTTACAGGAGTAGCACAGCGTTTAGAGAAAAAACGTCTTATCATTTCCTATACAACTGCAAACCAGATAGAAAAAGTCAGTCTTGAACTGTCAAAGTATAACTCCCGCACACTGGTATACTATTCGTATGATGAACAGGGATGTCTTGTTGCGGCAAAAGATGCCCGCGGGTTTATTGACCGGTACGAATATGATGAACAAAAACGTTTGACACGTGAAATAGTCAAGGATGGCGGGATCTTTTATTTCAACTATGACGATAAAGATCGCTGTGTTAAAACCTCCGGTCTTGACCGGTACGACGAAAAGACCTTGAAATTTCTCGATCACATCGGGTGGACCGAGGTAACCAACAGTTATGGTTTTACAACGCGATATCAGCATACACCCAGCGGTCAGGTGTTGAGTGTCGCTGAGCCGACAGGGGGGATAAAAACCACGGAGTACGATGACTATGGCAGAATTGTCAAGGAGATCGATGCGCTTGGTGGTGTGATTGGGTATGAGTATGATTCGATGGGAAATCGGTCGAAAATCATCGATCAACTTGGGAATTGCTGGGAAATAGAATTTAACAACTTTCATCAACCGGTAACATTGACAGCATCCGATGGAGGTGTGTGGACACGGAAATATGATAAACAGCACCGTCTTATTGAGACAGCTAATCCCCTTGGTGCAGTCTGGAATCTAAAATATGATTTTGAGGGAAATCTTGTCTCGTCAACAGATCCTCTTGGAGCAGAGTTCAGACAGTCATTTACAACTAATGGTATTCTCCATGATATCACCGATCCGCTTGGAAATGTTACAAAATATCAGTTTGATGAGGAGAACAGGCTTATTGAGAAGCTGGGGCCGATGGGAGATACTACCAGGTTTGAATACGATACTGCAGGAAATCCGCTGAGAATCATCTTCCCGGATAAGACTACGATCAGAGGTGAATACAATGCGGGCGGACAACTGACGAGATTTATTGATGGTGAAGGGAGAGAGACCAGATATATCTATGGTTCTTGTCAACGGCTTCTGGAAAAAATTGATCCCAATAAAAACAGCGTGCGGTTCGAGTGGGGAACCGAGCCGAAACAGCTTGACCGTGTGATCAATGAAAAAGGTGAGGTTTACACATTTGATCGGGATGGTGTTGGAAGGGTTATCAGAGAAACCGGATTTGATAAGCGGGTAACGCGCTTCGACTACGATATGGCAGGCCGCCTCCTGGCAACTACAAACAACATGGACAAACGCATAGTCTTCAAACGCAATGCAAAAGGTATGCTGGTCAAGGAGACACTGCCAGGCGGTGGTATAACCTCCTTTGATTATGATCCGATCGGTAATCTCATCTCTGCTGTAAATGAAGAGTGTAAGGTTGCATTTGAGCGGGATCCTCTTGGTAGAATTATTAAAGAGATGCAGGGCGATGATTGGGTTGAGACTGAATATGATGCTGTAAGCAATATTGTCAGAAATACCACAAGTAAAGGCTTTGAAGCAACATACAAAAACAACGCTAATGGTGATATGGTCGAGCTCACAACAAATGGCAACCACACAGTAGAGTTCAATCGCAATTCCTATGGTGAAGAAACATCCCGCTTGCTGCCGGGAAAACGCGCAAGGCTTGACCGAGAATATGACAATGTCGGACAGATGGTCGAACAGCGGCTGCATGTGCTTCCCAAAGATGTCTCGTATGCACTCAGTTTATCGGATGATTTGTCTGCAGGAACAAAAAGTAACATTGCGATAAGCAGAAGCTATCGGTACGATAATGCCGGCTCGCTGCTATCAATTGATGATGATTTCTGGGGAAAGACTGAGTATGTCTACGATCCCGCACAGAGGCTGATTAAAGCATTACGATCAAAGGGTGAGAGTGAACAGTTCGCGTATGACAGTACCGGGAACATGGAACAGAAAATCTCCGGAAGCGAGGAGATCCGGAATACGTATGGTGCAGGCAATCAGCTCCAGAGTTCTGGCGATACGAAGTACGAATATGATGACAATGGTCGACGGATAAGAAAAATTGAACAAGCATCCACATCTTCACCGAAAGAGTGGATTTACACCTGGGATGAACGGGACCAGCTGAAAACGGTTACAAGACCTGATGGAGAAGTGTGGGAATATGCATATGATGCCTTAGGTCGTCGTATTTCAAAAAAGGGTTCTGATAAAACTGAGCAATTTGTATGGTACGGGAATGTTGTCATCCACAATGCGGTAAACGAAATAGAGCCGATTACCTGGCTATTTGAGCATCGATCGTTCAGGCCCCTTGGGAAAATTGAGAATGGCAATTTCTATTCAGTCATTACCGACCATCTCGGAACTCCACGGGAGATGGTGGATGAAGCGGGTAGAATAGTTTGGTCGGTAGTTCATAAATCGTGGGGACTTGTTGACAGAACCGGGGTTAATGAGGTTGAGTGTCAGATACGATTTCAGGGTCAATGGTTTGATGATGAAAGCGGGTTGTGTTATAATCGGTTCAGGTACTATGATGGAGAGGTTGGGCAGTTTTTATGTAAGGATCCAATTGGACTTCTGGGGGGATTAAATGAGTTTAGATATTCTTTTAATCCGATAAACTGGTTAGATCCGCTTGGTTTAAAAAAATGTGAACTAACAGTCCAAAGAGATCCAGATCATGACAATAGAATTACTTCTGTAACTGGTTTTGTAACTTCTGAAAATATTGGTGGTGGATCTAATACAAATACTTCATCCCGAAGAGAGGCAAGGTCTAAGGGTTATTCTACTGATGATGCGGGTCATCCGATTGCAAGACTGCTTGGAGGGCCAGGTGGAAAAAATTATGTATTTCCACAAGATTCTCACATTAACAGAGGAATATTCGCACAATTTGAAGGACGAATTGCAAGTCGTATTTTAGCAACCGGACGCTCTGTTAGTATAGTGTTGAAATTTGACTATGCAAACGGTGGGACACGACCAACGGGTATTATCTATGAGGCTTTATTCCAAGACGGGATTTATATGAGTCAATATTTTAACAATTAACCAAGGATATTTACTCCATGGTCAATCACGACATTAAAAAAGCAAAAGAAGTATTAGAATCATTTATGACGGAAATGAATTTATGGGAAATTAAAGCATTTCCAATGCGATACCAAATTACAAGTGACGAAGGATATCCTATCGTTCATGAATTACAGCAAATCTATAATCGTTGGTTAGTAAAAAAAGAACGTAAATTTGGGCGGCTAATTCAACTCAATGGAAAATTGAGATGTGCGAATGTAGGATTTCCACCAGAATATGATCCAGAATATGAAAAGATCGTTTCTCACGAAATAATTAATGATAAGAAGATCGTTTTTCATACAGAACTGCAAGATCAAAGCATTTCGACTCTAAAGACACAACTCAAATATACGATTCTTTTCATTAATGGTGAATATAAGATTGACAAAAAAGAAGAGTATTCACTCGTTAAAGAGAAATGGATATTGCTTCATATGTAAATGACTAAAGGATATATGTTGTATTTTATTTTACATCGTAACTGTTTGTTTAAGATTCATTTGAAACGTTGCAATATGTGGGTGTTCGTAAAAAATTTGACAAACAAAATGGCCTACGTGTCCTTTACTACAAGCAAGGTTTAAAGGGAATCCTTAATTTGTGTGATAAAGTAAAGAAATACAACATTGTATGGCTTGTTACTTCATAGAAATTAACAATATAACACATACCAATCACAAATATTCGCACGGATACCTTTAATTTATTTGATGAGGTAAAGAATTGTAATATTGTGTGGCCTGTCACTTCAGTGCAGGTCTTCAGCTCTTCCTCTTCTTGATTGGGGTAAGAAAAAGTATACCATGGAATTATGGCGAACAAGTGCCCACAACAAAACCGTACTATTCAGTATGCAGCATCTGAAGCACAACTGCTATCAAAACAACAAACCGGAACTCTGAATGCCTGAAAACAAACCCTCATCACCTGTCAATCCCGTCAAGCACTCAATCGACCGGACCCTAAGGACAATCGAGCGACGTACACGCCACTATCGTAATACTATCATTGTTGTTGTTGCAATTGTTGCAATTGCGGCGATAGTATCATTGGTAACGTTTTCCTGGCAACCACTCTGCGCGATTTTTCTCCTTCCTGCGGTTGTTGTTACATTTATTTATCTCGATTGTCGTGTTATTAAAATCTGGAGTGACGAGCTTCTTGACCTGTGGAAAAAAAACGAACTTGATCTTGACTCATACACCAGATCGATCACCATGATGAAAATGATTCCAAAATTTACAATTAACAGCATGTTCAAGCTCTTACCGGTGCAGTGTACAGTTAAAAAAGAAGATGCCAGTATTCGTGTTGTGATTGCAGCAACACTATCCTCCATCAGTTCCAGTCATCTGCTTAACAGCATTGTATCGCTTTGCATAGGAATAGCCGTTCCCTTATCGGTTGCAATCAGTCTGGTTACCTTTTCGCTATGGCCGCTTTCTGGTACACTGACAGGAGTTCTTGCAGTTGCAGCAAAACCGTTTTTCGAACGGAAGCTCTGGCACCGCTGGCAAACAACGGTATCGGGAATCAGCGAAAAACCCGATAAAGAAACTTTGGAAAAAGCGCTCCAATTACTTCCCTGGGAGACAATATCTCTAAAGCAAAAACAGCAGATATTCAAATTTCTTCTCACATCATCATCATGACAGAATGATATTTTTGGAGTAGTAATTGCTTATGGCTAATAATCCCTCAGATTCAATAAAACTACCAATATATTTAGACTACTGTGCCACAACTCCTGTTGATACACGAGTACTTGACAAAATGTATCCTTATTTTTCCCGAAAATTTGGTAATGCGTCAAGCCGTGACCATTCGTTCGGTTGGGATGCCCAGGAAGCTGTGGAGATTGCCCGTAGTGCAGCAGCTCAGATAGTGAATGTGTCAACGTCTGATATTTTCTTTACTGCAAGCGCGACCGAGAGTATTAATAGTGCCATTAAGGGAATAGCCTTTGGTCTTAAAAACAAAGGAAATCATATAATAACGACATCTGTTGAACACAGTGCGGTCCTGCAAACATGCCGGTTTCTGGAACAGAACGGTTTTAAAATCACGTATCTGTCTGTCAACAATGAGGGGAACCTTGACTTAGAGGAACTTAAGAACGCGATTCGTGATACTACCATACTTATTGCAGTTATGCATGCAAACAATGAAACGGGTGTTATTTTCCCGATCGCCGAAATCGGACGGATTGCACACGAGCATGCTATAACGTTTTTTACAGACGCGACTCAGACTGTAGGGAAAATTGCAGTCGATTTTTTATCCCTTAACGTGTGTTGTGCGGCATTTTCCGCACATAAAATGTACGGTCCAAAGGGTGCTGCAGCTTTGTATATCAACGGGATTGATCTCAGGAAAAATATCGTGCCGCTTATTCATGGTGGAGGTCAGGAACAGAATATCCGAAGTGGTACGCACAATGTACCTGCAATTGTGGGATTTGGTGAAGCATGCCGCATTGCGCAAATGGAAATGGAAACCGATAGGGTAAAAACCATGTTTTTAAGAAACCTGTGGGAACGCGAATTGACATCATGCATAACGGGTATTCAGATTAATGGATGCCTCAAAGCAAGGCTCCCACATATAAGTAATCTTTCATTTCCGGATATTGAAGGACGGGAATTTATACGTCGTATCAATACAATAGCTCTTTCAACATCATCAGCATGCTCAAGTGGCACTTCAGGTGCAAGCCATGTCCTTAAAGCCATGGGAAAAAGCGAGTCGTCAATCAGAGGTGCAATTCGTATGAGTTGCGGGCGCTTCTCAACAGAAGAGGAAATCCGATTTGCTGTTGATGAATTTAAACGCACGTATGCCCTGAAGTTGGCTTAACCGCTGCTGCGCGGTCAGTTCACGCTCCTGATACCTGTGATTGTCAAAATAATCAGCATACATCCTGAAAAATTGTTTGTCATTCACTACTGCTAAAGTATTAGCCTTTGATCATTTATACGGATTGAATACAGCCCTTCACGGGTACCTTTCAATTTCTCCTATCTGTTAGCTGGAGGTATTCTGAGATCGTTTATAGATAAGGTCTTCTTTACAAATCTGTTTGCCATATAAATACTTTGTATCAGGTGTAAATTCTGCTGCATGGTCATTCCACCATGCACTGATCTTATTCACATCCGGCCAGGGTAGAAAGTATTCTACGTCAAGATCGACACGTTCATCGATTGGGTTATCGTTTGGTGTCCCTTTAAAATCATCAGGTGCATCGTGTTCATACCACTAATTTTCCCGTAGAAAGCGTCATTGTAAAATTATATTTAATGACTGTATCGGTGTGAGCAACGTATATCTAAACAAGGTTGTCTTAAACTGGGATGATTCATGACAAAAAAAATTATTAGTCTCGGGCATCAAATCATAAAGGCACTGACATTCGAACAGATTGAATCACTTATTGACGCAATCGGTTCAGAGACTCTTCTTGGAAGATTATGTTGTGCGGATATCATAGAAATGACGCTTGACATATGGAAAAATATTTTTCGTGTATCATTCCCGATCCGTCTGCATCGAGCAGCGATTATCAGAGTCCCGTAGCATGGATAAAAGTATTGTTGGATCTGAATCCTCAGGCATATTCTCATCTGGTTGAGCAATGGAAGGTACGTCACTGTCGAAAGAGAAACCTTTGGATGAAGATGAGAAGTGAAAAGCTGCCGGTGGATTGAAGTAGTTGTGAGTTTAATTTTTATGTCTCTATTGCGTGGCAGTTAGAAATTCTATTAAAAAGTTTCATCACCACATTAAAATTTTATATATTTATAAAGTTATTCATATTTCTATTCATTTCATTTATGAATAATGATACAATATAATATATCATATTGAATATTATGACGATATAACATATATGAAATTTACATTTAATTATTCACATTAATAGTCATAGAGAGTGTTATGTCATCACCTATAAGAGAATTTCTTGAGAAAGGTCCAGCTACTTCAAAAGAGATTCAGCTTAGAACCGGATTCAGCCAACCGACTGTTGCCCGGAATCTGCGGGAAATGGGAGATAGTGTAATCAAATTACCAGAAGGACGGTCAGTTCGATATGCAGTAACGTGTAATGCGTTCGGCGCAAATGACCGGTTACCGTTAGTGATGGTGGATGCACATGGTACACATGTAGTTGTTGCTAATATTCGTCCTTTGGCACATGGTGGTTTTTTTGTAGAAGCAGAAAACGGTATGTCTGAAGTGCTCCAGGGGGACAAGGGAAACGGTGTGTATGATGATCTACCTTATTTCCTTTATGATTTGTGTCCTCAGGGTTTTATAGGCCGACAAATTGCCTTGGAAATGGCTTCGCAGTCTGATGTCTTTCCCCCTGATCCCCGAAATTGGAATTCAAACCATATTGGTCGTTTTCTGCTATCCAATGGCGATGATCTGCCAGGTAATTTCAAACTGGGAGATCAGGCCTGTTTACGGCTCCGAAAAAAACCTGTTCCTGTTTCTGAGGAGAATTATCCTGAACTTGCCGACAGTGTGATGAATGGTGTTATTCCTGGTTCTTCTACTGGTGGAGAGCAACCAAAATTTACTGCTTTTTCGGGGAACAGTTTATCGCACGTCATCGTAAAATTTTCTCCAAAGGGTGATAATAATGTGGCGCAGCGATGGCGTGACATTCTCATTACCGAACACTATGCGGCACAAGCATGTCGTCATCACAAGATACCTGCTGCCGAAACCAGGCTTCTGGACAGGGATGGTAGACTTTTTCTTGAGGCACTACGATTTGACCGTGTCGCAGAATTCGGCCGTCTGCCAATGATTTCGCTTAAAGCTATTGATAGTGAATATACCGGTTTGTTAAGTAACTGGCCACGGGTTCTGAATGCTCTGCACTCAAGAGACCTGGTCAGCCGGCAGGATGTTGACAATGTTGCAATGCTGTGGTTGTTCGGATGCTTAATTAACAACACTGACATGCATTTGGGAAATCTTAGTTTTTCAATAGATGGAAATATGTTCCGGCTGTTGCCTGTTTATGACATGTGCTCAATGGGATTTGCTCCAAAGAGTGGTGGGGATGTTCTGCCATTTGCTTTCACTGCGGCTTTGCCTGAAAAAACAAATCTTAACGGGAATGAGGTAAGCCGGGTAATAAAAATGGCACATGACTTCTGGGATAGTTTAGCGGAAGATGAAAGAATTTCAAAAGAACTCAGACACTTTTTAAATAAAGGAAATCCAGTCAAAGCTATCCAGAGGTAAAATCTTTGTAACACTTGTTTTCAGGAACCTGAACTGAAGTTAGGGGACACAGGGTAACTCTTTTTACACTCATTAAAGGCACTCGTGTGAACCAAATTTATTGTTCAAGAATAGGAATGTCATTAATGTTGATATTTCGGTGTCCATGAACAATTGCAAGAATAAATATATTGTCAGACTGCAATAGGTAGATTACTCTGTAGGAATATATAAAAACTTCACGAATGTATATCATCAATTTCAGGAACAATTCTTCCGATTTCCGGGGAGGAAGGAAGTTTGGTAACTCTTTGTACAATATTACGCACTACGTTCTTAGCGTAAAATTTTGAATCGAGTGCAATGAAATCGTGTAGTACTTTTAAATCGTTACGGGCTGGTTCAGTCCAGATCACCATGATTCGATCTCTTTAAGAAGGTCTGGAGTACTAATTACATGACCATCCTTGACAGCCTCCTGCCCATGAGCAACTTTATCAATGACATATAGTCTGTACATCACGTCATCAATTGGCGCATCATCGGGAAGAGATGATATTGCTTTTAACGCTTCTTCTTTTACTGATTTCATAATAGATATCCTTGATCAGGTTTATAGCACTGATTATAATTATACAGTTCATTTTTCAGTACCATGTATAATCTGTCTATGATTTAATATACAATTTAAAAATTAGTTAATACGAAACTTCCAAATTTCAGAGTTCAAAAATCTGGTACCAATGTGTTTCAAGTTTGAAGTATCAGATGTGTAGTTGAGCAAATACAGAAAAAGTGCATTTTTGATAATGAGGAATCTGAACTGACCGTGCAGCAGCGGCGAAGCCAACTTCAGGTCACACGGGACAAAATTCATTTGAAACGTTCGAACTTTAGATTTTCCATTTACGCCTGCGGAGAATAAATGGTATATTTAACGCAAAACATGCGGAGAATAATATGTATATCCATGAATTAAAAAATTGGCCTGATTTCCAGTGGGACAATCAAGAACTAATCCGCCCGCTTACACGTTGAAAATGACCCAAGGTGGTTTGTAAATTGTCTGTATAATTCTCTTAAATCTTAGGAAGAAACCCCGGCAAATGTAATGTTCAAGTACCACTTCTGGCAGGAGAATGCATCAAGAATAACCAATGATCGTCAGCATCATATGCTGAATAAACTGCTTGAGGGCTTTAAGGGTAACCTGACCTCCACGAAATGGGCTAAAATTACAAAATGCTCCGGCGATTCTGCTTTACGCGATATTCAGGATTTGATAAAAAAGGGGATAATGGAAAAAGAACCGGCTGGAGGAAGAAGCACAGGGTACAGGCTCAAGACAGGGAAAGGTAATTGACATTCAGGAGAATGATTAAATATTCAGCAGACCATATAGAAAGATATAGTTGCTTTTTGTAAATATATAAGGTACGCAGCTCAGGAACCCTTAACAGAAGTCAAGGTCAAACTGGTAATTTTCCCAATCCTCACACTTGGTTCAGGGCACTTAGGCATGCGAACTAAAGACATTCAGATTCTGAAAATTTACCAAAAAAGAGGTAGTTTTCAACTCTGGCTGGTTTCTCAAAATCGGTCCACATTCATACTTCACACAATCAAAGTATGCAAAAGTATAGCACCAGTTCTTAATCATCCCTGTGCACAAATGTATATTATATGGATAGGCATTGAGGGTGCATAACCATGCGGTCTCTGAAGTGATTTTTCTTGTGTTCTGGATCTTGTTTGTCTTCTGTTCTTAAAATGTGATATATTCTGATTTTGTATGGATCAAAAAGAAAACGTAAATAAAGCTCCTCAGGGTGACGAATGGGTAAAAACCATATCCGATGTTCCTATTGCTGACATAGGGGCAAAGATAGGTTTTTTTGGAAAATCACCCTATGAAGTTCCTGAAAATCCACCTGAAATTATACTGGGACAAGTTCTTGGATCAGGCCCGATAACAGATATAATAGGTGAGGGGGGGTTTGCCCGTGTTTACAAAATACGGGATAAAAAACTCGATATGGACCGCGCAGTCAAGGTACTTCTTCCTACCGGAAAGAAGGAAGTATCCGACCGCTTTTTGACTGAGGCAAGAATTACTGCACGCCTGAATCATCCAAATATTGTAAATGTATACAGAGTGGACGAATGGAAGGGATGCCCTTTCATTGAAATGGAATATATCGAAGGCAAATCGCTTGAGACGTTACTTAAAGAACGCGGAAAATTCCCCGCCTATGCGGTTTGCGCTGTTGGAATAGCTATAGCACAGGCCCTGAAATACTCACATGCTCTGGATTTTACCCTCTCAGACAAGCAGTACAAAGGTGTTATTCACCGTGACCTGAAACCTGCAAATATAATGCTGCGCAATGAAGGCACGCTTAAGCTTATGGATTTCGGTATTGCCCGGCCAATATCCACCGGATTGCATACAATGGGGGAAAATATTGTCGGCACGCTGCAATATCTTGCTCCTGAGCAGTTAAACCACAAGGAAATTGACCAGAGAACTGATATTTATGCTGTTGGTGCGATACTTTACGAACAGATTTGTGGTATTAAAGCATTTCCCGATGAGGGATTGACTGACCTTGTCAATAAGAAGGCCAATGGTATTTATAAGCCTTTTCAGGAATTTCCTATATCAGTTCCTAAAAAACTTGTTGAAATAGTCGATAATTGTTTAAAGGTTGACAAAGAGGAGCGATACCTGAATGCCGATGCACTCCTTGAGGTTCTGAACGCTGCTTATTTACAATTTGCAAGTGAGCCACCGGAAATTGCCCTTAAAAATTTTATGGAAGATCCCGGGTATGTTCCGGTTAGAAAGAAAGAAAAAGAGAAACGAAGGGTTCCACCAAAGCGTGATCTGCACACGCAATCAGCTGATAAGAAACCTGCGAAACCTACATTCAGATTGCCAAAATTTTCTTTGCCTTCCTTTCCAGCAGTACGTTTGCCTAAACTGCCAGAATTGCCCAAGCTGCACTTTCCAAAACTGCACTTTCCTGAAATTAAGCTTCAAAAGGTAAAGGGAATTCTTGTAAATAGCATTAATGGAATAAAGGTTTTCTTTAGTGAATTGGCAGGGCACTTCGTTAGCCTCGTTAATATCGTATGGAGTATTGCCATACATGCACTATCCTCTATACGGATTTCCCGAAAAACTTTCGGAATGATACTGGGTAGTCTGGGTGGAGTCGTTGTGATCTGTGGTGTAACATTTTTAGTACAACATCTACCCAAAAAAAAAGAGATACCATCAGAATCTAAAAAAAGCGGTGTTGATACATCAGCTTTTGTGCCGTTTTATGATCTGGCCCGCGCGGATTCAGCGACAGGAAAAGTACATTCACCTGAAATTATTAGTCCTGCAACAGATGAGGTCGTGAAGTCAGAAACATTGGCGATCACGTGGCATTCAATGGCTAAATCGGATGAGTATATTCTACAAATCGATACTAACGGCCAATTCATAGATTCAATTTTCCTCAAGACCATTCCGGTAGATACATTCTGCTCAATAGACAATCTGGATCCTGCGACGTATCACTGTCGTGTAGGTGTCAGGGGTAGGGATGAGTATATAAACTGGAGTTCTGTCCGTGTTATCAACTATTCTCCTGTTTATACTACTCCACAGCTCGTTGCACCATTACCTGGCGATACTTCTAAAAATTGTGAAGTTACCTTCCGGTGGAGAAAACTGCATAAAGCCCGGTCATATCAGGTTTCTGTTGCCTTAGACAGTAATTTCCAGCAGATTGTATTCGATACTATTGGATGCAGGGATACCTCTGTAAACCACGTTTTCGTAACTACTAAAAATACATTCTACTGGCACGTACAGGCGGATACAGGAGACAACTGGTCAAAAACAGAATCCTTTGTTATACATGATAAAACCGATTACTGCAAGGAAGTTTCAATCGTTTTGCAAAGTAACAATGTATCCGGCGCCGAAAAAATACTGCAGAAAATACCTCTGAACAATATTTGTAAAGACACTCTGGCAGTCAGAATTTCTGAAGCGTATATAAAAAACCAGAATTATGAAAAAGCCGAAAAACTTTTAGCAACTGTAACGCTTGATGATATGCTGGTTTATTATCTTAAAAGCGAAATTTTAACAAAAGCGGATAATTATCCGGCAGCTCTGAATCTTCTTGATACAGCCATAAATTTAAAGACAATGTTTACAGCCTGGGATGATTCATCCAATGTTTTGTATTCACGGGCGAAAGTTGCGCAATTGGTTTATGAAGACCTGAGAAATCGTAAAAATGGGGCGAATGCCTACTCTGCCTGGGAGACTGTAAGTAAAAGATACAGCTCAAAGCAAACACATGGGCGATATGGAGAAGCCGTAGCGAAAATGAATCAGTTGTTTTATACTGATAAGATTTTCGATTTGAAATCTGATACCGCTGTAGTTGTAGTTGATACTCTTAATCAGGATTTACTGAGCAAATCAAAAAAGAATAAATGGTGGCAAAAGCAAAAACCCAAATAATGTCAGAAGGTTTTAAAACCATACAACTGTGGATTTCTGTCAATAATAATCCTGGCAAGAACCTGAGGAACGTATTCACGGGTTTCTGTGGCCAGAATTGAACTGGTTCTGTATAAATACCAGAAATCACGATCCCGGATCGGGTCTTCTACAGCAGTTGTTAAAGCTTTGCTGATTTTCTCTTCACCGGCGTTATATGCAGCCATCGCAAGAAGCGCACCCCGTCCATCACCAAACCTTAATAAAAGGGTCCGGAAGTAATCTGCCGCAGCAACGGTTGATTTTCTCCAGTCAAGACGTTCATCAGTAGCATCATTTATAATCAGATTAAAACGAATACCTGAACTTTCTATGAATTGCCACATGCCGACCGCTCCAGCTGCACTCCTTGCACTAGTGTCAAGTAAACTTTCCTGCATGGCAATATATCCCAGAATGACAGGTACACTTTTCTGTTTAAAGATAGTTTCAATTTCAGGAAAAAACAGTTCTTTTCTTTTTAGCAGTACTTCAGTTGATCTGCGTTTTTCTGTAGTAAAAAGATTAATGTAGTATTTGACCCGTTCAAGCATATGGTGCGGAATAGAGTAATTCTTTTCATTCAGTTCTGCCATGATCACATCAAGAAAGACCTCGACAGTATCGGAATAAATTTTTTGCTGATCTTTTAATTCCAGCTTTACTTTGACAGAATCAAACTGCGCTTGCACTTTTTGAAGTTTCTCGTAAAGCACTGCCAGTTTACTGTTGTCGTTATCGTCCTGCATACGTGCTTTTTCGATTAATTGATCAAATGAGGCAACCTGGTTTTTAAGCGAGCGTGCTTTTGAAAACTGGTGTTTGTAGCTGAAATACCCCGTTGCAAACCATACAATGCTTACTAATAGTAAAGCGATTACTATCCCGAAAACTTTAAAATATTTCCGTTTCATTGAGGTATAGGTATCAGTAACAGAAACAATCACCTGTTTCTGATGTTCAGAGATGTTCTTGTTGTTCAGTATTTTTTCACGGGTTTTGGAATTTTTAACCAATACATCCAGATCCTGACTGCTCATTATTTGTTTCTGCAGCCTTGATGATATTTCCATTGTGTTGCTAACATTAAAGGAACTATCAGGCTTAATACATTCGTTGTCTGGTGAGACATCAAAAAGATCAAAATCATCTGATATCTCTTTCTGTACTTCAGAGAGGTCACTTTGTAAAAAATCGTTTTTTTGTTCCGTTTGAAGTGGAATATCTTCCGTTTGAAGCGAATAGTTTATTTGGTTTGTATGGTCAGGTATATCAAAAACAGGATTTTTAGTGTTTGATTTCAAATGCGTGCTTGGTATGGTATCGTTATCAGGATTTTTAACCGGTTCATGACGGACTGTATCCTCCGGCACAAGATCATTTATATCATAGTCTTCTGATTCGGGTTCGACACTGAAAAGGATGCTGTCATGTAATGCATCAACCTTGAATTCAGGTGATACAGTATAAGAGGTTGCATTCATATAGGATGAGTGATTTTCCTGCTCAGGACGTTGTAGTGATACCGTATTGACTGTTTGGTGATCTTCGATGATAAGGCACAGTTGCGGGCCCTGAGCACCAAAACGTATGATATCATTGTGTTTTATTTCAGTTTTTATGACCGGTTCGTTATTTACAAAAACGTGGTTTGTACTATTAAGGTCTTCAATAAAGACCTGTGTACCGTCAATGACAATTTCTGCGTGCCTGTTTGACACGCGAAGATCATCAAGACCGATCTGAATGGTGCAGGATGAATGACGACCGAAGGAGTTTCTCTGATTAACAAGTTCAAATCTCGGATGGTTACCATCCGATGCAAGAATTTCAACAAAACATCTTTGATGCTGGTTCATAGTTTACAAAATAATTCAGGTAAATTATTGAGAAAAGAGATTGTTACTTGATTCAAAACAATACACTACGTATATTAGAAAAATTTGATCTGACTAGCGTAGCTGGCAGGGGTGCATCCTGAACATCTGCGTTAATCAGGTTTGCTATTAAAATGGAGAATGCTCCTGAAAAAATACCGGCTGTATACCAGATTGTAGCCGTACATCAACTCATTAATCCTCACAGGTGATCTGTTATGCTAAAAATTAAAGCTTTACCACTTCCTCCAAAACGCGTAAAAATCGAAAATAGTGGTAATCAGAAAAATCAGCAGATCAGGCAGGAATTTTTAGCAGCAGTTAAAAGATTCCAGAATGCCAGTGGAAGCGACTGGTTCAGAAGAAAACAACTGATCTACTCACGACCCTGGTTTTTAGTGTGCGGACCTGCAGGATCAGGAAAATCAACACTGATTAACAAAACCGGTCTGAACTGTATTGCAACCTATCCTGATGACCCCGAGGAAGAAATTCAGTGGCGATTTACCAATGAAGCTGTCTGGATAGATATACCCGGAAGTATGATTGCGGATTCTGCATCAGTGGAATTTCAGAGTTTTCTTCAGGCGCTTGCATCGCTCCGGCGTCGCCGTCCTTTAGATGGCATTCTTATGGTTATAGATTGCGATTTATTACTCAATACTGAATTGCCGGGTATAAGAACTATTGGAGAATCGTTACGAAAACGAATTGATCAGATCATAAAATTGTGGGGAATAGAACTGCCGGTGTATCATGTGTTTACAAATGCAGATAAAATAACCGGCTTTAATATGCTTTTCAGCGACCCGCTTGGAAAATGGAATGAGCGGGTGTTAGGGACAACGCTGGATGTAGCTGTCGCCGAACAAAAACCCAAAGAGACATTTCTTGAAGAACTCTCATTGCTTCTTGACTGGATAAAAGAGATTCAGGTCAAAATGCTTGCCCGTGACCATAATCAGGCCAACCGCAGATTGATTTGCCAGTTTCCTATAATGTTCGAATCCATGAGAGACAAGATTTCATCATTGTTTTCCATATTGTTTAAAAACAATGAATTTACCGGAAAACCTTTATTTGGAGGGTTCTTCTTTACCAGTTGTCAAACCGGTGATGTAAAAATAAAGGATAGTGACAGCCGGATTTTTGATGTCAGTAAAACGATCATCTCTCATCCTCTGAATCCCAACAAAAAGAAGGGATCAGTCGCTTATGAATCACCAATGGGTGCAGCAAACACGATTACGTCATTTTTCGCTGCTCCGGTATTGACGAATGTAATACCAAAACATGCAGCTCCCATATCTTCTACCGAACAGAAATTCAGACAAAACGCAACGTCACTGTTTTGGAAAGCGGCCGCAGTACTACTTGCTGTCATTGTAGTATCATTTTTTGAATGTGGAGTATCAAGTCGTGTCCGTGTGATTGACAAAAAGGCTCGGGCAGATTTTGCAGTTCCTGTTTCACATTCTCCGGAAGGCATAAAACAGCTTGGTGGTTTATTGCAACATTTTAATGATTATAAGCATTATGAAAAAAGACCGACATTTTCGATGTTTATTACCAGATATAATACAAAAAAAATGTCGTCCACTATTAAAGATGCATTTTTTTCATCAGTTTTTGAAACTATAGTGGTTCCTTGTTCCAATGAATTGATTGTTCAGCAAAATAGAATGGTAAAATTGACAGAAAACAGTCCTGAAAACGATTTTATGAAATTAAAGCATTTGTTGCAGACATATCTTGCCATTTCAGATTTGAATCAGAACCATTCAGGTGTTATTGACAAGGATGTTGTTGTACCTGTACTTCACAATATGGCACTAACCTCTATTTTCGGTTCAACTAATGTAAAAAGTGATCTTGACAGCATACTGAATAAAGTAATAAACGCATATGTTGACGAAATGAAGAACAGCAGGGACTCAAAATACAAAATCAGCGCAGATAACATTCTTGTTGCCAGTGTGCAGGAAAAATTAGTTGGAATGTTTGATATAAATGCGGTATACGCGATGGCGCTCAATGACCTTTTGGTATCATCAAAGAATCTGGAGCTCGTCGACATAATCGGCAAAGACATTCCGCTGAATCTGCATTCTCCGATGACCCTGAATGAGGTGTATACACCGGCTGGATGGAACGGGTATGTTCGTAAGAAATTTCATGAGGACAGTAATATTCGCAAAAACATTGAAGATTGGGCTATTGGTAACAACAAGGGAGCCTATACTGACATTTTCAATGATCCCAAACAGCTCTATAGCGGACTTGTAAAGAGATATAGTGAAGATATCAAAATGCAATGGCGTAATTTCTTAAATTCTGTTTCCATGGACAGGTTTGGCTCATTTCAGACAGCACAGGAGCGTTTGCTTCAATTAAGCGGACCACAGTCGGATATTGCACGACTGACAGGAAAGTTTGCCGACTGGTCGGGAAGTTTCATAAAATCCGATTCCGGAATCATTAATGAACCGGCTTTTCTGGAATTTACTGATGAAATGGCTTTTTTACGACCGTTTGCAGTTTCAAATATTCCTCAATATCAAAAGCAATTTGAGGAGGTTGCAAAAGGTTTAACAACGTCTTCGGAGGAAAATTCGATTCTGGGAGTATTTACCGGCCGTGAAGGTGATCCGCTGCTTCGGACATATCAATATATCTATTCTTCGGTGCTTTTACCGCTGAGTAAGGATCAAAAGGGGTTTTTAGAACACCTTCTGATGGAACCGTATAACCGTACTGTCGAGTTATTGAAACCCGAACTTGCAAAAAATCTTTCAGTAAAGTGGCTGGATGTGTACAGACTGTTTGATGCATCCCTCAATAGAATGTATCCGTTTGTTGACAATGACAGAGAGGCATCGTTTGACGCTGCAATTGACTTTTTTAATCCGGTTTCCGGAATGTTCTGGAAGACAGTAAATGATTACTTTAGCCCATACGTTATTAAGGGTAATTCAAAATTTGAATTACGCAATTCGGCTGCTTTAATTCCGATACGATTTTCATCATCATTTTTTAAATGTCTTGATAAGGCCGATACGATTTCTCACATATTCTTTAAGGATGGCAAACGGAAAATATGGAAAGTGTCAATACTGCCGCAACAAACGGCTAAGAAATTGAAAAAAGCAGATATTGCTTTAGGGAAAGTATCGATAAATCTGCTGACCGAGCCGGGTAAATCCCTGTGGTGGCCTGTCGAAGGAGAACAACAGGATTTACTGCTGGAATTTACTGATAATTTAGACAGGAGTGGAAAAAAAGTAATGCGCAGCCAATGGGGCTTTATGCGTCTTGTGAATGGTTCGTGCAGTCAGGCTGGTAATAATTTCCAATCAGGTTTCAATGTGGAATTGAAAACACAGAACAATGCTATAATTCATATTACATTACCGGCCCGTGTTACCGTCTCTTCAACAGAACCGTGGCATCCGTTTTGTTTTAATGCACTGAAAGGCTATTCAGTTCCTGAAAATATCTTTTGACAGAATCAATAAATCAGCGCTTGGCAGATCCCTTTTCAAACTTTACCAGTTTGTCATCACTTCGCTGGTTCATATAACACAGACGTATCCAGTTAATCGAGTTTGGCCAGCTGTAAATGCGCATTTCGTCAATGATTCCATTAAACCATTGAGCGGTTGATCCGGTTCGTTTACCAATGCAAATATTGTCGGTGGTTATTCTTGCATCAGGCGCTTGCTTTACTTCTATTGTTTCACTTACAAGAACGCCATCAATGTAGATTCTCTGTTTGGTTCTGTCACGTACGCAGACAATAAACTGCCACTGTTTTTCTACAGCTGGTGCATCAGAGCACTGCCAACCCGATTTCTGATGATACTCATAGAAACGCCAGGCGTCATCGCTACTGATCTGTAAACCATACTGGTGATGGCTTTTTGAAATAACAGAATGGATAGTATTATCAAGTTTTTCTGCATAGATCCATGCCGAGATGGTGTATCGTGCATCCTGGGGAAAATTCAGCTTTCCTGATGCAGAATTGCATACTACTGCATAATTCGATGTTCCATCAAACCGGCACGCCGGACCGATTTGGCCATCAACGATTGATGCTTTAGTCATGGCATAGCATTTTGCATCAAACCGGTTTCCCGTTGCATCGTCAAGAAATACACCGTCTTTCGAGCCCATATGCCAGGATGCCTGAATTCCCAGCGTTGTGTCAAAGATAAGTGTGCTGTTTGTGTTAATTTTTTGTATATCAGGATTACCCCAGAGCATTGTAAAGTACTGTGTTGCATTTTTTCCGTAAATAGTATCAACTTTAACCCAGATCTCTGCTGCTTTAAGATTTCTATCCCAGCGTTCAATCTGGAACGGCATCGGTGTATTGTCAGGTTTAACAAAACAGATGTCGCTTCCGTCGGATTTGGCAGAAGTAAAATCAAAGTTTGAACTATTCAGACGGACGAGTACAGGAAAACGTCTAATAGACACGGCAACATTTGCCCCGGAATCAGTCGTGTTAAGGAAGATTTTCCTTGAATTCAACCAATCAGTTTTATTTTTGATTACTATGGTATCAATGACGCTTGTTTTGTTAGGTAATACCTTTACGTTGCTGATTATTTCATGAAGCTGCTGGGGCTTTGAGGTAACAACCTTGATGGTATAAGACCCTGCGGGGATACTGTCAATTTTAAAAATGCCGGAATTTTTGTCAACTTTTTTAACTATGTCAAGACCGTAGAGTTGTATATAAACATTAGTTGAATCGTCTATAGCCGATGTGTCAATAACGCCATTGATTTCACTTAGCTGGTCAAGAAAAACGATTCCGTAATCTTTGAGGCTATCAGTAATGACCTCGCAGTTCAGGAGTGCACCTTCACCGTTACCATTACGAAAGTCAACAGAATACAAACCACATTCAAGGCTGTCGATTATGATAATACCGTTTGAATCAGTCATCAGGTCCCGATATGGTTTGTAAATGGCAGCATTGGTGTCCATTACATAATCCGCGGGATAGATACGTGCAGGAATGTTTGCCGCAACTCTGCCATCAAGGTAGCGTACGGATGCAATAATTCCATTTGTAGTTTCAGTTCCGGTACCTGAGCCGGCCGAAAGCGATGATGTCGTACAGAGAGAAAATGTACAGATGAGAAACGATACAAGCAGGTTTGCAAGAAACTTAATCATTTTCAGGCACCAATTCTGATCGATGTTCTCTTTTTTTTGAAACCGGGAAAACCTGAAAGTTCAACTGGTAGGCACACTCAACATGATTCTCTTTTTCCACTATTTCGAATACCTGGTGCCTGAATTGTTTAAGACCTTCCCGTACTTTGTCAAATCCGTCTTTTGACAAACTTACTGTCATAGTTGAGAAATCCCTTTCATCCCTGGGGATTTTCTCAAGGGCATCCTTCGCCAGAACAAGCATCTCTTCCTGATATTGTCTGATTGCAATTGAATGCCAGGACTCTCCTGTAGTCATAAACCGTGAAGTAACCTCGTAAAAACCATCCTCATTTTTTCGGATCAGCTGCAGCTTTTCGAGAAGATCAATCGCTTTTTTTGCTTCGGATGCTTTTATTTGCGGTTGAACGGTTGCAGCAAGTTCTTCATAAT
Organism: Fibrobacterota bacterium; assembly: GCA_023459055.1. Classification (GTDB taxonomy): domain Bacteria; phylum Fibrobacterota; class Chitinivibrionia; order Chitinivibrionales; family Chitinispirillaceae; genus JAAZBG01. The sequence goes on from JAEWVR010000042.1 coordinate 100,397, forward strand.
TATCTTTGAATTTATGAAATGCAAGGATTTCCCGGATTGCTGAATAGTACCATTTTTTATAAAACTCATAATTCTTTTCTTCCATTTTAACCGGCGATTTATTAGTAAAGGGGAGAAGCTTTTCAAAGTAACTGGTCATTTCATCATGAGTTTTTGCTTTGCAGAAGAGCGTTAGAAGTTCAAAGTACCGTGCTTCTTTTTTTGAAAGTTTTAGAAGGTCAACAAATTTCTGAACAGATTCCAGAGTAATGTTTTTTTTCCCTTGAAAAACTTTTACAAGATAACCGGGATCAATCCCCAGTCGCTGACTCATATACCTGTAAGAGAAAAAACTTTGAAGTGCCTTTTTTTCCTTATAATAATCCATCAGGTATTTATGATAATCATAATAATCAAATATATTTGGCATCAAATCCCCCCGGATTCAGTTCTAAATGGCTTGCATTGTCAATCCGATTCGCCCCTGACAAAACCAGTAACAAGTGAGAATACCCCGTAATTACTAAAATAATATATAGGGAAAAATTTCCAGTATATGCATTTTAAAACTAAAATAGACTAAACCGTTGACCAAATGGTCAACAAAATCAACAAGGTAACGATGTAGTTGTAATTAATAACTCTTGTATATTAACGATTTATATATGATGTCGAATAATTGGTTTGTTCAGGTATGCTGACCACACCAGATGAATAGGTCAACATTATACTGTTTGATGATTCTAAAAATATGCAAATAAAATTATTCTTGGTTTTTCACCTTTTGGTTGCAGCATTTAATTAATTTATTGATGCTTTTTAATCAAAATTCAGGTCACTCGACATTGACAGGATTTTGGCTGAGTTGAAGATTTAGGATTTGTTTATGCTGGTTCGTCTCATTTTAATAGTAATTGCAACTATAGTTGCCAATCCTTTTCTGTTTTTAACCTTGCGATAAAATATCTCAGATTAGCTCATTTAATTTATCCAAAAAATCAATGGGTTGAAGCAGATTTACGGCTTATAGGAGCCCGTTCCAGTCAATAATGACTCAAAATAGCTATTTAATTATTGTTTTTAAACATTAACGAAATGTAGTTTTCTGAGAATTGTAAAAGTATTTCCAAATGCTTACTGGAGTATTGATGTTTCTGGAATCTGATGGTAGTGTACCGGATTTCTGTACTTTCCAGGCACCAACGGTTTTTAAACATTTGTTGCTTGTTACTGTGATGGTTTTCATTTGGATAATTCGTTTATTACCTGTTATTTAGGAGCTTAGAGAATGGATTTTTGTCCTTGCGGATCATTAAAACCGTATCAGAGTTGCTGTGAACCTTACATTACCCGTGTAGCATCTGCACCAACTGCAGAACTGCTTATGCGGGCGCGTTATACTGCTTATGCTAAAGGAGCGATTCCTTTTATTCTTGAAACAACACTTGAAGAAAAAAGAAAAGAGTGCGATGAAAAAGCTATCCGGGACTGGTCACTCAATTCACAGTGGCATAAGCTCGAAATTATCAGTACAAGCGGGGGTGCAGAAGACCAAACCGAAGGTACTGTTGAGTTTATTGCACACTTCACAGAATTCGGTGTCAAAAAGAGCCTGCATGAAAAAGGAACGTTTAAAAAGCTAAATGGTACATGGTTTTATGTTGATGGAAACATTGAAAAACAACAGCCGTTTACCAGAGCCGAGGATAAAATTTCCCGTAATGATCCCTGCCATTGTGGAAGCGGTAAAAAGTATAAAAAATGCTGCATGAAACAGTAAGTGCTGCCGGCAGTACCAGGTATATAATATGGTACTGCCAATTTGCTTCCCATGTTTTTAATTCATAAAACAAACAACATTATTCTGGCTTTTACACAGTTTCTTAAAGGTATCGTCTGATTTATTAAAGAATGTTTCCATTTTTTTAAAGGCGATATTTAATTTAAAACAGATAACCCTTTGTTTCTTACACATAGAAGCAGAGATTAATTAAATCCGCACGTATTGGTAATTGACGAGTGGGGATATTTTTCAGGGGCTCACTGGCAGATGTTAAAAAGCTTTTATCTAATATGTACAACAGTTGCACTTAAGTGCTGTGTTGTCTTTGCTGCCGATACTTTTATAAGCCAGTACCATGTTGATTCTCTAATAGATAATGCGATGTTTAAGTTCTATAGCCGTTTCGATCCATCCAGTGGTATTACACACAATGATGCAATAAAATATGCAAAGGGGGTTGCATTTGAACTTCGTGAAAAAGCAGGCAAAGACGTAAATAAAAAATATATACTTGCTAAAGTAAACGAACTCGAACTGCAGATTTATCTGGAAGAGAATGAGTTGACTATGGAGAAAGCTCAGTGGTCTCAGAAAAAATCCAATGAACTGATTGCCGAGTTTAATTCCGTGATAGCTCAGGAACGACCTGATTTTTACAAGCTTTACAAAATAAAGTCAGAGTTGGCTGCAATTGATAGAAAAAAAGGGGATGAGGTCGAAAAGTCATTCCAGGGCAGAAGTGTTTCTTTTTGTAAAGTAATGCCATCATTGATCGATCAATCTCTTGTCGATGGTAAAATCACCGATGCACAGAAAGATCTTGCCTACTGTGTGCAAAATGCATCCTATCTTAAAATCTCAGCATCTGATATTGCACGACTTGAAGCAAAAGTAGTATCGAAATCAACTGCTGCGTATACGGTAAAAATGGTTAAAGATGGATTTGATTCAATTAAACTATATCTGGGTGAACTGGATTTTAAAAAGGCACACAGATTTGAAAATGCAATTGCGGTCCAGGTAAACATTCTAAAAAAAGAGTTGATATCATCGGAGTGGATACGGTATTATTCTGAAATTCAGCTGTTGTCAAAAAAAATTAGTGCTAAAGAAGATTCTCTGATTACCATAACAGAACGGTTAATACGGGCTGATAGAATTGTTGATGCCGGTACGATGATTGACACGTTGAATAAAATCGGAGTCAATTCAGACAAGCTTGTTGCAGTAAATAAAATGCTTCTTTACACACTTGTAACTCAACAGAAAAAGTTAAAATCATCCAACATTTATGCATTTGATGCAGATACCGGCGCTGCAAAACCCGTTCTTGCTAATTTACTATTTGAGGCTAAATCAAAGGCGTTGGCAGATCGGGAAAATTCAATCAGATTGCGTGATGAAAAAAGTGAATTGACACAAATTGCTGAAATAAAAAATGAACGTGCCGCGATGTCGCTTGAGATGCGAAGAAAACGTGCTGATGCCAGAAAAGACAGTGATGCACAAAAAGCATACGAAAAAATGGTTGAAATATTCAGCTTTATCGAAGAGGATAAACTTGATGATGCCCGGAAGAGCTACACTAATGTAAAAAAGTTTCTTTTGGAAAATGTTACCCCGGATGATATCCAGAAGTTGGATTCCGTGCTTGGATTGTCAAAGTCGCCGGGCAACTGACTTCTGGGAAGCGCAGAAGAATATACCGTATCTATCTTTTATGGTTTCAGCACACGCAATGAAGTGAAATTAAAAGCTTGCAGCCAGGGTTCAGTATTCCCATTCTGCGACCTGACCGTAAGGGATGGCTCCTTTTTAGTCACCATAACATCCCTTCTTCACAGTTATGAAATAACACCTGAATCGTACGAATTAACGATTTTAGGCATATGTGTTGCCTAAAATGAGTAATTGTAGATACCGTATATGCCTAAAATTTCATAATAATGGCAATTAAGTTGCCGTTTTTGTGTGTTTATCGTATATTAATAAAATTTATAACGCAAAAATGAGAAATGAATGATTGACTATAAACGAAAACTGGAACTTAGTGAGGAGGCATCGAAGCGATCAATTTTTTTGTTTGGACCTCGTCAAACAGGAAAAACATATTTGCTTAAGAAGCTGTTTCCAGGTTCTCTGTACTATAATTTTCTAAGACCAGAAGTTTTTTTCAGATTAAGTCGCAATCCAGGGATACTTTCAGAAGAGATACGAGCAAATCAATTACAGGAACCTGTAATTATTGATGAAGTACAAAAACTTCCATATATTCTTGATGAAGTGCATGATTTGATTGAAAGTCATCAGATCAGGTTTATTTTAACTGGAAGCAGTGCACGAAAATTAAAACGTGGAGGTGCCAATTTACTGGGTGGGAGAGCTCGAACAAGATATCTTCATTCTCTTGTATCCGCTGAAATTCCTGACTTTAATTTAATAAAAGCGCTGAATTATGGAACTATTCCATCAGTATATTTGTCAGATGAACCACGTGAGGATTTAATAGCTTATTGCGGGTCATATCTCAAAGAGGAGATATATTCTGAGTCGCTTGTCCGCAGAATAGACAATTTCAGTCGTTTTCTTACAACAGCAGCGTTGACAAATGCGGAGCTTTTGAATTATCATTCAGTTGCCCGTGATGCTGAAGTGGCGGTGAAGACAGTAAGGGAATATTATGAAATACTGCAAGATACACTTATAGGAACGCTTGTTGAACCTTATAAGAAAACTACAACCAGAAAAGCGATTTCAATGGGAAAGTTCTATTTTTTTGATATAGGGGTTTCCAACATATTGGCGCAACGATCTGGGATTGAACCAGGAAATGAGTTGTTTGGTAAATCGTTTGAACACTTTATCTTTTGTGAACTAAATACCTATCTTCATTATTCGCACGATCAACGGCCACTAACATTTTGGAGAGATCAGGCTAAAAATGAGGTAGATTTTATCATTGGTGATGAGCTTGGTATAGAGGTAAAAGGTACGACACTTGTTCAGGAAAAACATCTTAAAGGATTAAATTTATTTACAAAAGAAATTCCTCTGAAGCATAAGATGATTGTCTCACTTGATCAATCACCACGAAAAATTGGAGATGTTCTTATACTGCCCTGGCGTGAATTTGTAAATCGTCTGTGGGCCGGGGAGTGGAGTAAATAATCCAGACTACTACAAACGTTGTGGTAGTCTGGACTGTTATATTTACAGAGTTGACGTAGCGGTTTTGCTGAGAAGTTTACTTCTTAAGAATTGCCGCCAGATCCTGATCCGGTGTTGTAATCGGTGTCAGATTGAAATTCTCAACAAGGAACCTGAGAATATTCGGTGAAATAAATGCCGGTAATGATGGCCCGATTCTGATATTTCTGATTCCAAGCGACAACAGTGAGAGCAGAATAACAACAGCTTTCTGTTCATACCAGGAAAGTACCAGTGATAGCGGAAGATCATTAACACCGCATTTAAATGCATCCGCAAGTGCAAGTGCAATTTTAACGGCACTATAGGCATCATTGCACTGACCGACATCAAGCAAACGCGGAATTCCACCAATTTCACCAATGTCAAGATGGTTGAATCTGAATTTACCACATGCGAGTGTAAGCACAATAGTGTCTTTTGGCGTTTTCTCAACAAATTCAGTATAGTAATTACGTCCTGGCTTTGCACCATCACAACCGCCGACGAGGAAGAAGTGTTTGATTGCTCCCGCTTTGACAGCATCAATGACGGTACCTGCTACACTCATGACAGTGTTACGGGCAAAACCGGTTGTTAGTGTGATACCTTCTTTTGCCGGTAAGCCACCAAGTGCTTTTGCCTTATTGATCACTGCTGAAAAATCCTTGTTTGAAACGTGTTGACATCCAGGGAACTCAACAAGTCCGCAGGTAAAAACGCGGTCGGAATAGGAATCTCTTGGTTTCTGGATACAGTTTGTTGTAAACAAAAATGCAGCAGGAACATTATCAAACTCTTTCTGCTGGTTCTGCCAGGCAGTACCGAAATGACCGACCAGGTGTTTGAATTTTTTCAAACCGGGATATCCGTGGCAGGGAAGCATTTCTCCATGTGTATAGATATTAACTCCGGTTCCTTCAGTTTGCTTCAAAAGTTGTTCGAGATCGTACAAATCATGACCGCTGACCACAATTGCCGGGCCCGGTTTCCATGCAGTTGACACTTTCGTAGGTTCCGGATGTCCATAGGTACCCGTATTGGCATCATCAAGGATCTCCATGGTTCTGATATTGACTGTACCGCATTTCATATTAAGTGCGACGAGTTCATCGACAGTAGGATTCTCTTTGTTAAGTGCTGCAAGTGCTTCCTCGACAAATGCGAAAATGGTGTCATCTTTTTTACCAAGGACATAAGCATGATCAGCATATGCGGCCAAACCTTTTAATCCAAGAGTAAGGAGCTGTTGAAGCGAACGAAGATCCTCGTTGCTCTGGCTTGATGGAATGCTGTGTGCTTCACCCTGTGCAATAATCTCACTGTCAGATGAGGCAGGGACAAATGTTACTGATGCCGGTGGATTTTCGATATCGACGCCGCTGCTTTTCAGCTTTGCAATGAAATCAGTTTTGATTTTTGCAGCCTTTTTAATAAGCGCAATAATGGTTGCATCGTAGAAGTTTACATTTGTTACTGTAGTAAAAAGTCCTTCGATTATAAATTTGTCAACCGATTCGTCCTTGACATTTTTCTTACGGCCTTCAGTAGTGAGCCATCCAAGACCTCTTAGCTGATAAATCAGCAGATCCTGAAGAGATGATGTCGTTGGTTCTTTTCCGCAGACACCGCGGACACTGCATCCTTTTCCCTGTGCAGTTTGCTCGCATTGATAGCAAAACATTCCCATTCTGTAACTCCTTTTTGTAGAGGCATTACCTCTGTTGTAAAGTAAGTATCTGCATTGTAGCAATGCAGATACTGTTAATTCTGATATTTTCTTATTCCTGTCACTCGTCACGAGTCACATGTCACTACTTAGCCTTAATCATAATAAGTGTCATCTTGAACTGTTCATTGGCAGTAACTGAATGCGGTTTATTGGCAGGCATAATAAGCTGGCAACCGCTGTTAACGTTAAAAACCTTGTCTTCTATTGTAAAGACACCCGTTCCGTCAATAACCTCAACCAGTGCATTGTAGGGTGCACTATGGGTACTGAGCCGCTGTCCCTTATCAAAAGCAAATATAGTAATTGTTCCCTCAGGGGCATCTATAATTGTTCTGCTTACCACAGATCCGCTCTGATAGCTGACAAGATCTTTGTAAGAAAATGGTACAGCAACAAGTTCTGTTTGTACAGTGTTTTTTTTATCTTTTTCCATACTATCACCTCCGTGAAAAATTATACTTTAAACCCATTCCTCGCTTAATACATCACCCTGAAGGCTTATAACGATTGCTTTAACGGGGATTTTCCGTGATGCCTTTGCGACTGCTGATTGTGCAAGGCGTAATAATCCACCACAGCATGGTACCTGCATGATAATTACGGTAAGAGTATTAATCTTTGCCTGGTCTACAAGCGCAGTAAGTTTTTCTGCGTAAATCTCCTGATTATCATCAAGCTTTGGACAGGCAATCGTTAGTGTTTTTCCTTTAAGAAAATCTTTGTGAAAATCACCTAAAGAAAATGCAACGCAATCAGCAGCCAGTAAAAGATCCGAATTTTTATAGTGTGGCGCATTCGGGGAGATCAGGTGCATTTGAATGGGCCAATGGGTCAGTTGTGATGGACGTTCTGAAGTGTCTTCAGCCGGACCCTGCCTTTTTTCTTCAAAAGCCATTGATCGTGAACCTGGACAACCAGTGTGAGCTTGCATAATATCCTCCTGCGGAACTGGAACATGGTGTTCTTTCAAATAATTAACTGCTTCATTATAGTATTCGGTTTGGCCGTGAGATTTAAGGTGCTGAAGGTGAGCTTTAATTGTGTTTACTCCTGCTTTAACAATATTCACCATTACCTTGCGTTCATCGTAAGCCTCTGCTTCACGTTCCTCCACTGTAATTGCGCCAACCGGGCAATGACCAAGGCATGCCCCGAGCCCATCACACATAAGATCACTAACCAGTCGTGCTTTGCCATCAATCATCTGGATAGCGCCTTCCGGGCAGTTTGGTATGCACATTGAACATCCTGTACACTTTTCTTCATCGATTGTTATTATTTTTCTAACCATTGTTTACTCCTGGTCGCTGGTTTCATTTCATCGTTCTGATATAAATATGCCATAAAATCACAGGCAGATCATTGATCCGGATCAAGAAAACGTTAGAAAGTTACTCTGTTTAAAAAAAATCGTTCGATAGAGATTTACTATGCTGCAACCATTTTTGATTGTCGTTAGAATTATATAGAAAAATAAAGTGTCCGGATTTATTTTTGGATTCCCTATTGTAAAAAACCAGAGAATAGTGCAATAAACTTGAAAGAGTTCTATCAATAAAGGGCGTCGACCTGTAACTTGTTGAATTGTGAATGCAGCATGGTTTGATTTGAATACTACAACCAGGAAGCAATCAATAAATTACATAAATCGAAGTGCTCTTGACAAATTAAGAAATGAGGGCAAATGAAAAGACTTCACAGAAAAACAAAGATCATATCAACCATTGGGCCGGCAAGTAATAATGGAGAGATGATTTCCAGGTTGCTTAAATCGGGAGTAAATGTATTTCGGTTGAATTTTTCGCATGGAACCTGCGAAATGCACGGACAGGTATTGAAGTTGATCAGAGAAAAATCTCAGGAACTTGGCGTGGAAGTTGCGGTGCTTGCAGATCTTCAGGGACCAAAAATCCGCACGGGAAAAACACCTGATAATAGTTCGATTCATCTCGAAACCGGGTCAAAAGTTATCATGGTATCTGATATGACTCAGGTTTGTTCAGCATCAATTATTACCATTGATTATCCGGGTCTTGCAAAAGAGATCACCAAAGGACAGCTCGTCCTTATCAATGATGGTGCGGTGTCGTTACGTGTTGATACTATAGATAGCGATGATACCATACACTGTACTGTTTTGTCAGGTGGCATATACTCATCACGTAAAGGAGTTAATTTTCCTGATGTCGATCTCTCTATTCCGTCAATGACACAAAAAGACCTAACAGATCTGGAGTTTATTCTTAAAAACGATTTTCAATATGTAGCATTATCATTTGTCCGTAAAGCCGATGACGTTATTAAACTTAAAGAAATTATTAAAGAGAGCAGAGCTGATATTGAGGTTATTGCTAAAATCGAAAAACCTGAAGCTGCACGGCGTATTGATGATATCCTGAAGGTTTCTGATGGTATAATGGTTGCCCGTGGAGATCTTGGTGTAGAAGTCAATATCGCTCTGGTTCCAATCATTCAAAAACAGTTAATCGGGAAAGCTAATAAAGCTGGTAAAATTGTAATTGTAGCAACACAAATGCTCGAATCAATGATTAAGTCTCCAATTCCAACAAGAGCTGAAACTACTGATGTTGCTAATGCGGTAATTGATGGAGCTGATGCAATAATGCTATCCGGTGAAACCGCAACAGGTCTTTTCCCGGTTGCTGCAGTAGAGACAATGCGTAGTATTGCCTGTAACGCAGAATGTTCAAACTATATTGATTACGGAAAAAACGCGTATATATCAAATATTCAGTTTCCGCCTTTTGCAATCTGTGAAGCAGCACGGTGGGCAAGCCAAAATCTTGGAAATATTCCTGTTTGTGTCTATTCTCTGACCGGTGCAACGGCTGAGTACCTTTCAAAGGTTCGTGTAATTGCTCCGATTTTTGTTTTTACGCCAAACCATCAGGTAATCAAACAACTATCACTTCAATGGAATGTTACTGCCTTCTTTATGGAATTTAATACTGATGTCTCTGAATTACATCATGATGCAGAGGATGTTCTTATTAAAGAAAAGTTTATCAAAGCCGGTGATCTGATTGCCCATATTTGTGGTACAACACCAATTGCAGGAGCGACAGATACGCTTAGAATTAAAAAAGTTGGTGAGAATTAACCTGGTATCCGGGTACTGTAACCAGGCAATTGGTATAATCCCGACTAAAATCGTGGTTTTTTAGTAGATGGTGAATAAATTTACGTCTTATACAATTTTTCTCTGGCGTAGCAAAGAAAAAGAACATATTTTTAGGTCATCATTTTTTGATCGTTGAAATTTTGCGGCCATAGCTCAATTGGATAGAGCATCTGACTACGGATCAGAAGGTTTGGGGTTCGACTCCCTATGGCCGTATTAAATACCTAAAGCCTGTAACACTAAAAATCAATGTGTTACGGGCTTTTTTGTTATATGCTGTTCTATATCTATATAACTCAATATCGTTGTATATCCATCAAAACACGACTTGGCCTGACACACAAAACTTAATTAAAACGTTTTAGCTGCAAAATAAAAAGGCAAAAAAACATATTATAAAGACCGGTGATGGACTAGATTGTGAATTCTTCATAGTATTGATAAATAGTTGTTGAAGTAATTAACACTGTTAGTTATATTAACAGTGTTAACATGAGCAACTATTTAATTGGAGGGTGTATGAATGAAGTTCGTGAAGAGAGGATTAAGGGCTATTTCCTTTCGGCCGCGAAAGATCTGATCCGGGGTGAGGGGTTGGAAGTTATAAGTGCAAGGAATATTGCGGAAAGAGCAGGGTACTCGTATGCGACGTTATATAATTATTTCCATGACATTAGAGATCTGATTTTCAGTTGTGTTGAGGACTTTCTTGAAGAGTGCAGAGTTTTTGTCCAGAGTTACTCATCAAAAGCACCTGCAGGAAAAGATCATTTAATTTCAGTTGTTAGTGGATATTGCAATTTTTTCATCCAGTATCCCGGGATCTTTGATCTGTTGTTTCATCAGAAGTTATCAACTATTACAACTGCGCAGTCAAAGACAGGAAAGATTGTTGATTTCCTGCCTGAATTAACAGCAAGTGACTGGCACATAATTTTTGGAGAGCATGACACGGATACGATTTCTGATGCTCAGAATGCGTATGTGTATGCAATTCATGGTCTTCTTCTTCTGTATCTTAATAATCGTCAGGTGATGGAATACAGTCAGGTGATGGAAAAGATACAAAAATTAACAGAGTGTGCTATACATAGTTGTTGAATTTGAAATCGTGAATGTGCAGGGAAAGATAAGATTGGAGGCGGCACCCAGATTTGAACTGGGGATGAAAGTTTTGCAGACTTCTGCCTTACCACTTGGCTATGCCGCCCTAATTATCAAAAAGAATGGGTTTCCTTGTTGAAAGGAAACCCAGAATTTTTTTAAAGCGAGAGACGAGATTTGAACTCGCGACAGCTACCTTGGCAAGGTAGAGCTCTACCACTGAGCTACTCTCGCAATTGGAACATAAATATAAACCATTGCGATTGTAGTGTCAATAAAAAAATTACATTTTTATATAAAACAGCGTAAAAAAACAGTGGAAAAATCAGATAGAAGACGACTCACAGATGAAAAAGTATGTTTTATGATACCTTAATTCTGAGTATCATTATTACTTTTTCTTGCCACTTGCCATTCCAGATGCGAAAATTGTTACACGATTACGGCCGTGTTCTTTGGAATTATAGAGCGCTTTATCAGCAGAATCAATAAGTTGAGGCTGATTTGCAGCCAGTGATGGATATGCGGCGATACCGATACTTACAGTAACGCGTAGCTGCCGGTCATTGGAAACGATTATATGATTCTCGATTGTTGAACGAATTCTTTCCGCAATAATCAGTGCACCCTGTTCATTGGATTCCGGTACGATTACAGTGAATTCCTCACCGCCATATCGGGCAGCGATATCGTTTGCTCTAAGTGATTTTCGGATACATTTTGAAATCTCTTTCAGGACAAGATCACCCACCGGGTGCCCATAGGTATCGTTGAATGACTTAAAATGATCAATATCCATTAACAGTAAAGAGACTGTGCTGCCATAACGACGTGTACGCTCAATTTCCTTACTCAGCAGTTCCTGGAATTGACGGTGGTTATTGAGTTCAGTAAGGCCGTCAGTGGTAGCAAGCTTCTCCATTCGCTGATAGAGGAGTGCACGAGCAAATGCAACTTGTGCATTTTCTATCAACGTTTTAAAGATTTGTACAATCTCTTCCGTATAAACGTTTGGCCGGTCACTTTCAATTGAGTAAAGACCTCTGCATCTTCCTTCATCATCAAGAATCGGAAAAATTAGAAGTGAACGTACCATAAGCGCCTGCAGTTCATTTGGAACAAAACGGTAATATTTTGTTGTATATAACTGGTAATCAGGAATGTTGACAAATGAACGCTTTTTAAACGCATAGGAATATAGTCCTGAATTAATAGGAAATTCGGATCTTTCAGGGATATCGGGACTTGCTCCACTTATTTTGATAATTTTACCCATTCTTGTTTCGTCATCAAACAGAATGGCCATCTGACGTGTGCAGAGTGCAACTGACGGACCGGTGTGAAGCATCACATCAAAAACATCAGAGAGGTTTAGTGAAGTTGTCAACAGGTGGCTTGCTTCATAAAAAATCTGGAATGTACGTGCAGCCTGCTCCTGTAAAATACGCATTCTGGCATTTGTGATTAGTGCAGCAGCAAGTGAGGAAAACCGTTTGAGGATATCCTTATCCTGATCATGAAAAGCATTTTTGTCCAAACTGTCAAGTACAAGTGCACCAAGCAGTTCGTTTTGTTCAGAGATTACTGGAACCGCAAGAATGGAGTTTATCTCCTGAGGAGAATTGTAGTAATTGATACCGGAATTATAGAAAGACAAATCCCCGCTCATAAAAATTTTTCTGTCGGCAAGCTGTCCGATTATTCCATTTCCGGATGCGATTGCAATACCTTTGTTAATACTGATACTCTTGGAATGGAACGAGTTAAGGATGAACGATTGTGTCGTCGTATCATAAGTAAATCCAAGTGTTGAGTAGGCTTTAAAATTTCTTCTCATAAAGTAAACAACACTTGCAAGAAGATCATCAACACTGCCGATGCTGGTTTTGTGTTCTGACTGAAATTCTCCGCTTGTAGCAGATATCTGGGTTTTTGTTATTTGGGATGTATCTGTGCGTGGTGGTGTATCCTGAGTATCAATATGTTTTACAGGTGTTTTAGGTTTGTCAACAATGGCAATTCTAAGATAGTGGGATGAAATAATTGATGGAAAAACGCCGCTGATAAAAAGGTAAAAAATGGATAGTATGTTTCTTTCGTAGTACTCACTGATAATGCTTACGGTGTCGAGTAGTGTACCATTAATTGCTTTGGTAACTATAGGATGAAAAAATTCACCAAGTATAAAAACAGTTAAAGGTGGTACCCAGGCTCTATTGACGCCAATTAGTGCTGTGGCAATAATGACAATAAAGTAGAGGACCGGAAAATCTGTAAGAAGTACCCCTGGTACTTCAGAAAAAAGGTGATTTGATGCAAATGCGATTGCTCCAATTCCAAGTGCCTGGTAGGGAAGAAGTCTGTTGTTGATATCTATAAGAACAGAAAACAGGGCAAATGCGAGTAACAGAAAGACAATTGCTGTTGCGAATTCAAGAGCAAACGGTATATTGGTTGCGGTATTCTCTAAAAAACCACAAAGGGCAACAATTATTAATACAACGAATAAAACAGACTCTGATAAAGGTAAAATTTTCATTTTCATTGAAAATCCCGTGCTCGCATGATCTACTTTATAAGGTAACATACTTGTATTAAAACATATTTTCTAATTCTATAACATAATGAATAAAAAAGCAAAGTTTTCCGGACGGGCACGTCAGTTTTTTTACTCAGTTCTTGGAAGTAAAAAAACAAAATCAATTATTTCGCTTTATTACAGGAAAAAATTCAGGAAAAAGTTTTTCAGTTTTCCTGTGGACCCACAGTCTGTTGGCAGTGTTCTGGTTGTGCTTCCTGAGAGTTCACTTGAGATTCTATATCAGTTAAAAAACATCCTCTCTCTTATGGCAATTTTTACCAAAGCAAAAGTGACTGCATTCTGTCCCGATACGGGTGTATCACTTTTAAAAATGATTCCGGAACTTGAAATAGTCGAGTATCCAACAGATGAACCTGACCGGTTCGCTATTTTTAGTTTTTTTACACGTCAATTTAAAAACAATGTTGATATATGCATTCTACTCGACAGGGCTCCTGACATCTCGAAAGTTTCATTTGTGGTTTCGACAAATGCGCCAATTCGGGCCGGGTACAAGGATGCTGATGATTTTCCGTTTCTCAACCTGAAAGTTGGTGCGAATCCGGATCAGCACTATCTGCCTCAAAGAAATTGTATGATGGCTGAAAAATTTGGGAAAGGATTCGAAACAATAAAGTTCAGCGTATCCAGGAATCTCGTTGATGAAGTTGAACGTATGTTTAAAGAACAACGGATTTCTCATGATGGCGAATTAATTGGCGTTGATGCTCTCTATTTTCTTGAAAAGTTTGGTCAGCAGTGGTTTCTTAAGCTGGTGGCGCAGATAAGAAAAGATTTTTCTGAAAAAATGTACTGTTACCTCTCCCGGGAACCATCACAGCAGGAAGCAACTTTTTTCACTGGTGAGGGAATCCGGTGTATAACTCCACTTGTTGAATCACGACTTGCAGCACTTGTCACCAAATCATCACTGATTCTATCATCAAACTCTGTTTTTTATGGTCTCGGGGCGATGTTTGGAATCAAAGCTATAGGATTATTCAGTAGTTCTGATTACAAAATTTTCTGCCCGGATACACAAAAATTGCAAGGTGTCGTCTACGATGGTAAAACTGATGAGCAGTGTTTGATGGAATTGTGTGCACTAATGAAACGCATGATGGAAACGGTCAGACATCAAAAAAAATGAGTTTTTGTTTTTTAAGTAAGAACGAGAAAAAACAGGCAGAAGTGATTGCCTTTCCGCTGAATCAATCTGATCTTTAATCTTGTATTTCCCTTCACGGTTATATCTATTTGTATAAAAATTAATAAGTTATAATGATGTTACAACTCTATTTTAATATAGTTGTGTATATTTTGACCGTGTCAGTAATAAAAAAAGTAAAAAAAGCTACAGTTGCGTTTTACATAAATGATATAATGTAGTGTTGACTGTTGTTGAGTGGCGAATTGCAATGGCTTAACTCAGGATAATCCTAAAAACTTTCAACTGTTAGTTCTAAGGGAAGCAGGTTCATTTCTTTGGCAATCGGAAGCTTGGTATGTTTGAAAAGTTACAAAAAAAAGTATCCCTGCAAATCACAAAGTTAACAATATGGTACAACGCCTGGAAGGAAGCCCGGGAAATTGTAAGGGCGTATAATCAGGATGAGCCCTTTAGAAATAAATATACCAGATTTGTTCAGAAACATTTGAGAAAAATAAGGCTGGGTGTTGTCTGGATGATTATAATCGGGTTGGTTTCAACAGGGACTGTTCTTACATTGGATTATCTCAAGAAAACTGAACCTCAGCGAAAAGCTGCATCCCTTCTAAAAAAAGAGAATGCCCGCAAAAAACAGGAGGCTTTACAGGCAAAGAATGCAGAACAGAAACGTATGCTTGATTCAGTAAAAAAAACTGAAGCGTTTAAAAAACAGGATTCGATTCAAAAGGTACTTGCCTCCAAAAAAATTGAAGATAGTGTACAAAGAGATATCGAAATGAAGCTCAGGAATAAGCAAAAACTACTTGAACAAGCTGTTTCTGACAGTATCAGAAATGCACAGATGCAGAAAAGCGTTATTGAAAGTACTATAACGGAGATATCAGATACTATTCAAAGTAAAGATTTAAGTGAACGTTCCGGATTTGTTGTCGCGCCAAAAAGAGTGTCATTGTTAGACAGAGTGAAGAAGTTTTTTAAAGGAAAGAATTACAAGCCGGAAAGAAAAGCAACAGAGCGTATTTCCGGTGGTATTGAAACCATCTCAAAAAGCAGTAATGTGGCAGCGATCAATTATCCAAATGCATCAGTGACTGCTACTGATACTCCTGTTGTGAAAAGGATGATGTCACCATCATTGCATAAGACATCATTTAGAGCTGATTATTCTATTCTTGTTGCAAATAAGGCACAGAAAAAGTTGTATATTGTTAAGCAAAACAGCGGGATGGAATGGAATATAGAAAAAGAGTATCCTATTGCCATCGGTGCAGGATTGAGTGGCCCTAAGCTTGCTGCTGGTGACAAGCGCACACCGGAAGGTATTTATTTCATACTTCTTAGAAGAATAAAAAGTGAATTGAATGAAATCTATGGTCCTCTTGCGTATGTGTTAAATTATCCCAATGAAGACGACAGGAAGGAAGGAAGAACCGGTCAGGGTATCTGGATTCATGGTACAAAAGGTGACGGGGATCCTGTACCGACAAAAGGATGTCTGTCATTGAAGAACTCGATGATGCTTGATATACAAAGTTATATTGCAGACGGGAAGGGGACACCTGTTGTAATAGTAAATGATTCTGTAAATGGAGATCCACTGTTACATATTGAATTTGAAAAAATTAACACAAAGCGCAAGGAAATTCTTACTGTTCAGGAAATGTTGCTTGCAGAAGTAACTATATTCCTTGATAAGTGGGTGACAGCGTGGGAATCGAGAGATATAGACCAGTATGCACAATTCTATTCAGAAAACAATTTTAACAGCCAGGGAATGAAGTGGAATACCTGGAAAGAGAAGAAAATTCAGACTTTCAAGGCGTATACAACCATTAATGTTGATATTGACAATGTTAAACTTACTGATTGGTCTGAAAACAGTATAGAAATCAAATTTCTACAAAATTACAGATCCGATCAGAAATTTTTTGAGAATGGTAAAAAACTGTTACTTGTGAAGGATAGTCTTTCCTGGAAAATTGCCCGGGAAATTACAATCCCTAAAGAGGAGATCCTTTTATGATTTTTTCGTCTAAGAAAAAGGATGGCGAGCAGGAGAATTTGAATCTTGAAGAGAACATGAATCAGTTTCAGGAGCTCCTGAGAAGTGCTTTGAATGAAAAAGCAGAGCTGCACTCTCTTTTGGCGTCAATGCAGAATGAACGTTTGCAAACGCAATCAGACAGGCAGTCTGTTGAGGATCTCAAAAATAATATTGAGATGCTCCGTGCAGATTATTCCGCTGCAAAAAGTGACGTCGCAGAAATTACTTCGGGGGTAGCAAAAGTATCAGAAGCAATTTCCGAGACTGCGCTGCTGGAGTCAAGAATGAAACGTATGGAAGAGATGCTGCTTCACTTGACGCAAAACGAAAATTATGTAGAGCAGTTGGCTGTTAAAGTAGATGAGGTTATGAAACGGCTTGAGGAAGGTGAGAGTGGATCTTTACGCAAAAATCTGGAATCTGTAGATGAAATCGAAACACGTCAGAAAAAATTGCAGGAAACATTTGATAAATTTGAATCACGTTTTAATTCATCAGCGGAAACGTTTACAAAAACACAATCAGAAATCAATGATGCAATCATTAATACAGAACGGCTGATGGAAAATCTGGGTGAACTCGAAAAGGAAGTTGACAGGTTTAAGCTCATAAAAGAAAAAATTGACAATTTAAATATCCTGTCTGCGCATGTTGATGCGAAAGTAAAGTCACTTGAAAACCAGCAGGTTGTCATTTTACGGGCAAATCAGAATATCGCAACACTCAAAACGACTCTTGCAAGCATGGAGCTTGATCTGAAGCACCTGACTGCAAAACAGTCAGTTATCGATAAGGCAATGTCAAACATCGCGACAATCGACGCACGCCTTGAGGCAAGTGTTACGCAGATTAATGAAATAAAAAGGCTTGAGCATGAAGGAGAGCAGTTGATCAAGAAGATCGAAGAAATCAAGGAGCTTGAGGCGCGTTTTGACAATCAGTTGCTTGATTTTCAAAGAAAGAGCAAGCATATCGATGATGTCAACGAGAAAGTGCATGAGCTTAACAATACTGCAAAACATGCTGAAGCGGTACATAATACATTACTCAAACAGCAGCAGTTTATCGAAAATACGAGAAATCAGGTCATGGAATATGAGAAGTTTGCAGACAAAATTCGTGTAAAGATCGAAGAGGTTTCTCAGGAATGGCAGGCAGTTGATAATTTAAATAATCGTATAAAAGGTGTCGAAGTAAAGATCGGAGAATCTGAAAGCCGGGTTGATGCAATTCAGCAGAAAGAAAAGGAGTTCGAAAGCTTTGAAAACCGGATGGATCAACTTAAGCAGATCATTGAGGAAACCTGTCAGAAAGAGGAACAGGTTATATCACACAGAGCCGAGGTTGAAGCAACCAATAAAGACGTGGAGAAGTTCTTTGTTACAATAAGTGAGCTTGACGATAAGATAAGAGTACTCAGTCAGCATCAACAGGATATTGAATCAATTTCTGTAAGTATTGATCAGTTGAAAGTGCTGTCGGATGTTACCAGTGAACGTATAAAAAGCACCGAGGAAAAAGCGCGTATTATCGGTGAGGTGCAACATAAGATTGAAGATCTTGGGAAAATGGTATTTGAAATTGATGAACGGATAGCGACCCAGCTGCAGCGGAAGGCAATGATTGATAAAACGGAGAAGCGACTTGATCAGCTCAATTATCTTCTCGGTGATATCAACATGAAAATTCAGAGTCTTGGAAAAGATCAGAAGGTTGTTGATGACATTACTGCGCAACTTTCTGCAATATCGGTACAGTCGCTTGAAGCGAAAAACATGATGGCCCGCTTGTCTGAAGAGCGCCAGGCTCTGCTTCAGGAGGAAACCAAGATCGTTACGCTGCGTGAGGAGCTTGATGATCTGTTCAAAACCGGGCGAAAAAATCTTGAGTCGTTTATGGCAGAGACAATCGGGACTCAAAAAACGGTTGAGGAATATAAGGGTAAATTCGATCGCATTATTGATGAAATTAATGACAAAATCAGAACTATTGACCAATACAAAGTCGAAATCAACAAAACGGAAAAACAGTTTGCTGAAGTCGAAAAGCATCTTGAACACCTGCGTGTTGAAATGGAACAGATCAATCGAAGAACAACCAAAATTGATACCATCGATACACGGCTTGTCAATGTCGATATGGTTGTTTCAGATATGGAGATCAAGATAGACGCTATTGATAAAGGAAAAGATGTAGTTGTTGCCACACAGAAGAAGATTGATGGTCTTAATGATTCTATCGAACGGGCATCGCAACAGATTGATGTAATTAACGCACGGGCAAAGGAAATTGAAAAGGTCGGGCATCAGGTTGAAGATATGGTGAATATGACAGATGCGATTGAAAAGCGTATCCGGGAACTTTCACGTGAAAAGCAACTCATTAAAGAAGCTGAAAGCCGCATTTCAAGTCTCAGTATTCTTATGGAAGATATTAAGGCCTCAATGGTTAATCTTACTAATGAACAGCAACAGATTCAAAAGGTTGTCGAAAAAACATCAGAACTGCAGTTTCTGCTTGGTGAAGTTGAGTCAAAGATACGGCAATTTAAACAGGAAAAAGAACAACTTTAAAACTTGTCTCACGCATCTTAAAAAAACGGCCGGAGAAACAGATTCCTTCCGGTCGTTTTCTCGCCTATATAGAATAATTTGAAATTAAAGTACCTGGACTATCATTGTGGGTATTGCAAAAATTATTTTAGTATTAGTAATTCAGCGATGACTTATAGTGCAGTTAGTTAAAAAGACAAGAGTATTTAATACCGAATAAAAAGTTGCTGTTGTTACAAATTCGTTGAAATGTAGTAATCATTATGTAAAACAATCCGGAAACTTAATTTTCAGATTGACAGAATACTTTTATATGCAAAATATATACACAGGTTACAAAAAATAACACAGTACGAAAGGGTAGACAATGGCTACAGATAAGGTAACATCGATTATTCTTGCAGGAGGTCAGGGGACCCGTTTGCATCCTCTCACTGATGCACGTTCAAAACCGGCTGTTCCGATTGGTGGAAAATTCAGACTCATTGATATTCCCATCAGCAACTGTCTGCATCATGGTATTCGATCAATCTGGGTTCTTACACAATTTGCGTCCGAATCACTGCACCGTCATATTTTCCAGTCATATAGGATGGATTCGTTTTCAAGTGGCTTTGTGTCGGTTCTTGCGGCATCCCAGACTCCTGATAGTAAAGGATGGTATCAGGGTACTGCTGATGCAGTCAGGAAAAATATGGTCAATTTCAGAAAAGCCGGCGATACAATATTGCTTCTAAGCGGTGATCATCTTTACAGAATGGATTTTCAGAAATTTATAAAATTTCATAATGATAATAATGCTGATATTACGCTTGCTGTTATTCCTGTTGAGCGGTCGCAGGTACGGGAGCTTGGCATTATGAAGCTTGATGATGATTCGAGGGTGACTAAATTTGTTGAAAAACCAACCGATAAATCGATAGTTGATGAATTCGAAATTCCTGAAAACCTTCGCGCAAAAAATGAGCTTTTCGGTAGTGAAGAAAAAACCCATGTCGGATCAATGGGTATCTATTTGTTTAGCAAAAAGGTATTGTTCGATCTGCTGAATCAGTATGACTATGATGACTTCGGGAAGCAGATTATACCAGCTGCCATATCAGATTATAACGTGTACGCCTATCCGTTCAACGGGTATTGGGAGGATATTGGAACAATAAAGGCATTCTTTGATGCACATATTGAAATGACAAAAAAGAATCCGCCTTTTAATTTTTTTGATCAGGATAAGCCAATATTTACACGTGCACGATTTCTTCCTGCCGCTAAAATCAGTGGTGCATCAATAAATTCATCAATTGTGTGTGAAGGATCAATTATTGATGTCGCAACAATTTCAGATAGTATTATTGGGTTAAGGTCTGTAATCCGTTCAGGCTCAAAGCTTTCAAGGGTGATTCTTATGGGATCTGATTTCTTTGAAAGTGAGACTGAGGATACTGGTCTTGGTATCGGCAAGAATTGTGTAATTGAAAATGCAATTATCGACAAAGATGTCCGGATTGGTGATGATGTGTGTCTTATTAATAAGGACAGAATTCAGAATGGTGAGAAGGATGGTATATATATCAGAGAAGGTATTATAATCGTTCCTAAATCAGCACGGATAAAGTCCGGTTTTCAGTTGTAATGTAATTCACGATCCATTGACAAGATTGTTGTGAGGTTGATGGATCGTATAAAATAGAGTAGTATCGTTTTGATTTTTAGCTTCAGGAGATGTTTTGATGAATAATGAGCAGTTACTTGAGAAGGCAAAAACCTATATCACACTTGAACAGGATGCTTTTTTCAGGAATCAGGTAGAAAAATTAATTGCTGAAAATAATTTGACAGAGTTAAGTGATAGGTTTTACACTGACCTTGAGTTCGGTACCGGTGGTTTGCGTGGTGTCATTGGTGGCGGTTACAACAGGATGAATTCCTATACAGTAAAGCGCGCAACACAGGGACTCGCAAATTATATTAAAAAGGCAACCACGAATGGTTCTGCTGTAATTGCTTACGATTCACGAAATTTTTCATCACAGTTTGCACTTGATGCAGCAAAGGTATTTTGTGCAAATGGAATAAAAACCTACCTTTTTACCGGTCTGCGCCCTACGCCTGAGTTATCATTCGCAGTGCGTAAACTCGGTGCAACTGCAGGAATTGTGATCACTGCAAGTCATAACCCACCTGAGTATAATGGCTACAAGGTGTATTGGAATGATGGTGCGCAGGTAGTGCCTCCCCATGATAAGGGAATTATTCAGGAAGTACGTGCTGTAAACGGGGCTGTTCCTGAAATGACAAAAGAGAAGGCAATCGCTGATAAACTGCTTTTTATGATCGACGAGGAAGTTGACAGTGCATTTATATCAATGGTAAAGAATTGTTCACTGCGTCCTGAACTAGTTAAATCAAAAGGACGTGATTTCAAGGTGGTTTTTACACCACTTAACGGAACTGGTGCAATGCCGGTTTCACGGGCACTTTCTGAAATGGGAATAGATGTAATATTTGTAGAAGAACAGAAAGATCCTGATGGCAATTTCCCAACGGTAAAGTATCCGAATCCTGAGGAAGCTGAAACTATGAAGATGGCGCTGGATCTTGGAAAAAAAGAGGGCGCTGCTCTTGTAATGGGTACCGATCCTGATGCCGATCGGCTTGGCATTGCAGCTCCGGACAATGGTGAACTGAAACTTGTTACCGGAAATCAGCTCGGTGCTTTACTTGCAGATTACATTCTTGGTACTCATAAACGAAACGGGACCATGCCTAAAAAACCTGCATTTGTAAAAACAATTGTTACCACTGAATTGCAGCGTAAAATTGCTGAGGAGTACGGTGCAGAATGTTATGATACCTTGACAGGATTTAAGTATATCGGTGAAAAAATCAGGGAGTTTGAAAGTATGCCTGATGGACCGGACTATCTTGTTGGCGGTGAAGAAAGCTATGGGTATCTTGTAAACACAGAAGTTCGTGATAAGGACGCGGTCAGTGCTGCAACAATGACTGCTGAGTGTGCTCTCTACCATGCAAGTGAGGGACGTACACTGTTTGATCAGTTGCGGGTTCTCTGGAAAAAACATGGTTATTATCAGGAAACACTAATCTCAAAGACGTTTAAAGGTGAAGCCGGGCTTAAGAAAATGAATGAACTGATGGATTCATTAAGGAAGAATCCGCCGGAGGTTTTTGCCGGCCAGCCACTTCAGATGATACGGGATTATCAGAACGGATCAACCTGGTATGTAAAGGAAAAGCAAACCCGTAAAGATATCGCATTGCCATCATCGAATGTACTTCAGTTCGTTCTACAGGATGGAAGCATTGTTACCGCACGTCCATCAGGTACAGAACCTAAAATCAAATTTTATGCATCGTGCAGAAGTGATGTGCTTGATGGTCTTGACAATGCGATTAGTAGTGTCAGAAAAAAAATTGATGCAATAACGGATGCCCTAAACAGGATTGATTAACGCAATCTGATAACGGGGGTGTGCAGCTGACTGCATACCCTCCTTTCAATTAGACGAAATGTTAATTAATTGGTGATTATCTTTATTGTATTGCTAAAATGGTGACTTGTTGGAATATATCTGTTTAAATTATTGATAATTCCACCTGGCAGAGGGATGACAGTCACTTTTTGTATGGAGTAGTGTCAATGCAGTTGAAAAATCTGAGTTCTCTTTCGAATGTAGTTGTTCAATTTGTGGTTATTTCACTTGTGTTACATCAGTTTGCTTTTGGTAAAGCAGAAGAACTTAAACCGCGATTGTCATTACGTCAGGTTGCAGTAAAGAATATCGCATATTCATCAACCGGTAAATATATTGCTATTCCAAATTTTATTACAACCGGTAGCGTTGGTGTATTTACAGTTGCTCCAAACGGTACTATCGCCAATGTTCCATCCCGTTTTACTGAAAAGGATTTTTTCAGGTCACGAGGCGTTTTCTATTATGCAGGAAAAAAAGATACTCTGACAGATATGGTCTTTATTCCGCTTCAGGAATTTTCAAAAGGGTATACTGTATCATTTGCAAACAAAGCAGATACACTGATCATTTGCGGTAGTGACAAAATTTCAATCTACACGATGCAAAATGTATCGCTATTGAAAACTATAGATTTAAAAGGTGTATCAAGGGCAATTTTCTCCAATGATAACAGTATGATTGCTGCTGTTGCAGAAGGAAAATTGTATTTAATAAAATCACCGGATCTCTCATCGATAATGACCATTGAGCCTGAGAGTGGATGCCGGTTTGCAGATATTTCATTTTCATCGGACAGTCGTTTTGTAGCAGTGTATGAGCATAAAAATCAGTTACTTGATTATTCTGCTCGTATCCGTATATTTACAACTGATAATGGTAGTGAGGATCGGCGTTTACCCTGGTTGAATGAAAAATTATCAACTGAACCTGGAAATCATTTTCCTCTCATTTCGTACCTGCCATCAGACAGTGCGCTTGCAGTAACACTTGAGAAGACTATGTTTGCAAAAGTAATGGTTGTTAAATCAATTGATGGCACAGTAATTAAGGAATTTAAAGGGTCCTGTCATGCAGTCTCAGTTAATAGCGGTTTGTTTGCAGCAGGGAACACTATATATAATTTAATAAATTGGGAAAAAGCAGGTGATATTACCGGCGCAGTTATAAGTATGTCGTTTGCCTCGGAATCTCCGGATCTTATCGTAACGACACTTGATAAAGTGATTCGTTACAAAGTTACACTCGGGAAATAATCCCAAAACTTATGGGAATAATGAATCGTGGATTCGCAGAACACTGGAAATCAGTGTTCTGCGTTAATTAGTTTGGTTGTTTTACTTTCGAATGCAAGCGTTCAACCTGAAGACAGAATGCTTCAATTCGGGCTTCAATGATCTGAGGGAACGGGTTGCCATCCGATTCAATCGGTAAAAACGGGAGCGATTGAATATCAAGTTTTGCGACAGATGCTGATTTGTCAAGCTGTTGTTTCATCTCTGTGGTTGCATCTGCTGAAAGAACCGACTCAATAACACGTGTAGGCATACAGGCGAATGGGCCTATAGAGATTACCCCATGTGTGTGATGAATAATGTCTTTAAAAAATCCGCCAACTGCAAGAATTGATTCTCCTCTGAACCGTATATCAAAAAAGTTGCTGCCAAGCTTTACGATATTGTCGATATTGATAGTTTCATATTCAAAAAGACCGGATTTTGCCATAATTTTCTTTATCTTTTTTTCGAAAATATTCTGAACAACAAGTTTTGTCTTAAATTGCATCCATTCCTTAAAATTGAAATTAGATTCGTAAATCCCCTTTTCGATAATGTAATCAACATATTTTGTCCATTCAAAGAAATGCGAACGTTTGACAACGATATCACGTTTTTCAAGTGTTTCAAGAAGATTCTGGCATGAAAAGTAATCACGCCGGACAAATATTTCACCCATTAACGACACTTTTCGCGCATTGACAAGGGTGCATTTAAGGGGGATTGCCCGTAGTTGTTCAGCAACTGACTCTAAAAGTTTGTAAAGTTTTCCTGATTGTTTGTTTTCAAAGAGCGAGACAATTCTGTTCCACTGCTCCTCAAAAATTGAAAGTGCTTTTGTTTTGTCAATCGCTAAAACAGAGAGGGCATTCTTGATATCCTCCATGACATCAGCAATGATAAACCCTTTTAAAAACGGCATTCGCTCAAGTGGTTTGAATGCTTCATATACATAACCTTTTTCAGCAGTAAGACTAAAAACTGAAACATTTTCGAGCCGGTTTTTCTTAATCATTTCATTAAGGAATACCCGGTATTGCGGGAACCGGCAGTTGCCTGGCGTAAAAGGCATGAAATAAGCTACAAGTTCTGATGGATCGGTGCGATGTTTTAGATACTTTAAAACTCCTCCGACAGTCAACTGTAAAGGAAGGCATTCTTTGCATGATGAATTGCCGCGCCCCAGTTTCAACGCTTCATGGTCGTATACCGGAATAGCACTTGACCTCACACCAACACCCCTGAAACTTGCTGCAAGAATCTCGCTGCTCAGACGACCCATTGATGGTATCAGGAGATGTACCTTTTTATCAAGAAATGATACCATTTTGTTATCTGATGTGACAAACTGAGGTATTGTACCCTTATAGGCAATCCGTGCCGGTGTAAACGGCGTTGCAGTAGTATCACCCTTGCTGAGTTCTCGGTACTTGTTTACAATGTCAAGAAATGCTTCAATACGGGTATTTACTCCGGCATCAGCAGTATGGCTATCAAGTTCAAGTGTCAGCGATGGTTTGCTTTTCATAATATCACGAAAGTACCCGACAATAAATGAATCCGGACCGCAACTGAAATTGGTAACAAATGATCCGAAAAGTTGTGGATGCTTTTTGACATATGAAGAAACTTTAAGAAGGTTCTGTCCAAGTGCCCAGCACATATCTTCATGGCATTCCTCTTTCTCGAAGGGCAGCATATCCCACGGGAGAACCATGCAACCGCGGGATGCAAACTTTGATGGTATACCCATATTTGCTTCAACTGCAAATGCGTTGTATGGTCTTCCAAATAAAACGACAGCCATTGCTTTCGGATCTGCTTTTAATTTGTCAAGTGCAATTTTACCATGCTGTTTGAGTTCATCAGAAAACTCTTTTTGTTTTGCAACACTGGACATATAAGCCTGTTCAGCTTTTTTCTGATCTACGCTGAACAATGCTGCGAGTTTGACAAATTCCTCTTTTTGTGAATCATAGCCGAAAGTAAAGTCAAGAAGCGGGGTTACCAGTGTACAGTTATCAGGAATATCCTTTCGGAAAGCACTCTGTATATAATACGATTCACTCTGAAGCAGTACGCAGGTACTCTGATGTTCCCGTGTAGGGTTTATACTGTTGTCAACATGCAATCCCATTACTTTGGGAAGAAAGATATAATCAGTTTTCTTTTTAAGAAGGTTATAGAAACATCCGTGAGCAATTTCTCCGGGAAAACAAAATGATGATCTGCGGCGTTTTACACCCTCAGGATCGACTTCATCGGAAAGAACGACAGAAATTCCAATGTTTGCAAAAAAGGTACTATACAGCGGTAGTAGAAGATTGGTCAGGTAGGTACGCGGGATACCAATAGTTTTTGCATTACTGTTGCTTATCTTTGCGAAGTATTTATTAAAAAGCAGATCCTGGCGAATCCTGACATAGTCAAAGTCATTACTGTTGTATGATACATGGTGCAGCATATTGTAATACTTGTTGCATGCTCCGCCAAAGGGATACTTCTTATTGTTAACAGTAATCATGTTGATTGTACAGGCGCGGTCACATTGTTCCGTACCGCCTTTACAAACAAAAGAATTGCCGATTTCAATATCCCGGTTGATTAGCTCTTTGAGATCAAATGATGATTTACTGATAAGACCGGTATTAATTCTGTTCTTGAGTTCCATTGCAACACCGAAGGCACCTATAAGGCCTGGTTCCGGTGGGACAATGATCGGACGTTCCAACAGATTTGCCATTGCGAGCGGGACAGCTTTATTATAGCATACTCCACCCTGCATAAATATTTTTTTACCGACCGGGCGCTGACCTTTTACCCGGTTGACATAATTCATACAAATTGAATAGACAAGACCAGCAACAATATCTTCCCGGGAGATTCCCTCATGGGTAGCAGTTTTGATATCAGAACTGATAAAAGCCGCACACTGATCATTAAAGTTTGGTGGGTTAGTACCTTGTAATGCAATATCGGCGATTTCCTTACAGTCAATTCCCAGACTCTCTTTTGCTGATTCTTCAAGAAAGGATCCCGTACCTGCGGAGCAGGCCTCATTCATAGCGTAGTCGGATGGTACACTATTAGTAAGATATGTATATTTAGCATCCTGTCCACCAATTTCTATAATGGTGTCAACTTCACTGTCGAAAAAAGCAGCTCCTGTTGCATGCGCAATGATTTCATTGATGATTGCGTCGGTCTGAGCATGAAGTCCTGCGATCTGACGTCCTGAGCCGGTAGTGGCAAGACCGCTTATCGTAACCGGAACGCTAATTTGTTTGTCTATCGCTGCATAACACTCACGAGCGGCTTTTACCGGGTTTCCATTTGTACGGAGGTAAACAGATGCAAGTATTGAATCATCTGATAGTCTCAGTAAAACAGCTTTGGTTGTAGTCGAGCCGACATCAAGGCCAAGTATACACTCATCATTGGCCACAGCCGGTGAATTGGCAAGTGTCCCAAATTCAACATTTGAACTTCCTTTGTGCAAAGGAGGGAGAAAACTGAATGAACTTTTCCCCGGTTTGAAAAAGGATTTCTGATTAAAAGAACTGATCGATTTATTTAATAACGCATAATACGCCGCACCAAGTGCTTCGAATACGTCAGCGTATTGCGGAATAGTCAATTTTTCTACTTTGTCAGCAATGTAATCCATGACAACTCTGTTTTTTGTTACACCACCGATAGCCAGAATTTTTTTTGTTTCGATTTTTCCTAAAAGGTCAAGAACCTTTTCAGACATCATACGGGAAAGTCCGGCAGCTACTGAACCGACCGGAACACCTTTATTGAGAGCATGTGTACAATCGCTTTTACAGAAAACGGAACATCGCCCGGACACTTTATAATGCTCCGACTTTGCTGCTTCCTCAATTGCTTCCTCAACGCCTATATTCATGCGCCTTATTTGCTGAAGAAAAAATTCACCGGTTCCTGATGCGCACTTGTTACCTGTTTCAACGTTAGAAATTGCTCCATCTTTATTCAATAAAAAAGCAATAAAGTTTTCAGCACCAAGACTGACAAGTGCACTGTATTCATTAGTAATCTGCTTCTGTGATGAAAGGAATTGAAGCCCGTATTCAATCGATTCTGCTTCTGTTATTGATGGAATCGTACTTATATCACGGAATTTTCTTCCTGTTAACATTCCGTAATCATATTTTTTTAGATCAAAACCGGAAGTAAGTGTTAAAAAGGTATCCTGTGGATTACTTTCGTGGTGAACGACGGTAATATGACCAACCGATATGATTCCATTGTTTTCAAATAGTTCTACTGCTTTAATGTTGGATGCGCCAACACAAATACCTAACGATGAAGTTGTCATGATCCTGCCTATGTGTAAAAGAGGCTGGTAATGCAATCATAAAATCATCAGATTTTAAATTATTAATAAATACCGCATTGTGACACAGCGAGTAATAATCAATTGAGTGCTAACCAGCAAAATCCGGAAAAAAGCAAAATAATGGTTCGTGCTTAAGGTCACGAACCATTTGAAATTACTTCTGTTGTGTACTTGCGTCAAGAACAGCCTGTGCTTTTTGCGCTTTCGCAAGACCATCCTGTGAGAGTGCAATTGCAACTATTGCGGTTTCCTGAGAACCTTCTTTGAGAATCTCTTCGCCATAATAATTTGTTAGTTTATATTCACGCATAATAAATTTCTTGGAAGTAACCTTGTTGCCCTCTATGTCAAGAACAAGATCTCCGGTTTCTCCGGTCTTAAGCTGAACTTTGCGGCCAAAATCATAGATATAGTCAATGCTGTCAAGGACAACCCTGCGTTCTTCGCCGTTGTTAACAAAAAGAAGTGTCGGGAGGCAGTCTATTTTCCCTTTTGTACCATAACCATTGCCCTCAACGTATCCCGATGAAATCAATTGAAGGTTTACCGTAGCCTGAACAGGTACATCACCTTCTCCGGGAATTTTACGTGTCAGGTTGACATCAAAACCGCCGAGATAGATCACCCAGAATTTTGCCACACCTGTTTTGTTGACATTATTTACATAAAATATCTTTTTTTCAAGTATGTTGCGGGAAAAGCCGGACGAGAATACAAGAGCAAGTATTGAAACTGCAAGGATAAGTTTTCTTGAAAACATTTCAAACCTCCAAAATATGTAATGAAGTTTATTAAACAGTTATCTTCAATAGACGAAGGATCATCAAAAAACCGATCAGGGTATAATATAAGCTTTTGTCCTTCAAATTACTATCAATTATAGTAGGAGGTTTAAACTTTAAGGTATCACTTTTTATGATGAAGCTGTACTTCTTTCCATAAGCCGCTGAGCGGGTCTTTCACCAGCTTAAGATGCGGCGTCTCCCCACCATCGAAAATAGTAAGCTCTTTTTCTGAAATAATTGTTTTACCGTGAATGGTATGCGACAGATTTCTGACTGTCCTGTATTGAAGCATAAGGAAGTCTTTCATGGTGTCAAAATCTCTGCGTGTCTCATCAAAGGTAAAAAAGAGTGTTCCGATATCAAAGCTTTTTAGTGTTTTGTAGATTTCAATTGGAAGCTCCCGCAGTTGGCGACGCTTTTCAAAGCTATGTTTTACATAGATTGATGACTTATCACTAAAAAGTACATAATAGAATTTGGCTTCAGGAAAGAGTGTTTTTAATGGCTTAAACAGATTATCTACCAGATCGTTACAATCAACATTAATTTTATCAAGCTTGCTTTCCAGGACAAGGATGTATCGCTTACCTTTATAACGGTAATCAAAAAAACCATCAAGTTCTTTGATGTTTTCATACCCGTATTTTCCGTGGCCGGTATGTTTGAGGATAATAAGGTTAGGGTATTTCTGAATTTTTAAAATATAATGATCAGTGTGCTGAACGATAAAATCCTCACGATTTTTTGGATCAAACCGTTTATCAAAAATACCGCCGGTTTTACCCTCTTTGTGGAAATGTTTCAGGAAGTTTTTCATTACACGCCGGGAAATTCGTTCGGCAATTTCTCCAAGCAGATTGCCGGTTGCCTGGGTATCATAAGGATAGTGGGCGTTGAAAAGGTCGTTACCGGTAAAAAGAGGATATTCAGAGTGAGGAATTTTGTAACTTATAATTGTCTTATCAAGTGTATCCTTATTATCGTTAATCCGGTCATTCAGATTGCACAGTTTCCATACACCACCAACACCATGATCACGTTTGGTAGAGTAAATAGGGACTGCGTCAGGGTCTTTGGGGTTAGGATTCCAGAGAACCGGCTGATAACTGATAAATGGATCTTCATCAGCTTTTGGCATACTTCGTTTTTGTGTGTTCATACAGTAAACATACACAATGGAATATGTTTTGTCAATTCAATGGTTGAATGCGTTGGAATAAACAAATCATGGTATTGACACTAAAGAAATTTTAGTATGGAACACTGATATATATAACTACAGGTGTTATCAAAAACAGAGGTGAATAAAAAACGTTCATCTCTGTTTTTGTGTGACAATTAATTCAAAACTCAGGGAAGTATAACAATCGCCTGATCGGTGAAGTTACACTGCGATCTCAATTTTCCGGGGTTTCTGTTCCTCAAGCAAAGGAATACGCAATTCAAGAATCCCATTATCAAGCGATGCAGATACGGCTTCCCGATTGTAAGAATCTCCAAGGCTGAATGCCCGGTAGTAACAGCCTTTGGAAAATTCATTAAGAACAGGATTATCAGGTGTATGGAACGATTGTTTACCTTTTACAGAAAGAATATTGTTCTCGTCAATTTCAATCGTTACATCACCTTTACCGACTCCTGGCATGTCAATAACAGCAATAAGGTGGTCGGT
This sequence comes from Fibrobacterota bacterium, assembly GCA_023459055.1. Classification (GTDB taxonomy): domain Bacteria; phylum Fibrobacterota; class Chitinivibrionia; order Chitinivibrionales; family Chitinispirillaceae; genus JAAZBG01. The sequence continues at coordinate 131,259 of JAEWVR010000042.1, forward strand.
TGTTGTGTATATATCTGCAGCTGGAGTAAAATACTTTTCGTTCTGCGTTGTTTCGCATGTTGTCTGGTTTTTATCGTTTGACATAATGATCTCCTTTATCACAAGTAGTTGGATACTCAGTTAATTGTAATAGTCTTCGGTTTAACTTCATCGGACTTTGGGAGTACAATGGTAAGTACTCCGTTAACAAGCGTTGCACTGATTGCAGAATCATTAATTTTCACAGGGATTGTAAGCGATTTTTCAAAATTCCCGTTTGTCCGCTCATTCAGCAGTATTTTATCATTGTCAGTGAAATTGACTTTGGTTTTTGTACCTTTGATAGTCAATGTTCCATTTTCAAAAAGAATTGAAACGGAATCTTTGGTAACTCCCGGTACTTTTGCTATTACCGTTATAGAATCTGTCGAATCATAAGCATTTACTAAAGGGTATGCATGACGGATACTCGAATCGTTAAGTAATGCGTCAAGGCTGTTTCTCAAAAAGTTAACAGATGAAAGTGGACGATACGTGCAAACCATAATGGCCTCCTTAAAGAGATTATTGATAATTTTTTAGTATTCTGTGTATTTAGACTTCTTATAAAAGTTAAGTAAGTATTTCCTGATTGTTATAGTACATAATTCGTATCCTTGAAACTTGACACCTTTAAAAAATTCTCAATCAATCATAAAAGCAACAGCTGTGCCAAATAGCGCTAATTCTTTTTTTCTAACCGGGGGGGATAATTATCATTACGTTATTTAATTAGATGCTAAACAGCAGCGTGTTTTGATATTAGTGTGGTTACGTAATGATTGTGAATAATTGACATATAGGTGGACTGGACATTCAAACACAGGAAATTCGTTTCACGGTGTGAAACAGATGTTTGAAAATGAAACCTGCATTATGGATGATAAGAAACGTACAACAGAACAGGAACATTATGATAACTGTGACAGGAAAAAGAGACCGATTGCCTAATGAACCTGCTCTGTATTTGAATGCACTGTTGCCGGACCGGCTAATTGTCTTTTTGTGATTCCTGTTGTGCCGAATGCGATTTCAATAATTGCATTTGCTCATAATATTCAGGGTAGAAATGTTTAATACATTCGGGACAAAGCGTATGAGTAAAATCGAGATGAGAGTGTTTACTCAGATAGATCTCAATATGGTTCCAATAACCCTGATCATCACGGATTTTTTTACAACCAGCGCAAATTGGAAGCAGACCGCGTAGTGTTTCGACCTCATTGAGTGCGTTTTGAAGCTCATTAATCAGATGAATACGGTCATTCTCAGCAATTTTACGCTCAGTGATATCCTGTGATGTAATAATTGCTCCTTTAGAAAAAGGGGCAATAGTGATAGAAAGATATTTGTTTCTATAGCGTAATTCATTAAAGTGTTTGATTTGATTCGATTTGATAGCATCCATGAGCTCTTCATACATGTTAATCTCATGATTCGAAGCGTAGTCTTTATACATAATATTACCAATTTCGGGGATACGATCACCGCTTGCCCGTTTTGCATAATTGGATTTTATCACTCTGCCATCTTTATCAACGACAACTGTGAAAACTGGATTGAATTGAAACAATGCAAAGTTGAACGCTTCTTTTTCAGCTAATTCCTGTAAGTGTTGTTTGTTGGCTGATTCAAGTTTTTCCAGTTCAGTGACTCTTTTTCTCAGCGATTCTACTTCTTTAATCAGATCTGGTCGTAAGTTATTATCTATATCTGTCATGAAACGGCTCCACTTATCAATTAGTTGTGTACCCAAATTAATATCCAAAATAGGATGCTTAATTCAATGCATGAAAATTGTAACATTCGATGGATAACAATTCAAAAGAATTTTTGAAAAAGAATTAGGTTGATATATCATGAGCCTCTACCTATTTTAAGCATACCATAGTTGGTTGTTTGTGCTTGTAAATTTGGTAATGCTGTTAAAAAAATTGCGTTTTTGTAGTTAAACGAATTATTTTTAAGCGTTGCCCAATACTGGCCAATGTAGTATTTACTCATTTCATGGAATCTCGTGTGACCAACCAGAAACCCTACAGGATATTGCTGGTCGATGATGAACCAGGTATACGCAAGATACTGCGCTTGTTCTTTGAACTTGAGGGATTCTCTGTATTTGAAGCAATAACTGCAAATCAGGCGATTTCAGTAATAAAAAAGGAAAAGCCACACTTAGTAATTCTGGATGTGATCCTTTGCGGACAAACCGGATTTGATGTCTGCGAGTGGGTGAAGAGTAATCCGGAGACTAAAGATACAATCGTATTTCTTTTTACTGCTCTTAATCAGGAACATGATTACAGGGAAGGTCAGCGTGTCGGTTGTGACCAGTACCTCACAAAGCCTCAAAATCCAAAAGATATTGTCGAAAGAGTTAATGAGTACTTAAGGACAAAAGCAGAATTTAAACCAGAAAACTAATCTTTGTTTTCCAATTACATTGGGGAACGTGTTTCTTATACATCAGAAAGGATGTTCATATTCTCATGAAAAAAAGTGGTCCTATTAGCATCCTGATTGTTCTATTGTCGGTAGTAGTGGCATTATTGCTTCTAACTCCTTCATTTATCTTCTATTCTACGAAGCCGGAACAACGGGACGAATTAGTAAGCAAGCACCCTAAAATCTTTAAGAAAGTGTTGAACCTCGGTCTTGATCTACAGGGTGGTATGAGACTTGTACTTGAGGTTGATCGTAGCAATATTGAAGTGTCAAAAGATAAAGATCTGCTGGATCGCGCATATACTATTATAGAGAACCGTGTTAATGGTCTTGGTGTTGCAGAGCCGGTTATTCAAAAACAGGGTACAGACAGAATTATTGTCGAACTTCCGGGTTTGAAAGATGAGAAGGCTGCGAAGGAAGTTATTGGAAAGACTGCGCAGCTTCAGTTCCATCTTCTAAGAGAACCTGCACAGTTTCAAACCGCGCTTTCTGTAATTGATAATGTCGTCGCAGGTAAAGCCCAGAAAGATCTTGGGGCAGATTCTACCAAAGCTCTTGATAGTGCTGCCATAAAGGAAAAAGAACGTCAGAAACTAGCGGAAAATCTGCTTACTGGAAAAGATACCAGCCATGCGGATACATCTAAAAAATCAGACACTGCTGCTGCAATCACTAAAACGAAATCGTTTATGGAACTTCTTGCTGTCGTTGGTGATCAGGTTGGTGTAAAAGATGATGATCTTAAAAAAGTCAAAGAAATTCTTGCACGCCAGGATGTTCGTCAGGCACTTGAGAGTGCAGGGCTTGGTTCAAATGCATTCCTGTGGAGTCATGATACTACAGTTATCAGTGGAAAAAATTACTTCACACTTTACTATGTTAAAGCAAACGCAGAACTTCGCGGAGATATCATTAAAGATGCCGTGGTTGGATTAGATCAGATGCAGGGTGGAAATGCCAAGGTTGATCTGACACTGAATACCAAAGGTGCACACAAGTTTTCATCTGTAACTGCTGCAAATGTTAACAAATTCCTCGCAATCGTTCTTGATAGTACAGTGTATTCTGCACCGCGAATCATCCAGAAGATTTCCGGTGGTCGTGCAGAAATTACCGGTAGTTTTTCAACTGCTGAAGCAAAAAATCTTGCACTCGTTTTGCGTGCCGGTGCACTTCCTGCTCCAGTTAAAATCATTGAAGAACGTACTGTTGGACCATCACTTGGCTTTGACTCGATCAACAAGAGTTTTTTTGCAGGTTTAGTAGGTACTGTTCTCGTTATACTGTTTATGTTTGTTTATTATAAGAAAAGCGGTGGCCTTGCAATTATAGCAATGGTTATAAACATCATCGGTGTACTTGCTGCAATGGCTGCAATAAATGCAACGCTGACACTGCCGGGTATTGCTGGTATTATTCTCCAGGTAGGTATGGGTGTTGATGCATCGGTGCTTATTCTCGAACGCATACGTGAAGAACTTCGGCTTGGAAAAACTGTTCGCAGCGCAATAGATGCCGGTTTTGAGAGAGCGTTTACAACAATTCTCGACTCAAACCTTACAACAATTGTAACTGCGTTACTTCTTCTCTGGAAGGGTACAGGACCTATTCGCGGTTTCTCTGTAACACTTATTCTTGGTCTTCTTATATCACTGTTTACAGCTCTTTTCATAACTCGTGTTATGATGGATCTTGTATTCAAGAAAAACAATAACAAAATGAGTATTTAAACTTAGCAGAGGAAATCATGGTAGAGATTTTTAAATCAACAAATTACAACTTTATCAAGCATGCCCCAAAAGCGATAGGGTTTTCACTTGTCGTTATTGTTTCGTCCTTGATTTTTACATTCGCTACAGGCGGATTTAATTTCGCAGTGGATTTTACCGGCGGAACACTTGTTCAGGTAAAATTTAAAAACACTGTTGATGACAAGGAGCTTGCTAAAATCAGAAGTGTGCTTCAGGAAATGGAAGTCGCTCCAAATGTAAAAATCAGTAAACCTGAAGTTAAAAATATCGGTCCAAAAACTGATAATGAGCTTCAAATTACTGTAAAAGAAAAATTTGAGGGTACTGTATTGCAGGATAAAATTCAGGAAGCACTAACCAAAAATTACAGTGATAATCCGTTTGAACTCCGTCGACAGGAACTCGTTGGTCCTAAAATCGGAAAAGAGCTGAAAACAAACGCAATTGTTGCAGTAATTTTATCGATGATTGCACTGCTGATATACGTTGGTGTACGATTCAGTCTTCCATTTGCTTTTGCGGCGGTTGTTCCGATTTTCCATGATGTCGTTATCGCATTGGCGCCAATGTTATTTATTAAAAGTGAGCTTTCACTTGCAACAATTGCCGCTTTGCTGACAATTGCCGGTTATTCATTGAATGATACAATCGTTATTTTTGACCGTGTTCGTGAAAATATCAGAGCGAATGGTCTGAAAAACAGGTCATTTTTTGATCTTATTAATCACAGTATCAACCAGACACTCTCGAGAACAATTATCACGTTTACTGCAATGATCTTTGTTGTGGCAATGCTGTTCTTCTTTGGTGGTGAGGCAATTAAAGACTTTTCGTTACCAATGTTTGCGGGAACGATTGCCGGTGTGTATTCAACTATCTACATCGCAAGTCCGATTCTTATATGGTGGAATAAAAAGTGGCCAATCACTAAAGTGTAATTTTTCGAAAAACTGAGTCGTATCAGATAGCGATAAATTCAAAAAAACCTCTTATGGAAAGAATCCCATGAGAGGTTTTTTTCTACCACTGTCAAATGGTTTACGATATGAGAATAATTCTGCTTGTTTTTGTGTCAATAGCATTTCTCTCAAATGCTTTTGCTCAGGAACCAATTACCATTGCCATTGTAAAATATAATGGAGGTGGAGACTGGTATGCGAATCCGTCCGCGATGCCAAACCTGATCAAAGAAATAAAGCGCAGAACAAAGATCCCGATTGCCGATACTGTTGCAACAGTGAGTATAATGGATAATTCATTATTTCAATATCCATTTATTTACATTACCGGGCATGGTGATATAAAATTATCAAATAATGAAAAAATCCGGTTGCGCCGTTACCTGATAGGGGGCGGATTCTTATGGGTTGATGACAATTATGGACTGGATAAGTCTTTTCGTACAGAGATGGCATCATTATTTCCCGAAAATCCATTGGTTACGCTTCCAAATGATCATCCGCTCTACACAAGTTTCTACACATTACCATCATTACCGAAAATTCATGAACATGATGGAAAACCGGCTGAGGGATTAGGTATTACTTTTGATAATCGTCTTATCGTATTTTATTCTTATAGTTCGGATATCGGGGATGGTCTCGAGGATCTTCATGTACATAATGATGGGCCGGAGCTTCATGAGCTTGCGATTCGGATGGGGATAAATATTATTGTATGGTTTTTTAAACAATGATTGGCGCAATCAGGAGCATAGTACAGTTTGCTGCACGCGCTCAGCGAAGGTTGATAATTGCGAAAATTATCGAACATATGGTGCTATACCTTGGAATGCTTTCTGTAGTTGTCGCTGTTTTAAATATGCTTTTTATTTTTTTCCCATTTTCAATTATTATTTACTTACTTGACTTGGCGGTTATTCTCCCACTTTTTTTAGTAGTAATCTTCTGTATATTGTTCATCTGGATTAAGCGGGTTTCCAGGCTTGACGCTTTACGGTATCTTGAAAAACAAAGCCGGATTGAACATGGTGTTGTTTCAATTGCTTTTGAAATGAGGGATCAGGCGGAAAGCGTTTTTACTAAAAGAGTCGCGGATACTGCTGTTTTACAAATACAAACATTAAAATCTTTTTTTCCATCATTTTGTACAATTCGTACATTACTTATTTTTTGTGTCGGAATAGTTCTCTTTACAGGTACATCACTGTTGGACAATTCTGCAATCCGCTATGTGTCGATTTCCGGTTTAGTTAAAAATAATAGAGTAGACTATGTTGTCAAACCAGGAACGATTTCAATACCAAAGGGTGGTAACGTTATTCTATCTATGGAGTGCAATAATCTGACAGCTGTTTCATGCTGGTTGTTGGTGAAAGATCTTTCCACTGGTAAAACAGATAGAAAAATGATTTATAAAAATAGTATGAATCTGTTTTCTGATACGCTAATTAATGTTACAAAGAGCATACAGTATCAATTTATGACTACGAATCGAAAAATAAATAGAGATAGTATCATTGTTGTTCAGCCTCCGGGAATACAGTCAATTGCTTTAAAGATAACCAATCCAGGTTATATGAATCGAAAGGATACTGTAGCTATCAGCGGTAACGGGAACGCCTCGGTTTACAGGGGGGCGACTATCAGAATAGAAATTGAGAGCAGTTTTCTGAAATCGGCACAGCTTGTAATAAACAATGATACAACGGTTATGACAACAAATAAGCGAAATGCATCAGCATCCTTTAATGTTATAGCAACTGATAAAATGAACTATGCGATCATTTTAACAGATACTATGGGACAAAAAAATGAAGATCAGATTCACTATGAGATAACAATTATTCCTGATGAACTACCGGCAGTGCAGATTACAAAACCAGCTTATAACAAGAACCTGACTCCCGAAATGCTTGAAAATATTGCATTTGAGGCAGTTGATGATTTCGGAATTCGTAGTGCAGATCTTAACTATTTTATCAACAGTGACAAGGTTACTATATCAACTATCAAATTATCTCCGAAGAAAAGTGAAGAAAAATATCAAAAAGAGTATTTATGGGACTTAAATAAAACCGGTTTGTATCCAGGTGATACACTTTTTTATTTTGTAAAGGTCTTGGATAATTATCCATACAAGCCACTTCATAGTGCCAGTAGTGATACCTTTTTTCTAAGAATACCCTCATTTGAAGAGATATCAAAAGGTATTCTTGAAAAGGAGAAGCACGCAGAACAACTTCTTAAGCATGTAGTCGATAAAGCGGGAGAAATCAGAAAAGCAACGGATAAGGTACAATCAGAAAGTAAACGAGATTCCGAAAACCCATCATGGGAACAGATTCAAATGCTTGACAAAATGAAAGAACAGGCCGGGAATCTGCGTGATTCTTTGCAAACTGCTATTGATGAATTGAATAAGAGTGCTGAGGAATTAAGAAAACAGGGTGGATTAGGTAATGAGCTCGCTGACAAAATGAAACAAATTGAAGAAATGATTAAAAAACTGGCTGCGAAATATGGCGACAGTCTTTTTACTGATATTGATAAAAATCAAAAAATCACAGCTAAACAATTGCAGGAGGCCGTAGAAAAAGCGACGGCGCTTTTACCGGATCTTGAGAAGGCCCTTGAAAATACACTTAAGTATCTTGAAGCAATGCAAAAAGACCGCGAGCTTGCAGAATTGTCAATGAAAGCTGAAAATCTCGCCAGGCAACAAGTTGCTCTTAATGAACGTGAAACTGAAGATAACAGGGCTCGGCAGGATCAGGTGATAAGGGAAAGTGAGGAGCTGAATAATGATATCAGGAATGCACTTGATCAAAATAGTAACAAGAATGTTGATTCACTTTTAAAGCAAATAGAATCTCTGGGAAAAGAAATCAAAGACAGGAAAAAGAATTCATCTTCGATTGATAAAAATGTAGCAACAGCGATGAGTCAATCATTGATGTCACTGTCTGATGAGTTACGGGAAATGATGAGTGATGCACAAGCGATTAAATCGGAAAAGGAAATTAAAAAAGTATTGGCAATAGCAGGAATGCTATTATCTGTAAGCGACTGGATCGAAGAGTCTGGTAGAAACAAGCTTGACGATAAAGCGGTCGGAATACATCTTCAGATATTTTCGGATGCATTAAGAAAAGTGCAGGGTAACATTGACAGTTTAGAACTTGTTCCACCTGAGATGCTCAGCTATATGACAAAACAGATAAATAGTATTTTAAGTGAATTGCAGATGATTGTCAGTACGTTTGACTCGTTTCAGGAAAGAACTCTTGATAAAGTATCATCATCGGTGCTTGTTTTAGCAAATGATGTGATGTCATTTGCATCACAGGCGTTACAGCCGCAGAATAATGGTGGTGGTGAAGGTGGCGGTGGAATGATGTCAAAAATGAGAAAGCTATCGCAACGTCAATCTGGTGTAAATGCTGCTACATCTGCAATGCTTCGATCGCTTATGGAAAATAACCAGGGAATGCAGCCGGGTGCCGGTGATATATCATCTGATGGAGATAGGCAGCGGATGGAAGCTGCCCGAAAAAGAGCAATGGAACGTCAAAAGGAGATTGCTGATGAACTTGCAAGGTTACAGGAGGAGTTTGAAAGTGATAACGCAAATAATCAGATAGTAAAGCGGCTGGAAGAATTGAAAAAAGAAGCGCAGCGTCTTACGGAGATGTTTATCGCGCCATCACCGGTACTTGAAGAAAAACAGAATGAGTTTTTAAACAGAATGCTGCAATCTGCGCTTTCTGTAAATAGACAGGATGATGAAAAAGAGGACCGAAAATCAGAATCAGCAAAGACAATGTTTTTTGAACAACGTGGTAAAAAGATACAGGTACCGGCAACTCCTGACGCTTTTTATTTGATGAAACGAAAAGCACTTCAGGGTAATTTTCCTGAGACGTATCGTAGCGCAATTAACGCATATCTTGACTCTTTGGGAGTATTGTATCTTAAAGACAAATGAATGTTAGATTTTTATACGTTGATTGGTTGCAAGTGATACAGAATGGTGACCTGAGTCCAGAATTCAGAATCCAGAATCTAGTAGCCAGTAGTAAAGAAAAAATATGGTCTTGACCTACTTGCTACTTACTACCTGCTACGTGCTTCTAATTACTCGCAGTTAATCCGATTCCTGATCTTATACTCATCATTTCTAAACTGATGAGTCATCATTTCGGCAAGGAAACCGAACGATAAGAACTGAATGCCAACAATGATACTCCCAAGTGAGAGAAGTGTCAGTGGCCGGATCCGCATTTGCTGAGTGATAATCCATTCAATACCAAAATAACCTAAAACTCCTGCACCGAGAATAATTGCTAAAAATCCAATCATTCCGAAAAAGTGAAGTGGACTTTTTAAGTAACGTTTCAGAAAAAGGAGTGTGAGCATATCGAATATGCCATGAAAGAACTTACTGAATCCATATTTTGACTTGCCGAATTTTCTGGCATGATGCGGGACCGGAATCTCAGTAACTTTGAAACCATCCCAATGTGCAAGTGCCGGTAAATAGCGGTGACGGTCTCCGTAGATCTCCAATGATTTAGCCGCTTCGGATTTATAAGCCTTGAACCCGCAATTAAAATCGTGAAGCTTAACACCTGATAATACAGAGGTTATCAGATTCCAGAGTTTGGATGGAGCTGTAAAGGTGATCGGATCATAGCGTTTCTTTTTCCAACCGCTGACTAGATCCCATCCTTCATCCAGTTTGTCAAGCATTGATGGAATCGCTTCGGGATCGTCCTGAAGGTCCGCATCCATGGTGATAATTATCTCACCGGATGCCGCTTTAATCCCTACACTGAGCGCTGCAGATTTCCCGTAATTACGGGTAAATCTGATTATTCTGATTTTTTTACCGTACTGACTATATAGGGTTTCCAGAATTGAAAATGATTTATCAGTACTTCCATCATCAATAAAAATAATTTCGTAGGATTCATCAGATTTACTGAATACATCATCAATAGCTTTTACAAGCAACGGAAGACTTTCCTCTTCATTGTGCAGAGGAACTACGATTGATATAGTTCTCATGGCTTCCCTTTTGTCATTTTGGTATTTTAAAGAAATGGCCGTCAGCCGGCCATTTCTAAATTCATACAGCGTAATTCCGAATTACTTACGTGGAGCTTCAGGTAGCGGTGTTGACTCCTGTTGCCCTTTTGTTTTATAATTCTGTAGCTCTGCAAGACGATTTTTGTATTCGGCATTATTTGGATCAATCTCGAGTGCTTTACGCATCTCAGTTTCAGCTTCGTTAATCATGCCGTTTTCAACCAGAATCTCATGCATCAAAATACGAGGTCTCCAATCAGTAGGAACGAGCCGTTTGCAACGTTCTAGCATATCGATTGCAAGATCAAGATTCTCTTTAATTTTCGCCTGCTTTTCGGAGATGATAGTTTTAATACTGTCAGATAAATCACCTTTAGCCTGAAGCATTGCGATTTCTGCTTTAGCGACAGCAATTGGTTGACGAGTCGCAAGTGCAATCTGAATGTAGCTTGCTTCATAGTTGGTGAGAAGGCTTGATGACGTCTCGTTGAGATTTGCTTTTCCATTTTCAAGGTTAGTGTATCTGTAAACTTCGGTCATCAGTTTTGCAGAACGCTGAATATCAATCTTTTCCTCCTCCGGAACAGGTTTAGGCATAACGCGATAAACAAGCCCTTCAAGTTTAAGATATGGACCGAGTCCCATCAGGACATCATCCCCGACTGATGTAACAAAATAGATCGGTTTTTTCCAGCGGTTTGCATCAACAATGTTGAGCACCATCTGATCCTGAACCTTGAGAACGCGCATCTGTTGAACTGATGGCAGAATGACGTCAATACCGGCACCTTTTAAGGTGAATGGCGTAGGTTTATCAAACGGATTCAACTGCGCTTCCATTTTTTCAATCTGATCATCTGTGAAAGAAATTGGAACTTTTGGTTCAAAATTTTTCATCTGAAGAATATACCACGGAGTATTTACAAGACTAAGGTTGACAATACGAACATCTGTGCGGATTCCGTAGGCTTCCTGAAGTGCCCAGAGGGGGAATGTATCGTTGTCACCATTTGTAAATAAAATGCCATCCTTTTCACAGGAGTTAAGGAGATTATAGGCGTAGTCATACGCTACCCAATCCCCCTTTCTGGATATATCCTTCCAGTTGTTGACAAGAGGCAGTGCCGGTGATGCCATCAAAAGAATCGACATGATCGGTGCAAGTGTTGTGCGGAGAGTCTTGTCTTTATTTGAAAACAGAGAATGCAGAAGTGCAATTGCAGCAAGACCGATAAGCATTCCATAATACATGAACGCTGCTGCATAGAAGTAATCACGAACGCGAACCTCACGGTGAACTGTGGGCATCGGACCCGGTTTGCCGGCTTTAACCCAGTATTCATACTCTGCCCGCTCGGGTCGTAAACCATCAGCAAAGTTCATATAGAAAACAAGCACTACTGATGTGATTAGAAACAGAACCGTAAGGAAAATAGCAAGTTTACGATCTCTTTTGTAAAGATATAATAAGCCATAAAACATGAAGAACGTCGGGATCAGATAAATAAGCAATTTTATAAAGCCACTGCCCGGATTTGTTTCTAAAAAGTTTACTTTGCCGTCATCTTCGTGTATCTGGAAGAACTGTGTGAGGTGGAAACCACCGTAACCCATTCGTTCTTCAATTCCGAACTGATGAGCCCAGGTGCCACGACGCCAGAACATGCGTTTAAACATGCTTTCATCACCATACTGTTTACGCTCGAGGTATTGTTTGAATGCCGGCCATGTGTATGGAGCGTTTTCATTAATGTTGGGATTCAGCGACGCGCGTATCGGAAGGTAAAGGTGTGCAGAGAATCCAAGCACTGCAACAGTTGATAGCGCAAGACAAAATCCCCATTTTTTCCTGTTTTTTGAATCAATAAATGTTGCAGTCAGTGTAATAAGAAGCGCGATTGGTCCGGTGAAAATAAAAAGAGTAAGATCTTTAATAACTAGTCCAAGGAGTATAACAGTAATCCATAAGCGCCAGTCGTATCTTTTCTCTTTGTCAATAAGTAAGACATAGAAAAACATTGGGGGGAGAACAATCATTGAATACATATGGATTGCAATGCCGAGAAAGCTTGAGAAAGCCATAAGGATAAGTAATTTATCTCTGTTAGGATCTTTACTCTGTGACCAGACAACGGATAACCATGTTGCAAACGCCACAAAGAGCATTGCTACGTTGGCTTCAGACTGCTCAACAGCACTGAACCAGAACGTTTTTCCGAATACTGCAAAGAGGCCGCCAACAAATCCACCAGTGTAAACAGCAATACGTTTCCAGGTTGTATCAGGTGTTCCGACAATTGCGAGACCGGCTCTTACTGCGGTTAAATAAATAACTACAGCAGTCAATGCACTGCATAATACGACAAAAAGATTCATTCTGAAGCCGACATCTGCGACAAAAGGAGAAAGAAGGATGCTTGATACCCTGAACAGTATCATAAGTAAGGGATTCCCTGGAGGATGCGGAACACCCATTGATTCACCGCATGAGACATATTCTCCACAATCCCAGAATGCCACTGTCGGCTGGGCTGTGAGAAAGAAAACGACAAAAGAAATCGCAAATACAAGCAAAGCAAAAATGGTGTTGTTTCTGCTGTGAATTTTTTCCATCGGGAATTCCTTTCAGGTATATACTTTCAATGGTGTTAATTTACAAGATAAAAAATGATGTCTGTTTAGTATTTTACTTTTTACTTTTTTTATGTATTGAATCGATTACGCCATTAACAAACTTGCTGCTATCATTTGTACCAAATGTTTTTGCAAGTTCAACTGCTTCATCAATAACTACTTTTACGGGTACATCAGAAAAAAAAGTCAGTTCTGCAACAGCAAGCCGAAGGATATTTCTGTCAATAGCAGCCATTCTTTTTAGTTCCCAGTTCGCAGCCCGTTCCTGAATCGTTGAATCTATCCGGTCAAGAGATTCATACACATGGCTTATCAGGTCTTTTGCATAACTTATGATTTCAGGTGAAAGTGCACTTGATTCAGCAATTTCACGAAGCATTGATGTCCATTCGGATGTTTTTCCGACTTCACAGGCGTACAGCGTTTGCAGTGCGAGTTCCCGGGATTTGTGTCTGTATTTAAAGGGATTTTCGTTTTTATTATCGTTATTGCTCATTATCATTCCTAAGACCTGATTGCTATCAGGTAATTCATAAAAGACATAGTTTTCAAAGGCGACTAAAATGGAGTTTAATTTTTTACACTGAGTACGTATATGTTCACTACTGTATTTTTGAAAAAAGATCAACCATTTCAATAGCACTTAATGCAGCATCCCAGCCTTTGTTGCCGGCTTTTGTTCCAGCCCGTTCAACTGCCTGTTCGATTGTGTCCGTTGTCAAAACCCCAAATATAACCGGAAGATCCTCATCGAGGCTGACTTTTGCGATTCCTTTAGAGACTTCAGCAGCGACATAGTCAAAGTGAGGTGTGCTTCCTCTGATAACAGCACCAAGACAGATAACAGCATCAAACTTTTTAGTTCTTGCAAGGCGTTGTGCTGCAATGGGGATTTCGTAAGCGCCCGGTACCCATGCAAGTGTGATTGCCTCTTTATCGGCACCATGACGGATCAGGCAATCAAACGAACCCTCAACTAGTTTGCGCACAATAAGTTCATTAAACCGGCTTGCAATTATACCGAAACGTTTACCACCGGCATTGAGAAGACCTTCAATCACGGTTGACATATAAAACCTCCTTCGAGCAGATGCCCCATTTTTTCTTTTTTAGTACTGAGATATTTTGCATTTTCCTTACGCGGCGATATCTCAAGTGGAATTCGTTCTACTACTTGTAAACCATACCCCTCAAGACCAACAATTTTACGCGGATTATTGGTCATCAATCGTATCTTTTTTACACCCATATCTGCTAGTATTTGAGCGCCAATACCGTAATCGCGTAAATCGGGAGCGAATCCGAGATGTTCATTGGCTTCCACTGTGTCCAGACCATGATCCTGCAGTTCATATGCCTTAAGCTTATTAACAAGGCCAATACCCCGTCCTTCCTGACGAAGGTACAGAATAACACCATTACATTTAGCAACTTCCTGCATCGCAACTTCAAGCTGATCACCGCAATCGCACCGGGCACTTCCAAGAATATCTCCTGTAAAACACTCGGAATGCACACGCACCAGAACGGGTACGTCAGGGTCAATCGGTCCTTTATGAAGAACAATATGAACCGCTTTCGTTGCAATTTCTTCATATGCGGTGATTTCAAAAAGGCCATATTTTGTAGGAAGATGCGCTGACGCTTCGCACTTGACAAGTTTCTCGTTTGCTGTACGGTAGCGTATCAGATCTGCAACTGAGATAATCTTTATTCCGTGTGCTTTACTTATTTCAATAAGTTGCGGCATGCGTGCCATTGTACCATCTTCGTTCATGATTTCACAAATAACACCTGATGGAAAAAGGCCTGCAAGTTTAGCCATGTCAACTGATGCCTCTGTCTGGCCGGAACGAACCAGCACTCCACCTTCACGTGCGCGAATCGGGAACATATGGCCGGGTTTTACAAAATCAGATGGCTGAGCATCAGGATCGATAAGTTTACGAACGGTTGCAGACCGGTCTGCAGCAGAAATTCCTGTAGTAGTGCCTTCACGTGCTTCAACAGAAACAGTAAATGCTGTCTCAAATCGTGATGTATTCTCCTGAACCATCATTGGAATCTTAAGGTGATCAAGACGGCTACCTTCCATAGAAACACAAATAAGGCCCCGGGCATGTTTTGTCATGAAATTAATTTTATCAGCACTGCAGAGCTCTGCAGCAAAGGCCAGGTCACCTTCATTCTCCCTGTCTTCGTCATCAACAATGATTACGAATTTTCCTTTTCTGAAATCGTCAATGACTTCCCGTATTTCATCAAAAGTTTTCAAAATCCAAACCTTTCCAATTTATCAATCAGCGAATTACTATCGGTAGTCCCGTTATCAATCCTTGTAAATTGAGTAAATCTGTACAAATATCGTGCAATTACATCACATTCAATGTTTACCGTGTCACCGGCTTTTTTTGTATACAATGTTGTACGTTTAATCGTTTCCGGTATTACAGAAACTGTTACTGTTGACATTGTGCTCCTGGCAATTGTCAAACTGATGCCATCAATTGCAACAGATCCCTTTTCAGCCATAAATGGCCTGAGTTCCAATGGCACATCGATGGTTCGAAGTATGCTGCCGTTTACGTCATGATCGTTATTGATTATCCCTGTTCCGTCAATGTGACCCAGAACCATATGGCCATCAAGCCGTCCACCAAGTGTAAGGGCACGTTCCATGTTTACTCTTCTGCCCGTGGTGCAATTTGTAAGCGATGTTCTCCGGAGCGTTTCACGTACTGCAGCAAAATGTAACACTGACCCGCGAATTGTTTCGATGGTAAGGCAGATACCATCAATGGCAACAGAGTCACCTTCCCGGACATCAAATGGACACATGTCCGGTAAAATGCCAAGAACAACAGAAGAACCCTGGTGGTCTATTGTTTTTACCGTTCCGAGCGTTTCAATCAGTCCTGTGAACATCTGTTTTCATGTACCTGTTTCAAATGAGCTATAAAATATAATCCGCATAACGGGAATGCACGTTAATCATATATATATTGATCTTAACGCGATGATACTTTGCAACAGTCAGGAATCGCATTGGGAATAAACAGGCGTTCCTGTGATCATCATGTCGATGGAAAAATGCTTTAACTCAATGTTGTCAAGGGAGATACAGTTTGGCATTGATAAGCCTCTGCTGAATTGTAAGCCCTCTCTTCCTGCGCCAAGAATTCTATTTCCATAAAAAAAGTAGACTCTGTTAACCATCTGTTTTTCGAGGAGTAGTGATGCTATCTTTTGGCCACCCTCAACAAAAACGCTACTTATTCCCTGTGCATAGGCAATTTCTCTAAAAATGTTCATGCTTTTTGAGTGTTCCAGCTCTCCGGTAAACCAGTATTCTACGCCACTTTTTTCATCAATTTTGATTTTCGAAATTTTATTCCTTACTACCACGATACTTCTGGCATCGTGTGCATGTTGAAAAAAGTATGAGTTTTCAGGAATATCTGCTGAACTTGAAAAAATTACCCTTGCAGGATTGAACCCTTTCTTGTGACGAACGGTAAGCTGGGGATTATCGAAATCAAGTGTTGATCTTCCAACACCTACCGCTGCATGCATTCTCCTGAGTTCGTGAACGTATAACCTTGATTTATCGCCAGTAATCCATTTCGATATATTTGAGCCATCAGCAATCCGGCCATCAAGGGTCATTGCAAGCTTGAGTGTGATCCAGCTCTTTTTATGTTGAATTGACCAGCAGAAATCTTCATTCAGACAGGATGTTTCTTTTTCAAGAATGCCATCATCGACGCGAATACCGGACTCCCGTAATTGATTGATACCTTTTCCACTAACCAGCGGATTTGGATCTTTTTGTGTTATCACCACCCTTGAAATGCCCGCTCTGATAATGGCATCAGTACATGGTGGGGTTCTCCCAAAGTGGCAACAGGGTTCAAGCGTTACATACAAAGTCGCATCTTTTGCGTTTTCACCTGCTTCAAAAAGCGCAATTTTTTCTGCGTGATGTCCCCCGGCGAATTGAGTTGCTCCTTTTCCGATCACTTTCCCGTCTTTTACAATAATTGCACCCACTGCCGGATTTGGGAAGGTTAATCCTTTTACTTTTTTTGCAAGCGAATATGCCATCCGGATATAATATTTGTCAGTTTTTATCATAGGGCTAAAATAACATAAAAAGGAGATTATCACAAGCGCAGGTTGTTAACATTTAAATCAGGTACTCATCCCTGATGATTACTCTGATAGTAGTGAATAAAGCAAAAAATATAGTAAAATAGCGAAAATAGGGTTAAAATAAGGTCAAAATAAGCAAAATCTTTTAAGTGTGATTGCAGTAAATTGTGACCATTACTATATTTGTGCTATGAAAAAAAATATTAATACATATGAAGAACTTCTGACTTCGCTTGCACTAAGTGGTGACAGCGCTGCGTTTCATTCTCTTATCGAGCCACATTTCAGATCTTGCTATGTCAAGATGATCAGTGAGGGAATGCAGCATGGGGAAGTAAGCGAAAAACTCTGTGAACAAGCAGTAACGCTTTACAAAACGTTTCTTGTTTCCGGTAAAAATGCTATTGATTCCTTACCTGGTTCAGAATTTGAAAAAAGTGGTAATCATTCAGGTGAAACAGATTTTCTGCAATCTGATGTTGTCAATAGTGGCGAACAACAGTTTTTACGGGAAATGATGCATTCTCTTCAACTGTTTAAAAGAAAGTATAAAGGAAAATTTCGTAAAGTTCAAAAGTTTTCTCATGGGCTTACTTTTAGTAAACGGACCTGGTTGTTTGCTGTATCAATAATCACAGTAATAGCAGGTGTTTTTGCGTATCTGTTTCTTTTCTCATCCAGTGGTTTTGATGTTCAGATTGTTAAAAAAACAAATAATAGATTAAGTGGTTCACTGTCAAAGAACTATGATACTCTTGTAAAGAGCGTTGATGTGTCAATGGTGCGTGACACATTGAAAAAAGAAACATTAAAAGATACTGTTCCAAAAGCGGATACCGTACCTAAATCAAAACCTAAACCGCGGCGTACTGTTACCGAGACTCCTCAACCGACGGGCTCTGCAGAAATTATGAATGCATTTGATGCATCACCTGTTGTGCAACCAAGTGTTAAAAGGGAGCAACCGACTCAGACACAAACTTCGCCGGATGCTGGTCTGTCATCACCTCAGACTGGCGGTTCAGATAACGGTGTAAAGAGTCCGACGCCACCGGTTGCACCACAACCATCAACACAATCACAGGATTCATCCTGGGGTTTCTAATGATTGATCTACTGATAATTGTGTTGAGAAAGTCTCTGTTAAATAAAACTTGACATAATCAAGTCGTAACTGTATATATTATAGTAAGATGTAGTTATTTAATTTTATAATTTCTACAGAATGTGTTTGTTGTGTGATGTTAGTACGACATATTGACAGGTATATGTTATTTCATTTTGGCACCTGAGTATTAAGTGCTTAGAAAAAAAGTAGTTTCGAGAAGCTAGTGATTTAATCTATATTAATACTTATTTTAGCCTGCTGTTTTTTGTTATATGCATCTTCAGCAAAGGTAGCAATTTTTTTTTCATGAAATATATTATAATCACGCTCACTCTTCTCTTTCTGTCAATTTCGTGCTTTGGAGAGGTTGAGGAGTATGTCTTGCAGCCCGGTGATGTAATCTCGATAAACATTGTTGAACACCCTGAGTTTTCGGGGCGTCACAAGATTCGACCGGATGGGCGTATTAATTATCCTGTCATAGGTGAAATTGATGTTGCATCACTTACCTGTGCGCAGCTTGTTAAGATTATGCAGGGCAAACTTTCATCGTATATAAATAATCCTGTTGCATCGGTTTCCATAGAATCATATTATGCAAATAAGATTTTCGCAATTGGAGATATCGCACGTCCGGGAGAGTATCAGATTTACGAACCTATTGATGTCCTGAAAGCGATTGCAATGTGCGGAGGTGTTAAAAACTCACGAATAAAAGTCATTAAGATTATTCGTGGTGATGGTACAATTATTTCTGTGAATTTAAGGGATTTATGGAGTAATACAACCAAATATGATACCAGAAAATACCTGCTTTATCCTGGTGATACAATCTATGTGCCGGAATCATTTCAGATGCCATGGGGGCTTATTGCGTCAATTCTTGGTATACTTAGTGTTTCGTTGACGATTGTACTAACTGTTGATAATTTATCAAAAAATTAACTTTCCCGGGTAACAAGTTTCATGAAAGATCCTGTCATTATTTCAGTTGGCGGTGGCAAGGGTGGTATCGGTAAAAGTACTATTACAGCCAACTTAGGTGCATCACTTTCACTTAGGGGTAATAGAGTCGGCTATATTGATGCAGATCTGGGGGGCGCAAATCTTCATTTGTGTCTCGGAGTGAAACGACCACCCGCAGGATTACAGGATTACATCAGTGGCCGGTATAAAAAACTTGATGAAGTTGCTGTGACTACATCGGTACCAAACTCATGGCTGGTTAGTGGTGCCAGTGATTTTCTTGAACTTGCTAATCCCAACTATGCTCAAAAACAGAAAATAATCAACAATCTGAAAAAAATGGCTGCTGACTATATTTTTGTTGATTTAGGGGCAGGAAGTGACTATCATGTAACTGATTTCTATGCAGCATTCCCGTATGGAATTGTCGTTGCTGATGGCCTGCCGACATCAATCGAAAATGCGTATGGATTTTTAAAAAACGGCACCATTCGTGGACTGGTACGACTTTTTGCAGGGCAGCCGGAGATACAATCCCGGATAAAAAGTTTTAGTGATCCTGAGACAAAAAGGGAATTCTCTACAATAAACGATTTTCTTGGCAGTATGGTAAAAGACCACGCAAAAGATGTTGAAATTATGAAAGAATGGCTTCATGCAAAGAAAAATCTTCTCATTATTAATATGGTAAAGAATGCAGATGATATAAAAGTCGGTACCCGTTTTGCCGAAATGGTTAAAAAGTATCTATCGATAGATCTTCATTATATAGGGTATGTTGTTTATGCGCCTGAGGTACGGAAATCCATTAAGGAGATGAAACCGGTGATTTTAACTCAGGAAGCAACAAGGATAAAAGACTGTTTTGATGCAATTTCACAGAATTTACTTGCATTGACAAAAGGGTCCATACGATGAGTTATCTTGATTATTGGAAATTTAAAGAAAGACCTTTTGAAGAGATAAATGATACGCATTTCTTTTTTGAGAGTGATGATCATCGGGAAGCTTTTGATAGAATGCGATATGTTGTTAATGATCGAAATATGAATATGGGTCTTCTTACCGGTGAGATCGGATCAGGAAAAACACTGACAAAGAATGTTTTGATAGGTTCACTTAACCGTAGTCAGTTCGAAATAATTGACTTTGAAAATTCAAACTATGAGTTTGTTGACATTATGTATGATATTCTGCAGCGTGTTACATTCAGAGATTCAAGAATCGATTTAATGAATGATGATATCATGCCGCAACGTGGTGATAAGTATGCGTTGATGCAGGCTTTTCGAAAGAAAATGGAAATTCTTTACTATGAAGAAAAACGTCATCTGGTGTTGATTTTTGATGAAGCGCAGCAGATGTCTGATCTTGTTCTTGATGAAGTGAAGAATCTGACAAATGTTTCCTCAAAAATAGAAAATTTTTTGACAATATTTTTTGTAGGCCAGCCGGAATTAAGAGAAAAGGTGCGTCGTTTGAAGCAGGTGGATCAAAGGATTTTTCTCAGGTTTCACCTTAATAATCTTGATTACCATAACACCGTAAATTACATCAATCATCGTATCCGGATTGCAGGGTGTGTTGATAAACCGATCTTTACAACACTTGGGCTCGAGTTGATATTTCGTTCAACTGACGGAATACCCCGGGAGATTAATCGATTATGCAAACTCGCACTTAATTACGGATTTGCACATGGACTTTCTGAAATATCCAAAGAGGATATTCAGGTGATAATTGATGATATCCAAGAAAACTCATGATGAAAAAGAAATTCCGTCTTGGTGATATTATTCAAAAACTCGATGAAGACCAAACGAAAAAGTCTTCACTTCCGGGCAGTTCTGCAGACAAAAAGGAAGAATTGTCAGCTGGAGAAAAAAAAGCTCCGGATTATCAGGACTTATTATTAGAAAATGGTGAACCTGTACAAAGGGAGTCGTTGCATTCACCTGATGAGTCCCTTCCTGAACAGCCGAGGGTAGGGCAAAAAAAGACGGGGTTTCAGGTTTCTGAGTTTGATTCTCAAAAGTTAAATAAAAAGGTACCTGTTGAAAAAACTGTAATTCAAAAAGAATCTGTTTCGTTTCCACCGGATGCTGAGCTAATCAAAAATGAGCAGGTTCAGGGTTTGGATTCTCAAAATAAAAGTACAACACGAATTGATGAGATATCAAAGGTCGCATCAATTCAGAGTGAAAAGAAAATCAGGGCTGAAACTCTTCCGGAGCGTTTTTTTGATGATACTGCGGAGGATGAGGAAAGTTTTGATCTTTACAAATATGTGGAAATAATATTCCGTCGCAAAAATGTTGTGCTTGCAGTAATCCTTCTAATGACTGTGTTCTCGGTGTTCAAGTTTATGACCGGACCACGGTATTATACTGGATTCGCCCGTCTTTTATTCAAACCAAATACGCAGGAATTATTAAAGGATGCATCATCAGCGCAGTATTCAGGAAGTTATGAAAAAGCATTTACAACACATTTGGAGTTACTGAAGTCACAGTCTGTCCTGACCATGGTTTCGCAGAATCTCAACAGACGCATTTCCCCTGAAACTATCAGAGAGGGGATTGCAATAAAGCAGGGTGAAACCAATGGTCAGAAAAACGACATTATAGAATTATCATTTAAGAATTCCAGTGCAGAGCTAGCTAAGGATGTATTAAACGAATTGTGTAATACATATATCGATTACCGGCGGGATGTAAACTCTCAGGAACTATCAAGATTTATCAGCAAACTGGAAATACAAATTGACAAACTTCAAAAAGACCTGAATGATAAAGAAAGTGATCTCCGGTTTTTCAAGGAAGAAAACCGGATGGTACAATTGTCAAGTGAAACAAATCTAACCGTATCAAAGATTTCTGATATGGAACTTGCGCTTCAGCAGACACAATTGTCATTAATCGAAGTAACAGAACGAATTCAGGGTATAAATTCTCAAATAAGCAAGCAGGAACTGGATATTGTTCAGTCTTTTACGTTTAATGATCCTTTTCAGAAAAAAATTGCAGATCTTGAACTTGAATTGAATTCGTTGACAGCTGAATATAGTACAGAACATTATAAAGTCAAAATGCTTCGACAGCAGATTGAAAATTTAAAGGTAGCGACAATTGACAGTATATCAAGGGATGCTTCAAGTAAAACATTTGTAAAGAATCCGATTCGTCAGTCCTTAGTTCAGGAGATTGTCAATCTCACTGTTGAGCGTTCTGCTCTTGAACAAAAACGGATCGCACAGGAAAAAATAATTGAGCGGCTCAATCACGATCTTCTTCAATTGCCATCACTTGAGCAAAAGTATGCATACCTCGAACGCGAAACAGAGTCGATTCTTCAAACACTCCGTATGCTCAAGACAAAGTATGAGGAAGTAAAGATCCGGCGGGATTCGCAGGAATCCGACCTGAAGCTTCTCGAAATGGCTGAGACTCCGCGAAAAGCAGTAACCAAAGTGGGGTTTGCCAATGTAATAATCGGTATTTTAATCGGTATCATTCTTGGAATTGCATTTGCTTTGTTGATAGAATATCTTGATCAGAGTCTTAAAGATCCGCGTGATGTCGAGCGGGAACTGGAGTTACCGCTGTTAGGTGTTGTTCCGCAAATTGAAACAGAAAAAGTGTTACTGGAACAAAAAGGTGATCTTGCCAAAACAGTACTCGAGCCATTCCGCGCATTGAGAGCAAATTTAAAGCATATCGCAGCACAGAATAATATTAAAACATTTATTGTATGCAGCGCGATCAAGGGGGAAGGTAAAACAACGTTGTCTGCCAATTTGTCAATTACATTTTCTCTTGATAATAAGAAAGTGATTCTTGTTGATGCTGATTTAAGAAGATCTCAAATACACTCCCTGTTTGGTGTTGAGAAAAAGATCGGGCTTTCAGATTACCTGCTTGGTAAGGCAACAATTGATCAGATTATCAAGCCGACAACGCATCCCAACCTGTTTATTGTCACGGCGGGAGAGCGTCCTGATAATCCTGCCGAACTGCTGGGAACCTACCGTTTTGACTTACTTCTTGAGGAAATTCGGGATAAGGCTGATTACATCGTTTTTGACTCACCGGCGCTTCTTCCGGTAAGTGATACGATAACTATGGCACCTAAAATTGATTGCTGCGTAATGGTAGTGCGTACGCTCTGGACACCTCTAAAAGCGGCCAGTCAGGCAAAAAGTCAGTTAAAACGCATAGGGACACGTATTTACGGAGGCATTCTCAATGGTGTTATCCTGTCAAGAGGATATTACCCTTATTATTATGGGTATTATGGGTATTCGTCATACAAATACAGTTACGAGGATGATCACACTCATAAATTCAGTTTTAGAGAATTTGGTCTACAACTTGAAAGAGATATGCGTGAGTTTTTAAAAAATATTTTTTACAAAATTCCACGGTATGCTGGAGTGTTGAGTGGTTCGATACGGTATGTTATGTCAAAGAAGTTTTTCTGGATATTGACAATCCTGTTTTTAACACTTGCAGCATTATTGTTCTATATAGATAAAAAACCGATTACTACATGGGATGATAAGATTCAGTATCTTGGTCTCGGCGGAGCGCAGAATGATTCTTCCGGGAGCAGCAGGTTATCGAATGATATGGCTGTACCCTCTTTTTCCGGTATGCAGAGAGATTCCGAAAAAGTAAATGTCAGGATCGATACTGTTGATTTTCAGTCTTCAGGATTATCTGATACTATTGGCTTATGGGTTCAATCAATGTCGAAAAGAGACATTGAACGGTATTTATCATTTTACAATAGCAAATCATTTCGATCTGTAAACGGGACATTCTCCGAGTGGAAGCGAACAGCCATGTTGCGATTTGCGGATCCGTCAATGCCGAAAGTTAAGCTAATAAAAATTGAAACCGGAAAAAAAGGCATTTCATATATTGAAACGCTTGTTTATACAATTAATGATAGCGGTGTGCGTAAAACCTACGATATTGTATGGCAGATAAGCGCGCAGGGCTGGAAAATTGTTGGTGAAAAAGATTCTCGGCAGGAGCGGTAACAATGTCAGTAAGTTTACGACTAAGGCTGTTTTCTTATGCTGTATATGCGGTACTGATTACCGGAATTGCTGTTGAGGGGTTCTCTCTTGTAAGGCAAAGCGGATTGTTCGGGAAACGTCAGGCATTAAGTACGTACAGAATCAACGTTGAAGGCAATATTCGTAAGCCGGGTTGGTATGTGGTTCCCGAAGGAACAACGCAATTTGAAATTCTAAAGGTTGCAGGAGTTCGGCCGACATCAGATCTTTCTGTGATTAACTTGTCTTCACAAATAGGCAACAACCAGAGTATACGTGTAGGGACACTTGATAAGCCGGTGATTGTCACAGACCGGCAGGAACATGCAAAAGTGGAGTTCTTTTTTGGTGATGCCCAGATTACACATACGGATGGAAAAACAAGTGCTTTGCAAACAGGTAATAATATACTTCCGGGAGAACGTATACAGGTCCGCGGGGCATCGCAGGCAGAGGTATCTATCAGTGCATTCTCAAGAATAGATCTCGACAACTTCGCTGATATGACATTTGAAAAAATAAACCAGACGTTTGAAAATCACAATGTGACAGAAATATCACAAAACAATGGTTCGTGCTGGCATAGAATTGTCTATTCTAATGCCGATGAGATATATAGAGTGTTTACCCGCTCTGTTGTTTTGACAATCGTAGGGTCTGGAGCTGATTTTCTACTTGATGTACAAAGTGATCAGGTTGTAATTAATATCATGAATGGACTGTTGCTTGTGGAACGACGGGCTGGCAGAGAATCAACAAATATGATCAGTGGACAGAGCGCGACAATCTACGATGATGAACGGCCTTTTCAGATTACACGCCTTGCACCTGATATCAGCGCAAACGAACAATTTACCCAGTTGACAGAAAGTAAGTCGGATGCGCTTGTTAAAGATGCTCCGCTCAATATGTTTTTCAGTGTCGCACCGAATATTTTTTACCTTGTAAGAACGAATTTCCAGAAAGGCGAAATTCATCTGATCCGGATACCGGAATCATTACTAATCGAACAATTTACACAAAATTTATCTACTATTGATCAGGCATATTTGTATGGGGGTTCGTTATTTGTTACAACATTTCTTGAGCGGATCTTTGATACACGAATTCAAAAGTACATGTCGACATCAAGAGATGGAATTGAAAGAATCATCGACATTCTTGGAGGAATTACAATTGATGTTGATGCAAAAGCAGCGTCGTTTTTAAGTATATCAAAAGGGCGTCAGAAAATGACAAGCAGATATGTTGTCCGGTATCTGTCACCTGCTATTAGTGGAATTCCTGATGCAAATGGGCGTCAATCGCAGGCACTCCGTGCATTGTTTGATGAATTCAGAGGTAAGAATTTCATTCCGACATTAATGTCGGCAGATCAGATAATCAGTGTCTCTGAGTCAAGTCTAAATGCACAGGAAATGATTGATTATTTTTCAAAGTTTTCAAAAAGAACAGACTGGGTGTATAAGGAATATATGATTCCATCAAGAGTGGTCAACAGAAACGCACGTCAGTGTTTTGATCCGTTAATAGAAGATTGCAGGAGAATAATGAGTAATGAGTAAGATTTTAATCGTTGGAGCGAATGGACAGCTTGGTACTGATATGATGAAGCTGGTGGAAAAACGGGGTGTTGCATATAAGGGAATTGATTATCCTGAGGTTGACATAACAAAAATTGAGAGTGTGCGATCTGTTATCGATGGCGAGAAACCATCAATAATTATCAATTGTGCGGCGTTCACGGCTGTTGATGATTGTGAGACTAAGAAGGAGGTCGCTTTTAAAGTCAATGGTGATGGTTGTGGTATTCTCGCACAGGAATCGCAACGTGTAAACGCGAAGCTGATTCATATCAGCACCGATTACGTTTTTGATGGAACAAAAAAGACTCCGTATGTTGAATCAGATATTCCATCACCGGCAACAGAATATGGCAAATCAAAACTTGATGGTGAGATGCAGATCGCAAAATATACAGAAAACTATCAGATTTACCGAATCGCATGGTTATACGGATTGTATGGAAATAATTTTGTTAAGACAATCAGAAATGCTGCACTTAAAAAGCAGGGTACCAGTGATGGTCTGAAAGTTGTCAATGATCAATACGGATCACCAACCTGGACTGTTGATGTATGCAACCAGATCTTTGCGACAATGAATCTTGATTTAAAAGGTGTATTCCATTGTACATCAGAAGGTTCATGTACATGGTATGATTTCGCGAAGGCAATTGTTGATGCATACGGGATTACTACGCCTGTTAATCCCTGTACAACAGAGGAATATCCACGCCCTGCTCCCCGTCCAAAATTCAGTGTTCTGGAAAATGAACGACTAAAAAAAGCAGGAGTAAACATAATGCCACATTGGAAAGATGCTTTCAACAGTTATGTCGGGCTCGAAAAAACAATTCAGTAAATCACAAAATAATTATAATAACACTCAGGAGTTTCAATTGAAAAAAGCACTAGTCACCGGTGGAGCCGGATTTATTGGTTCAAATTTTATTCATCTTTTCTTGAAAAGCAATCCGGATTATGCAGTTGTTAATCTTGACCTTATGACCTATGCGGGCAATCTCGATAATCTGCTGACAATCCAAAATGATCCCCGATATACTTTCGTAAAGGGAGATATCTGCGACAGAGAGCTTTTGAAGCAACTTTTTCAGACGCATAATTTTTCGGCTGTCATTCATTTTGCCGCCGAGTCGCATGTTGACAGAAGTATTACCGGACCCGAAACATTCATAACAACTAATGTACTTGGAACACAGTGTTTGTTGCATACTGCAAAAGAATATTGGGATGGGCACTATGAGGGTCGGCGATTTGTGCATGTATCAACCGATGAAGTTTATGGATCACTTGGTCCGACTGGGTATTTTACTGAAGAAACCCCTATAGCACCAAACAGTCCGTATTCATCATCAAAAGCAGGGAGTGATCTGCTTGTTCGGGCATATTTCGAAACGTATCACTTTCCGTCAATTATTACACGCTGCTCAAACAATTATGGTCCCTATCAGTTTCCCGAAAAGTTAATACCATTAATGATTACCAATGCACTTCGTGATATAGCGCTTCCGGTCTATGGTGATGGTCTCAACATAAGAGACTGGTTATTTGTTGAGGATCATTGCAGTGCGATTAATGTTGTACTGAATAAAGGTACTCCGGGACAAGTGTATAATATTGGTGGAAATAATGAAAAAACAAATATTGAAATTGTAAAAATGCTGCTGGAGGAGCTTGGTAAACCGGATAGTCTTATCAAATATGTTCAGGACCGTCTGGGGCATGATCGCCGTTATGCAATTGATGCATCAAAAATAAAGAATGAACTCGGATGGGAACCAGTGACAAAATTTAAAGATGGGCTAAAGAATACAATTAAGTGGTATGTTGAGAATAAATGGTGGTGGGAGAAGCTGTTGCCAAAGAAATAATACAGGTGTAAAATTTATCTACAGCAGGAATAATTCTACTGTAGATAAATAATCGCCCAAGTCAGAAACAAGTTGTATTGTTTTTAATTTCAGTAACTTGTCACCAGACTCTGGTTATTAATTCATTCTTGTAATTCAAGTTCAAGTGAGTCGCTGTTTCTTACATGATGTGCACTGTATGAACCCCGCATTTTGATATGTAGTCCACGATATTCACCATCAATGATTACCCTTGAAACAAGTGCATCACGTGTAGCTTCGTCAGTATCTTCATTATAGTACAAAAAGATTTCATCACCTACCTCGCCATTGCGAAGAAGGAAGGACCCAAAATCTTCACACCATACAATATCTACAAATCAGCGGAGCAATGTGCTGTTGGCTCTGGGATTTTGAGAGCAGCATAGATTTCTCTCTGGGCCTTTGTAAGCTCCATCAGATACTGATTACCT